>NZ_JBFEGG010000010.1:0-49013 GCF_047228935.1 Ornithinibacillus jepli
GGCCTTTAAGGCCGAGGCCGGTAATAGAGGCTTCCAGCCGCAGAGCAAACCACCAGTTCACACTGGTGGTTTTGATTCAACAAGTATATTCATTGAAGATGAGGTTTATGGTTCGATTTATAAAATTAATACGCCCTATGGTGATGGTTATGTAAGTCGTGAACAAGCAGTAATAACAGAGGATGAACATTTCTCACAAGTTGGACTCGAAGTCTTTTTACCGTTGTTTCCGGATATGTTTGAACAATCATATGGTTTTTTCTTTTTATTCTTAAATGAGAATACCGAAATAATAGAAGATAATGTACAGGGACTAACTGATGTAATTGAAAATCAAGTTGGTGTATCAAGTTTAGAATACAGTAATTATAGTTTTTCTTATTTAATCAATGAAGATTTATTATCATATGGTATTGAAGTTAGGAACATAAACTTGAATAGTCAAGTAATTGAAGATCTAAAGCCACTAGCAAGTCTTTCTTCAACTACAGGTGACATGTATTATTTTTTAACTGAAGAATATGAAGTATTGTTGGATATTGGAAGAGAACGGATAACTTTTAGACTTAATAATTAAATAACATACTTGTATTATAAATACATAAGATTCGATTTTTCTAATAAAGACTTTATTTTGTTAAATATGCAGCAAGTGAATTTAACAAAAGTAGTGTGAAATCATAATGAGACGAATAGAGATAGTGAATTTCCGTGAGTTGCAAATCAATTCTACCTTCAAGTCTGAGAAATCAGTTTACCAGATATACTTAGCAATTATAATTTTTATTAAAAGTTCAAATCACGATGATACCAAGTAATGAATCGACGGAATTACTCAAAGTTAAAACCGGGCACTAATCAACCTGTAAACAAATTATTTGATTGTGCTTGGTCTTTTTTTTGTTATCTTCCCATTTCATAAGTGGAATAGAAAAGGAGTAAGTTGTTCATCAAAATCAGTAAGTAACAAGTATTCCTAAGAGAGGAGGTACATAAATTATAATGCTTATGAGATTCTATGTGGTAAAGTAATGAAATGTTACTCGAATTATAGGGTTCTTAAGAGGTTGACATAGGTTTTAGAGATTAGAATTAAATCTTGTTCACCTTGGTTCAGTTCAATCATCACTTTTCTAAGAATCAGCAATGAAACTTAGGGAAATAAAGTGAATAGAATATAGCATGAATTTAGAATAAACGCCTTATTCTTTTCTTCTTCAATATCTTTTGAGGCTCGTTTCTAATAACGTACTGTCCATCAATCAATAACTTTGAATTTTCCAGGTACATATAATATATCTCTGTTCCGTAGGTCTTCTTTATAATATTATAGGCTTTTTGCATGTGAAATCCCCTATTAGTAATGTTATGAGCATCAGATGCTATAAAATGTGTTAAATGATGTTCTATAAGTTGATGGGCAAATTTTTGTATGGGTTTACCGAAATTACCTGTAAGACTAGATGCAGTTATCTGAGTAAGGGCACCTTTATTAACTAAGTTATAAAGAATGGAAGGATTTTCAGCTAATTTTCTATTACGTTCTGGATGGACTATTATAGGTATATAACCGTTAAGTTGAATTTCGTATATTACTTGCTCAGTAAAAATGGGGACTTCCCAAGAAGGGAGTTCTATGAAAAGATACCTAGTATTATTTATTGGTGCAATTATACCTGATAATATTTCGTTAATGATATTCAAATTGATCCTGATTTCTTGGCCAGGAAGGACAGTAAGTGGAATGTTAGCTTCCTGCAATTTATTATTTAACTCCAATATATGGTATTCGATATCGTTTTTGGGATTAAAATAATAACCGTTTTGGTGGTGTGGTGTAGCAACAATGGTGTGGATCCCTTCGTTAACAGCTGCTCTGGCCATATTCAAACTTTCAGAAAGATCAACCGCTCCATCATCAAATCCAGGTAAAATATGACTGTGTATATCAATCATCTACTTCACATCCACTCACTATATTCTCACCCTATATTATAACAATAAAAAGGAAAGGGGAATAGGTTCTTTGTCCCTCAAGTACTAATATATCCACTAATCTCTAATATCGCGGTTCTACTTCTTCAATATCAATAATTCCTTTGGACTGTAGCTGTATGTTTAATTCTCATTCATATTCTTGCAATTCATATAAATCTCCGTTTATATTTCCATCTTTCACAATAATTTTCGCTCTATCTCAAGTATTCAATTTAATTTCTGATTACTTATAATTCACTCCAAGATAAAGATGAGTGTGCCCCACACATAGGATTCCATAAGAAACTCCCAGCTGCTTTATATAGTATATTACAAGTTTAGAGTGGAAATAGAATGATACAAGAAGTAAGTTGAAACGTTAGTGGGTCGTTGCACCTAATGCTATAGCCCTATCAACCATAAGGAATGGGATATTTTTCCTGCTTGTTTAACTTTCCATTTAATCCCATCCGCGACCTTTGACTCAATTTTTAGAAAAGAACAACAACTTAAAAAAATTCTATGGTAGAATTGTAATGAAACTTACGGTCTAAAAAATACATTATTTAGGATACATAATTCTGTGTAAAGCTTTTAAGTTATGGATACCGAATCGAAACAACTCAGATTGCCTCAGAAGGACCCTCGAAGATCCAACACAAAATATTTATACAATCAAAACATTTTTATATAAAGAGTAATTATCTAACATCATAACAATATTTCAAACGACATAAATACGGTTAACGCCGTGTGGCAGGTGTATGTAATGGGAGTATTAACGGAGTATGGAGCAATTCGCAATATAACCAGTGGTTCTAATGCTAATATTGCGTATGTTCTTCATGATAATAACGACTTTTCACTAACTGAATACAAAGTATTGCAAAGTCAGTATAATACCGGTTTTATTAAGTGCATGCAAATGATGTACAACGGAAAGATTGAATTGTATTATTTGACATCCGAGTATAAAACCTTTTCATCTATGTTACCTACACTGGATGATAAAGGGTTTAAGACGGTTATGGTTAATCTACTGAACGCCATAATAGAGGTTAAGAATAATGGTTTCTTATCGTATCAAAAGATTGATATCTCTTTTGATCACATCTTTATTCATCCAAGCAATCTATCGGTTGGTCTGATCTATGTCCCAATTACTATTCGTGAATTTAAGGATTACGCAACCTTCGAGACGGAATTTAGAACGAGTTTAGTCCAATTTATAAATAGCCTCCCAACACTTCGTTCTCAAAGAATAAGTGATTTTTATACAGGACTTTCTAATGGTACACTTCCGCTCGAAGCTTTAGTAAGTCGAATAATGTATAGTACCCCAAGAACTGAAAAGGAAAGTTATGAGAGTAAGGTTCCAATGATACTTGAAGCATTAAATGCTCCAGAAACTCTCGAACTATCAGTGAATAAAGAAACGTTTATCATTGGTAAAAGTACGATTGATGCGGATGGAGTGATTTCTTTTAATAGTGCCATTAGCCGAACCCATTGTAAGATAACCCAGACAAGTAGAGGCTTCCAGTTAGAAGACCTACAAAGTACAAACGGCACGTACTTAAATAACGTACGACTTCAAGCCTTTGAACCTGTGGGGTTAAAAAACGGCGATGTTATTCGATTAGCAAACACTGATTTTCGAGTTCGTATGATGGACAGGTGAGAAAAGAATATGAATAAACCAAGAATAATTATTGCAGATAGCGATGAAAAATATATATCTCCTCTACAGCTTAAATTTGTAGAAGAATATTTTAATAAAGTTAATCTGGAGATTATTACCGATAAACGGTATTTTGAGGAGTTGTTTTCTACCCCTCAGAAAGTAGATATTCTTGTCATTAGTGAGGAATTTTATAGTGAAACGCTTCATCGCCATAATATAAATCATATTTTCATGATGACAGAACATAATGAGCATGGAATAACAGAGGATTTAGCGGTTGTTCGTATCTTCAAATATACAAGTATTAAAGTCATATTTAATGAAATCGTTGGAAAAAGCTCTGCGGCGCTTCAGAATTCAGAGAAGCTAGAAGAGTGCCAAACGGTACTTGTATACTCGGCTTCAGGTGGGGTTGGTAAGACTACACTTGCACTTGGCATGAGTCATTGCTTAACAAAAAGTTACAAGCGGGTGTTATACATAAACGCTGCTAGATTGCAATATTTTCAGGCATTATTGGAAAACCAAAGTGCCATTACTGCAGCCGATTTCTATTCTAAACTTGCAACAGCAGATGAATATATATATGACCAAATCAAACATGTGATAAGAAGGGAAGTATTTCATTATCTTCCACCCTTCAAAGCACCATTGATGTCGTTGGGATTGCCATATTCCATCTTTGAAACAATTATTAAATCGGCAAAGGCTTCGAAAGCGTATGATTACATCATTATTGATGCCGAATCGACATTTGATGAGGATAAGGCTACGTTAATCAATTTGGCTGACAAAGTAATCGTAGTAACAAAGCAAGACAGAATCTCTGCTTATGCAACAAATGCTTTAGTCAGTAACATCGATGGCGTTACTTCAGAAAAATATATTTATGTTTGCAATGATTTTAAAAAAGACCGAGACAATGCATTGGTCTCATCAGAAATTCATTTCACAGTGAATGACTATATTACGCACTTTGAAAACTATGATCAGATGAAATGTGAAGACTTCTCAATAGATAGTGGAGTCCAAAGAATATCATATTTAGTATTATGAGGGGAAAATCATGGCTGATGAGAAAGCAATTGTAATCCTGAAAATTCATAAACGAAAATTTACTGTTGATTTAGAGGTACCTCTTGATATATCCGCAAATGAGTTCGTCATTGCTCTGAACACCGCTTACGATTTAGGCATAGATGTTTCGAATGTGAAAAATTGCTACTTGAGAGCAGAAAATCCGATTGCTTTACTGAAGGGAAATAAACTGTTGTCCGAATTTGGGGTTCGGAACGGGACGGTTATAAACATTCTATAAGTAGGAGAAGCAAATGCTGAGCAGATACAAACTAATGATATCAAATAAAAATGTATATAAAGAAGTTGAAATTGCTTCTGATACAAGTGAGTTACGAATAGGAACGGGACTAGATTGTGATGTGCGTCTGCGAAAAGAATTGTTCTTTGGTCAGGTCGAACTAACACTTACCAAGCATAAGGATAGTTGGAATCTAATAGTCTCTGACAATTTATATTTGTCTCTTGGTGATGTTCGTAAACTGATGAACAAACAGCTCCATCATGGGGATGAACTAGTTTTAAAATATCAAGAATCAGGAAATGAAGTCTTTACCCTGTCCTTCATGATTGACTTCGATTATGAAAAGAAAGCGTACAATCGCATTATTGATATAGCTGGCGCCAAGCAACTGCGCATCGGAGGCGAGGCTTCTTGTGATATTTCTATCCGTGATGAATTTCTAGATACGGATTCCATGACTCTATCATTTGAAAATGGTAAGTGGTATATCATCGATAACAACACGAAATATGGTGTTTTCGTCAATGGGTGGCGTATAGAGAAGAAACAAGAGCTTCATGACTATGATTTTTTCGCGGTTGTTGGCTATAGTTTTTATTTTAAAAAAGGGAACTTATATACTTCAGCTAGTGAGAATGTAACGATTCATCACTTTAGCTATGAAGACCGATTTGAACAAAAAACTCAATTAGTTTATCCGAAATTTAATCGTAACACACGGATTCAATATGAAATTCCAGAAATCGAATTAGAGATTCAAAATCCGGAAAATAAACCGAATAAGCCGAGGAGAAATTTACTATTATCGCTTATACCAGCATTAGTTATGTTAGCGGCAATTCTCATTCTAAGAGGGTTAATTGGCGGAGGAAGTATATTTATTGTTTACAGTGCGATTGCGATGTCCATGGGTGCGTTTATGTCCGTTGCAACCTACTTTTCCGAAACGAAAAAATACAAGGAAGAAACTGCGGAAAGAATTGAAAGATACCAACAATATATAGTGGAAAAACAGGAAGAAATCGAAAAGGCTCGTGAAAAAGAGCTGCAAATTAGAAATTTAATTTATGAGTCTCTTGAAAATAGTATGAAAGAAGTTTACGACTTTGGTAGAAGATTGTTTGAAAAATCTACCAAAGATGCTGACTTTTTACAAGTGTATTTAGGGAAGGGGCGCATCGAATCTAGCAACCAAGTTAAGTTCAACAAACAAGAAATCATCGATCTGGAAGATCCGTTAGCTACACTTCCGGAACGAGTAACGAAACAATTTAAATATATCGAGGATGCACCTATTATTTCAGATTTCCATGCTTCTAGTGGTATTGGTGTCGTTGGCAAAAAGTCAGACCTCGGGAAAATTATTAAGAATATTACCTTGGATTTGGCAATCCGCCATTACTATGGTGATGTAAAGTTTGTCTATCTCCTTAATGACAATAATGTGCAAGAAATGAGCTGGGTCAGGTGGTTGCATAATGTTGAGAACGACCAGCTGGACGTGAAAAATATTATTTACGATGAAGAAAGCATGAATGTATTACTAGAAAATCTGTACATTATCCTTAACGCTAGAGAGAATACAAAACGGGGAAAAGACTCAGAGGATTGGGAAGAGTATTATGTTGTTTTTGTAACGGATGCATCGGTAATCCGTACGCATCCTGTTTCCAAATATATAAAAAATTGTCATGAATATGGTTTTACGTTTGTATTCTTTGAAGAGTATGAAGAAATGTTGCCACAAGGTTGTACAGAGATTATTCGGATAAATTCCAAGCAAGGGGAAGTCCTACACACAAAACAAGGGGACCATGTGTTAACTTTCGACTATCCGGAAATCCCGACGAACACCGCCTTAGATATTGCACTCAAGCTTGGTGCGGTTACGGTTGATGAAGTTTCATTAGAAGGGGAATTGACCAAAAATATATCGATGTTTGAGTTATTGGGGATTATGTCAGTTGAGGATTTGGATTTAACAGGTAGATGGGATTCTTCCTTGGTATATAACAGTATGGCTGCTCCACTTGGAGTGAAGCGGAAGAACGAGGTAGTTTATCTAGATATAAGTGACAAAGCGGGAGCACATGGACCACATGGATTAGTTGCTGGTACGACTGGTTCAGGAAAGAGTGAAATCATTCAGACTTACATTCTATCCATGGCATCCTTATTCCATCCGTATGAAGTTGGTTTTGTCATTATCGACTTTAAAGGTGGTGGAATGGCAAATCAGTTCAAAAATCTACCGCATCTCATAGGAACTATTACTAACATTGATGGAAGAGAAATTAACCGATCCTTATTATCGATTAAAGCGGAGTTAGTGAAGCGACAAGAAATGTTTTCCGAGGCTGGTGTCAATCATATTAATGATTATATCAAGCTATATAAATCTAACAAGGTTGATACTCCGATGCCACATCTCATTATGGTTGTCGATGAATTTGCTGAACTGAAAGCTGAGCATCCTGACTTTATGAAAGAGATTATTTCTGCTGCTCGTATTGGGCGAACTTTAGGGATACACCTCATCCTAGCAACACAAAAACCAGCTGGTGTGGTTGATAACCAAATATGGAGTAACTCTAAATTTAAATTATGTCTAAAGGTTCAAACGAGAGAAGATAGTACTGAGGTAATCAAAACACCTCTTGCTGCAGAAATTGTGGAGCCTGGTAGAGCTTACTTCCAAGTTGGAAACAATGAAATATTTGACTTGTTCCAATCAGCTTATAGTGGTGGCCATGTTCCTAGTGGAAACGACATGAATGAGAGAATTTTTGAACTGTATGAACGTAATATTTGGGGAAAGAAAAAACTTGTCTATTCCAACCGAAAAACACAGGCAGCAGTGGAAACAAAGAGCCAGCTAGAAGCAATCGTTGACTATGTCCACGACTATTGTGCAGTGAAAGGAATTAAACAACTTCCAGGTATTTGCTTACCGTCACTACCAGATGTAATTAATACAGATACCCTTGATTACAGCACGAATAACGACCTGAACATTTCTGTTCCAATCGGGGTGTTTGATGACCCAGAACAACAGCGTCAAGGCCAGGTTGTTATCGAACCATCGAAGGAAAATGTATACCTTGTTGGTTCCGCTCAAACTGGAAAAACGACCATGTTGCAAACTCTTACTTACGGGCTAATCAAAAAATACGATCCTTCTCAAGTGAATCTGTATATCATTGATTGCGGCAGTATGGTATTGAAAACCTTTGAAAACTCTAAACACGTCGGTGGTGTTGTTCTATCAAATGAAGAAGAGAAATGTAAAAATCTCTTTAAGCTTCTGAATTCCATGGTAGTAGAACGAAAAACAATCCTTTCCAGTAAAGGTGTAGGTAGTTTCTCTGCATACTTGGATGCTGGATACACCGATATTCCGATGGTTGTTGTAGTGATTGATAATATGGCTGCCTTTAAGGAATATTTCCCGAACCAGGCGGATGAGCTAAATAGCCTTAGCCGAGAAGCACAAGGGGTAGGAATATCATTTATCATTGCGTCAGCAACATCGAATGCGCTAAATTACCGAACCCAAGGTAACTTTGGAAGGAAGCTTGTACTCAATTGTAACGATAAGGCTGAATATAGTAATGCCTTTGGTCATAACAAGCAAACACCGAAAGACACAGCTGGTAGAGGACTACTAATGTTAGATAAAAGAATTCTAGAATACCAAGTTGCAATATTTGGTAGCAATGCGAAAGAAGCAGGAAGAAGTAAGGAACTGAAACGATTTATTGAAACACGAAATACTGATTGTACTACCCAAGCTCGTACGATACCAATGGTACCTGAAAAGCTAACCCTTCCAGAAGCATTACGAACAGATGGCGATGCATTTAAACAGAAGGGTATTTTACCTATCGGAATGGATTATGAAAAGGTAGCCTATTCTACACTCGATTTAAATACTAGTGGCTCCATGACTCTAATAGGAGATAAAGAGAGCAAAGAACGGTTTACCATCAATTTGCTTCGTATGCTAAGTGAAACAATTATTTTCCATCATATCGAAGCTACCGTCATTGATGATAAATCGAAGTCACTCAAAGAATTTACGTCCTTTGGATTTGTACAGAAATATACGAGTGATCCTGCAGAAGGACTACTGTTTGTAAATGAATTCAATGAGGACATTTCAAGAAGAAAAGAGGTAGATGAGTTAGAAGATAACTCCTACAAACTCCTAATTTTAAATAATACTGAAGTATTTAAGCGAATAAATAGTGACAGAAACGAAAGTAAATCATTTGCTGAAGTAATTAAGGGAGCAAACGAAGCTTTAGCTTTTGTACTAATAACGACAATGGAAAATGAAGCAGTTGGTTTTAATGCATCAGAGGTATTGAAGACTATCAAAGACGAGCGAAAAGCGATTCTATTTGCTCCAATATTGGAAAGTAAAGTGTTTGATGTCCCTGCTAGACTCCGGGCAGAAACATCCTTTGAAAAATCTAATGGATATCGTTTCGGAGGATCAGGCTATACCAAAATAAAAATCTTTGAATAAGTGAGGTGTTTGTTGTGTCCAGTGGAGGTAAAGCGGTTGTTACAGGTACGATTGATTCTGAAAGGATATTTGAAACCCATACACAAATCAAGGAAATTGTAGAGTCGTATAAAACAGTAAATCTAGAAGTCTCTAAAATTACACAACATGTTAAAGAGAACTGGGTTGGAGAGGGCCGAGATGAATTTGAATCCCAATATAAACTTTTGATTAGAAAAATTGATGATTTTGGAGATGCCTTAAAGGATATTTATGATGCGCTAGTTCAAGCAGAGGCAGATTATGAAACATCCGATGATCAGATACGTCAGCAGTTTAAGATGGCGATGGATAGTTAAGAAAGGGTGAGGGAAGGTGGCTAGTAGTTCTTATTATTATAATCTTTACCGAAAGAAGAAAAATGAAGTAGATGATTATGAGGATAATATACGGGACTTAAGAAGAATTTTAAATCATCTTAATTACGATCTGTATGATGAAATTTGGGACGTTAATTTTGAATACGAGGATTTGACACATGATTTAAAAAAAGGGGTCAGGCATAATTCTTACTTCACCTCCCAAGCAAACACCCATTTGAATAAAAAAGAAAAAAATGTGTCACAAGATTATGATTTAAGTAGAACCCAAGATGGCTTGGAAGACGAAATTTCACGCTTGAATCAACTGTTAACACAAGCAATTGCAAACCGGGATTATTATTATTCTAAATATAAGGAAAAGCAAGCAGAGGAAAGAGCAGAATTCTTAAGAAATTTATTTGGTGGTGGTTGAAAATGAGTATTGCTTCCATATCATACAGTAGTCTAAGGAATGCTGCGAGTGAGGCAAAATCTGTTGCAAAGCGGTTAGATAATTATGCAGATGCAATTGATAAAACTGTTTACGGTAAATTAAACAGCTACAATGGACCATGGTCCTCTAATCTCTCGACTGCGAAAAGTAGAGCAAGTAGTAAAATCTCTAAATTAAGAGACCAATCGACCAAGTACGATAGATATGCAGAGGATTTAACCGATTTAAGAGAGCAATGTCAAGCTACAGATAAGAGCGTAAGAACGAAGGTTTCATCACTTACAGCAACATTTAAAGAAAATCATGGGATAAAGGATAACAAGGTAATCAATGCTATTAGCTATTTCTTTACCAAAATTAGTAACGATACAGCAATAGGTCGTTGGTTGGGAGATGTAAGGGATCAATTTAGTGCACGTTTTGATTATTTTAAACAATCCATTAGTGACTGGTTTCACTGGGATGGTGGAAAAGAACTTCTTAAAGGCATATTGGTTTTTGCAGTGGAACTTGCCTTAGGAGTTGCAACGATAGCACTTGCTGTTATAACGGGTGGAGCCTTATTAGTGGTTATTGCTGGTGTCATAGCTGGTTCAATTATGATATTGAATAGCTTGGTGAATATGGCTAATGAGGGCCGAGCATATCAAGCTACACGAGCCGATGACCCTGCTACTGGAAGGCGGTTAAGCTCATTAAATACTTTATCAGATACGATGCGTCAAGAGGATAGCCGCTTTTTACATGGTTTCGCCAATACTCTTGATGCTGTAAATACGGTATGTACGATAGTCACAGTTGTTAGTGGCCTTGGAAATCTTGCTAAGAAAGGATTTAAATGGGCGACTGGAAATCCAGCTAGCTTGGATAGTATTAAAGTTAAGGATATTTTAACCAATGCCAATCTTAATACATTTACTGGGAAGTTAAAAACAACTATTGGTAATGGATGGATAGAAACAACTAAAGCAATTCAACGTGGAGATTGGCAATTTTTCAGTGGTACAGCAAAAAACTTTGGTACCGATTTTTTAAACAATCTCAAAGGAGATTTTTGGAAATTTAGTAACACCATAGATAGTGTGAAATCAACTAAAAATATTTTGTCATCTATCAATTTACTTAATAGTAATGGGCTAAACTTAACTAGCCTTGGAATTATTGCTTTAGTAAGGGTCCCAGTTGCGAATTTACCTGGAGAAACTCACATACAAGTTGGGGACTTTAAGAGCTTAATTGATGATACTTCAAAATCATTTAAGGGTATTAGGGATATGTTTTCCAATCAATCTCCAATCGATACCGATATTATGAATAGCCTGTCGCAGTCTGGCAATCAGTAGTAGTAGTACGAAACCATATATTTCATCGATAATAATAAACTAGTTAGGAGTACAGGAATGGAAACTATAAGAATGGAAAAACCAAATTATGTATTAAAAGCTAATGAAGCAGTATTAGTCCCTAAAAATGATAACCCCTGGTTAGGCAGGTTAAAAAAAGCTGCTTGGATTATTGTGGGTATTATTATTCTTGGATCCATTATCTTTCAAGATAATATATTTAGTGAACTGAACTGGTCAGCACAAGTTATGCTTATTGTGTTAGCTATCGGATTAACTTTTACTGGTGGTAGCCATAGAGTTCCTTCACCTTTCGAAATTTGGTTTTATGATGATTACCTAATTGTCTATCGGGAGAAACACTACTATAGTCGAAAGGTTTCAAGAAAAGAGTATGATAAGTTCTTTTATAAAGATATTCAAAAAATTCAATTTCGAAAAACAACCCAACGCATTAATATTTACGGGGTTGTAGAAGGGATTTGGTACAACTATAACAAGGATGGAACTTTACCTGAAAAACCAACCTATCACAAAACAACGGATAGTATTTGCTTTTTTTACACGTCTGCAGAACCAGATGTTGACTTCGTAGCAGAAATAGAAAAACATTCTCCAATAAAGGTAATTGTGGATGAAAGCTAGGTGTTAGTATGTCTATTATAGAGAGTACTTCTATCACTAGAAAAGATAATCCAAATTATACACTAAAAGCAAATGAGGGAGTTTTGGTTCCTAAAAATGACAATCCAGGGCTAGGTATATTAAAGAAAGCTATTTGGATTATTGTTGGTGTCGTTATATTAGGCTCCATAATCTTCCAAGAGAATCTTTTAAGCGAACTTTCATGGTCAGCCCAGGTATTACTTATTGTGTTTGCTATCGGATTAACTTTTACTGGTGGTAAAAAGCGGGTTCCAAACCCTTTTGAAATTAGGTTTTACGATGATTATTTTATTGTATTTCGTGAGAAAAGATACTATGGCAAGTTACCGAGGAAAGAATATAATAAGTTTTTTTACAGTGATATTGAAAAAATAGAACATAGGATTAAAACGGAGCGCATTAACATCTATGGGAAGATAGAAGGTATCTGGTATGACTATAACAAGGATGGAACGTTACCTGAAAAACCAACTTATCATAAAACTACCGAGGGTGGTATTTGTTATTTTTATACATCTGAAGATCCTAATATTGATTTTGTTGCTGAAATAGAAAAACATTCTCCTTTAAAGGTAGTTATTGAAGATAATTAGTATGAATCAGGGAAAGTACTCTGACTTGATCCTTAACAAACTTGAATACTATATAAAATAGGAGGAACTCGTTGGAAAAGCCAAATTATGTACTAAAAGCTAATGAAGGTGTGATAGTCCCTAAAAATGAAAATTTTAGAATGATAAAAAAAGCAGTGTGGATCGTTGTGATTGTCATTGTAATCGGTTCTATTATTTTCCAAGATGATTTATTCGGTGAACTTTCATGGTCAGGCCGAATTATGTTAGTTGTGCTAGCTCTAGGGTTAAGTTTTGCTGGAGGGAACAAGCGAGTTCCATCACCTTTTGAGATTCAGTTTTATGATGATTACCTTATCGTTTATCGAGAGAAAAAGTATTACAATAAAAATCTTATAAGGAAAGAGTACGATAAGTTCTTTTATAAAGATATTACGAAATGTCAATATAGAGCCCAAACGAAACAGATTAATATTTATGGGGTTATTGAAGGGATAAGGTACAAATATAGAAAAGATGGTACTTTACCTGAAAAGCCTAATTACCACAGAACAACTAATGGTGGTATATCTTGGTTTTATACAACAGAATCTCCGGAAATTGACTTTGTCACGGAAATAGAAAAACATTCTCCAGTAAAGGTAGTTGTGGAAGATAATTAGTAGGGACAACGGACATGGGTTGGGTTTACTCGTCTCAGCGAAAAGAATGGTTCCCTCGTCCTAAGGAGGTTGCTATGGAAGTTAATGTGAATGAACAAAGGTTGGAAGCAAAAGATTTAAATCAACAAGGTGCGCTTCTATTAAAGACGGGTAATATCCCGGCTGCACAAAAGAAGTTTGATAGAGCGATAGAGCTAGATCCAATGTTAGTAGATAGTTACAAAAACTATGGGGATTTATACATGGCTTCTGAAAATTTTAAAGAAGCGAAGAACCAATATAAAAAAGCACTTTTAATTGAAAAAAGTGGGGAACTCTATTTTCAGTATGGGAGTGCTTGCTTCATGAATGATGAAGTTCATGAAGGATTAGAAAATTATAATCTAGCTATTTCGGCAGGATACGATGGCGACGAAATGTTATTCTTCATGGGGATGGCTTATGAGCATCTAAACGATGATCAAATGGCTTTAAGGTATTTTCATAAAGCTTGTATTAAGAACCCATCCAGACCGGATTATCTCGTGAAAAAGATATCAGCCTTAGTTCGTTTAGATATGATTGATAGTGCTGAGGAAAGTGTGGATGAACTGCTTAAGAATTCACCTGAATTATTTGATGGGTATCATTTGAAAACCCAATTACTTATTTATAAAGGAAAACTTGAAGAAGCGGTTGAATTTTCAAAGGCTGCATCCGACCGTTTTCCTGAGGATCCAGAGTTAATGCATGATTATGTGAAATGTGTTTCTTTAAATGGACAGTTCGATTTGGCTTATCAACTACTAAATACGGCGAAACAGATGAAGTATTATGAAGAGGCTAAAAGAGGATTCATCTTGTTAGAGGCACAAATTGCTGCAGAGAAGAATGATGTTAATCGTGCTATTACATGTTGCGAAGAATGTATTTCCCTTGAGAGTACAGACTTTTTCGAAGGGGAAGCACGTTTTATGCTCATGAATATGTATCTTGCGAAGAAAGAATACGATTTAGCGCTAGATGTTGCTACTGCCCTTATTACCAATGAAGGAGATGACTCCTATTATTATGCTGCATTATATTATAGACCGTTTTGCTTAAAACAGATGGGCAAACTTGATGAAGCAAAACCGCTTTATACTGAAGCAAATTCGATTTTCCGTTTAGCAACATTAGAAAATCCGGCAGCAATCGATGTTTATTTATATCGCGTCATGTGCTTAAAGGATATTGAGGAGTATGACAAAGCCCTTGATTTACTAGATTTTATCTCTGGTATCAGTGATGAGATTGCTGAAGTTCATACACTTCGAGCTGACATTTATCGTTCTTTAGGAAAGGCAGCACAAGTTAAATCGGAACTAGAGAAAGCTTATAAGTTAAAACCTGAGCTGGAAGATTTGTATGAAGGGGTGGGTGGTTAAGTTGGCTTTAGCCCATGAAGGTAATACCGATCTTGCATTTGATACTGATGCGTTAAGAAAATATGGAAAACAATACGGTAGTATTGCTGATGACTTGAGAAAGATGTCGGATAGACTTGAGAAGTTGCTTGCTGAATTAAAAGGAGCTGGGTGGACTACACCTGCAGGAACAGCATTTCATAAGATGGTAAACACAAACTGGAGAGAGAACATCGATAAATACGCAGATTTACTGGATACGTTGCAAAACATTCTAGAATCTGCTGCTTCTAAGTACGATAATTTAGTCGAAAACCATATTGAGAAAACAAAACTTAATTAGGGCAAAAACAGCTACATAGCTGTTTGCAAATATAAAAATTTAAATAAAGGAAGGAAGAGGAAAAATGGCAAATATTAGAGTGACACCTGAGGTGCTAGCAGGACAGGGGAATGATTTACAAACATTTGCAGCGGAACTTTCAGACATTCTAGGATTGATTGACAACAAAATCAAGGAGATTGGTGATAGCTGGGATGGTTTAGCAGAGCAATCCTACCTAGAAATGTATGACAATTTAAAACAAAGCCTAGACCAATTTCCAGTACTAGTTGACAACCTTGGTCAAGCTACTGTTTCTGCAGCAGAAGCATTCAGTACTGTTGACGAAACATTACAAGGTAACTTTAGAGCTTAGTGGGGTTTAGAGTGAATCTTGGGATGTTTTTTGGCGTCCCAAGATTTTTAGTATAAGGTGATTCCCTGCTAGATTACTTCAGAATATTACTGGTGATTGTTAGAAAAAAGTTATACATAAATAGTTAATATTGATGGGAATTATGAGATATGGATAGTTTAATAGATTTCAATTTTGATAGTAGGAGATAACTATGGGGAAAACAATAGTGGAAAAAAGTAAAACTAAATCTGTTGTTATCAATAAGTTAGTACATCCTGAAATAATTAATGACCGTGAGCTAAAAGCGATTATAACTGGTATGCTACCGAGTCTGATACCTGTTAATGCAAAATATAGAAAAAAAAGAGTTACCTTATCAGCTTCGGTTGAGGGGTTATTGTCTCTAAGAGAATATTTTAATGGCATTGTCGACAGGAAGATGTTTCTTGAGGTTATTGCACAACTCATTACAGTCATTAAAGAATGCGAGAAAAATATTATGAATATCAAAAACTTACTATTTCATGTTGACTATATTTTTATTGATCCAGATACGAAAAAGGTACAGTGCATCTTTTGGCCGATTTTGAATAATCAGCACCCAGCTTCTATTGCAGGCTTTTTTAAGGATTTACCTTATCGTGTTGTTTTCTCTAAAGACGAAGATAATGACTATGTATCTACTTATTTACACTATTTTAGTAGTCCCCCTCCTTTCTCCATTTATAGTTTCGAAAAAGTCATTCATGAATTAATGGGGAAAACAGAATCGAAACTATACATGGAGCAACAATCTTCAACAAGAGAACAAAACTACAGTGAAACAACCGTGTTAGGTACAGAAGAAGCAGGTGAAACAACTGTATTAGGTTTTGAGGATGAAGATGGAACAACTGTCCTTGGGTTTCAAGAACCTACTTTTCCTTATTTAATTAGAGAAAGCACACAGGAAAAAGTCAGTGTGAATAAGCCATCGTTTCGTATAGGGAAAGAGAAAAGGTATTGCGACTTATTTATTTCCGATAACACTGCGATTAGTCGAAGTCATGCAGATATTCTTACAAAAGATAATCGGTATTTTATCATTGATAACAATTCTACGAATAAGACATATGTTGATGGTCGTGTCATTCCAGTAAGAGAGGAAGTAGAGATTTTCTCTGGCACGAAAATAAAACTTGCCAATGAAGAATTTGTATTTTATCTATAGTGGGACAAAGGGGCTGTTACCTTGTCCTAGCGAGGGTGAACGGATATGGAGATATTGACAACTGCACATACTGATATTGGTATCCAAAAGCGTGCGAATCAAGATAGTTTATGTGTAAAAATTGCTGATACTTCCGTTGGAAAAGTCGTGTTAGCGGTAATTTGTGATGGCATGGGTGGTCTTGCCAAAGGGGAGGTTGCTAGTGCAACTGTTATTCATGCTTTTTCTGACTGGTTTGAAAAAGAACTGCCCACCCAGCTTTCTAAAGATAATTGGAGTGATATTCAGCTTCGATGGAATCAGATTATTCAAGAACAAAACGAGTTAATTGGCGCTCATGGTAGAGCGATAAGAAGTAATCTCGGAACAACGCTAACGGCAATGCTACTAATTGATTCAAAATTTATGCTTGTTGGTCATGTAGGTGATTCTAGATTGTATCGCCTCGATTCGGAATTACGTCAATTAACTGAAGATCAAACGGTTGTGGCCAGGGATATTAGACAAGGAAGAATAACTCCTGAACAGGCGGAAACTGACCCAAGAAGAAACGTCCTCCTTCAATGTATTGGTGCTTCCAAAAGCGTGGAACCAGAATTTTTTGAGGGCAGGGCCAATGTAGGAGAAGTGTACCTACTCTGTTCAGATGGATTTCGTCACAAGGTTTCGGAGGAAGAAATTTATTCTACCTTTGCTCCAAGGAATTTGCATAATGAAAACGACATGGAAAGCAAAGCGAGACACATGATTGAACTTGTGAAGGAAAGACAAGAAACAGATAATATCTCAGTTATCATTGTCAAAATTCAATAAGGATGGGGAAGTTGTTTTGGCTGAAATAGGTTCTGTAATAGAAGGGAAATATGAAATATTAAAGCTCGTTGGTCGGGGAGGTATGTCCAAAGTATATCTGGCCATGGACAAACGTCTTAATAAACAATGGGCGGTCAAAGAAATCGAAAAAAGCACCCGAGAAAAGAATACGAATGAAGTTGTTATTCAAAGTGCCATTGCAGAAGCTAACTTAATTAAGCGACTTGATCATCCTGCTTTACCTCGAATCGTAGATATCATTGATCGAGATAATGTTATTTATGTCATTATGGATTATATCGAAGGAGAGCCTTTAAGTAAGATTATTGATGAATATGGAGCACAGCCTCAAGAACTGGTTATTGAGTGGGCAAAGCAATTGTGTGAGGTACTTGATTACTTACATACTAGAAAACCATCTATTATTTATCGTGACATGAAACCAGCCAATGTAATGTTAAAGCCAGATGGTAATTTAAAGCTAATTGACTTTGGAATTGCGAGAGAATTTAAAGAAAAGAATTTGGCTGATACAGTAAGTTTAGGAACAAAGGGGTATGCTGCTCCCGAACAATTTGGTGGCAAAGGGCAAACCGATGCCCGGACAGATGTCTATTGCTTAGGTGTGACGCTTTACCATCTTGTTACTGGTCATAATCCAAGTGAGCCTCCTTATGAGTTATACCCGATTCGAAACTGGAATCCTAATCTATCTGGGGGGTTAGAAAAAATTATCCTCAAATGTACACAACTTAATCCAGATGACCGTTACCAATCTTGTGCTGAGTTGCTATATGCTCTAAATCATTACGAAGAGGTAGATGACGAATACCGTGCTAAACAGCAAGCTAAGCTTCGAAAATTTAGTTTCGTTACTGGTGCGGCAATCATTAGTTTAGTTATCGGTATTTTTGGTCAAGTCATGAAGGTTCAAACGGATAACTCAGATTATAGTAGGTATGTTCAACTGGCAGAAAGAGCGACAGCTGAAGGAGAGAAAGTTGATTATTACTTGAATGCAATTGATATAAAGCCAACAGAGAATGATGCGTATTTGGGATTAATTAAGACTTTTCGAAGTGACTTGAATTTCACAGTAGAAGAGGAACAGATTCTCATGAAAAAGGTTACCCCCCATTTAAGTGACCTTAGGGAACAGGAGAATTACGAAGAGCTTGCTTTCGAAATAGGTAAAATCTACTGGTACTATTATGGCTATGGTAAAAATGAATCCAATGATAATCAAGTAACTAGAATGAAAAGCTCAGTCCAATGGTTTGATGATGTCATTCAACATAGTTCAACAGATCAGGATAATTTTGAAATGGCTACGATCTATCAAAGCATTGGGAAGTTCAATGAAGAAATAAATATTCATATCGAAGAAGCGTCAGATAAAGGGATGTACCGGCCATACTGGGATAATTTAAAAGAATTAATTGAGTTGGTTTCCAAAAGTCAAGATGAAAATGAGATTGTGAATCTAGAACTCTATAAATTAACGATGTATTCTATCGAAACGTATGCTAGAAAATTTAAGTCAGATGGGGTTGAAGAAGCAGAAATACGTTCTGTTTTTGACCAAGTTAGGAATAGTACGGAACAAATCTCCGTAACTACTGATAAAACGGAAGCAATGAAAAATGACATTATTGGTCGAATTTCAACGGCTGAAAAAGCCATTGATAATGCGTACCGAAGTTAGGAAGGGATTCGAATGGATGCAACTATATGGCAAATTATTTCCATTGTCGGATATTCCCTATCAGGATTACTATTTCTGGTAGCCATTGTCATGTTTATCAAATTGAATATTCTATCTATCATTGGAGATCTGACTGGAAGAACGGCAGCCAAACAAATTCAGGCAATCCGCGAGGAGAATAGTAGAACAGGTAATAAACGGTTTGCACCGAGTACTTTTAATGCAGAAAGAGGAGAACTAACAGAACCAATTACGAAATCAAAAAAACTTCGAAAGTCTGGTAGCACTTGGAGAATAGGACGTCGCGGTAATACAGGAGAAAATACAGATGAGCTACCAAACAGTACGCAGGTATTGGCAGATGGTACACAGGTACTATCGGAGGGCACACAGGTATTATCAGACGGTACCCAAGTATTAGCAGAAGGCACCCAGGTATTAAATGTTGATAGAACAATAGTAGAAGATAACGGCACAACTGTTTTAGATATTACTCAGGACTTAACGAGCGAAGAGCATCCTTATAATAAACAAGTGGTTGATTTTAAGATAGTGAAGGATGTTAAAATAACCCACACGAATGAGATACTTTAATAAAATCAGAGATAGGAATAGGGAGAGAAATCGATGATTGAAAAGAATAAAGTAAGACTAAATCGTGTTGTAGCAATTTTCCTAGCCTTCATCATGCTCACATATCAGCTGCACTTAGGTTTACCAATTGTAATTGCCCAAGGTGCAGAGGAAGAAGCTTTTACATTACAGATTTTAAATAGTAGTAATCCTGTTGAAGGGGCGATTATAACTGGTAATAAAGATGGAAATGTTGTTGGTGATTCCCGTCAAACAGATGCGAATGGGGAAGTTTTATTTCCAGAAATCACACAAGCAGATTTACAAGGGAATAGTACGTTTGAATTTGTGATGCAAGAACAACCTGAAGAAGAAAATGATCCAATACGTTTTACCATTCATAATACCGATGGAACAACGATGACATACCAATACGATTTGGCGATAGGTGAAGGTGAATTTATTGTTGAGCCAGTAACAGATCCTGGTGCTGGAGAGGGAACAGATCCTAATCCTCCAGAACCTGTATTATATCAAGTTTCCGTTAATCCAATTGGCTCAGGCTCTGGGACAATTAGGATAAATGAAGAAGCTTATGTAGAACCAATTAGGGTGGAGGAAGGTAGTGATGTAAGTATTAATATCCAACCTGCTTCCGATTCTAAAATACAGTCTATTAAAGTGAATGATGTAGCATTAGAGAGTGTTAGTGAAGATGGCTATGAGGGAACTATTACTGCCTCTCAAGATATGGTAATAGAAGTGGAATTTGTAAAGTATTATACGATTACTTTTAATAGTAATAACCAAGGAATAATAGAAGATGAAGATGGTAATCTTATCAATGCATTAGAAGGAACGATAATTACAAGTCAGGGCTCAACACCATCTTTTACAGTTACCCCAAATGAAGGGTACCACGTGGGAGAGATAAAAGTTGATGGTCAAGTTGTTGATTTATCCACCCTAAGAAAAGATGGAAATAGTTATACGTATACTTTTACAGCAGTAGAACAAAACCACACGGTTGAAATTACTTTTTCCATCAATAAGTATAATATTAATGCGGAAACGGTTGACCATGGCGAGATTGCCGTATCTGATACCGTAGTAGAGCATGGAGATAATGTAACGCTAACCCTTACACCAGATGAATATTATCAATTAGAAGCGTTAATCGTTAATGGTGCAGAAGTTGATTTAAATGAAGTAGTTCTAAATGATGATGGGAATTACATTTATACACTGACTAACGTTACGGAAGATTATACGATTAGTGCAGTTTTTGATGAGATTCCTACTATTAACCCTGGAGGGGAATATGTCACTTTTCATACAGAACAGGCACTAAAAGAAGTCCATAATGGGAATGAAATAATTTATATATTGCCCAAAAACGGTGAAGTAAAAATAACTCCTAATGGCGACTACAATAAAATAAGAGTTGGTTTTTTAAACTGGAAAAACGAGAGGGTAATTAGGGAAAATACGACTATTCGAGAGTTAATGGTAAAAAATGGATTGGATATCGTTAGATTTACCCTTGAACCGGAAGTAAAAATTGTTTTTGATACAGAGGCTCCTGAAGTAACAGATATCGTAACAAATGGTGACAATGAATTTTCCCATGAAGGTTCTAAATGGTATAGCGGGAACGTAACCGTATCAGGACAAATTGACAATATAAGTCAAAGTTTTGATGGATACACCTATTCCACTGAAATAGAAAATGTCTATTACGTGAAAGGTAAATGGAATGATCCTGTAAGTACAGAAAACATAGCTACACTTAAAGCAGACAACACGTTTGAATTTCCCGTCTTAGATGAAGAATATAGTGGGTATTATACTGTATGGGCGGTAGATAAATCAGGAAATATTTCTGGACTGAAATATGTCGAAATAAATATTGATAAAACGAATCCATCTTTAATTGATGGTGAAGCAGTAACCTTTGAAGCAGTTAATGATGGAAAAATGGATGGATTTATTAACTTCCTCACTTTCGGAACATTTGCTAAAAAGGCTATTCAAGCTACGGTTCGAGTAGAAGATACTGGTGCTGGAATAAAATCTATTGAGCTCATACCTAATGGTGAAGAGGCCCCAACCATTGAAAAAGAGGAACTAACAAGAAATGGTAAAAAAGCCGAACAGATTTTTACCATTAAATCAGCAAGCTACACTGGCTCCTTCACTGTGGAAGTTACAGATAACTTGAATCATACTGAGAGATATATAGTATCTGTCGAAAATTCCAACATCCTAGCAAATAATAGTGGAATTATCATGATGGAAGAGGTTGTACCGGAAGCATCCATTTCACTGACTCCAAGTCCAGATTATGTAGAGCAAGATACGTATAAAAAGTACTTTGATCAGGATGTATCTTTTTCGATTATTGCCAAGGACCAAGATTCCGGAGTAGGTAATGTTACTATTCTTGTGAATAATGAGGAATTTGTCAACGAGAGCTTCACTTCTGAGAAAACTTTAGAAGCATCTTATAACATCTCAACAGCAAATTTCACTAGTGAAAATGGCGAATATAATGTTGAAGTACTTGTGACTGATAACGCTGGTAACATATTTGAGACAAATGAAACTGTATATGTGGATAAAACGAGTCCGGTTATTAAGGGAATCGCTTTAGGAACAATAGATGGTGAATTTTTAATTGACAACGAAGAAGCGCTTGAAGAATATGTAGAGCTCACCGAGTATGGTTACTACTTTAAAAAGCCTATTGAAGTGACTGTCATGGCATCAGATGAAAAGGGAGAAAATGAAGCAGCTAGTGGAGTACAGTCCATGATAATCTACTTAAAAGCCCATGCAGAGGATATTTATTATTCTGTAGACGAAAATGGGACGATTGAGGAGATTCGAGCTGAAGATTTTGAAGTAAATCAATTACCTTCCATTCCAACAGAAGGAGAATTCAAGTTCGCTGCCCCGGAAAACTTTAAAGGACAGATTATCGCAAAAGCTATTGATAATGTGGAGAACATTGGTGCATTTGAGAGCATCCGAGGAACCATTGTCGAAAGTCCTACACAACATGAAATGGAAGAACATATTGAAATGTCTATTGGGAAGAGTTCAACCGGAGTGGACTTCAATGGGAAAGACTTATACGACGGAGATGTTGATATCGATTTAACCGTTAAGGATACGTACTCTGGAATTGAGAAGATTGAATGGACGGTTGAAGCCCCATTTGATACTGGAAATAATCAAAGTGGTACACTCACAATCAATAATGATGGTTCCTTTAAAAAGGGTAGTGATTCAGAAGGATGGGATCCTACCAAAACAGATCAAAACCTCGTAACAGAGATGGTGAAAACACTAAACGTCAACCATAATAGTAATGATATTGTTATTCATGTCAAAATGACGGATCTAGCAGGTAACATATCGGAAGAAGAACTTACATTTAGTATTGATAAAACAGCTCCAGAAATTAAAATTGAATACGATTATAACGATTCAGACGAAGAAAATGATTATATTTATCCAGAAGGTCGAGTGGCAACAATTACCATTACAGAGCGTAATTTTGATCCAGAAGATGTCTTGGTAGATATCATCAATGAATCTGGAGGAGAGGTTCCAGTCATCAGTCAATGGACGACTACTTATCCAGAAGAAGGAAAGAACCCGGATTTGACGACTCATGTTGCAACTATCAATTTTGATCAAGATGGGGTTTATACTTTCACGATGTCTTATAAAGACAATGCTGGAAATGAAGCACAGCCGATGGAGACTGATAAATTTATTATTGATAAAAAGGCTCCCGAAGTGAGTGTGACCTATGATAATAACGATGGAGCAAATGGTAATTATTATAAGAAGGAAAGAACAGCAACAATAGAAGTTCGTGAAATTAACTTTGATGAAAAACGCTTTGCTTTCAAGGATACCATGCCAAGTAGCAAGGATTTTCCTGTTTTAAGTGAATGGGTGGAAGTACAGCCAGGTGTTCATCAAGCTACAGTCTCCTTTACTGAAGATAATTACTATGAATACGATATCGAAGTGTCGGATAAAGCTGGCAACAAAATGAGTGAGGAAGCTTTTGCTGTTGAGCAATTCTATATCGACAAGACTGCTGCGGTATTAGCAGATGGCGATGATGACGATGACTACGCGATAACCTTTGAGCAAAAGAATGATGGCTTTTTTGCGAAATTAATTAACCATGTCTCTTTTGGTACGTTCTTTAATAAGGAAGTTCATATTACGATAGACGGTAAGGATGAATCGTCCGGTGTTGAGTCAATTGAGCTTGTATCAAGTGATGGAGTGATTATTGAGCATGAGGAGTTTTCCGTTGATGAAGATAATTTAACGGCAAGAGCAGAATATGTATTAGATGTGGATCAATTCAACGATTCCTTCCAAGTAACGCTTACAGACCTTGCTCATAACGTTGAAACTTATGATGTAAACCATGAAAATTCCAATATTGTCTCTGAAACTAACAATCATATTGTGGTCGAGAAAGAAAAACCAAAAGTAGGCATTACTGTTGTACCAGATGAAAACGTATCCTCATATAAAAATCAGTACAGTGGGGATGTTACGTTTGAAATCAAAACGTCTGATGTGGATTCTGGTGTCGCAACAGTTAGCATTGATGTGAATGGAAAAACATATAAGTATGATTATACCGATTTAGCAGAATTGCAAAGTAATAAAGCCTATGAGATTAACACAAAAGATGTCGGAATAAAAGATGATGGTTCTTACGATATTTCCGTTGAGGTGTTTGATAATGCGGGTAACAAAGAAACAACCTCTCGCAAAATCTATATTGATAGAACGGAACCAATAATTACGAAATTTGAATTCTCTCCAGTTGGTAAAAGTTTTACAACAATAGAGGAAACGGAGAACCTAGGTTCCTCATTGGAATTAACTGAATATGGATATTACTTTAAAGAGAGAACACAGGTAAGAATTAGTGCGGAGGATCCAGGGGTTAGTAAGGAATTTACTAGTGGTGTTCAGTCGATTACTGTCTATCTAAAAGACTATGACAATGGTAAATATTATGCCGTTCTAAAAGATGGTTCTGTGAAAGAGATTAAAGAGTCTGGGATTAAGTCAATCGCACCAATAATGACCAAGAACCATCTGGTCTTTACCGTTCCACAATCCTTTAAAGGACAAATCTTTGCCCAAGCAACGGATTTCGTTGACAATATGGGAGCTTATTATGCACCGGATGGGACGATTGTGGAAAGCAGTGGACAGCACGTAAAAGAAACACATATCAAATTTGATAAATCAAAAGCTCCATTTAAAGATAATAATGGTAAAGATCTTTATTCCAGTAATGTAGATATTGAATTAACCGTTACAGATACTTACTCTGGCATAAGTGAAATTGAATGGTCTGTCGTTGCGCCGTACGATACTGCTAACAATCAACATGGTAGTCTAAAGTTAAATAATAATCATACGTATGCAAAAGACAGTAATACAAAAGGGTGGAAACAGACCAAAAGGGATAAAAACCTTGTCACAGAAATGAAGAAAACTATTACCGTTAATAATAATAGTAATGACATCAAGGTGAAAGTAAAGATGACAGACCGATCTGGACATACATCTGAAGAAGAAATTACATTCAGTATAGATAAGACAGCACCAGCAATTAATGTAGTTTATGATAATAATTCTCCAGATCCAGAACATCCGGATTTTTATAATGAAAACCGGACAGCAACGATTACGATTACAGAAAGAAACTTTAACCCAGAAGATGTAGAATATTTGATAACAAATACTGACCGAGTTGTTCCGGTTATAAGTGGTTGGTCTAGTCGAATTGACAGAACTAATCCGGATTTATCTACCCATACGGCAACGATAAGCTATACACAAGATGGGGATTATACATTCGATATATCATTTAAGGATATTGCTGGAAATCAGGCTGCTGCCTATGCGCAGGATTCCTTTACGATTGATAAGACGAAGCCAGTGATTAATGTTGCTTATGATACGAATAATGCAATGAATGGAAATTACTTTAATACAGCAAGAACAGCAACGATTTCTGTAACAGAGCATAATTTTGATCCAAGTCGCATTGTCATTACTGGAACTGCGATGGATGATGGTAATGAAGTTGCTTTTCCTACCATTAATGGTTGGGCATCGAATGGAGATGTACACACGGCAATGATTGCATACCAAACCGATGCTTTATACAGCTTTGACATAGACTATATGGATATGGCAGGAAATCTAGCAGATGATTTCGCGCCACAAGAATTCTATGTTGATTTAACAGAACCAGAATTATCTATTACTGGAGTAGAGGATTTGTCTGCTAATAATGGGGAAGTGGCTCCTGTTATCACTTATTCGGATACAAACTTTGATGAAAATGGTGTAACGATTGAGTTAGTAGGAGCAAATAGAGGACCGGTGGATATAGAAGGAAGTTTTTCCGATAGTACCAATGGTCAAGTATTTACATTTGATAACTTCGCAGAATTGAAGGAAAATGATGATCTATACACGCTATCAGCAACCATTGTGGACTTAGCGGGAAATGAGAAGCGTGAAGAAATTCGTTTCTCCGTCAATCGTTTTGGATCTGTTTATGTCTTTGATGAATCATTAGAAAAAATAGTAGGTAAGTTTGTTCAAGAGGAGCAAGATATTATCTTAACCGAAACGAACGTGGATCGTTTAATTGATGGTTCCATTTCTATTAAAATGATGCATAATGGTTCTCCTACTGACCTAGTAGAAGGAGAGGACTATACAGTTACAGAGACGAGTGGCCAAGGCCAATGGAGTCAGTACACGTATACGATTCATAAGGAACTTTTTGAAGGGGATGGAAGATACAGCATTGCTATCTATTCGGAAGATAAAGCAGGTAATATCAATGAGAATATTGATGAAACAAAACGAGCCGAAATTTCATTTGGTATTGATAAAACCAATCCAGTTATTGCCCCTATTGACATTGAAGATGATAAACAATATCCAGTTGATGTTAAGACAGCAACGATTTCCATTAAGGACAACTTAGTTCTAGATCAAGTAAAAATTAATCTAAACGACGAAGAAGTAGACTTTATCGTTGATGGTGATAATTATTCGTTTGAAATACCAAATTCCAATTCTACTCAAGATGTAGTAATTGTTGCTACTGACGCGGCTGGGAATGAACTAACTACGGAAGTAAATGACATACTTGTAACCACTAATCTATTCGTACGCTGGTACAATAATAAACCTTTATTTTACGGGTCCCTTGGAGGCGTTGGTGCCCTTAGTTCAGCAGCAGTTGGTTACTACGTATTTAGAAGGAATGGCAAGATAGTAACCGAAGAAATCATGGAAGATAAAGTAGGTTAAGGAGGAATACAACATGTTAGAAGAATTAACTTCTCTTACAAACTTACTTATTATTGCTAGTATCATCTTGAATATGATCATCATCATCATGATTAGTAAGAATAAGTCATCTGTTAGACAGAACAGTGGGGATCCTATACAGAATACGAATACTACTTCAAAGCAAATACAAGGAATGGAAGTGGGAGTAGTATTCTGCCGTACCTGTGGCAACCAATATGATTCTACAGATAAAAGCTGCCCGAATTGTAAGACTACTAGGGTGTAGAAATGAAACTAAAACAAGGTAAAGGTTCTCTTGTTTCATTTGTGCTAATCCGATAGTGTGTTTGAAAAGTAAAGGAAATATGATAAAAATCGCTCATAACTGGGCGATTTTTTTTATTCATAGGCTTATATTATTGCGGTATAACCATAAGTCTACTCACCAAACTAATCAGCCATGATAGTTTGTGCTCTTATTAATTGATGTCTTTTAATTGTGTATCTACGTAACGATTGGCCGGTTTGACTAGATACGTTGAGCAAACATTGGCTTATCACGAAGCTATGCGACATCATCTTTAAAATATTTTCGAACCTTTTTCTTTTGAAACACCCAAGAATATTTTTGAATTTTAAATTATTAGAATTTTTATAAAAATATAATTGACAGTAAGCGTTTTCAATAATACAATGTTTACAAAAGTAATTAACTAGAACAAATGTAAAGGAGAGGTTTTAATGTGGGGAACGATCATTGTGGTATTTGCTTTATTATGGGTTGTTCAAATTATTCTTTCCGTCGTTCAAATGAAGCATTACCAGAAGACCATTAAAGAAATGAGTAAGCATAGTTCTGGTTACTTAGGAGTGGGGGTGGATAAACGAAAATTAGGAGTAGGGACAGTTGTAGTTATTGTATGCAATAAAAATGGAATGATTATCGATAGTAAAAAAATGCATGGTGTAACCGTCTTTCAACGATTTTCCAATTATGAAAATCTACTAAACATGCATATTAACAAAATTGTGTTCAATCAAAAGGATAAATTACAGCATGCTACCAATATGGCTATTGATAATATTCGAAAACAGATTCAAGCCAATTAATTAGGAGGGGAAATGGATGGATTTTTTGGTCAAGTTAGCAGAAGGATTTATTGGAATGTTTCAAGCTGGAGGAGAAACATTCATGGGGCTCGTAACGGGTATCATTCCGACGCTTGTTGTTCTCATTACATTTATTAATGCTTTAATTCACTTAATCGGGGAAGATAGGATTAATCGATTAGCCCAAAAAAGTACAAAGAACATGATATTACGTTATACCGTATTTCCGGTATTAGCAGTATTCTTCCTTACTAATCCAATGGCCTACACGTTCGGAAAGTTTCTACCAGAAAATCAAAAGCCCGCATTCTATGATTCTGCCGTTTCTTTTGTACATCCAATCACAGGTCTATTTCCACATGCAAACGCAGCCGAATTGTTTGTGTACTTAGGTATTGCTGCCGGAATTACAGAGCTAGGGTTATCGTTAGGACCACTTGCAATCCGATTTTTCTTAGTTGGTGTTATTGTGATACTAATTCGTGGTATTGTTACCGAGATTCTAACAAATAGAATGATGAATAAAAGAGAATTAGAAGGTTAATTTCGGGGGAGGGAAAGGACATGAGTTCATATCAAGCGGTTAAAGTATCGAAGGGATCGAATGGATGGGGTGGACCACTTACAATTCTCCCAACAGATAAGAAAAAATATATCGTTTCTGTTACAGGTGGGGGAATCCATCCAATAGCCGAGCAAATAGCTGAAATGACTGGTGGTGAAGCTGTTGATGGTTTCGCTACTAAGATTGAAAGTGATGAAATGGCATGTGTAGTCATTGACTGTGGTGGGACAGCAAGATGTGGAGTTTACCCAAAGATGGGAGTATTGACTATCAATATAACACCTACACCACCATCAGGACCTTTAATGAAGTTTATTAAAGAGGATAACTTTGTTTCTGGTGTAAAGAAGCAAACGATAACTGCCATTGATCATAGTGAAGTAGCAGCTACAGAAGCATCTCCAAACGAAGACCCCGAAGAAAAACGCACACCTCAGGAAATAAAAGAACAAGCAAAACAAAAAGCCGCTCAGTACAAGCAACCGAAGAAGAAAGCAAACATTCTTGAAAGGATTGGTCGAGGCGTTGGAGGAGTAGTAAATGTCTTCTATCAAGCCGGAAGAGAAACAATCGAACAAATTATTAAAAACATTCTTCCTTTTATGGCCTTTGTCAGTACGATTATTGGAATCATTACCTTTACAGGTATTGGAGATATCATCGCAAACTTTGTTTCCCCGTTGGCAGGTAATATCTGGGGACTGTTAATTTTATCCGTAATTTGTGCGGTTCCAATATTATCACCATTACTTGGACCAGGAGCCGTCATTGCTCAGGTTGTTGGTGTTTTAGTTGGTGTAGAAATAGGAAAAGGAAATATTCCGCCGCAATTAGCATTACCAGCCTTGTTTGCTATTAACCCACAGGTAGGAGCGGACTTTGTACCAGTAGGGTTGACTTTAGGAGAGGCTAAGCCTGAGACGATTGAAGTAGGGGTACCTGCAGTTCTAATCTCTCGTCAATTCACTGGACCAATTGCTGTAATTATTGCTTACGTATTTAGTTTTGGATTATATTCATAATATTTAGATGTTGGAGGTAATAGCATGACAGTCATCTACGAATCTATTATTACGAAGATCGGTAGTGACGTTTCCGATTTAATGGATGAAAATATGCTGATTCTATTTAATGATACCGTTCCTGAAGAATTAGAAACAATTTCTGTTATTCATAAGCAAGGTCCAATACTTGGCTTGGTAGAAAAAGGTGACTATTTATATTTTAACGGTGAGGGATTTGAAATTCTTTACGTTGGAGAGAAAGTCAACGAAACACTACAAGAATTAGGACATTGCACAGTGAAATTTTCTAATGAAATAGGTGAAGAATTACCAGGCACCATATGTGTGGAGAAGAGATTGGTACCTACGTTAGCGGAAAATATGACAGTGAGATTTGTAAAACGATAACTAGATTTAGGAGTGGAATCATGTTAGGGATTAACAGAAAATTAGTAGATTACGAAAACCAAGGGAAATATATACGAGTTGGGCTTGTAGGAGCAGGTCAAATGGGGAGAGGGATGGTCTCCCAAATTGAAGGAATGAAAGGCATTAGAGTTGTTGCATTAGCGGATATTGATATAGAAAATGCAAGAAATGCCTATTTAAAAGCGGATATCCATTTAACAGATATTGTAGAAACTGATGTGCTTGAAAAGGCTAATATAGCTATTTCTAGTGATAAGGTCGTAGCTACGACTAATGCGAACCTTGTCACAAGAATTCCCGAAGTAGATGTTGTGGTTGAGGCAACAGGTATACCGAATGTTGGTGCCGTTGTTGCGTCGAGTGCAATCCTTAATAGAAAGCATGTTGTAATGCTTAATGTAGAGACAGATGTTACCGTGGGGCCGTTCTTAAAGAAAATGGCGGATGCAGTAGGTGTTGTCTACACTGGCTCAGCTGGTGATGAGCCAGGAGCAATTATGGAGCTATTTGATTTTGCTGATGCAGTAGGTTTTGAGGTTGTTGCTTTAGGAAAGGGAAAAAATAATAAGCTGAACCATGAAGCAAACCCTGAAACGGCAAGGGAGGAAGCTATTCAAAAAGGTGCAAGTCCCAAAATGTTAGCTTCCTTCCAGGATGGTACAAAGACGATGGTTGAAATGACTGCCGTAGCAAATGCAACTGGCTTTGTACCAGATATTGATGGCATGCATGGTCCGACTGCTACTGTTAAGGAGCTTCCATCTGTCATCATTCCTAAAGAGGATGGGGGAATCCTTTCCCGAAAGAGAGTAGTGGAATATGTAAATGGTGTTGCTCCTGGGGTCTTTGCGATTATTAAAACAAATCATCCAGAAGTGGATCATGAACTTCAATATTTAAAGTTGGGTGAGGGTCCTTATTATGTCCTTTACCGCCCATATCATCTAGCAAGTCTTGAAACACCGTTATCCATCGCAAAAGCCTATTTTGATGGCTCTCCGACCATAGCACCTTGGTACGGGAATGTAGCTGAGGCAGTAGCTGTTGCGAAGAAGGACTTAAAGGAAGGGGAATATCTTGATAACATTGGTGGATTCACAACCTATGCAACCATCCTTACAAGAGAACAAGCAGTAAAAGAAAATGCGCTTCCAATTGGTCTTGTAGACCAGCATATTGTCATGACAAGAGCGGTTAAAAAAGGTGAGATCATTACGTATGATTCCATTCATCAAACGAAGCCTTCCACAATATGGTCACTTCGGGAATTACAAGATAACGGCTTAATAATCTAGTAACTAATTCAGCGAATAAGGCAATACGAAAGAGAGACGGTTCAGCATAAGTTGAGGGTTAAACCGTCTCTCTTTTTAGTTCTTGTTCTAGTGAAGATGAACAAATCATCGCAGTTATATACACATATTACCAGCGACAAGTTTAAAGTGTTTGCTCCATGGTATCCATATTTTCATCCCCCCATCGAATTCCCTAAAAAAAGAGGATTTACCAACCCCAATCACGAAAATAATATATACAAAGAAAAGGGGGAAGCCTATGAAACCACCTATAGCAAAACGCATACCACATCTCCATGAAATACATGGCGATGTTCGCGAAGATGATTATTATTGGTTAAGAGACCGAAACAATCCGGAGGTCATTCAGTATCTAGAGGAAGAAAATCGATATTACGATGAAATCATGCGACCACTGGAAGAACAAACAGAACAAATCTATCAAAGTATGGTAGAACGTGTTCCGGAATCAGAAGAGCAAGTTCCTCTGCAGCATGGGCCATTTTTCTACTACTCCCGCATGGATAAAAGCAAGCAATATCCAATCTATGCGCGGAAGAAGGCGGAAAATCGTGAAAAGTTGTCTGATGCGCAAGAAGAAGTAGTGCTCGATTTAAATGAACTAGCCGTAGATGGTGAATTTTTGAGTGTCACATTACAACGCTTGAATAACGATCATAATAGACTCGCTTATTTGGAAAACCGTGATGGTACAGATCGATATACCATCTATATAAAGGACTTAGAAACTGGGGAGCTACTACCTGACCAGATTCCGGATGTCTATTTATTTTCTAGTTTGGAATGGAGCAAGTGTGGGAACTATATTTTTTATATTACCGTAGATGAAAATCAACGCCCCTACCGGCTATGGAGGCATCGATTGGGTACTGATGTGGAAAGTGATGAGCTATTATATGAAGAAAGCGATTCGACGTTTACGTTATACATCACGAAATCCCAAAGTGGGAAATTTATTTTTGTCCTTTCCAGATCGAAAACGACGAGTGAAGTCCGTTTATTAGATGCGAACGCTCCGTTATCTTCTTTACAATTATTTGATGAGCGTAGAGAGGGGATAGAATATGGTCTTGACCATTGGGGAGATGAGCTACTCATTATGACAAATGAGGGAGCGACTAATTTTCAGTTGCTTCGTTGTCCACTGAATGATTTTGACTCACGAGTGGTGCTGATTGAGCATAGTGAGGAACGCTATCTTCAAGGGGTGTACCCGTTCCGAAATGCATTAATTATTTTTGGAAGAGAAAAAGGTTTGACACAACTTTGGGTGCTGAAGGACAAAGAGTTGAAGCGGATTACTTGGGATGAGTCGCTTTATTCTGTATCGATTTCTTCCCGTCAAAGCTATGAGGCAGAAGAAGTTTTGATTCAGTATGAGTCCTTACTTACGCCTAAATCTACATATGGGTTGAACCTACTAACTGGAGAGAAGCAATGCTTACAAGTTGCCCCCGTGAATGGGCAATATGAAAAGTCCTTATACCGTCAAGAATATTTGTGGGCGGTCGCAGAGGATGGAGTTAAAATACCGATGACAGTCGTTTATCGAGAAGGAGCATTTGAAGAAGGACCTGCTCCGTTAATTCTGTCTGGGTATGGCTCGTATGGAGCAAATAGTGATCCGCGTTTTGACCCATATCGTCTCCCGCTCTTGGACAAGGGTATTGTATTTGTGACAGCGCAAGTTCGTGGTGGCTCGGAGATGGGTCATAGTTGGTACGAGGACGGAAAAATGCAGAAAAAGCGAAACACATTCACTGATTTTATCGCTGCTGCAAACCATTTGATTGAAAACGGCTATACAACACCAAGTCAAATGGCAGCTCGAGGGGGCAGTGCAGGTGGGTTACTCGTAGGCGCAGTTGCTAATATGTCTAGCGACTTGTTTCAAGTCATCGTGGCACAGGTTCCATTCGTCGATGTCGTGACAACTATGCTCGACTCTACCATTCCACTGACTACTCTAGAATGGAACGAATGGGGAAATCCTCAAAATCAAGAAGACTATTTCTATATGAAGTCGTATAGTCCATATGACAATGTAGAAGCGAAAGATTATCCGCATATGTATGTGACAACTGGTTTGAATGATCCGAGAGTTGCTTATTGGGAACCGGCTAAATGGGTTTCGCGTTTAAGAGCACTGAAAACCGATCATCATATCCTAGTGCTCAAAACGAACATGGCTGCGGGACATTCCGGTCCATCTGGACGCTTTAATCATTTAAAGGAATCTGCCGCTTGTTATGCGTTTATATTGGATAAGATTGGAACAAATCCCTTGTCCCAGTGAAATAGATAATAGTCCAGAACATTAATTAATTGCCTCATTCTGAGCGATCCAAATATAAAGCATTAATCAATTTTTTTGGTTAATGCTTTTTGTTATTATATGGCACTGATACTGAAGGGCTGTTGTAAATACGAAGATTTATTATTCAACATATGGTTGCATAACTTTGACAAGCAACCAAAAAGTTGCATATACTCGATCTATGAATAAACATAACGACAACATATTCAAAGCGCTTAGTGACTCGACACGGAGGCTAATATTGGACGAGCTGTCCGATCGTAATGAGCTGACATTATATGAACTTACCGTTCGTCTGATGATGAAGCATGACCTGTCCATTTCGCGCCAGGCAATAGCGAAACACCTTAATATTTTGGAGGAAGCTGGGCTTGTTCAATCAAAGCGGAAGGGAAAATATCGTGTACTTATTTTCCATAATGAACCATTGAAAGATTTATTGAAAGGGTGGGTAGAGTAAAGCTTGTCCATAATTAATGAAGAAGATGAGTGTAGAAAGAATGCTAACTGGCTAATAAAGGAGGAAGTAACACGATGGAAATAATCGTAACGAGTTTATTTGTAGATGATCAAGACAAAGCACTAAAGTTCTATACCGAAAAGCTGGGATTTATAAAGAAGCATGACGTTCCCACGGGGAAATTTAGATGGATTACAGTTGTTTCACCGAATAATCCTGAAGGTACTGAACTATTACTCGAACCGAATGAGCATCCTGCTGCTCAAGATTATCAAAAGCGGATTGTTGCAGAGGGGATTCCCGCGACGATGTTTGGGGTAGCTGATGTACAAAAAGAGTATGACCGGTTATCGGAACTCGGTGTAGAGTTTACGATGAAGCCAACAAAGATGGGGAATATGACGATAGCTGTATTCGATGATACTTGTGGGAATTTAATTCAGATTATGGAGCAGTGATATTAGTTAGAAGATGAATGATGGAATAATGGATAAGCGCAAAATGTTCAAATCAGCTTACAGAAAATAGTAACCGACTTTCACACGATCAAAGTGGAAAATGGATTACTTCTATTAAGGTCTTGCATAATAAAGGCTGCTATTTTTCATGCAGTATGATCTCTTAGAATGAGTGTTACAGCACTCATTCTATTTTTATTTTGTTTAGATTATAATAGATTATTACATATACTTCTACCTACATCTTCCTGAAACCAAATACCCCAACCATTCGTATATACACTAAAGGAGTTGCTTTTATGAAAAAACTTGCAAGTATACTTATTTTCTTATCTTCACTTCTCATTCTTGTCCAACCAGCCTTTGCAGATGTTGAATATACCATTAAAGATGTTCAAATAAATGCATATTTAAAGGGAAATGGGGATGTTGAAGTAAAGGAAAGGTTCACATATTATTTTGAAGATGATTTTAATGGAATTACCCGCACGATCATTCCGAAAAAGGGTACATCTATTAAAGACTTTGTGGCAAGTGAAGATGGAAAATCACTGAATGTAGAAACGGACGATAACGTATATAAAATTTACCGTAGTGGTAAAGAGGAAACGGTAACGGTCGACTTGAACTATACCATTCTTAATGGAGTAGAGGTATATCCAGATGTCGCCCAGTTCTACTGGCCGTTTTTTGATAGTAGTAATGAATCGGAGTACGAGAACATGACGATATATGTGCATCCACCTAGTGAAACGGATAATGTTACCGCTTATGGTTACGATGAAGCGTATGATACAGCAGAAGTTTCACAAGAAGGGGTGGCTATTTTTTCCTTAGGTCATGTGAGGGACGAGAAGAATGGGGACATTCGGGTAGTCTATGATGCTACTCAATTTAGTGCTGCATCATTAACAAGTGAAAACATGATGCGAGATTCAATTGAGGCAGAAATAACCAATACTGAAGCGGAAATAGCTTTGTTTCAAGAGCGGACTGAGTGGCTAAATAGTGTTGCTCCTTATGTTATTGGGCTATTTGGAGTTTATTTTATAATATTGCTCTTGGTAAGTATACGGCAAAAAGTGGAACTAAGACATTATGTACAACGCCGATTAAAACAGGACTTGAGTGTACCGAAACTTGAAATGAGCTTACCCGCAACAATACTTTATACAAGTCCATTCACACCGAGTAACCAGTTACTTACCACCTCCTTATTAGAATTAGTTCGAAAAGGTTATGTGCAATCAGACAAGGAAGAGGAGTTCTTGTTAGTAAATCGTCATACAGAGTATGAGCATGAGCGATTATTAATAGAATTCTTGTTTGATAAAATTGGTGATAGTACAACATTTCGATTTGAAGATTTAAAAGCATTTACGGAGAAAAAATCAAATCATAATGATTACAACGAACAAGTTCAAACATGGTTAAATGCAATTCGAGAGGAATTACAATCGAATAAGCTCACCCAATCAAAAGCGGGCTTTCGATGGACAGTTGCGATCTCTAGTCTGCTGCTAATTCCATTTTGCATTTATTTAGGAATGCACGAATTGTTTATGTGGATGTTCTTTTCTATTATCCTTATGTTTTGCTTACTCGCATTTAGTATTTTTCATAATCCGAGAACGTTAAATGGTGCTGTCATATGGGAACAATGGAAACATTTTAAAAAGGGTGTTGGTGAACTGCCATCTAGTCAGTGGTCAAAGTGGAGTGAAGATGACCAAATCTTGGCGATAAATTACACCCATGGTATAGGTGATAAAAGAATAATTGAACGAAGTAAAATACTTTTTAATCAAATTAATAACACATCTAGTTCGAGCATGGATACAACAAACATTATGCTATTCTTTCTTATTGCAACATCAGCTAATCAACACTTCGGCCAAGCAGATACTGCAGTAGCCGCAACGACTTCGACTGGTTCTTCAACTACAGTAGGGACTGGTACAGGTGTAGGCGGTGGTGGTGGCGGATCGGGTGCGTTTTAATAAAGTGGGGCGAAAAGCCCCACAAGCATGATGATTTTCTTGTTGAGTACCTAATAATTAGCTAGATGAATCGACTTTTAAGATTATTTTTCCTATGTTTTTATTTTGTTCCATGTATAGATGTGCGTGTTGAATTTCCTCAAAAGCAAAAACACGGTCAATAATTGGTTGAAGTTGTTTCGTCTTAAATAGTTCTAAAGCAGCTGTCATAAAATCAGCAGTTAGTTTTTCCTTATACTGATCACTTCTTGGGGTAAGCAATGTGCCTGTTAGCTGGATTCGTTTGTTCATGATATCCATCAAATTAACTTCTTTCTTTGCTCCCCCTAATATGCCAATCAATACCCAGCGCCCGTCTACCTTAATGCTGGAGAGATTTTTTTCCCAATAGGATGCGCCGACAAAGTCCAGGATCAAATCAACACCTTGACCGTTCGTGACTTGTACTACTTCCTCGGAAAAATCACTTTCCTTATAATTAATACAGTAGTCTGCTCCTAATGACCGAGCAAAATCTAGCTTTTCTTTTGAGCCAGCAGTCGTGATGACGTTCGCCAAGGCAATTTGTTTCGCCAATTGAATTGCTGCAGTTCCAACTCCACTTCCACCAGCATGAATGAGTACGGTTTCGCCCTTTTTTAAATGTCCTAACCAAAATAGCGTTTGATAAGCAGTTAAAAATACTTCCGGGATTGCTGCAGCCTCTTCAAATGATAAGCCTTCTGGAATGACCATTGCCCGTTCAGCAGGCATGATCGCATATTCTGCATATCCACCACCATTTACAAGCCCCATCACGCTAGTACCGACTTTAACTTCTGTGTTCGGTCCAGTTTGTTCCACAATCCCTGCTACTTCTATTCCTAGCACTGGATTTTTTAAATAACCTGATTGGCCTTCTCGATTGATTATATCTGAACGATTAATCGCCGCAGCTTTTACTTTAACTAACAATTCTCCTTCACCGGGTTCGGGTTTTGGCCAATCTGTTACATGTAATTGTTCCGCCCCACCCGGTTGTTTTGTGATAATTGCCTTCATAGTAATATCCCTCTTTTTTATGTGGAATTTTTTGGGTAGTTCTTTTGTTAGGGTAGCAGATAGGGAGTAGACTGTTCAAGTGGATTGGTTGTTAGGGAACAATTTCCCATTACTTTCCTTGAATAAAAGATGTAATTTTTCCCCTAAATTGTTTTCCTATTGATTTTTATGAATTTTTATACTACGATTTAATAGTTCATATTTACTATAATGAGTATAAAGAACTATGATAAAGGCAAACCATTTGAAAAGATGGGACGCAAAGCTCTAGGGTCTAACGTCTACAAAGACTATGATCGCCTGGCTACCAAGTTTATACATATTCCTTGGCTATTCCTATATTGGGGTAGTCTTTTTATTTTTTATAGTGGAAATCATAAATACAGGAGGTCAACATATTGCTTACAGCAACAAACGTGAAAAGTGAGTTTGTTACGATTTTGTTAAACGGAACAATCGATTCATTGAAAAAGATCATCCCTATTGATCATACTATCGATAAACCGAAACTATCCAACGATTCATTAAAGCTAGAATTTGGAGTGCTTATCGGGATTACTGGGGATGTAAAGGGAAAATTAGTATTGTCAGGTGCCCCATCCATATTTGGTTCAATCGGTGAAGCAATGTTTGGAATGCCATTACAAGACGAAATGTTAGTATCGTTCAGCGGGGAACTTGGAAATATGCTAGCAGGAGCCCTTTCTACAAGTATAGTGGAAAAAGGGGTTACAACAGATATTACAGCACCTACCATTATGAACGGAAGTACGACACTTTCAGGGTATGAGAGGTCATTAGTCATTCCAGTAAAGTTTGGTTCACTAGGAGATTTAAACCTTTATTTATTACTAGATTAATTAAAGCCAGAAGGGAAGTGGAGTAGACATGGATACAGATCAATACATAGAAGTATTCCTGGATGAAAGTCGTGAACATTTGCAGGCAATTAATGATCATCTTCTTAGACTAGAAAAGCTACCGACGGAGATAGATATTGTACAGGAAATTTTCCGTTCCGCGCACACATTAAAGGGAATGTCCGCAACAATGGGCTTTGAAGATATTGCTTCATTAACCCACCAAATGGAAAATGTACTAGATAAAATTCGTCACCATGAATTAACAGTCACTACAGAAGTTATTGATATTTCTTTTTTAGCTACTGAAGCTCTAGAGGAAATGGTTCAATCGATAAGTGAAGGAAATGATGGAAAGAAGGATGTATCAGAGCTTGTTATGCGTTTAAAGCAAGTGGAGAGTGGTACTTCCTCCCAGGAACAAGTCCAAAGCAATGCATCTGATCCCAAAGCTTTTCAAACATTAGAGTTAGACGAGTACCAGTCTACTGTTATGTCACAAGCTAAGGAAAATGGCCATCAAGCCTTCCAAATAACTGTACAATTAAATTCAGACTGCATATTAAAGGGTCCAAGAGCTTACATGGTTTTTGATCAATTGGAAGATCTAGGGGAAGTAATTAAAACGGTACCTGAGGTTGATGTGATTGAAGAAGGAAATTTCGAACAGGCGTTTACTATTCTTTATATCACGACAAAATCAAGTAATTCTATAAAAGATGCGATTGAAAGAGTTTCAGAGATTCATAAGGTGGATATTCATGATTTTTCGCTTGAGAAGAGAGAAGTTGAGAAATCAGTAGAAAAGGTGCAACCATCTAATAATGAAAAACAAACTGAATCAGAAAAACCGAAGCTATCGAAAACTATTCGAGTAAATATAGAACGTATAGATAACTTAATGAATCTATTTGAAGAAGTCATCATTGATCGTAGTAGATTAGAAGATTTGAGTAAGAAATATAAAGACCAAGAGTTTATCGAGACAGTTGAAAATTTGACCCGTGTTACAGAAGATATGCAAGGCTTGATGTTAGCCATGAGAATGGTGCCGATTGAACAAGTATTTAATCGATTCCCACGTATGGTGAGAGACTTATCAAAGGATTTACATAAAAACATTGCATTAGAAATTTATGGAAGTGATACAGAACTAGACCGCACTGTTATTGATGAAATCGGTGATCCGCTCGTACACCTAATTCGAAATTCCCTTGATCATGGAATAGAGTCTCCAGAAAAAAGGTTACAGGCAGGGAAACCGGAAGAGGGCAGAATTACTCTAAAGGCATATCATAGTGGAAATCATGTTTTCATTGATATTGAAGATGATGGTGCTGGTATCAATCGTGAAAAGGTTGAACAGAAAGCAATTGAAAATGGATTAATTAGTTCTGAACAGGCAAGGAATTTAACTGACGAGGAAGTTTACCACATGATTTTTGCCTCAGGGTTCAGTACTGCAGATCAAATATCCGATATTTCAGGTCGTGGAGTAGGATTAGATGTAGTAAAAAATAAGATTGAGTCACTAGGCGGTTCTATTGTAGTCCAATCGGAACCAGGAAAAGGTAGTAAATTTTCGATACAACTACCTTTAACACTTTCCATATTATCAACTCTATTAGTGAAAGTACAAAGTGAAACGTATGCTATTCCGCTTTCATCTATAATTGAGACCGTTACGTTAGAATATAAAGATATTAACTATGTCCATGGGCAGAAGGTGATGGATTTTAGAGGGCATATTGTACCTTTAGTTTCATTAAGTAACGTTTATGGAATTTCTGATGAGGACGAATCGAGTAACTCTGCAGTAATCATTCAAACAGGGGATAAACGTACAGGGTTATTAGTAGATTCCTTTATCGGTCAACGGGAAGTCGTACTGAAATCACTAGGTAATTATTTGAAAAATGTGTTTGCTATTTCAGGTGCTACGATTTTAGGTGATGGTGAGGTATGTTTAATTATCGATCCGAATGCATTAGTGAAGAAATAGACAGGAGGCGATTTGATGGAGGAATCAATCAAAGTAATTGTGTTTATGTTAAATAATCAACGATATGGTGTAGACGTTCAACAGGTGATGTCAATTGAAAAAATGAAAGAAATCACGCATGTACCGGGAACTTCGGAATTTATAAAAGGAATTATCAATATCCATGGTGAAACTATCCCGGTTATAGATTTGAAGGATAGATTGCAAATGGCACATACTGAAGAAACAGAATTAAATAGGATTATCGTTGCTCGTGTAGAAGATATCCTAGTTGGAGTTATAGTTGATGCGGCAACAGATGTGATGGATATTGAGTTAAATGTTATTGAACCCGCTAAGGAAATGCGGGGTATGGTTCATAAGGAATACGTAAAAGGTGTTGCAAAGCTAGAAAATGAGCTCTTGATTTTATTGGACTTTGGACAAGTTTTAGAGGTGACGGAAAAGGAAGAATTAAAGGAAGTAATTGTACATTAATTGGAGGATTTCAAAATGGCAAGAGTATTAATTACAGATGATGCAGCATTTATGAGAATGCAATTAAAGGATATTATTTCGAAATTAGGACATGAAGTAATTGGAGAAGCAGAGAATGGTTTAATTGCCATTGAGCAGGCTAAAGAGTTGACCCCAGACCTAATTACGATGGATATTACAATGCCAGAGATGAATGGTGTAGATGCAACTAAAGAAATCAAGAAGATACTACCAGGAACAAAAATCATTATGTGCTCCGCGATGGGGCAACAAAGTATGGTTGTGGATGCGATTCAAGCTGGTGCAAATGATTTCGTAGTGAAACCATTTAATATGGATCGAATAAAGGAATCGCTTGGAAAGGTGTTATCATAAATGAGAGAAAAAAACCCCCACTTCCACTGAGCAAACAAGCAGCATTATGGAAGAGGTTGCAGGAAGTTCTGAACAATTAGCTAAAATAGCAGAAGAGCTAACTACCCTAGTCCGCCAATTCAAACTATAGTGGGTCAGGAGCCCTTGTCACAATGAGATATTTAATGGACATGACTAGGTTGTTTTCATTCTGCTTAGATATTAATATGTAGAAGGTAGGCATTAATCAATATTTATTGGTTAATGCTTTTTTGTTTTATTGGGCCAGTAAATTCGTGGGACAAGGAACCTGTCCCCCCTGTCCCCAAAAATAAAATGAACTTTTTGATGTTTTCGGTGCTCATATAGATAAGAGAGGTGATAACTGGATGACAAGGCAGCTAGTTAGAAAAGCAAAAAAAGGAGACAAAGCGTCATTATTAAAATTAATTATGGATCAGAAAGATGATTATTATAAAATTGCCTTTTCATATATGGGAAATAAACATGATGCATTGGATGCAATGGAAGACATGATTGTTAAGCTTTATGAAAATATCGGTCAATTAAAGAATAACGACGCTTTTTATAGTTGGAGTAAGAAAATTTTAGTTAATTGCTGTTATTCCATATATAGAAAAAGAACTAAAGTGGTTTTAGTTGATGAATGGCAAGAGAATCTGGTAAACACTTCGGATTCGAATCAGGAACATGACCAAGTGGAGCATCAAATGGAGATCCAAGATTTATTAACCATGATTAATCCAAGGCAAGCTGAGGCTATTAAGCTTCGTTACTTGAATGACTTGGAATATCAATCAATTGCAGATTTGACCAATACATCAATTGGTACTGTTAAGTCCCGCATATTTAATGGTTTGAAAAAACTAAATAAAATCGTTGGAGGTGCAAGGCATGAGTGATAATATCGAAAAAAGGTTAAAAGAAGAAAAACAAAAAATAGACGAACAAATTGCTCCACCGGAATTAGAGGGTCGTTTGAGAACAGCTTTATTTAGTCAGAAAAAACAAAGGAGATTGAGGTCCCCCTTTATATGGAAGACCATTGCTGCCATTTTGGTTATAACCATGTTGACTAGTTATCATTATCAGGCATTTGCGTATTATGGAAAAAAGATTTTGGGATTTGATGGAATCGTTTCGGATACCTTACAAGACTTAAATGAAGCGGGCTTAGGTCAAATTATAGATCAAAGTTTCCAACTTAAAGAGGGTATAACGATGAAATTAAACGGGTTAATTACAGATGAAAATAGAATGATTCTTTATTACACCATTTCATCTGCTAACGGAAATTTAGATGAGCCAGAATTAGACTATACTCCATCTAAAATTACTGGATTATTTACGAATTCAATGTTCGAAAGTGGTAGCGGAAAAATAAACAAGGCGAATACGGAAATTAAAGGGACCTTTAGCTTCGAGCCCCCGAGTCCATTTGCTAAAAAATTGACCTTACATTTTCATAGCATAAACAAACAAATTACATTTGATTATGATCCATCAAAAGCTATGGAAGCGACTATCAATCAAAAAGTGAACCAAGCTGTAGCAATAGACGGTGGAGAAATCCAATTCCAAACGATTACAGCATCGCCAACTTTAACAACCATAAAAGGGTCTACGGATGTGAAAGAAATAACTCAAGTAACGCAACCATTTGAACAAATAAGCTTAATAGCAAACGGTGAATTAGTGGAACCAAAAGGAAATGAATATAGTTCTTCCTTCAATAAGACGAATTTTGAATTAGATTTTGATGCGCTACCAAAGGATTTGCAAAGTTTACAAATCAAGGTAGATCAGTATTTAGGATACGAAGAAGTCAAGGAAAAGATTCAGTTGAACAAAGGAGAAACGGTTGAAATTGCAGGTCATGAACTAACTATCCATGATATAAACGTTTCGAACGGGCAAACAAAAGTGGTAATAGCTACAGACGAATCAGTCACGCTCGACGAAGTTTCCATTGGCGATGAATCACAGAAATCCCCATTAGAAAAAGTAGAGGATCAAAAACTTACAAAGCAACAAGATCAGATAATAGAAGAACGTACTCTTATTTTTGAATCAACAAGTCTACCAAAATACCTATATATAGAAGGAGTACACTTCATGAAGCCATATAATGAAATAATTAATATCCGACTTAATTAAGTGGAACAGAGGGACAGGTCAAACTGTCCCTCTGTTCCTAACTTGACGGGTGAAATTTTCTCTCGTTATCTAGTATAGGTTGAACCGGTCCGATTCCCCTTGGAATCTCTAGGGTCTCGCTAGTTTTTGCTTCTAATGCTTGAATAATATATCGGACGGCAATCCAAGGGTCTACTTTCTTTCCACATGTATACACATCGATACTGGCATAACTCTTTTCAGGAAAACTATGAATCGTTAGATGAGATTCTGAGATGACAACTACTCCACTTATTCCATATGGTGAGAATTGATGAAAGACGACCTCACGAACTTCTGCTCCAGCTCTAAGTGCTGCATCGACGAAGATTTGTTTGAGTATTTCTATATTATTTAATGTATCTATATTACAATCCCACAGCTCTGCGATAACTTGTCTCCCCATTACTTCCATAACGATAACCCCTTAAAAAGTATAATGATAGTTATATCTAGCATAACATATAATGATGTACGAAAATGCTCAATTTTGTTGGTAAAAAAGTGGGTAGAAATTTATTTAAATATGAAACCTATTATCTTGGTTACTCGTATGAGTAATTAGATTGTAAATCTAAAAGGGCTTATTATACCATTATAATTAGAGTAAGATAGGAATAAAGATGTGAGGTGATTTGATGGGGCTGTTTTCAAAACTATTCTCAAAAAATAAAAGTAACAGTGAAGTACCAAAAGAAAGAACTGCATTGAACATAAAAGTAGGAGACATTATCAACTATAATCTAGTTGACTATGAAGTAGTAGGGAAAATCACCTATCGAGATGGAAATTATACTTGGTATGCATATCAACTACTGGAAGGGTATGATACAATTTGGTTAGCGGCAGAAATGGATGATGAGCTGGAGTTAGGGATTTATAAAAAAGTCCAATTACCAGTATCCAAACCATTTCCGAAGCAGCTTACCTTTGAGGAGAAAACCTATTATCTGGAAGAGTCAGGTATCGCAAAGGTTATTGGGGAAGGTAGGAGCCAAAATATCCATGATTCGAACGTACATTACGCCGACTATTCTGATGAGGATGAAGTAAGTTTCTTAAGTATAGAAGGTTGGGGAACGGAATTTGAAGTCAGTGTAGGATACCCAATTGAAAGTTATGAAATAAAAATAACGGCTGGATCCATATAAAACTATAGAAGGAGTTTTTCAATATGTTTAATTTTTTTAAACGAGTAAAAACAGTAGTAAGTTCAGAGTTAAATGCCATGTTAGATAAAGCTGAAGATCCGGTAAAAATGCTAGATCAATTCATGCGTGATATGGCAGAAGATATTCGTGAGGTTGAATCAGCAGTTGCCAAACAAATTGCCAATGAAAAAATGCTGAAGCGTAAAATGGATGATGCGAAAGCGTTGGTCGAAAAAAGACAGAGTCAAGCTGAACAAGCGATTCTAGCAGGAAATGACGATTTAGCTCGTCGTGCATTAGAGGACAAAAAACAACACGAGTCTACTGCTACAACATTAACAGAGTCTTGGGAGAGAGCAAAGCAAGATTCAGATGTATTAAAGTCTAAGCTAGATGAAATGAAAAAAGAATACCAAGAAATGAGCTTGAAAAAAGACGCATTAAAAGCTCGTGCAGAATCTGCTAAGACCCGTACGAAAATCAATCGGGCGATGTCTAATATTGGTAACGATCAATCAAGCCAAGGGTTTTCTCGTATGGAAGAAAAGGTATTGCGATACGAGGCAGAAGCTGATACTAGTGAGGAATTGTCCTTTGGAAGTCGTAGTCTTGATGATGAGTTTAAAGAGCTAAATAAAAACAGTGAAGTTGATGATGAATTAGCTAAACTGAAAGAAAAAATGGGTAAGTAGAAAACTAAACTAAAGTGGAGCAGCTTACTTTTGACTGCTCCTTCTTATGAGAGGGGGATTGGTTTGTGTAAGAAAAAGCTATATTATATAGGGTTCTTGTTTCTAGTTATGTTATTATCCGCATGTTCTTCTAGAGGAATGGATGGGGGAGCAATTACGGCTCAGGATTTACCAAGTGAGCCGCCGAAAGCAGACATAACCGCAACGATTCAGAATTCCTCCAATTATGAAATGGATGATATTATTGAAGCTAATTTTCCTAAGGTTACAACAGTCGAGGGAGACGGTAGTAATGCGGAGGTTTATGCAACAACCCGTTTCAATCTGTCAGAGCTTAGTACACTCCTGACTGATACGATTAAACCGGATGAAATCAGTGATGTAAAGAATGATCAGCAAATTTTAATCTATCCGAATGAATTTATTACATTGCGTGAAAGTGAAGCGGATAATAGTGTGCTATTGATTGAAGTTGCCAGTGACGAATTTGTAAGACGTAATTATTCCCCTAATTTTCTAAGTACATATTTTGCGCTTCGATTGTTAGATGATGTGTTAGATGTGGATGATTGGGGAAAACGTTATAAAGGTACATACTCTGGAATGGGTGGGCTAGGTACACCAAGTCGTGGGAATACCACATTCCGAGGTGGCGGACCTGGTACAGGTAAATAAAAAATAAAGGGAGGCGAAAAATTTGGAAATTTTAGAACCATTTATCTCAACGTTAATTTATTTTGTTATTTCGATTGTTATTGTATTAATTGGTTTATTCATTTTTGAAAATTTAACACGTAGCTATAAGGATTTAGAAGAAATTAAGAATGGAAATGTAGCTGTTTCCTTATCAGTTATCGGAAAGGTGATCGGTATCTGTATTATACTAGCCTTTGCGATTTATAGTAGTAATGTGATTTGGGAAACGATTATCTGGGGAGCATTTGGTGTGATCTTACAAATGATCGCTTATGTTCTATATGACTTGTTTACTCGAAACTTTTCTGTTCAAGAGCAATTATCCAAAAATAATATAGCAGTTGGACTGATGTCCATGGGTGTTTCGATTGGATTGGCATTAGTCATCGGCGCATCTATTACATAATATCATCCCATTACGGCCGAGCTTTTTGCTTGGTCGTTCCTTTTTTGTTTATGAAATAGTAGAATGTGGCATAGTTGGAGGGCATGAGGTTTGAATGATGGAGCAGTGAGACAAAGTAAAATAATTTATTGGTCTTCAGGGATTGTTTCCATTTGTGGGATTGTCTTTGAAGTATTATTTGGGGCATTAGGATCGTACATATTAGGGGATGGTGTGAAGCAGTATACGTTAACGATTTCTCTATTCCTAACTGGGATGGGAATCGGGGCAAGTTTAAGTGAGAAATTCATGAAAAACCTCATTATAACTTTTGTGTGGATTGAATTTGGGGTTGCCATTATTGGGGGATTTTCTAGCTTTACCATGTTTGGGATTACGGCTTTTGCCCCTGGGGGAACCGATGCCCTGTTTTTATATACCATTACGTTAATAGTGGGTGCTCTTACTGGGGTGGAATTACCCATTTTGATACGAAAGGCGAATGAAATCGGTGTTACGTTAAATAAAAGTACGGCACGGGTATTGTTTTCGGACTACGCAGGCGGATTAATTGGTGGCTTGCTTTTTGTGTTTCTATTTCGTCCATATTTTGGAATGGTAAAAACAGCATTTTTAGTCGGTTGTATTAATTTACTTGTTGCTTTAATCGTACTGTATTTATTTCGAAAAGAAATACGACATTTTCTAGTACACGCGATAATTGGTGTCGGGATTGGAATGGTACTGATTTTGGGCTTGGTTTTTGGGGAAGAGTTGGCATTTCACTTTGAACAAAAGCTTTATAAAGACCCGATTATTCATATGGAAGAGTCAAGCTATCAAAAGATTACCCTTACAAAGGATAATGACGATGTGCGGTTATATTTAGATGGGCAATTACAGTTTAGTACGATTGACGAACACCGATATCATGAAGTGCTAGTTCATCCACCAATGGCATATACAAAGCATCCACGTAATATATTGGTTCTTGGTGGTGGAGATGGGATTGCGGCAAAGGAAATCTTGAAGTATCAAGAAGTAGAATCGATTAAATTAGTAGACTTAGACCCAGCGGTAATTGAACTGGCAAATACAGACAAGCTACTATTAGAAGTGAATGAAGGATCTTTAATGGATGAAAAAGTCCAAGTCAAAAATATGGATGCCTTTAAGTTTTTGGAGGAAACGGACGAATGGTTCGATGTTATTATCGTCGACTTACCTGATCCGAATAATGAAAGCTTAAATAAGCTCTATACCCGAGAATTCTATTCCTTAGTTCGCAATCATTTACGACCAGGTGGTGCTGTAATGATTCAAGCAACAAGTCCTGTCTTTGCGACGGAAGTGTATTGGACAATTTCAGAGACTGTAAAATCAACCGGGTTACATGTAGAGAACCTGCATGTTGACGTACCAAGCTTCGGAAATTGGGGTTTTGTCATGGCTAGTCGTGATGAGATAAATTTGTCAGAAATAGAGATATCTGCTGAAACAGAATTCCTTTCCACTGATATGTTATCTGCATTAAGCGTATTTGGAAAAGATGAAGATAGAGAGATTCAAGATAAGAATGGCAAACTAGCAGAATTAAAACCAAACACACTAATCAATCCCCACCTCATCGAAATCTACGAAAAATCCTGGCAAAATTACTAGATGGGACAGAGGCCTATGAAATGTACGGACCTCTTTACACACTATTGATGGAATGATAATGATTATATAAATGAGATTTGATTCTTAAAGAGGATAGTATTGTTGCTATCCTTTTTAACTTAACAATGAGTGAAGTAAATTTTCTTGTATTTCGCTAGAGTTGGACATAAAAAACTTTACTTCTTTGGTTCTAAAAAAGAATATATGGTTACTAATGGTAGATCTATTGATTAAGACGGGGGAGGAGTAAAGAAGAGTCACATAAATTGCAGGTGAGAATTTATTTTCTAGAAATTAGTAATTAATTTTAAAAAAATGATTGACTCACAGTTTAATAGTGTGATATATTATCTCTTGTCGCTTTTAAAGTAATGCGATAGCGATTATAAAAAAAGATTTAAAAACTTGTTGACATAATCTAGTCAGCGTGATATGATATAAAAGTTGTCGCTAATAAACGGCAACAAAGATTTGCTCCTTGAAAACTGAACAAAACAACCAGTATGTCAAGAAGAAACATACCCTGTTTTTTCTTAAATTTAAAGAA
>NZ_JBFEGG010000011.1:0-5069 GCF_047228935.1 Ornithinibacillus jepli
GAAGTGAGGCTTTTTTTGTCCCACGCTGAAAGCTTTCCAGAACCCCTCGCATAGCAAGGGGTTTTCAAAAACATTAACAAAAAGTGGAGAGGTGGTTAATCACCTCTCCACTTTTATATGCCTTTTGGTTATTTACTGACTTGTAGTATGATTGAGTTTCCAGAAGGATCCTTTATAACAACTTTATTATTTTCTGTTACAACCTCTCCCCCAACACTTCTTATCCTATCGATTTTCTTTTGTCTAGTATCCTCATCTTTTAGTACTAATGTGAACCAATTTAAACCCACACTATTCTCTTTTGGTCTTGGAGCTCCAACACCGTTCCATACGTTTAATCCGATATGATGATGATATCCACCAGAAGAAGCAAATAACGCACCGGGGTATCTTGTTACAATATCAAATCCGAGCCCATTAACATAGAAATTTTCTGCCGCTTCTAAATCATCAACATGTAAATGGATATGACCCATCACCGTGTCTAGCGGTAATCCATCCCATTTTTTATCACTTTCTGCCAACAGATTATTGGCATCTAACGCCACCGTAGCCATATCCACTGTACCATCAATCCATTTCCAAGTAGCTGCTGGTTTATCGCTTGCTACCTCAATTCCATTACCATCGGGATCATCGAAGTATAACGCTTCGCTCACATAATGATCAGAGGCTCCAAGCCGGATATGCCTGCCCTCTGTTTCCACTAGGTGCTTAAGAAAGTTAGCTAAATCTGCCCTTCTTGGTAATAATATGGCAAAGTGATATAGCCCCGTAGTCCTAGCTTGCTTTGGTAAGACATTATCTGGTTGCTCCAAGGTAAGAATCGGGCGTATTCCATCAGGTGATAAGACTACCCGTCTATCCGTTTGCTGCATAATTTGAAAGCCAAAGACCCGTTGATAAAAATCCAAAGACTTCTGTAAATCTCTAACATTTATATTGACTTCCCCAACAAATGTCGTGGGCTTTTGAAAGTATTTACGTTCCATATGATAACCCCTGTCATTACTTTTTAGAATTAACTTACTTATTGTAAGTATAATGTATATCTTTACTAACTGTCAATTACTATAATTTTTAAATGGAGCTGGTAATAGTAGTGTATACAACGTAAAAATTATCTTTCTATTTTTGCTAAGTTATACTATACTAGTAAAGTTGCACGACGTGGTTCGAAACCATCCCACGTAAAAAAACTAAGGGAGAGATGAATATGAAAGCAAGAACATTAGTTATTAATGCGCTAGTAGCAGCATTATATATTGCTGTGACAGCACTAGTTGCGCCAATCGCATTTACCAGCATACAATTCCGGATTTCTGAGATGTTCAACCACCTTGTTGTATTTAATAAAAGATACTTCTTTGGAATAGTAATTGGTGTATTATTGTCCAATTTACTATTATCCCCATCCAAACTAGATCTAATATTTGGTGTAGCACACTCAGCTATTTCACTTGGTATAATTATACTACTATCGAAATATATCAAGGATGTGTGGGCATTATTAATGTTAAATACACTCGTATTTACTTTTAATATGTTTATCATTGCTTGGGAGATTAAAATTATCGAGCCTGATGCGCCATTCTTCCTAACATGGCTAACAACTGGAATTGGCGAGTTCGCTGTTCTAGCAATCGGGATTCCTATTATGTACGCTCTTAACAAACGTTTACGCTTTGAAAAGCTTATATAATACGAAAGCCATCACTCCGAAGTGATGGCTTTTTTTATTTAATCTTATTTTGTAATGCGCGCATTTCTTGATCCAATTGTTCCATTAATACATCCATGCCTTCTTTTTTAGAGAGGCCTTCTGGAAGTTGAAGTGGTTCCCCATAAATTAATCTAGGCTTAATTCGCTTAAATAAATCTTTAAAATTATTTGGCCCAACATATGCAGCTGGTACAATTGGCACATCTGCATGTGCAGCAATCGTTACTGCCCCACGTTTAAGTGGTGCATCCTCACTAGAACGGGTTCCACTAGGGAAAATTCCAACGACCTTCCCTTCTTTTAGAAGTTTTCTAGGCGTTTTAATCGCACTTGGCCCCGGATTTTCACGGTCCACCGGAAACGCATGTAAGCTTTCCATTAACCATTTCAAAAATTTTGACTGGAAAAGTTCCTTCTTTGCCATATAATGGATCTCTGTCGGCAATGTAGCAATACCGAGCCATAATATATCTACAAACCCAGTATGTGTACAAGCAATAACATAACTACCCGACTTTGGTAAATTTTCTTTTTGATATACTTTTATACTTCCAAAAAGGCTTAGAAAACCTTTTACAACATTCGCAGCAAATTTATACATTTCCTCATCCTCAATTCCAATTCAACTTACTTCTATTTTAACACAAACTACTAGTACCTGATACTAATATTTTTGTCGAATTTTAAATAATCGACAATCAATATTATAAGGAAAAACATAAATTTTTACAAAAATTATTATAGAAATAATTCACTAACTCAAGTCCCTAATAAAAGTAATTAGTCTCCCTGCTTCTTTAAAACCTAGACTCATATGAAATGGGTAACTATCTTGATTATCTATTTCCATATCCGAGCCTATTTGCGTACACCCTTGTTCCTTTAACCATTTCTTCCCACAATTGAATAGCTCCGTTGATATCCCTTGTCTTCTATACGCTTGTTTAACAAATATTCCTTCTAGATAACCTGTAGGGCTTGAATCCGATCCCTCAACATAATCAGAACGGATAGATAAATGAATAAATGCAACTGGTTGCTCTTCTTCCATATATAAAAGAAATTGATGCTTTTTCTCATTCAACATTTGCTCTAATTCTCGATAGAGACCTTCGTAAATATTTCCAGAATATAATTCTAGCGCTAGATTAGTAAGATCTTTTAACTTTTCGTGAGATACCTCTATAATTTTGCCCATTCCTTCTCCCCCTATAAACCTTCTTATTAAGCTAAGAATAGCTTGTTAGAGACGGTTAATCAATCGTAAATTTTATTTTGGAATATCTATTAAAAATAAGGTTATTTTATTTGTTTCTTGGTAAGCATAATTACTGTGATGAAGTACATAAGAAAGAGGAGATAAGAATGGATAAACCCGAAAAAAAGCCAAAGACGAATATTGAACATGACGACACATTGACAACGAGACAAGGCCATCCCGTTACCAATAACCAAAACATTCGAACGGTTGGTAATCGCGGACCAGCTACATTAGAAAACTATGATTTTATCGAGAAAATTAGTCACTTCGACCGTGAAAAAGTTCCGGAACGCATTGTACACGCAAGAGGTGCGGGTGCTCATGGTTATTTTGAAACCTACGGAATGGTTGGTGATGAACCTATTTCTAAGTACACTCGAGCAAAAGTTTTCCAAGGAAAAGGTAAACGCACACCTGTGTTCGCACGTTTTTCAACGGTAGTCGGCGGAAACGATTCTCCTGAGACAGCTCGTGACCCACGTGGTTTCGCAATCAAGTTTTATACGGAAGATGGAAACTGGGATTTAGTAGGAAATAATCTGAAGATTTTTTTCATCCGTGATGCGATGAAATTTCCGGATATGATTCATGCTTTCCGGGCAGACCCAGTAACGAACATGCAAGACCCGCGGCGATTCTTTGATTTTTGTGCGAATTCTCCGGAAACGTTCCATATGGTAACCTTTGTGTATTCTCCTTGGGGAATACCCGCTAATTACCGTATGATGCAAGGATCAGGAGTGAATACCTACAAGTGGGTTAATAGTGAAGGAGAAGCAGTACTCGTTAAATATCACTGGGAACCGAAACAAGGGATTAAAAACTTAACCGTCAAAGAAGCTGCTGAAATTCAGGCAAAAAGTGTGAATCATGCGACACAAGATTTGTATGAAGCGATTGAACGTGGGGAATATCCAGAATGGGAGCTCTTTGTTCAAATCATGGAGGACGGTCCACATCCTGAGCTAGACTTTGATCCACTAGATGATACGAAGCTATGGCCAGAAGACCAATTCCCTTGGCGAAAAGTTGGTAAAATGGTATTAAATAAAAATCCAGAAAACTATTTTATGGAAGTAGAACAAGCTGCTTTTGGTACTGGTGTACTTGTGGATGGGCTTGACTTCTCTGATGACAAGATGCTTCAAGGTAGAACGTTCTCCTACTCAGATACACAGCGTTATCGCGTTGGTGCAAACTATTTACAGCTGCCAATTAACGCTGCAAAGAAACGAGTAGCTACAAATCAAGAAGGCGGTCAGCTTCGTTATCATAATGATAAAGCACCTGGACAAAATCCACACGTAAATTATGAGCCATCCATCCTTGGTGGCTTAAAAGAAGCTGTCCAAGTTGGAAAAGAACACACACCACATGTAGAAGGAAACTTAGTACGTGAATCCATCGACCGTCAAGACAATACAAAGCAAGCAGGTGAAACATATCGCCGCTTCGAACAATGGGAGAAAGATGAGTTAATAAACAACTTAGTCAATGACTTAGCTATCTGTGACAAACGTATCCAAGATAAGATGATTACGTTAGCTGAAGAGGCTGACGAGGAATATGGTCGTCGCCTTCGTGAAGGAATCGCAGCAAAAGTTAAAGAAATGGGCGACATGAAGATGGAATTTGGTGAAGAATTCCGTCCTTTAGGCAAGGAAAGCGCACCAGAAGCAGTGGAAGATGCGGTGAGAAAGTCTCACGATGCAGATCCATATTAATATGTTTGGAGGCACTAGTTCAGCTAGTGCCTCTTTTATTTTAGTTGTGAGCTAAAGTTTCACCGGAGGATAGAGCACTTTCGCCGAAGTTTGCTCTACTTTCGCCGAAGTTTACTCTACTTTCGCCGGACTTCCCACTTCTCGACGTAATCCAACTCATTCTCGCCCAAACCGCTTCTCTTTTCGCCGGAGGGTAGAGCGCTTTCGCCGAAGTTTTCTATAAATACCAACATCACGCCTCTCACCACGAACTTTTCCTCCAACCATCCCATCCCAACCGAACAAAATCAAAACCACCAGTGTGAACTGGTGGTTTGCTCTGCGGCTGGAAGCCTCTATTACCGGCCTCGGCCTTAAAGGC
>NZ_JBFEGG010000014.1:0-784 GCF_047228935.1 Ornithinibacillus jepli
TTTGTACCTTGAAAACTAAATAAGAGTAACAACGACATCAAACTTTAAAGCAAGGCTATTAAATTTAGTGAAACGCTTATTCCAAGATAGTTAAGTGAATAAGGGCGCACGGTGGATGCCTTGGCACTAGGAGCCGATGAAGGACGGGACTAACACCGATATGCCTCGGGGAGTCGTAAGTAGACTTCGATCCGAGGATTTCCGAATGGGGAAACCCACTGTTCGTAATGGAGCAGTATCCATATCTGAATACATAGGATATGGAAGGCAGACCCGGGGAACTGAAACATCTCATTACCCGGAGGAAGAGAAAGCAAATGCGATTTCCCAAGTAGCGGCGAGCGAAACGGAAACAGCCCAAACCAAAAAGCTTGCTTTTTGGGGTTGTAGGACACTCCACACGGAGTTACAAAGGAATTCTTTAGATGAAGATACCTGGAAAGGTATGCCGCAGAAGGTAACAGCCCTGTAATCGAAAAAGAATTCTCTCCGGAGTGTATCCTGAGTACGGCGGAACACGTGAAATTCCGTCGGAATCCGGGAGGACCATCTCCCAAGGCTAAATACTACCTAGTGACCGATAGTGAACCAGTACCGTGAGGGAAAGGTGAAAAGCACCCCGGGAGGGGAGTGAAAGAGAACCTGAAACCGTGTGCCTACAAGTAGTCGGAGCACGTTAATGTGTGACGGCGTACCTTTTGTAGAATGGACCGGCGAGTTACGATCGTATGCGAGGTTAAGTGGAAGACACGGAGCCGTAGCGAAAGCGAGTCTGAATAGGGCG
>NZ_JBFEGG010000015.1:0-740 GCF_047228935.1 Ornithinibacillus jepli
AATCAAAACCACCAGTGTGAACTGGTGGTTTGCTCTGCGGCTGGAAGCCTCTATTACCGGCCTCGGCCTTAAAGGCCCACCGAACGGTTTCCCCTTTTGCACCACATTCACTCACTAATTCTAAAGAATCTCTTATTTCTTTTTATTTTTTTGTCCTGTAAACGGATCAAATTCTTCAAATATAGTTAATTGATCTGACATGTAATCTTCTTTTAGCTGATTTCTAATGTATTCTTGTATTTGCTTTCTATTTCGGCCCACTGTGTCAACATAGAAGCCTCGACACCAAAATTTTCTATTTCCATATTTATATTTTAAATTGGCATGTCGATCAAATATCATCAAGCTGCTCTTCCCTTTTAAATACCCCATAAATTGAGATACACTTAATTTCGGTGGGATACTCACTAACATGTGGATGTGATCCGGACAAGCATTTGCTTCATGTATGATTACACCTTTTCGTTCACATAAATCACGTATGATTTGACCTATGCTTTTTTTATATTTTCCGTATATTATTTGTCTTCTGTACTTTGGTGCGAACACTATATGATACTTACAATTCCATGTTGTGTGTGCTAAACTATTCTTGTCCTTCATAGGACTCGCCTCCTTCTTTGGTGAGATTTAGTGGTCGGGAAACCAACTTTATCTTACCATGAAGTGAGGCTTTTTTTGTCCCACGCTGAAAGCTTTCCAGAACCCCTCGCATAGCAAGGGGTTTTCAAAAACATTAA
>NZ_JBFEGG010000001.1:0-1532869 GCF_047228935.1 Ornithinibacillus jepli
TGGGCTATAGCCAAGCGGTAAGGCAACGGGTTTTGGTCCCGTGATTCCTAGGTTCGAATCCTAGTAGCCCAGCCAGTGCGGAAGTAGTTCAGTGGTAGAACACCACCTTGCCAAGGTGGGGGTCGCGGGTTCGAATCCCGTCTTCCGCTCCAGGAAGTATGGCGGTATAGCCAAGTGGTAAGGCAGAGGTCTGCAAAACCTTTATCACCGGTTCAAATCCGGTTACCGCCTCCAATTTTATTTTATAAATACATAAATTAAATGATGTTAAACTCTTTTGTTTTAGTTGCAATTTATTATTGCGATTAACACAAAAGAGTTTTTTTATTTTTTCTATTTTCAAATAAAATTCTTCAATAGGTAAAAAATAGAAATGGCAATTACTGTATAAATTTAACAGTTAGGGAAGACTATGATTAGAACGTAATACTTGTGGAGGTAGAAGGAAATATGGAAATCAATCATAATGCTCGTCTTACTTCAACGGAGATTACACAGCTATGGACTAATTATATGAATGATAGTATGGGAATCTGTGTCTTAAAGTACTTTTTCAATATAGTGGAAGATGAAAATATTAAATCAATTGTGAAGCATGCTATTGGATTAGCAGAATCACACTTATCTAAAATTGAAGCGTTTTTTGAGGCTGAAGAATATCCAATACCAATCGGATTTAGTGTTAATGAGGATGTTGATATTAATGCCCCAAGATTGTATTCCGATAACTATATACTTGTATACATTCGGGATATGTCTCAAGTCGGTATGAACAATTATGGAGTTGCTGTCGCTTTCTCAGCTAGAGAAGATGTCTATGATTATTTTTCTCAAAATCTTAGTGAGACTAATAAGCTACATAAAATGGCGTTGAAGCTGATGCTATCAAAGGGCCTTAATGTACGTCCACCATATTTATCACCACCTAAGAGAGCCACTTATGTGGAGAAACAACGTTTTTTGATTGGGTGGTTTGCTGAAAGACGGCCACTTAATGGTATGGAGATATCGAACCTATTTTCCAATATATTACGGAATGCTTTAGAAATAGCAACATTAATTAGTTTTGCACAGGTCGCTAACTCAAAAGAAGTTAGACAGTATATGGAAAGAGGGAAGGAAATAACATCAAAGCATGCCGAGGTATTAGGATCAATTATGCGTGAGAACAATTTGCCTATACCGATGACATTAGAAACAGAAGTTACGGACAGCACTACATTTGTTTTCTCAGACAAATTAATCATGTTTCATACAACAACCTTAAATGCTGCTGTCTTAGGGTATTATGGGGTAAGTTTAGCTACAAGTCATAGACGAGATCTTGGAAATCATTATTCAAGGCTAAGCAGTGAAATCCTAAAGTATTGTGAGGATGGCGCAAATATTATGATAAATAATGGATGGCTAGAGGAACCCCCTATGGCATCTGATAGACAACAATTGGCAGATGGGTAGTGTGCAGAGATGTCAAAGGACAGGAAACTGGAAGTATTACTGTGGAGTATTGCCTTACCTGGATTTGGTCAGTTTTTAAATGGCAAACTTTTTAAAGGTACAGTTTTAATATTATTAGAGTTCATTGTAAATGTTAAGTCTAGATTAAATTATGCAATCATCCCAAGCTTTCATGGTGATATACATGCAGCCATTGCATCTGTTGAGTATCAATGGTTGATGTTTTATCCTTGTATTTATTTGTTTGCGATATGGGATGCTTATCGGGATGCAGGTGGAGGGGAAGAGCCCTATGCATTTATTCCTTTTGTCTTTTCAGCATACATTGGTACCATTGGTGTAGTATACTCTTCGACTTTTAATATTTATGGGCTATACTTAGGTGTTATTTGGCTACCTATTATATTTCTTATTGTTGGATTTTTAATAGGAAAAGGTATTAGAGTATTTTTATTAAACTGGATTAAAAGGAACGAGAGATAAGGTAGTGAGTAGAATTAGTTTAGTAAGGTTTTTAGTTTGACTTCAATCCCCATTCCGTGCTATATTATTATTTGTCAGTCAAGACATTCGTCAATTTTTAATATGCCGGTGTGGCGGAATTGGCAGACGCGCACGACTCAAAATCGTGTTCCTTATGGAGTGTCGGTTCGACCCCGACCACCGGTACTTTCAAGCAAAATACATTACGTTAACAACTAAAAAACTCATGAATGTTGTTCTATCAATGTTTGTGAGTTTTTTGCTATTTAAGCTACGTTTAAATAATATAGAAAACAATTATTTACACAGTGAACAAACTTTTTCACACAAAATTTTACACATGTTAAGGGAAAATTTTTTTATAATTTTTGTCTGTGCAGACATGTAGTAAATGGTAGTGGTAGCTTAGGTCATTACTATTAATATTACTTAACAATGTTTTAAATAGTAGTTCACTATCAAGAATGACTGCTTTTTCTAACAGGAAGTGTTTTATCTAGATGCATACTTAAAAACTATTTACACACTTTATTTGACAAACCTAGAATAAGTTTGGACTATTTGACGCTTACTAATATACTACAAGATGATTAGATGAATTTCTAAATAAAAAAGCACCTCGAACTTGCTGAGGTGCTTTTTACTCTTCTATCCATCTATCATCTATTCTTCTTTCTTTAGGTTACATAACAAAAATTTGCTTTCCTAGATTATTGGGCTTCTTATCAAGTATCCTTCCAATTATAATTGGGCCAGCAGTAATAGTAAGATATAATTCCTCAAGCTCAAAAAGTAGTGTAGTTAAACTCTTATCATCTTTATCTTCATATCCGTAACCAATTACCTTTTTTATTGTATTATTTTCAAGAGAAAAATAAGAACCGAAAACAAGATGTTGATTTGGCGCAATATCTGGCTCATAGGTGTGCCTTAATGGTTCAGGTGTTTCCTGTTCATTTATTATTAAAAGATCATCACCTACTTCATCCTCAAACCATTCTAATCTCCAATACCAAAATTCATTCGAATCTTGGGATACTATCTTTAATATAGGAACTACCAGATGTAGCACGATATTTTTATTTCCGAGAGAAACATCAAGTTGTTTTGAATATATCCCCATTAACGTTGAGCCCTTTAACTGTCTTATTTTATTCCATCCTTTGTTCATTCTATAACTTCCTCTTTTCCTCACATTATTAAAATTATATTTACTCCTCCCTGAATAGACAACTAACTACTTTTAATAGAATTTATTTGATTAAATTATTTATTAATAATTTCTTATTGTATTTACTATTTCTCAAAAATAGATTGCCAAATTACAATTTTATTAATCGACTAAATATAATTAATAAATTTAAGCTTTAAGGGTTTTACCGATATTTAATAAATCTAAAACGTCAATCTCCAATAAACCTTACCTTATAACCATTGAAGGAGATTGTAGGCCTTTGAATGTTATCATAAGTACTTTTACTTCTATATAAGACTGCTGTTCCATCAGAACCTTCTTTAAGGTATTTTATCTGACCATCTTGAAGTTCCGTCCTATATTCGTAGTTTTTACCACCAATTTTATTGAATTCAGCTCTTGCGGCGCTGCTATTCCCACTATTTATATATTGTCTTCCTCCTTTAATTTTATTGTCACGTATTGAGCGACCAAGTAATATAAAATAATCACCTTGTAGACTTGCCTTTTTAACAGTGCTATTAAAACTTATTGGATTGGAAGAGTCTTCTTTTACTAATACATTAGATGAATACTTTATAGTGAGTAAACTAATAGGTTCTTCTTCAATTAATAATTCACTCAATTCATCTTCAGCTGCAGTAACACTTACTAATACAAGTGAGATGATTATAGTTATTAAAAATAATCCTAAAATCTTAAATGCTGTGCTTTTGAACTTTAACATAGAAACCTCCTTTTCCGCATAAAATAGTATTCGATGATAATTTACAAAATCCCTTTAAATTTTACTTGGGAAATATTATAAGAAAAGTTTTAATTTAGACTTACTTTTCATGAACAACTTTCTCGAAACATGTATAAAAAGACACTCTCACTAAGGGTAATGATTATCGACATTAGCTAGCTAAATTAGTTCGTGATGTTGGAATTCCAAATTCATTGAAGGATTATGGTATACCAGAAAGTGCACTAGACCTTCTAGCAAAGGATGGAAGTAAGCAGCGAAGATTATTAGATCGAAGTCCTTTGCAACTAGATATAAAGGATATAAGAAAAATATATTAATTGGCATATGATGGAAATGTCTCTGTCCATACGTTTGGATAATTTTTAAAGAGTACGATTTCAACTCAGAGCATATTTTTTTAAATTTAGGGCTCGAGTTTTTGCTTCAGTGTAAACATAATAGAAAAGCCTACAAACAGGGAATCACCAATGTTTGTGGGCTTTTCTTGGTTTTGGGAAATAAAATAATAAATTTAATTTATCTTAAACATTTTCACCAAATCAAATAAGGTATCGATTATTCAACTTCTTGGACATTGGTAGTTAGTAAGTTTGGAAATATTCCCTGAATTAATTATCGATGAACTGTTTAGATTAAAACGTTAATGTCTATAACTAATATTGTTCATGCTTCTAAAAAGTATTGAGGTGTCCACATGAATAAAACTTATATTTCCAAGAGTCAAGCCTTAATGCTAGGAATCACTGGGATAACCGTTACAGGTCATCTGTTATTTATTCCTGTCATCCTTGGTCATGCTGGTAGAGATAGTTGGATTTCCCTATTACTGGCTATTTTGCCTGCAATACTTATGGGGTTTATCGTTGCGTTATTAGCCCAACGATATCCAGGGCAATCGATGGTTGAATATAGTCAATTAATATTGGGAAAATGGTTAGGTAAATTTGTTGTCATTATATTTTTATTGTATTTGTTTCATGAAGTAAGTCTAGCCATAAGAGGATTTGGGGAGTTCTATACATCTGCTGTTACACCACGTACACCAATATTAATCTATCTAGTTGCAATATTAATACTTGCAGGATATGCAGTGCGCTCTGGGCTAGAAGTAATTGCTAGAACGAATCAAGCAATCCTTGTCTTTTTAATTCCAATAGGGGTTTTAGCATCTGCTCTTACTCACAAGGATAAAGATTATCGCAATTTCCTCCCAATCTTAGAGGATTCTTTCGAGCCTGTCATTCATGGGACGCTAACACTTGTCGCATTATATAGCTCTATTTTTGTTTTAAGTATGATCTTTCCTTTTATCAATGATACGAAGCAACTGAAAAGGTACTCCATTGTTACAATGATGATTCTGATTATTATGTTCGTGGGCCCTATCACAGGGGTGATTGCTATCTATGGAGAAGAGAGAGGGGAAGGTCTTTATTTTCCTACATTCTTAATTTTAAGGGACGTCCAAATAGGAGCTTTCCAGCGATTGGATATTCTGGGGATTTTACTCTGGTCACTAGGATCGTTTGGAAAAGCAACTGTTTTTCTTTATGCCATGTCATTAGGAATAGCACAGTTATTCAAGGTGGATGATTACAAAATGTTAGTAACTCCACTTGCAGCTTTACTTGCTATCGTGTCCATCATCAATAGTGAGGATTTAATCGGAATTTATCGCTTCTTAAAAAATTATTATCCATATTACGCTACATTTGTTGGGTTGATATTACCTCTTGTCTTGCTAACAATCAGTCAGTTCAGGAAAACAGGTCAAAAGTTAGAAGGGCGGAAAAGTGATGATAAGACGAAGGAAACAAGTAAATCAAACAAAAACTAATAACGTTAATAATGATGAAGAAAAACAAGAAATTTTTGATGAATTAGATAAAAATATCAACCAATTTAAAGAAATATTTGGAAGTGATTCTGATTTGTTTGTACGCTACATACAAGGCGAACATCGAAAAGTTGCCGTCTTGTATTTGGAAAGCTTAGTTGAAAAAGAAATTATTGACCAACATGTTATCTTTGCTTTAAATAGTCAGCTACATAATTTAACATCAGCCATTAACGATATAGCGGTTTCTACAAATGAAATGAAGAAACTTACCAAACATGACGAAGTTTTAGAGCATTTATTACGAGGCTATTCAATTATTCTGATGGATGGGAATAATATCGCTTACGCTGCTGAAACGTCTGGAGGCGAAAGAAGACCAGTATCAGAATCTACCGTTGAAACAGTGGTACGTGGACCACGTGAATCATTTAACGAGTCACTAATGACGGGAGTAGGTTTGATCCGTAAAAGGGTGAATACTCCTAAGCTACAGGTTTATAAAAAGTCAATTGGACAGGAAAGCAAAACTTCCGTAGCAGTTCTTTATATTTCTGGTATTGCCAAAGACGACATTGTGAAAGAGGTTATTTCGCGTATCGATAAAATTAATATCGACGGTATTCTTGATTCTCTCTATGTTGAGGAACTAATTGAAGATACGAAAAGCTATACACCATTTCCAACCATTTTTAACTCGGAGCGGCCGGATAGAATTGCTGCAGGATTATTAGAAGGTAGAATAGCAATCATGGTAGATGGTACGCCTGTAGTTCTCTTGGTACCTGCAACTATTGGTCTGTTCCTAACATCTAATGAAGATTATTATCAACGGTATGATATCGCAAGCTTTATGAAAATGCTACGAACATTTGCCTTTATTCTTTCATTAGCCTTACCAGGTCTTTATGTTGCGTTACTTACTTTTCATCAAGAAATGATACCAACCCCGTTATTAATCGCTATGTCTGGGCAGCGAGAAGGGGTACCACTTGGTATTGCAATTGAAATTTTCATCATGGATATTATTTTTGAAATTCTTCGGGAAGCAGGTATTAGGTTACCGAAGACAGTTGGTGCAGCCGTTTCGATTGTTGGTGGTTTAGTATTAGGTCAAGCTGCAGTTGAGGCTAGTTTGGTAGGTCAAGCAACGGTTATTGTAGTTGCACTAACAGCAATTTGCTCCTTTACTACGCCATCTTACAATATTGCAATAACTGCTAGGCTCTTACGGTTTGTTCTTTTACTTTTCTCAGCAGTGTTAGGAGCTTTCGGTCTAATTTTCAGTTTGATCTTTTTGTTTATACATCTAAATTCTATCCGTTCATTTAGTGTACCTTATTTAGCACCACTAGTCCCTTTTCATAAGGATGACTGGAAGGATTTATTTGTCCGTGTTCCATGGCGGAATATGAAAGAAAGACCTGAAGAAATCACCAATGATGATCAAAATAGGATGCAAAGTGCAAGTAATGAGCGTCATTAATAGGAGAAATTTACAATGAGGTCAGTAATTTGTTTTGTAGCTGTTTTCTTACTTATATTTTTAGCTGGATGTTGGGATAAAAAGGAACTAACAGATGTTGCGTTAGTTATGGGGGTCGGCATCGATAAAGCAGATGAAGAATATAAAATCACCGCTCAAGTGATTAAACCACCTTCAAAAGAGGAAGGTGGAGGTGGTGGTGGCTCTGAAATGCCTACTTGGAGTGTTACTGCTACAGGAAGCACTGTCTTGGCAGCTATTAGAAACCTAAATGAAATATCTCCTCGTCGGCTGTACTGGGCACATTTACAAATCATTATCTTCGGTGATGCAGTGGCAAGAGAAGGTATTGCCCCTGTGATTACATGGTTTGAGAGGGATCGGGATAGTCGTGCCGGAGCAGTTATTGCGGTCACACCTGGAGTGGCGGAGGATTTGCTAAATAATAAGATAGAACTTGGGCAAGTTCCTACGAAAGCTATGGCAGATCTAATTCAAGGCTCGGAAATGAGACAAATTAATGCGTTGGAAATTAAACTTAGAGATTTAATGACTATACTCGCTACACCTGGAATTGAACTTACCCTTGATGTAATTAGGCCAAAGGAAATTAGGGGAGAAGTGGAAACATTTGAAGTGGATGGCGTTGCTATTTTTAATAATGATAAATTGCAAGAATATGTTTTCGGTCCAGCTTCAACTGGTACACAAATTATTAATAGTGAATTGAACTATTCTATCTTAGAAGGAAAATGTCCTGAATCCGAAAATGGTGATTTATTTGCTTTTCAAATTACCGATTTTCAAAGTGGCATACGCCCGCAATTAAAAGGAGAAAAAATTACACTGAAGGTTAAGGTGACCTTAGAAGGGAATTTACTCGACCAGACTTGTCCGATTGATTTACTAAAACCGGAACACTTGAAAACAGTAGAGACGGAAATTACTAAGTTCATTAAAGATAATGTGGTGAAAGAATTTAATCTAGCAAAAGAAGTTGGGTCTGATATTTATGGAATTGGACTAGAGGTTAGAAGATTTTATCCTAAACATTGGAAGGAAATTAGTGATTCTTCTGCTTATTTAGATCAGGTTGAGTTTGATTTCCAAGTAGAGTCCAATGTTCGGAGATCTGGTTTGATTATTGACCCAACACAAGAAAAACAAAAGGAAGCGAATGATTAATGAATACTTTCTTATTAATACTCTTATTTATTTCTATTTCTTTCATGGATTATCGATATATGAAGAAAAAGAAGAACAAGAAGCTAATGGTTATCTATACTGTCATTTTAGTGTTTGCTTTTGTTTTGACGGAGTTACACATGCTTGGGGTTAGGTTGATAGGATTAAATCAAGTTGTTACGTTTATAGTAAATAAGGTTGTTTGAAAAAGCTAAATTGATTACATGTATAGCAACCAATAAGTGGAAAAATGAAAATAGAATTATGTCTAGAGAGCTGAAATGAGAAGAATATTTAACTAAAAATCAAAACATTCCTTCACTACCCTAGGGACCTGATCCTAGGGTAGTGGAATAGTCAGTGAAGAAGACACTGGGATATGACTTAAAAGTATAACGAAACCATATTTATTCTTTTCCCTTTTTCAATATAACGAAAGAAGCGACGATATAAACAAAAGAAATCAAATAAAATAAGCTAGCAATAGTTAAGAAATCAATTAGATAGCCTGTTAAGATAATTCCTATACCACTCCACAGGGATACGTGAAAATGATACTTTCCAATACGTTTCCCTGTAGTATTACTATCTTTTTCGTTACGTGCGAGGAATGCCTTTTCTGTATTTTTTTGAATCGCACCGAGAATCCCCATGACAATTTGAATAACATAAACTTGCCATACATGAATGAGAAGTGGGATGATTAGCATAACTATTGCCATGCCAAGTGTATAAACAAGAAGCATTGTCTTATCACCAAATCGATCACCTAATTGGCCAATGACAGGATAGGTTAGAGCTGCAGTTAGAGTGAATAGTCCATAAGCCCAGCCAAATTGTGAGTAACTATCTCCAATATTCTTTATGAGTAATAAATAAAATGGAAAGACAACACTACTTGCTGCGATTAGGATGCTTTGGGCGATTAGAAATTTATGAAAATTCATTGACTATACTCCTTGTAAAATAGGTTCATAAATAGTTCATTTGGATCAAACTGTTTCTTTTGCTCGAAAAATTCTTTGTTACGCGGATATGCTTCATCCATTTGAGCTTGTGTTGGATAAGAATAATAAGGCAGATAATAGGAGCCATTGTGTTTTAAAGTAACATCTATCATTTTTTGGATAACCTTTTCTGTTTGTTCAATCTCCTTTTTATCTCTTCCTTGATTAATTAACAAAACAAGAGCAAACATATCCTCTTTCGCATAGGACAATACTGCTTCTTCATCCTCATTCACATATCGTACTGTAATATTTAATAGATTCAAATCTTCTTTTTCAAGAACTACACGTAAATCATCTAAATAACTAGTGAACTTATCAACTGGAACAAAATACTCCTGTAAAATTTCTGTTTTCCTTGCATTATCATACTCCATAAATTTACTTGCCCCACGCATAGCATTGTTACGTGTAATATAATTACCATCTTGGCCAGTATAAAATTTGTCCTGTACTTTCCAAAGTAAATCCTTACCCCAGTCACTGTGTCGTGCTAATCCGAGCATGAATTTAGAAGGTGCAGCAATTGTTTCTCTTTTTAATTTATCATAGTTGGTTATATCATCTTGATTCTCTACTAATTCATAATCCGTAACATACATATCTCGTAGCAAAGTCTCAGGTGCTACTGATAATCTAGCAATATGCATTCGGATATCTTCATTTTGTTGCACTTCCTGAATAAAGTACTCAGGATAATCCTGGTAATCGATTGATTTTGAACGAATCTGATAGAGTTCGTCTTCTGTCAAATGTAATGTGACATCTAAAATAATACCGAATAAACCGTATCCTCCGATCACGAGAGGAAATAGATTACTATTTTCCGTTCGACTAACATTAATAATTTCCCCTTTAGGAGTAAGAAGTCGGAAGGATTCAACGGTATCTATAAGCGAACCGAAACGAATATCTCTACCATGAGCATTAACACTAATAGATCCTCCGACAGTAAATATGTTTTGTGACTGCATCACGCGAATTGCCAAGTGGTCAGGATTAATTTTCCGTTGAATATCTTCCCAAGTAGCACCACTTTGAACTGTAATACGTTTTTCTTCTGGGTTATAATCAAGTATTTTGTTATACTTCTTCATATCTATTACGGTGCCATTAGGATAATATGTTTGTCCTCCTTGACTATGCTGCATACCAGCAACAGAAATTTTCTCACCGTTCTCAATTGCCTCTTGCACCCAACTTTGTATTTCAGCTTCAGTTGTAGCACTATGTACTTCTTTTATTCTAGTCGGTAGTAGTTGACCGACATCTTCCATAATTATTGGTTTGTGATTATACAGCCAAAGAGAGGTTGCTAATCCTATTCCGTATAAAATTGTAATGAGCATCATAGTTTTTTTCAAAATAGATCTCCCCAAATTCATGGTTTTAAAAGCAATTTTGTCTAGTACAGTATAGCTTTTAGCCCCCTTTCTTACAATGCTTTCTTAAAGATACTTTAAGAATATATATTCCAAAGGAGTTACCCGATCCACATATCAAACGTTTTTATGTAGAAGAGCAACTCCCTATCCATTTCCTACACTTTTAATTGGTTCAATAACAAATGAAAAGGACACTTATTTAAAGTTTTATCGTCATCCCGTAAAAAGTATTGTCTCCACTCGTAGTTATCTAAAGAACCGTAGTTATTTAAATCGGGATGTATATCGATAGAATCATAATTCTTCAGCCGTTTCCTAATCTGTGTTTTTATTTTTTCTGCCTGTTTTTCGGATTTGTTAAAAGCTTGCAATACCCATCTGGGTGTAATGGCAAGCATCATGGTATCAAAATGTCTGCTCTGTCGTTTTGTATGTGCTGGTGTTGCGCAGTAAATGAAATATCTTTCCTCTTGGAAACAATATTCCCAAATTGGATCATGTGGATCTGTTGGAATTTCCTGTGGCCATTCGGCATCATCGATAGTCGATAATGTACTAAGCAGTTTCCAAAATAATTGTTCATAATTCTCAACTGTATACGAGTTTCTACTATCTTCTGGAAGTTGAAAAAATATAATCAGGGAAGTGTAATCTCCTATTTCTTTTGATTCCTCTGTAAAATCCTTTAATAAATATGCTAACTGCTTAACTGTTTCAGTTTCTCTTGGGTCACCGATAAATCCGTATCGAAGCTGATTTAAAGAAAACCCAATTGTCGCTGGAATACACGGGAATAGCTTAGTTTTATCTGTCATTTTTATTTTGAAATTTTCTAATGCTACTCTTTCCCACTTTTTAAGTTTATTTCTATTCGTATGATTGTCTCGAAATGAAGCGTTCATTAGAATCACCCCCAACTCCCTATACTTTATTCAATCGTACAGGTTGGGTGATTAACCTAATAAAAAATAGGCGAACTCCCATTATATCCATTGTGCTAGCCACCCTTTAAAGTATTAGAAGCCTACTTTTATGTAAAAATGACTAGAAAAAATTACAAAATATATTTTTGTCGTATGGGGCATTTTAAATAATGAATATCTGAGGAGGATCTCACGTGGCTCAGTCTAATTCAGAGGAAAAGAAAATGAAGTGGTGGCACCTATCATTATTTGGAGTCGGTTGTACAATTGGAACTGGCTTCTTTTTAGGTTCTAGTATAGGGATCAAGCAGGGTGGACCATCTATTGTCTTTGGTATTATTTTGGCTGGAATTGCAACCTATATTGTCTATGATGGTTTAGCAAAATTAACGGCAAGTCAACCAGAAAAAGGTGCTTTTCGGACCTATGCTAAACAGGCATATGGACGTTGGGCTGGTTTTAGTATTGGGTGGATCTATTGGTTTTCTGAAATATTAATTATGGGAAGTCAGCTTACCGCATTGTCTATTTTTTCACAATTTTGGTTTCCAGAATTGCCAATGTGGTTATTTGCACTTGGATATGCGGTGTTAGGGTTAGTTGTATTACTACTTGGTGCAAAGAAACTAAGTAAAGTTGAAAATTTACTTGCCGTGATTAAATTTGCTGCTATCTTGATGTTTATTATAATAGCTGGTGCATTTGTTTTTGGGCTATTTGAAGGTGTTAAAGAATTACATATACCTAAAGCTTTGAATGAATTTTTCCCTACAGGTGGGATTGGGTTTTGGTCGAGCCTTATCTTTGCATTTTTTGCATTCGGGGGAATTGAGGTAATGGGCCTCATGGCAGTCCAATTGAAAGAACCGAAAGATGCTCCTAAAGCTGGCAAAGTCATGATTTTATCCTTAGTTGCCATTTATGCGATTGCCTTAGCTTTAGCGATAGTTCTTATGCCTTGGGATAAATTTAACACAGAAAAAAGCCCATTCATTGATTCGTTAAAGGACTTTGATTTAGGCATTGTACCCCATATCTTTAATGGTGCATTAATTATTGCAGGCTTCTCTACAATGGTTGCATCATTCTATGGGGTAACCACCATTCTTGTTTCATTAGCTGAGGATGAGGATGCACCTTCTTTATTTGCTAAAGAAGGGAAATTAGCTGTACCTATTCCTGCTTTAGGTTTATTAATTTTTGGGATTGCAGTATCCATCATTATGTCTCTTGTACTTCCAGAAAATATATATGCCTATATCACTACAGCTGCCGGACTTATGCTACTTTACAACTGGTTTTTTATTATATTATCTGCTAGAAAGCTTAGAAAAGTTGACCTAAAGGAATCGATTAAATACTATATCGGAATGGTGTTATTATTAGCTGGAGTTAGTGGTACGTTACTTGATAAAGTAAATCGCCCAGGATTTTTCATAAGCTTAGGGATTATCTGTGTCATAGGAATTGTTGCTTTCTTTATGAATAAAAAGTGGAAAAAGGAGAATTAGCTATCTATTAATAATAGAGCCCCTTGTAATCCAAAGTAAATCCCAAATCCAATAAGTGCTAAACCGGAAATGATTGAAATACTTGTAAGTAATCGTTTATTTAACACTTTCCGGAAACTACTTGAAACTGCTGCCATGGCTATGTCCCATGATAATAATCCGATAAAAATTGCCCCACTATAAATAATAAGTGCTTGAAGTCCATAGGTGGATGCGGTTTTTGCAAGTACAGAACCATATATCCCTAACCAAAATAAGATGGTTAATGGATTAGTGATTGACATAAGGAACCCTGCGAAGAAAGATTTATGCAAGGGTTCTTTATTTCTTTCGTGGACGGTATTGATCTCCTTTGCGCTAACCATGCTTTCAACACCTGTATAAATTAAAACAAATCCTCCAAATAACCATAAAAAAGTTTGAACAAATGGTACCTCTACGACATGAACAATCCCTAAATAAACAACTAACATATAAATTGCATCGGCAAGTATCGCTCCAAGACCGACAAACCATGCAGGAAAAAATCCTCCTTTTATACCTCGATCTAATTGTGCAGCGTTTACTGGTCCAATTGGTGCTGCTAGTGATAAGCCTAATAGAATATAGCTAAAAAAGGTACCCAACATGAACACTCCTTTAAATGAAAAACACTCTATTTATTTCTATTCAAAAAGGAATGCTTGTACGACTAAAAGTGTGGAAAAAAGTTTAATAACCAAAGTATTACCTAAGTGGGAAAAATAATCTAAAAGGAATGATAGAAATGCATCATTGGGAAGTGAATGACACCTAAAGCCACCGAATAAACCACTATCCATTTGCATACCAATGTTGATAAGACGAGTTTTATCTATTCCGTGATAGGAGGTGTAAACATGGCATCAAGATCAAAATTTAAAGATCCAGGGTTAATCTTAACGATAGTCTTAGTTCTATATGCTAGCTTTGTATTTATTTGGTGGCCAACAGAAATTTATGTTGGTGGGATTTCATTAGTTGGATGGTTGATGTTTATCGGTCTATTCTTCTGGTTCTTGTTAGCGATTATTTATTGTCTTTGGATTGAGAAGCTCGAAAAAGAATAGAGTACTTTTTAAAGGAGGGAGCTTAAAATGCGAACTACCGAAGCTATTATACTTTTTATCTATTTAATCGTCATAACGGTGATTGGAATCTACTTTTATCGGAGAGCACGTCAGTCGGAAAGTGATTACTTTACTGCTGGACAAAGTATCAATACGTTCGTTGGGGCATTTGCTATATTTGCTGCGGTTGCTAGTTCTAGTTCGTTAATGGGGGCCGTTGGTTCTGGGGTCGCGTTAGGTGTTCCGTACTTTTTCACCTATGCCTTTGGGGTAATTGCGATTATGCCATTTGCCATGTTTCTAATTTCCGGGCAAATTCGTCGTTCTGGTGCTAAAACGATGCCTGACTTTTTTAACCAACGGTACGGGAAATCCGTCCAAATTGTTTCGGCTGTAATTGTGGTTATTGGAATGACATTTTACATGGTACCACAGCTGACAGCGTCTGGACTTATTGGCTCTTATGTACTCGGAATTGATTATACAACCGCTGTGATTGTACTTGGATTAGGCTTTACGATTTACGCGGCACTAGGAGGAATGTGGGCAATAACTTATACCGACCTCCTACAAGGTGCAATTATGTTAGTAGGAATTGTGGTTCTTGCTGGATTTATTTTAGTCGATCATAGTGGGCTTAGCTCCCTAATTAGTGATGCCCTTGCCGTAAGTCCAGATTTTGGTGATATAACACAACCATGGATGTCCTATTTTGGTTTGTTTATCGCCTTTTTATGGTTTGGGATTATTTCGCCATCAGTAGTCATGCGTAACTTTGCTTCTCGTGATGCCAGAACTGCTCGTCGTTCTGCGATGTGGGCTTGTTTATTATATTTAACATTATTTATTTCTGGCTTCATGGTAACATCTGCTGGTGCAAGTCTGGGAATCATTGAAACGTTGGAACGAAGTGATATGATTTTTGTTTCGGTTATCGAGCATTATTTACCACCAATTTTAGGTGGAATTATGTTGGCGGGGCTAATGGCAGCGATTATGTCATCAGCAGATGCGATGTTATTAGCCATATCAGCAGGAATTGCCCATGACATTTACAAAGGTCACATTAACAAGCAAGCTTCGGAAAAGTTTATCACTGGATTAGGATTAGTCGTTATGATTGTTGCAAGTATTATCGGTGTTATTATTGCGATAGATCCACCAGGGCTAATTGCTATCATGGTAGGATGGGTCGGCGGATTCCTCTTATCCTCTTTCGGGTTCCCACTTGTATTAGGGCTATGGTGGAAACGAGCGAATAGTACTGGTGCACTTGTTGGTATGGTAGGGGGAGCTCTTACGTTTTTGATTCTTATAATTGGTCAGTGGTTACCTACCAATGCAGAACCAATCATTGGTGCACCTGTTTCCTTACTTTTAACAGTTATAGTTAGCTTAATGACAAAGCCTCCATCGAAGGAAATACAAGACAGAGTGGATTCCTATCATACCCATTTGGATTAAGCCAAGAGGAGGAGGAAACATGCATACAGTTAAGAAAAAGAGTATTTCCATACAGCGTATTGGAGTAGGAAATATAATAAATGAAGCGGAAATCTATTCATTTATCTATAAAAGCCTAGGGATAGGCTACAAATTAAATAAGAATATAAATGAAAACTACTTACGCGATTTTACGTCAGAAAAGACTTTAATCTATCATCCTTTTTATATAGCGAAAACGGTTGTCCTTGCAGAACGTCCACCATTTCCTCCGAAAAAAACACCGAATTTAATATTTGTGGATGGGGTATCTGGTTATCGTGGTGTATTTTCTAAAGTTCCCCCCATAACCGAGGAAGAGGTGGAAGAAGATTTCCTAGTTCCTGTACGGATTCCAGATGATAAGGCGGCGCTTCAGTATATAAAAGATGTACAACAAAACCAAATCAATCGCTCCTATGTATTAAAGAAACCACTGCATGATATTAAAGGAGTAACGCTACACTATTTACCTATATGGAAAGTAGTAGTGAATAGTGGGTATATCAAGGACGTTTTCTTTATAAATGCTAATACAGGAGAATCAGAGAAATACTTGAGTAGCAGATGGAGAAATGGAAAAGACTTGTTATAAAGAAAGAGACATGAGGAAGAACGATTCTTCATGTCTCTTTCTATTAGTTGTATACTTCCTCCTACAGGTTGTTTGTTTCACACAAGATTAACAGACGTATAAAAAGAAAACCATCGTATAAGTTGAAAAGTATGTATTCAGGTAGTTTGGCTTATTGTAAGTCTAGTTGAGAAGAAAGCATTCCATAATTAATCTTGCCCTCTCCCCATAAATAAGAGAAAAAAGACGAATATTGTAATGGTGAGCTTTATATAGTAGTAACGTGTGAAGAAATCTAAACCTTAGTATGACTTGGTATATCACAAAACGTAACTATAAAATTATATAAAAATGTGGGGGATTATCGTGACAACGGAGAATCAACTAATTAATAAATCCTATTATCAGACTGTAATAGATCAGAACAATAGTGAACACCCAGTTAAAGTTTTGGGTGATATGTACATGGAAGAAATGCAGAAGGAAAGACCGGAATTATCGTTAATTCGCTTTGCACAAGGAGAGGTTTATTTTCTACATAATGACTATGAAGCGGCTATTTACAAATGGCAACATCCATTAGATGAAAAATTCGTTCCTTGGGCACAGAAAAACATAGCTGATGCCCATTTTGAAATGGGCTTATTAGCGCATGCAGAAAAATTCTATAATGAAGTTAAAACGGAATCGATTGAGTTGAAATCTGAAGTTCTTCTTCAACTGTTTTCATTATATATTCAACAAGGTAGAACGAAAAAGGCTATTGAGGTTATTAAAAATGCGGTTCAATTAAACCCAGATTATACTTGTGTAACCGAGATGGCTCAAACTTATTTTGAGGATATAAAGGATTGGGATAACGCAATTGAACTTGCTGTAAACGAGGCAATACGGACTAAATCCCTTTCGTGGTTAACCGTTATAGAGGAGTATGTAGCACAGGGTCTTACGGTTAAGTATCAACCAAACTATTTTACTGAAGTACTTGTGACTGCTCTCGAAATGGATAAATTACGCTTTGAAAGTTTGATAGAGATAATGTGGAATAGCTATAAACAAAGTGAGCTTTATATTTCATGGTTGGAAGAAGTTAATCAGCTATTATTGCATCAAAATGTTGAAGAATCTTATATGTGGAAGAAGCTACCTAACTTATTTAAAGAGGCGTATGTTGAATTAACTAGTGGAAGATTTTTAATACAAGACATTTCCAATCTAATACAAACTCATTTAACAAACTGGTTAGAAATTTCATCGGCTGCTGATACATTTATTTCTTCATCCGCTATTCTTGCTTGGAATGAAGTATTTCCATCGAGTCTTAATGCGACATTGGTAACTGAAGCAGAGAAACATTTTATAAATACGAATGGGTATCCAAACAGTAGGGAAGAAGGTATTAAGCTTTATGAGTCTATCCTAGAATGGGCTAAAGAAGAAGAATTGCAGGATGATTTAGCAGCATTTATGGATCCTTTGCTAGAAGAATACAACATAGAAGTAGCGAGCCCTTCGAAAATAAGAAGTGTTATTAAGGCTGCTATTGAGTTTCTAATTGAAAAACGGGTAGAAGTGGAAAACACGATTATCGATAAGATTAATTGGGATGAAAAATTACTTGTTAGCCTTCAGGAAATTCAAAATCAATTGAGTGAAATGGAGACGGAACAAGCACAAGTCATTAAAGATTCATTCCAATCTATAAAAAATGATTCCATTCAACAGATGATGAGTCAAATACCTGAACTACTGCGCAACTGTTCTGAATTAATTCGGGAAGACAGTGATTTTAGCAAACTTCACGTTGAACTAAATAACGAAATGAATAAACGGATAGTTGATTATATGAATAACACTGCTCTCCGTGAGTTCAAAAAAGCGATTCGAGAATGGATTCAGGATTGCGAAGATGAGTTCAAGGATTGTCAAATTAAGTTAAACGAAATGAGTGAGAATTTTAATAACCAATTTGGTGAAGAGAAGATTGTACTCGATGGTGAATTAAGAATATTAGATGACTGGCAGCGGGATATGGAACGAATTTCGAGGGCCTTGTTAAAACTTGAAAAAGTAAATATTTTGATGCGCAATAATCCAGTTCAAGTTCTGTTTAAAGGAGCGGGTAAACTATTAAGCTCTATTTCAAAAGGTAATGATAAAATCTATAGTAAGTATAAATCCTACGTCGAAAATAAAGACTATAGTGAAATAACAAAAGAACTCATTACCCCATTCATCCAGCAGTTAGAATTATATGAGGAATCAATTGAATGGGATGTAAACAAGTTTTTCACAAATGCTAATGGAGAACTTGATAGTGTGAGTCAAGAAGTAGAGGGAGATATTAATAGTCTTAATAATTCACTTAATAGAATGAGGGAAAAACCCGAAATTTATCGTGATCCGTTGACTCTATTTGAGTTAAGACTCCGCCAGTATGAATTAATGAACACCATAAGTTAATAAATTTAACCCCAGAATTCATGGTGTAGTAACGCCGAATTCTGGGGTTTTTTATAGTTTATTTTGGATTCCATCTATCATGAATTGCACGTTGTAAGAAAATCATTTCTTCTGCAAGATTAACTATTCGTCTGGAGATATTCGAGTCATTCAGTTCATTTGTTTCAATATCAAACGATTTATTAGGGATGAATATATTTGTTGATGGAATCATGCCTTTTAAATACGAAAGAACTGGTTTTAGATGATATTCGGGAACAAGGAAATGTTTCTCAGACCATGCTGTTGCAATAATCCCTGTTACTTTATTTTTAAATGCATTTTCTGGCATATAATCTAATAAGTTTTTCAGTACGCCTGAAATGGACGCCTGATAAACTGGTGTAGCGAATAGTAATAGATCAGCAGCAAGAATCTTTTTTACTACCTTCCAAGTATCATCATTATAATAGGAAAGCGGTTCTCCACGGCATAATTCAACTTCATATTCCCTTAAATCAATCAGTTCAATTTCAAGTTTTGGGTCAATGGAAGTTGCGGCTGCTAATAATTCATTGACTGCCTGTGAAGTTTTTTCCCCGGCTAATGTACCTGAGACTCCGACTAGTTTCACTGTACGTTCTCCCTTCTGTTCAAATACGGACACTTTCCGATTATGTAATATATAAGCATGTAAACTCTAATGTATACTACATCTTAAATCCTATCTTATTCTGTTGAAGATATCCAAACAAACTACTTAAGCCAGTTATTTTATTTCATTTGGATAGAATGATATTATTATATCTACATAAAGCGAAAGGCTAGAAGATAAATGAATATATTTATCTTCTAGCCATTTTAATCAATTATTATAACAATCTTACCTGTAGCATGATGGGTCTCACTAAATGTATGTGCATCATAAATACCTTGTTTTGTTAATGGAAAAGTTTTTCCGATAACACTTTTGATCTTTTTTTCTTCCAGTAAATTAGCTAAATTGCCTAGTTGTTTTCCATCAGGATTCAGCCAAATGCTTTTGGCTACAACATTTTTTTCTTTTGCCTTGTCTTGGTCAGGTTCATTTACAATCGAAATTAGTCTACCTTTATTTTCTTTAAGGATTTCAAAACTATCCATTTGTGTCTTGCCACCAATTGTATCTATGACAAGGTCTATATCACTGAGTACATCTTTAACATTTGTTGTGCGGTAATCAATTACTTCATCCGCTCCTAATGTCCGCAGAAGTCCATGGTTTTTAGGACTAGCAGTTGTATATACATATGCTCCTGCGTTTTTGGCTAGTTGAATTGCAAATGTACCAACCCCACCAGCACCTGCATGAATGAGTACTTTTTGATTTTTTTCTAGTTCACCATAATCAAACAAAGCTTGGTATGCGGTTAATCCAGCTAATGGAACCGCCGCTGCTTCCTCAAATGAGATAGAATTCGGCTTTAAGGCTAATAGATGATCATCAACAATCGTAAACTCCGCATAAGTTCCAAAACGAGTTGTATCTGGACGGGCAAACACTTCATCTCCCACTTTCCAATTTGTTACGTTTGAACCTACAGCTTCTATAATACCAGCAACATCCCAACCAAGAATAATGGGGAATTCCCAGTCAAACATCTGTTTTAAATATCCCTCACGAAGCTTCCAATCAATCGGATTAATGGAAGTGGCTTTTTCACGAACTAGTACTTGATTGTCTGCTAATTCTGGAAGTGTTACAGTACACTCCTCTAATACTTCTTTTCCACCGTATTGATTAATGATAACAGCTCTAGTTTGCAAACAGCTTTTCACTCCTTTCTCCAGTGCTTATCTAATATGGAGAGTTAGATTTTTAAGGATTTAGCACTACCCAATTTTTATTATTACCCCAATCACTGAAAACAAATACAGATACTTGACTTTCTTTATACTTCGTAACAGTAGTTTTTTTAGAAATTTCAGGTTATCTATACTAGATTTAATAACTATCAATCTAAAATATACCAATGACTATCTTTTAATAGTGAGTTCATCTAAGCATATGATATTTAAAAGAATATAATATTGTGACTAGTACAAAAAGGAGGCGAAAACTATGAGTGAAGTATGGAGAAACCCAAGTGTTTTTGGAGATAGTGGAAGAGGATCTGGTGACTCTCGATCAAGAAGTAATTCAAAAAGTAATTCTAGAAGTGAAGCAGATAATGAACTAGATTTCAGAAGTGATAATGAACTAGACAATGAGAATGATGTTCGTGTTAAAGATAAAAATACTAACATAGCAAGGGCTAGAGTTGAAAATAGTGGAAATTCAAGAGTAGATTTGGATATTAACGTAGATAGTGAGTCACGGGCAAGAGTACGTGCTAGGTCTGAAGCTGATTCTGATCAGGACCAAGATCAAGAGCAAAATCAAGATCTTGATTTTTAATTTTTTTTGGAGGGATACTAAATAGAGTATCCCTCTATTCAACCAAAAGAGGAGTAGATGGTGGTGGAAAAACGAATTCAAAATAAATTAAAAACCCTAATAGATAAGAGTGGAAACTCAGATGTAGATCTAGTTGTGAACATAGAAACAAAGGCAATTGCTTATAGTATTTTATGTAGTATTTATGCTAGGGGAGACATAAATGAGGTGGAACTGGAAAGGGCAGTTGATAAATTAGATGCATTGATTGAGAGGGACAGGAGAAAACAAAAAGAAAGAAATCAAGTACTGGATTTTGACCCGGAGAAAAGAGATCATCTAAAGCGTACTTCTAGAAGAAAATGGATATAGGCATTTTCTTCTTTTTTATAGCGATTATTGGGAAATTAAAGTTGATAATATTTTTCTAGTTAACCTTACCTTACTTTCATCTTGAGAGATTTTAGTTTTTCGAACGTTTTTACCAGGGACGTATTATCTAATGGCTACCTAGTTTTTCTTGGGAGATGGATGCAAAAGAAATACTTCTTACTCCTACTACATTACGTGCTCGATTAAAGGAGCCAATTATTCTTAAGCCTGGTACAAATGTTCCTCATCTGACAAAAATATTATTTTTCTTCATAGTGAACAATCTCTGCATTGTAGTTGTATTTACTTAAACAGAATGATTTATTATTCAATGAAGGATTACTATCATTTATTAAAAGTAAGAAGAAAGAGAATAATGGATAAAGAAAAAAACTAGAGTTAAAAGTTTAAAAATAACTCCCTTGAGGTAAGTGAATTACTTAAGGGAGTATTTTAAATTAAAACAGCTTTCTATCCACTTCCGGTTGTCTTTCCCACCATCTATGTTTCACCATAATGTTATAGCAAAGGACTCCTGCTTCTGTTGCATGGGTATACACCTTAAGATAGTTCAACATTACATCTGAACGGAGGCTTGATCCTAGTGCTGCACCATAATAGGATAGAGCCGCATTTACTAAAAACGCTGCATGAAACATCATTAGTTTGTCTGAAAAAGGACTAATAGTAGAATCTGTAATTTCAGAATCCCATTTCTCTGGTATTACTAAATTATCTTTTTGTAATATAGCATCAAAACTATTAGCATCCTGTCTAGCTAGTTTTACATTTTTTAACATGAAATTACGAATATCCTCACGTGCTGCCACTTGGCTAAAGCCTAAGCTTAATGTACTAATGAATCCAGTTTTCTTTGAATTGAAGAATAAATTACTAACCTCAGAACAATTAAGTGGCCTTCTTTCCCCAATTAAATTAGAAATAATTCCAGTTGTATTAAGAAATTCCACCTTATCGGGTGAAGGTATGGAGGGAGGACTGACATATTTAGGTTTTGTCTTAAATATAGCCATTATTTTTTTAAATAACTTTTTCGAAGTTGTAATGCATTCCGAAAAGTAGAATTGGATATCTTCTCTTTCAGACGTGGAATAAGCCAAGCTATAAGCGGTTATTCCGTGTACTGTCATAATATAAGAATAGAAGAGTAAAAATTGGTCCGTAAACAATCGTGGTGCATGTAAATTAACATCTCTTTCTGTAAAGCCTTTAGGGAGTTGGAACCCTTCATTTTGAAAAATTTCTTTCATTTTTTTTATATGATCTTCCGCCATCCTTAGGGAGACTTGTATAATAGATTTTATCTCTTTGTCTTTCACTATTTTAAGAAAATATTTGTAAACACAAATTGCCATTGTATCGCTCATATACTGAACCCAAATACTAGATATCTCAGCTGCGGTTAATTTATTTCTCTTTTTTATTCGTAAAACGCTAGGATGTGAGGACGTTTTTAACAATAGAAATACCTCCAGAATTTTATTGAATATGGATTATTTTATGGAGTAAAGGATGAAATATACGGTATAGGAATATTTGGGTTAGTACAGAATAACACGACAAAAAAACAACAAGTTAGAAATTTCCACTTTTTGGATTTATAATAGATATAGAAAATGAATTAATAGAATTCCTTTGATTAAGGTTTTCAGAGGGGGGATTGTATGAACCATATAGGATTAGTATTAGAAGGTGGAGGAAGTAGAGGGATTTATACTGCGGGAGTTATTCGTTATTTAATGGAGCAAGATATATACTTACCATATGTTATTGGAGTTTCTGCAGGAGCATGTAATGGCTCATCCTATATTTCGAGGCAAATGGACCGAAACAGAGCGGTAATAATTGATTACCTTGATCATCCGGATTACGTATCCTTCCGAAATTTTGTTAAAAAGAGAGAGATTTTTGGAATGGACTTTTTATTCGATGTTTTACCAAATGAACTGGAGCCATTTGACTTTAATACATTTTATGAGGCAAAAGAAGAGTTTGTCATTGGCGTTACTGATTGTTTGACTGGAGAACCAGTATTTTATAAACGAGAAGATTATAAGGAAGAGATTTTAAAAGTAATTCGTGCTTCAAGTTCTTTACCATTGTTTGCACCTGTTGTAGATTTTAATGGGCGTAAACTATTAGATGGGGGAATTTCCGATCCCATTCCGATTAAACAATCAGTTAGAGACGGGAACAAGAAGAATGTCGTTATTTTAACTAGAAATAGAGGGTATGTAAAAAAGCCCCAGTCATTTGGATGGTATATGCGAAAAAAATACAAAGAATATCCAGGTCTATTACGAGCAATAGAAAAGCGGCATCAAGTTTATAATGATACATTGAATTATATTTTTGAAGAAGAGAAGAAGGGAAATGTATTTGTTATAAGTCCTTCTGAAAAGTTAGAGGTAGGACGTGTTGAAAGGAATAAGGATAAATTGACTGATTTATATCATTTAGGTATGGAAGATGTTAAAAAAGTATCTGAGCAGTTGAAGGAATTTTTAGCTTAGAAATGAGATTGACTTGATATTTAAAATATCAGGTCTTTTTTCTATTTAAGTAATTGGACATAACGAGAGGAAAAGCGGTTGGAGATGTCTAATAGCAAGGTTCTATTGGACAAAACGAGAGGAAGAGCGATGAAAATGTCTAATAACTGAGTTCTATTTGACAAAACGAGAGGAAAAGCGATGAAAATGTCTAATAACCGGGTGCTTTTGGACAAAACGAGAGGAAAAGCGATGAAAATGTCTAATAACCGGGTGCTTTTGGACAAAACGGGAGGAAAAGCGGTGTAAATGTCCAATAACCGGGTGCTATTGGACAAAATGAGAGGAAAAGCGATGGAAATGTCTAATATCCGAGTGCTATTGGACAAAACGAAAGAAAGAGCGGATGTAATGTCCAATAGCATCTAATATGCTTTCTGAGTAATTTATTAATTAAACAACATACCTTAAAAATTATCAGGAACACTATAACTTGGAGGTGAAATTATCATGACCAAAAGAAAAGTCGGTGTTGGAATGGGATCTTCAGAGGTAGAAGGCCAAGGAACGACTAATAGAGAAACAGGGAAAATGAAGAAAGATTCTTCAAGAAAGAAGAAAAAGCGTACTTAAGTAAGTAACCCACTACACCTCCAATTGTTTCAGAAGAACTGTTGGAGGTGTAATACTATTTAGAATTAGCGATATTTATGTAAGATAAAATTTGCTCCAAATATATAGTAGTGTTATTTGCAATTCCATTAGCTCCTAGATCATTAAGAATTTGAATGGATTGTCGTAGCTTAGCCTCTCCAGCTTCTTTATCTCCACACTTCAAATCAAAAGCTCCCTTTAGCTGAAGCAATTTTAGCCGTTCAAATAAATTTCCCTCTGGCAATTGAATTTCTTCTACGTAGGAAAAAAACTCCTCAATTTCTTTCTTGTATATTAACTCTTCTTGGAAGCGGTTCACGGGGCCAATTAATAGAGTAAGTGTATTAATCAGGATGGCAATAATCGCATCATTTGTTTTCTTAAATCTGTGATAACGGCTACTTTTTCCATATGCTGTCCTAGATAGCTGAGCAACGATACTCGGATCGAGAAAGAACATCGTTGCACTATAGAGAGCTAATTCATAATATCCCCATATTTCAATCCGAAAAAAATAATCGGCTAACTGATTGATTTCTTCCTCCCCCACGTTCTCATCCATTGCAGCGGAAACCAACATACTCTCATAAACTTGAAGCATCAATGCATTAAAATAATACGTTTCTAATTTGTATTGCTCCCACTTTTTCATTTCTTGATTTTTAAATTGCTGTAATCGGGCTACATTTTGACTATTATAGGCTTTGTTTACTTGCTGGAAAAATTGTTCGATTTTACCTGGTTGGTAATCATGATGTACGTACAAAAATTCATCCATACTCATCATAAGCTTATCTAAAATTCTTGTGAAAATTCCAAGCGTTATATCGGAATCTCCTCGTTCAAATTTTGATAAAAATGAAATCGAGCATACCCCATCAGCTAGTTCCTTCATTGTTAATCCTTTTTGCTTACGAATGATTCGAAAGGTTTCACCATAATTTCTCATAATACTAGCCACCTTAATCAAAATTCCACTATATGAAAATTTTATCAATCCTAATAAATGTTCGAATTACAATAAAATTACAACAAGTACTTTCAAATAAGTATAACGGAAAAAAATTAGGGGAGGAAACTGAAATGATGGAATTAAAGCATTATATTCTAGCAAATGGAACAATAATTGATGTAGAAAAAGGAGTTTGTTTTGAAGGATCAATTGAAGTACGAGGAAGTAAAATTATAAAAATCTATAATCATAATGAGACAATACCTAAAGGGGTAAAACTAGTTGATGTAAGAGGAAAGTATCTTATACCAGGATTAATTGATATGCACTGTCATATTCAAGAACAGTTTGCGCCTCACTTTTTAGCTTCTGGGGTAACAACGGTTCGTAATACCGCAGGAAATGTATTCATGCTAAAAAAATTAATTGATGCACCAATAGATGCACCAACACCAAAAGTATATGCTGCAGATCGAATGATTGATGGAACTCCCGGTTTATGGGGGCCAACAAGCTTCGGAAATCTTGTCACAGATGACCCGGAAATAGCAAGAAAAGAAGTTAGAAGACAAGCAGCTGCTGGGGCGAAATTTATAAAAGCGTATGGGTTGATTAAGAGAGAGGTTTTACAAGCTGTTGTGGATGAGGCAAACCAATATAATCTAGAAGTAAGTTGTGATCTCATCCATTCAAAAGATCTGACTGCTTTAGATGCTGCTAAACTAGGTGTGACGTGGTTTGAACATGCTTCAGGTTTTGGGCAGGCTCTTTATAACGGATGGTATCCAACTGCAGATCAATCGGAGTGGGGGCATATTAACTGGGAGAATCCAGATGAAGAAAAAATCAAGGAATTATGTGAAGAAATGCTTAAGTATCATGTAAAGCTGTGCCCAACGCTTGTGCTTACTGATCAAGTATCGCAGTATCCAAATACATGGTATCCCAAAAATAAAGTAACCGAATCACTTGAAAAAGAAAATATTCTAATTGGCCATTGGGAAAACATGTCTGAACAGAATGAACTATTAAAAGAGCAACTTGGTATATTAGATCTGTTTACTAAACTAGTTGCAAAAACGTATTATGATTTGGGAGGAACTGTTGTTACTGGAACCGATACACCTGCACTTATTTGGACATTTCCGGGTATGGCTTTACATCGTGAAATAGAAATATTTGTAGAAATTGGACTCTCAGAAATGGAAGCATTGCAGGCTGCAACCATCCGTGCAGCAAAATCTATACACCTAGATAGTATTGGTGCTATTAAAGAGGACTACTTTGCAGATATTGTAATCCTAGATGATAACCCATTAGAAGATATTCAACATACGAGAAGTATTCACCGAATAATTAAAGGTGGAAAAATATACTCACAAGACGAAATATTAAAGCACGTACCAAGCAATGAATATATGGAAAAGACTTTAAGTGAATTTCAAGAGGAATGGAAGGAATTAGAAACTATTAATAATTGATTTATAGAAATAACCTCTTGGTAAGAGTGATGACGGTTAACCTCGATTCATTCTTGCCATTTTTGTTGTTTTTATTGTAAAAAAAATCCAAATATAATTATAAGTAATGTATAGTTAGAATTAAGCAAATATAGTTTACAACACTAGGGGGTAGAATGTTGCAATATCCATATCATAAAGGAACAATGGAAGCACAAGGAGTAACGATTCCTTATACTTTGTCAGTGAAAAATAGTCAGCCTAAAAAAATTGCTATTTTATTACCTGGTAAAGAATATACAACACAAGGCCCCATTATGTGGTATACCAATCATCTTTATTGGGATGAAGGTTTTGATACGTTTCAATTTCATTATTCAGGAATGAATATAAATGAAGAAAATCTACCAGTAATTGTTAATGAAATGATCCTTTCTTTTTTACAGGACCAGGAATATGATACCGTTCATTTTGTCTCACTAGGACTTGGATCTACAATTGCAGCCTATTTTCTTACACACCAGCTTTATCCGAATATAAAAGCAGTTTGGTTCACACCTTATACTCATCATCCTCAAGTATTACAAGCCTTGTTGGAACGTCCAAATAAAGGGCTAGTCGTAATAGGAGAGATTAGTGATGTGGTAGACGACGAGGACATTCAATTATTAGAGGGAAATGAGAATTTAACTGTTGCACATGTAGCTGGAGTGAATGATCTTTTAGAAGGTATATATGTAGAATTAAATATTGATGCAATGAGATCAGTCATACAAATGATACGGGAGTACATAAAAAAAGAGCAGATTGAACTAAACGAGAAAAAATCAGAAATCATGGTCTATTTTAGTCTTTATGGTGACGACTTTCCACTAGAGGAAGTAACGGAAAAACTAGGTGTTCTACCAACCGATACGGATAAAAAAGGTGAGGAGATTATTCCGCCAAATGGAAAGATAAATCCTGATTTCAGAAGATATTATACACAAACTTGGTGGGAACTAGGCACCGATTATGAAGCCTCTGTTGATTTAAAGGATAAGATGAATGAGGTTATCCAGAAGCTTCGAGATAAAGTATTTATCATTAATGAGTTACGAAAAAAATATGATTTAACATCTCGTATTCAAGTTGTTATCCGAGTGGAAAATGGTGAAATGCCAATTCTTACACTGGATAAAAAGATCCTCAGTTTTGCTCATCAAATTCAAACCGAATATATTAGCTTGGATACTTATGTCATGCCTTTTGATGAAAATTTACGATTTGAAAGTGATGGGATTACGTTTAAAGGGAGGAAGTTATAAAGGTTTATTTAGCAAATAGTGAAACTTAAATTTAATAGTTAACGTAAAATAATAGAAAGTTACTAACGAACAAGGGGGAACTGTTTTGGTTAATTCACCAATTTCAAGTCAAGAACGAATTCGTACTATTGATATTATTAGGGGATTTGCGTTATTTGGAATTTTTCTAGTTAACATGCCATCATTTCATAGTGCTATATTTGTGAAAACAATGAATGGATACGAACCGGAGTATACTGGTTGGGATTATTGGTTAGATGGATTTTTCACATTGTTTATTGATATGAAATTTTTTACGATTTTTTCTTTTCTGTTTGGATTAGGTTTTTATATTTTTATTAGCCGTGCTGAGATGAAAGGACAAGCTGCTACAAAATTATATATTAGAAGAATAATAGCATTACTAGTATTTGGGCTGATACATTTGATTGCTCTATGGTATGGAGATATTTTACATACATATGCACTTTCAGGACTTTTCTTGTTATTGTTCTATAAACGAAAGATCAAAACAATGCTGATTTGGGCGGGCAGTTTGTTATTAGCATATAATGCCTTCAATAGCCTCACCTTATTAATACCAAATACATTATTAGAACAAATAGAAGTACCAAGAATAGTAATGGAAAGTGAAGTTTCTAGTTATACGGCTATTTATCAACATTCTGGATACCTAGAATGGGTAAGCTATCGACTTGGAGCAGAGCTACCAATGATTCTATTGAATATACTTCCTGCAATGATTCCGGTACTTGCGATGTTTTTAATCGGATTAGCTGCTGGAAAAGCAGGTATCTTCCAAGATGTATCTAAACACCTGCAATTGCTTAAAAAAATACGTCTCATTACTTTATTAATCAGTATTCCACTTGTTGCACTTCTCGCTTTATATACATTTGGAATAGTGGATTCAGGGGTTAAACAACTATACATTATTCAAGTATTGACGAGCATTAGCAGTATTCCTTTATGCTTATTTTATATTACTGCATTGACCATATTACTAAGGAGAAATAAATGGCAACAAAGATTACGTTCCCTTGGATTTACAGGTCAAATGGCATTAACAAATTATTTAATGCAAACTATCATTTCTATTGGGATTTTTGTAGGATTTGGTTGGTATGGGAAAGTAAATCTTGTAACAGGTACAATTATTTGTTTCATTATATTTGCAGTACAAATGATTATTAGTACTTTTTGGTTGAAAAAGTTTCGCTTTGGCCCGTTCGAATGGTTATGGAGATCGATTACGTACTGGAGAATTCAACCACTTGTTAAAAATAATGATGAGAGAAGCTATTCCTAACTATGTCAATTATGACTAAGAGTGAAACAGATTGAGGTGAAGCTGTACAATGCTAACAGAGATTAGGAATTTTAAACAAGAAGATTTACCGTTATTAAGTGAATTCTATCACTCTGTGACAAAAGATAGAAGAGTCATATTTTGGTGGGTTGGCCCAGAAGAGAACTGGGATAATGTGATTTGTGCTTTTGATGCTGGAAAAATAGTAGCAAAGGGTCAAGTTGAAATTATTAACCGCGTTTCAGAAGGACATCCAATACAAAATAGACATATGATCTATATAAATCTTAAAACCTTACCCGGTAGAGAGCTAGATTATAATTTATTAAATAAATTATATAAACCGTTATATAGTCGTGCATTAGAACTGAAGCAACTACTTTCAGCAGATTACCAAACGAACCTTTGCGTAGGTAACTTTGGGGCCGAGATAAATAATAATCGCTACTTTGTGAAAGAGAAAGGCTTTAGGCCATTAAATACACTATATACAATGGAAAGAGATTTACAACAACCCATCGAGTCTATCACGCTATCACATTCAGATTTACAATGGAATTTTTGGGAAATGAAGGGACTAGAAGAGGAAAAGCGATATTTAGAAGTAGAGCGTGAGATTTGGCCAGATGCTGCACTTGGGCTGAACAGATTACATGAATATAAAGCTAATCCATCGTGGACTGCGATTCCAGTATTGGAAAATGGGAGTATAATAGCTTCTGCAATGGCCTGGCGGGAAGAAGATATGGGTGTCATTGAGGATGTGTTTGTAAGAGAAAACTGGAGGAGAAAAGGAATTGCAACATTTCTTCTAACAACAGCACTCACCTATTTAAAAGACATTGGACTAACCAAAGCAATGTTGATGGTTGATACAGAGAATGAGAAAGCACTACAATTGTACCGGTCAGTGGGGTTTAACGTAATAGAGGAAGAAAGAAGATTTTTTATTGAGTTAACTTAGTTCATATAAGAAAGGACATGGGGCAATTCAGACCACATGTCCTTTACGTTACTTGCGATAAATTACCGTGCTATATACTTGTGGAGCTGCCTTCGGGTTAAGATATTTCGCAACACTATTTACAGCCGTTAGTCCTTCTGTATAGCCAGAAGCAATTAGCATTGTTTTTCCTGGATATCCGGTAGAATCCCCAGCTGCAAAGATTCCTTCAATGTTTGTCGCCATATAGTGATCAACTGCTACTTTGCCACTAGATGTTTCTAATCCCCATTCTTTAAATGGAGTAGCAACCATTTTGAGACCGTTATATCCAAGCAGATGATCAACTTTAATGCGTTGTTCACCTTTCTCATCGGACTTTATTGTAATTTCATCTAGCCAACCATCTTCCCCTTGAAGTTCTATTAAATTACTATTTAATTCGACAATAACGGATGACTCCTCAAGACTTTGTAGTTCTTCGTCTGCAGCGTGCTGGAAGGTGTTTTTGTTATTAACTAAATAGACACGCTCTGCAATATTTTCTAGTGTGAGTGCCCAATCTATTCCGATTCTATTGTTGGAAGCAATCATAATTTGTTTTCCTGCAAATTGCTGAAGGTTGCTAATCGTATAATGAACAGATTTTTGTTCGAAAGACTCTAACCCGTCCACTTCGGGTTTTACTGGATTAAATTTACCAGTTCCAGTTGCGACGATTACGGCCTTTGCTCGGTGACGAGTTCCGTCAGATGAAGTTAGGGTAAAGATATCATCTTCATCTTTAGTTATCGTTTCGATCCATTGGTTAAATATGATCGTAGGTTGATTTATTGATGCTTGCTCTATCATTTGCTCGACTAACTGATCTCCAGTGATTTGTGGTATTCCGCCAACATCATAAATAAGCTTTTCCGGAAGAAATTGAAGCACTTTTCCACCAAGCTCGGATCCGGATTCGATTACTTTTGTTTTCAAATCACGCATACCACAATAAAAAGCAGCAAATAAACCTGTTGTTCCTCCACCGATGATAATGACATCGTGTAGCTCGTTATGTTCCCCCATAATAATCTCCCTTTTACATGTATTTAAGCAACTAGCTCTTCATTAATAAATAGATAAAATAAGATCCACCAACTAATGATACGATAAGTCCGACCGGAATTTCTGATGGTGATAAAATATTCCGTCCAACTGTGTCTGATACTAAAAGTAATAAAGACCCCATCAATGCCGTAATCGGAAGGAAGGAATAATGGTTAACACCGACTAGTTTTTTCGATAAATGAGGTGTAACAAGTCCAACAAAGGCAATTCCACCACCGACAGAAACACTAGAACCAGCAAGTGCGACAGCGATAAATAATAAGCCAAATCGATTTTTTTCTACATGAGTACCAAGCCCTTTTGCAACATCATCCCCTAATTGTAATGCATTTAATACATTGGATTGATAAAGTGCAAGTGGGATAAGTATGACTACCCAAGGTAACAGGGCAAGGACATAGGTCCAGTCTGCACCTGCGATATCCCCAGACAACCATACAGTCGCTCTTGTAAAATCAGTTGGATCCATTTTTAACTGGAACATGATTATCAAAGCTGCAAATGCGCTATTAATCCCTATTCCAACTAGTATCAAACGAATCGGTGAGATACCGTTTTTCCAAGAAAGTAGATAAATTAGTATTGCTGCAACCATTGAGCCAGTAAGAGCTGTAAGTGGTAAAAAGAAAATTGATGTGCTCGATAATTCCGTCATGCCACTTTGAAATAAGTAGATGTATAGCACAACGGCAAAACCCGCACCAGCATTTATTCCAATTATTCCTGGATCTGCTAATTCATTGTGGGTAATACTTTGTAAAATTGCTCCAGATATCGCCATTGCTGCGCCAATTAATATTGCTATCACGATACGAGGTAGCCTGAACTCCATCAGTACCATACTGTTATAATCGTCCCCTTGACCGAAAACAGTTTTGAAAACGTCAATCGGTGGAATGGAGATGACACCTAAGTTGAGATTAGTTAATATCGTGATAATAATTCCTATGATTAAAATGATGGCAGTGATTGCAATTCGTTTCCCTTGTTTTGAACTAGATTTCATTACATCTTTCCCCCTTCACGACGTGCCAAGTAGAGAAAGAATGGAACACCGACTAATGCAGTAATTGTCCCTACAGGTGTTTCGAATGGTGGATTAACCATTCGTGATACGGTGTCTGCTATAACTAGTAATAATCCCCCAAGTACTGCCGAGCAAGGAACAATCCATCTATAGTCTACTCCCACAAGAAAACGAGTAATATGAGGTATCACTAATCCGATAAAACCAATAGTCCCTGATACCGATACAGCTGCACCTGTGAGTAATAAAACGACTATCGTACCTACTGTTTTAATAAGTAACGTATGTTGTCCTAAGCTTTTAGCAACATTATCTCCTAAGGCTAAAACCGTGATAGACTTGGCAAGGATAAAAGCAAGTATAAGTCCGATTACGACAATTGGCCATAGGAGCTGAACATGAAGCCACTGTACACTCGATACCCCTCCTGCATACCAAAAGCTCATATCTTTTGCCACATTAAAATGGATAGCTATAGCTGACGATAACGAACTGAGTATCGCAGACACTGCAGTACCAGCTAAGGCAAGCTTAACGGGAGTTAAACCTGATTTGGAAATGGATCCTACTCCAAATACAATCGCAACACCAAGTCCAGCCCCAGCAAATGCCCATAGCATCATGACGAAATTAGATGCGTGAGGCATAACTATAAGCGCAATGGCCATCATAAAAGTAGCTCCAGCTGTTACCCCCATAATCGATGGGGAAGCAAGTGGATTTCGAGTCATCCCTTGCATCAGGGATCCGGAAACTGCAAGAGCAGCACCTATTAAAGCGGCAGCTAGTGCCCTAGGTATTCTAAGCCCTATTATAATTTGGTGTGATGTAGAATTAGAATCAAAATTCGTAATGCTTTGCCATATCGTTTGTAAGTTTATATCCGCTGCTCCAAATAAAATAGATATTGCAATAGAGAAGATGAGAAAAACTGTTCCTCCAAGTAAAATAAACATCGGAATGACTAGTCTAGATTTTGAAATATTAGTATGTATTTTTCCGGACGCATGTTTGGTCATAAATAAAGTTCTCCTGATAAGTTGATAAAAGTTATTTATCATAGGATTGAGAATCATTATCATTATAGTATAAAAAAATTCAAAGAGCAAAATATAATAGGATAGGTAAGAAAACGATTGCAAATGATAATGATAATTGTTATCATTTAGATGTGAAGTTATTATTTTAAGTTAAAGGGGATAGATCATTGAAAATTAATAGTAAGTTTTACATATTCTTAAGTCTAATAGTATTAGCATTACTATTAGTTGCATGTGGAAATAATGATGGAGAAGAACAGGGCGATGATTCGACTACTCAGAATGAAAATGATGGAACCGAAGTAGCAGACCGTACGTTGACAGATGCGATGGGGAACGAAGTAACGGTTCCTGCTGAGCCTAAACGTGTAATTGCTTCATACTTAGAAGATTATTTAGTAGCATTAGGAGTAACTCCTGTTGCCCAGTGGTCTGTTAGTAATGGAATTCAAGAGTATTTACAAGAATATCTTGAAGAGGTTCCAACAATCCCACATGACCTTCCATTAGAAGCAGTTGCTAGCTTTAAACCTGACTTACTTATTATGGATTCAGCTAGTATGGTTGAAGGAAATAAGTATGCACAATATAGTAAAATCGCACCTACCTATGTCATCGGATCAGCACAAAATAATGATTGGCGTGACGAATTTAAGGAAATAGGTAAAGTGTTTGGAGAAGAAGAGAAAGTTGAACAAGTACTAGCTGATTATGAGGAAAAAGCGGCAGATGCTAAGGAAAGAATTCAAACAGCTATCGGTGATGAATCGGTGGCAGCAATTTGGTTAGTGAGTAACACTTTCTACGTAGTGAGTGATTCCTTATCTAGTGGTGATGTTTTGTATAATGACTTAGGTCTTACAACACCAAACGTAGTGAAAGAGATTTCGGCTAGCACAGAAGCAAACTGGTCTGAGATTTCATTAGAGAAGCTTGCGGAATTGGATGCCGATCATATTTTCTTAGTCAATAGTGATAAGGGTAATGGATCAGAAATGTTAGAAGATCCAATTTGGCAAAACATCCCAGCAGTGAAAAATGGAAATATCTATGAATACGATGCCAACACTAGCTGGCTATACACAGGACCAATCGCAAACTCACAAATGATTGACCATATATTGTCAGATTTAGAGTAGGGTTTCTGTTTGCCAAACGGAATAGGGTCTGGGACTAACAAAAATTTTGTCCCAGACTTATTTTTGCTAATAGTAATTTACTCTTTTCTGTTAAACATTCTCTTTTTGAATATTAAATACGTTACCAAACCAATAATGCCTAGTAAAATAAGAATCGGCAAGTTTCCAATAAGGAAAATAAACAAACTAGAAAATAGATTAATCAACATGTTTACACTCTTTATAAACTGTTCCTTCGTTTTTTCCCAAGTATTTAAATCGTCATCATTTACTTGTGCAAGACTTACATTATTTTCATGTATTTCAATTGTAACTGTTGCTAGTTCTGCTCTATTATCTAAATAATTCATCCTTCCGAGGATTTCTTCAATTTCTTCCTGGACGATTGCTAGGTCATCTGAAATCTTTAATAAGTCTTCAGTCTTTTCTGCTTGTTCCATAAAAGAGAGAAGTCGTTCTTCCACTACTCGTTTTGATTTTAATCGAGAGGATAAATCAACATATTCTTCCGTAACGTCTTGGCCAGAAATGGAGCTTTCTAAAACTTTGCTACTACCATCTTCTACTAAGTTAATAAACTCTCGAAACTTATCCTGAGGAATTCGAACAGTAATAAAACCACTCGTGATTTTATCACCATCAAAACTCTCCGTATTGGATTCCACAATATAGCCACCGTAATCCGTTACTTTAGTTTCAATATCATTTATTGATTGTTGATAATTCTTCACTTCAATTGCTACATTAGCCGTATAGATAATTTTCCTGTCTACTGGACGATTCTCACTACTAGTTTGTTGACTTTCTTCCTTCTGTCCTTCTGTAGATGATCCTTCACTAGTATTAGCATTTTCTGGTGAATTTGAGAAATCAGCACTCTCTCCGTCTGCCCCAGCTGAGTCCTCAGCAACATAATCAGCTTCTTCACTATTTTGGGAATCATTGCTACAGGCTACTAGTACAATACAAATACTTAGTATAAGCCAGAATAACAACTTCTTCATTCTAACACCCCACTTTTATATATTTGAAAACTTCTCTTTCTATAATGAATAAGACGGTATGAATTTATCATATGTTACAAAAATGTTACATATTTCATGGGACTGCTGTACTGGTAAGTTTTATTTGTTCATGCTAAATTGATTAAGAAGGAATATTGAACGGTTTTAAATTATTTTTATCGAGGTAAGGAGTTACCCTAAATGGAGATTAAACTAAATCAAAAAGTCATCAAAGAACGTTGTGGGGCAGTCTCCTATAAAAAAGGGGACGCCTTTTATCGTAATGGAAAAGTAACGATTGAAGCGGTAACGTCTGAATCTATAGATGCGACAGTTCAAGGTGCAGAGGAGTTTTTTGTCCACCTTGAGAAAAACAAAAATGGCTTTACATCAACATGTAGTTGCCCGTCCCTTAGTTCATTTCAAAAGGATTGCCAACATGTCGCAGCAGTACTCATTGCTTATGTACAACAAAAGGAAAAGACTATTGATCTAAATTCGGTACGAGACACTAGTAAACTTTCTGATGAATTATTACATTTATTTGAATCCAATCCTTCTCCAAAAACGGGTAAACAAACCCATTTTGAGAATAGAAAAGTGGTCAGAGCAACTTTGCATTGCAAGGTGATACCTGGTGATGATGGAAATGATTTATTAGGGATTGGATTGGCTATTGAGGGTCAAGAGATATATGATATTCGCAAATTTTTCTTACAAATAAATGAAGGTAAGAAGTATTCTATATCAGATAAATTCACATACGACCCAAAAAAACATTGCTTTGACCAAGAAACAGATCAAGTTATCCAGCAATTAATATCCATTTTAAATGACGAAAGGATGTATCTTCGAGCCCTACCAACAAAGTGTAATAATAAGGAAGATAAAACGATTCTATCTATCCCTGCAACTTCTTGGAGTAGAATGGAACCATTATTGATTCGTGCTCCACACGTCACACTTCATTACAGTGGGCAAGACTATCCTCAATTTCACGTAACGGACGAACCCTTGCCATTAACATTTGAATTCAGGGGCAATAGCAAAGATGGCTATCAACTAGCAATTGAAGGCTTACGTAATATGGTGATTTTAAAAGAATATGACTCTTGTTTATTTGATGGAAAAATGGTGGTGGTTAAACGAGGGGAAGCGGAAAGGCTCTATGGCTTAAAGCAAATGCTAGCTGTGTCTAAATCGAATGCCATTCCAATACCACAACCCCAATTGAAGTATTATATGGAAAAGTTATTGCCCCAGTTGAGGAAAATGGGACAGGTTCACTTATCCGGAGAGATTACTGCTGAGATAGAAAAAACACCACTGAAGGCCAAGCTTTACTTAGATAGAGTTAAGAACCGCCTATTAGCAGGACTTGAATTTCATTATGAAAATGTTGTGATTAATCCCTTGGATGGTAGGCAGCCAAAAGTTGGCATGATGATTATTCGTGATATAGAGAAGGAAGATGCGATTCTAAAACTTATGAATGAAAGTAAGTTTATTCAAACAGAAAGCGGCTACTATATTCAAAACGAAGAGATAGAATACAACTTTTTACATCATCAGCTGCCAAAGTTGCACAAACTAGTTCAAGTGTATGCAACTACAGCAGTCCGATTGCGAATTTTACCTAAAACGACGATCCCCAAAATAAAAGTAAGGCATTATCGGGAAAGGACACATTGGCTTGAATTTACCTTTTCGATTGATGGTATTCCAGAAGAAGAGATTAAGGATGTTTTGACTGCATTAGAAGAAAAGCGGAAGTATTATCGTCTTAGAGATGGTAGGCTTTTTTCTTTAGAAACAAGAGAAATAGAAGAAATCCATAGGTTCATGAACCATGTACCACTGCAAATTGATGAATGGGAGCAGCAATTTAAAGTACCAATTGTAGAAGGACTAAGATTACTTAATACGATAGAGTCGAATGATACGGTATCTTTTGAAACATCTTTCCGGGAGTTTCTTTCGGCTATTCAACATCCTGAAACCTTACCTTATGAAGTGCCGAAACCGCTAGAAGATATTTTACGAAACTACCAAAAGCATGGATTTAAATGGATGAAGGCTCTTTCTAATTTTGGTTTTGGAGGAATTTTAGCGGATGATATGGGATTAGGAAAAACAATTCAAAGTATTGCTTTTATATTATCTGAGCTACCTCAAATTCGAGAAAAGGGGAAGCCAGCACTAATCGTTTGTCCTTCATCTGTTACGTATAACTGGCAAAGCGAAATATTGAAATTTACACCTGAGCTGCAAACGGTAGTAATAGACGGGAATAAGCGAGAACGACTAAAACTACAATCTGATCTTGATGATATTGATATTATTATCACGAGTTATCCATTATTACGAAGTGATAGTAGATGGTATGAATGCCAGGAGTTTCACGTTATCTTCTTTGATGAAGCACAAATGTTTAAAAACGCTTTAACACAAACTGCTAGGGTAGTAAAAAAACTCAATGCGCAAACTCGCTTTGCCTTAACTGGTACACCAATGGAAAACGCCTTAGAAGAACTTTGGTCTATCTTTCACGTTGTGTTCCCTGAATTATTTCTAGGTTTAAGGGAGTATAGTCAATTAACGAACAAGCAGATTGCCAGGAGAATTCGCCCTTTTATGTTACGAAGAATAAAGGAAGATGTTCTAGACGAACTCCCGGAAAAAACAGAAGTAGTTGACAGATCGGAATTATTACCAGAACAGAAGAAGCTTTATGCAAGTTATTTAGCAAAGCTTAAGCATAAAACGTTAAGGCACTTGGATAAGGAAACAATCCGAAAAAACCGAATAAGAATCTTAGCAGGCATAACCCGACTGAGGCAAATTTGCTGTCATCCAGCATTATTCGTTGATGGATATGAAGGTTCCTCAGCAAAGTTTGAGCAACTTATGAGTATTGTAGAAGAGGCTAAGTTTTCAGGGCGAAGGTTATTAATCTTTTCTCAATTTACAAAGATGCTAAGTTTTATTGGACAAGAATTAGTTGCTCAAGGTATATCTCATTTTTATTTAGATGGTCAAACACCATCGGAAGAAAGAGTGAAATTATGTAATAGATTTAATGATGGGGAACGGGACGTATTTCTTATTTCATTAAAAGCTGGTGGTACTGGTCTTAATTTAACTGGAGCAGATACGGTTATATTCTACGATAGTTGGTGGAATCCTGCCGTTGAAGAGCAAGCTGCTGATAGGGCACACCGAATCGGTCAGAAACAATCAGTACAAGTTATAAAGCTTGTAGCAAAGGGAACAGTTGAAGAGAAGATGAATGAATTACAAAATCGGAAGCGGCGTTTAATCGAGGAAGTTATTGATCCGCATGACGAACAATTACTGGCTTTGACAGAAGAAGATATTCAAGATTTATTGAGTTAGTTCTTTAATAATCTAATCTAACCTAACACCGAATAAGATTGGACTTATATCACAAAAAAATGTCTAAAGTAGAAACGAAGAGTGTATTATTAATCAATAGTATTAAGGGGGGAGTAACGTGAATTTTGATCTACAAGAAGGATTAGAGATATTGGAAAGAACACCGAAAACTTTGGAATATTTTTTAAGCGGCTTATCATCAAATTGGCTAAAGGTAAATGAAGGTGAAGGAACATGGAATTCATCAGAAGTGGTAGAACATTTAATCGAAGCGGAGAAAACAGATTGGATGCCAAGGATAGAGTCTATTCTCATTCCTGAAAGAGAAAATCATTTTCCGCCTTTTGATCGGTTTGCCCATTTGAGAAAACGGGAAAGACCTATGTCAACGAAGCTAGAGGAGTTTAGCGCGCTGAGAGAAGAGAATATCAAGACGCTTTATAGTCTGATTCAATCAGAGGAAGATTTTAATAAAACAGGTATTCACCCGGAATTCGGTGAAGTGACATTGAGACAATTAATCTCAACATGGGTTGTACATGATTTAACTCATATCGCACAAATTGTTCGAGTTTTGGCAAAGCGATATCAAGAAGATGTAGGTCCTTGGATAGCTTATTTAGGGATATTAAAGAAATAGTTACTAGTTCATCATAGAAATGAAAGTATCATAAGGGTTTAACTAGAAATGATCAAGTCAGAAAAAATCCAAATGAAAATAGAGCTAAGAGAAACTTTTCATTCTCTTAGCTTTTTGTTGTCCATATCATTCTATGACATAATAATAGTCAAGGAGTGAAGAAGATGCAAAAAATAATGATCGTAGAAGATGAACCTAAGTTAGCCAATCATCTTAAAAGTCATATTGAAAAATATGGTTATGATGTACGGATAGTGAATGATTTTGAACATGTAATGGATAACTTTAGAGAGATGAAACCAGAACTTGTTCTGTTGGATATAAATTTACCTAGCTTTGATGGCTATTATTGGTGTAGGCAAATAAGAACGGAATCAGTATGTCCAGTAATCTTTATCTCTGCTCGAATTGGGGAAATGGACCAAGTCATGGCATTGGAAAACGGCGGCGATGATTATATTACCAAGCCATTTAGTCCAGAAATTGTGATGGCAAAGATTAGGAGTCAACTGAGACGTGCCTACGGAGAATATGCAACAAAAGTGGAGGAAAGGGTATTGGAAACTGATGGATTAAAACTTTATCCAGAGAGACTAGAACTCTCCTTTGAAAGGAAAACGGTATCCCTCTCAAAAAAGGAATCGGATATTATCGAGAGTTTAATGGAACGATATCCTCGTGTGACTGGTCGAGAAGATTTACTAGAAAAACTATGGGACGAACAAACGTATGTTGATGAAAATACGCTCAATGTAAATATCACCCGAGTAAGGAAAAAACTGCAAGAAGTTGGTCTGAAAGATGTTGTGGAGACGGTAAGAGGTACAGGTTACCGATTAAATGTTTCCTGGAAGGAGATTAAAGAATGAAACTATTTTTCAAGGAGCATTTCCTTCTGGTTGTTGTACAGTGCATTCAATTGTTGGTTATTCTTTCGCTTTTTTGGCTTGATGGTTATCAAAATCTCAAGCTTTTTTTCTATGCAGCCTTTCTTGTATTTTTCCTATTAACCTGTTACTTGATTATCCATTATCGATATCGACACAAACTATATGCCAGACTTACAACTCCACTAGAGTCACTAGATAATAGCTTTCAAAAGCTAGATGAATCACCTATATCGGTTGCCCTACATCAATTGTTAAGTCAACAGTACAAACTATTTTTAAGTCAGCTAGAAGTGATGGAAAAACAACAAACTGAGCATCGAAGGTATATGGATAGATGGGTGCACCAAATGAAAACACCATTATCCGTAATTGAACTTACAGCACAGAATATAGATGAACCGGAATCATCGAGTATTCGCGAAGAGACAGAACGAATTAAAACAGGATTAAACACGGTTCTTTATATGGCTAGATTAAAAACTATAGAACAAGATTTTCATATAAAACCAGTTGTCCTATCCAACCTCATCGATGAAGTCAACGGGGAGAATAAGCGATTCTATATTCGTAACCAAGTATACCCAAAACTTAATCTAGAAAAGGAAGGTATAACGGTAGAGACAGATGAAAAGTGGCTCTTCTTTATCCTCACACAGCTTCTTCATAATGCGGTGAAGTATTCTGCTGAAAAAAGTAATCAAATTATCATTTCGATATATGAAAGAGGGAAAGAGGCAATACTAGAAGTAAAAGATTTTGGAATAGGTATTCCAGAAGCGGATAGAAAACGAATCTATGATCCCTTTTTTACCGGTGAAAATGGCCGGAAATATCGAGAATCGACTGGAATGGGATTGTATCTAACTAAAGAGACACTAGACCATCTTGGACATCAACTAGAAGTGGAATCGAAAGTAGGGGAAGGGACTAGCTTTCGCATCATTTTCTCCGAAACACAAAACCTTACAACGATGTAAGAAAAGTGAAAGAAGAATCGATAGTTCTGACTACTTAAGCACGGTATACTTTTCTACAGATTAGTAGTTGAAAGGAGAACTGATGATGTTAGAAGTGAAACAAGTAAGTAAAATATATGAAGGTAATATTGCTTATAAAGCATTAGAGAATATTAATCTTTCTATTGAAGATGGGGAATTTGTAGGAATAATGGGGCCATCTGGTAGTGGTAAAACTACTTTGCTTAATATGATTGCAACCATTGATGAACCTACAACAGGTGAAATATTAATTAATGGAAAAAATCCACATCGTTTAAAAAAAGAAGCATTAGCAATATTCCGCAGAAGAGAGCTAGGGTTTGTTTTTCAAGATTTTAACCTACTTCACACCTTAACCGTGGAAGAAAATATTGTTCTTCCTTTAACTCTAGATGGCAAGAAGGTAAAAGAGATGAAGGAGAGGGCAAATGTAATTGCAGAGAAATTAGGAATTTCCTCGATTATGAAGAAACGCACATACGAAATTTCTGGTGGACAAGCACAGCGAGTGGCTGTCGCAAGGGCAATGATTCATGTTCCTAAAATGTTGCTGGCAGATGAGCCAACAGGAAATCTTGATTCGAAGTCTTCAAAGGATGTTATGGAGATGCTGGAATCAATCAATAAAAACGAGCGCACCACTATGATGTTAGTCACCCATGATCCTCAAGCAGCAAGCTACTGCAATCGAGTGATTTTTATACGTGATGGGAAGTTTTATTCAGAGATTCATCGTGGAGATAACCGTCAAACATTCTTCCAAAAAATAATTGATACACTTTCACTACTAGGAGGGGATGGCAATGACCTTTCGCAAATTCGCATTTAATAATGTGATACGGAACAAGCGATTATATGCTGCATACTTTCTTAGTAGTATGTTTACGGTGATGGTATTTTTCACGTTTGCTATCTTTGCCTTCCATCCAACGTTAAGTGGAGATGAATTACATTCCAGTGTAAGGAATGGGATGAACATTTCAGCAGGCATAATTTATGTCTTTTCCTTTTTCTTTATTATGTATTCGATGAGTTCCTTTTTAAATACACGTAAGAGAGAGTTTGGGCTCTTGATGATGCAGGGGATGTCTGTAAGACAAATTCGATTAATGGTGTTTCTTGAGAACATGCTGATTGGATTTATTGCAACAATAGGCGGTATTCTTTTTGGATTATTGTTTGCAAAAGGGATCTTATTGTTAGCTGAAAATGTTCTTTTAATGGATGAACCATTAAATTTCTATTTTCCATTTCAGGCGATTATGATAACATTTGGATCATTTATATTATTATTCTTTGTTATTTCATTATTTGTTTCCTATGTTCTTCGTACACGAAAGCTTGTAGATTTAATAAAAGGGAATAAGAAGTCAAAGGGTGAGCCAAAGGCAAATATCTTTCTTGTGATTTTAGCTGTCCTTTTACTCGGAGTAGGGTACTCCGTAGCTTTAGTTGCAAAAGGGGTAAGCGTAATAGCCGTAATGTTACCGGTTATCATAGTTGTAATTATTGGTACTTACTTTTTATTTACGCAGTTAAGTGTCTATATTATTCGTAAGTTCAAAAAGAAGGATACAGTCTTTTGGCGTAAAACGAATATGATTTTATTATCTGACCTTTCCTTTCGAATGAAGGATAACGCAAGGACCTTTTTTATGGTAGCAATTGTATCTACTGTTGCTTTTAGTGCAGTAGGGACTTTGTTTGGATTTCAATATTTTCTTGAAGCTGGAATAAAAAACGCCAATCCTAATACGTTTACTTATAATGGATATATGGTGGAAGACGAAGAATTAGCAAAGGATATCTCACTTGTTCATAAAACTATTAAAGAGGAAAATATAAAAGCTAAGTATGAGCAAACTATACTTCGATACTATGAGGTTGGGAATGATACGATTCTTATTACGAAAAGTGAGGATTATAACCGTTTTGCTAGCTTGATAGGGGAAGATACGATTCATGTGGACTCCGGAGAATTGAAAATTGTTGAATTTGAAGGAAATGCCTTTGGACAAACTGAAGAATTAACAGAACAGACTATTCATTTAACTTCTGGGGAAACTTTAAGTCCAAATGAAGTAATCTATTCTAGGGCGTTACCTGCAACTGATTCATACTTTATAGTTTCAGATACGGATTTTGAGAAATTACCTGCCCCTCAAAGAGAGGAAAGCTATTATGCTTGGCAGGTGTTTAATGGAGAGGAACATGTTTTAGAAGTCTCTAAAAAACTATATGATAAGCTAATACCTTATACATTCTTTTCACCTGAATATGAATTAGTTGAATTAAAGAAAAATTATGGTCTTGTATTGTTTGTAGGTTTGTTTATTGGGGTTGTCTTTTTTGTCTCAGCAGGTAGCTTCCTTTACTTCCGTCTTTATGCAGATCTGGATGAAGATAAACAGAAATTTGGTGCTATTGCCAAAATCGGATTGACCGAAAAAGAATTAAAAAAGGTACTAACGAGACAAACTGCAATTTTATTTTTTGCACCCATTATAGTTGCATTAATACATGGTGCAGTTGCGCTAACAGCACTATCACATTTCATCTCACATGAACTATTTACTGTTTCTATATTAGTTCTAGGAACATTTCTACTAATACAAATATTATATTTTTATATTGTTCGCTATTTATATACAAAACAGGTTAAAAAAGTTATTTAGGAAAAGCAGGGAGACATAAATCCCTGCTTTTTTCTCTTGTCTGAGTTACAGAAAGAAATTTCCACAAGTAAGGATTCAAGTAAGGATTACTGAAAAATAACTTAATAAAAACCGATTGTTGACAGTTAGAATTTTTTGAGAGGTATTGATTGTTTTTGAATGTTTTTGGTGGTAGAATACCATTTTAGGAGGTGTGCGATGTTAACTGATGAACGATATTCTATCATTTTGAAACTGTTAAATGAATCTGGTATTGTAAAAACCCAAGATTTAATAACAGAATTAAATTGCTCGGAATCAACTATTAGAAGGGACTTAGACCATCTCGAACAAGCAGGATTTTTAAAGCGCATTCATGGTGGGGCAAAAAGAATTTATCGATTAGATGAAGAATTAACCACTAAAGAAAAATCGCTCAAAAACATTCAAGAAAAAACAACAATTGGTAAGTTTTCTGCATCGCTATTACAGGAAAACGACGTTATCTTTCTCGATGCGGGTACTACAACACTATCAATTATAGATTTCATCAAGGTAGGGAACATTACAGTTGTAACCAATGGAATCGAGCATGCCTCTCTACTTGCTGATTATGGAATCGATACCATTTTGTTAGGTGGGAAAATTAAGTTCTCTACGAAAGCAATTGTGGGTTCCACTAGCCTAAGTGAACTTTCGAATTATCAATTTGATAAAGCTTTTATTGGGATTAACGGAATAGATTTAGAGTTCGGCTGTACAACGCCAGATCCAGAGGAAGCTGCTATTAAAAAGTTAGTACTCAAGCAATCTTCCAATAACTACGTTGTTGCAGATAAGACGAAATGGAATAAAGTTAATTTTGTTAAAGTTTGTGAACTAGAAGATGTAACCATTATTACCGATGAAAGCGATATTGATTTAACATCATTCAAAGAAAAAACAACTATTTTGGAGGCTACATCATGATATACACGATAACCCTTAATCCTTCTATTGATTATGTAGTTAATATTCCACAAGTAACCCTAGGAAAGTTAAATAAAATGGAAAGTGATTTAAAATTACCTGGGGGAAAAGGTATTAACGTATCAAGAATTTTACATGAAATAGGAAAAGATACAGTCGCTTTAGGTTTTTTGGGTGGATTTACAGGGGACTTCATTTCCGATTGGTTGAAGAAAGATGGAGTTCAATCAGATTTTATTCGAATCCAAGAAGATACGAGAATCAATATTAAATTAAAGTCTGATGTAGAAACAGAAATTAATGGTCGTGGGCCAACTATATCTGAAGAAGAATCAAAAGAATTGATGGATAAGCTAAATCAATTATCCAAAGATGACACAGTAATTCTTTCTGGAAGTAAGCCACCAAGTTTGCCGGAAGACTATTATTTAAATCTTATTGAACTTATATCGAGGCAAGGTGCTTCATTTATTATTGATACAACTGGACGAGAGCTATTAGCTGCTCTATCAAATAATCCACTCCTAGTAAAGCCAAATAAAGAAGAGTTGGCAGAACTATTTCAGGTAAGTATAAGTACGGAAGAAGATGTTCTTCTATATGGAAAAAAACTACTTGAGCTCGGTGCAGAGCATGTAATTGTATCCATGGCTGGTGAAGGAGCACTATTATTTACAAAGAACGGGATTTATAAAGGTATTAATCCGAAAGGCACCGTAAAAAACTCAGTTGGTGCAGGGGATTCCATGATTGCTGGGTTTACGGGTGAATATATGGATTCAAAAGATCCAATGAAAGCTTTTAAAATGGGAATCGCTTCTGGTAGTGCGACTGCATTTTCTGATGATTTGGCTAAACAAGAGGATATTCTATCACTCATGAACCAGATTGAAATTAAACCGCTATAGAATGACATAACGATATAAAGGATGATTATGATGAAGATAACCGATTTACTTAGAAAAGACATCATGATACTGGATTTACAGGCAACGGAAAAAGAAGCAGTAATCGATGAAATGATTGCTAGCCTAAATGAAAGTGGAATATTAACTGATACTGCTGAGTTTAAGGATGCAATTTTAAAACGGGAGGCACAAACCTCTACCGGATTAGGTGATGGAATTGCGATGCCTCATGCGAAGAATAAAGCAGTAAAAGAGCCGACTGTACTTTTTGCAAAGAGCCAAAAAGGGGTAGACTATGAATCACTTGATGGACAACCAGCATATCTATTTTTCATGATTGCTGTTCCTGAAGGAGGAAACAATACCCATTTAGAAACATTAGCAGCACTGTCTAGAAAATTAATTGATACAGAATTTGTGGCACAGTTAAAAGACGCTTCCACTGCTGATGAGGTTCACAAGTTGTTTGTAGAGGAACAAGAAGAAGATAGTGCAGAAGATCGTTCCAGTTCCAACCAAGTGAATGATAGAAAACCATTCGTAGTAGCCATTACTGCGTGTCCAACCGGGATTGCCCATACATTCATGGCTGAAGATGCGTTAAAGAAAAAGGCAAAAGAGATGAATGTGGATATTCGTGTAGAGACACAAGGATCTGAAGGGGCAAAAAATACGTTAACGGAAGATGAAATTCGTCGTGCAGATGCTGTAATTATTGCAGCAAGTAAGAAAGTAGACTTAGATCGTTTTAACGGAAAGCGTGTGTTACAACGTCCTGTAGCAGATGGTATTAAGAAATCAGAGGAATTAATTACAAAAGCAGTGAATCAAGATGCTCCAATTTACCATTCAGACGGTAGCGAGCAAAAAGCGGATGACATGGAAGATAAGCCTAATTCCATTTGGGGTAGAATTTATAAGGATTTAATGAACGGAATTTCACATATGCTACCGTTTGTTGTTGGTGGTGGGATATTACTTGCTCTTTCCTTCCTGTTCGAAAGTTTCTTAGGTAGTGATAGCACAACATTTACATTTTTAAATGATATCGGTAGCAATGCATTTAGTTTCTTAATTCCTATTTTCGCAGGATTTATTGCGTTAAGTATTGCTGACCGCCCAGGGTTAATGCCAGGTATGGTCGGAGGATTAATTGCAGTAAATAGTAATGCAGGATTTTTAGGTGGACTAGTTGCTGGTTTCCTAGCTGGTTATGTCATTCTTTTCTTAAGAAAAGTTTTACGTGGTTTACCTAAAACATTAGAAGGAATAAAACCGATTTTACTATATCCCGTACTAGGACTATTTGTAACTGGAATTTTAATGTACTTCGTCTTTGGTCCTATATTTGCAACGATTAATACAGCTATGGTTGATTTTCTACAAGGTTTAGGTACAGCGAATGCTGCCATCCTTGGAATTGTACTTGGTGGAATGATGGCCGTGGATATGGGTGGACCTTTTAACAAAGCAGCATATGCATTTTCTATTGGAATATTCACTGATACAGGTGACGGTAGTTTAATGGCTGCAGTTATGGCTGGTGGTATGGTACCGCCACTTGCAATTGCGCTTGCAAGTACATTCTTTAAAAACAAATTTTCTGAAGAAGAAAGAAAATCAGGAGTTACGAATTATGTTATGGGGCTTTCCTTTATCACAGAAGGTGCTATTCCGTTTGCAGCAGCTGACCCATTACGAGTGATTGGATCATCTATTGTCGGAGCAGCGATTGCGGGTGGATTAACACAGTTCTTTAATACAGCAATTCCAGCACCACATGGTGGAATCTTCGTTATTCCACTTGCTGAGAATGCGTTATTCTTCTTGTTGTCTCTAGTTATTGGATCTGTAGTGTCGGCATTATTATTAGGATTCTGGAGAAAGCCAGTTGGAGAAAAGGAATAAATATGGAAGATGAAAGGTCTAGGTAATCCTAGGCTTTTTTCTTGTAGTGATGTTGAATAATATAGTGGCTTCTTGTTCAATCTATAACTGCAAATAAACTTTGATATCCCAACGGTAAGGGAGGGAATGGCATGGTCAAAGATTCATATGCTCCAAAGAAAAAGCGAAATGATAATAGTCACAAGGTACCTGATGAGCAGAAGCGAGGAAAAGGTAAATCGAATGCTCGTAATACGGAGAGCTAGAGGTATATTCATAAAGATGATTACAGAACCGGATGAAGTAGAAATTCCTTATTCTACTCATCCGGTTTTTATTTAGTAAATAGTTTTAATTCCCCCACTAGAATAAGTAATTCAGTATTAGTTTTAAAATTACTTTGACAGATAGAGTACATTGTATTACAATTACTCTATCAGATAGAACTCTATGTGACAAAGTAATTTATCTCGGAAGGAGTGTCAGTTTGATTAGAAGTGATATTATACGAGGACATCTGGACTCTATTATTTTACGGTTAATTATGGAAAAAGATCGGTACGGATACGAAATATCGAAGGAAATTAGCCATCGGACAGATGAACGATTTCAGATAAAGGAAGCTACATTATACGCTGTTTTTCAACGATTGGAGAAAAAGGAATTAATTGAGTCTTATTACGGAAGTGAGTCGAAGGGCGGGAAAAGAAAGTATTACCGAATAACCACTCTTGGAAAAGCTTTTCTAAAAGAAACAGTAGAAGAATGGAAAGAAACGAAGGAAATTATTGATATTTTTATGGAGGGATTTCATTGAAAAAGTTAACTCAGCATGTGAACGAATTGTTTCATGATGTACCAGAAAGTAAGCAAAAAGAGGTCGTTATGCAAGAAGTACTTCAAAACCTAGAAGAAAAGGTCTGGGATTTAATGGAACAAGGTAAAGAGGAAGAAGATGCGATTAATAAGGCAATCGTCGAATTTGGTGATATTGAGGACTTGAAAAAAGAATTGGGAGTTCCTGATAAAAATATGCCAAAGAAATCAACAAAAAGCTTAAAAAATACGAAATTAAACTTAGAATACTCCATTTGGGCAAGCCTGTTGGTTATTGGACTATTTGTATTTATTAACTTCTATTATACTCCGCAAGTAATCTGGTTTGTCTATCCAACATTTGCCATTTTGTGGTGGCCGTTATCCATGTATTATCGATGGTCAAAAGCAAAAAGGGGAGAGTAAGATGAAAAAATATGAATGGCGTTTCATTACCGCTGGCAGTGTATTAACAATAATTTTTTTAATCGTAGTTAATATTATAACTGGTCCACGGTATCCTTGGTTTATTTATCCTGCAATTCTACTCTTTTTAATACCATTTGGAATCTATTCTATAATAGAGAAAAAGCACAAGTTGTTTTCTCTTGTTGCAAGCTTCGTGATTTTAGTTTACTTAGTAATCGAGAATATGGTCCAAACGCCTGATTACCCATGGTTTCTATATGCGGCAGCACCTATTGTGTTATGGCCAATTCTTATGTTATTAGGAAAACGAAGTAAAAATATGTCTGTGGCAGTTACGATAAGTACAATTATGATTTTATATTATGTTATCTTAAATAGTAATTTGGCACCAGCATATCCGTGGGCTATTTTCCCAACCTTTTCGATAATATGGTGGCCACTTTCACTATATCACGTCAAGAGAAAATCTTACTTTACCTTTTCTATCCATTCTACATTATTAATTAGCTTATTTTTTATCAGTATAAATGTTTTTTCCTCAGCAGGTGAGGTTTGGGCTGTTTATCCTATTTTTGCAGTGCTATGGTGGCCGTTGACTATGTATTATTTCAACTATAGACGGAAGGTATAATTTGGTTCACTTAATTAAAAGGATATTCCAGGTGAATAGTACTCACTTAGAATATCCTTTTAATCTTTTGTATTTGGTTCTGCTAAAAGTTATTGTTTTCTAGGGAAAATAAAGTAGGTTATTGCAATTATTAAGTCAATCACGACAACTATAGACCATATTCCTAATATATGTATCATAGCCTGGGTTCGATCGTAGTCATTTATTAAAAAGTGAATAATTCCAATTATACTCGCACCAATTACATAAGATAGAAGATGCCTAAGCCATCCTTTAAAATAGTTTTTCGCATAATCTATTCCATATAATTTAACTGGTTTCTGCCCAGTTTTCGTCACATAATACTTAAACCGTTCATCTGCCCAACGAATCATACTTTTCCCGAATCCAATAGAGACCCCTATATATATAGCAGCTAAAGCATGGGCAGTTGTCGCTATTGTTCCACGGTAAAGATCGAAGCTTGTTGCTATTAGAAGAATAACATCAATGACAGGAGTTAGAGCTAATAGAAATAATCCGAGGGATGGTCTGTTAAACACATACCTCATAAATAATCCTAACAGTATAAAAACCCAAAAGCCGACCTCACAAGCAATAATTAACCATACTATCCAATTCAAATCGTTCACCTCAAGTTAATTATAAGATTAAACTAACAACTGTAGCAATCCTATTTATGATATTCTGTTGGAAAATTTACATTATAATGAATTTATTGGATGAGGTAGATTTTAAATATCAGTCCTTAGGGAAGTGAGTTCTAGCATTTTACAACTGTTTTCTTTAAGCTAGGTTTCTAAGATTATGATAAAATGAAATAATGTTAAATATGTAGAGTAGTCAACAACACAACCTAGGAGTGTACCAACTTGAACAAAAAAGACATCGCAAATATACGTAAACAATTTAAAGTAAACAATGACCTTTTGAAAATTCATGATATTTATTATGTGTACATTATGAAGGAATCTAGTGATATTTATCATCACCAAAGCTTCCCATTTGACCTATTAGAAGAAGAGCAAAAAGAGTTATTTATGGATAACTTCAAAAAAGTACTTTCAGGTCAGATGGACGAAAAACTATTCGAATTAAAATTCCGTCGTGACGAACAAGATAGTAGCCAGCTTATTCTACATCAAGGTTTACTTACGAATGAAACGGAAGAATGGAAAGCACAAATGCTTCGTCTTGTTGAGAAAATGTTGAAGGACAAGCAGTATGAGATGGATATAGTGGTAACCTTTATCCGTGGTGAATACATGAAGCCCATGAAGAAAAGTGATGAGTCGGAGGAAAGTGATCGAGATACGGTTTACGCTAATCCATTTATTCTAGGCAGCTTAAATCGAACTCTTGATCCAAAGAAAGAGTTACTCTTTGATTACGTGGAAAAAGAGTTCAAATATAATATTGTTGTTGATCCAATAATCAACTTAAAGGCACCAATATCTGGATTTCTATTCCCATGCTTTACAGAAAATGCTGCTGATGTAAACCATGTTTTATATGCTGCAGGGAAAAAATATGAACTAGACTATCATTTCATTGAGGAAGTATTAAATGCTGAAGAGACAATGACCGCTGCTGATGACAAAGTAGTATTTGAAGAGATTGTAAAAAAAGTAACTGGTGACCAAATCAACACGTCAACGCTTTCTAATGTTTATGATGAAATACACCGTGTAATCGAAGAAAATGAAGAGGAAGAAGTGCCTCGTTTAGATTATAAAGATGTAGAAAAAGTGCTGAAAAGCAGCGGGGTTGAAAATGTTGATACGGAAAAAGTAGAAACAGCTTTCAAAACGGTCATTGATGATGAAAAATATGAGTTTAAAGCAAGCAATATCGTACCGAAATTTACTTCTAAGTCTATTAAAATTAAAACAAAGGTTGCTGATATTGCAGTTAGTCCACAGGAACTAAGACATGTAAAACAGGTGAAATTCAACGGTAAGCTATACATGATGATAGAACTAGAAGAAAATCCTCTAATTGAAGGATTTGAAATGATTCCAGAAGCTTTATTTAATAAAGCGAATGACGAACAAGAATAGATTGATTTAGTGTTATAAAAGTATTTCTTTTATAAAAGGCAAAGTACTATTATGACGTACTTTGCCTTTTAAAAATTATAACCTAACATTTTCAATCCCTTTATTAATCAAATCATTGATTAATCTTGCCATTTCCATAGGGGATTGGATCATTCCTTTAGACATCCACATTTTGATAACTTGAATCCCCCCACTAATAATAAACGTGCTAATATACTTCGACGTATCTGAATCAATATTAAATGCATCCATCCAGTTTTCCATCATGAAACCTTCAGCAACGGATACCACTTTTTGTTGAAAGGTGGAGTCGCCTCCTTCGTTAAGGAGTATTAAACATTTTTCATGTTTGGATGAAAAATATTCAAGTAAACTAACCATCATATCAAAAGCTTCGTCTTCTTTATAAAGATTAGTACTACTAAGATAATGTTTTAAATCTTCAATTAGCTCATCCTCAATTTGCGTAAGTAGGGCAAATTGATCTGGATAATGGGCATAGAAGGTAGAACGATTGACATCAGCTAACTCACATATTTCTTTAACCGTTATGGATGAAAGAGGTTTTTCCTTTAATAATTCCATCAAACTATCCTTTAGTACCATTCGGGTATATTTTTTTCTTCTATCTAATTTATCGGAAGTCATGAAAATTCTCCTTAATAACACGTTATCCAACACTTTGAAGAATTATGTTGTGAAACGTACGGATTTTATAAAACTGTTTGTTGTGAAACCAACACAGTGTCTTTTATAATAATAAAGTGGATTTTTTGTTTAGGCAAGAGAGGGTGGATAGCCATAGATATTGCAGCTAGAATTATAAAAAATAAAAAGCCTATTGTGATCGTATTTATGATTGTTACGTTAATTAGTGTGATCGCTCAGTTTGGAGTCTCGGTAAATTATAATATGGTAGATTACTTGCCGGAAGATGCCCAGTCAACAAAAGCGATGGAATTAATGGAACAAGAATTTGAAGGTGCTGTGCCAAATACACGGGTTATGATAAATAATGTCACGATACAGGAAGCACTTACCATGAAAGAAAAGCTTGCCTCTATTGATGGTGTGTCTGATGTTACTTGGCTAGATGATGCTATAGATATTAAAACACCGATTGAAATGGCGGATGTAGATACGGTTGAGACTTATTATAAAAATGATAGTGCATTATTTACTTTTAGTGTTGCATCCGGGAAAGAGGTAGCAGCAACGGATGCTATATACGAACTTGTAGGCGAAGAAGGTGCCGTTTCTGGTGAGGCGCTTAATACTGCGACTCAACAAAAGATGGCGGTTTCGGAGACCATGTTTGCTGCAGCCTTATTAGTACCAATTATCATTCTAATACTAGTTTTATCCACGAGTTCATGGGTGGAGCCGGTCTTCTTTTTAACCGCAATTGGTGTTTCTGTACTCATCAACTTAGGAACGAACATCTTTATTGGGGAAGTTTCCTTTGTAACGCAGTCTGTTGCCCCGATTTTACAGCTTGCTGTCTCACTTGATTATGCGATATTTCTCTTGCATAGTTTCTCTGATTATAGACAGAAAGTATCGGATCCGAAAGAAGCAATGAGACTAGCAATGAAGCGATCATTTCCCGCAATTATTGCAAGTGCATCGACTACCTTCTTTGGATTTATTGCTCTAACCTTTATGAAATTTGAGATCGGTTCTGATTTAGGTTTAAATCTTGTAAAAGGAATCGTGTTAAGCTTTATTAGTGTAATGGTGTTCTTACCAGCATTAACATTAATGTTCTATAAATGGATTGATAAATCGCAGCACAAACCATTCCTTCCAAGTTTCAAAAATGTAGGAAGGCGTGTAGTGAAAGTAAAAGTACCAAGTCTTTTCATTGTGCTGATTTTAATCGTACCAGCATTTTTAGCTCAAGGGCAAACTAACTTTATTTATGGAATTGGTGACCAACCTGAGTCAACACGAGCCGGAAGTGATATCACAAAGATTGAAGACGTATTCGGTAAAAATACGCAAATGGTGTTACTTGTACCAAGAGGGGATATTGCCAAGGAAGAAGAGTTGGTTCGGGAGCTAGAGGGTATGGACCATGTAAAAAGTGTTCTAGCCTATGTGAATACGGTAGGCTCTGCAATTCCTCCTGAGTACCTAGATGAATCCGTGACGGAACAGTTTTATTCTGAGCATTATAGCAGAATTATCGTACAGACGAATACAAAAACGGAAGGTGACGAAGCCTTTAGTTTTATTGAAGAAGTACAAGGGATTACTACGGAGTATTATGGAGATGAAGCATACTCACTAGGAGAAGGCGTAACGTTATATGACATGAAAAATGTCGTTCAAAAGGATAATACGATAGTGAATCTATTAACTGTTATAACTATCGCTATAGTACTACTAGTTACATTTAAATCGATTACTTTTCCTATTATTCTACTTCTTACTATTCAATCAGCTGTTTGGATTAACTTATCTGTTCCTTACTTTACGAGCTCGTCCTTGGTATTTGTAGGATATTTGATTGTAAGTACAGTACAGCTAGCAGCTACCGTAGATTACGCCATTTTACTAACCGAAGCATATAAAGAAAATCGAAAAGAAATGTCAGCATTAAAAGCCATTAAGAAAACATTAGATGAGAAAATATTTTCGATAGCAATTTCTGCTTCCATTTTATCTAGTGTTGGTTTCATTTTATGGATTACATCGTCGAATCCAATTGTATCGTCCATTGGATTATTACTCGGACGTGGGGCGTTACTCGCGTTTATTATGGTAGTGTTCTTTCTACCGGCCTGTCTATTACTTTTTGATAAAGTAATAGATAAAACCACTTTAAAAGCTAATTTCTATAAGGAGAAATGATGATGAGGAAAATGAAAAAAATATTACTAGTTTTAACAGCTGCAATCCTTATATTACCGTCATTTCTTACAACAGTGAATGCGGATAATGACGGTGAGTCTGATGAAAAGAAAGTCCAAGAAAATGGGGAATACTCATCAAAGGATGAGGTAGTATATGCTAGTTTAGACCCTACAGGAAAAAGAAACGAAATCTATGTTGTTAATACACTAGATATCGTAAAAGCAGGAACGATTATGGACTATGGTAGCTATACAAGTTTAAAGAACTTAACCGATTTAGCTAAAATTGAAAATCAACAAGATGAAGTTAGTTTTTCAGCGTCTGAAGGGAAATTTTATTATCAAGGGAACATCAATGACGCCAATCTTCCTTGGGATATTTCCGTTACGTATTTCTTAGATGGAAATGACATTTCTCCAGAAGAGTTGGCTGGAAAAGATGGGCATGTTGAAATTTATATTAATACAGCTGCTAATGATTCAGTGAACCCAGTATTTAAAGAGAATTACTTATTACAAATTTCTCTAGCACTTAATACAGAAGTGTTTACTAATATAAGAGCAGAGGACGGAATGATAGCTAATGCTGGTAAAGATAAACAAGTAACGTTTACCGTAATGCCTGAAAAAGATGCGGAATTAAAGCTTGAAGCGGATGTCTTAGGCTTTGAATTAGAAGGTATTAATTTTACTGGAGTCCCCTCTTCGATGTCGGTCGATGAAATCAATATAGATGGAATGACAGGAGATATCAAGTCCCTTTCTGATGCCATAGCGGAAATAAATAATGGTGTTGGGGAATTAAATGATGGGGTTTCGGAATTAAATGATGGTGTAGCTGAATTAACAGATGGATCTGTTCAGTATAAAGATGGTGTTCACGAGCTGGCAGATTCCTCTATCGATCTAGTAAATGGTTCAAAAGAGATAGAAGAGGCATTGGACACTTTAAATAACTCCATTAACTCATCAGAGGAAATGGATATGTCAGGACTTAGTGAACTAGTAGACGGTCTGAGAAAGTTATCTTCTGGACTTAGAGAAACTGCTAATGGATTAGATATATTGAAAAGGAATTTCGGAGATTCATATAATGCTTTAGTTAATGCAATAAATAATATTCCTGCATATGAAATTACAAATGCAGAAATAAAAGCATTAAGGGAAAGTGGAGCTAATGTAGAAGTCATAAACCAATTAGTAGAAACATATGATGCAGCACAAACCGTTAAAAAAACTTATTCAGCTGTAAAGCCTGGATTTGATGCGGTTGGAGAAACCTTAACTGGGGTAAAAGGGTCACTTACTACCATGGCTAATAATGTAGATCAGATGACCAAGGAACTTTCAGCCTCGTTGAATGAGAGTGGAATGGATGGATTAGTACAATTACAGGAGGGAATAGCGGCATTATCCTCCAACTATAAAGATTTTCATACAGGATTAGAAAAATATACTGGTGGAGTCAACCAAATCTCGGAAGTATATACTGAGCTCCATAACGGAATGGTAGAGTTGTCAGAAGGTACGATTAAGCTAGAAAATGGGGTAGTGGAGCTCCATGAAGGTATAACAGAATTAAGAAATTCTACTAGTGATTTGCCAGAACAAATGAATAAAGAAGTCGATGAGATGATATCTGATTATGATAAGTCAGATTTTGAACCTGTATCCTTTGTTTCTAGTAAAAATGAAAAAGTAAATTCTGTACAATTTGTGTTTAAAACAGATAGTATTAAATATGAAGAACCAAAAGTGGACGAAGAACCTACAAAAGAGAAAAAAGGATTTTGGGAGTTGTTTTTAGATTTATTTAGATAAGAAGAAGGTGTCAAGTATAGCTTAACAGCAATACTTGACACCTATTTTTTGGTTTGAACTATATAATTTTGACGATAGAATTCGGATTTATTAGTAACAATTTCCTGAACAAGTATTGTACTCAAACCTCTAATAAAAGTGTTACGATAGAATTTAGTATTAAAATTTTGGAGGAAACATCATGCAACAACAAGGATACTTTTACAACTTTTTAGAACCGGTTTCTCAAGATTTAGCATTTGTAGCAAAACAGTTAGAGAATAGTATTTTTACAAGTCCAAGAGTTGTCCTAACCCACTCAAGGATTTTTATTGAACATATTTTACAGAAAGTAATGGAGATGGAAAAGCTTCCTACCATTCGTAAGGGGATGCTTATGGATCAAATTAATATACTCGATGAGAAAGGTTATCTTACTGAGGAAATTCGAGATTCTCTTCATTATGTGAGAATGCAAGGGAATCAGGCTGCACATGATCCGAGGAAATTTCGTTATTCTGAAGCTTTATTATGCTGGGAAGCAATTTACATCATTGTAAAATGGTATGTGGAAGTCTATGCTTCTCATAATATCGAAGTTCCGGAATATCAGGACCCGTCTCCACGGAATCAACAAACGTTTGACATACAAGAGCTTGTATTTAAATTAGATGCGTTAGAAGCACGATTATCCGCTGCTTTTACTAAACGTGAAGGGGAAGAGGTAGGGAGAAATACTATTGTAATAGATGAAAAAATTACTGATACTCTCCCTGGAAATACTTCAATTCGTATTATTTCTTATAAGAGTGACTCAATTGAAATTCCGTATTTCCTTCGTGATGCATTTCTACTTCCACAACGTTTTCCAAGGTCAGAAACGTTTTTAATTAGGCTTGGTGCTGAGCAGCATGGAAGAATTATGAGTGAGCTTCCGAGTAACTTAGAAGGACTTTCCAAACATGTGAAACGGTTCTCGGAGAAGAATGAAGGACAATTTTTTGAAGAGCTGAAAATATTTATTGAGGAAGAGAAGATTCGTAGACAGATAGCAACCGATCGTCCCGGAGACCTATTCTTCTTTTTCAAGACGGATTACATTGTTGTAACAGAGGAGTTATCCTTAATTCCTTTAACAGAAAGGCATTTTACTGGTATTCCAAATCTATTAAGACAAATGCAGGAGGACCAGATTGAAAGAGTCGGTCAATTGCCGATGGAATTACTTATATTAGCAAAATATGATCGTGTAGGTATAGGGACGGTTGAAAGGTTATTTGAGCAGTTGAAGGAAATGCAAGGGGTGTAGGAAGGGGATTAGCTCTCCTTCCCTATTCTTTGGAACGGTAAGGTATCAGAGGGAATAATTCTATATACCCCTAAAAAAGGAATTATATAACAAAAAAATAATTCTACTAATTTAGTATGTTATGTTGTATATTTATAGAATAAATGATGAACGAAGATATCATCCGTTCCTCATTTGAAAAAGGCAAATCTATTGAAAGATAGAGACGCAAAGTTACAGACCTAAAGTTCTAGAAACTATGGTGGCTGAACCGCTGAAGAATGGAGAATGATGACCAATATAAGTCTAATTCTATATTCTTCCAATATCTTACTATATTTGGAGGGATTTTTTATGTTTACATTTAGTAAAAACTTTAGAAACGTATTTGTTTCCAGTGTTGTTGCAACGACTTTTGCAATTACTTTAGGAGTTGGCCCGGCTTTAGCCGAGGAAGGAACGGAAACAGAAGTAGAGGATATTGTTTCACAAGAAGAAGATACGAGTACAACTGAAACCGAGGTGATGGATCCTAATGCTGAGGATGAAGTAATAGAAGAAGCTGTTAAGGAAGAAACGGAAACAGATGAAGCTTCAGAGGAAGAGAAAGAAACTCTAGATGAAGAAGAGTCTCCATCCCTAATTCCTGGTGATTTCTTCTACTTCTTTAAAACACTTCGTGAAAACGTTCAGCTTGCATTAACATTTGATGAAGTGAAAGAAGCGGAATTACTTGCACAATTTGCTGAAGAAAGAATAAAAGAAGCTCAAGTTTTAATTGAGGATGGTCAAACTGACTTAGCACAAGAAATTCTTCAAAAGGCAATTGAGCAACAAGAACAAGCATTAGCAACCTATGAAGAAGCTTCTGAAACAGAAGATGTTGAAGATGAAGTAGAGGAATCTACTAATGAAGAGGTTGTTGAAGATGAAACAGTTGATCCAATTCGTGCTGAATTAGAAGAGAAAATGGCATCCAATTTACTTGCTTTAACTGCAGTACTTGAAAAGATTGAGAATCCTCAAGCTAAAGAATCAATACAAAAGAATATCGTGAAAGCACAAGAAAAGCTAGAGAAGAAAATCAATAAAAAACTGGCAAAACTTCAAGAAAAAGAATTAAAGGCTGACAAGAAACTTGCTGAGATTGATGAGAAATTAGAAGCTGGTGAAATTGATGAAAATGAATACCAAGAAGAACTTGCTGAATTAAATAAAGAGTTAGCCGAAGAGCAAAAAGAGCTTCTGGAAGAAGTAAATGAAGAGGCAGAAGAGACTATAAAGGATGTAAGTGAAAAAGGGAAAGAAATAGAGGAAAAGCATCAAGAACTGTCTGATCGTGATAAGGATAAAGCAGAGCAGGCACGTGAAAAGGCAGAAGAAAAGAAACGTGAAGAATTGAAGAAACAAGAAGAGAAGACAAAGGAAGCTGAAAAAAAGAAATGTGAAGAATTGAAGAAGCAAGCAGAAAAAGAAAAAGAAGAAGCAAAAAAGGCTGAAGAAAAACAACGTCAAGAAGCTGAAAAACAGCGTGAAGAGGCAAAAAAACGCTCAGAAAAAGTAGATAAAGAAACGGAAGACAAGCAAGAAAAAGCAGAAAAAGAGCGTGAAGAAGAAAGTGATGAATAGATAGAATAATTGAACCATTAGGGGGAGTGGATTATAATCTACTCCTCTTTTTTTATATTGAGAGCAATTCATTACGAATTTGGTAGATCCGGTAGATCCAAGACACTAGAAATATTTTATCCATTCTATAAAAACGGTAAATAACTAGTAACAAATATTATGGTGCTTTTCTTTCCAGACATGATAAAGGATTGAATTGAATATATATCGTGTAAAGGAGGGGATTCTAATTGCTATAAAAATTTTATTTTTTGGTGATCCTGGTATTGATGATTCACTAGCGCTAATGTATAGCCTTATTGATCCAACTTTTGAAATTGTTGGGGTAGTGACCAGTTATGGAAATGTGACCAAAGACCAAGCAACTGCAAATGCTGCCTATCTATTACAATTAGCAGGGAAGCATAATGTTCCAATAATTCCTGGTGCTTCGCAACCAGTACAGCAAGAAGTGGTGACGTTCTATCCTGAAATTCATGGAGAAGGAATCGGTCCAATTAAACCTCCAACTAATATTCAATATCAGATTTATCCCTTTGATACAATTCGGTTCATTATTGAAAGATACCGAAATGAGCTTATTATTGTCGATACAGGTCGTTCTACTACATTGGCGACGGCATTTATATTATTTCCAGACCACATGAAATTGGTTCACTCGTATTATGTAATGGGAGGGGCTTTCTTTTTTCCAGGCAATGTTACACCATTGGCCGAGGCTAACTTCCATGGTGATCCAACCTCGTCTAATTTCGTTCTAAAATATGCCCATAATTTAACGATTACCCCTTTAAATGCCACCCAGTTTGCTATTCTTACTCCAGACATTGTGGATTTAATTTCTCGAAACAAGAAGAACGTATATGCATTCATGCTTTCGCCAATTTTTGAATATTATTACGAATTTTATAAAAAAACGAATCCTGGTATTCCAGGAGCACCAATTCATGACCTACTTACCGTAATGTTAATTAAGAACCCACATATTGTTGACTATATTTACTACGATGCAAAAGTTGTGGAGGAAGTTGAGGCTAAAGGAATGTCCTATATTGATATTCGCCCAACAAGTAAAACGGGTAAGACAAGAATTGCAATAAAGCTTCATTATGATAAATTTATTGAGGAGTTTAGTAGAGTAATGTTGCCGGAATAACGTGGGACAGGTTCTTGTCCCACAATTAATTCGTCCGTTTTAGCCGTTCTCTTTTTCCATGCAGAACATAATAGAAAATGGTAGTTAATAATACTAAAACGCCAATAATAGCATATAGATTTCGATAACCAGTAAGCGGAATGATAATCCCTAGAATATACGGTCCAAATCCAAGTCCAGCATCAAGAAAAATATAGTAGGTGGATGTTGCAAGTCCTACTCTTTGAGGTGGAACTACTTTTACTGCAATTGCTTGGGTGATCGATTGCATATTACCAAATCCAAACCCCATAAGGACTCCTGCGAGTAATAAAGAAATACTTCCTTCAGCTGAACTTAATAGAAGTAATCCACCTCCGAAAAGAATAAAAGCAGGATACATTACCGCATTTGCACCTCTTCTATCCATTAATCGTCCTGTAAACGGTCGGGAAACCAAAATGGCTATAGCATAAACTACAAAAAATAAGCTCGCGACTTCAACTAAGTCTATTTCAATAGCATAAAAATTAATGAAAGAAAGGACACTAGCATAACAAAAGGATGTTACAAGAATGATAAGGGCTATAGGTAAAGCTTTTGGTTCAATGAAGCTAGATAGCGTAAGTCCAGTTAGTTTCGTTTCAGTATTTGAATGTTCTACTTCTGGTATATTTATAAAAAAGGCAAATAGCATACTACTAATCCCTAATACGAGACAAAAGCTGAAAATCATTTGAAAACTCACATGCTGACTCATAAAAATTCCGAAAAAAGGCCCAATGGCGGTAGCCAGCGTAATACTCAAACTATAGAAACCAATTCCTTCACCTTTACGTTGTTTCGGTATAATCTCAGCAACGATTGTTCCGGTTGCTGTACTAGCCATTCCTAATGCAATTCCGTGTAATAATCGCGTAATCATAAGAAAGGTAATTCCTAGCTCGATAAAATATAGACAGGAAGTTAAGGTGAAAAAAAGTAACCCTATAAATAACATTCGCTTATTTCCGATCGATGTAATGAAGCGACCGATGAAAAGCCTACCTATTAACGTTCCGATAATGAAGATACCAGTTGCAAGACCAGCCTGGCTTTCTGAAGCATGGAACTGTTCCACCACATAGACAGCCATCGTGACAAGTAATAAATAAAATACTAAGTATAAGAATAAGTTTGCTGACGAAATAATAATAAAATCTTTCGTCCATAATTTTGCTTTAGGTTGATTCACTATATATCCCCTTATTTCATGATGTTTTTTCGTATTTCCTCTAAAATTTGAATTGTCTCTAGTTGTTCTTCTTCAGATATACCATTTAACATTTCTTCTTCAAATTGATCAATGGTCTTGCGGACTTCTTGGTAAATTTCTTGTCCAGGCTTGGTTAGTTGCATTCGCTTCTCACGCTTATCTTTTCCAGGCTTTTGCTCGACATAGCCTAACTTCTCTAACCTCGCCATAGTCCTTGTTATCGTTGGCTTTTCCACTCCTTGATAATGGGAAATTTCAACATTTGTAGCTGCACCGTAATTGTACAAGTAGTACAAAATTGTCCATTGAGCTCGATGTAATTGATGTTTGTTAAGCTCTATATTTAAGTGATTTTCAAATGGACGATAAAGCAATATAAGCTGATGAAAAAATTTTTGCGAAGTTTTTATATAAATCCCTCCTAAAATGGTTAGTGAAGATAATAGTTACCTAGGGTAACTATTATAGTATAGCAAATTGTTTTCGAGAATGAAACTGCAGGAAGATTTCATATAAAAATATGAATCATCGGGCATACTAAATCATATTTAATTTAGCGGGAGGGTAATAAATGAGTAGGAAAGAAGCCGTATCCGTCTTTGCTCTTGGCGGCTTGAATGAAGTCGGCAAAAATATGTACGTAATAGAATGTGGAGAAGATATTGTTGTCATCGACTGTGGCAATAAATTTCCTGATGAAAGCTTATTAGGTATTGATTTAATTATCCCAGATATATCATATTTAATTGAAAATAAGGATAGAGTAAGTGCGCTAATTGTTACTCATGGCCATGAAGATCATATTGGTGGTATTCCATATTTTTTAAAGAAAATTAATGTCCCAGTATATGCAACACGGTTTACTCTTGGACTTATAGAATTGAAATTGAAGGAACATCGCTTTTTAAGAGAAAGTGAATTACATGTCATTACTTCTGAGTCTGAGCTTCAAATAGGAGATATGAGTATTAGCTTTTTTAAAGTAAACCATAGTATTCCTGATTGCTTAGGCATTGTATTTCATACACCTGAAGGAAATATCGTACATACTGGTGACTTTAAATTCGATTTAACCCCTGCAAACAATGAACGTTCAGATCTTCATCGTATGGCCGAGATTGGAAATCAAGGAGTGCTGTTACTTTTATCCGAAAGTACAAATGCGGAGCGAAAAGGTTTTACCCCTTCAGAGCAGATAGTAGGGGAGAATTTAGAGAGTATTTTTATAAAGTGTAAGCGGAAAGTAATCGTTTCCACATTTGCTTCTAATGTTAGTAGGATTCAACAAGTAGTTAATGCTTCAAAGAAAACTAGACGGAAGCTGGTACTTCTTGGTAGGTCGATGGTAAATGTAGTTGGAGTTGCGATGGAACGTGGGTACTTAGATGTACCTAAAGGAATGTTACTCGATGCCCGTGACATTGAAGAACTCCCACCAGAAATGGTGACAATACTATGCACTGGGAGTCAAGGTGAGGCGATGGCCGCTCTAAGCCGCTTATCAACGGGGAATTTTAGAGGAGTGAATATTTACCCTGAAGATACGGTTGTACTTGCTGCAGGGCCAATCCCAGGCAATGAAAAAAATGTTACTACTATTGTTGATAATTTATATAAGCTTGGAGCTCATGTTATTTATGGATCAGGAAGTAGTTCTGGAATGCACGTATCTGGACATGGCTACCAAGAGGATCTTAAGCTGATGATTACACTGATGAAGCCGAAGTATTTTGTGCCAATTCACGGGGAGTATCGGATGTTACATCATCACCGACTTCTAGCTGAATCAGTTGGGATTGAGCCTGGAAATACATTTATATTAAGTAATGGTGACGTTGTAGATATTGAAAATCAAATTGCGCGTAGTACTCGCTCAGTTCCAGTAGGTAGCACGTATGTAGATGGTATCGATGTAGGGAATATGGAATTTGTATTACGTGACCGAAAGCAAATTGCAGAAGATGGCATGTTAATGATAATCCTTCCAATGAGCAAAGAAGATCCAAAAATGCTCGCGGAACCAGAGGTTATCTCTCGTGGGTTTGTGGATAATGATTTTTCCGAGCTCAGAAAAAAGATGATAACCATCATTAGTGACACTGTAGACGAGCTTCATGCTGCAGATCGATATTCATGGAATGTGAAGAAGAAGCAAATAAAAAGATTGATTTCACAATATATTAAAGAACGTACGAGGAAGGAACCAATGATTGTTCCAATTTTGATTGAGATCTAATTTAGTGCAGGACCTATTATATCCATTAGATATGATAGGTCCTTTTTGATAACTATGTATCTTAGGGCGGATTTTTTATAAATATACGCCTTCTGTAAACAAAATGGTAAAATAGAAAAATAGGTTAGAATTCCCACAGGTAGAAGGGAGTAATTCGGTTGGCAGAAAGAGTTGGGATTATAGATATAGGTTCTAACACCATTCGACTTGTTATATATGAGCGTTTAACTTCTTGGCAACATTTTGATGAGATAGAAAATATTAAGGTTTCAGCGCGACTTCGATCATACTTTGATGAGAATCATTTCTTAAATAATGACGGAATAGAATTGTTGATTAAAACGTTAGAGGATTTTAACAATCTATTAACTCATTATGAAGTGAACGAATTTACATGTGTTGCAACTGCATCGATACGTCAAGCAGCCAATAAGAATGACATACTAAAAATAGTTGAGAAGAAGACAAAGATTGCAATTAAGCTTTTAAGTGAATATGAAGAAGCGTTTTATGGCTTTAAAGCAGTTATTCATTCAATTCCGTTACAACAAGGTTTGACCATCGATATTGGTGGTGGTAGTACGGAAGTGACCTATTTTGAAAATCGTAACATGGTACATTTTCATAGCTTTCCTTTTGGGGCATTATCCTTAAAGCTACAATTTGTTAAACAGGATATTCCATCATATCAGGAAATAGAAAATATTAGGCACTTTATTGATGAGCAGCTACAGAAGTTTCCTTGGATTAGCAATAAACAAGTTCCTGTTATTGCAATCGGTGGCAGTGCCAGAAATGTTGGCCAAATTCATCAGCTATTTTCAGATTACCCATTAGATGAAATGCATCAATATGAAATGGAAGTAGAGGATTTGACAGCGATCAAAGAAAGATTACTGCCGTTGTCCTATCCTGAATTACAAAAGATAGATGGATTATCAAAAGACCGCGTGGATACTATTTTGCCAGCATTTGAAGTCTTCGAAGCGATTTGTAAGACTGCCAGTGCTACAAAATATATCGTAAGCCGTCGTGGATTACGAGACGGAATACTATATGAGAAATGGCTAAATCATGATAATCATAATCTACCATTATTAGATGTTAGTATTGAAAAGTTTCGTAAGCATTTTTACATTGGTTCTCAAGATGAACATCAATTAACTAAAATTGCAACTATTTTTTATGAGGCAGTGAAAAAAATAGACCGATTAGGGCATAGCTTCTCTAAAGAGGATTATAAACTATTAGTTCTTGGTGCAAGAATATATAACTTGGGAAATAAGGTATCCACGGAGACAAGCAGTAATACATTCACCTTAATTGCGAATCAGACAATATTAGGAATGTCTCACCGGGATAGAATTAAACTAGCACTAGTCGCCTCCTATAAAGGAAAAGGAGCATTTCAAAAGTATATCCAACCTTATAAAGATTGGTATACAAAAGAAGAACAAATAAAAATAAGTATTCTCGGTGCTATTTTGAAAGTATCACAAAGCTTGAACATCTCAAATAAAAATACTGTAGTTGATGTACATATTAACCAAGAAAAAGCGGATAATTGGTCGCTAAATATTAGTTGTAACGGTTACTTTAGACCTGAAGAATACCATGTGGAAAAACAGAAGAAGCATCTTGAAAAGTTGTTAAAGATTTCAATATCTACTAGCTTTTTCATTAGCTAATTATCTCGCATTCGACATTATATATTTACATAAAATTTACAATTGGTTCATAATTCGTTGATGTTCAATTGTTAAAATTTAAGTATAAGTGTCGAAAAGGGGATGTGCTGTGTGGAAGTTGCAGAAAAAACCATCAACTTAGATAATCCTTCCTATTATAATAATCGAGAGTTAAGCTGGTTGAATTTTAATTACCGAGTATTAGAAGAAGCTTTAGATGATCGAAATGCACTTCTCGAAAGACTTAAATTTATGGCGATTTTCAGTTCAAATTTAGATGAGTTCTTTATGGTTCGTGTAGCTGGATTACTTGACCAAGTAAAGGCAGGTTATAATCGCCCCGAAAATAAAGCAGGATTAACTCCTATGGAACAATTGAACGAAATATCGAAAGTGTGTCATAAGTTACTTTCAGAACAGGATGATACCTATCTAGAATTATTAACTCCGCTATTAACAAAAGAACATATTTCTATTGTTTCCATTGAAGAAATAACGAAAACGGACTTAGAATTTTTAGAACAACAGTTTAACGAGCATATATTTCCTGTCTTAACACCAATGGCGGTCGACGCTTATCGACCGTTTCCAATGCTATTAAATAAGTCACTTAATTTAGCCATCACTATTAAAGATAAGCACTCAAATACGATGGAGGCGGAGCGATTAGCGATTGTACAAGTACCGTCCGTTATAAATCGCTACTTAGAATTGCCTAATCAAAACGAAGTAAGATCTTTTGTCCTTTTGGAACAAGTAATTTCACACTTTATTCATAAATTATTTGTTGGTTTTCAAGTAATGTCGGTCACAGTATTTCGAATTACTAGAAATGCTGATCTGACGATACACGAAGATGGTGCTGAGGACTTATTACAGGAAATCGAAGAAGAATTAAAGAAACGGAAAAGAGGAGCAGCAGTCCGCCTAGAGGTTCAGGATCAAGTTTATGACCAACAAGTGATTGATTATCTTATCGAAGAACTAGAGATTAATAAAAAAGATGTTTATTTCGTAAAAGCACCACTCGATTTAACATTTCTTTTTGATTTCTATAAGACTATTAAATCCACTCATGAGCACTTAACGGATTCGTCTTACATTCCACAGCCTCCTCAAGACTTACGAGGGGATAAGGAATTGTTTGAGGCTATTTTAGAGGAGGATCTTTTACTCCATCATCCATATGAGTCTTTTGAACCGGTTGTAGACTTTGTCTCAAAAGCGGCAGATGACCCTGATGTATTAGCAATCAAACAGACTCTCTACCGTGTAAGTGGAAATTCTCCAATCATTAAAAGCTTAGAACGAGCTGCTGAGAATGGGAAACAGGTCACGGTATTAGTAGAATTAAAAGCTAGATTTGATGAAAAGAACAATGTGCAATGGGCAAAAGAATTGGAAAAGGCTGGTTGTCACGTGATTTATGGTATAACCCATCTGAAGACACATAGTAAGATTACCTTAATAGTTCGTCGGAAGAAAAACCAAATTGAACGATTTGTGCATCTTGGGGCAGGAAACTATAATGATGCAACTGCAAGAACATATACTGATCTTGGACTACTTACTGCCAATGAGGAAATTGGTATTGATGCTACAAACTTCTTTAATTACTTAAGTGGATATATGGACAAGCCTGATTATCATCATTTAGTTATGTCGCCATTTGATATTAGAGAGAAATTTGTTCAGCTAATTGATGAAGAGATTGCTTATCATAAACAATTTGGAAATGGACATATTATGGCCAAGATGAACTCTCTATCCGATAAAGATTTAATTAGAAAGTTATATGAAGCATCCAATGCGGGGGTGAAGATAGATTTAATTGTAAGAGGAATTTGTTGTCTCCGCCCAGGAATTACCAATGTTAGTGAAAATATAAGAGTTCGAAGTATTGTGGGATCTTTCTTAGAACACACAAGAATTTATTACTTTCACCAAAATGGAGAACAGAAGGTCTATTCATCCTCAGCGGACATGATGACCCGAAATATGGAAAAACGAATTGAGATACTATTCCCTATCTTAAAGGAGCATCTAAAACAACGGATTTTAGAGTGGATATACCTTATGTTAGCAGATAATGTGAAAGCACGAGAACAGGCATCCGATGGGAAATATTATTATGTGGAACGACAAGAGGATGAAAAAGAGATTGATAGTCAATTGGAACTATGTGAACTTGCTCGTAAAGTTGAGAAAGTAAACGATACTACGCAAAATCAAAAAGGGAAATTCGATATTTTAAGTTATTTTCCATTTAAACAAATAAGTAAAATATATGATAAATCGAAATAACATAGTTGTACAATAAATCCTTACAAAGTGAATTTGTGAGGATTATTTTTTCCTTTTCATATCGTACACAGTTTTAAGCCAGAAGCTATAATTTGACATGTCGATATTTCGCCATGTGTGGAAAAGTAAGGGAATGGTATACTAATGTGAGAAGCTTCTTTTCCCTAATTATTCACTAATATAAGGATGGAGTAACATTGAAACTTAATAAAGTACTACCAATTCTTTTTTTAATTATGTTTTTAGTTATGGTAGGATTTGGAATCATCATTCCTGTCCTACCTTTTTATGCAGAAGAATTAGGCGCAACTCCAGCACAGCTCGGATTTTTAATGGCGGTTTATTCTTTCATGCAATTCGTGTTTGCACCGATGTGGGGTAAAATCTCTGACCGAATTGGTCGTAAACCGGTAATTATGGTGGGGATATTTGGTCTTTCCCTTTCCTTTTTTATTTTAGCTTTATCCACTGAAATCTGGATGTTGTTTGCTGCCAGAATCATTGGTGGTATATTATCTGCTGCGAATATGCCTACCATTACGGCATATGTTGCAGATATTACTTCTGAAGAAGATCGTGGTAAAGGTATGGGTATAATTGGAGCGGCAACGGGGCTCGGGTTTATCTTTGGTCCGGCTATTGGTGGAGTTTTTACAAAAATCGATTTACATGCCCCTTTCTATATTGCTGGAACCGTTTCATTTGTAACCTTAATCTTTGTGTTCTTAATCTTAAAGGAATCTTTACACTTGGCACCGCACAGGCAAAATAAAAGGAATACTTTAACTTTAGGAAAAGTTATTGGTGGACCAACTGCTCTGTTATATTTCCTTCAATTTTTTATTTCAGTATCGTTATCAGGCCTTGAAGCTACATTCGCATACTTTGCAGCGATAAGAGCAGGGCTAGATGCTGTTACATTAGGATATATTTTCATGATAATGGGATTTGCTAGTGCAGCAGTTCAAGGATCGATGGGGAAGCTTACTAAAAAATATGGGGAAGGAACTATTATCCGAGCGGGGATCATCGTCTCTGGGATAGGTTTTGGACTTATTCTTTTAACAGAAAGCTTTACTACTGCAGCCATTTTTCTTGCGATATTTGGGGTTGGAAATGGGGTTATAAGGCCGAGTGTGTCTTCCTTATTAACGAAAAGATCCAAAATGGGTTATGGTGTTGCGACGGGTTATTTATCTTCATTTGATTCGTTAGGAAGAATTGTAGGGCCAATATTAGGTGGATTATTATATTCCGTATCAATTGGTTTACCATACATTTCAGGTATTTTACTCTCCATCTTAGCGTATTCACTGTTTAGGGCTTATGCTAATAAGGAGAGAGAAGTTGAGTAATGGGGACATTTTTTCTCTAAACTTCTTTCATTAGAAAATAGACTGGATCAAAAAGGATTCAGTCTATTTATTTTCTATCTTAACCAATAGCACTGTATTTCTTTTTGATATAAAATAGATGTAATAAATAATTAGAAATGGTGGTAATGTTGTTTAAAGTCTTACTAATTGAAGATGATGTTACATTGTTTAAAGAGATGAAAGAACGCTTATCACAATGGTCATATGAAGTATACGGCATCCAAAACTTTCATGACGTGATGAAAGATTTTACCCAGATAAAGCCAGACTTAGTAATTATAGATATTCAATTACCTAAATTTGATGGATTCCATTGGTGCCGAATGATTCGTTCTCATTCTAAAGTTCCGATTATTTTTTTATCATCAAGAGATCATCCTACTGATATGATAATGTCCATGCAGCTGGGAGCGGATGACTATGTGCAAAAGCCTTTTCACTTTGATGTGTTAATTGCAAAGATCCAAGCAGTATTAAGGCGAGTATATAACTATAGTAAGGAGCAACAAATCCAACTAAAAGTATGGAACGGAGCAACAGTTGATTATGTAAAAGGGACTATACAAAATAATTCGGGAGAGATCGAACTAACGAAAAATGAAATATTCATTTTGAAAATATTGTTAGAACAGAGTAATCAAATTGTTAATCGAGAGGAATTAATCAGACAATTATGGAATGATGAACGATTTGTCAGTGATAATACTTTAACAGTAAATGTCAATCGTTTACGAAAGAGACTAGAGGAAATAGGGTTAGGGCAATTTATAGAAACGAAAGTAGGACAAGGGTATATAGCTAAAGAAGAGGAAATAATTTGATGATAAAAAAATATTTATTAGAGAAATTAATCTGGATACTTTTCTTTTGTTTCTTACAAGGAATATTCCTTGTTGTTGCCTATGTTGACTCTGCTATAAAGATTAGTTCAATCCTATATATAGTCTTTTTATCCTTTGTTCTCTTTATAGTATTTCTAGTTATTCAGTATGGTAGGGAAGTTTCCTTTTATAGACGTTTGGAAGAATGGGAGCCTAATGTTGACGTAGAAATAATAGGTGAAGGAAATACTCCTTTTGAACAGATTGTGGAAAAGACGATCAAACAACAGATAGAATCTACTAAACAAGAGTTAAATCAGCTAGTAGTAGAGGTTGAACAGGGGAAAGATGAGTTATTATCTTGGATTCATGAAGTAAAGACTCCGTTAACAACAATGAAATTAATGATGGAAAGAATCGATGATAATGCGTTAAGAGAGCAGTTGATGTATGAATGGTTACGAGTGCATTTGCTTTTAGATCAACAACTACATAAACGCCGTTTATCATCGATGGAGAACGACCTTTATATCGAGAAAATGGATTTAGAAAAATTAATCATTCAAGAAATCCAATCATTAAAAACGTGGTGTTTTCAAAAGGGGCTAGGCTTCGATGTTGATTTAAAGGTCTTTGAAGTATTATCCGATGCTAAGTGGCTACCTTTTATATTTCGTCAGATTTTAACCAATGCTGTTAAATATAGTGGGAAATCAGATATAAAGGTTCGAAGTTATCACAATAATGGTAAGGTAGTAGTGGAAATTCAAGATTATGGACGTGGTATTGAAGCAAGGGATATTCCGCGTATTTTCGAAAAAGGATTTACTTCTACTAGTGACCATAAGGACCAAAATGCCACAGGAATGGGGCTTTATTTAGCGAAGAAGGCAGCCGTGCATTTAAAAATACATATGGATGTCGAATCTTCGTATGGTGTAGGGACATTGTTTATATTAACCTTTCCGCACAAGAATGATTTTATAGATCTTATTAGCATGTGACAAAGTTGTCACATGCTTTGTTATTTTGTTAGACGATTAGAGGGAAGTCTTTTAAGAATACAGGTATGCTATTAATAGAAAAAGGAGTTGATTAGGATGAGCATTTTGGAAGCGAAGAATATTGTAAAAACATACGGAAATAAATTAAATCGGCAAGATGTGCTAAAGGGCATTGATATTAACGTTGAAAAAGGCGAATTTGTTGGTATAATGGGTCCTTCTGGATCGGGTAAAACAACCTTGTTAAACGTTCTTTCATCCATTGACCGTGTAACACAAGGTTCAATTCTAGTAGATGGACAGGAGTTCACCAGAATGAAGGATAAAGCATTGGCAGAGTTTAGAAAACGTCACCTAGGTTTTATCTTTCAAGAATACCATCTTTTAGATACATTAACTGTCAAAGAAAATATTATGTTACCACTAACAGTTAATAAAACACCTAAGAAGGAAGCACAGCTAATGTTTGAACGGGTTACGAAGGAATTAGGTATCTTTGATATAAAGGATAAATATCCGAATGAAATTTCTGGTGGTCAGAAGCAAAGAACTTCGGCGGCGCGTGCGTTTGTTCATCAGCCTAGTATCATTTTTGCAGATGAACCAACTGGGGCGTTGGATTCAAAGGCAGCATCTGATTTACTGAATAAATTAGGTGATCTAAATGAGAAGCTAAAAGCTACAATTGTCATGGTTACACATGATCCATTAGCAGCAAGCTATTGCAGCCGTGTCATTTTTATAAAGGACGGTCAAATCTTTACGAAATTAAATCGTGGGGAAGAGAGTAGGCAGGATTTCTTTCAAGATATCATTAAAACGCAAGGTGTGTTAGGTGGGGTACAGCATGAGCTTTAAATCTCTCATCTTTCGAAACTTATTAAAGAACATTAAAAATTATTATTTATATGTTTTTGCACTGGTATTTAGTGTTTCTTTATATTTTGCATTTGTCACACTACAATATGATCCTGCAATGGATATTACGACAGGGTCGATTAAAGGTGAAGCGGCAATGAAGGTATCTTCTGTACTTTTAATTGCCATTGTAGCGGTTTTTCTTGTGTATGCTAATAATCTTTTTATTAAGCGAAGAGGGAAAGAGATAGGTTTATTTCAATTGGTCGGAATAACGAAGAAAAATGTATTTTGGATTATCGGGGTAGAAAATTTTGTCTTGTATTTTGGTTCTATGATACTTGGTATTTTTCTTGGTTTTGCATCGTCAAAGCTAATTATGATGATACTGATCAAAATCATTGGAATTAATGAGGTTGCAGAACTCCGATTTTCAACAGAAGCACTTGTCCAAACGGTGATTGTTTTTGCTGGAGTCTACGTATTGATTCTAATGTTAAATGCATGGTTTATTAAAAGACAAAGGATTTTATCACTGTTCCATACGACATCGACATCAGAAGAGAAAAAACATAAGGTTTCCATATTGGAAATCTTAATGGGGATAATTGGAATTGGACTCATTATATTTGGATATTATTTATCTACAAAGTTATTTGATGGACAATTTTCTATAATGGAAGAAATGTTCTATGCTATGTTAGTTATTCTAGGATCGGTAATTATCGGAACTTATTTCTTCTACAAGGGTTCAGTTCGATTTATGTTCAATCTCATTCGTAAGAAGGATAATGGATACTTATCTGTAAACAAAGTTCTTTCGCTATCCTCCATCATGTTCAGGATGAGGTCAAATTCTCTGTTATTAACTGTCGTAACAACTGTATCAGCATTAGCTATTGGGTTGTTATCCTTATCGTATATTTCATATTATTCGGCAGAAAAGTCAGCAAAAAATTATATTGTGTATGATTTTTCTATTCCAAATGAGGAGAATGCTGAACAATTTACAGCTTTATTAGAGGAAAATCAAATCGACTTTCATCAAACTAAAATTAAGATGCTAGCTGTTAATTCGGACATTTCGAATATTGTCCAAACTAGTCTAACAGATATAGCTTGGATGGAAGATAGCCAGGTACCAATCATTATCGTGTCAGACAACGATATTAAGGATTTAAATGTGAAGGAAGATGAAGCAGCATTTATCGGTATAGAGTCTTCACTAGGAACATTTATGTCCGTTCAAATGGGTAAATTTACGATATATGGTAATACAACTTCGTATGATTTAAATCTAAATAAAATTATGGAAGACAAATTTGTTATTCCTTTGCGAGTTGGGGATGGTGGTTTTCCAACTACTGTAGTGGATGAAAAAGTATTTCAACAATTAAGTAAGGATATAGATCCAGAAATAAAGCATGAGTTTACAGTATCTATAGGGGTCGACATAGAAGAGGAGGATGAGATCGAAAAAGCAAATGAGATTTTTCAATCTTCTATTGGTGTATGGGCAGGTCATGAGTCACAGCTTGAGACATTTAATAATCAAAAGCAAAATATGGGATTAATCATGTTTGTCGTTGCTTTTCTTGGGTTAACTTTTTTAATAACTTCAGGATGTATCCTATATTTCAAACAAATGGATGAGGGAGAGCAAGAAAAATCAAACTATACCATTCTCAGGAAATTAGGTTTTACCAAAGGGGATTTGTTAAATGGAATTAAGGTAAAGCAAATGTTTAATTTTGGTATACCTTTACTAGTCGGACTTAGCCATAGCTACTTTGCAGTCAAATCCGGATGGTTCTGGTTCGGTACGGAATTATGGACACCGATGATTATTGTAATGGTACTATACACCATATTATATTCGATTTTTGGTATTCTCTCTGTTTTTTACTACAAGAAATTAATAAAGGAAGCTTTGTAGATTATTTAAAATGAGGCTAGCATGTAAGTGTTGGTAGCCTCATTTTTTTATTGGAAGTTCGATTCCTCTCAATAGCCTATTTACAAATTGAGGAAAAAGTGTAATAATTGAGTGAATTTTAAAGGAGGTAAGTAAGCGTATGATGCCAACGAATTGCTAATTATTAATTATGTGTAATTAATAAGGATTTTTAATGTGTGAATTACCTAGAATTTTAGGTTTATTTGTTATGCCATTAAAAATCAGGCAATTTATAAGGCTACTTACTTACTGAAACGGGATAATTAATATTAGTTCGAGAACCAGACTTAGGGTTCTTGTGTATTTTTGTATAGATATGCACTATAAACTTGTGCCAATATTTATATCATCTATCCTTTTAGACTGTAAGAAGCAATATCTTCTTATGGTCTTTTTTCATATAGGAATAGTAGGAGTCTTCTAGCCTGTCTTAGAATGGTGTGACGTACAGGAAGAAAGAAGGTAGGAATAATTATGTTAGAGTTAAAAGTTAATGGCTTGAAAAAATTTATGGATGCAACACTTGTGCTAGAGAATGTTACCTTTGAAGCGTTTGATGGCGAAAGGGTAGGAATTGTCGGGGTTAACGGTAGTGGGAAAAGTACTATTCTAAAAATAATAGCTGGGTTAGAGCTAATGAACTATTACCCAGGATATCCGCAAACGACAAGTTATGGGTATGATGAGGGTTTAATCAATATTATACCTAATGGGGCAACCACTGCTTACTTGGAACAAATGCCAGAGTATCCAGGGCAATATAAGGTTATCGATATCTTAAACCTTGCCTTTGAGGAAATTGATAAAATTGAAAAGCAAATGCGTGAGATAGAAGAGCAAATGAAGGTGTTAGAAGGTACCGATTTAGAAAAAGCTTTAAACAGATATAGTAACCTAGTTCAAAACTATGAAGTAAAAGGCGGATATGAGCGTAAGGAAAAATTAAGCAAAGTATGTACAGGGCTCAAATTTAATGATCACTTTTTAAACAAAGAATTTGATATCCTAAGTGGCGGAGAGAAAACGACCGTTATTTTGGGGAAACTTCTTATCCATAGTCCAGAAATTTTACTGTTGGATGAACCAACGAATCATTTAGATATGGAGTCAATCGAATGGCTAGAAAGTTATTTGAAAAGCTATAAAGGTATAGTCCTGCTTGTATCACATGATCGTTATTTTCTTGATCATGTCGCTACGAAAATTGTGGAAGTAGAAGATAAACAATCAGTTAGTTATAAAGGAGATTATTCATCGTTTGTAACTCAAAAGGAAGAAAATATAAGAATTCAATATGAACAATTTCGACAGCAGCAAAAGAAAATTACTGCTATGGAAAATACGGTAAAGGATTTAAGAGACTGGGCAATGCGGGCGGATAATAATAAGTTTTTTAGAAGAGCAGCAAGCATTCAGAAAAGATTAGAAAAAATCGAACGCTTGGAAAATCCTAAAACTGAGAGAAAGAATATGAGATTAAGTTTTAACGATGTTGAGCGTTCTGGTAAAGAGGTTATCAAAGCAACAAACCTTTCTAAAAAATACGGTGATAAGGAAATTTTTCATAATGCCGAGGTTATGATTCATTACGGTGAAAGGGTAGGTTTAATTGGGCCAAACGGAAGTGGGAAGACTACATTTCTTAAGATGTTGTTAGGAGAAGAACAACCAGATGCTGGAGAGATTACTTTAGGAGCAAGTGTCAATGTAGCGTACCTGCCACAAAAAATTACTTTTCCAAATGAGGAACGTATGTTAATTGAAGTTTTTCGTGAGGATATCTCTATATTAGAAGGAAAAGCACGCGAGTATTTAGCAAAATTTATGTTTTATAAGTCTAGTGTTTATAAAAAAGTGAAGTTTCTATCTGGTGGCGAGCGGATCAGACTAAAGCTTGCTATGTTACTTTATCAAGATATAAACTTATTAATTTTGGATGAACCGACGAATCACTTGGATATTGAATCTATCGAAACCCTTGAAGAGGCTTTGGAAGATTTCAAAGGGACTATTTTCTTTATCTCTCATGATCGATATTTCATAAATAAAATGTGCGACAGAGTAATAGCGGTGGAAAATCATGCTTTAAAAAGCTATTTAGGAAATTATGACTTTTATAAAGCTGAGCTTGAAAAAATACCTATGCTGAAAAAGGAAAATAAACCGATACCGTTTGTAAAGCCGGAGCCGAAAACGAAGAATCAAGCACAAAATAAAACGATTAATGAAGCTAAATTACTAGAGAAAATTGATTTACTTGAGAAGGAAATTAACGAGTTAGATATTTCTATGTCGGCTGAACAGATAGATTATGAGGAGCTTCAAAATTTGTACACTAGAAAAGTGGAATTGAGTGAAGAATTGGATGTGGCAATGGATTTGTGGTTAAGCTCTAAGGAATAAATTTTAGGGAAAGTCATTGCAATCATTAGATAAGTGGGTCAACCGACCTGTCCCCGTGTCCCATTTTTGGATTATTTTTAGGGTTTTGGTTATCTTAAGGAAAGAGTCTAAAGTTGGTTGGGGTGATTGTGTTTGATGATGTCGAAGAGACATTTGTATTTTAATGTTGCAATGATGATTTTTCCTTGGTTGACACTATTGTTTATTGGGAAGCGAAGTTTTAAACGGTATGCGTTTGGTGGCTTTTTTATCATTATTTTTGAAATTGTTAACCATTTGTATGGACACAAGCGGAATTGGTGGAAATTTTATGATAAAAAGGACGCCTTCTATAAGGATGAACTTCCATTTAGTATAGAACCATATATGCCACTTTCCATGTGGATATTGAAGTATACTTATGGAAACTTTAAAAAATTTATCATTGTAAATGCAATTGCAGATGCTATCTTTGCATTTCCGGGAATTGAGATTCTGAAAAAATTTAAGATTGTTGGGCTTCATCGATTAAGTAATATTCAATTCTTTTTTTACTTGCACTATAAAGCTTACTTGTTGTATGGAATACAATATTTAGTTGAGAAGGTAAGAAAAACAGCTTAAATCATGACACCCATAAATGTAGAGATTCAATATTTATGGGTGTTTTATTTTGGATATTGGAAAAAATGGGGAGTATGCAATTATAATTACTGAATTTTTCCAAGGAGATCAATGAAATTGAAACCATTACTAGATGAGGAAAAAATTGAAGGTACGAAAGAGTTTTATATGAAGATACATAATGTTGAAATGGAATATTTGGAATACTGGAAGGAAAACACGTTATGGCATTGGGAGTATTGGTTATCTGTATTTCTGACACTTTTCCCTTGGGTATTATGGATAATGTTTCGAAAACGCGGAAGTGAGGCAAGGCTCTTATTAGCAGGTAGTATAGTAATTATTATTAGCTCTTGGTTAGACTTTCTAGGAGTTATATTGGGATTATGGCATTATACAGGAAAGGCATTGCCTACAATTCCTACGTATGTTCCATGGGATATCACATTGCTTCCAGTTACTATCATGTTTTGGCTACAATATAAACCAGATGCAAATCCATTTTTAAAGGCAATCATATTTGCTGGAATGACAGCTTTTATTGGAGAACCGCTATTTAAATGGTTAGGATTGTATGCCACAGATCATTGGAAGGCTATCTATTCATTTCCAATTTATATTGTCATTTACTTAATTGTTTATAGGATTAGTATAGCAAAAACGTTTGAACCACTAGCTGCAAAGAAATAAACACATTGAACCTCACAAGATCCAGGTGAGGTTTTTTTTATAAGAGAAATCTACTCTATCTGAAACGTTTCTTTTTAAATTACGTATCTTATGACAGTGTAATAGATTTAGGAAAGTATCATTTTAATATAGAAGAGTGAACTAATACTTTTTGAAAGGAAGTTTTCAAATGAACCTATCTTTAATGTTCATACATAGTGCAGGCCCACAAGGTGAAAATCAAGGAAGTGGTAAACTAACCGCATATTTACAAAAGGAGCTAAGTAGAGAATACCACCTTATCCATCCTAATATGCAAACACCAGAAGATCCGAAATATGACGAATGGAAAGAACAAATTGAAAAAGAATTAGATCAACTTTCTGGTAAGGTTATCTTAGTGGGACATTCGTTAGGTGGTTCTGTACTATTAAAATATCTTTCAGAGGAATCTTTCAAAGTACAAGTTTTGGGTTTGTTTATAGTGGCAGCACCATTTTGGGGTATCGATGAAGATTGGCAACGGAGCGATTTTTTTCTTAGAGAAGATTTCGAACAACCTCTAAAAGAAATACCATATTTGTTCCTTTATCATAGCATTGATGAGAAAATCGTACCCTTTTCACATCATACTGAATATGCAGAAAAGCTTCCTCATGGAAAAAGAAGAGTTATTTCGGGGGAGGAGCATTTGTTTGAAAATGGACTTCCTGAATTATTGGATGACATAAAAAATCTGTTAACCAAAGAGAAGAGGAGCTTTTGAAGCTCCTTCTCTATTTATCGTAATTGCATTGTTGTGATACAAGTATTGTCACCTTCAAAAGTAGATATCTCTGACTCTGCAACTTTACCGTTATATTCAATCTTTACTTGATACGTCTTATCACGGGGCAACCATAGATCAATAAATCCATTTGCAAATGATGTCATGGACTCATTAACGACAACATTGCCATCTTCATCCTCAATATAAACGTCAAATGCTTTCTCTATTAGCTCACCTTGGCAGCCGGTTAAGCTATGAATCGCACATTCATGGGTTGTTTTTTCAAAAGGTGCAATGGAAACGAAAAACTCATCTTCAGGAAGATCATAGGTTGTTTTCTTTTGATTGTTATCTGTCACAGTAAGCTTGTGTGAATCGATAGAAGCGGAAACATCTTCAAAATTTCCTATACTATATTCGTGAACTAACTCTTTAATATCTTTAACTTCCTGTGATGAATTTCCACAAGCGGTCAGTATCAATAGCAATAGTCCTGTTATTCCGATTAAAGCGTTTTTCATTTAACCTCAACTCCTGAATTTAGTCTAAATGTTATTCTACTATACTAATCCATTCGATACCCTTTTTTTCACGAAAAGTTCATACTTCTTTTTACTTTGTGGTAATATTATTATCAAAAATGATAGAATCTTAGACAAAAAAGGAGTAATCGAATGGTACATATTGGTATTATTGGGCTTGGTGCAATTGGTCAACGATTAATAAAACGTTTTAATGAACATAGTGAAGTAGAGGTAGTTGCAGTCTGTGACCAAATGGATTCACTTCTAGCGGAAACAACGGCTCGTTTAGGTGGAATTAATGGGTATACAGATTATCAACAATTAATTGCCGATGAAAAAGTAGAATTGGTTTACGTTGCGGTACCACCGAAGCTGCATCATCAGATTGTTTTAGATGTTTTAAAAGCAGAAAAACATGTACTTTGTGAGAAGCCACTAGCTAATTCTTTAGAAGAGGCTGAAGAAATGTTTCAGGCTGCAAAGCGTACTAATGTTGTCCATGCAATGAATTTCCCTTTAAATTATGAACCAGCTACGAATTTACTTGCTAAGATGATAGACGAAAACTATATCGGAAAACTACGTCGATTACAGCTTTCCATGTACTTCCCGCAGTGGCCACGTTTATGGCAGCAAAATAATTGGGTAGGTGGAAGAGAACAGGGGGGATTTGTACTGGAAGTTGGGGTGCATTTTATTCAACAAATTATTAAAATATTTGGCGATGTAAAAAATATTCAAGCCCAACTAGAACTACCTGAAGATCCACTTAAATGTGAAACAGGTATTATTGCGACGCTTGAGCTAACTGACGGAACTCCAGTGTTAATTGAAGGATTAAGCCAAATTGCTGGGAAAGAGCATATTGGATTTACAGCATTTGGAACAGAGGGAGTTATTACCCTGAATAACTGGGGGATTTTAAAGGCTGGGAAAAATGGTGAGGACCTAAAAGAAATCGCAGTTGATGGTAAACCATATAATAATCTAATTGATGAATTAGTGAAGGCAGTAAAAGGCCACGATGCAGAAATTTATGATTTTGAAGTAGGGTATAAGGCACAGCGTGTGTTAGAACAATTGAGAAAAATATAACTTTTAATTCGACCTATCAAATGAAAGAATTCGTTTGGTAGGTCTTTATTGATTGGAGATTTTAACATAAGTTGCAGTCTTTGAAATATTGTATGTGTAGGTGTAAACTATTAATAGTTTGATTGCTCTTAAATATGCATTCGAAAAGGTAAGGTGATTACCATCAAAAGTTTAAGAAGTATTCTGTTTATTATAGTAGGATTTATTTCTTTTGGGATTGGTGTTGCCGGAGTAGTACTTCCTGTGCTTCCAGGAGGACCATTCTTTTTAATTGCTGCCTTTTGTTTTGGAAAAAGCTCCAAACGGTTAGATAATTGGTTTAAGAGTACGTCTTTTTATAAAGATTATGTTGTAAGAATAAAAGAAAATAAAGGAATGACTCGTAAAGAGAAAATCCGTATTAATATGATCGCAGATGCATTTATCATTTTTTCCATAATCTACGTTGATATTATCTTAGTTAAGGTTATCATCATCATACTTGGTATTATGAAGCACTACTACTTTATAAAAAAAATCCCAACGATTACACCAGAGGAAGCCAAGATTTTAAAGGCAGCATCAGTAAGTAATCAGTAATAGAAAGCCTCACATGGACAGTGAGGTTTTTTACTTTAGAAAAGCAGTGTTTAAATTTTATGTAGATTGGTTAAACATATAATAGATTAAATTTGTAATAATTTGGAGGAATTAGTATGGGGTTTATATGGAGTTTAATTGTAGGTGGAATTCTAGGTTGGCTAGGAAGTTTGATTGTTGGAAAGGATGTTCCAGGTGGTGTGATAGGTAACATTATCGCGGGTATTATCGGAGCATGGATTGGCTCAGCACTCCTAGGTGATTGGGGTCCTGAAATAGGTGGATATTCAATTATTCCAGCACTAATTGGAGCAATTATTTTAATCTTCGTAATCAGTTTAGTGATGCGAGCAATGCGAAAGTCAGATTAATGTATGGGTGCACCTAGCTCTCTATTTGTAGGGTTAGGTGTTTTCTTTTTGTATAAGCAGTGTATGGATACCTTTAGTAATTTCACTCACCCTCCTTAAGCAGGAATATTGCAAAAGTATATCAATTATATATATAATAATATCGTTCTAAATATACCTATGGGGGTATAATGATGCGGGGAAGAGTGGTACGGGAGTTGGACGAAAATAAAGAGCTTATTCAATCATTTATAGACCATCCAGAAAAACAAAAACAATTATACAGACGTACTTTAATCATCATTATCATTGCTCAAATCCTTGGAGGAGCAGGACTGGCTGCAGGAATTACTGTAGGTGCATTATTAGCGGAAGATATGTTAGGTTCCAATATGTTAGCTGGCCTGCCAATTGCCCTATTTACTTTAGGCTCTGCAGGTGCAGCACTAATTGTAGGGATTATTTCACAACGTTTTGGGCGCCGTATTGGGCTAGCAGTTGGTTTTATTACTGGTGGTATTGGTGCAGTCGGAGTGGTAATTTCAGCTCTATTCCACAATGTTATCCTACTTTTTATTGCGTTACTTGTTTATGGAGCAGGCACGGCTACAAATTTGCAAGCTCGTTATGCAGGAACGGATCTAGCAGGTGAAAAACAGCGCGCAACCGCGATTAGTATGGCAATGGTTTCCACAACATTAGGTGCAGTTGCAGGCCCAAACTTAGTTGGGGTAATGGGGGATTTCGCATCATCTATCAACGTGCCACCTTTAGCAGGGCCATTTATTCTTGCTGGGACAGCTTTTATATTATCTGGCGTAGTACTATTTGTATTCCTTCGTCCCGACCCTCTTAAAATCGCACAAGCACTTGCAACAAGGAATCAGGAAATAATAGAGAAAGATACAAATAACAGTTTAAAGCTACCAAAAATTAATCAACATAAAGTTACAATAGGCGCAACAGTTATGGTAATAACCCAAATTGTTATGGTTGCAGTGATGACCATGACCCCTGTACATATGGGAGAACATGGACACGAACTATCTGCGGTTGGCTTTATTATTGGGTTTCATATTGGTGCTATGTACTTACCGTCACTCGTGACAGGAGTTTTAGTGGATACTATTGGTCGTAAAATAATGGCTTGTGCCTCGGGTATTACTCTACTATTTTCTGGCGTTGTGGCCGCTTATGCGCCAACAGATTCAATAGCTGTCTTAACTATTGCGCTAATTTTATTGGGTATTGGCTGGAACTTTGGACTAATTAGTGGAACAGCATTAATAGTTGATGGAACTACATTAACAAATCGTGCTAAGGTTCAAGGGACAGTAGATGTGCTCATCGCGTTATCAGGTGCAGCTGGTGGTGCTTTATCTGGTATGATAGTAGCAGGTTCCAGCTTTACTATGTTATCTATTGGAAGTGGGGTTCTCTCCCTATTACTTGTACCAATTATTTTAATTGTCTTGCGTAAACAGGATGAAATGGATGGAAAAACAACCAGTCGTGTTTCCTAGAAGTAGAGCCAGTTAGATTATTTGCTCAACTACTATCAACGAATTATTTTCAGCACAAGTCATGGGGTGATTATTGTGGAATATGATCAATCGGTTGTCAATCGATTAAAGCGTATTGAAGGGCAAATCAAAGGTGTGTTAAATATGATTGAAAAACATCAAGATTGTCGTGATGTCATTACTCAATTATCTGCTTCACGTAGTGCATTAGACCGTACAATTGGTTTAATTGTAAGTACGAACCTTGAACAATGTGTGAGGGAAAATATTGCAAAAGGTGAAAAGACTGATCAAATCGTAAAAGAAGCAGTTGATTTATTAGTGAAAAGTAGAAGAGTTTTACTGTCCATAAATATAAAAATAAACTTATTCGGAGGTATTTTAGATTATGAAGGAAATCACAGCAATGGAGCTAGAACAAAAGCTAACTGCAGGAGAAAAAGTAAATATTATCGATGTTCGAGAAGATGTAGAAGTTGCCATGGGCAAAATCCCTGGAGCTAAACATATCCCACTCGGCCAAATTCCAGAACGCTTAGATGAATTAGATAAAGATGAACATTATTACATGGTATGCCGTTCAGGTGGGAGAAGCGGCAATGCATGTGAGTATCTCACTCAAAATGGCTATAATGTGACGAATATGGTAGGTGGAATGCTCGATTGGGAAGGAGAAATGGAGTGATTTCTCCTTTTCTTTTCTAAAAAAGAACAACTTTGGAGTAAAAAGTAAAACAACAAGCTGTCCAAAATTTCATTATGTGGACTGCTTGTTGTTTTTATGTGAAAGAATATTTGTCAGCCTAACCACTAATCGATAACTGAAAAATCCAAGTGCCGTTCCTAAAGTATTCAATATTAGATCATCAACATCAAACGAGCGAGTACCTGAAAATAACTGCGTAGTTTCTACTAATAGTGAAGCGGAAAAGCCTATCAATATAACTTTCCACATATTTTTTACTTGGAATCGAAACGGGATAGAGAATCCTAATGGCATAAATAATAAAATATTACCCGCTATATTCCGTAAAGGGACCATATAGTAAAAATGAGTAAGTGAGCCATAAATGCTTTTAAAAGGAATTAGGTTAATTCCTAAAAACCCATTAGTTTCGAGATGTGGGTAAACATAAAAAGGAAATGGGAAGAGCGTTAGACAATAAATAAATGTAATTGAAAAGTAAAATAATGCTTTAATAACTTCTGTCTTAATAGAAATTTGCTTTTTAATAATCCAAACTATTATTCTGTAAAGTAGCCACGGTATAAATAAAATGAAAAGTAAATCAGTGTCTATCATTATATCCATCTCTCTCTTTAAAATTACATAATACTATCTTAACATTTCCTCATTCCGTTTTTAAGTTGAAATTTCGCGTAATAAAAAAACAGCAGTCCATAAATTAAACTGCTGATTAAAATCCTCAAATTGTATAGAGATTCTACCCTGAATAAACACTTTCACATGTATTAGCTTGTGGCTCGTAGTAGCAATGTTGTTTGAAATTCCCTGCAAATGGTTGATCATACCATGTCGGTGGGCACTCACCATATGGATTAAAGTACCAAAGAGCGAACTTAGAAGGGTGTTGTCTCCAGTAGTCTAACGTTTGTTTAGCTAATCTTTTTTCTACATCTCTTGCCCTATTATAAAAAACATTCCCTTTTTGTACGGCTTCAAATGAGTAATTTCCACCTTGTACTTGATAAATGACATCCGAAATGGATCTTAAACCTACAAAATCCAAACAATTTGCTGCTAGTCGATTTACAATTACGTTTCCAACCATAAGCATGCCAAGTTTACCTTCACCTTCTGCTTCTGCCCGCATCATTCTTGCCACTAGGTTAATGTCGTTATCTGTATACTTAACTCTTGCCATTTTCATCACCTCTTAAAATTGTATGAAAAATGCTGGCAATGGTTCATTATTTCTGTACTTTTTAGTAGTGCTTTACGTCATTCTCTATCAAACCAAAGTAATTCTTTGTCGTCAGCATAGCCATTGTAATTAATTAATATTTCATCGCCGGCTTTAATATCTGTGTATGCATAAAAATCAAATGTGTGGTTATCGAAATTAATTTCGTAAACTGCGTTTGGCTCATAGGAATGATTAAATAACATTCCATAGCCAAGTAGGATTGCTGTATGGTTTATCCCATACTCAAATGCATAATCGGCAAGTAGAGTTTTTTCTATATGGTGATGCTGATCATTTGGATAGGCAATGACTGGTGCCTCGTGTATTAGTTCACCTTTCTTAATATCCTTTGTTGCAAACACGCCTCTATTGAACTCTCCATCACTAAGTGAAGATGTTTTTATTTCAATCATGTGTACTCTCCTCACCTTTATAGTTGTCCTCTTAACTGTAACATGAATCATACGTAAGAGCTCGAAGTTTTTATAATTATTATTGTACCCGTCTGTGATAATCCTATATGTATTAGGATGGATAAGGAAAATTAAGTCTTTTTAAAGTTATACAGATAAATACCGAACATATAATGAAACTGCATCTTGTGAATTTTGTAAGGGTATACAAGTAAGTGATAGTATCATTTGCGATTGCCTGTGAAGTTTATGCTACACTAGTATAAGATAGTTGATGGAAGAGAGGAGAGAAAGTTTGGATTTACAAAAAGAAATTTCAAAGCTTACCAAAAAAGAATTAGTTGATTTACTAATGGAGCTTGTTGACGGGGATGAAGATATTGCGAAAAAGATTGAATTTAAACTTTTCACACCTCACGATGAAGTGAAAGCTAGTAAACAATTGATTCGTAAATATATAAATGAAAATAAGAGACAAGGTTTTATTTCTTGGCGTAATGTACATGCTGCACTTCAAGGAGCAGAGATGGTAATCGATAAAGGTCGGAATAAGATGGTAAGTGGGGAAGAGGAGAAAGCAGTTGAATTAGGAATTGCTGTGCTTTCTATTGTAGTTGACATGCTTCAATATACCGATGATTCGAATGGGGAAATTGGATATATCGTTAATGAAAGCATTACTTTACTTCAAGATGCATCTTCACTAGTACTACTTTCATCGAATCACAGAGGGCAGGAGAGAACCTTTAATTTAATTTTAAAGGAAGCAATGCACAAACGATATGATGGTTGGAACGATACGCGCTATGAGCTATTAGATGTATGTACCATTTATTCCGCTCGTACATCTGCAAGGAAAAAGTTAGAAGAAACGTTGGATAAGCTTTTAACCCAACTTGCAGCGGTTTCTTCGTGGTCTTCAGATTATGATAAAGAAGCAATTTTACAACTTCAATTAAAGATTTTAGAGCGAAATGGTGAGATGGAGCAAGCTAGCCAGTTCATTAATAATCACATAGAGTTTTCTGCATTCCGTAAAATGGCTATCGAAAAAGAAATTGAAAATGAAAACTATGAATCAGCGTTGAAGTTTTGTGAAGAAGGGGAAGAGAATGATAGTAAGTATCCCGGCCTTTTGAAGCAATGGAAGGAATATCGTCTACAAGTCTATGAAAAGATAGAGGATATTGAAAAGCAAAAAGATATTCTTGTAGAATTTGTTTTAGACAATGAATATGAAGCTTATGGGAAGCTTAAGGAATTATACACTCCAGATGAATGGAAGTTTGCTTTAGAAAATATTTTTGATTTATTTGAAGGAAGATCTTCAGACTATCTCCCACATGTATATGAGTATATTGCGAAGGCAGAAAATCGTACGGATAAGATTTTGAAGTATGTGGAACAAGCACCTTCCACGGTTATTGAACTTTACACTTTTTTAGTAGAAGACTATCCCGAAAAAGTGGAAGATATTTTTATGAAGCATATTCTTTTCGAAGCAGAACAAGCAACAGAGCGAAAAAGATATCGCTTCGTATGTAAGAAGCTACTTGTATATAAGGAAGCTTGTGGAGAATCGAAGTTTAATTCGTTAGTTCAAGATCTTAAAGATGCATATGAACGAAAACCGGCTTTTGTGAATGAGTTGGAGAAAATAGAGAGGTAAAATTGAAATCCCCCCTTAAATTATATAGGGGGGATTTCTTTTAATAATGTTGAGGCAACCGATCAGTATGGCTAACTTGCATTTTTATCTTTGCATATCCAACTAAGATTAGCACTGCCATCCCAATTAGAAAAGCAATGAAATAAGGAGAAACTAAATCACGGGTAACTCCAGTAATAAAAGAACTCGAAATCATTCCAAGAGAGTTAACCGCAGACATAACACCAAAAGCACGTCCATGTCCTTCGCTTGATACAGCATCGGTAATCCCTGTAGCCATCGCTGGCATCATAATTCCAAAGAAAAATCCTAACAAGAATAAAGATATCGGTAATGTGACTAGGGCATTTAATATGGTGAAAATACTCATAGACATTCCGAATAATCCAAACATCATCCGTTTAGTCGGATCAAAACGGTTGATAAAAAATAAGGATGACGAAGCAAAAGTCCCAATTCCCATAAAACTAAAAAGTACACCAGTTGTTGCAGTAGATAGACCACGCTCAACTGTTAAATATGGTACTTCATAAATAATTACACCATGGATGTACATAACAGCAAAGGCTGTAAGGAAAACAATTTGTAAATTAGGCATCGTTATAACTTGTTTAATACCTAATTGTTGTGCTTGTCTAATGGCGATAATCCCTTGTTTTTCTTGCAAAAATTTTGCCGTATAAAGTGATGTTAGTAATAGGCTGGCTCCAATTACGTAATACGTATTGGCATAACCAATGAGCGCACCTAATTGACCACCAATAATAGGTGCAATGATGCTTGCAATCGTACCGAGTATCCCCATGATTGCAATATTTTTCCCTTGCTGACGACTATTTTTTGCATATCCAGATAGTAACGCCAATGCAGAAGGAATTAGGAATGCTAATGACAAACCGTTCAGTGTACGAACCACCAGTAAACTAGTAGAGTCAGAAACGAGCGCATGAGCTAGAAATAGGCAACCTGATAGGAACAAGGAAAGCGCAATAAATCCCTTTTTTCCAAAACGGTCTGACAATGGGCCAGCAATTAGATTTCCCGTTAAATTAGCAAATGCTGCAATACTTAACATAATTCCAATCAAAACGCTAGATGCTCCTAAGCTTGCTGCATAAGGTGCAAAAATAGGTGACTGAACACTCATCACCAAGCTGACTAAAAACATAATGACAAAGATATGTAGCTTATCCACCGATGCTTCTCTCAATTTTCTTCACCTCAGGATAAAATATATGCAGAAGGAATTATAATAAGACGAGCTTTTGTGTGGAAAGAATGTAAAATAAAAAAAAGCCAGAAATCATCGTAGATTTCTGGCTTTTCGTGTCATGTTTTAAAGAAGCTATGCCTCTATCTACATGATACAAAAAATTAAATTATAAGTCTATATTTATTTTTCTGATTATGTAAAAATTATCATGTGCACAAGAACGTAACGTTACGGTTATTATTTTTAGGAGGTTATTGGATGAAACGGACAATGTCAACGGAAGAAGCAATTAAACGATGGAATATTCATGCAGCGGCTTTTACAGCAGGGTACACAGAGGAAGGGGATAGGAGTCGAGTAGTATTATTAAACCCAACGATTTTCTCATTGTTGGATGATGTAGAAGGAAAAGCGGTACTTGATGCAGGCTGTGGCGAGGGGTATCTTAGCCGAATACTAGCGGAAAAAGGAGCAAGGATGACATCGGTTGATTACTCAGAGAAAATGCTAGAGATTGCAAGAGAGCGTACTCCTAGTGATGCAGGCATAATCTACTATCATGGTAATTGCGAGAATCTTAACTTCTTAGAAGGAAATCAATTCGATACAATTATTTCCAATATGGTCATTCAAGATTTAGAGGATTATGAAAGTGCATTGTGCGAAATGTATCGGCTTTTAAAACCAGGTGGATCTTTTATTTTTTCTATCCTTCATCCTTGTTTTATCACACCTGACAGTGGTTGGGTTCGAAATGAAAAGGGAAAGAAGATGTACTGGAAAGTGGAGAAGTACTTTTATGAAGGTGTCTACGATCAACGATTACCAATCGACTCTGAGGAGAAGATTGTCTTTTACCATAGGACATTAACTAGTTATTTCAAAGCTATATTGAAAGCTGGGTTTAAACTAGAGGATTTAGTTGAACCGATGCTTTCAAAGGATATGTTGAAGGAATATCCAGATTTTGAAGAGGATTTAAATAATGCTAATTTTATCGTGTTTAAGTTGATGAAGTAGAAAGGAGGAGAATCTCGACTTGTGAGGTTCTCCTTTTTATGTAAATACACGAAGTTTTGAGAAATTGACCCGAAGTTTCCGGGAAAAGACCCGAAGAATCTCACAATATACCTGAACATTTCAAAATTTGACCTGAACTTCATATGTATTACCCGTTAGGTTTCTCAAAAATGTCGATCGACCATAAAAATCTCGCAATTATTAAAATTATACATTTATTTAATGGCGGATAGTGATATGATAAACTCAAAGATTAACAAAGGAGAATAGCGATGAAGGATAAGCTATTACAGTATATGGCTAAATATACAAATCTGAATGAAGATGATCAAAAGGCTATTTTGGAAGAGATAGCGGTAGAGACTTTTTCAAAAGGTACTAATTTAGCAAAGCAAGGATATCCAATAAATCCCACGAAATGTTACTTTGTATTATCGGGTTGTATTAGGCAATATCGTATTGATAGTAATGGAAAAGAAGTGACCACTAATTTCTATACAGAGGAGCAGCCAATTTTGTTGTCTAACCTTCTAGAACTTGATCATACCTCTAAATATTCCCTCACGTGTGTGGAAGACGCGGTATTAGTTGTTGGTGATATCGAAAGCGAGGAAGACATGTATGAGCAATACTCTGAGCTAGAAAAAATGACTCGCCGTATGATGGAAATCTACCTTGGAGAAGCGCAGAATGATTTAACCCAGTTTATTAGTTCAACACCTGAAGAACGATACAAATCGATTATCCAAAAACGACCAAATCTCGTGAACCGCGTACCCCAACATCAATTAGCTAGCTACCTAGGAATGACACCAGAGTCATTAAGTAGAATTAAAAAGCGAATTCATGAAAATAATGCTGATAAATCAACCCCATCTTAACATAAGTCAATGCGATAAATTCTTTTTCTTATTAATATAATCCCAAAAAGAATTTAGAAGGAGGTTGGAGATGAAAGCAATTATTTCTAAAAAATATGGTTCACCAGAAACATTGGAATTAAAGGAAATAGCTAGACCAGGGCTAAAGGAGAATGAAGTTTTAGTAAAAGTTCATGCAGCATCAATCAATTATGGAAATATTGTATTACTAAGAGGAAAGCCTTATGTTGCGAGGCTAGCATTTGGAATTACGAAACCGAAGTTCCTGATTCCTGGTGGGGATATGGCTGGAATAGTTGAGGCAATCGGAGAGAAGGTAACGGAATTCAGGATTGGTGATGAGGTGTATGGTGACTTGTCCGGTAGTGGCTGGGGTACTTTTGCAGAATATGTAGCTGTATCAGATCAGGCTATTGCTCATAAACCTAGTAATCTATCTTTTGAAGAAGCAGCTGCTGTTCCTATGGCTGCAACTACTGCATTGCAAGCAATTCGTGATAAAGGAAGAATTGGTACAGGGCAAAAAGTGTTAATACAAGGTGCATCTGGTGGAGTCGGCACGTTTGCTATGCAAATTGCAAAAGCATATGGAGCTGAAGTGACAGCAGTGGTAAGTACTAGAAATGTAGAAATAGCTAAAGACATTGGTGTAGACCACATTATAGATTATAAAAAAGATAATTTAGCTAACTTAAATCAGTTGTATGACGTTATCGTTGGAGTAAATGGTTCACAAACTATTTCAACTTATAAGCATATTCTTAAGCCAAATGGAATATTTGTTCATGTAGGAGGTTCTTCTAGTCAAATGTATAAAACGATGTTTATAGGATCATGGGTTTCTTTGTTTGGGAAAAAGAAGTTCGTGAATTTCATGCAGAAACCAAGCAAGAAGGATCTCGTATTTTTGAAGGAGATTATTGAAGCTGGCAAAGTAAAACCAGTCATCGATAGTAGCTATCCATTATGTGAGGTTTCTAAGGCATTAAAGTATTTTGAAGAGGGACATTCACGAGGAAAGGTTGTTATTACGATACATTAGAGGAGGATATGGATGAGTAGCATTATTACGGATTATTACCAGGTGACTCGAGATGAGTTACTCATGTTGATTGAAGGATTAAGTACAGAGGAATTTAATGCCACACCTAGCGAAGACAAGTGGAGCATCGCACAGGTTTGTCATCATTTAGTATTAGTTGAACTTTCTACAATTAAAGCAGTGAAGTATGGATTAAGAGAAGATAAGGGTACGAAAAGTGATCCGAAAGATATTACTCTCGTTCTTAATCGATCTAGGAAGGTTCGTGCTCCTAAAGTAGTTGAGCCAGGCGGAGGTCCATTCGAGATAAATGAGATAGTGGAAATGCTAAATAACTCGAGGAATAAATTGCTCGAATTGATTGATAGTATTGGAGATACTACCGTATTAGAAGAAAAAGCTGTGGTTCATCCGGTTTTTGGTTTACTATCATTAAAACAGTGGATTGATTTTGTACCCTTACATGAAAAACGGCATATGGAGCAGATTACAGAAATTAAAGGGGATTAACCTCAGCGGAACACGCTAAGACTTGAAACTAGCGTGTTTTTTGTTTGAGTCTTTAATTACTACTGCATTCTAAAAGGCTTGGAATGAAATTAAGATACTTCAAGGGTTGTAGTGGGAATTTTCCCTTAAGGCATCATCTTTGATAAATTCTCATTGATTTGAAACAATAGAAGTATAAACGTGAAGGGAGTTTTCTTGTATGAAAGTATTTCTCATTGGCTCAAATGGTCAGGTTGGAAAACATATTATTAAGTTCCTTCAAGAAAGTGATAAACATGAATTAACGGCAATGGTCCGAAGTGAAGAGCAGGCACGACAATTGCAAGCGTCCGGTGTAAAATCAGTTGTGGCTAATTTGGAAGGTAGTGTAGATGAGCTTGTTGAAGCGATGACAGGTTCTGAAGCGGTTATTTTCACTGCTGGATCTGGAGGTCACACTGGTCCAGATAAGACTTTACTCGTGGATTTAGATGGTGCGGTGAAATCGATGGAAGCGGCTGAAAAAGCAGGTGTGAATCGTTATATTATGGTAAGTGCCTATAAAGCATATGACCGCGAGTCTTGGAAAGATAGCCCGATTAAACCATACATGGTCGCTAAACATTATGCAGACAGAATACTTGTATCAAGTAAGTTAAACTATACAATCCTCGGTCCAGGATTACTATTAAATGATCCGGGTACTGGAAAAATAGCAATTGGTGAAGACATTCAAAAAACGTCTATTCCTCGTGAAGATGTAGCTAGAACGGTGGTTGCGGCATTAGATGAGGAAAAAACATATCGAAAAACACTTGAAATCATGACTGGTGATAAGACAGTGGAAGATGCATTGAAAAGTATAAAGTAAAAGAAAAAGAAAGCGACTATTCCGTCCGCTTTCTTTTTGTTTGTTCCCTATAAAAAATCTGTAGGATTTTCAATTTGATCAAATATCTTTTTTACAAAACTTGAGTTATAAGTATCATACCAATTCTCTGGAAGTTCTAATCTAGTTAATAAATTAATAAATTTTACTACTAAATTCCCGTCAAACTGTGTCCAGGAACATCTTTCTAATTCTTCAAATGCCTCATGGTGAGACATTTTTGTAAGTTTGTAATTTCTTTCATCATATGTCATTGTATCAAAAGAATCACAGATACGAATGATTCTCCCTTGGATAGAAATCTCCTCACCTGTTAAACGCCTAGGATAGCCTGTCCCTTTCCAATCTTCATGATGGTCCCTAATAAATTCTGCTGCTCTGGTTCTTCCTAGTTCCTTCCGCACGATAATGTTACCAATGTGGCTATGACTTTCTACAATCGTTCGCTCTATAGGATTCAACTTACCGGGTTTTAGTAATATTTCCTTCGCAATACCGATTTTTCCAATATCATGTAAAAATGCTGCTACTCGTAAATCGTCATCATAACAACCGACATCTTTTGCAAGCATTGATGATAAATACATAACGCGTAAAGAGTGATGTTTAAATTGTTGCAATACTTCACTATCTTGAGCTATATCTTCAAATAGGGATTCCGGAGTGCGGATCATAAGAAAATCTCCTTTATCTTCTTATTTGTAAAACTATTATAACAGATTATTACAATTTTTTTGTTAATTTTGTGATTTTTGCTAGAATAAATGATTCTATTTAACTAATGTAAGATTTATAATGGGATAAAGAAAAAGGATGATAGGAAATGGTTCACTATGGATAAAAACCAACGAAAAGTCTGGAATGACAATCATAGGATATTAAAGGAAATCATTGTAAAATCAGAAAAGCATACTGAGGCTATTCACTTATTTCTGTCGCAACATACGTTGTTGCATACGGCAACTACAGGTAGATTAGATCAAGAGAACTTACAAGATTCACTATTATTAAATTTAGATGAATCAATATTTAGGCTATACCCGGTTAAAACCCCAGATACAAAAAATTCCATTGCTTGGCATCTTTGGCATACCACTCGTATCGAGGATATGACGATGAATATTTTAGTGGCAGGAGGGGACCAAGTTCTCACGAAGAAAAATTGGCTAGAACGATTAAATATTCCATTTGAACACTCTGGAAATGATATGCCTGAGAAAGAAATTGCTGAACTAAGTATGTGTATAGATTTTAATGCTTTACTCCGGTATCGATCAGAAGTCGGGAGAAGAACACAGGAAATCATATCTCAATTAGAACCTGGACAGTTTACCGTGCAAGTTGACCCCAATAGAATCAAACAGCTATTTAATGAAAATGCCGTTACACAGCAGTCTAGCTGGCTTGCAGAATACTGGAGTAAAAAAACAATTGCCGGTTTAGTATTAATGCCCGCGACTAGACATATAGTTATACATTTAAATAAATGTATTCGTATAAAGGATAGATATCAAAAGAATTTGATTTCAAATGAAAAAGCGTTTCTTAAATGATACGCTTTTTCACTTTAACTAGGCATCCGTTCAACCAGATTAATTCTAGAGTGCTATAATAGTAGAAACAATTTTAAAAATAAAATAATGGGGGAACCAGAATGGAAAGTAATGTTACTATATTGAACATTGATGGGACATACAGAAAACAAACTTTCTATCTTAGAGGCACCTACAAATGGATTGATTTAGACTTCATGCGGAACATCAGCTTATTTTGCGAAAAAAGCAACCTACAGGATATTACAGAAAAACTAGTAGAAGAGCCTTTACATGATCTTCATTTTTTGGGAAGCGGGAACTATCATTATATATCCTATTTACTTCAAGCGAAGATTAAGAAGCCGTACACACTAGTATTATTCGACCATCATTCTGATACCCTTAAAGCGCCTAGTGATCAATTAATTTCTTGCGGTTCGTGGGTACTGGAATCACTTATAAATCTTCCCATGCTGAAGAAGGTATTCTTTATTGGTGTGAGTGAAGAAACACATCTACATATCCCCGAGACGATACACGACAAAGTCGTCATCTATACCGAAAACTCACTCCAATCTAACCTACAGACCATTACAAAATCGATTATCAAAAATATTCCAACTCAATCGATATATATCAGCATAGATAAAGATGTTCTCCATACAAGTGATGCTGTAACTTCTTGGGATCATGGGACACTTCAATTAAAGCAAATGATTCTAATGATGAAGTCACTCTTTCACAATAAGGAGATTATTGGTGTCGATGTTTGCGGTGAATATCCTATAAATCCAATAAATGAATACAGAATAGAAACTAAAGATGCTATTGAAAAAAATAATCGAGCAAATAGTGTTATTCTCGAATCTATTAAACAATGGACAGAAAATAATCGCAATCCAATTAAGGTGTTACACGCTTAATGATTTTGTCACTTTTTACCATTATTTGTTATAATGACTTGGATATCTTAAGAGAGGAAGAGTGCATAAATTTTTAAGTAGAAGGTATTGAGGAAGGATTAAATTATGCCCAATAAAGTAAAAAGAAAGTTTTATTATCTAAAGAGATTAGTATTTGTCTTTGGATTTTTATTTATACTAGGCTCTTTCGTGAAAGCTTATTTTGATACTAATGTGTTCAAAGTAAATAATGTACAGTTTGAGTCTCTTAAACTGCCATCTGACTTTGAACTTCGTGTGTTACAAATAAGTGATGTACATAATAAAGTGTTCGGCGATAACAACGAAAAGTTAATAAATATGGTGGAAGAATCGAATGCAGATTTTATTGTGTTAACGGGGGATTTAATTGATAGAAGCACAGATAGCTTCAGAGATGTTTTTTTATTAGTTGAGGAAATAAAAAGAGTTAATCAGGATGTGTTCTTTGTAACAGGAAACCATGAGTGGGAGAATAAGAGAATAGAAGAATTTTTAGTAGGACTTAAGGAACGTGGGATTACCATATTAAGTAATGAAAACACACAGATTAGAATAGATGGTACGGTTATTAATTTAGTAGGAATCGATAACGAATCAACGAATCACGAAAATATGAAACTAGCATTTGAAAAAGTAGATTCTGATCATTATACGATATTGCTATCTCATTCACCTGGTGTCGTGCTGAAATATGATGATATTTATGCCGATTTAATACTAAGTGGTCATACACATGGTGGACAAGTTAGATTTCCATTAATTGGCGCAGTAATAGCACCGGATCAAGGTTTTTTTCCAGAGCTAGATAAAGGCGTATTCGAGTTTGGTGAGGAACAGTATTTGTATATAGATAGTGGGCTTGGGACTAGTATTGCGCCGGTGAGATTTTTGAATCAGAGTCAGGTTAGTCTAATTGTGATAAATGGAGTAAGTAAAAAAATACAAAGTTAGCATAAAAGAGGCTCCTAACTCCTTGTGAGGTTAGGAGCCTTCATGTAGTTATCCACGACAGTTTCCCGAACAACCTTCTTACCAGTTTTAAGCTAGAACTATGGCTTATACCACAATTAAAGCTTTATCAATATCTCCTCTTGATACATCATAATGTGTAACAACAAATAAGCAATACAGACGAATGTAACATAAGAACAGTTTTCTATATTTTCAAGCCTTACATCAATATAAGCCCCAGGACCTAGTTCAAAATATAGCTGAGGCTCATTATCCATAACATATTTTCGCGATAGACTTAATTCATGATAAAGAAAGGAGGCAATCAGATGAGAAAATTTATGCTGTTTGTAGGAGGGTTAATTGCCCTACTAGTATTGTTAGCTAACCTGGGTCCAATGGTTTTATTAGGACTTAGTGTGTGGTTGCTATACATCATCTTCAAAAAGTTCGTAAAGAGCGATTCTGTCGGGGCAAAAATTGGTTGGGTGATTCTTGGGCTAGTGATCCTAGGAATTGGTTTCACAAATATTTATGCAGTTATTGGAATTGCTGCTGCATTCGCATTGTACTGGATAGTGAAAAACTGGAAAAAGGATAACCATAATCCGGTTGGTCCTACTGATGATAGTGATCCATTTACAAACTTTGAACGGCAATGGGCGGAAATGAAGAATTAAGTTTCGTGTAATAGAACATGAGCCCAAAGCGTGGACATATACGCCTCCCCTTGGGCCACCAAAAAAGGAGAGAAACCAAAATGACAAATGTATTCACACGTATTAAAGATTCAATTGAAGCAGATTTACATGAATTACTAGACAAAAAGGAACAGAAAAACCCAATTGGTGCTTTAAATCAATATCTGCGGCAAGCGGAACAAGAAGTAGAGAAAGTGCGCAAATTAATAGAGCGTCAGTATAAGTTGAAGGATGAGTTTTCAAAGGAATATTTGAAGGCTGCAGAAATGGCAGAAAAGCGTGAGAAGCAAGCTTCCATTGCTGAAAAAGCAGGTGAGGAGCAAATGCATGCCTTTGCTCAAAAGGAAAAAGAAGAATATCAAGCACGTGCTGAAAGAATGAAGGTATCTCGCCAAGAAGCAATCGAGCAACTAGAAGAGTTGGAACAGAAATATGAAGAAATGAAGCACCGTATCAAGGATATGCGACTTCGCAGAATGGAATTGATGGGACGTGAGAATGTACTTCATGCCAATCATCAAATTAATCGTGTAATGGAAGAAGTGTCAGATAAACCTTTTTCCAAGTTTGCTGAGATGGAGCGCTATATCGATAACTTGGAATATAGGGTAAATAGCGCTTACTATAAGAGCACATTTGATAGCAAAATTGCAAAACTGGAAAAAGAAATGCAAGCAAAGGAAAAAGTGAATTAATTGAAATGCACAAAAACTAGCTAAAAATGGTATACTCATGACACAGGCCCAAGAAATTGGGCCTGTAAGAGTTGATAAGGGGGATTCCTGCTATGTTCAAAAAACTAAAAACGGAAACACTCAACTGGATTATGATCGTAGGAGTAATCCTTCTTATATTTGAAATTATTTTTCAATTTGGTGGAGCCATAATTCCTGCAATTTTTTCTGCGATATTTGCCTATATTGGATGGAAAAACTTCCGGCATCTTTGGGGGAAAGTGTTATTTTGGATTTTTCTTGTCTTTTTTGTTTTCTTCATATTAAATTTGTGGGCAATTCGATTTTTGATTGTCGTGGTAATTGTATTGTGGCTAAAAGATTATTATGAATCAAAGCAGAGTAAAAGCCTGAAACCGACGCTACCTAACAACGTTATTAATAATGAAAAGCTAATTAAAATGAAACCACTATTTCAAAATCAGTTTTTTGATGATGTACAGACAGAGGACATGGCTTATCAATGGCGAGATGTTAATATTCATGGTGCGTTTGGAAATCGGGTGATTGATTTAAGTAATACGGTTCTACCAAATGATACAGCAGTAATCTCTATCCGGCATTTAGTTGGAAATATTGAAATTTATGTTCCGTATGAAGTAGAGGTCAGTATTCACCATAGCTCGGTATTTGGTAGGGCATACATCTTTGATGAGAAAGATGTAAATTTAGTAAATAAGTCATTATTTTTCCAAACGGAACATTATGACACGACCTATCCTAGAGTGAAAATCGTAACCTCTATTTTCTCAGGTGATATTGAGGTGAAGCGCATATGATGACAGTTCTTCGCCACATGATGATAGGAATTATATATAGTTTGGTATTAGTGGTTTTATCTGTAGGGCTATTCTTTTTCTTACAAGAAGAATTTAGTTGGTCCTTGCTTTTAGAAATGCGATTAGGAGATGTTTCCTTTCTCCTAGCAGTTCTAGGAATTGCGACAGTCTCCGGTGCAATTCTGGGAATTTCTATTGGCTGGTATTGGAAGCAACGAATTCAAGATTTAGATCGGAAGCTAGATAGCTTAATAAAAGGTCAAAATACAGATTTGGATAATAACTCACACAAAGAATTAAGAAGTCTAGAACAGAAATTAAAGCAATTGCAAGAAAAGATAAATAAGCAGGCTGAACATTTCCAAAATCTCGCAACACAAAGAGCCGAGGAGAGAGAACAAAGCCTTCAGGAAATTGTTGTACAAGAGCGTAATCGCTTAGCAAGGGAACTACATGATTCGGTTAGTCAGGAATTATTTGCAGCCTCGATGATGATGTCTGCCATTAATGATACGGCAGGGGAAATGGATAATACGATTCAAAAGCAATTAAGACTAGTTGAAAATATGATACAACAATCTCAGTTGGAAATGCGGGCATTATTATTACATCTACGCCCTGTAGCTCTTAAAGGAAAATCCCTACTGGAGGGTGTAGAAGAGTTATTACTAGAATTATTACAAAAGGTTCCTATGGACATCTCTTGGAAGGCAGAGGACTTCCAACTTGATAAAGGTGTAGAGGATCAGTTATTCCGAATTTTACAGGAGTCGGTATCTAATACATTAAGGCATTCGAAAGCAACAACCCTTCATGTTATGTTGATAATGCGAGATAATACTGCCATTTTACGTGTGAAGGATAATGGTGTTGGATTTGATATGAGTACAGTAAAAACCGGATCATATGGGTTACAAAATATGCAAGAACGAGCACTTGAAGTTGGTGGTACTTTCAAGATTATTTCATTACCAAACCAAGGTACTCAGTTGGAAGTGAAGGTCCCTATTTTACGGAAGGAAGGTGAAAGCAGGTGATTAAAGTCCTATTCGCAGATGATCATGAAATGGTAAGGATCGGTGTTACGGCTTATCTCTCTGCACAGCGGGATATTGAAGTAATTGCAGAGGCGAGCGATGGAGCTCCTGCAGTGAAGCTTGCGTTAGAACTTAGGCCAGATATTATTCTAATGGACCTAGTGATGAAAGAAATGGACGGAATTGAAGCAACGAAACAGATTATAGAACAATGGCCAGAAGCAAAAATTATCATTGTTACAAGTTTTCTTGATGATGAAAAAGTGTATCCTGCATTAGAAGCTGGGGCCACAAGCTATATGTTAAAAACATCTAAAGCAGAAGAAATAGCTAAAGCAATTCGTTCAACTTATAAAGGTCAATCTGTTCTAGAACCAGAGGTAACTGGAAAGATTATGACTAAAATGCGTGAAAAGCCCTCCCGACAACTTCATGATCAATTAACCGAACGCGAAATGGAAATTCTACTTTTGGTTGCTCAAGGTAAATCGAATCAAGAAATTGCAGATGAATTGTTTATTGCGCTGAAGACAGTGAAAGTACATGTGAGTAATATTCTGGGAAAGCTTGAGGTTCAAGATCGGACACAAGCAGTGATTTATGCTTTTAAGCATGATTTAGTTAAGTAGGGGACTCTTCCTAATTGCTCTAAGAATAAACTATTATTAAGGTAATGAAAGTGAACAAAACATCATATCAGAAATGGAACTCCCTCAATGCTTTAAAGTGACAAAGTACCGAGGGAGTTTCCCTCTAGCTTCTCAACGTTCTGACATCCACATTTCCGCCAGATAGCACACACACTACATTCTTGTTTTGTATATCTAGTTTTTTGCTCATTGCTGCGGCTACGGTCACTGCACTAGATGGTTCAATTAGTTGCTTCATTCGTTCAAGAACAAAAGATTGTGCCAGCTTAATCTCTTCTTCGGAAACAAGTACAAGATCATCTAAATATTTTTGAAGGATAGGAAATGTCATATCGCCTGGCTGATTAGTCCTAAGTCCATCAGCAATAGTGGTAGTTGCTGGTATGGAAGTAATCATTCCATTTTTTAATGAAAGAAACGTATCATTTGCAATCTCTGGTTCTACACCTATAACCTTTACTTTCGGATTTTTTTGCTTAATTGCAGTTAATATCCCTGATAGTAATCCACCACCACCAATTGGAACAACAATGGCGTCAGTATCTTCCAATTGATCTACTATTTCTAGCCCTATTGTGCCTTGTCCTGCCATTACTAATGGATCATCATATGGGGGGATAAAAATACCATTATGTTTAGCTGCCAATTCCTTTGCTCTTGGTAGCCTTTCTGCTGAAGTGGTTCCACATTTTTCTATATTTCCTCCATATGCTCTGATCGCATTTTGCTTGCTTTCATTTGCATCAACTGGAACAACTATAGTAGCTGGCACATCTAATTGTCTGGCTATATAAGCTACGGCCTGTCCATGATTGCCACTGGATGCAGCAGTGACAAAAGTCGCCCCTTCTTTGACTGCTCGTAACACCTTATTGGTAGCACCACGAATCTTAAAGGAGCCAGTCTTCTGTAAATGCTCTGCTTTAAAATACATTTCATTCCCACATATTTCACTAAGCTGAGAAGAGTGTAAAATCGGCGTTTCATGAATAAAATCAGCAATATTTTCTTTTGCTTGTATACAATCGTAAAGGTTAATCATAGGTAAACACCATCCTTTTAACTAAAGGTTTTCTTGCACCACGATAATCGTTTCGAGCCAGCCGGAAAACTTATGAGCTATAGTCAAGGGGAATTCAGGACATGCCCTATTTAAACGATAGCCTGTACGGCAACCAAAGCCCTATCAATATCCTCTCTCGATACATCATAATGCGTGACAAAACGTACGGTTTCTAAACCAAACACACCTGCCAGAACGCCTTTTGATTTTAATGCATCGACGAATGTTTCAGGAGTATGTCTGGTTCCTTTTACATTAACGATAATTATATTGGTTTCCACCTTATTTTCTACTTTAATACCATTCATGTTAGCTAAACCTTCCGCAAAAACTTTGGCATGAAAATGATCTTCTGCTAATCTATCAATATTTTCTTCTAGTGCAACTAGGCCGGGAGCAGCAATCATACCAACCTGTCTTAAGCCTCCACCTAACATCTTACGCCATTTTCTAGCATGGTTAATAAAATCCACCGTCCCAGCAATGATAGAACCAACAGGTGCCCCAAGTCCCTTCGATAGGCAAAATTGAACGGAATCAGCGTTTTTAGCATATTCCTTCACTGATATTCCCGAAGCAACTGATGCATTAAAAAGCCTAGCACCGTCAAGATGAACTTGAAGACTATTTTCTTTAGCTACTTCATAAATAGCCTGCATATTACTTAGAGGTAATATCGCTCCACCTGCTAAGTTGTGGGTATTCTCCATACAAATTAAAGAAGTAGTTGGGTAGTGTATGTTCTCTGTACGAATCGTATTCTTTACTTCCTCTGGATCCATTGCTCCGTTCACACCTTGAATTGGACGTGTTTGGACGTTTGCTAATGCAGAAAATCCCCCAACTTCATATATGTAAATATGCGAGCTTGCTTCTAAAATAACTTCATCACCTGGTCTTGAGTGGGTCAAGGCAGCGATTTGATTTCCTTGTGTTCCACTAGTCACAAAAAGTGCTTTCTCTTTTCCGAGTAATTCTGCCGCTTTTTCTTCCAATCTATTAACGGTAGGATCTTCACCGTAAACATCGTCCCCAACTTCAGCAGTGTATGCTGCTTTTCGCATGGACTCTGTCGGCTTTGTTACTGTGTCACTTCTTAAATCAATCATTTTGCAACCACCTTAATCTCTATTAAATTTCTTTTGTAATGATAAGCTTATTTTTAATTTTATCATATTGTTCGGAGGAAAAAGTTAGTGAAAATTTTCTCCATACAAAAAGGTAAGGAATAGTTGCATCTTCTGCTTATTCTTAAAAACTTTTCACCCATTCATTTATATGAATTATCAAGGTAAATAAATGAGAAAAATAGAAATCAAAACTTCAACTGTGGGAGGATATGACTTCCTGTCATAGCAAATAGGGGGGAGAGAAGTTCTCCTCCTTCCTTATCTCTAAACACTTATACGCTTCAAATTTTTTACATATTTACTAGACATTGCCCGCATTACCTAAAAGCCAATTGGACATATAGTCCCGATATATCATCTAACAACTAGGTATTATGTATTAATCTGAGTATTAAGTAATAAATTAATTTTCAAATATTTAACGTAATAGTCAGCTTGTCTTAATATTCCCGCTCTATAATGAAAATGAATTTAAAACATTCACTAGGAGAGGGGATTTGAAAATGAAGCAACTATGGAGTAAGAAAGTAGCCATGATTACGACGGCGGCTGTTTTAGCCTTATCATCATTAAGTTTTGTAGGGTACAATAGTCTAACAGAGGCTAAGAGTAAGAAGAAAGAACCTACTAATGTCATCATGATGGTAATGGATGGAACGAGTGCAGGTGCCACTTCGTTAGCAAGGTGGTATAAAGGAGAAAACCTTGCCATGGATGAAATCGTTACTGGGGCAGTCCGTACTCATTCAGCTGAATCAGCGATTACCGACTCAGCACCAGCTGCAACTGCTTTGGCTACAGGACATAAAAGTAATGATAAGGTTATTGGGCTTCTTCCTGAAGTAGTTAATACCCCAGGCGTTGAAGCTGTTGATCCTGAAGATGCCTTTAAACCAGTAGCAAACGTATTAGAAGGAGCAAAACTTCTAGGCAAGGCAACAGGTATCATTTCAACTTCCGAAATTCAACATGCAACACCAGCTGGATTTTCTTCGCATGCTGTACATCGCAGCAATTACCAAGATATAGCCGAGCAACAAGTGTATCAGGAAATTGATGTGGTTCTTGGAGGAGGAAAAGAATCCTTATTACCAGGCCAATCAGGAAATTCCAGAGTTGATGGTGAAAATTTAGTACAAGTACTTGATGATAAAGGATATGACTTTGTTGAAACACGTGATGAGCTTTTAAATTCCAATTCAGATAAGATTTGGGGAGCATTTGCCACATCAGCTATGGCTTATGACTTTGACCGTAAAGCTACAAACAATGATGAACCATCCCTTGCTGAGATGACTAAAAAGGGTATTGATACTCTTTCCAAAAATGAAGAAGGATTCTTCCTATTTGTAGAGGGAAGTAAGGTAGACTGGGCAGCACATGCAAACGATACAATCGGTATTATTAGTGACGTATTGGCTTTTGATGATGCAGTACATGAAGCACTAGAATTTGCAAAAAAAGATGGAAATACAATGGTAATCGTTGTTAGTGACCATGGAAACAGTGGGATTACAATGGGAAATCTAAACACGAACTCTAATTATCCTGAAATTCCAGTATCTGATTATATTGATCCTTTAAAGAAAGCAACAATGACACTTGAGGGTGCTTTGAATCAACTTAATGCTGATCGCTCTAATATGAAGGAAGTAGCAGAATTATATGGTTTAGACAACCTAACAGATGAAGAAATTAATGATTTAAAGTCATCGGATTCATTATCAGCAGATATGGTTAACATGTTAGCAGATCGAGCGAACATTGGCTTTTCTACTGGTGGGCATACTGGAGAGGATGTTTTTCTTTATGCGTATGGTCCATCTAAACCAGTAGGATTAGTAGATAACACGGATCTAGCGAAAGCAATGGCTAAATTCTTAAATGTTGATTTAGATAAATCAACGGACAAGCTTTTTGTAAATGCAAGAGAGTCTTTTGAACAAAAAGGATACAAGACTCGTATTGATGTAACTGATGAGAATAATCCTGTATTTATTGCAGAAAAGAAAAATATTCAAATCGAGCTACCTGTTAATAAAAACGTTGCTTATGTTACACAAAATAATAAAAATTTCACGAAGGTACTTGATGGTGTAACGGTTTATAATTCAGAAGATTTCTATGTATCGAAAGAAGCATTGAATCTATCTAAATAACTTTGTGATAGCTTTTAATAACGATAATTTAGGGGAAGTGCCTTTTTAAGTAGCTACTAACAAATTCCTCTGTTTGAGCATGTTAATCATGCCTAACCCAGTAATGTATATCAGATTTTATAGATGCTGATAGTGAAATAGGGCTATCATTGAGATAGAAATGATGTTATACTTATCAAGCGATGAGCTGATTTGTATAAGTCGGGAGGACAATGCAATACATGTGCATGTGAACCACATGGTCCTACGCCACAATTATAAACGCATGAAACCGCCTAATTATTAGGCGGTTTTTTTATGTGCAATAGTTAGGTTTAGTGAGGAAATTTCCAAACTAATCCTCCCCAACAAACCTAACCGAAGCCATATGTGTTTGCGCTAACCGTATAACTTCCTTAATAAACTCCTCCTGAGAAGCGTTAAATCCCGTATTAATCCAATGAGATATCAGACCGTAAAATCCGTATGCTGTATAACGTGTAAAGTAATCCATATTTACTGGTAAGTTATCTATCGTTTCGAATTGAAACTTATCCTGGTAGATTTTTATGATAGTTTCCGGAAATTTAGTATGCAATTCTGGAATAGAATCTTGGTAGGTAATCAACTCAAAGAAGTTACCATTCTCATATATATAGGAAATGATATTAAAGGAGTTTGCAGTAAGTCGAACGGTATTAACCTTTTGAATAGATTGATAAGGTTTCCTGACCGCTTCTTCTATTCCCAGGAGCATAGTATTTAACAAATCCTCCGCTAGATTAAATTTATCTTGATAATGGGTATAGAAAGTACTTCGGTTATACTTGGCGTATTGAACAATATCCTTGACCGTAATAGACTGGAATCCCTTTTCTTTGATTAAAGCAATAAGGGCTAATTGAAAATGTTCTTTTGTTCGGTTTTTACGTGGAGTGGAAAGAAGTTCAGTCATTAGGATACCTCCTGTAATAAACAGTTTACTAAAATCTGTATAAATAATAGACAGTTACGTATAATATGTCTGCCTAATAGACAATAAGGAAAGTATTGATGGTTGGATAACAAAACGTTAAGTACTACAATAAATTTGTAAACCTTTTCAATTAAAAGATTGTATAAATATATTATAACAGGAGGAATTCATAATGGGTAAACTACAGGATAAAGTAGCAGTTATCACTGGTGGTGTATCTGGTATCGGTGCTGCAACAGCGCGTTTATTTGCTGCTGAAGGGGCGAAATTAGTACTAGTTGATTTTAACGAAGAAAAAGGTACTGAATTTGAAGCGGAATTAAAATCGGAAGGTGCAGAAGCTGTTTTCGTAAAAGCGGATGTAACGAGTGAAGAAGATGTAAAAAATATTTACGCTAAAACATTATCAACTTTTGGTAAGGTGGATATTCTATTCAATAATGCTGGTATTGGTGCGGTAAAACCTACAGAAGAATTAACATATGCTGAATGGAGAAAAACTGTAGAGGTTGATTTAGATGGCGTATTTTTAGTCGCACAAGCAGCTATTAAAGAATTCTTGAAGGCTGGTAGTGGTGTCATTGTGAATACAGCTTCTATGTATGGCTGGGTTGGATCACCTGGTAGCGCTGCGTATAATGCTGCAAAAGGTGGAGTGGTTAACTTAACTCGTTCTCTTGGTTTAGAATATGCTGAGCGTAATATCCGTGTAAATGCATTATGCCCAGGATTTATTGAAACACCAATCTTAGGTGATACGGATAGAGATTTCCTAACTAATGCTACACCAATGAAACGTCTAGGTAAACCAGAAGAAATGGCGAAAGCTGTATTATTCTTGGCAAGTGATGATTCTAGTTTCATGACTGGTAATAGCTTAATTGTTGATGGTGGATATACAGCTCAGTAATAATTGATGAAATAAATAGAAGAATCCATGCTCAAATTAGAGCATGGATTCTTTTTTATACCCAAATGGTTAATATCATTCAAGCTTTATCCATGTTGCTGATAATACAACAGAAGAAATATATATAGTTAAAATTTGTATTGAAATCTAATTACGGAGTGCTATAATACTAATAATTACATACATCTATTTACTCATATAATAGCAAGAATATGGCTTGCGAGTTTCTACCAGTTTACCGTAAATGAACTGACTATGAGTAGCAATAAATATAGTAACGGAATCATTTATTCTATTACTATCTTTTCAGGCATGTAGCTCGAAGAAATTGCTATACTCATAGTTTAGAGTATAGTAGTTTTTCGGGCTTTTTTATTTCTTTCTAAGACAAAAATGGATTTGATTTCAGAGATGGGGGAAGAAGAAATGAATAAAAGTGAATTAACGCAATTAATTGACGTGGCTGCGGGACGGAAAATAGCAGACCTCGTATTAAAAAATGGAAAAATTGTTGACGTTTATCAAGGCGATATCCTAGAGGGTGATGTAGCGATCATAGATGGGAAAATCGCTGGGATTGGGGAAGACTATGAGGGGAAAGAAACCGTTGATTTAAAAGGAAAATATATTGCACCTGGTTTAATTGATCCGCATATCCATGTGGAATCTTCTTATGTGACTCCAGAAGAGTTTGGCCGTTTACTTGTACCCCTTGGGACGACTACCGTAATGGCAGACCCTCATGAAATCGTAAATGTAGCAGGTCTTAAAGGTTTGGATTATATGATGGAGGCAGCAAAACATACCACTTTAGATATCCAATATATGCTACCTTCCTGTGTACCAGCTACTAATATGGAAAATGCAGGTGCAGTTTTAACAGCATCCGATATGGTTTCACCTCTAGAAGAAGGAAAAGCTTCAGGGCTAGCGGAATTCATGGATTTCCCTGGAGTTATTCATGCCCAAGATAGTGTTATAGAAAAACTATTAGTTGCTAGAAATTTAAATAAACGAATTGATGGGCATAGTCCATTGGTAAGCGGTAAGGAACTAAATGCATATATTGCTGCTGGCGTTAAAAATGATCATGAATGTACTACTGTAGAAGAGCTTCAAGAACGTATATCACGAGGAATGTATGTATTCTTACGGGAAGGATCGGTAACACAAAATTTACGTACTTTATTACAAGGCGTGACGCCTCAAAATGCGCGTCGCTGTTGTTTATGTGGGGATGATGTACAGGCAAAAACGATGTTGGAGAAAGGGCATTTAGATCATTCCATCCGTATTTGTATAGAGGAAAATGTTGATCCAATAACAGCAATTCAAATGGCCACGATTAATACGGCAGAAAGCTGCCAGTTATTTGATCGGGGAGCAGTAGCGCCAGGATTAAAAGCAGATTTGGTTATTTTTAGTGATTTCAACCATTTTGTAGTGGAACAGACGTACATCGATGGAAAGTTAGTAGCGAATCAAGGAGAGTACGTAGCACCATTTACGAAAGCGGACACTACTTCAGTACAATCAAGCGTCCATATTGGTGACTTTTCTAAAGAGAAGCTTCGTTTAAAATTAGATTCCAATAAAGCAAGAGCGATTGAGGTTATTCAAACGGAAGCATTGACGAATGAAGCTATCGTTGAAGTGGAACGGAACGACGTAGGTGAGTTTGTGTACAATCCAGAAAAACCAGTTGCCAAAATTGCTGTAGTGGAAAGACATAAAAACACCGGAAATGTATTTGTTGGATTATTAAAGGATTATGGAATACAACAAGGTGCAATTGGTATTTCCATTGCTCATGATTCACATAACGTAATTGTAACTGGAACGAATGATGAGGATATGGCAGTGGTGATTGAAAGCTTAAAACAACAAGATGGTGGGGTGGTCTTGGTAAACAATGGGGAAGTCATTTGTCGTATGGCACTACCTGTTGGCGGCTTAATGAGCAATTTATCAGGAGAAGAAGTAGTAACAGAGCAAAGCAAAGTAGACAGAGTTGCACGAGAAGTATTAGGGATATCAGAAGATGTTGATCCGATTATGACGTTAGGATTTATGTCTTTAGCAGTAATTCCAACTTTGAAAATTACGGATTTAGGGCTAGTGGATGTGAGGAAGTTTGAGTTTGTGCCGGTTTCTGTTGGGGGAAACTAATTAAAAATTTTAAAACATAATAGATCCTCATTATAAAGTAATTTGAATATTTTACTTATTTGTGACCCTTGTTATATTAACCAGAAATGAATTTTTTGTATAAAAACATCAACAAAGGATTCGGTTACGTAACAATATATCTAAGACTAGTTTTTTTATATAAACTGAATATAAAGAATTATGGATTTAGCACCATTAAGATCTAACTCCATAATTCCTATATTCAGGATAAGTGATTTGTATTTTGTATAGAATAAATACTTTTTAGATATTCTATTAATCTATCGTTTAAAAAACATGTTTTTTAGATACAGAGATAGAATTATTATAGTATTAGTTCTATACATATCAATTCTTATTATATGGAAAAGCTGAAGATATAGCACTTTCTCTATCAACACAATTTGGACAAATTCCACAAGGTACTTGGCTATTTGCTTGACATGAATATGTTAATGCCATCGGTACTTTTAATTTAATTCCTTTGTTAATCACATCTGTTTTATTTAACTCTCTATAGGGTAGTTGAATATCCACAGTACCATATTCTTTTAAAAGACTTCCAAGATTATCAAAAAACTCTTTGGAGCAATCAATTTCTTTTGCATGATTTGAATTAATAAAAGCAGCATAAACTTCTTTAATCTTTAAACTTTGGGCGATAGAACTAGCTATTGATAAGAATAAGAGATTACGATATGGAAGATATAAATCATCTGAATTAATATTGTCTAGCCATAAATTGGGCTCATTTATCATTTTTGATGATGAATATTCAAAAATATCTCTTATATTTATTATTCTCAGATGGGATTTTAGAGGTCTAGGTATAACTTTCAATAGGCTTTCTAATTCTCTATCTTTAAAATGTTGTCCATAATCTAGAAAAATTGGTAATACTGTTTTGTTTTGAGTCAATAAATCATAGGCTAAAGTTGTTGAATCAAGACCACCAGACATTAGTAATAATACATCATAATTAACGGGCGTTTTTTCTACACTACGATTACATAAATTATACACTTCAAAAAGAACTTCATCCAAAGTATAAACTATATTTGTAACACTCTTTTTAAGAAAAAGATTAAAAGCTTTTTTGTAAGGATCGAATAATAAGATTGGTTTTCCTGCATGTTTCATCCAACCAATTTCTACAAAAGTTCCGGGATCTTCATCAACTAATATTGCTATCATTAAATCGCATTTTTTTAGCAATTCAATATCTTTATTATACATAATTTGTTGTTCTCTATATGATTCTTCTCCTGTATATAATCCATTTTCTTTAATAGGTCTGTGAGGAACAAAATTATGATATTTTAAGGTTTTTTCAATTTCATCAAAAAACTCCCTATCTTGGGAAGGGAAATCGGGTCCAGCGATGTAAATGTGAATTTTTTGTCTTTCTTCCCAGGGAATTCTTACACCTGACATTTTTAGAATGTCATTTTCTATTAAGGAAACAGTATTTTTGAACTCTACATGGGAGAACGTTGAAGCATACTCTTTAGCAAGGTATGAAGCTATTTTTAAACAATGTTCAATTTTTATAAGTTTATTATTGAAAACATATGCTGAATTAAAACTATCACCTACACCAACAGAATGAGTATTTAAGATATTAAATGAGGGCGTCTCATGAATAAGTTGTTTTACTACATCAATTAATGTGGAACCTCCACGATTTTCTTTTAGAAGTATATAACTGCAACTATCTGCTAAATTAGAATTCATTAAATTAAATACTGATCCCCCGATATCTAGAAATGCTTTAGAAGTAGTAGATAGAATTAAAGTTTCAATTGTAATGTTATGATTTAACAATTCATGTATTAGATTTTCCTGATATTGAAAGTCTATATGGATATTAATATTATTTATATGTATCGAGTTTAATAGGGAAATTAGATCGTACTTCCCAGGATAAATAAGTAAATCAGTTGGTCTATATTCTTCAAACAATTTAATAAAGCGGTTTGTATCTAGTATAGTTTCAGCTTGTTCTCTTAATATATCTTCATAACCTAGGTCCCCAATTTCCTTAGAATCTTGAATATTGATTAAATTAGGAGACCGTTGAATCTCACCAATACGAATGTATGCATTAGCGTTTAATTCCGAGGAAAACGTTTCAAAGTCTTGATTTAAGTATTGTGGTAAAATAGCTGCTAATGCATAATCTGCATTTAATGCATCCAACGTTCTAGCAGAATGGAAGATCCCCCCTAGTCTTATAGCTTGCAAGTCGATATGATTATCAGTGTAAACTTCACCTAGAATCAATATGCGCTTTTTATTTTGCATCTAACTTCACCACTACTTTTGGAAATTGGCCATCTTCAATGTATACAATATTTCCCCTATATGAATGCCCTTTTAACAAGCAAGTGTAAAGATAGTTGAATTGAGATGGGATTAATCCTATTTCTGTATTATCTTCTGCTTGTATTACTGTTAATCTTCCACGTTTCAATTTTTTTGGAACAAATACCTCACGAAATAAACCTGGTACCTCACCCTCAGACAAATAATACTCACAATTTACAACATCCTCTAATTGGATTTCCGGTATCTCAGTTAAGCATCTATCTTTGTTGTATTGTTTTGCTCCATTTTGTTCACCAAATCTACCACTTCCCATACTTCCCATTTAAATCCCCCCTAATAACAAATAAATATTTATCAACATTATACAATATTTTACAATCTAAATACACAAATGATTTGCGAAAAATTAAAATATTTTGGGTATTTTGCTGGAAAAAGTAGGTTTATACATTGGATGAGGTTTGTAATCAAAAAATTTATTAGTTTGTAGGATTAAAAATAGCTTTATTTATTTAGGGAAAAAAGTGAACAATAGTAATAAACCCGAATTGGAGAAAGGAAATTTATTAAGAAACAAAAAACTCGCCTAAGCGAGTTTCTTAAAACAATCCTCTAAGATTCTGAGTGGCTTTATTTGTTTCTTGAATTAATTCGGTCAACTGTTCTTTGTTATTAGTCTGCGACTGTACTGTAGCTGAAATCTCTTCAAGGGAAGCAGATGATAGTTCTAATATAGAGGCAAATTCGGTTATCGCAGTCTCAATTGATACAGTTTCCTGATCTATGTTTTTAGCAAGCGTTCCAAAGGAATTTACTTCTTCTTTCAGCTTAACAATAGATTTCTGAATAGATTCAAAAATAGATTGATTTTTCTTGGTACCCTCAATGTTCTCATCCATTTTACTTCCGACAGTATTCATTTGTTCCTGTGTCTCGATATTGTTTATGTGTAGTTCATTTAACGTGTCCGAAATTTGAACAGCAGTTAAATCAGTAGTTTCTGCAAGCTTACGAATTTCTTCCGCAACTACAGAAAAACCTTTCCCAGCTTCTCCAGCTCTTGCTGCCTCAATGGAAGCATTTAGTGCTAATAGATTTGTTTGGGACGTGATATCTTGAATGGCTTGGATAGAGCTTAAGGAAGATTCTATTTTCTCACTTAATTGTTTCATATTATTTTCCGTTAGTTCAATAAACTGTTTAAATTCATCCATTTGTTCACTTAATACTTGTGATTGGGAGCGGCCGTTATCAATTTGTTCTGTAATTTCGGTAGTGAATTCACTAATTTGTTCCACTTGGCCATTCATAGAAACAACTTGTTTAGCGGTACTTTCTATGGCTTCTGTAATGTTATGTATTGCGTCACCTTGAGATTGTGCTCCTGAAGTTATTTCTTGGATTGCAGCATTTATTTCCAACGTTATAGCTTTCTCTGCTTCAGATTGTTTTTCAATTGTATGCATGTTATCTGCAATCACTTTTGAGTTTTCCGCAATAACTACACGTTGATTTTCTTCTTTTTCTAATTTCTCTTGCATAGCAACTTGAGTAGAACTTAGATTCTTTTCTAGTGTACCCATAATTTTTTGTTGGAAAAATAATACAATAATTGCTAAAGAGAATAGTAATAAATAAGTGCTAATATCAGATGAGTAAATTTCACCGTTTAGTGTAAAAGCAAATATAAGCAATCCTAATCCGAAAAATGTACCAATTGCATAAAGAATTAAGTTCATATAAAGTGCAGAACAAATTAATAAAAAGTAAATTAATGAAAGATTATTTTCAGACGGACTTATTAAGATAATAGCCCCTAATAGAATTACCAAACCGATAATAGACATGTATGAAATTTGTTTCGTAAGTCGATTTGTAATATGTAAGAAAGCAATAATCGCACAAAGTACTCCACCGCCAATGGCAATTGTCAATATGAGAGCCAAGCCTTTATCTAAGCTAATTTCAACTACTGTTCCTAAAATAACGGAAAGTATCAACATACTCAAAATAATTTTATTTTTCTTCCTCAATATTTGATTGTTAAGTTCTGTGATTGTCATTTTATATCTCCTTTATTTAAAATCAACCATTATATTAGCATAAAAATTAACTTCTAGTATACTGTCATATACCGCTAAATATAACACGTTGGATCTGGCTAGTTAATGAAGGAAAAGATTGTTGTGTATGGCTACGAATAATACAGGATTGTTATAAGCACTAGGAGAGATGTTTTATAAAAATAAGCTTTAAATCTCATTGTGGATGAGGTATAGTGGAATAATATGTGTAAATGATTATCGAAGCATTTCTCTAGAATGAGGAAGGCTTTCCTATTAACAATAAAACACAAATGAAAAATAATAAAAATTTATTGCAAAACGATAAACCTCGTGTTAATATTTGTTTATAAACAACAATATGCGAGGTGTGTCTAATGAAACGAGGTTCTACACTTTTTTTAAAGTTAGCACTTATAGTAATTGGAATCCCAGTTCTAGCCTTATGTGTAGCTGTAGGTATTTGGTTAGTTAATCATCCTGTTAGTCCTGACTATGACCATTTGATATATCCAATATTAGTAGGTACGTATGGATCAATAATACCTTTCTATATAGCATTATATCAGGCTTTTAAACTGTTAAACTATATTGATAGAAACGAAGCTTTTTCTCAAATATCCGTTTTTGCTTTAAATAAAATCAAATACTGTGCGATAACATTTAGTGCTTTGTATGTAATCATCTTACCATTCGTTTACTTAGTAGCAGAACAAGATGATGCACCAGGTCTTATAATAATTGGCATGATTCCGATATTTGCTTCCATGGTTATCGCAGTCTTTGCAGCTGTACTACAAAGACTTTTACAAGAAGCCATTAATATAAAATCAGAAAATGATTTAACGGTCTGAGGTGAAAAAAATGGCGATTATTATTAATATTGATGTGATGTTAGCTAAAAGGAAAATGAGTGTGACCGAGCTATCGGAGAGGGTTGGAATTACAATGGCAAACCTTTCTATTCTGAAAAATGGGAAGGCAAAAGCGATTCGTTTATCAACGCTAGAGGGGATTTGTAAAGCGTTAAACTGCCAACCTGGTGATATTTTAGAATACAGAGAAGACGTAGAAATTGAAGGATAATATTGTACGTGATAATACACTAAAAGAATTGAGGGTGATGGATATGTTAGGAGAAAAAAAGATTTATATTCTTTTAACGGATACTGGTACAGTATTTACTAAGATGATAAAGTCCTTTACTAAGAAACCTCACAATCACGCCTCAATTGCTTTTGATGCAGATTTAAAAGAGGTATATAGTTTTGGAAGAAAAACACCAAGAAACCCGTTTGTCGGGGGATTCGTTAGAGAAGATATAAATTCCGTATTATTTAGACAAGCAGATTGTGCAATCTATTCATTAACTATTTCTAATGACGACTACCATAAGATGTATCGATATATTAAAGGAATAGAATGCCAAAAGGAATGTTATCGCTATAATTTATTAGGATTAATTGGTGTACTGTTAAATAAACCGATTAAAAGAAAGAACGCATTTTTCTGTTCCCAGTTTGTAGCAACTGTTCTAGATGAAAGTATGAGTACTAACTTTGGGAAAGATCTATCTTTAGTAGAACCAAGTGATATTCTTCTTGCAGCAGATTTTGAACTAGTATTTGAAGGTAGATTAAGAGAGTATCAATATATGAATCAATTAGTTCAATCCCCATATCCAGTAGTGCCAGTTGGAATGTAATATATAAGAATGTCATCAATGGTATGGAAAGGCAAAGTCCAAATACACATAGGAATTGTGTATTTGGACTTTTTTTGTGTTAAAAGAAATTGTATTACAGCTTCTTTATCCACTTTTCTACCGAGTGATTGACAACTGGTGATTTGGATAGTTTCCACGATATTTAGATAAAAATTTACAAAAAACGATAGACTTTCGTTATAACGAACAGTATAATGGTACTAAATGCTAGTATAAGAGGGGATGTACATATGTATGAAGTCCTAGAGGAGAAGGGGAAGAGTAGTCTAATATTACCTGGGGAATATGGCTATGAATTAAGGAGAATGGTTTGGAACAATTCGATAGATAAAAAGCCTGCCTGTATTAGTGTTTGTGAATCGGAAGAGGATGTTGTTCAGGCTGTGAAGTTCGCTAAAAGGAACGGTTTAGATATATCCATTCGTAGTGGTGGACATCATGTGGCAGGATTTGGGGTTTGTGATGGTGGTTTAATGATTGATTTGTCAAATATGAGGAAAGTAACTATAGATGAGAATCGTCAAGTCGCATTAGTTGATGGTGGTGCAAGGGCTGGAGACGTTGATAAGGAGACACAAAAATTTGGACTTGCGGTACCACTTGGTACAGTTTCAAAAGTTGGGGTCGGAGGTTTAGCTTTAAGTGGAGGTATTGGTTACTTAAGGGGTAAGTATGGTTTAACTTGTGATAATATTATTGCTGCTCGAGTTGTTACAAATGATGGAGATATACTGGACGTGAATGAAGTAAGCCATTCTGATCTCTTATGGGCGATTCGAGGGGGTGGCGGAAATTTTGGAGTTGTTACTAGATTTGAATTTGCCTTACATAAAGTTGGACCGAAAGTGTTTACATTAGATGTTATGTACGATTATAAGGATGCCAAGAAAATTCTAGAAAAATTTAATGCGTTTGTTTTGAATGCTACTGATGACGCTATCGCTATTAATCTAATCATCACCGTATTACCACCTGCTGCATTTTTACCCGAGTCCTTGCATATGAAGAAAGTCATAATGGTTACAGGTGTTTATACTGGAGATATTGAAGATGGAGAAGAAGCATTTAAACCACTTCAGCAACTTGCTACACCAATTATCGATCAATCTATGGTTATGCCTTTTACCCAAGTGCAGAACAAGCTGGATAAAATGATACAGGAATATGTGAATGTGTATGGAACGTCTCTTTATTTTCAGGAATTAACTGAAGAGGTAACCGATGCTATCTTATCTAAAATAGATAGCGCGCCAGTACCAAGTGTTCTTTTTCAATTATGGGCATTAGGTGGAGAGATGAATAGAGTAGCTAGTGATGCTACTGCTTTTGCAATTAGAGATGCAAAATATGCCCTGTTGGTCGATACCATGGCAATGCCAGGTGAAGATGAGATGTGCGAGCTGTGGACTGATTCTGTGTATAATAGACTGTTACCATACTCACATAAGAGAGCATCATATTTGAATGGGATAGGACAAGGTGAGGGATTGGCAAGATTAGCTTATCAAGAAAATTATAATCGTCTCGTACAGGTGAAGAAAAGATATGATTCAGATAACAAATTTCGCCATAATCACAATATTACTCCAGACTAAATTATATGGAAATACAATTGATGGAATCCTTTGGAACTACTATTCTAGTATAGTAGTTTATTTTTTTATATCAACTATTCATTTCTTCTATAAATAGGTGCAACGTTTTATCCCCACTCAACCGTCAAGTATAGGAAAGGAGGACAAAATGTATACCGTACATGATGTAAAAAAAGCCGTAAAAGGAAATAAAAAAGCATTTGAAAAAATCATTCAAACAGAAAAAAACAGGCTTTATCGGATTGCTTTTCTATACGTGAAAAACGAAAATGATGCTGTTGATATTGTACAGGATACGACGTTCAAAGCATTAATTTCTATAGGGAGTATAAGAGATATAAATCAAATATCTGCTTGGTTAAAGCGAATAACCATAAATTGTGCTATCGACTTTCTAAGACGGGAAAAGAAAATCATCCCTATTGAATACGGAGATGTAAGGATAACAGAGGAACGCAAAGTTCATTCTGACGAAAAACTAGATTTATACCAACTATTAGACTACTTAAATGAAAGAGATAAATCAGTGATTATTCTAAAATACTATGAGGATCTAACTAATAGAGAAATTGCTGAAATTCTAGACTGTCCTGAAGGTACGATAAAATCATCTTTACATCGGTCTCTCAAAGTACTTAAAGGTAAGATAGAGGAGGACTATATGAATGGGTAATGAAATACATAACTTTAAAGAAAAAGTTAATGCGATTCCAATTCCTGAAGAAAAGATGAATGCCGCAATTTCTAATACTATTTCTTCTAATAATAGGAGTCCTAAAAAATTTACTTATATACTGGCTGTGGCTGCCAGCTTAATGGTCATTCTGTTCGGTTCCGCATTTGTTTCCCCTGCCATGGCAAAGCTTTTGAGTCAGGTTCCATTATTTGGAGGCGTGCTATCCTATTTTGATATTGGACTGGAAGAAGTATCGAATAAGGGACTAGTTACCAAAGTAGGGGAAACATTTGTAGATCAAGATATTCCGGTATCCATTACGGAGGTATACTATGATAATTTTCGATTAGTCATTGGATACTCCATACCAATTACAGAAAAGATTGCTGATTATGAGGCTTTGGGGACTGAGATGAAATTATTAATCGATAACAAAACTGTAACTAGTATGCACGCACAAAGTACGGTGAAAGAAAATGTGGTGTTAGGGACGATTGAAACGAATGTCAGACTGCCAGATAGTTTTACTTTAGATATCAACTTCAGTGAGGTATTCAATAAAAAAGGTAACTGGAGTTTCCGATTACCTGTAACTAAGAATACACAAGCATTAGTCTATGAAGTAAACAAGAAAAAGGAAGTAGATGAATATAAATTTGAGGTATTTGATATTCAGTTAACACCTAGTGGAACGAAAATCCATCTTGAACTGGATACACCAATAGGTGAAGATAAAGTATATGATTTCCTTGTGTATAAGCATAATGGAGAGGTATTAGAATTCATAGAAGAAAGTAAAAAAAATATACCATTAGTCAAATTTGATAAAGAAGTAGTGAAAACGAATGCAGTATATGAGCCTACAGAGGAAAAACGGTTAATAATTGTTCCTGTATTACAAGATAACGGTAATGTAATCGAGATGGAAGAATTAGCGATTGAGGTAGATTTAAGTACTTTCAAAGGGAAGGAAGTTACTAACGAATCAACAGATTATGGGCTAATAGAAGATAAGGTTGACCTAGAGACCTTCTTACGTAATTATATGGTAGAGGAAGTCGGGAATGAATTAGGTATTGAGCTTGGAGAATATACTAAAGCAGATTTATCGGTTTTAAGTCCCCATTTCGCTAGTGATTTTCAAAAAGAGGAGAAGATAAATCAAAAGAATGTCGTGAAGCCGACAGCTCTTGTAGAAGAAAGAACAGATTCAAATGCATATTTAATTTATAAATCAGAAGATGGAATAAATCATGTCTTCAAGGCAAAGAAACTATCCGGAGAATGGGAAATCGTGGATTCGTTTACTACCAAAGGACAAACTATCCTTGAGGTAGAAAACATATACGAAAATCAATAATGATACTTATTAAGCAGTTAAATGGGATGCTGAATGAGAATCTTTGGTAAAATAAAGCATAGACCATTATTGGGAGGAAGTATGAGATGTATAAAGTTTTAGTCTCTCTTATAGTTGTAGGCTTGTTACTTGTTGCATGTTCTGATCCTCTTCCTACCACATTAGAAATCGAATCAGAATATGGTGAGTTGAAAAATACCTTTCAGAAAGAACAAACTTCCTTTGAGATTACCACGGATAAAAATATGTATATTTTACCCGTAGAGAAAATTAAATTACATATTACGAATAATGGCACTACTGATATAGGATATGGGGGAGCTCTGTATCTGGAAAAGTTGGAGGATGGTATATGGTATGAGGTTCCCTACCAAGACAATTTTACTTTTACGGATGAAGGATTAGGACTTGAACCAAAGGCGACCTATGAAGAGGAGCTGCCACTAGACTTTATAAACTATCAACTATCTTTGGGTACATATCGAATTATAAAGAAATTTTGGCATGATGGAGAAGAAGTAGTTCTAGGTAGTGAATTTATGCTAGTCGAAATGGTCCTTGAGTAGTGTGAGGATGAAAGAACCAATTTAAAATAGGTAAAATAAGAAAAAATAGGAGCTATAAAAAATGAAAAAACAGAATGGATTAAAACCATTTCTTTCCCTTATCAAATCAACTAACATCCCAAAACTAGCATTAACAATAGGATTAATCGGAAGTGTTATTACTACCCTAATCGGACTTACAATACCGATTCTAACTGGTCAGCTAGTAGATGGATTTTCATTAGAATCCTTGAGTGTGGGAATTATTATCGCGATTGTAGTTGTATTTATATTACAAGCTGTTGTAGATGGAGTCTCTACCTATTTATTAGCAGCTGTTGGACAGAAGATTGTAGCCAAGTTACGTGAACTTATGTGGAAGAAGTTGATTCGTCTTCCAGTTCGATATTTTGACAAACAGGCTAGTGGAGAATCAGTCAGTCGAGTTGTAAATGACACTGGGATTGTAAAGGATTTAATTTCCCAGCATTTCCCGCAATTTATTGGTGGGATCATTTCAATTATTGGTGCTGTAACGATATTACTTATTATGGATTGGAAAATGACGCTGATGATGCTAATAGCGGTTCCGGTCACTGCGGTTGTTATGATTCCATTAGGATCTAAGATGGCAAAGGTTTCAAAAGGGCTTCAAGATGAAACGGCTACATATTCCGGAATGATTCAACATACGATTAGTGAAATTCGTTTAATGAAAGCATCTACTGCGGAATCAGTGGAGAAACAAAAGGGTATTTCTGGTATCGGTAAGTTACTACAATTTGGCTTAAAAGAAGCACGAATTTTTGCTTTGATCGGTCCATTGATGTACACCGTGATGATGTTAGTTATTGTAGTGATTATTGGATACGGTGGGATTAGAGTAGCGGAAGGGTTGATGTCAACAGGAGAGTTAGTTGCATTTTTACTGTATTTATTTCAAATTATCTTCCCTATTACTTCTTTTGCGATGTTTTTCACCCAGTTACAGAAGGCAAAAGGGGCAACAGAGCGAATTATATCCATTCTTGATTTAGACGATGAAGAAGGACAAGACGGAATGGATATGGATATAGCGAATAAACCAATAGCTGTGTCCAATATTTCATTTGCTTATGAGGAAGGAGAATCGGTCCTTGATAGTGTTTCGTTTAACGCTAATCCAGGTGAAATGATTGCTTTTGCAGGTCCAAGTGGTGGTGGAAAGTCTACCATGTTTGCCTTATTGGAAAGGTACTATGAACCTACCTCTGGAGAAATAAAAGTTGGTGAAATACCAATCCATCAATTATCCCTAGCATCATGGCGTAGTCAGATTGGTTATGTATCTCAAGAAAATGCTATGATGGCTGGAACAATTCGAGAAAATTTAACCTATGGTTTAGATGATGCAGACAGTATACCGGATGATCGATTATGGGAAGTGGCAAAGATGGCTTATGCAGACGGGTTTATTAAAGAATTTAGTAAAGGGTTAGATACCGAAGTAGGTGAACGTGGAGTGAAGCTTTCTGGTGGTCAAAGACAACGAATTAATATAGCAAGAGCCTTTTTAAGGAACCCAAAAATTTTAATGATGGACGAAGCAACAGCTAGTTTGGATAGTCAATCAGAGGGGATTGTTCAAGATGCTTTGACAAGATTAATGGAAGGACGTACTACCTTTGTCATTGCCCATCGCTTATCCACCATTGTTGATGCAGATAAAATAATTTTTATTGAAAAAGGGAAAGTGACCGGAATTGGTACTCACCAGAAATTAGTTGATACACATCCATTATATAGAGAATTTGCTGAACAGCAATTAACATAAGACGACAGAACCTTAGAATATAGGGGGGAATTTATGAAAAGAGTTATCTTGACTGGTCTGTTTTTCGTCCTTTGCTTAGCCGGGTGTCAACAAAGTAGTTTTCTAATTGAAGAAGATATTACAGAGATTGAAGTAGTCAATTGGGAGACTGAAGTATTGGAAATGACTATAACGGATCAAGATTTTATTCAAAAGCTGACGGAAGAATTGTCCAACGCAGATAGCGTGTCAACCGCTAAAATGGACTTTATAGGGAGAGATTACAAGTTATTTCTAAAGAGCGGGGAAGAAGTAGTTTATCAGTTAGGTTATAATAAAGAGCCTATGAATATGGGAGTCCAAGGGCGGTACTGGGATTATGGAGAAGAGCTATTATATGACGTCCTATTAAGGTTACCATTAGGATCAGAATACGGAGAGTTGTCCAATTTATATCAGGACGACAAAACATCAATTGAGATAACTACTGACACTGGGGAGTACCTATTATCGACAACAGAAGAAATAATTCTATCTTTAGAGAACAATGGTACAACGGATATCAATTTTGGAACCTATCATTATTTAGAAAAATTTGTCGGTAACAGATGGCAGCCAATTCCTTATAAGGATGATATAGCGTTTCCAGATATAGGATTAGTATTACATCAAGGTGGAGTTGAGGAACAAGAGTTGTCAATCGATTCTATAGATGAAAAACTCACAGCAGGTACCTACAGAATCGTGAAAGCTTTTTATCAAAATGGAGAGGAAAATATATTGGCAGCCGAGTTTAAACTGAAATAAGTTTGTTCCCAAGCACCCAGAGCCAACAAATAACGGGTGCTTATTTTTTATAATCTTAAACTAAATCAAGCTTTTTACTAAACAGAATGACGAATATCAACATGATAATTACTAAACTAACAAATAATATCGATTTTTTTCGTGATGTTCTCGCTTTTTCCACTTCACTCCACTTCACTGGACGAATTCCACTTAGAGAAAAAACGATAATTCCGGCCAATATAACAGATGTAATGTTTCCTATTAATAATAACATCGAACCGAAAGCCTCTTTCCACATTGCTGAGCCAATAGACATTCCTATCACAACATTAGGTGGTATAAGGGCAACCGCGACCATGACGCCCACTAAAGATCCTGGTAATCGGTTCAAAATCGATAGTGCACCGGCAATTCCAGTAACAAAAGCTAATACGATATCGATTAAATTGACATGAGTCCGAGAAGCAAATTCACTGCTTTCAATTGGTACTGGAAAAAAGAATGTAAACCCAATTGATATGGCAATTACAATAGCAACCGCATAGGAAAGTGTTAAAGACGAACTTCTTAGTAATGTGAAATCGCCAAGGATAGATGAGAAAGCAATAGAAATAACAGGACCAAGCATTGGGGCAATAACCATCGCACCAATTATTACAGCAGGGCTATTTTGGATAAATCCTATTGTGACGACAATGGATGCGATAATAATCATTAACGTATAGTTAAGTGTAATATGGCTGGATTTCTTTATCGTTCCTAATAATTCCTGTCTACTGATTCGCTGTATCTCACTTGCACTTTCTTCTGTTTCTTTTTCTCTCTGCTGTTTTTCTTCTTCTGTTAATTGTTTGATATAAGTATGTACGGGAAAAAGAAGCACTTCAAAACTATCAATGATTTGTGCTTGATTTTCTAGGAAGTTTAATATTTCCTCAGTGTCATTTGTCCTGACAAGTACGCGGATAAGAGCTTGATCCACTGTTACTAATGATGTCCAATAGGAAACATACGGAAATTCTTTCAAGGACGTATCTATTTGATGAAAGTATTTTTCTGGTACATAGACCTCGATTAGTTGTAATTCCATCGTTTCTTCACCTGAATTTTTTAACTTGTTAACATTATCCTTTCCATAAAAAGCTTCTTATAAAAATCTTAATAAGTTAATATTTCGGTAAAAAAATTCTGAATCTTATGTTATTATTATGGTGTACATATAGTGAGTAGGACAATAGGGATAGCTGGATATAAGTAATATTTGAAAGGATGTTTTTATGAAAAAGGTTATAATTATTTTTATTTCGGTAGGGATTATTATTTTATTAGGTGTTGTATTTATACCTGGTTTATTGGACGAATATCAGTCTAGAAGTGCTGTGAAAAATGTTTTAGACAATGTAATTGACGAAGATTATGAGAATGCTTTCGATAGTGTTTACTATTATGATGTAGCATCAGATTTAGAGCCAATTATTTCGTATGAAGATGCAAGGAAACAGTGGATTGAGAGGATTAAAGATTTAAAGCAAGATGGTATTTACCTTGTAGAATACAGTGACCTACGTGTGAAACTAGATGATACGTATCCAACTGGTACGGTTGATTTAGTTATCATGGAAAATGGAGAACAGATAATAAAAGATAATGTGCGCCTGTGGTTTGGTCAAAGGGATGATAAGTGGAAGTTAGGAAATCTGGATTACCGTTTTGACGAAGTGGAAGAAGGCTGGGAAGTGGCTTTAAGTGGAAATTTTAATTGAATAGGAAATAATTTTATACTTGTTATTGGAATTACATGGATCCCAACAAGTATTTTAAAGGAGTTGCAGGAGAGTGAATAAAAAGTGGCGATTACGATAAAAAGGTGTACCCTTGAAGACTTAATCGAACTTCAAGAAATTAGTTACGTAACCTTTGATCAGACCTTTAAAAACCAAAATTCACCAGAAAATATGTATACCTATTTGGAAAAGGCGTTTAACATAAAACAATTAGAAAAAGAGTTAACCACTATTTCCTCACAGTTTTATTTTATTTATTTTCAAAGTAAACTAGCTGGATATTTAAAGGTCAATATCAATGAGGCTCAATCGGAAGATATGGGTGATGAATCACTTGAAGTAGAGAGGATATATATAAAGAGTCATTATCAAAAACACGGACTAGGGAAAAAGTTATTAAATAAGGCAATGGAAATTGCTTTGGAACTTAATAAAGATAAAATCTGGCTTGGTGTTTGGGAAAAGAATGAGAATGCGATTGAATTTTATAGAAAAATGGGGTTTGTTCAAACGGGATCTCACTCTTTTTATATGGGTGATGAAGAACAAGTGGATATAATTATGACCAAAACTCTTATATAATGTCGTAAAGAATTGTAGGTGTAGTAACAATGGGGTATATTACATTATCACCATTGAGGACGTTTTGGAAACCTTGAGAGATTAATCTATGCAAAAAATAATTGCAGACAGTATGAGGAAAGAGTTCATGTTTTATAACTTCTTGACCAATCTATCCTTTTTAATTGCGTTATAATTAAAATGAGAATAAGAAGGAGAGATTGGATGGGAAAATATAGATAAAATAAGTCAGAGAAAAAAGCACCCTTCTACAGTCGTAAGTGTTTATATACGACTGTAGAAGGGTGCTTTTTAATATCTTAATAGCGCTAGATGTTTAACATAACGGGTTTTTGGGTTATACCAAGATTAAAGGTATATCATAACAAGGAAATGTTGAATGGTTATAGATTTTCCGTATCAATTCTAGGATATGCTTAATTCTAGGATATGCTTGTTCAATAGTTGATTCAAGAACATTACTGTTTTGTCGTTCTTCTTTGGAGATATCATCAGCATCCACTGAACGTTCTCGTCGGCTAGAAGATTGAATTCGTTCCTCAGGGTTCTTTTTCACTATGAAACACCTCCTAGTAATAATATGTCCATAAAATAAAAAACCAACACTCCCCTTGAAGAATGTTGGCATGACAATTTATTCATTTCAATGCTGCTTGTTATGGAAACAGTAAGTCTTCTTTACAGCAGGAAACAATTTATAGTGGTATATGAACAAGTAGGGGTAACATAAAAGGTGTCTACAGCAGTGAAAAATAATTAATAACCTTTAACATATTAGTTATTTTCTACCATTTTTCCTAAAGGTCCATCCTCTCTAATTATATCTTGTATCTCATAGACAGAAATAGGGAACATTGGAAAACCAAATACGTATGGTGTTATATCATATAATTGGAAATAGATTACTAGTGTTTTATCAGCAATATAGAAGTCTTGGTTCGGGCTAATTAATGTAAAATCTTCAATAAGCTGGATATTACGTGCCTTGATTTGTTCTTTTATGATGGTGGATAGCCTTTCGATATAATTACTATCTGGTTTAAAAAGATCCTTTAATTCATATCTTTTACCGGTCTTTATATCAAATGTTAAAGCTCTTTTATAAGTCATCCCGTGAGCCGCTTTATCATGATACGTATAATTGGTGAGGGTAAGGCTTAGTACATCACGTTGATTATTCTTGATCTCATACGTTCCAAGCATTTCTGCCACAGTTGAAGGAGTCTCATCAACTTGTTGGTCAATTAAGCCCTGGGTTTCTTTAATGATAGTTTGATTGATATAGTTTTGTATCAAGTAATTATTCATCAGAATTACTTGTGGATAATAGACAATTTTATCTGGCCCAGCACTAACTTGATGAGTCCTAATTTGAACAGGGAAGGAATTAGGCAAATATCTCACTCCTTTTTTGATTATCTTATTCTTTAAAGAAGGAGATGTGAGTAGGAAAGGAAATACTGTAATAAGGTATTTTCTCGTAGTATAATATGACAATGATAAATATGGGAGAGGTTCTAATATGAACATTCAGTTAAAAGAAGTACTTTCCAAGAAAATATTGACCGAAGCTAAAGGATATCTAGATGTTGGATTTACTCATTCGTTAAATCCTTATAGTGGTTGTGGCTTTTCTTGCCTGTATTGTTACGTTAGAGAAATGCCTCTCCAACGATTTAAAGATATCCCATGGGGAGAATGGGTAGATATTAAAACAAATGCTAGAGAAAATTATCGAAATGAGATACAGAAGCTACGTAAGAAGGGTACTCCAGTTAATATTTTTATGTCCTCTGCAACAGATCCTTATCAACCGATTGAGCGACAAGCTAACATAACGAGAGGAATATTGGAAGAAATGATTGAAAATCCACCAGATTTTGTACAAGTCCAAACTCGGGGTCCTTTAATCGAAAGAGATATCGATTTAATAGAGCAACTAAAAGAAACGTGTAACGTTCTTGTATCCATGACGATTGAAACGGATAGAGAAGATATGAAGCGGATTTTTGCTCCATATGCTCCTGGGATTAAATTACGACTAAAGGTATTGAAAAAATTACATGATGCAGGGATACCAACTCAAGCATCCATTTCTCCGGTATTACCATTTACTCCTGACTTTGCTAGTGCATTGGAAGGGATAGTAGATCATATTTGGATTGATACGTTAAGCATAGGTGATGGAGCAATGGGTAGGCGTTCAACTAGGTTAGGGATGCCAGCATTGTTCGAGAAACATGATTTGTCTAAGTGGTATCGTAAAGATATTCATGTAGCGGTAGAAAAGTATTTTAAGAAGTATTTTCCTGAAGAAATGATTAGGGTTTCTAAAGATGAGGCTTTTCCAAGGTAACTCATATCTCCTTTATATAATAGGATAAACTTTCTTTGGCTAGGCAAAATAATTTTATCTTTGTTATGATAAAGATACTGCCTTAAAAGGAAATTGTATCGGCAGTTTTACTTATTGTTTTATTATGAACGATTCATATAATGGAGGAGAAACATGGAGTTTATTACGAATTGGGTTGGTGGATTAGAACTAAATGCAACTACAGCAAAATACCTAGAAACCAGTCTTAATATTCTTTTCATAGCATTCATTTGTGTTATTGCAAATTTTATAACGAAGAAAATTGTTGTTAATATTATTTCACGTGTTATTAAAAACAATAAATATGAATGGGATAATGTATTTCTTGAACGGAAAGTGTTTCATAGATTGTCACATATTGTTCCAGCAATTATTATTTACAATTTTGCTAACATATTCGAAGGTTATCAAAACATAATAGAAAAAGCTTCCACTACGTACATTATCATGATTATGTTATTGGTGATAAATGGTACGCTACATGCCATTAATGATATTTACCGAACCTTTGAAATATCTAAAACACGACCGATCAAGGGATTCATTCAAGTAGCCAATATTATTTTCTTTACGATAGGGGCCATCCTAATTATTGCGAATTTAATTGGGGAAAGTCCACTTGTGTTACTCGGTGGAATTGGGGCATTGTCAGCGGTTATTATGTTAGTCTTCCAAGACTCTATTTTAGGTTTTGTTGCTGGGGTGCAGCTCTCGGCCAATGACATGGTACGAGTTGGTGATTGGATCGAAATGCCGAAATATGGAGCAGATGGTGATGTTATTGATATCACGTTAAATACCGTTAAAGTTCAAAATTGGGATAAGACTATTTCTATGATTCCTGCCTATTCCTTAGTATCCGATTCCTTTAAAAACTGGCGTGGAATGCAGGATGCGGGTGGAAGAAGGATTAAACGTTCCTTATTTATTGATACAACGAGTATCGGCTTTTGTACGCCGGAGATGATAGAACGTTTAAAACAGATTCATATTCTAACGGAGTATATTACAAAGAGGGAAGAGGAAATAAAAGAATACAATTTAATGCACAAGATAAGTAGAGAAAATCCGGTGAATGGAAGAGCAATGACAAACATCGGTGTATTCCGTGCGTATATCGATAACTATTTAAGACGTCATCCAAATATTCATAAGGACATGACATTAATGGTAAGACAATTAGATCCGACGGAAAATGGGGTGCCACTTGAAATATACACATTCACGAATACAATAGAATGGGCGGTTTATGAATCAATCCAATCGGATATATTTGATCATCTATTTGCCGTCGCCCCAGAGTTTGGACTACGTTTATTCCAAAATCCAACAGGTAATGATTTTAGATACTTTAGAGACACCAAAAGTGAAAAAGTGCAGGTTCGAGAATCTGGACAAGAATAGATAAAAGAGGGCAGTAACTCAAGGAACATTGTATCCTTGAGTTACTGCCCTTAAAATATTCTACATAATTACAGTGAGTATTACACTAAGCCCATTGAATATTCCGTGGATGATTATTGCTGGATAAACTGAGCTTGTTTTTTCATATGTCCAAGCAAAGATAAGTCCAGATAAAAAATTATATGGAAGTGAATTATATGTTGGAATATGTACCAATGTGAAAATGAAGGAACTGACCAACAGTCCTGTTACTAACCCAAATTTTACTCGGAACCATCGATATAAAAATCCTCGATAAAATATTTCTTCATAAACAGGTGAAATAATTGCTGCGGAGACAAAAGCAATGATGATATTAATCGTCGATAATCTAGTTTGAATGCTTTCCGTTTTTTGATTATCGGTTCCAATTCCGAATAGTAGGTCGATAATAATTGCTAATACAATAGAACTTATAACTAACACAACTGCCCATAAAATGGTTTGCGACCAATACGATTTTGAAAATCTTAGCAATCCGACCTCTTTCCAAGAAAGTTTTTTAGGTCGCAACGTAACCATATACAGTCCAACTAGAAAAATGATCGACATAATGAACCCTGTCAGTGTTCCAGAGTAAAAGTCATTTTGAAATAGGTCTGTTAAATTAGTTTGTAATAAATATTCGATAAAAAAAGGCACTACTATTAATACAAGCACTAATAATACGATTAATTCTTTCCATGACCATGGCATTTGTTTGAATAATTGTTTTCTATCCATTTGGAATCCCCTTTTCATTTTTATGCTATAGTAATTGTAATTGGTGACGTTACGTAACCCGCAAGTACTATTTTTGGAGGGATTAGGATGAATTTTTATTCGACTGGAGAAGTAGCCAAAAAGTTAGACATCTCTGTAAGAACGCTAAGGTATTACGACCAAATTGGATTGTTAATTCCTAGCCAAAAGGATGAATATGGGAAGAGACTATATAGTGATTCGGACTTACTTATATTACAAAAAATCACGATTCTAAAAATGTTGAACTTATCATTACATGATATAGAAAAAATATTATCCAAAATTACGATTAAACAATTACTGCAAGCTCATAGAGAGTCGCTAGAACTGCAACTAAATGAACTAAGTGAATCAATCAAAAATACAAACACGATTATAAGTATAGTGCATTTGGAAGGTGAGATTAACTGGGAGCAGCTAATTCCATTAATACAAGAAGCGAAAAACAGGGAAAAAGCAAATCCCAATTGGAGCAAGTATTTTGAGGAACAAGAAGAGGATACGTTAAAAGCAACACTTCCAAAAATGGAGGAGGGTGGACCAGAAATAAAGAAATGGATTAATGTAACTAGAAGATTGGATCTTTGTATGCAAAAAGGTGTCCTACCTGAATCTGAAGAAGCACAAATTATTGCCGAAGATGTGCTAATATTATCAGATGAATTATTTCGAGGGGACAAGGAATTGGCTAATAAATTTTACGAAATACGCAAATCAGAAGAAAAGTCTAAGGATATTAACTTATATCCAGTTAAAGGAGAGCTCTTGGAATTTCTAGAAAAAGCAATTGAAATATATGAAAAAAATAAGGTTTTGGTTTGAATGACTATTCCTCAAATTAATAAAAACCGCGTATCTTTTTTTTCAGTACAGATATCTTTCTTTATTACCTAAATCATATTATGATGGAGAACAGAAAGAAGGGGAAACATGATACGTGTTATACGTTGGCTTTTTTATATGTTAGGGTTAATTATTTTCAGTTATGGAATCACAATAGCGCTAAAAATGCAGTATTTAGGTGTTCATCCATGGGATGTGTTAAATGTTGCTCTGTATGATAAGTTTGGTTTGTCGATAGGTTCTTGGGCAATTATTATTTCGGTATTATTAATTGTTGTTTCGTTAATGTTAGATAAAAGCTATGTGAAAATAGGGACCTTTTTAAATGGAGTTCTTGTCGGAGTATTCGTGGATATATTTCTTTGGATTGATTTTCTCCCACATGCAACTCACACATGGACAGATTATTTAATCATGCTAGTCGCAATTATTACGATGGGCTTTGGTGGAGGATTATACAATTCTGCTGATATCGGTGCAGGACCAAGAGATGGTTTTATGCTATCTATCGCAGATAAATTAGGTAAATCTATTGGAACCATCCGTATTGTTGTGGAGACGCTAGTGTTAGTGATTGGCTTTCTGTTAGGTGGTCCAGTGTTTATCTTTACTTTTATTTTTACGTTCGTCCAAAGTCCTGTTTTTGCTTTTACTTTAAGGAAATTTAAAGAAGTAATTTTGGTTATTGAACGGAAATACCAGGAAAAACAGTTAACGAAATCTAGTGCATAAATAAGGGGCGGGTAATTTTATACCTGCCCCAACTTTAATAAATCCTCTGGTGGCATGGGGCGGGCGAAATAGTAGCCTTGCCCAATCGTATTATATTCCTTCAGTACTTCATATTCTTCTTTTGTTTCTATACCTTCAATGACAATTTGTGCATCGTTTGACTTAATGATAGCATCTAGTATTTTCATTTTTTGCTCATTATGAATATCTACCAGTGATTTATCGATTTTAAGTATGTCAAATTCTAACTTTGTCATGAGATGTAGGTTAGAATAGCCCGCACCAAAATCATCAATCGCTATTTTTATTCCTAACGATTTTAATTCTTGTGTAATCTTTACGGTATCTTCAAAGTCCATCATGATACTTTCTGTAATTTCTAGCATTAAACAGGCTGGATTAATTTTTTGTTCATCCGTTATTTGTGCTACTCGTTTGGTAAAGTTAGGATCAATAAATTGTCTTACGGATACATTGACAGAAATAGGAACGTTAAGCTTTTCGTGATGTTTCCAGAAATTAATTCTGCGACACGCTTCACGAATAGCCCACTCTCCAATAGGAACGATTAACCCTGTTTTTTCCGCAATAGGTATAAATTCGCTTGGTTCAACATTTCCATACGGAGAATTCCACCGAAGTAAACCTTCTAATCCAGCAAGTTTATCTGTTCGCATGTCTATTTGTGGTTGGTAATATAAGATAAACTCCTCATGATCTATTGCCTTTCTTAACGCATTCTCTAATTGTAACTTCCGTTCTAACTGTTCATTCAGAGTTTCATTGAAAAACTGGTAGTTGTTTTTCCCTTTCTCTTTGGCTAAATACATGGCTAAATCCGCTTGCTTAAGTATCGTTTCAACGTCAACAGTACATTTTCGATGGATACTAATTCCAATGGATAAGGTTACTAACATTTCATGACCGGCTATTTCGATTGGCTCATTTACTATACGCAGTATTCGTTCAGCTAATTCTACGGTTTCCTTCTTTGTAATGTTTTCTAATACAATAATAAATTCATCGCCACCGAGTCTAACAATTTTACCTTTGCCGTCTATGGTATTTGTTAATTTCCTGGAGACTTTTTGCAAATAGATGTCACCTGTTTGATGTCCTAGTAAGTCGTTTATGTCTTTAAAATTATCAAAGTCAATGGCAAGAAGTGCAAGAGATTGTTCTTCCTTCTTAGCTTTTTGGATAACTTCTGAAAGATGTTGATAAAACCATCTACGGTTTGGTAGGCCGGTTAACTGGTCTGTAAAGGCGAGTTTTTTTACTTGTGAAATAGCTTCATTTTCTCTCGTCATATCCTTAACGATTACAAATGATCCTTCCACCATACTGTTAATAATAATAGGAATATTTGTTATGTTACATGCGATTAAGCGTCCATCCTTAGCTTTAACATGTAGGTCATATTTTTGGGTTGAACCCTGCAATACTTTATTGTAGTTCTCATTCATTAGGGTGATAAAATCTGAATCAATTACTTCATACCAATATTTACCGACTAGGTCTTCTTTAGAATAGCCAAATAAATCCCATACTGGTGGATTAAAGTCTCGAATTTGTCCTGTTAAATCCAATGAAAATACTGGATTAGGATTATATTGAAATAAGGATAGAAACTGCTGTTGTTGATTGACAAGTGCACGTTTTATCTTCTTTTCTTCGGTTAATATTCGTACAATGATTTGAATAGCCGAAGTATTATCATAGGTTATGGAGAAAATGGTTGATTCTGCATCAATAATAGAACCATCTAGCGCAATTAATTTGACCTCTGAAAAATCTAGTGGATCCCCTTGTTTTAATTTTAAAAATCGATTTTTTATTTTTTCTTGATAGTCAGGATGAATAAAATCCATCACTGTTCGACCGATAAGCTCATTCTTATCTTTTGCCCGTATATTTTTTATGCAGACTTCATTAGCAAATACTATCTTTTCCCCATCTAGCACGACAATTGCCTCGGGAGAATGCTCTACTAAATCGTGATAACGTTTGTCGCTTTCTTTGAGTTGGCTTACAAGTTGTTTCTCTTTTTGAATAGCATGGTAATCTAGTCGAGCTGTAACTAAAACAGAAATCATAATCAGTAAAGAGTTTATCGTTAAAATGATTCCTAAAGTAAAGGTATCTAATCCGTTATAGTTATTAAGATCATGGGAATGGGGTATAAAATTAATAGATTTCATCCCAAAGTAGTCTAATAATAAGATTACGATTCCTAATAAGAACGTATATGCTCCAACCATAAATAAAGAACGTTCTTTCCTCATTTTCATGTTAATGGATATTTTAAGGGTTAAAAAGGCGAACCCCATAGCAAACATAATAGCTAAGAAAAAGTATATAGAGGTAAATTGAATTGTAAATGGCTCATCGGTTGCATAGACTGCACTATAGTTAAGCGAAAGTAATCCTGAAGCGATAATTAATACACTAATCAAGTGCTTCGCCTTTGAAAGCTGAAGAAAGAGGGTTAGAAATGTAGTTAAAGATGTGATTAAGGCAAAACAGTAGGCAACCATTAATAGAGTTAAGTTAAATCTCATAGGAAATGCAACATGATGGGCAATCATAGCAAGGAAATCCATAGAAAAGATACCTGTTGCCATGACCAAAATTCCTGTTATAATCCAAATTCTTCTATGCGAACGAACTCCATCAAAAATTCTCTCTACTATGAGTAAAGTAGTGTAAATGGAAAGAATGAATATGATGAATGAGAAGGTAGTTAGAACCGGACTATAAGATGCTTGCATCATGTTGAGAGACACTCCTAATATATTGAAGATTAATCCCGAATAGTATCTCCAAAATATAAGTTCTTCATGTATCGCTTACAACTTCTATCCTTACTAACAAGGTGATGGAGCTATCTTTTCATTTACACGGCTAGGAAAGAATATGGGAGCAGTAATTAACTGCCCCCATAATTTTATCTGAACATACTTTTCCAAAGAACGATCGTTAAAATTGCTAATATTATTAGGTATACATATGTTCCAAAACTTATTAACGTAATCAAGAAATGTATTAAAGCAAAACCCCCTACGATTAGCATTAATACGATTATAATACCTGCAGTTGCCCCTCCTTGCTGTGCAGAGGAGAAAGGCTCCGTAAATGGGAATTTTCCTTTATTAAATACTTTATAGGAAATGAGCACTTGCAAGATAGCTGTTAAAAGTATAATCAGTATATCTGGAACAATTCGAAATGAGAATATCCAAATATATACGACAGATAAAACGAATAAAATTGGTAAATATAGTTTTACGATAAAAGCTTTTAAAGTGGCACTATATGCATGAGACTCTTTTTGAATAGGTATCGTTTGAAAAATCCATGCCCCTTTATATTTACTTGAAAATTGAAGCATATATACTACTGTTGCGATAATAATGTTTGCCCAATAAAGGGTCAAATATGTTTTACTATCCCCTAAGTCAGAAAATTCCATGTAGCTCACATTATTATAAAGAAAGATGAATGGAAAGATTAACGCCATACCGAGAGACGGATAAACTTTTAGCTTAAAGTCTCTTTCCCGACTAATCATGATGGAGGCGAAACGATAAAAAATTCTTTCTTCCTTGTTGAAGCAAACAACTTTTTCCTTAATACTGTTAAGACTCCATTTTTTCTTTTTCCTCTTACTAGATTCCTCCATTAGTTTCTGTAGATTCTTCTCAAATGAAGGCATCATGTTGTAATAGATGAATATTGAAATGATAGGACAGATAACAGCAAGTGCTGATAAAATAATAAATTCAATTGAATAGTTTTGATTTAATAACAGTTCAAATGGAGCACCGAACCATAATGGTGGGACGATAACATGCCACCAGCTAAAATGATAAAGGGCAGTCAAGTCAACAAATTCAAACACACGAATTATAATTTGATATCCGATCACGATTCCGACAGCTAAAAAGATTTGTACATAATTTATAATGTCCTTTAATTTTTCTCCATCAAAAAATCGCAATATTAGAATATAAGCTAATGCAGTTAAGGCCATAATGAACAAATCTAGTAATATAATCTCGATAATGAATAGTAGAAAATAGAAGATCCCATGAACAAATAGCATCACGACTAACGGTACAGCAATAAATGCACCGGTTAAAAAAGATAAATAAATCCCTATATGAACAAATTTTGCAGCATTAATTGTTCTCGTATTGATTGGCTTCGTATTCAAAATTACTTTATCTCGAATGTCTAATAGAACTGAGGAATAGTCAGAAATCATAGATGTCATTAGGATGAACATGGAAATGGCAATCATGATAGTGGATTGGAGCATGTAGTTATCGCCTATAAATAGAAATGGTACAAGCATAATACCATATAGCGCATATATCCAGAGCGATTTTAAAAACTGATTCCCCTCTTTTTTCTTCATATCATTGAGTATCGTTGGCACGCGCCTACTGTCCATCATAAGTTTAATCTCTACAATTTTACGCATGACACTATAATCAATGTCCAATTTACGAAAGATAAATTGGAAGCGATCAAGCAGCTTTAATGTTCGAAAATTACTCATATTGACCAACCTCGGTAATAATGGAAACTATATTCTCTGCTGTTTCTTTATGAACATCGAAACCAGTTAATTGGTTGAAAATACCTTCTAGTGAACCTTCTTGGCTTTGTTCTTTTAATTCATCAAATGATCCATCCGCAGCGATTTCACCATTAACTAACAGTACAATACGATTACTAATTTTCTCTACGACATCCATGATGTGTGAGGAATAAAAAATCGTTTTCCCTTGATTTGCCAAAGCTTCTAGCATGTCTTTTATGACCATCACGCTGTTCGCATCTAGACCACTTAATGGTTCATCAAGGAAAATAATATCCGGGTTATGTAATAGACTTGAGATGATAAGTACCTTTTGTCGCATACCTTTGGAAAAAGATGAAATTCTAGAATGAAAGACTTCTTCCATATCAAATTGTTCAAGAAGTTTTAATGCTTTATCTTCTGCTTTTTGTCGTTCTAATCCATAAAGCTCGCCGGTGAATGTTAAATACTCAGCTGCTGTTAGGGTGTCATAGATTTCTGCATTTTCCGGAACATAGCCGATTTTTTGTTTATAAGTAAGATTGTTGGAGGCAATGTCCTCACCGAAAATTTCAACAGTACCCTTGTATCCTTCAACAAGTCCAAGGATAATTTTTAGAGTGGTACTTTTCCCAGCACCGTTTGGTCCAATGTATCCAATGATTTGACCTCGGTACACATCAAGATTGATTCCATTCAGCACGTTATTACCTGAATAACTCATCGTTAACTCATGAAGTGATAAAACTTTCTCATTCATCCCCAAAATCCTTTCTATCAATCTATTTTCTTTAACGATAACAATGTGGAGAGGGGATTGCAATAGTATAAAAAAAACTCCCTACATGACGTAGAGAGTAATAATTTTCATATTAAAATTCCTCATAAACAGCCGGATCCTGACCTTTTAAACGACCATCTGGACGTGACATGCTAGCAATTGTTTGCATATCATCTGAATCTAGTGAAAAATCAAAGATGGAGATATTTTCAAGCTGACGGACTGGAGTAGCGGATTTAGGGATTGCTACTGATCCAAGCTGATAATGCCAGCGTAAAACGATTTGTGAAACAGTTTTGTTATGTTTCGCTGCAATATTTTGAAGCGTTGGATTTTCAAATACATCATTCGCTCGAGCAAGTGGACTCCAAGATTCCGTTACAATATCATTTTCTTCATGCCACTTACGCTGATCCTCTTGGTTGAAAAATGGATGTAGTTCAATTTGATTGATAGCAGGTAGCACACCAGTTTCTTCTTGTAATTTAGTTAGATGTTCAGGCAGGAAGTTACATACTCCAATCGTACGGATCAATCCCCATTTTTTTGCATCAATTAAAGCTTGCCAAGCTTCCACATAAAGTTCTCGATTTGGGTTTGGCCAGTGGATTAAGTAAATATCATAATAGTCAAGATTAGCTCGGTAAAGGGATTCCTGGATAGTCGTCACTGCATCTTGATATGTATGATATCGTCCGGGAAGTTTTGAAGTAATAAGTAGTTGATCCCGAGGCACAGAAGTTCTACGAATCGCCTCACCAACAGTTCCTTCATTTTCATAATTATAAGCGGAATCTAGTAAACGATAGCCGTTATTGATTGCACTCTCAATAGCATGAGCACCATCATTGCCTTTTAGCTTATAAGTACCAAAACCAACAGCAGGAATACGATTACCATCATTTAGTATGATTTCTGGAATTGCGTTTGACATGTAGCATCACTCCTATGTATGAATTATAAGTATCTAAATAAAAGCTTATCATATGGTTTAGGATTTATCGATTTTGTTGCTCCCTAAACTTATAATCAAATGGAAAGAAAAAACCCACATATACAATGCTTAATTCAAACAAAAATGACCATTCCAAAAGGAAAAGCAGCTAGAAAAATGTTAGCTGCTTTATTTCTCTTATTATTCCGGTTTTAACTCCGCTATTCCAAATGCTAATCGTTCTCGAAGAATGCTAATAACATCCTTTGATTGATGATCTTCACATTCTATGATAAGTATCACTTCTGAATTTTTTCCTCTTAATAACCGTTGCTTCTTTTTAATGACCTTTTTCATAACCAAATCTATACCCAAGCCTATTATAACACCTATTCCAGCTCCAATTAATCCCCAGATTATTGGCCCCCATTCCCATGAAAATCCTTTTGCAGCCCCCATAGTTGAGAAGAGAAACGCTAATATCATCGCTTTAGATATCAAGGAAACCCCATCAGATTGATGAACGTTATCGAAGAGTTTTCTTTCTTCCTCTCGATTGTTTAACGGTATAGCAAGAATATTTTTAATGCCATGTTCTTCTAATTCAGATATAGCCGATTCGAGGTAGATTGAGTGTTCAAATGTAGCAAATATTTGCATATGATCCACCTTACCTGTTTTCTTTAGATTTAGGCGATACTGTTGATAATGCCTTTTTAAAAAACTTCGTTGCTCATCTTCAAAAAGTTTATTATTTTCAACTGTACTAACGTACGAATCATAAATAGTAAAAAAATAAAAGGTCGGCATGTATAAAAGCCATTGGGCATTTAACACAGCATTTGATCTTACCAAATCACCATTGATTAAATAGATGCCTGCCTCTAATAAATGTGAATAATATACAAATATAGCAGTCCAAAATAGTGTGAAGGCAGCTAGAATAATCCGATGAATGTAAAGCTGACCAGAGCTAGGAATGGTCATGGACCACAAGACAGCCATAATAGGATCTCGTTTATCCAGATAATTAATTTCTAGATTACCAATGGAGAATGAATTAAACTTAGCATCCTCTTTTTTAGCCAACCAATATAAATTGTTCAAATCGACTGCTGTTCGATAACTATCCCAAATTGCAAATAAGTATACAGGCAAATACATTAATATCATTCTAGTGTCTAATACTTGTTTAGCAGCTTCAAAGTCACCTGCAAATGAATAAACAATTGCTTGATTTATATTCGCCATTTGGTTAATAAAAATTTCCCAAAAAAATAAGGTAAACCCTCTAAGGTACTTATTTAGGAGAAAGTGGCCAAAACCAGGGAAGGCAACAGACCACATGGCTATCGTCCATGGGTTTCTCAGATGTATTTGGGTTGTCCCCAAAATACTAACATGTGCCTTATAACGACGTGCCTTGTTTGTATTTTGGTAGTTATCCATTTTCTTCCTCCGATTAAACATGATTACAGTTATTATTACCCATTTAGTAATTTTAACCACTTTCTCTAAAAGCATTAATAAAGGAAAAATATGGAAATTTTTGTGTTGGACGGAAATTAAAAAAGGAGCCTGATAAATATCAAGCTCTCAATTAGTTTAATTAGATTATAAATCCCATTTTCCTTGCTTCAAATGTCAATTCCTCACGAAACTTTGGGTGTGCGATATTAATCAATTCTTTGGTCCGAGCAAAAATGGATTTCCCTTTAAGCTGAGCAATTCCATATTCTGTAACAATAAAATCTACATCGTTTTTAGAAGTAGTTACTACAGAGGCAGGCGTTAGCATTGGTTTAATCCGAGAAATAGTATCATTTTTCGCAGTGGAATAAAGGCAAATAAATCCTTTTCCATTCTTCGCAAATCGTACGCCACTTCCGAAATCAGTTTGTCCACCTGTAGAACTATAGTATTTTCCAGCAACCGTCTCCGAGGCACATTGCCCGTAAAAGTCAATCTCTGTTGTAGCATTAATGGCTACCATATTATCCTCTTGAGCAATTACACGAGGATCGTTAACATGATTAACAGGTAAAATTTCCACTCGTTCATTGTTATTTATAAAGTCATAAAGACGTTGTGTACCATAGACAAAAGTGGCTACAATTTTTTCTTGATGGGTGTTCTTTTTCTTCCCAGTTATGGCACCGGCTGTAGCGAGATCATATACACCATCGGTTAGCATTTCCGTGTGAATTCCTAAATCACGGTGATTCTTTAGTAAACTTATTACCGCATTTGGAACCCCACCAATTCCAACCTGAAGTGTTGAGCCGTTATCAATTCGTTCTGCAACATATTCTGCTATTTGCTGGTCAATTTCACGGATTGGTGCATTGGGTAGCTCATTTAGTGGCTGGTCATGTTGAATGAAACCTTCCACCTGAGAAATATGAATTTTATTTTTACCATGAGTTCGTGGAACATAGTTATTTACTTGAATAACAAATGGTGCCTTTCCAATAAAATGTGCCGTATAATCTCCTGCTGTGCCTAATGAGAAATACCCATCCTCATCGATTGGGGAAGTTTGGCACACAACTACTGGATTTGGGCATAGCTCATCAAGTAGACGAGGCATTTGATGAAAATGATTTGGGACTAAATCACAATTTCCCGTTAAAAATGCTTGTCTAGTATATTTACTTAGAAAATACGAGACGTAACGAATATTAGGAAAATCACCTTGAATAAATTTACGATTTTTCATTTCTAACATTTGGTGGATTTTAAGATTGGTAAAGGCGTCTGGGTGTTCATCAATGATATTTAATATATAGTCAGCCTCGCCGTTCGCCATGGAGACTATGATATGTTGATAGTTCGATAAGATAGTTAAAATATCGGACTTTGTATTTGCTTGTTTATGTAGAGGAGACATAGTTGGCCAATCCTTTCTCATGGTGTGAATTCTAATTGACTACTTATGAAATTATATCAACTGCCAAATGATCGAGCAATCCATTCTTTAAGCGTTTACAATGATTCATGCAACATCTTTTTACAAGTTGGAATAAGGAAACTAAATTTTTTTTAAAATTGATAAAAATTTTTACTAATGGAATGGTAATATAGAAAGGGAAGGAATATATTTCCTATAAAATGGGGGAGTTGCTATGAAAATAGTCATTCGATTAGCTGAAATATTGCTAGGGATAATATTTCTGGGTGCGGGATTAAATGGTTACACTGTATTATTCGGTTTAGATCCCTTTGCCCCAACTAGTCCAGCTGCAATGGCCTTTCTAGGTGATGGATATCTACTAGCATTGGAGAAAGGGGTCGAGATTATTGCGGGTGTATTATTATTAATCCGCAGATTTGTCCCACTAGTACTTGTTGTGTTAGCTAGTATCATAATCAATATTCTTGCATTTCATCTATTTGTAGACCCAGAATTATTAATTTTAGCAGTACTAGTAGTATTATTAGAGGCTCTATTAGCTTGGCATTATCGTGAGAACTTTAAAGGTTTATTAGAAAGTAAACCAGAACCAAAATAGGGGGAAGTATGAGAAAGAAAAAAGGCATTAAATATATAACAGTTTTTGTTATCTCAGCGTTAGGAGTTAGTTTGATTTTGAACATTTATTTGGTAACTAAGGTGGGGGAAATAGGGAAGCAAGTAAACCAGGTAATGTTTGAACAACAATATCTTTCGAGTGAAGTGAGTGGGCAAACGAATCAAATCATGAGTGTTCTTGATGAATTTCAACAGCAACAGAGCTGGCTCGGAACCATTAATATAGAGGCTAGTACCACCACCACAAGTGTTGGTGATGGTGAATTAACTTTTAAATGGCTAGTAAAAGAGTTGGAAGGAGCATCAGATGCGATGCTGAATTATGCTTTTACAGAAGATGACCAATACACGAGCACTCCAGCAACAGAAATAGAACGGGGGATATTTGAGGCGACTATTCCTTTTGAGTCAAGTATAGGTCCGGTCTGGGAACCGACGGAAGTCTATGGTGTAACGAAATACGTCAATGAATTTGACAAAGGACTGAATTTTGAGATAGAGGAAGAACAATACGAAAAAACGGCCTTTAACTATTACATTTCCGTTTTAAAAGAAGACGGATCGTATAAGAATGGTGATATACAAACAGGATACTTACATGACTTTTCTACACAAATGTATGGCTTTGTACAAACCGGTGTTTATTTAGAGGAGAAAGAATTTCGAGTGTATCTAAATCAAGACGTAAAAGAAGGGAATGAAAATTTAATAAAACAAGTATTTCTCTTAAAATATCAACAAGACGAGCTGATTGGTGAGGAAGAATTGGATATGAATGATAGTGGACCAGGGCATAGATCTTTTGAAAAAAATAATATCGAAAATTATGAGGATATGAGGCTTGTGCTAAAGGTTGTTTACCCAAATGGAGAAACATTTGAGAAAGAGATATTAAGTGGGGATAAGGAGAACTAGGATATGACACCACCAAAGCATATTATTTCTGCAGCAGCTATTGTATTAAATGAGAAAGATGAAATTTTATTAATAAAAGGCCCACGTAGAGGATGGGAAATGCCTGGTGGACAGGTGGAAGAAGGTGAATCGTTAAAGGCTGCGGCTATTAGAGAAACGAAAGAGGAATCAGGAATCGATATCGAAATTATCAAGTTCTGCGGAATCTTCCAAAATGTAGAGCGATCTATTTGTAATTCGTTATTTTTAGGAAAAGCCATTGGCGGAGTACCAACTACTAGTCCGGAGAGTTTGGAAGTAGGTTTCTTTCCGATTGAAAAAGCGCTTGATATGGTTACGTTTTTCAACTTCAGAGAGAGAATTGAGTATTGTTTGGATGAGCGTATGCATCCTTTTTATATAGATATTTAGGGGCTTGGATCGTTCTAAAGTAAAAGAAGTAAATATGGTTAAAAAAGGGGAAAAAATCATGACAGAAGTAAATGAAAAACAAAATTTACTAATGGATAGTGATAAATATTTTAAAGCATTACTTGAAATCATTGGTTCGGTACCTAGTAGAAAGAGGACCATTTCAATAGAAACAGATGAAAGAGATAAAAATTTTCGTGATGTCATCATGCATCTTTATGAGTGGCACGCAATGCTTGAGAGATGGTATAGAGAAGGGATGGATGGAGATGTTCCTTCTATGCCTGCGCCAGGGTATAAATGGAGTACGATAAAGCTTTTGAACAAAAAAACATGGGAAAATTACCAGGATATTACATTAAATCAGGCGCTAAAGAAATTAAAGTTAAGCCACGATCGAGTAATGGACCTAATTAAGTCACATAGCAATGAAGAAATCATGACCAAAAAATATTATAAGTGGACGAAAACTAGTAATTTATATAGCTATTTTGCAGCAAACACGTCAAAGCATTATGTTTGGGCAATAAACAAATGTGAGGCAATTGCCGAGTATATACATCATGAAATGAATAAAGAAAAGGTGTTCTAGTAATCTATTAAAATGATTCCAAGATGATATATTAACTACGGAGCTGAAAAAAATGACTATAAAATTAACAAAATTTATTGAGTGTGATTTTGACGATTATTATAAACTAGTTTCCAATGAAAAGGTAATGGCACAAATAACTGAACGTTCGATTCCTCTTGATGAAGCCAGAACGAACTTTCAAAAGTTATTGAATCGTAATAGTAAATATGAGAAATATGGTTCGTATAAAATATTTGATCGTTTTAATCATTTTATTGGTCTTGGCCATTTAACATTGAATGAAACTATAACTACTGAAGCGGAAATTGGGTATATGTTGATGCCGGAATATTGGGGAAAGGGTTTTGGGACAGAAATTGCAAGTAAATTAATAGACATTGCTTATCAGACGGAGTTAGAAGTTCTAAAAGCTATTATCGACCCAGAGAATATTCCTTCTAGAAAAATATTACTAAACAATGGATTCGTATCTGAACAAGTATGTGAAATAGATGGGCTGCCAGGAGAAATACTATGTAAAAGATTATGAGTTACGCTTACTATTTCAATAAACAGCGTAAGAAAAGGAATGGTGGTTTTATAAAGAGGGGAAATCCCATGTATATGTGCGGTATCGATTATTACGATTATACAGATGGATTTGTTTAGTTCTGTTATTTAAATAGATGATAGAAAATAGGTGATATTCATGTTGCATACACCACTTGGTCCGGTTAAATTGTTTGTTAATGATGAAGAAATGGAATACAAAGCGATTAGGTATATTGTAGACAAATACTGTCGAGATGTAGATGGTAGATATTTAATTGAGTATGAATACAAGAATGAATATCAGGCTCAAAAAATTACATGCTGTATCCCTTCCATTGATGTAGAAGGAGACTTTGACGGTGGGGAAAGACTAGAAGCCATTTCCTTTTATAAGGGATTCACTAAGCTAACAATAGGAATTGTGGCATCGTTTGGATTGGAAGAGGAAGAAGGGTATGACTTTACCGGAAATTATATACGTAATGGACTTGAATATGTAACTAATGGTGATACTGCCGATCGCATTTTTCAATTTGGAATTAGTTGGATCGGACCATATACGGAGGATAATGAGTATCAAACTTCGAGTGGTGCGGACCCGTCACTTATGCCGACTAGACCTATAAAAGAAAAAATCCTAAGTGAAGAGGAGCTTCTGATTTGGTACGATATCATAATGGAAATTTCTCAAAAATTAGATTTGAAATTTCCGTATGCAAATATAGCATTGAACTATAATCAACTCCCTATAAAGATTATTGTTCTTATAACCATAGCAAAAGAACTTGTGGATCACAATGAGATTGAAATCATAGTACATGATGTTATTCATAAATATTTATCGAGGAATCTTGTAGTTAATGATGATTATGAGATAATTTATGAAGACCATACGAAGAAAAGTAAGAAAACGAAGCTTGATACATAAGCTTCGTTCCTATTTTTTATATATCAGCAGATGTCAGATTGATAAACTCTCTAACATCCTCCATACATATTGTTAATCCCTTTTCCCAAAACTTTTCGGATGTAGTATCTTCATTCAAGTGTTTCATTACTAATTCCTCAGTTGACATGCTACCTGAGTCCCTAAGAAGTGCCAAATACTCTTTCTCGAAATCTTCCCCTTTTTCTTTAGCTTTTGCATAAATACATAGGGTGAATAGAAACCCAAAAGTATAAGGGAAATTGTAAAACGGTTTTCCAGTTATATAGTAATGTGGAGTCCATAGCCAAGTATGCTCGGAGTAGTTTTCATCATTCTATCATAACTCATCATCAAATAGAATATTTGTTCGTATTTTTAGTAAGAAAAGAGAAGGACTAATCCTCCTCATGTTCCATATTAAAAATTCGTTTACTAATTTCATTAAGAAAGCTCGTCCACTTTTCCTGGAATGCTGGGTCTTCTGGTTCTAATCCAGTTATTAAACGCGTGACATTTCCGTAAAGGAGTGGATAGATGGTAATGCTAGACATCATTAATGTAATGAGTGCAGGATCTAATTCTTTTGGTACAAGTCCCATCTCCTGTTTTGCACGCATATCTTCCACATAGGATTGAAGGACTCGTTTTCTAGTATCTTCTCCATTAGGATTTGGTGGAAGATTTTCTATTGCTTCCCAAGCAGTAAACTTTAAGAAATCCATTAAATGTTCCTGATTAACTTTATAACGAAAGGAAGCAATTTGGGCAGGGTTAGCAGGTAAAATTAAATTAGCAGCAGGTACCCCTGAAATAAAATCTGCTATCGTTTCATTAATCAATTCTTCTTTTCCTTTAAAATAATGGTAGATTAGCTGTTTGTTTACACCAGCTCGTTTTGCAATAGATTCTACTCTAGTTCCGTTAAATCCTTTTTCAAAAAACTCTTCTCTCGCAGCTTCTACTATTTTTTTTCTTGTACGTTCTGCATCACGAATTTTTCCCATAACTGTTTCTCCCTTAGTGGTACTTATATTTATACTAGGTATTTACTAAATTGAAGTCAAATATTATAAACCTTTTTTAAAGTTTAACTTTACAATTATAAAGTTATATTTTATTATATAAAAAGCATAACTTTACACTTGTAAAATTACAGGGAGGTGGATGATTTTTAGGTAATACGGGGTTTAAGAAGAGCTAGTACTTAAAAATTTGCAAAGAATATTTTTAATGAAAAGGAATGATTTGTATGGAATTTAAAGGAATGTTTGTGAATTTACCAGTAAAAGACTTAGATAAAACTGTAGAATTTTTCTCAAAGTTAGGCTTTGAGTTCAATCCTCATTTCACAGATGAAACAGCAACCTGTATGATTATTGGCGAAAATATGTACGCCATGTTGTTAACGGAAGAGAAATTTAAAGGATTTACCAATAAAGAGATTGCTGATAATTCAAATGCCTCTGAAGTTATTACCGCTTTAGCAATTGATTCTAAAGAAAGTGTTGATACTATTGCGAGTAAGGTGAAAGTAGCAGGAGGAACACTTGATTATGAACCAGCTCAAAATGGACCAATGTATGGCACAAGCTTTCATGATCTTGATGGACACCAATGGGAGATATTCTTCATGGATGAAAGTGAAGTTCAATAGTTTAGCGAAGGCTGGATTAAGTTTCAGCCTTCGTTTTTATTATGTTCGGGTGAAAACGTGACAAGTTCGGGTTATATTTTGTAAACTTCGGGCTAAATTTAAGATACTTCGTGTGAAATTCTGTAAACTTCGTGTCTCTACACTTCCAAACAAATGCCTTTACAACCCAAGCCATTTTAGTTATTTTTGAATTATACAAAAATACAGACTTTTAATAAGGGGAATCGGGATGGAAGAACGATTATTGATCTTAATTCGCGAAAAAAAGCGGTTAATTGCCCCGTCTATGATGATAATTTTTTTGTTCTATTTTCTACTTCCGTTATCACTCCTTTTCTTCCCTGAAGTTATGAATCAGCATAGTGTTATTCCTGGGGTGACATGGGCTTGGGTTTATGGATTTTTACAAATTCCGATGACTTGGGTTATGGGATGGATGTACCATGTGAAGGCAAAAAAGTTTGACCAGAAGATAGAAGAAATCATACGGGAGGAGTTGTCGTGAATCTTACGTATTTTTTATTCTTCATTTGTATTATCGTTTGTACATTAATTATTACATATTGGGCGGCGAAACGTAGTAACACGACGAATCGCTTCTATACTGCTGCTGGTAGTTTAACTGGATTTCAAAACGGAATGGCTATTGCAGGGGATTTCATTAGTGCTGCATCCTTTTTAGGGATTGTTGGGATGATTGCGATAAGTGGCTTTGATGGTTTCTTATATTCCATTGGCTTTCTTGTCTCTTATCTTGTGGTGTTGTTTTTAGTAGCAGAGCCTGTTCATCGCCTCGGAAAATATTCATTGGGTGATGTGATTTGTTCACGTTTTCCGAGTAATAAAATACGGCTAATCATGGCTATTGGTGCCTTTATCATTTCAATTCTTTATATGATTCCGCAGCTTGTCGCTTCTGGCTTTTTATTACGTTTGTTATTAAATATTGATTACTCCATTTCCGTTCTTGTAATTGGTGGGTTGATGACGATTTACGTAGTGTTTGGTGGGATGGTCGCAACTTCATGGGTGCAAATCGTGAAGACAGTGGTTCTTATGTCTGGAACGTTTCTTCTATCTCTGATTGTTTTTTCGAATTTCAATTGGGATGTCACAGCTTTAATTGCTAGGGTAAAGGAAGGTACACCACTTGGCGATGATTTTTTTCTTCCGGGGCATCAATTCGATAATCCAATCGAATTCTTCTCGCTTCAACTAGCATTAGTACTTGGTACAGCCGGGTTGCCACATATTTTAATTCGCCTTTTTACAGTAAAAAATACGTTGGAGGTTCGACGTTCGTTAATTAGTTCGACGTGGATTATTGGTATTTTTTATATAATGACCCTAGCCTTAGGTCTTGGTACTGTTGCACTTTTAGGATATCAATCCTTAACTACGACTGATCCGACTGGAAATCTGGCTGCACCACTTTTGGCCCGCGAGGTAGGTGGCGACTTTTTGTTAGCATTTGTATCAGCTATTGCTTTTACGACAATCGTTGCGGTAGTGGCTGGGCTAGTCATTTCGGCAACAACGGCGTTTTCCCATGATATTTTCCATCATATTTGGAAAAAGGGGAAATCTACCGAAAAGGAGCAACTCACCGCTGCACGCTGGACTGCACTCGGAATTGGGCTAGTTTCTACTATATTTGCCTTACAGCTTGAAGCGATTAATGTAACGTTTCTTGTTTCAATGACTTTTGTGGTAGCTGCAGCAAGTAACTTTCCAGTGTTAATTTTAACGATATATTGGAAGCGTTTTACTCAAGTGGGGGCAATAACTGGAATGGTTAGTGGGCTTATCGCCTCATTAGTTTTTGTTCTACTAGGCCCACATATCATGAATCCTGATGGAGGGTGGATCTCAAGAGAGGCAGTTATATCTCTTTATAATCCAGGAGTTATTGCAATTCCAATTGGTTTCTTAGGTGCCTATCTTGGTACTGTATTTTCCAAGAAACATTTGCAAACAGGTGCTGAATTTAGGCAGTTTTACATTAAAGGACAAACTGGTATTCCTCCAAGGAGAGAGAGCTCGTGAAAGATTTAACGATTATGCTATTTGAACGGTTAGGATTATTGCTTGTCATTGCATTTGTGTTAACTCGTACACCGGGATTTAAATCGCTCTTGTATCGGGAATTCAGCTGGAAGATGTCACTTGTTCATGCCGTTGTGTTTGGGATATTTGGGATAGCAAGTACGGTAACAGGGATTTTAATTACAGAACAAGGTGAAATCATCCATACTTTTGTTATTTTGCCAGTAGATACAGGACAGCTTATTGTAAGTTTAAGCCTTGTAGCTATTGTAATTGCTGGACTACTTGGTGGTCCAATTGTTGGGCTAGGTGCAGGATTAATTGCGGGAATTCATTTAATGTTATTAGGAGGAGTAGGATGGCTAGCTAATGGGCTAGTAAATCCGTTGACAGGTATACTTGCTGGAATGACTGCGAGGTTTTTTTCTAATGAGCGGGTAATCTCTCCGTTAAAGGCGTTATTTATTGGAGTATTTCCACCTATTTTGCAAATGCAGCTACTACTTATTATGTATACAAATGGTGATGCAATGGTCGGGATTGTGGACCAAATTGGATTGCCCCTTGTGTTATCGAACAGTATTGCGATTGCTATTTTTACGACAATGATTCGTGTCGTAATGAAGGAGCAGGAGAACGAAGCGGCGATTGCGACGAAGCAGGCGTTAACGATAGCTGAAGAAGCACTCCCCTTTTTGAAAAAGGATTCCAATATGGATGTTGCCAATGGACTTGCTAATTTATTATATGACAGATTGGAACTTGCAGCAGTATCTGTTACAAATAAGCATGAGGTGCTGGCACATAAAGGGTTAGGAGATCAGCATCATAAGGTAGGAGACCCGATTAAAACACCGCTTGCGTTTGAAACGATTGAAACGAAGAAAATGCAGGTAGCGTACTTGAAATCGGATATTCCTTGTGAGGTGGAAAAATGTCCACTTGAGGCAGCAATCATAATTCCAATAACAGAAGCGGATGATGTCACCTATTTAATTACGTTTTATTTTCGAAAGGGGCAGCATATTACACCAGTTGAACTAATGCTTGCAGAAGGACTAGGGCAGTTTATTTCCAATCAGTTGAATGTATTGACTACAGAAAAATTAAAAGCTCATATACGAGATGCGGAACTCCGAAATTTACAAGCACAGATTAATCCACATTTTTTATTTAATACACTACAGTTAATTGCATCATTATTTCGGGAAGAACCAAAAATAGCCCGTCATTTAACACTACAGCTTGCAAGCTACATGCGATTTAACTTAAGACTTGTTTCCAAATCGCTAGTGGAGCTAGAAAAGGAATGTGAGCATGTTCAGGCATATACTGCTATCATTCAGGAACGTTTTAAGAATCGCTTGCAAATTACGATGGAGACACCAGAGGATTTATCTAATATTTACATTCCGCCATCTACTATTCAGCCTTTAGTAGAAAATGCGGTACAACATGGTTTGAAAAATGTAGTAGAGGGAGCAAAGGTAAAAATTAAAATAAGCCGGATAAATGGAGAACTTAATGTTTCGGTTCAGGATAATGGCTGTGGATTTCCAAAGCATATTTTGCCCCTCGTTAGTCATAAACCGTTAGTAGATAACCAAAATGGCGGGACAGGAATATATAATGTGAATCAGCGATTAATCCATTTAATTGGCGAGTCCGCGAGACTACATATTCAGAATTTGCCAAGTGGCGGAAGTGAAGTCAGTTTTTCGATTCCGATTCGAATTCAAATGGGAGAAAAGCAGGTGATGGGATGAGTATTCGTACTATGATTGCCGAGGATGAAATGATGGCAAGAAAAGAATTGCTATATTTATTAAAGGATGAAAAAGATATTATTCTCACACCACATGCCGAAACTGGAGAACAGCTGATTGAGTTATACACAGAGCATAAGCCGGATGTTATTTTCCTTGATGTTGAGATGCCAGGGTTTACTGGAGTAGAGGCTGCGAAATATATTACCGATCAAGCTGGTGAAGATAGTCCGATGTTTGTTTTTACTACTGCTTATGATGAGTATGCGTTAGATGCATTTGAAATTGAGGCAGTGGATTATTTATTAAAGCCTTATGATGAGGGACGATTTAAAAAGACAATGTTGCGTATTCGTAAGAGTTATGCGAGTAAGGTGAAAAAAGGAACACAGGATGGGCAGCCGACAGCCTCGAAACTGTTAGTGGACGATGGAGAAAGAATGGTTGTCGTATCACCTGATTCGATTTATTATGCGGTTCCGAACAATAGACAGCTTGAAATTCATACGGAAGATAAGGTCATTATGAGTCGGATGACGTTACAGGAGTTAGAAGAAAAGCTTTCCGCACATGAGTTTTTCCGTGCACATCGGAGTTATTTGGTGAACTTGAACCATATTTTAGAGATTACACCATGGTTTAACGGTACGAGTAATTTGACATTGAAGGATAAGGCTCGGACAGTTATACCGGTGAGTCGTTCTGCAAGTAAAAGTATTTTGAAGACATTTCGGGTTTAAGTTGGGTGATTCCACGTTACTTTTTATACAGTAAAAGATTCTCATTAGAAAATCCTTCGTAAGTTATATTGCCTGTTAGGGGAGTTTCACTATAGACGTAGTGTAGCTCCTTTTTCCCTTTTTTAATAACATTGAAATTAAAAAAATTGTTACTTTCATCATGTGCTTTAAAATAATCTATCTCTTTTTGCGGGTTTGTAATAAGAATGAGATCAATTTGATTATTATTTTTGAATGTAAAGGTTTCATTTTTCGTGATAATCGTGTCCACATTTGAAATGAAAACTTCATCAGTGATAGTCCACCCCCAGAAACGGTCGGAAAGGGCATAGAGATGAAATCCATCTGCTAATTCTATAATACCTAATGATTTATTCTTATCAATATTTAAAACAAGTGGTGGTGCACCAGCTTCGTCTTTTAAGGCATCGGAAGGAGTTGGATTGATGATGTATCCTTCCAAGACAATTATAATGAAAACGGCGGATAAGATGGTAAATAAAAGAACTTGTATTTGATTGCTGTATTGACTAATGAATTTCATTATAAACCTTCTTTCCGTATTCTGTTATTCCTTTATTATAAGGTACATGTCCTTGTGATGCACATGATTTCAGAAAATAAAAACCATTCTTAACCATTAATCATACGATTAAAACCATTCATTCCAAATTATCTACCGTTTACGCAGACTTTATATTTTGAATGTCCAAAATAATTATAATACTAGTAAGCGCTTACAATAAAAAGTGTATGGGAGGATGATTTTATGGCTGAACCGAAACTTAATGAGGAGAAGAATAGCTCCATAGATTATGAAAAAGTGGCAAGCAGTCCTCAATTTAAACAGTTCATGCAGAACAAAAAGAAGTTTATACTGCCGTTGACTATCTTTTTCTTAGTGTTTTACTTCTTACTACCTATCTCCACTTCTTATGGTACGTTTTTAAACACACCGGCTATTGGAGATATTACATGGGCTTGGATATTTGCGGTTGCTCAATTTGTCATGACTTGGGTGATCTGTACGATTTATGTGAAAAAGGCTACTTCCTTTGATAAAGAAGCCAATGAAATTATTGCGAATCAGATTAAAAAAGGAGGTAAGGCGTAATGGATCCGGTAGTTGTAATACTTTTTTTAGCTATTGTTGCACTGACACTTTATATTACGTATTATGCGGCCAAACGAACTAAGTCTGCAGGGGATTTTTATACAGCTGGTGGAGGTCTTACAGGATGGCAGAACGGTCTTGCTATTGCAGGGGACTATTTATCTGCAGCCTCTTTCCTTGGAATTGCTGGGGCTATTGCATTAAATGGATTTGACGGATTTTTCTATAGTATCGGATTTTTGATTGCATATTTAGTGGTGTTACTATTAGTTGCAGAACCACTTCGTAATTTAGGGAAATACACACTAGCTGATATGATTAATTCACGGTTTGATGCGAAAAAGGTAAGAGGAGTTGCTGCACTTAGCACGATTACGATTGTGCTATTCTACATGATTGCACAGCTTGTAGGTGCAGGGGCACTTATTCAACTTTTATTTGATATTCCATATTGGATTGCCGTGTTAATTGTAGGGGTCATGATGACAATCTACGTATTATTCGGTGGTATGATTGCAACAAGCTGGGTGCAAATCACCAAGGCAGTGCTACTAATGGCTGGTATGGTAATTATTTCGTTTATCGTTTTAATGAAATTTAACTTTAATATTGGTGCCATGTTTACCGAAGTGAAGACAGCAACAAGTCATGGGGCAGATTATTTAAACCCAGGTATTAAGTATGATGATCCATTAGGGACTATTTCGTTAATGCTTGCTTTGGTACTTGGAACGGCAGGTTTACCACATATTCTCATGCGCTTCTTTACCGTAAAGGACGCAAAAACGGCAAGAAGCTCGGTAATTACGGCTACTTGGACAATCGGAATTTTCTACATCCTCACGTTGTTCCTAGGCTTTGGGGCAGCGATTTATGTTGGAGAAAGCAACATTTTAGCTGCGAACTCTGGTGGTAATATGGCCGCGCCATTACTTGCTGAAGCAATCGGTGGAAATATATTATTCGCTTTCATTTCCGCAGTAGCATTTGCTACAATTCTTGCTGTTGTGGCAGGACTAGTACTATCTGGAGCTTCTGCTTTTGCACATGATATTTATGGGCAAATTATCAAAAAAGGTAATATAACCGAACAGCAACAAGTAAAGGCAGCTCGTTATGCTGCGTTAGGTGTGTCCGTATTATCAATCCTGTTATCACTCGGAGCACAATATTTAAATGTTGCCTTTTTAGTTTCACTAGCGTTCTGTATCGCTGCAAGTGCAAACTTACCAGTTATTCTTTACACCGTTTATTGGAAACGGTTTAACACATCTGGTGCCATATGGTCCGTTGTAGCAGGTTTAGGATCTGCGTTAATTCTAGTATCCATAAGTCCTAGTGTATTCTCACCTGTGGAAGGTGCAGCACTATTTGTTGGAAACCCAATCTTCCCATTAGATAATCCTGCATTAGTCAGTGTTCCATTAGGATTTTTAGGTGGATATCTTGGTACATTGTTCTCGAAAGAATATGATATTAAGCGATATGCTGAGGTGAAGGTAAGGGCTAATACTGGGTATCGTGAGTAAAACGAAAATGGAAAAAAGGAGCAATCGCTTTGTGCGGTTGCTCTTTTAATGAGTATATCCAAAGATATGTTTCTCCAATCCTGATTATTGACGGAAATCCTGAGGAATATGTTAGATCAGCTTCTTTCCATGTTCTGGGACAATGAACCTGTCCCCTTGTCCCACATATTTAGATTTAAAATGAAAATACTATTAGTGGGAGGTGTTCTTATGAGTAAGAAGAAGTTGAGTAGTGGTGGTTTTAGTGATGAGCAGGCTGTGAGAAAGAAGCTCTCAAAGCAGTTTGATCATGAATTTGCGAATGAGCCACTGACACCGAACGAGAAATACAATAATAAAAAGACGAAAAAGCGTCAGTAAAGGGGTTATTGCATGCCACGTCGCGATACTGGAACTGAGACAACTCCGCATTTTGATGGCAGAAGAGAGAGTATTATTAACGACTCGCATGGAACGCAAATAGGTATGACTTCCCAAGTTGGAATGACTACCAATATTAATCGAAATGCACTATCTTCCCTTAATCAAATCAAGGATGAAAAAATGAAACGTTTTGAAGAAATGTTTCGAGGGAAGCAGTTTGATGAATAGGAAAAAGTGCTTGGGTGTTTCACCTGAGCACTTTTTTTAGTAGGTAAGTGGGACTACTTATCATTTGCTTTGACTACTATTTGTGATATATGGTAAATAACAGTTATGAATACCAATAAGGAGTAACTGGATTAATGAAAATTGATAAGATACTAAATAATAACGTGGTAATAACGGAGAACAGTCAGAAACAGGAATTAGTTGTGATGGGGAAAGGTCTTGCTTTTCAAAAAAAGGTCGGGCAATCGATAGATGAATCCAAGGTTGAGAAGACCTTTGTCCTTCAAAATACAGGTATCTCTGAAAAGCTAATGCACTTATTGAAGGATACTTCTGAAAAATATCTCGATATAGCATCTGAAATTCTTAGCTATGCACAGTCAAAGCTTCCATACAAGCTGGATGAATATCTTTACGTTGCACTTACAGACCATATTAGCTTTGCAATTACAAGGTACCGCAATGGGATACATTTAAAGAACTCACTACTTTATGAAATTCGCAAGTACTATAAAGCAGAATTTGAAATTGGTTTAAAGGCAGTCGAGTTTATTGAGGAAGAGACAGGTATTCACTTGGATGAAGACGAAGCTGCATCGATTGCATTACATTTAGTCAATAGTCAAATTTCTGGCGAAAATATGGAACTAGCCGTGAAAGTGACGGATATGGTGAACAACATACTAAATATCGTAAAATATCACTTCCAAATGGATTTAGATGAAAACTCGATTAATTATGAACGCTTCTTAACGCACTTACGATATTTTTCAATCCGGTTTATTCGAAAAGAGAAAATGGAAGATACAGTGGATGATTTTTTACATGACCAAATAAGAGAAAAATATGCTCCTGCATATCAGTGTACGAAGAAGATAACTCTCTATTTAGAAAATAAATTTGATTGGCATTTATCAAAGGATGAAGAAATTTATTTAACCGTACATATTCATCGTGTTACTCATCGACAAAAAAACGGATAATTAGTGAAAGCGGTTAAAAAAATGTTGACTTCAGAAAAACATCATGGTAAAGTCTAATTGTAAATTAATTTACATCAAATTAACTGAATAAAATTATTTAGGAATGTTACCTATTTTGGGCATAACCTGAGCTAATTTGATTATCGCGATATGTTGAATTTCGTGTAATCAAATTGGTTCAGGTTTTTTATTTACCTAAATTAGAACGAACATTCCGGGAATTAAAAAAATAAAGAGAAGAAAAGGTGGTCTATTATGAAGTACGAACAATTGGCAAAAGACATTATTGCTAATGTCGGCGGGGAAGAAAACGTTAATAGTGTAGTTCATTGTATTACAAGACTTCGCTTTAAATTAAAGGATGAAAAGAAAGCGAATACAGACGTATTAAAAAATATGGATGGTGTAGTAACCGTTATGAAAAGCGGTGGCCAATATCAAGTAGTTATTGGTAACCATGTACCTGATGTGTATAAAGCAGTAGTAACGGTTGGTGGATTCCAATCAGAAAATCAAGTTGAGGCTGAACCTGGAGAAAAAGGTAGTTTATTCAATCGATTTATCGATATGATTTCAGGAATTTTCACTCCTATTCTAGGAGTATTAGCAGCTTCTGGTATGATTAAAGGTTTCAATGCATTATTTGTTGCAATTGGATGGCTTGATGATACAGGAGGAACATATCAAATATTAAACGCAATCGGAGATGCGTTGTTCTACTTCTTACCAATCTTATTGGGATACACTGCAATGAAGAAATTTGGTGGAACCCCGTTCTTAGGTATGGTTATAGCAATGGCTCTAGTTTATCCGGCGCTTGAAGGTATACCAGGAGCAGGAGAACCGTTGTACACATTATTTGCAGGTACGATGTTTGAATCCCCTGTTTATATAGAATTCTTTGGAATTCCAGTAATCTTAATGACATACTCTATGTCCGTTATTCCAATTATCGTTTCTGCATTCTTTGCGGCTAAACTAGAAAGATTCTTTGCTAAAGTAATTCCGGATGTAGTTAAGATGTTCTTAGTTCCGATGTTTACACTATTAATCATCATTCCGATCACGTTTATTGTTATTGGACCAATTGCAACATGGGCAAGCTCTTTACTTGGACAGGCAACAGTTTGGGTGTATGAATTAAGCCCAGTTATTGCAGGAGCATTTATTGGAGGTTTCTGGTTAGTCTTTGTAATGTTTGGTTTACACTGGGGACTTGTTCCGATTGCAATCAATAACTTTACTGTTCACGGATCAGACCCAATCTTAGCTTTAATCTTTGTACACTCATTTGCATTAGCAGCTGCTATCTTAGCAGTTTGGCTTAAAACTAAAAATAATACTACTAAAACACTTAGTGCACCAGCATTCATTTCAGCAATCTTTGGTGTAACAGAGCCAGGTATGTATGGTATTGCATTACCGCTTAAAAAACCGTTTATCTTTACACTTATCTCATCTGCGATTGGTGGAGCATTATTAGGATTATTTGGTTCAATCGGATATGTAATGGGCGGACTTGGAGTATTCCAATGGCCAAGCTTTATTCATCCTGATGAAGGTTTAAACGGTGCATTTTACGGAACTATTCTCGCAGTTGTAGTTGGTTCTGTATTAGCATTCGTATTAACTTACTTCTTCGGAGGAATCAATAAAAATCAAGATAATGCTGCTACTACAACAACTAAAGAAAATACGGTAGTAAAAAACGTAAAAGAGGAAACAATCGCCAGCCCTTTACATGGGGAAGTTAAAAATTTAGCTGATATTGAAGATGCAGCATTCGCTTCAGGTGCTCTTGGAAAAGGTGTTGCAATTGAACCAACAGAAGGTAAATTATATGCACCAGTTTCTGGTACAGTATCTGCATTATTCCCAACGAATCATGCAATTGGAATTACGACAGAAGGTGGGGCAGAAATTCTAATTCATATTGGAATGGATACAGTTCAACTTGAAGGTAAGTATTTCACTGCTCATACTTCACAAGGAAGTCGTATTGAAAAGGGACAACTATTAATTGATTTTGATCTTGATGCTATTAAAGAAGCTGGATTTGCTTTAACAACACCAATTGTAATAACTAACCAAGATAATTATGAGATCAAACAGTTAAGTAGTTCATTAGTTAAGTCGCAAGAAGCATTATTTGAAGTAAAAAGTAATTAATAGTTGTGGGTATCTGCTGTAACGCTAGCAGATGCTCACAACAAACAAAATCTAGGAGGAATAACCATGACAAAACGTTTCCCAGAAGGATTTTTATGGGGCGGCGCAACTGCTGCAAACCAACTAGAAGGTGCTTACCAAGAAGGTGGCAAGGGACTTAATCTTGCTGATGTTTTACCAGGTGGTAAGGAAAGATTAAAATTATTAGGACAAACTGGTTTTAATTTTGAAATTGACAAATCCAAATATACGTATCCAAACCATGAAGGAATTGACTTCTATCATCGTTATAAAGAAGACATTGCCTTGTTTGCTGAAATGGGCTTTAAAGTGTTCCGTATGAGTATTGCTTGGAGTCGTATTTTCCCTAATGGGGATGAACTAGAGCCAAATGAGGAAGGTTTAGCGTTTTATGATCGCGTATTTGATGAACTCCATAAACATGGAATTGAGCCATTAGTTACGATTGCTCATTATGAGACACCTCTTCATTTAACGAAGGAGTATGGTGGTTGGAGAAACCGTGAATTAGTTGGTTTCTTTGAACGTTATGTAAGAGCAATCTTTACTAGATATAAAGACAAAGTGAAATACTGGTTAACATTTAATGAAATAAATGGTGCTACACATATGCCTTTACTTGGACTTGGTTTTTCACCAGAGAATGAAGAAACTCGTCTGCAAGATAGCTTCCAAGGTTTACATCATCAATTCGTAGCTAGTGCTCAAGCTGTAAAACTTGGTCATGAAATAATTCCGGATTCACAGATTGGCTGTATGTTAATTTATGCTCCAGTTTATTCGTATGACTCAAATCCGGAGAACGTTATGCACGCTAGACAAGAAGCAGATATATTTAATTTCTTCTGTGGAGATGTCCAAGTAAGAGGAGAATACCCTTACTTTGCGAAGCGTTATTTCCAAGAAAATAATATTAATCTAGAAATTCAAGATGGTGATTTAGAAACAATTAAAGAGGGAACGGTTGATTTTATCTCCTTCAGCTACTACATGTCACGTACAGACAAAAAAGAAAAAACACCTGAGGAATTAGGTGCTGGTAACCTTATTGGTGGAGTGAAAAATCCATTCTTAAAAGCGAGTGATTGGGGATGGGAAATCGATCCAGTAGGACTTCGTATTTCCTTAAACGAGCTTTATGGTCGTTACCAAAAACCGTTAATGGTGGTAGAGAATGGTTTAGGTGCGTATGACAAAGTAGAGGAAGACGGTTCTATTAATGATGATTACCGAATTGACTACCTTCGTGCACACATTGATCAAATGGGTGAAGCTATTGAAGATGGAGTTGAACTATGGGGTTACACGAGCTGGGGCTGTATTGACTTAGTAAGTGCATCTTCTGGTGAATACTCGAAACGATACGGATATATTTATGTAGATAAGCACGATGATGGTAGTGGAACATTAGAACGTAAACCTAAGAAATCTTTCTACTGGTATAAGGAAGTCATTTCTTCTAATGGAGAAAACTTATAAGAAAAAATAAAGATCAGTGGGGACTTCTTCCTCACTGTTCTATTTTTAAGGAGGATAAATTTATGTCTAAGAATTTAACTGGTTTTCCTGAATCATTCTTATGGGGTGGAGCTATTGCAGCAAACCAAACAGAGGGTGCATATTTAAAGGATGGAAAAGGACTAACAACAGTTGATCTTCTTCCAATAGGAGAAAAGAGATTTCCGATAATGATTGGAAAACTTCCTTCCTTTTCCCCATTAGAAGGAGAATTTTATCCGTCTCATGAAGCAATTGATTTTTATCATCGTTATAAAGAAGATATCGCATTATTTGCCGAAATGGGATTTAAAACATTACGTCTTTCCATTTCGTGGGCACGTATTTTTCCAAATGGAGATGAGATAGAGCCTAATGAAGCAGGATTACAATTCTACGATGATTTGTTTGATGAATTAAAGAAATATAATATAGAACCGCTAGTTACACTTGCCCACTTTGATGTTCCAGTCCATTTAGTAAAAGAATATGGCAGTTGGAAAAATCGTAAGCTAATAAGCTTTTTTGAAAACTATGCTAGAACTGTATTTACTCGTTACAAAAAGAAAGTAAAATATTGGTTAACATTTAACGAAATTAATATGTTACTACACCTACCTTATATAGGAGCAGGATTAGTGTTTGAAGAAGGTGAAGATGAAAAACAAGTAAAATATCAAGCAGCACATCACCAACTTGTTGCCAGTGCCCTAGCAGTAAAAGCTGGTCATGAAATTATACCAGATGCAAAAATTGGTTGTATGCTAGCAGCGGGAATGACTTATCCGTATTCTAGTAATCCGAATGATGTGATGGATGCGATGGATAAGGACCGCGAATCATTTTTCTTTATCGATGTACAGTCTAGAGGAGAATACCCAGGATATGCAAAACGATTCTTCTTGGAAAATGATATCGAATTGGATATGGAAGAGAATGATGAGAAAATCCTAAAAGAAAATACAGTGGATTATATTGGATTTAGTTATTACTCTAGCCGAGTTACTAGTACTGATCCAAAAATTCAAGAAAACACGACAAGTGGAAATGTGTTTGGATCGATTACAAATCCATACCTAGAAAAATCAGAGTGGGGCTGGACGATTGACCCGAAAGGACTGCGCATTACTGCAAATCAACTATATGATCGTTACCAAAAGCCATTATTTGTAGTAGAAAATGGTTTAGGAGCTGTTGACATACCGAATGAAGACGGTGCCGTAGTTGATGATTATCGTATTGCGTATTTAAGAGAACATCTAAAGGAAATGAAAGAAGCAATTCGAGATGGTGTTGATATAATCGGATACACAAGCTGGGGACCAATAGACATCGTTAGTGCTTCCACAGGCGAAATGAAAAAGCGCTATGGCTACATTTATGTAGACAGAGATAATCTAGGGAACGGAACCCTAAAACGTACAAAAAAGAAAAGCTTTGAATGGTATAAAAATATAATCCAAACAAATGGAAAAGAACTATAATTAGAGTGGGACAGGGGGACAGGTTCCTTGACCCAATTGGGTCAAGGAACCTGTCCCCCTGTCCCGTGAAAGGAAAGATAGAATGAAACTAATTGCGCTTGATTTAGATGGTACGACTTTAAATTCAAAAAATATAATTAGCAAAGAAAATTTAGATGCAATTCAAGGGGCACAAGAGCAAGGTCATATAGTCATGGTGTTGTCTGGACGTGCGCTAACTGAAATCAAACCTGAATTAGAAAAATATGGCTTAAAATGCCATATTGGTGCTAATAATGGAGCTTCCTTGTATGTAAATGATAGTTTAGAACAGATGATAGTATTGCAGCCAGATCAAGTTCAACCAATCGCATTAGAACTAGATAAGGAATATATCCCATTCATGTTGTCTACAAATAAAGGGGTTTTAGCTCCTAGCAATTGGGATGAGCGACTAGATAACGTGTTTTCTTCTCCTAATTTGTCAGAAGTAAGCTTTCCAAATATTGACTTAAACATGGCTAAAACCTTCCATAAACAGTATGAGATCTCACACTTCGATCAACTTGATGATATTTTACAAGACAAATCATATACAGTACAAAAGATTTTTGGTATCGCATTGGATTTAAAACAGAGAATGAGATTAGAAACATTTTTAAATTCAATTGATGGTATTAATATAGCTTCTACGTCCTTTTATTTTGATATTATGCACCACCAAGCTAGTAAAGGAAATGCTTTAAAATATATGGCTGACTATTTGAATGTTCCATTAGAAGATACAGTAGCTATTGGCGATGAAAGTAATGATATTTCAATGTTCAATATAGCTGGATTATCAGTCGCTATGGAAAATGCTAGCGATGACATCAAAAAACATAGTGATGTTGTAACTTTATCTAATGATAATCATGGTGTTGCTTATGCGATTAATAATTATGTGTTACATACGAAGTAAATTCGGAATGAGGCGACAACGTGCTTCTTTGTTACGTATATGCCCCCCAACTCAAAAGTTACTTGTCACTATATAAATATTTCTCATGATATACTAGAAATTGTATGTTGCCAAAATATAACAATCTGATTAGTGAGGAATGATATAAAATGAAGAAAGTATCTATCATAATTATGCTAGCTATTATAATGATTCTAGTAAGTGCTTGTTCACAAGATAAAGAAGAAGAGAAGTCTAATACCGAAAGTTCGTCCAGCACGGGAGATAATTCAGGAGTGGTTAATCAAGAAGATAGTGAAGAAGATCAACCTACTAATACGACAGAATCAGATGGCAATACACCTGACTTTGATGTAGAGGATTACTTAAATGAGCAGTATTCATTGGATAATACCCATTATGTCACGGAAGAATGGGTGAACGAAGAACTTGGGATAACAAACTATACCGTGAAGATTCTGCCTGATACGAAAGAATTTGGACAAGAGATTACGGATATATTTGTAAATGGCTCTCCTAATTTCGATGATGATAGAACAATAGAAATGTTTGAAGTGGCTGAAAAAATCATGAATGATTTACCTACTATCCATGATAACATTCATATAGATTCAGTTAATTGGGTGTCATATGATGGAGAATTCTCTGTCATGTTAATACAAGATTTTGAGAATAGTGGTTCAAATGTAGGCAATAAGGGAGACGACGAAACACTGTCCCACTATTCAAGTGAGCAAATTGAATATGCACGAGTTTGGTTGGAGCTTGGACCAAATCAAGCGTTAGAGGAATTGTACGTTCGGCATATCCCAGCTGGCACACCACTTAACCCGAATGATGATACCAGTGCTAGCTATCCTGAAGATGTAATCCAGTTAGCAGGTACTCGTTTAGTAGATGGAACGGTAACATATAGTGGTAATGGGGATGGGACGATTAATGTATACAATGTTCCTTTGCGATGGGATGGCAAATACCCTGCTGGTAAACAATTTTACACGGATATAATAGAAAACACAGAGCTAGTGTACATAGACCCAGGTGAAGATGAAAAAGTTATTAATTTAATTAACTTATTAAACTTAGATCAGTAGTAATAAGTTATCAATAAAAAGCTGGAGGATTAATCCTCCAGCACCAAAGCAACAAGTTGATCACCTTCATCAAGCATAAGCTTCTCTTTGTACGTGACAAAGACAATGTTTCCATTTTTCTTCTTCATACATAATGGCGTCCCGTTAAATGATAGTTCACCCTTAAGAACTGACTTTTTCTCCGTAATATCAAAACTCTTTATTTTATATCCAATATTGACCTTTTTATTTATTTCTGTAAATGTTTCACCTTCTCCAAAAAGAAGATTGGCTCTTAGTGATGACGGAATTGCTGTATCTGGAGTTTTATGACTATGCACTGGCAAGGCAAAAATATTTTGATAGCCAAACTCTGGAATGTACGATTGGCATACGAGTGCATTGTAAGCAGCATCCCCTGTCAACGATAAAATTATTTCATACGGAGCCATATCTATTTCGAATTCACTTTGCTCTGACAAAATTTCACCATGATACGTTTCAATTCCTAATCTTTTCGCTTGTTCTAAGCGAGTGTTAGAGGAGTCTGAAATCAATACTGGTGTCCCTAATTGTTTTAAATGATGAGCAAATGCTATGGAGAAGCTGCTTGCTCCGACCATAACAACTCCAGTAGATTCGGTATTGGCTAAGCCTAGTTTTCGTGCGATGGGACCGATCGTAAAACCATGTGCACAAACCGTAATGAATACTAAGGCTAATGTTAATGATGTTAAGATCGTTGCATTCGGATAACCATCCTCAACAAGAATCCCCGCAAAATAACCGGATACTGCAAGCGCTACTATTCCCCTAGGTGCAATCCAACCGACTAGCGTTTTTTCTTGTATTGTTAGTTCTGTTCCGATGGTAGAGACCCAGATGGATAATGGTCTAACGATAAATAACATGACTAAGACGAATATAATAATTGGCCATGTGAATACTTGCAAAATAGTCTCTTTCGTAAGAGAGGCCGTTAGTAATATAAAGACAGTCGATGTTAACATGACCGAGATATTCTCCATGAAATGATTAATACTACTTATGGAATGAACAAATTTCTTAGTTCTCGCTAACGTAAGTCCCATTACGGTTACCGCAAGCATTCCTGTCTCATGCATAATTGCTTCGCCAATGGTGAAACAAATGAGTACAAAACAAAAGGTGATAGGCGATTTTAGATATTCTGGAAACCAGCCTTTCCCCGCTAGAAAACTTACTAATAACCCAATTACAAATCCAACGATAACGGCTAAAAGTGCATCACCGAAAAACGGAATAAAATCACGGTAACTAAAACTTTCTGCTGAGGTGATTTTAATTATCTCGTACGCAAATAGCGCTAGCAACGGTCCGATTGGGTCCACTACAATACCTTCCCATTTCAATACAGAGGATACTCGAGAGGATAATTTTGCCTGTCTTAATAAAGGGATAATGACTGTCGGACCTGTTACGACAAATAAACCACCAATAATAAACGATATTTCCAAACTAAGTCCAGCTATAAAATGAGCAGCTAAGGACCCAGCAATCCAAGCTATAGTGGTACCTATCGTTACAATTCGGTACACAGACTTGGATATTCCTTTCAGCTCACGTACATCTAGGCTTGTACTACCTTCAAATAAAATTAGTGCCACTGCAAGCGAAATAATTGGACTGTAAAGACTTCCAAGTGCAACTTGTGGATTTATTAAGCCAAATATTGGTCCAATTAATAACCCGGCAAGAGACATAATAACAATGGACGGCCATTGAATTCTCCAACCCAACCACTGCGAAAAAATCCCAAGCGTAATTACAATAACGATACTAATTAGTGCAAATTCTGTATGTATATAGATCACCTTCTTTTTGTTCGATAAAAATATTTTATCACTGACTTTGGTTGGTAGCTAATGTAAGTTAGTTTTAACCAGACTTGCCAAATTATGTTTATGACACAATTAGATGAAAGGACATGTCTTAACTAAAAAAGCGGTCAAAACACCACGTTAATTCTTCGCAAATTCTCCATCAACTTCAACAGTAGAAAATATATTAATAAAGGCCTTTTCATCGTGTTTACGAACAATTTCTTTTATTTTTAACGTCTCATAACGTGTAACGACCATCATTAAAATTTGTTTCTTTTCCTCTGTGTATCCTCCGTACCCCTCTGTAATGGTAATACCTCGGTAAATGGATTGAAGTAAATCCTTTCTTATCTGATCACCTTTAGTCGTTACAATTTGCATCGTCAGTTTGATATGGCTCGTGTGAATGGTATCAATTACTTTCCCAGTCAAATAGATCGATAAAAGGGTGTATAATGCAATATCCCAACTGAAGACAAAACCAGATAAAAGTACAACGATTCCATTCATACCTGTAAGGAGAAGCCCTACACTAGTATTACTAATTCGGGAAATAATAATCGCTATAATATCTAGGCCACCAGAGGTTCCAGAATATTTCAGTATAACACCGACACCAATTCCACCTATAATTCCACCAAAAATCGTGGAAAGCAAAATATCGTCAGTTACAGCAACTACTGGCAAAATGTATAAAAAGAAAGAAAGTGAACCAACACAAACTAACGTATTGATAGTAATTACCTTTCCTAATTTAAAGTAGCCTAGAATTAGTAAAGGCAGGTTAAGAATAAATGTCAACAATCCTATATCCAATGGGGTGATTAATCCAATCAATATGGCAATACCACTAACGCCACTACTTAAAATACCAAAAGGGACTAGGAAGAAATTAAAGGCAAATGCAACAATTAAAGAACCGACTATGACGACTAAATTTTTCATGTTTTGAACTCTCCCTAGTGTTTACAATTTAGTTTAATGATCAACTTTTTAACGTACACTCGTGGTGTCTTATGTGAGTTTTACTAGTTCGCTAAAATAATCAAGCTGTTTTTTTGCCCTCTGTAATGTTTCCTCATTGATAATAGGCATTTTTTTCTGTTTATCAATATACTCATCCAATAAATAGAGACCTTTTAAATTATGCCCCTTTAATGTCGCTAATAATGGTTTAAGCGTATATTCAAGAGCTAAAAGATGTGAAGGACTTCCTCCGGTCATGATAGGAAGTATTGGCTTATGCTTTAAAGCATCCTGTGGTAAAAGATCAATCAATGCTTTTAAGACCCCAGAATATGCCCCCTTATAAACAGGTGATCCAATCAGGACACCGCGAGCGTTTTGGATTAATGCTATGATTTGTTTTATTTTTGGGTTGTTTACGTTCATTTCAAACAAATCTTGATAAGGTATATCTTTTACTGAAATATGGGTTACGGATAATTGCTTATCATTTAGAAGTGTCCCAAAATATTTTAATACCTGCTCTGAACCGGATAATTTGGCGGTGCTTCCAGATATCGTAATGATCTCACTCATACATGCTCATCCTTTCTTACTTTTCATGGTAGCTTAAGTTTTTACTTAGAAAAGCTCATAAAAAAATCCCTCATTCTTTGGATGAGAATAAAGGGATTTTACATAGTATGTTCATCTCTTATCTCTCAAGAATAATCTCGTCGGAATTAGCACCTTTCTGACTTAATTAGATCAGAGGTTGCTGAAGCTTCTTCGGGCCTGGTCCCTCGGCTTCTCTTGATAAGAAGTAGTTGTATATAATTATATTGTTATATTCTATTCGAATAAATCCTATCAGTCAAGTCGGAATTAATCTGTTGACAAGATACAAAGGATTACTTTATGATATAAAGCAATAATCAGATAATTTCATCTTATCCAGAGAGGTGGAGGGATATGGCCCTTTGAAGCCTCGGCAACAGGTTCTTTTAATTAGAATACTGTGCCAATTCCATCAAGCATATGCTTGGAAGATAGGAGAGTGCTACGTTATTTTTAGTATTAATCTCTTTTCCTATCTAGGAAAAGGGATTTTTTTATATTTTACAATCAAAACATAATAGGATGAGGAGGAATTTTATGAAATATGGTTTTTGGTTACCAATTTTTGGTGGGTGGTTACGGAATGTTAAAGAAGAAAATATGCCACCTACGTTTGAGTATGCAAAGAAAGTAATCCAATCTGCAGAAGAATGGGGCTATGATACAACCTTAATTGCTGAACTATACTTAAATGATATTAAAGGAACAGACAAGGATTCCCTAGAAGCATGGTCAACTGCAGCGGCCTTAGCAGCAGTTACCGAGAAAATTGAAATCATGACAGCTGTTCGCCCAATATATCATAACCCTGCCGTAACAGCAAAAATGGCCGCAAATATTGACCATATTAGTAATGGCCGTTTTACCTTAAATATTGTTTCAGGATGGTGGGTCGAAGAAGCAAAACAATATGGTGGGGATTTCACCGAACACGATGAGCGGTATGATCGTACAGAAGAGTTTATTGAGATTTTAAAAGGATTATGGACAGAAGATACGTTTTCCTATGACGGGAAATTCTATCAAATAGAAAATACCAAACTATCACCTAAACCAGTGCAGCGTCCTAATCCAATTTTATATGCGGGTGGTGAAAGTGAAAAAGGGAAACAAATTATTTCATCGCTTTGTGATGCCTATGTAATTCATGGACATACGGTAGAGGAGGCAAAAGTTAAGATTACAGACATGAAAAAGCGTCGAGAAGAAGCGGGGCGTGAACCTCTTGCAACTATTGGAATGGCCGCTTATGTCATTTGTCGCGATACGGAGGAAGAAGCACAGGAAGAATTAAAACGAATCACTACGGTAAAAGATTTAAGTGGTTATGCAGGGTTTAAAGATTTTACTTCTAAATCAGAGCTGGAACAACAAATCCAGTTACAAGATTATTCCGTATCCAATCGGGGAATCCGCCCTAATCTAGTAGGTACACCTGAGCAGATAGCGAAACAAATACTAGCTTTTGAGGAGGTAGGGGTAGATTTATTATTACTACAATGTTCCCCACAGCTAGAAGAACTCGAGCGTTTCTCCAAGCAAGTTATGCCAAAAGTAGAAGAATTACGCTCCGCATTAACAAAAAACTAAAGTAACGGGGGATTAAAGATGAGTAAAATATATGTCATACATGAGAATAGTGAATGGACAGAACATCTATTCAAGAGATTAGAAGAGTTAAATCTACCATATGAAGATTGGAATCTGGTAAATGGTACTGTCGACCTAGCTTCTGTTCCACCTGAGGGTGTCTTTTATAGTAGAATGAGTGCGTCTTCCCATACACGAGGACATCGGTTTGCCCCGGAGTTCACGAGCGCTGTTCTTTCTTGGTTGGAACACCATGGTAGGGTAGTCATTAATGGAAGTCGTGTCCTTCAGTTTGAGTTAAGTAAGGTCTTACAATATTTGGAGCTTGAGAAATTTGGAATTAAGACACCGAGAACGATTGCTGCAGTTGGAAAAGATGAAATTTTAAAAGCAGCCAAGGAGTTTGAAGGGAAGAAATTTATTACGAAGCATAATCGAGCAGGTAAAGGGCTTGGGGTACAACTTTTTACTTCTGTAGAAGCATTGCAACACTATGTGAAAGGGGAGAGCTTTGAGGAGCCAGTAGACGGAATAACATTGCTTCAGGACTATATTGAGTCTCCTGAGTCTTTTATTACACGCTGTGAGTTTATAGATGGAAAGTTTTTCTATGCTCTACGTGTCGACACTTCAGAAGGCTTTGAATTATGTCCTGCTGACGCATGTACCATTGATGATCTTTTTTGTCCTGTAGGAGAAGAGAACTCCAAACCAGCGAAGTTCCAAATCAGGGAAGGATTTGAACATCCAGTTATTGAAAAATATGAGCGATTGTTAGCAGCAAATCATATTAAAATAGCTGGTATTGAATTTATCGAGGATAAGCATGGAAATATTTTCACTTATGATATTAACACGAATACGAACTATAACAGTGAGGCAGAGGCAGCGAGTGGAAAATACGGGATGCTTGCTGTTAGTGAGTATTTAGAAAGAGAACTGAATAAGGTTGCGGAAACCGTGGAGAGGTAATATTAACGGTATATGAGGTGGGGACAAAATTATTTTAGTTAAACGAATAACCGAATATAGTTCACCTACCACGCACCGGAAATATATTACACTTTCACTTCCAGCACAAGTGCGACATCTGCTCGAAAAGACCTCGCAGTGTCTTCTTTGCCGTGGGCGGCTGGTGAGCCCCCTCGTGCTAACGCACTTGCGGGGTCTCACCGATGCCTTTCCTACCGCTGGAGTCTCCGTATATTTCCGGTGCTGGTAAGGTCTATTATCTGGCTTTACATTTGTACTATTTTGTTATGTCCCAACCGCTTTTAATCTTAAGATAATTTTATGCTATTGACTAAGTGGGCAAAGTTGCGCGTGATTCTCATATTTCCTGTAGGCGCGACTTCTTCCCCCATATAAAAAACATTAAAACGCTGCAGTCCAACCACCATCAGCTGTAAATACCGTACCGTTTACAAAGCTTGATTCATCAGAAGCAAGGAATAATGCTACTTGAGCGATTTCTTCCGGTTGACCAACTCTAGGGATGACACCTTGTACCGGCTTGGTACGTTCCATACCAAACTGATTAATATTTTTCATCGATGCAGAAATATTTGTTGCAACTGCACCTGGTGCAATCGCATTACAACGGATTCCTTTTTGTGCATACATGTAACCAGTGTTTTTCGTTAATCCGATTACTGCGTGTTTAGAAGCTCCGTATGTTGCACCTGCATGAGCACCATTTAATCCACCAGTTGAAGCTGTGTTAATAATGTTTCCTTTTCCTTTTTCTAAGAAAATAGGAATCGCTTTACGCATTGCACGCATAACACCTTTTGTATTGATGTCAAAAATTAAATCCCAACGCTCGTCTAGGATATCTCCAACCGGTTCAAATCCATCCATAATACCAGCATTGTTAACTAAAATGTCTAACGTTCCAAATTCGTTCACTGCTGTATCAATCATATTATCAATATCGTCTTGTTTCGCAACGTTAACTTGTACTGCCTTTACTACGCCACCTTTTTCGTTGATTGCGCTTACAACTGCTTCCGCACCTTCCATATTAAGATCGGCTACAATTACTTTCGCACCCTCACTTGCATAAAGTTCTGCGATAGCTTTCCCCATACCAGAAGCTGCACCTGTTACAATTGCTACTTTGTCTTGTAATTTCATTCCATATTCCTCCTTTTAACTTGAAAAAATATAATGAACATGTGTACAGTAAAATTATACGACACGTCCTACTATATAACAAACAACGGAAAGCCTGAAAAACGTTGATTATTCAACACTTTTTAGAGTTTGTGTTCATTTAGAGGTGACAAAATTATGAAACATGATTTAAGAGTGGTCAAAACACAGGAAAGTTTGCGACATGCCTTATTGGAGTTGCTCAAAACGAAACCGCTTGAGGCGATTTCTGTTGCGGAATTATGTCGCTTAGCACAAATTAATCGCGGAACATTTTATACTCATTATAAGGATGTTCATGAGGTATTTAAGCGCTATTTAGAAGTAATAGTGGAAGACTTTAGAAGTGCGTACGAGGAACCATATATTAAAACCAGATTTCGAATCGAAAACATGACGGAAGATATGATTCAAATTTTCCATCATGTAAAAAAGTATCAGGATTTTTACCAAATTGTTTTTAGTGCGCAGATTCCGATGATGTATTATTATTTATTGTTTGATTCTGTACGCTCTTTTATGGAAGACTCCTTAGCAAAAACGTATATGGATTCCGAAGATGAAGGGTTAATAGAATACCTGCTAAGCTATCAGACTAATGCCATTTTAGGATTGTTGATACAGTGGCATCGACGGGGGTATGAGACAGCTGCAGAGGAATTAAATAAACAATTAATCAAAATCCTTACCTTGAGCAGCCCTTTTCGTAGGCTAGGTTGAATAGGTAGTGGGGAATCCTCACTTCCTTGTTTTCTCTGCATTTAATGAAACACATAGTTTCCTTACATCTTTATGCTTGAAATAATACAAACCCTTCTTTTCACTATAATTTCCTTTTCTTCAGAATCTCTTCCAATGCGTCTGCAGCTACTGGTTTACTAAATAAATAGCCTTGACCTAATATATCACGATTACTGATTTCAAGTAAGATAGTTCGTTGTTCCTCATACTCAATGCCTTCGATGATAACTTCCAAGCCTAAATTGTAGCCTATATTCATAATAGTTCTTACCATAGCAATATCTGTTTCGGATAAATCTTGGATAAAAGAACGATCGATTTTAATCGCATTTATCGGCAATGTCTTTAAAACGGATAGAGAGGAGTAGCCTGTGCCAAAATCATCAATGGCTGAAAGGATTCCCATATTCCGTAACTCATGCAGAATACTAGTAGAATCCACAATATTTTGCATAATACTCTCGGTTATTTCTAATTCAATATCGTTAGGATTGACCCCGGTTATAACTAATATATCTTTTAAATTCATTAGAAAATCTTTATGTTGAAACTGACCAACGGAAACATTGATACACATTTTTAACTGGTAGTATCCCTTCTTCTGCCAGCGTACTAATTGTTTACAAGCATTGGAGAAAACCCAGTTACCAATTGAAACAATTTGTCCTGTTTCTTCAGCTAGTGGAATAAATTCATCTGGAGCGATATAACCCAGTGTTGGATGTTTCCATCGTAATAAGGCTTCTACTCCAATAATTTCACGTGTTCGTAAGTCCACTTTAGGCTGGTAATGAAGCAAGAGTTCATTTCTAGTGATGGCATGGCTTAAGTCATTTTCTATCTGCATTCTTCTAGCCATTTTATTATTTAATTCAACACTATATAATTCATATGAATTTCGACCTTTACTTTTAGCAAGATACATCGAGGTATCAGCATTTTTTAGTAAAACCTCACTAGTAGTTCCGTTTTCTGGATAAAGGCTAATACCGATACTGGGGGTAATGGATATATGATAATGACTAACCGTCAAGTCTTTAGAAAAATTGTCTAAAATAGTTTCGGCAATGCTAGTACTATACGCCTCCGTTGCCTCCTGAAGGATAATGATAAATTCATCACCACCAACTCGATACACACGATCATTTGCTGAAATGGATTGTTTCAGTCTAATGGCGCATTCCTGTAAAAGCTGGTCACCAATTTCATGCCCTAGTGTATCGTTAATGTTTTTAAACCGGTCAAAATCCAAGAGCATGACAGCAAATTTTTTTCGGTGTTCTTTTGCAAAGCTAATAAGTTCTTCAATATCTCCTAAATAACTAGATCGATTGAGTAGGCCGGTAAGTGTATCATGGTACGCATGATACCAAAGATCATGTAGAAGCTCACGATGCTTTTTCATCATGATGATTTGTCTAATGACGATGACTATGATAGAAAGGATAAGCCCTAATACTAGTGCATTCCAGATCCAACCGGTACTTTCCATGACAAGAAAAGCTAACAAGATAACACTTAAATTAAGTAATAAACCGGTATCTCCTCGATTAGGAAACGAATTTGGTTTCCAGATAGTTTCTTCCTCGAATATTTTAACATTAAAATTCGTGAATCCTAAGAAAAGGATAGCTAGCGACCACATTGGATCGATTATCCCACCTATTTCGTATTGATTACTGGTTAATAAGTAGACATAAAGAGTATCATTCAAGATTTGGATCAAGAAACCGATGGAAAGGAATAAGAATGCACCAAACTCCTTTGTATATCGAGTCATAAAAAAAATATTAATAGAAAGGAACCCAATACCTATATCAAGGATAGGAAATAGAATGTATAAAAGGGCAGCATACTCAGTTGATATTTGAATGATTGGATGGATTAAATAATGAACACTAAACGAAATAGCCGTAATCATAAAAATTAATATATTAAATAGAAAAGGACCCATGGATAACGATTTGTATAATAATTTTAATTTATATATTAGGGCAGTTAAGAAAAATACATACTCCAATAACCAAAGAATAAAGGACACCGTGGGATAGTCTGTTTCTCCAATAACTACTAAATTGACTAACCAGATGAAATTGGATAAAAGGTAAAGGCTTATCCCTAGATTTAGTAAAATGATGAATATTCGATGTTCGGTTGATAAAATACGATATGGCCTAAACAACCAATAAATAGCAACCGATGCTCCAATAATCGGAAATAGTGAAGTAACAAATACTCGCATCCAAGTATCATCTGCATAAATCCATAGCCAACCATAATAAGTGGCTAAGTACATGATGATAAATAGTGCGGCACTTCGTTTTTGTCTCGGCATAATCGTTTCACCACGCTTATTTAGATTACTATGGTGTTAGTATCCATGAAATAAGGATGGGTATACGATAAATTTCAAATGAATGAAGGGGATATATTATATGAAAATGGTATTGAGGGAAGTGGTGTTACCAAGTACCAAGTTGTATCGATCTACTATTTACTCTCCAGAATTTCGCTTTTTGAAATAGATTGATTATTAATTTTTAAGTTATGATGAAAAACTATTTTTCCATCCACGATATCCTTCTCTGTTAACATACTTGGTATTGGATAATCAATTAGTTTTCCTTCGATATCGTAGAATAGATATCCTTCTTTTTCATCATAGATGAAGGAATTTATTTTCATATTTGGTGTAATAAAAAGGGTTATCTTTTCCTGTTCATTCCAAATCATTTTAATTAGAACTTTCTTCTTAAGCTTCTTTTCGACTAGTGCTTTCCATTCTGTTAGTGAGATTTCCATTGTTGTTCCTCCAAACTTTTGTTATTAGTTTACCACGAATGCTGTCATTCCTCTCTAAAAATAATAAAATAGAACACAATAAATTGGTAAGAATAAGATAGTATAACCCAACTATTGTATGAGGAAGAAGCGATGATGGAAGAGTTCAAATTAACTGCTAAAGACGGGCTAGAATTATCCGTTGCACTATTTAAAGCAAAGGAAACAAAGGCACTTGTTCAAATGATACATGGTGCAAATGAACATAAAGAGAGGTATTATGATTTCGCAGAGTTTCTAGCTGATCACGGCCTTACAGTTATAATTGCAGATACTAGAGGGCACGGTGCTTCCATTAATGAGTATTATCCATTGGGATATATGAATGGTGTGAATGAGATACTAGAGGACCAACTAATTATTACGAGTTATGTGAAAGCGAGATTTCCTAAGAGGAATTTGCATTTATTCGGGCATTCTTTAGGATCTATATTTGCTAGATGTTACCTCCAGGAGCATGATGACGAAATCGATAAGCTTGTATTAAGTGGCACGGCTAATTATGTACAAGGGGTGAATCTTGCCATTATGGTTGCTAAAGTCATTACCTTTTTCTCAGGCAAGCATAGTTACAGCAAGATTCTCAGTAATATTGGGGAAAGCAGTCGTGATGAGTCCTGGCTAAGTGCTAATAAGGAAAATATAAAAAATTATCTTCAGGACCCATTATGTAATTACGAGTACCAAAACAATGCTTCACTAACCGTATTTAATGCAGATAGACAATTACATAGTTTTCGTAAATTTAAATGCAAGAATCCAGAACTGAAGATTCTTAGTGTGGTTGGCGCAGAAGATCCGGTTACGGGAGGAGAAAGTGGCTTGAAGGATTCATTGGATTCATTGCGGAGAGTAGGCTATAAGCATATTACGAGTAAGGTGTATCCAGGTATGAAGCATGAGGTGTTGAATGAGGTGGAGCGTGAGGTTGTTTATTGGGATGTTTTGGGGTTTTTGGTGGGGTGATTAGTAATTCTAAGCTTATCTTAAAGTACAAAGAAGTAATCACACAACAAGGGCGCAACTACTTCTTTTTATGTGTATCTATATATCAAACGGACTCTTTTCAGATGTTTAGTTTTACAATTTAAAGGTATTAACAGCCGCTAGTAATTCTTCTGCCATGTTGGAAAGTACGTTTGCTGCCGCGCTAATTTCTTGCATGGTTGCATTTTGTTCTTCAGCAGATGCCGCAACATTTTGTGTATAACCAGCAGCGTCCTGAGCGATTTGTGCTGTACCATTAATAGAGGTTACCATGGAAACCGTGCTTTCACTGATTTGCTGAATTGCAAAAGTCACCTCTTCGATTTGTTTAGATACTACTGAAATAGCTTCTTGAATTTCTTCAAAAGATTTACCTGCTTGTAGCACATAATCTCTTCCAACTTCTACTACTTTTTGACCTTCACCCATCGATTGAACAGATTTCATAATATCTGTTTGAATGTTTTTAATCATTTCACTAATTTGATTAGAAGAATTTCCGGACTGCTCGGCCAGCTTCCGAACCTCGTCAGCTACAACAGCAAAACCTTTTCCATGTTCACCTGCTCTAGCAGCCTCAATTGCAGCATTTAAAGCTAAAAGGTTTGTTTGTTCCGCAACATCAGTAATTAACGAAACAATCTCTCCAATTTTTTCCGATTTATTTCCTAGTTGCTTCACAATTACAGCAGTTGAATTTGTTTTGTCTTGAATTGCATTCATTTGGTTTACGGTGTTATCAATAACTTCTGCGCCTTGTTGGGCTTTGTCAGAAGTTGTAATAGAAGATTGATTAACCGATTGGATATTCCCTCTAATTAGTTCAATGCCTGTAGAAATTTCGTTTGCAAGGTTACTTGCATCATTTGCACTTTCTACTTGCTTCTCAGAACCTGCCGCTACCTCTTGAATAGATTCAGCTATTTGGGTTGTAGCTTTACTAGTTTCTTCAGAGCTTGCTGTTAACTGTTCAGATGATGCTGCTACCTGGTTAGACGTATCAGCTACATTATGAAGTAATCCTTTTAGATTTTCCTTCATATGATTAAAGCTAGTAGTTAATTGTCCAATTTCATCCTCAACATGATCTGTTATATCCGAAGTGAAATCTCCCTGACCAGCTAACTCTAGAGCCCCTGTCACTTTAGATAAACGTTTTTTCAAACGATTAGTAAACCAAATTACTGTTCCTAATGCTAGGACAATGACAACAGCAAGAACGATAAAGAATTTTTGTAACGTACTAGCTATTGTTTCATCAATAAATGCTTGCGAAGCTCCAACATACCACATTCCAATTACTTCATTATTGCTATTATATATTGGTTGGTAAGCAGTTTGGTATTCTTGCCCTACAACTGTCGCTGTGCCAGTGTATATATCCTCATTATGGATAACTTTTTCTATTACTTCTTCAGAAGCTACTGTACCTACTGCTCGATTTCCTTCATTCATTACATTCGTAGTTACCCGAGTATCATTCATAAATATAGTGACAGTACCGTTAATCATTTCTCCAATACTATCCACAATCTCTTCGTTGTCGTTTATTTCTGTTGTGCCTTTATATAAAGAGTTTCCTTGAATTTTCCATTCACCAGGGTACTGAACATCCAAGTAGTTATATCCTAATTCTAAGTCTGATAATGCCTTTGCTCGTGCAGATTCTTCTATAGCAGATCTAATTTGACCTTGAACCACAAACGCTAGAATAATTGAAAATGCTAGTAATATGGATATAACTAATAGATTTAGTTTTGTTCCGAATCGTAATTTATTAAAGTGATTTTTCATGTTATGTGTCCCTTCAGGATTAATTGAAATCAAAAGCACCGGTGCATTTTTAGCGTAAATATATGTAAATCGTACCTCCTTATTATTAGGTAAAATAAAAAAAGCCACTATTACAGGCGTTTTAAAAGTAATCTATGTTTGAGAGAATGAATCCGATATCAGGTTCTTTGTCTGTACACAATAGAAGTAGTTTTATTTTACTATATGATTATTAATAATTCTATATAAATTTAGAAAGGTAGAGATACTTCAGAATGTTCTTTGTTGATAAGAAGTAATCCCTATTAATAAGTAGGAGTCACTTCTTATCGTTTATTATATTTTATGAAGTAGTTCTTCAAAGTAACGTGCGGATTTTATCATTTTAGACCCATACCAAAACATCTCACCATCAACAATGACTGGCAATACATCAGGTAACATAGCTTGAAATTCTCCTAGATGCTTTTCACGAAATGGATACGGTTCTGTGGCTAATAAGATGTAATCAAGCTCTACCTTGCGAAAATCTTCCTCGGTCACCACTGGATATCTGCCCTCCATTGTTGTGAATGGATTGATAAAGCCCATTTCCTCAAGGAGCGATTGGATGTATGTCTCTTTCCCAACGACCATGTATGGCTTCTTCCAAATTACATATGCTGCCCGTTTGCCATTCATTTTTGGTAGATTTAGGAATTCACGTTGGATACTTTCTACTAGTTTGGCAGATTCCGATTCTCGCTCGGTTAATCTCCCAACGTCCGTAATCATCCGGTAAACATCCGCAATCTTCTTCACTTCAAACACAAAGACAGGGAAGTGCTGTTCTAGCGTTTCTACGATTTCCTTCGTATTTTCTTCCTTTTCAGCGATGATGAGATCAGGTTTTAGCTCATGGATTCGGTCGAGTTTGATTTCTTTAGTTCCACCAATGTTAGTTGCTTGTTTTACTTTGTCTTTTGGGTGAATGCAGAATCTTGTTCGTCCAACGATTTTATCTTCTAGTCCAAGGTGGTACATGGTTTCGGTGATGGCGGGGACGAGGGAGATGATTCGGCTTGGTAGATGTGGTAAGGTGAGTGTTCTACCAAGATGATCTTGTATGGTTTGCATCGTTAACCTCCTTATTTCAAAAGAATATCTTACTATTAGTCTTGCAGAGAAAAAGAGCCTTTCAACTTTTAAAAAAGAAAGTGAGAGGCTCTTTACGTTATCTGTGTTGATCTACAAGTATTGGATTTCCGTCTGGATCTAGGATTGTAAAATGCCCTGGACCTTCTGTGGACTCATCAGCTTCTTGAATGAAATTAATTCCTTTAGCTTTCAGTTCCTCCTGAAGGTCTCTAACGTCTGTGAAAGAATCTAGATTCTCTGCGTTTTGGTTCCAACCAGGGTTGAAGGTAAGCATGTTCTTTTCAAACATACCTTGGAATAGTCCAATTACGGTTGTTCCATTTTTCAATATTAGCCAGTTTTGATTAATGTCTCCGCCTAATGTCTCGAATCCAAGTGCTTCGTAGAATTCCTTGGATTTGTGGATGTCTTTGACGTTAAGGCTGATGGAGAATGCGCCTAGGTTCATGGGTGGGCCTCCTTATTAATTATGCAATTATGAGTTGTGACCTTAGAGGAAGATTTAATTATCTTATGTAATCATCTTTCATTATTTTATGTTAATAGATATAATATATAATAATAAAAGAATAGCAGCAAGGAGATTTAATAACATGATACAACCATTTCTTAAATGGGCTGGTGGAAAAAGAAGATTGATTCCAAAAATTGAAGAATTTGTCCCGAATTTAGAAAAAATCCGATATTTTGAGCCTTTTCTAGGGGCAGGTGCACTATTTTTCCATTTTCAACCTAATAGAGCAACTGTTAATGATATTAACGGAGAATTAATTAATGTATATAGATTCCTACAAGACAATGAAAAGATAGATGACTTACTAGACTTATTAACAAAGCATAAAGAAAAACATAGTGCTGATCATTATAAAAAAGTACGTGATTTAGATAGGAAAGAAGAATTTGAAACCCTTCTTCCAGTAGAAAAAGCCGCTCGTTTTATATATTTAAATAAAACATGTTTTAACGGTATATATAGAGTCAATAGTAAAGGACAATTTAATGTCCCTATGGGTAAGTACAAGGATCCTGACATAGTTAATAAAGATGTATTATTATCAGTACATAGATATTTAAAGGAAAATAAGAATACTATTGAGTTTAAAAATGGAAACTTTGTAGAAGCAGTTAATGAATCAAAAAAAGGGGACTTTATATATTTTGATCCACCCTATAATCCAATAAATAAAACGTCTTCGTTTACTGGCTATGCTCAGGATGGTTTTGGAGAAGAAAAACAAAGAGAGTTAGGGGAACTATTTAAGGATCTTGATGATAGAGGTAGGAAAGTTCTATTGAGCAATTCAAATACTGAATTAATAAGAGAGTTATATAGGGACTTTGAAATAGTTGAAATTCCGGTATCAAGAGCTATCAGTTCTAAAGCAACTGGAAGATGGAAAACCAATGAAATTCTCGTGATTGGTAAACATATTTTTAAATAGGAGAGTTATATAAGATAAAGTTAATAAATATTAAACAAGTGGCCAAGTGAATATTTTATAGCGAATAAACCGCATGAAATCATAAATAAAATTCTTGATTTCACGCGGATTTATTTTACTAAAGCTTTTATTTGAATAAATTAGTATTTTAGTCTCTTACTTTTTAGTTTATTTCTATAGTACAGCAGACTCTGAATATATTAGTCAAAAGGATTACTTTCTTCTTTTAAACTATCAACGTAATGAATAATGGCTTTTAATAAGTCAGCTTTTTCATTATAAACGATAGAAAGTGTCCCATCCTCTTGTTCTTTTATATATGGTTTGAGAAGTTCCTCTATTAGAATTTCCATACCATGATCTGCATATAGTTCTGCAATACGATAGACATCCTCTACATTATCTAGTATCGATAGGTTTTTCTCCTTAGTTGATTTTATTGCAATTGCTTTAAGAACTGTATCCTGGTGTTCATCTAAAGTTCCTGACCATAGTAACATTTCTGTGTTTTTTAATTCGTTACTCTTCATTCCAAAGTTGAATCCAATTGTACAACAAAGTGTGAATAAATCTTTGTTCTCCTTGAATATTCGAGGGCTGGAAGGCTTATCGGTTCTTAATTCTCTATAAATATCAATATACTTTTTCCTGACATAAACACGGTGACCTAAACTCATTTTGATTTATTCCTTTCTTTAGCTTTTATCATTGGCAAGTCATAAGGTGCCATTTCCTCAATCCTTGTAACTCCTTCAGAAATTGCATCTAGTAGATAGAATTTACCCCACTTACCAGTCTCCATTAAGTACTTCGCTTCTTCATCTTCTTTAAATTCACTACCAGTTACAAGAAGTACCCATTGTGGAGTGATAGTTGGAATATGGCTTACCAGGTTATATCGATGATCGGGTGACAGACGACCGAATGGAGTATCCATAAACAATGGTATTTCTAAAATAGATGTTCCACCAGCAACTGCGGCTAGAGCAGTAATAAAAGATAGTGAAATGATCTGCCGTTGACCAGCAGATATATTTGCAAGGAATGGACGACCACTCCAATCTAACACATCCAATGTATAGTTATCCTTAACTATAATTTTCTTGAGGTTAGTCGAACCCCCTTCATCGATAAGGTGTTTGAAAATTTCATTAGCTTTGGCTTCTAATTCAACTTTAATTTCCTGCTCAAAGCTTTTGATAATCTCATTTAAAGCACCTAAACTTTTATCAACAATTTCTAATTGACGTGTAATTTGGGATTGTAGTTCATTTTCAACTCTGAGACTTTTTTGCTTCTTCTCTAAACTTTCTTTTTTCTTTAAGGCATCAATAAGATCTTCCTCATATCTTTCTATTTGCTCTTTTGCTCTTATTATATCCGCTATTAATGAATCGCGATATTGGAAATCATTAACCATTTCTTCTTCAGAAACTTCACCAATATCTTTCTTTAATCGCTCATAATCATTTGTATAAATCTCAAGTTGTTCTTCAATTTGAGCGGCATTCGATAGACTTTGGGAAATCGAATCTGAAGAATATATTATTTTACTAGTTGTAGTTTTAAAATCACCAAATAACTTCATTGCATGTTTTTCATACACTTGTGTATTTGACTTCTGCTTCCAATCTAATAGGCTTTCATATTCTTTCGAATCGATATTTATCTCTCGTCCACAGATACAACTCATTTCATTTAATAGTCTATCAATTAGTTCTGTTTTAATTTCAGAGGGAACTTCTCCGCGGATTCTTTGACCTTCTATATCTGCAATTAACTCTGCAACTAGGTCTTTTGCTAAGAGTATACTCAATGAAGAGGTTAATTCCACCATTTGCTGATTGTTATTCTTCTTTTCTTCATTTAATTTATCTATAGCTTTTTCTATCTCAAGAATTCTGTTTAAAGTAGGTCGCTGTTCTTCAAGTTTCTTTAACTTACGATCAATTATATCTTTTTGATTTTCTGCAATTTCCAAATCTCTTTCTTTAATTTCAATCAAGGATTGGATGTCAGAGATCCTTTCACTTACTTCCTCTAGTTGTTGGAGATTTCTATGCATTTCTCCAGTAGATATTTTTTTTAACTCACTATTTAAATCTTTTTTATTTTCTTCTAATGCTTGTTTTAATAAGAATAAATTATCTATTTTAAGAAGATTTTTGATTCCAATTCTAATGTTCTCTTTTTGTTTCTTTGAAGCTTTAGTCAATGATTCAATACGTTCCCCATCAAATAGAAAGTAATTTTTGACTCTTTCATCTAAGATGGAGTTTATAATCTCTCTAATCTCATCAAGTTTAGTATCATCCAAGTATTCAGTATTCCCATTATTTTTAATGATTGTGAATTTTACTGAAGGCAAATCTTCATGTATTTCACCCTTTTCGTCTTTGATAGCATTAAAATACCGGCTTATCTCATACTTTTCATCATTATGAGTAAATTCAATTGTAACCCCAACCTCGATACCGCTGTTTTGAACTGCGGCTTCATCAATTGCTCTTAAATTAGCCAAATAAATTATCGAATCTTTATTATCTTCATATTCATCTTGCTCCAAGTAACGGTCACCGTAGAATCCAAACAACATAGAACGGTAAAGTGTAGTTTTACCTCGTCCATTTTCTCCATAGACTACTGTTACATTTTGGGATTCGTCATCCTCTGAACCGGAGAAGCTAATGGATTGCTCCCCATAATACTGTTTAAAGTTCTTCATTGTAATCTTTACTAATCTCATTTTATCCCCTCCTTTGCCATTCTTTCAATGTCTCGAGCTATACGATTCTTTACTCTAGTTAATTGTGCTCTATCAGTATAATTAATCCCCTTTTTAAGGATACTTTGTACCTCTTCGTCATAGTTTTCTAGTTTATTTAATATTTTTTCATTAATGTTCATATTTTCCATCATCTCCACTTCCTTTCTCAATCTGCATCATTTTATATGCATCCCACGGCTTTAAATCAATAATATTTCGTAAATTATAAGCACCTAGAATAGGTAGAATTACCTCTCTAGCTTCAAACTTATTCAAGGCTCCTTCTGCAAATTCAGCAAATCTTGGAATTTCACGTTTGAGTAACCCTGCACCAGCATCCTCGCCCCAATTTGAAGTTGGGGGAACTGCATAGAAATCATAGATAATTGCTTCCTTTTTCCCACGATACTTTCTTAAAATTCTTCCTCGACGTTGTACAAACTCTCGTGGATTAGTTGTACTTGATAGAAAATAAGCTTCTCTTGTGGCAGGGATATTTACGCCTTCGTCTAAACATTTCATAGCAACAAGAACTTGAATATCACCATTTGCAAATTGTTCAAGAAGTTCCATTTTCTTTTGATTGGAAACAGTATAAATAAATTCATGAGCCCTGATTCCAAGATTTGCTAGCATCTTTACTACTTCGCTGGTTTTTCCAATTGGACTATATACAAGGGTATGTTGAATGTTCTTTAACCCCTTATATTCAATTTTTTTCATAAGTAGTTCACGCAGTAATGCCATTTTATTTTCTGCATTATTTACTATTCTGGAGCGTTGAATTAATAATTGCTGTACCTTATCCTTTTTTTCAGATGGCGATAAATCCTTATCATTTTGAGTGTTAATAATTTTTTTCGTGAAAGATTGAAATTCTTCATACTCCGAATCAGTCATTGAAACTGATTGGGGATAAAATCTGTATGGTGTTAGAAATCCTTTTTCTACAGCTAGAGTTATTGGAAACTCAATCACTGTTTTATCAAAGTATTTTCTTAATATACTACTTCCATCTTCATCAAACCAGCGATCCGGTGTTGCAGAAAGGCCAATTCTATATTTAAAATGCGGGTGAAGTAGCTTACTTAGCTTTTTTGCACCTAAATAGTGTGATTCATCAGCGATATATAAAATTGGAGCTTTTATTTTTTCCATTATTCTTAAAAATTCTTCTGATGAACCTGTATCATGTGTAGTTATAATGCAAAGGTTAGAGCGTAAACCTTTATTAATGTCATATATCTTAGTTCGAAGTTGAGAAATCCATGTAGAGGTAGTACTTTTACGTAATAGCGGACTAAACCCAAACATTCGAACCTCTTCTTCCCATTGTTCAACTAAATGATTAAAAGGAACAGTTATTAACAATACACTTGACCTTTGATTATTAGCAAATTCGGACGCTGCAGCAAGGGAAGTAATCGTTTTTCCTGTTCCCGTAGCCATTTCAAATAAACCTTTACAATCATTTTCAAACCAATTATTAATAGCTAGAGATTGAAAATCATGTAATTTTATATGGTCAGGTAATTTAAATTGTAGTTTCATTTTATTAAAACTTAACTTATATGGTCTAGGTTTGTTTTCTTTTAAACGAACAATATCAACTTGTATTGCTGTTGGAAGATCGTATACATGATAAAAGTTAGATGATTGTAAAAATGACTGATTGAATCTAGTTTCGTGGCCTTCAACAAATCCTTCATGCCCGGGAATCCACGATCGAAATACTGATACACCTTCACCGTTGTAACTTGCTTTCTCAGAATCATTTAATGATCCATGTAGGGCAACTTTATCCCCATTTTCATCTTCAAAGATTGCAAATTTATCATGAAAATCACCAAGGTTATTTTTAGGAATAGCTATTTTTACTTCAAGGAGTTCATCCGCTATTAACCAAGCAAGTAATGTGAGCTTAGAACTATTCAAACTAGTTTTCATATCTTCAACTTGTTTAGTCAGGGATTTATAAAGAATTTCGTTTTTTTTAGCTTCATTCCCAATTTTAAATGCATCCCAATCTCTCTCACTTAAATGGGGAGAAGTAACTAATATTATTTTTCCTTTTACCTCAGCCATCTTTAATAACCCTTCTATACACATTTCTAACCAGGAAGAGGTAAAATACCCAACGCCTCTCTTATATGAAATTGAATGAGAAAGAAGTGGATTAAATAAATCATCAAATATATTTCCATTAGCATTATCGTAAATATAATTTAAATCTATTGAACGAAAAGCCATTATCTCACCATCAATTCTTTTAAGATTACTTCGTCATTAACAAGTTTATAATCTAATTCTTTTTCATTAGATGATAAGTAATAACTAGGGATAGATGAATGACCACATAAATCAATTGAATACAAGTATTTTTGTAGGTCACTTAATTTTACAAAGCCATCAAATTTATTCTTTAACAGGTATGAAATATAGTCTTGTTCATTCTTAATATTGAAACTGTTATTTTTAGCAAGAATTCCAGACTTTTTAACACCTAATAGAATATAATTATTTGTATGCTGCAAAATTGACACAAGAAGGTTATGATTCCATTCAAATAACGGATTAATGTCCGGGAATTGTTCTATTAAACTATCATTAGCTATTATATCCCTTTCAATATGAATAAAAGGTTTATCTATTTGTTTTATTAGAAATCCATCTAAAATTTCAATAAGTTTTTTTTCTTTTTCCTTATTCCATTCAACTAGTTGAATATGTGCGAACTCTTCAGGAAAAACTTCAAAAATTTCATCTTTACTTTTATTAAAAGCCATATAGTAGGTTGACATACCCCAGCCACGTTCTTTAACAAATTCTTCGTATAATTCATCACGTAGAAAACAATCTTCATTTTCCAAAAAAAAGGTTTTAAATTGGCCAACTACTGATAATTGCTCAGTTGTATATTTACCTACCGGATGAATGTGTGGATACCGGAAAAAGTCAAATTTATCAGGATAAAACTTTTCAAGAAGATGATAGAGTATTCTGCTGTCTCTAATATTCATTTGTAATAAGGACGATTTTCTTTCTTCAAAGATAGTTTCAATAGAATAACTATTTTGAAGCTGATTTATTTTTTGCATTGCATATAAATAAATACTTTCTAAATCTTCTTTTTCTATGTTTAGATTGTCGATGTGCACGTATCCATCTGAAGTTTTTAATAAACATTCTGATGCTGCAAGGTTCTGTTCATACATAGTTTTCTTCCAACCAAGTTTATCAACAAAATGGTTTATTAGTTCCATATTAGTTACATAACCATTACAATCAATAACATAATTTTCAATTATCCTTCTTCTTTCCATTCGCTCATAACCTTTCATAACTAGAGTCGGAGAACGGCTATAATTAAAAGTATCTGGATAATAAATTTTTAGAAGTGAAAATAGAGCATGCTCCGTGTCAATTTCTAATTGTTTTAGTTCATTTTGAAATTGTTTGAACGCTGCATTAGTATTAATTTGTATATTGTCTTCTGAGAGTTTGGATAGGAACCATTCTTTTATTGGATAGAGTGATTCCGCATTAATTTCTGGATTAATGGCAGAAATATGTTTAAAATATCCAACTTTCCATAAAACTATAGCATTCTCATCTCTTAAAAGGTTTGCTATTATCGATCTAGGAGAGTCGTTTTTAAATTCATTAGGGTAGTATTCTAATAGTTTCTTTATAAAATGATCTTTCTTTTTATAAACTTCCAATCCATCAGCAAATTCTTCCTTGAATACAATTTGACACATTCTAGCTTTTGACAATTTTCGTTTATAGATATAATGGTCTAATTGATTAGAGGGTTCAAATAGCTTCCCTATTACTTCGTTAGTAAGATCTTTAATTTTTCCTTCATCATTTTTATCCATCGGAAAATAGCTTAGTATATACTTCCCTATTTCATCGCGTGTAAAAAGGTGGTTCTCTTCAAATGAATTTTCAAAATCCGCTTTAAATTGATTAAAAGTTTCTAGGAACGTTTCTCTTCCATTGGTAGTTAAATAATTACCATAGATATTAAATGGTAGTGAATAAACATTGATAAAGTTAATAAAAGTTTCTATACTCTGCTGGTCTACCCCATTAAATTGATCTTTTATATTGATGAAAGGATACATACTAATTTCTTTTTTTAGATATGTAAAATATAAATTGTAGCGTTGAAACATTTTATCAAGATTTTTAATTGTAATTTGTCTAATTCTTTCCCTGGTTAGTTCAAATTTTTCTCCTACTTCTTCTAATGTATTACCACCAATTCTATAGAGAATTATTTCCCAATCCCTTTCATTAATAAAGTCAGGTTTGTCTTTGTAGGTGATTCTTTTTAGTGAATTGAAAAAAAGTTCCTCTAAAATACTAAATGGTAGACAATTAAAGAGATTTGTGCTTAATTTTCGACTTTCACTTTTTTTAAAGCCAAAACCACGTAAAAACGCTTCAATATCATATGGGAGTTCACCGATGATCTTAAGATTATTTTTAATAAATAAATCATACAAGGTATTATCTAGTTGTTCTTGTTTAATTGGTTCGTTAATTATTTCTGGTGGTACTGGAATATGTTCACCATAATAATTAAAACCAAATTTTTGTGCGATGGTGTTAAACTCTTTTAGTTTTTTTACTGTTAAAGAATCTATTGTCTCAAAATGATAGCCACTTAATGAATTAATAAACTTTTCAACAGCTCGATGTGAAACATATGGAATATCTAGTAAAAATGTCATATCAGTTGGTAAATCACTCACCACTTTAAAACCTCTCTTAATGAGGGCATTAAGTACTTTTGAAGGTGGAATTGTTCCACTTATTAGAGAAATATTCCCATTCTCAAAAGGTACTTTATAGGTAATATTTCCTATAGAAAAAAACAAATCTTTTATTGTTGACTTATTTTTTTCTTCGTTGTTTAATAGAATATTAAAGTTATAGTCACTAGTTACAGATTGGGATTTCAATACTAAAAATCCCTCTTTTTCAAAGAAGCTTCTTATACTTATTGGGTTCATGTGCTTATTTAAGATGTGGTGCACTGGTACAAGGTGTAGGTCGTATTTTTCATATATTCCATATGATTGTAATTGTAATTTTAGAAAAGCATATTTAAAATCGTAATCTAAAGTACAATTGCTATTGAAGTTTTTTAGAACTAGTGTGAACTCATCTATATTATTGTGGTTTGGAAAAGTATAACGGGAAAGTTTTCCTTTAAACTTAAATCCTTGGAAGGACAAGTATTTGATTATAGTCCAAAAACTATCTAATTCTTGTTTATAAACCTTTTTTAATTCATCTTCATTAATGTCACCGTAAGTTTGCCAACTATATCTATCTTTTAGTGCAGAAAGTATGTTTTCTTTGTGATTAGGCAATACCTTATCCTTTAAGTGCGGAGGTATAACAAAACTCGACATCCTATCACCTCTATACATTTTTATTTTACTTCGATCATAACAAAAGAATAAATAAAATAAAAGATCAATATTTTGTAAAATTTTCCTTTGGATTAATTCTTTAGAAGTACTTTCCTAACATTTCCCCTTAGTGAACTTGAAAATTTTATTCATATTAGATTTTTTAGCTTGGAAATGGGAACGAAAAGTTTGTTGCAGCGGATGATCTCCTGCCAAGGGATGATTAATGGCCAAAAGTGGAGGAGTATGACATTCTCTGAAGAAGATTACGAGAGAGCTCTATGTGCGATTGGTGAAATATCTAAATGGCATTTGGAGATTCGCGCTCAAAAACGTACCGTTACGGAAATCCGCTACGCGATACGAAAGGCAGTAAATGACAATCCGGATAGTAAGCATCTTGTCGTTATTGATTGTTTACAGCTTATATCGCCTGTAGTGAGGCGAGGACGTCGTGATTTAGAAGTTGGAGAGATTACGAGAGAATTAAAGCTACTCGCAATGGATCTGGATATTCCGATTGTATTATTATCTCAATTATCGAGAGGGATGGAGTCCAGATAGGATAAGCGGCCGATGATGTCAGACCTAAGGGAATCTGGCAATATTGAACAGGATGCAGATTTGATTGCTTTCTTGTATCGGGATAATTATTATAACCGAAAGTCGGAGGAGGGGGACAAGCTTGAGGTGATAATTGGTAAGCAGCGAAATGGTCCAACTGGGACGGTGGAGATGTTGTATCAGCGGGAATATGGTCGGTTTGTCGGGTAAGTTATGGCAAGTTTTTTATTGATGTCTTGTTTGGTCTAAGCAAAATTATATAAAAGGAAATGGCTTGGCCAGCATATAAAAGTCGAACCCAAAAAACAATTATACAATTGTTTTTTAGGTTCTTAAATCATTACGCTATAGATTAATTAATCATATATGACATCCTTACCTTGTTCACGTAACTGTTTTAACGATGTTTGCATTTGATTTATCTCTTCATCCGTATGTCTTTCCCAAGAACCTAATTCCGCCACAATTTTCAAAGGAGATTTAGATCTGTAAGATCGTGTTGGGTTCCCTGGAAATCTTTTGTCTGTCACGTTTGGATCGTTTTCGAAATCACCTAATGGTTCCACAATATAGATTCTTTCCTTTGACTGAGATCTTGCTAATTCAGCACCCCATTTAGCAGCATTTAATGTTGCTGTAAAATAGATATAGTTCGATTTCTTATCTTGATAATTGGATAGGTGTTGAGGTTCTAATAAATCTCCAATTTTTAGTTCTGCTTTCGTACCGTGGAAAAAAGGTCCAGGATCTAAAACATCTTTTTTGTCATTCATATGCATACACCTCTTCTATTTAGATTTGTGTATAACAGTATATTATAGGAACTACCAAAAGAGTAGTCTATAAATGTATGATAAATCGTAGTATAATGTAAGTAGGGAGGGTATATGGAACGAAGATTACCTGTGACTATTGATTAACCTTATCACTCCACTACTCTATAATGCTGCCACTCCCAAGGTAATAACCCCTGATATTTCCTCTCCAAAAACCGATCATCCACCAACGCAATCACCCCAGTGTCAGAATCCGAACGAATCAGTCGCCCTCCAGCTTGCAGTACTTTATTCATTCCAGGATAAACATACGCATAATCAAAGCCGTTCCTTCCAACCGATTGGAAATAGTCGTTCATAATATTCCGCTCCAAACCAATCTGTGGCATGCCAACCCCTACTACGATAACACCCTGCAACCTGTCACCTTTTAAGTCCACACCCTCAGAAAAAATCCCACCAAGTACAGCAAAACCTACCAATCTATCGGAACGTTCTGACTCAAACGCAGCTAAAAAATCTTCCCGTTCTACTTCCGACATCCCTACATCTTGCATAATCGTACTCATGTCTGGATAATATTCGGTAAATAGCTCATACGCATTTCGCATATATTGATAGGAAGGGAAGAAGATGAAGAAATTTCCAACCTTCCTGTCCAACACATCCTTGAAAAAGTGTACCATTGGCTCCAATGTCTTTACTCTATCCCGATACCTCGTCGATAACGGTTGGATGATGACCTCGGCATTTTCTCTTGCAAAAGGTGATGGAATGGAGATAACATAATCATCAGCTTGTCCGCCAAGTAGGTCTTTATAATAATCAGCAGGTGTTAACGTTGCGGAAAAGAACACTCTTGCCCGAAATCCTTTTCCCATCTTAAGAATTTGCTCGGATGGGTCAAGGCAAAATAACTTCAGCTTCACCTCACTCTTATGAACCTCAACATACGTGACAAACTGTTCATTGAATAGCTTAGCGATCTTCACAAAGGTTTGAGCGGCAAAATACGTATCTAGTAACAAATCATGATCATTCCGTACTAGCTCAATCTCTGCCTCCATGATGAATGTTTCTAGTAATTCTACTAGTTCTTCATCTAGTTCCTTACTTATATACTCCTCAGACTTCTTAATCTGTAATAAGTGTTCATTAACTGCTTTAGCAGCTTTAGCTGTAGCACTATTATTAAACTCTCTCTTCAGCTGTAAAAAGCTAGATTTATAAATTTCAGCAGAGTACATTTCTCTAGCACGATCTACTAAGTTATGTGCCTCATCTACTAGTATGGCAGTTTTCTTTTTCTGATCCTCTATTAAACGTTTCAATGATACTCTAGGATCAAAAATATAATTGTAGTCACAAATGACTGCATCCACGGCATAAGCAAGTTCAATGGAAAACTCAAAAGGACAAACCCGATGCTTTCTGGCGTACACCTCGACAATGCCTCGATTCATCATTTTTTCATTTTCCAAGATGTCAATAATCGCACCGTTAATTCGGTCATAGAAACCATTTGCAAATGGACAATCTACACTAGTACAAATCGTTTTCTCTTGAAAGCAAATTTTATCTTTAGCAGTTATCGTCAGAACATGCATATCTAAGCCGTTTTCAATCAAAAGTCGAAATGCTTCTTCGGCAGCTGTTCGGGTAATCGTTTTTGCTGTTAAATAAAACATCTTCTCCAGTTTTCCTTCACCGATTGCTTTAACAGTTGGGAAGATAGTCGATATCGTTTTACCAATTCCAGTAGATGCCCTAGCGAATAATGTCTTTTTATCAGCAATGGATTTATATACTGCACCAGCCAATTTTCGTTGACCTTCACGATAGGTATCAAATGGAAATTCCAGTGCTATACTGGATTCATTTCGCTTTACCTTATGCGTTAGCTTCACTTTTAAAAACGAAGCATATTCTTCGATTACTTTATAAACAAAGGATTCCATTTCCTCATATGACATGACACGCTGAAATTTCTTTTGCTCCTCTGTTTTTACTTGTACATAAGTAAGCTGAATGGTCACCTCTGATAAATCATGGTCTAACGCATAAATATAACCGTAAAAAATAGCCTGTGCCCAGTGTACAGGATGGGTATCCGCCTGAACTTCCTCCAACGAATGTACAGTGGACTTTATCTCATCAATGGTGATAGAGTCTCCATCTTTAAGTAATCCATCACAACGTCCATCCACTCGAACAACGAAGTCTTCATATGGAATCTCTACTTCCACAAAAACTTCTTTTTCATCTTGTTCTCGATAGCCTTTTTGGATTAATTGGTGGATTCTCGTTCCTTCTGTCATGGTAGAAGATGTACGAAAACCTGATTCAATACTGCCACTTCGATACACGTATTCAACTAAGTTTCTAACTGAGATTTTCACAACGTTTGTCATCATATCACCTAAAATAGTTTGTTACTCCTAGTCTAACAGTTAATGATGGAGAGGGACAGAGGGACAGGTGCTGTGTCCCAGCTAAAAACGGTCATTATTAATAAATATAGCATTACTAGTATAGTAAGCCTTCTATGATTAAGTTTAACTGGGTCATGGTTCCTGTCCCCTAGTCCCACCTTACTTAATCAAAAAATTCTCCGTATAAAATGGTTGATTAGCCGAATTAAATGCAACCCCAACTGCTAAGAATTCATACTCAACTTTTAAAATGTTCTCCCTATGTCCAAGTGAATTCATTAGACCTTCATGAGCAAAAATACTACTTGGTTGACCTGTTGCTAGATTTTCTCCAGCCCCGCGGAATGAAATGGCATCCTCAGCCATCCGATCAAAGGGAGATTGACCTTCTAGATTTTCATGGCTAAAATAATTGTTCTTCGCCATGTCTGCACTATGGTTGCGGGCAGTTTTTCGTAAAGGCTCTTCCCAGGTAAGGACAGATAGCCCATGGTTTACTCTTGCAGCATTGGTTAGGTCAAATAATTGATATTCTAATCCTTGCATTAATTCAGGACTTGGGTCCGCAAAGTATGCAGCCTTCTGTTTTTCGAGATCTGCACTAATTATTTGAATAGCAGTCACAGTATTATTTTCATGGATATCATAAAAAATCGTGACATAGTTGTTATCGATTAAAAAGGTGTTGTATTCTTCTGTGTCTTGAATTTGGTAAAGGATCCTCCCCTTACGAATGGCTTGAATTGGATCATCAAGTGTAGACAACACTTCTTCTCTAGTACTATCAAAGGTTATTCCAACTGTAGACGTTAATAAGTCTTGATTCGAATATAGTCCAGCAACCTGGTCCTGTTCATCATAAGCTACCATAAGAAAATGATGATAATCTTCATGATAGGTAGACCACTCAACACCGTATTCATTTAATGTTGAACGCTTTGGCTCGCCAATTTGTTTTTCTACATCCGAACGCTTGTCGCCAATTTCAATATTATAGAGAGAAAATGACTGTTTCGTTGGTTGATATAAATTTGGTGCTTCTGGTGCAGGTGCTTTTGATGTATCATTTTGTTTGTTGCTGAACCGATTCCACAGCAATTCTATTTCTTGTTTAATAGTATCGAGTGTTAAGGAAACTCTAGGACTTTCAACTATTTCCTTTATATCACTTTTTATCTCGTTATACGTCCCAAAGAATCCAGATTCCTGTAAATCCTCTCCGTAAAAATGCCAAAGTACACCTAACAATAGCAAAAGATAGAGAATACTTCTTATTTTCGGCATTCGTATCATCCTAACTTTTTTGTAGCTTTCTAGATTATTCGTAATAACAGTATGAACAAATGGGTGGTTAGATAGTAGTTTTTTATTAAATATCGTACAAAAAGTTTGCAATTAGATAGAATGGAGTTATTACTACGAAGTCCTATGGATGGAGCTTAGCTAATGTAGCGCTAAAAACATCTATTAAAGGTATTGAATGGAAGTAATAGTTAACCGATGTTTATAAGGAAGAACACTATATTTATAAATTTTTTGTTGAAACCATTTCATGAATGAATTCGTATAGTAACTAAAACTGGGACAACTCACCTGTCCCGATGTTCCAAAAGGAGGTCACTTCATATGAGTGATAGAAAGCTTGTACATACTTTATCGCCTTCTTTTCCGAAAATACGCATGATTTCTGACACGATTACTAATCTAGTCGGACTTGTGGTAGTAGGAATATTATTTTGGTTAAATTATCTGTTTGCTTGGCCGGTGTGGGCTTTATGGATTTTGATTGCATTACTAGTGTTTACGGTAGTCGGTATAATATGGTCCTTAATTGAACCTATCTACCTTTACCGAAGTTGGAGTTATCAATATGATGAAGAGTATCTCCAATTAAGTTATGGAGTGTTTAAGACACAGTGGGTAACTGTTCCGATGACAAAGATTCAATCTGTTTCTACTGTACAAGGCCCCATTATGAAACGCTACCATACCCGTTCTATAAAAGTAGAAACAATGGGCTCTTCTCACGTTATTCCGGCTATAGATGAAAAGATTGCGCTAGAATTAAGGGAGAGACTAATAGAATATGCAAAGTTGAAGGAAGTGGATGAATAATGAGATATCATCCACTGACGATAGCATTTCGTATCTACCAACTCATAAAAAATAGCTTTTTCTTCATTATTTTATTATTTGTGTTAAGAAAGGATTCCGACTTTTGGTTGTTTGAATATGGTAGATATGCATTTATCGTAATTGTTGTATTGCAATTAGCTCATATCGTTCTTGCTTGGTTTATGGAGAAGCATGAATGGCAGGAGCGTACATTTCACATACACAAGGGTGTTTTTGTAAAACATACGAATATGATTCCATTTTCAAAGATTCAAAATGTGACGAGAAAAACAACGTTATTTCATAAGCTACTAGGTGTTACTTCTGTGACATTTGAGACAGCAATGGATGGTGAGGATGATTCTATTCATTTTCAGGTATTGAAAAAGGATCATGCTAACTTTTTAATAGAGCTAGTACAATCTGGTAAGCTGAAAAATGAGGCTATTAGTGGAAGTGCAATGGAAGAGGAAGAAATAATAGAAGCGTCGGTACCAAAGCCGAATCGTACAGTTCATTTTAAGCCAGAACGAAAGGACTTATGGAAGGCGAGTTTTACTTCACTGAGCTTTCTAGCGATTATTCCGATTGTGTTTGGCGCATTAGATTATTTGCGTCCTGTATTGCCAGAAGAAGATGAAGTGGAGGGGATTTTTCTCACTTTACTAGCAACTAAATGGCTGATTGCTATCATCGTAGTCTTGATAGTATTGATTGCGGTCGGGTTTGGAGTTGCTAGAACCTTTATCCGATATGGAAAGTATGAGATTGCATCGGATGCGTCGCATATCTATATTGAACGTGGTGTATTGGATGAAAGTCAATTTGCTATTGAGAAAAGGAAGATTCAAGGTTTAGAGATGACCCAAACATGGATCAAGAGACTATTTGGCTTGGCAGAAGTGAAGTTAATTAGTTCCTCTAATCCTAATCAAGAAGGCTCAGTAAACGTGAATTCTCTCTATCCATTCTTACCTGTAAATAAGGCGTTTCGCTTAATAGAAGAATTACTCCCTATCTATCAATTGGACGTGGAGTTGAAACGGCTTCCGCGTAAGTCTTTATGGGTAAAGTTATTAAGGCCAAGCTGGATATGGATCATTGCAACAATAGCCTTAATCTATTTTAAACCAGACCTTTTTCAAATTGAACAAACATGGTGGATTGCGATTATTGGACTGTTTGTTTTGATTGTCATTCATAGGGTGCTGGATTATATACATACCAAATATGCAGTTACTGAAGATCAGGTTCAGTGGTGGCATGGAGGATTTACAAGTCGGATGTTCATAACAAAAAGGAAAAATGTCATAGAGATGGCTTATTCTCAAACAAGGTTACAAAGGGCATTTGATGTAGCGTCCATCACGACAATTAATCGTTCAGTTCCTTCTCATTTCGAAACAATCCAAGATATTCCATTAGAATATGCGGATGCTATGAAAGAATGGTATCTTGCGCGTCAGCAAGATGTGCAAATAAAGTAGTCAATAGGACTATCGAAAGAGTAAATCGACAATATTCTTATATTTCCGAGGAAATAATTTATGAAAAAGTAAGTAGCAAAGGAGAAAAGTCCATGCTATTAGACAGAGATACACAATACTTAAAGAGTATTGATTTAAAACGAGATAATATGGATTCCTTGGATAAGTTCCCGCTTAATTTACCGGTAATCCGATATTTTGAAAAGATTAATTTTCACCCGAATGTAACCTATATCGTTGGGGAAAATGGGATGGGGAAATCCACCTTATTAGAAGCGATAGCGGTTGGCTTAGGATTTAATCCAGAAGGTGGAACGTTGAACTTTAATTTTTCGAGTTATGATTCTCATTCCAATTTACATGACTATTTACGGATAGCAAGAGGTGGTTTCCGACCGAAGAATAGCTTTTTCTTTCGGGCGGAATCCTTTTACAATTTAGCAACGAATATTGAGGAGTTGGATAAGCAAGCATTTGGGGGCAGAATTATCGATTCTTATGGAGGAAAATCCCTTCATCAACAGTCCCATGGGGAATCTTTTTTTGCAGCGTTCATTCATCGATTTGGCGAGAATGGACTATATATTTTGGATGAACCAGAAGCAGCCTTGTCTCCATTAAGACAAATGTCTATGCTTTCTCGAATACATGAGCTTGTAAATGAGGAGTGTCAGTTTATTATTGCGACGCATTCCCCGATTATTATGGCCTATCCAAATGCAAAAATTATTCAGCTGACTGAAGAAGGAATGGATGAGCTGGAATTGGAAGAAACTACTCATTATAAGACAATGAAGAGCTTTTTTGAGGATAAGGAAAGGTTATTGCATCATTTATTGGGATGAGAGACATTTTCCTTTTTATATCTTGCTCTGTTAAGGTTTAATGTTGATATTAGTTATAAAAATGGAACTTCGACTAAATGGAAAGTTCCATTTTTATAATATTTGCTTGTTAAACTAACGTCCCCGATAACGCATCAAGAACTGAGAATCTATTAGTTGCTTTTTGGGAGTTATTTTCTTAATAGTTGTATTAGCTGCAAGCCATCGGAGGGCATACCGTTATATGCAGCCATCCAACCAGGATATCTTATTGGAATTATTGTTACAATAAATTGAATTAAATTATAAGTAGCCGACCAACTGAACAACTGACGTATTTCGCTCTGTATATCTAATGATGTTATTAGTCCAAATATAAATGCAAGAAATAACGACATCAAAGGTCCCCCAGCAAGTGCTACAACTCTCTGGTGTTTATCTAAACTCTCTCCCCAATAAGCATAACCTACGAATGACCATTGAATATGAAAGTGAAACCTTCCAAATTTAAAGTTTTCTATATTATCCTCACTAAATGGACCTAAATAAATATGTATATCAGCTTTTGACGTAGAAAGGGCACCAATGCCATGACCTATTTCATGTAATAAGACAAAGATGGGTACAACCAAAATAAAAAACAAAAAAATCACTAGTTAATTCTCCTCCTTCATTTTAATCTAGGTAAGAATTCCCCCATTATTTAGCCCGATTTCTGAATAAAAGCAAGCAAAATATCCAGCGATCCTACACCGTTAGTACGGTATCTTCTAGTAGATAATAACATAATATTCAAACAAAAAATTCCATAAATAGAGACCATTAGTAAGATGCTTTCCTATGATTCTAACAGTAGAAAAAGGCTAGGTAATTATTCAGATATTTCATTGCAACCCAATTAAAACGTTGTATTCATTCTTTAAGCCTACGGTGATTATAGTTAACATTCCGGATATGGTGTCGTCCCTTTGTACGAACCGTATGGTTGCTCTTTTATAATGCTTTTTAACTTTATATCTCTTTCCTACTACCTATTAGTAATTATATTATAATGGACCTAGTTACGGAAAGGAGTGAAATGGTGACAAATACTGTTAATAAGCCTAAAAAGAGATCGAAATGGCGAATACTAGGGTTGATTATTGGAATTATACTATTCACTTGGTTAGTAATTTATTTTTTCCCAGTTTCCCAAAATGAAGATTTAGAGGCATTTCATATGGAAAGACCATTAGTTATTGCCCATGGTGGAGGTAATCATTTAGCACCCTCTAATACGCTAGCTGCATTTACAAATGCATATGAACTTGGTGTGGATGTTCTAGAGTTTGATATACATATGACTAGCGATGGTCATTTAGTATCTATTCATGACCCGACAGTAGATCGTACGACAAATGGTACGGGAAGAGTGAATGATATGACATTGGAAGAGATCCAGGCGCTAGATGCGGCAGATAGCTTTCAAGATTTAAATGGGGAGTATAGTTTTCGAGGGAAGGGAGTTTATATTCCAACTGTGGAGGATATCTTTACCACTATAAATGATCCGGATATGTTGTACACCATCGAAATTAAGGACTCCAATGATCCTGAACTTTATATGGAAATGAGTGAAAAACTATGGAAGCTCATTCAGGAATTTGGGTTAGAAGACAATGTAATTATTGCAGCATTTGATCAAGCTATAGTAGATATGGTGATTGATGTTTCCAATGGTGAAGCGCTTGTAAGTGGCGGCCGTGAGGAAATTAAGAATTTCGTTATCTTTCATAAGCTGTTCCTTAATGGATTGTACCAACAAAAAGTTCATGCACTGCAAATTCCTACAGAAGATAGCAACATAAACTTAATGGATAAAAATCTAATCCAAGGTGCTCACAAACGTGGTATGGATGTGCATTATTGGACCATTAATGATCCCGATGTGATGGAAGAATTAATCGATTTAGGTGCTGATGGTATAATGACTGATCGGCCAGATCTGTTATTAGAGCTATTGGAGTAGAAACAAGGGGACAGGTTCGTCGCCCCACTCGGAACCTATCCCCTTGTCCTACAATTAGTTCTGATGAGTCAAATAGCGATAAGAAAGTAGCAAGCCAATTAGATATAAAACAAGAGCAAAATATGCAGGAAGTAAATGAATAAACGTTGTATAACCAATTGCAAAATGGATATAGATTCCTGCCAAGAAAGCTGGAATTCCGCCAATCAAATAGGCCCACCATACCCATCGGTTTCCTTGTTGAAAACCCCACAAGGAAAGCGTTAATACTAATAAACCTACACTTAGTAATGCGCTACCGAAACCAGCACGATCATGGGCTAGAACAGGGAGTAAGTTCTGATTAAATTCTTCCATTACTTCCGGTGTCATACAAATATAGATTAAATCAGTAGGAACGAAAATGGATGTCACTCCAATTGTAGAGATAACAATCCCACCAAGTACGAAAGAAAACCCTAACAATACAAAAGCTAGCTGACCAAACAATCCTCTTTTGAAAATCCGGCTATTTCTTCTGTTTTTTGAGGATGGAGTACCCTTTATTCCTCTCGTTTTGATAAACCCATAAAGGTAAAGAGGAAGTAGTACTAGCCAAAAAATCAAATGTAGCCAATCAAAATAGCCATATCCAATAAAAGCAAAAATACCGAGAAAACCAATAATAGCTGCTATATCAATTGCTTGTTTTGCCCAGCGTAAGCCACGTTTTACTCCATACTTAGCAAGTAGCATATACACGATACCACCAGAAATCATCGTCCCAGCGAGTGTCATCCGGTCATGAGCCATAAATAACATAATTCGTTCATTAAAAGCCCAAATAGTTTGTCTCTCCATGTTTAAGAATGCTTCATCATAAGGGAGAATAATCGTGGTTACACTGAACAAGAAAGCAAGTAATCCTCCAATCGCAATAAATAAACCAAATAACCAATAGGAAAACCAACCCGACTGAGGAGGTGTGTTAACAGCGAGACGGTCCACCAGTGCTTCATTAATCCGTTTGGTAAGTCCTGGCCCGGAAAAAACATACCCGTCTGATAACATGACGAGATCAACACCAGCATCTAATAGATGTAATGCATGCTCTGGTTCATCGATTCCACCGGAAGTAATAATGGTATTTGGATAACCTTTTCCTCGTAATAACTGTATCTTTTCTACGAATCTAGCATGGTCTTCAATGTTCTCTAGTACAACTCCTGCATATGGGCTTTTCATTATTTCCTCATCAACTTCAGAAGTAGCAAAAAAAATCGGCTTATTCGTTTTGTTTTTTAACTCAGGAAAAGGTGATTCGATGATGTAAGCATCCGCAAAATGATCAAGCGCCTTCATCATGGACTCAAGTTCTTCTTTATTCCCAACTAGCCTAATGAACATAGGTTGTTTCTTTTTAACACTTGTCAATTTCTTAATGGTCATATCCAGTCCAATAGATTCAGATTTAATAGGGAATTGGATTTTTTGTCTTTGTCGATCAACTATAGGACTCGTTAATTTCGCTGATTTTGAAACTGTTACAGGACCAATTTCAAGAAAGCCAAATCCTAGATTCGTAAATGCTTTCGTACCGGAAAGAAGTGGATCGATTTTACCAGACAATCCAACAGGATTAGCAAAATCTATTTTGTAGATATCCTTCTGCAATAATGGGGAACTTTCTTCTCGTCCTAGAAAATTAATGATATGTGAACCGCTGCCGAATGGGAGGGAAGCAATTAAATTCATTTCCCGATGAATTAGTTCCCTAGACAAGCTTGGGGGTAATGTATTTAACAGTGGTTTGAAAAGACCATGGTAGGACCAATCAGGCACAACAGCTTCCTCCTTTCCTTTTTTTCTATTATTGTAACATGCTCGTTCTTATTGGGCATTAGATTGGGACAACGGGACAGGTTACTTGTCCCATTGTTAAAAAAATACAGATAATATTAAAAAATTACCTATTGTTAACGCTTTCATGTAGTAATAACCCTTATATAATGAGTCATGTAGAAAAGAAGTATAAAAAAAAGGGGAGAAAAAGATGAAGAAATCATTTAAGGTTTTAGCTTTAGGTTTTGTTGCTGTTATGGCAATGTTTTTACTTGCTGCATGTAATAATTCAAGTGGTTCAGTAAGTGTTGGTATTGTTCTTCCGACTAAAGATGAACCGAGATGGGTACAAGATGAGGAACGATTTAAGGCTGCTTTAGAGGGTTCTGATTATACGACTGAAATCCTATTCAGCCAAGGTTCTTCTGCAAAGGAAAAAGAAAATGTGGAAACATTAATTAGTAAAGGGATTGAAGTACTAATTATTGCTCCTCACGATGGTGCTGCTGCAGGTGCGGCTGTAGAAGCTGCAAAAGCTGAAGGGATTACAGTTATAGCTTATGACCGATTAATTACTGACACGGAAGCTGTAGATTACTATGTGACGTTTGATAGTGTTGCAGTTGGTGAGGCACAAGGGCAATATTTAATTGATAATACATCAGGTACTGGTGTTCCTCTATATCTATATACGGGTGCATCTTCTGATAATAACGCTTTCCTATTCTTTGAAGGAGCATGGAAAGTTCTTCAGCCAAAGATTGCTGATGGAACATTTGTTATTGCTAACTCAAGTGAAGCAGAAGCATTAAAAGACAAGCCTGAGCTTACTCGTGATGAAATGAGTGCTATCTTAGGCCAGGTAACAACGAATTGGGATCCAAACGAATCAAAGAATAAAGCAGAAACACATTTAACAGCAGTAAGTGATGACTTAAAAGGCGATGTAGCAATTCTTGCACCAAACGACGGTACAGCTCGAGCAATTGCTGACGTGTTCTCAGCTGATCCAGCAATTACTAGTTATGTCGTTACAGGTCAAGATGCTGAGAAAGCATCCATCCAATATATTCTAGATGGTAAGCAAACGATGACTGTATTTAAAGATGTTCGTACACTTGTAACAGATGCAATGGGTATGGCAATTGATGTATTAGAAGGCAATACACCTGAAACAACAGGTACGTACAACAATGGAGCTGCCGATATTAAAGCGAAGCAAACAGACGTAATTGTTGTAAATAAAGATAATGTAAAATCAGAGCTTGTTGATTCTGGTTACTATGAAGCGGATGAATTTACAGGACTAGAATAATAGATGGTTTGAAATAGTAATAGGTTAATATACAATCTATTACTATTTCACCATTTTAACTTGTTTTAAAAGGGTGGGTGCGATGAGTGAATACATTCTAGAGATGGATCAAATTACTAAAGAGTTTTCAGGAATTAAAGCGCTCAACAATGTGAATTTTAAAGTGAAAAAAGGAGAAATTCACTGCTTAGTTGGTGAAAATGGAGCGGGTAAGTCAACCTTAATGAAGGTTTTAAGTGGTGTTTATCCCTATGGGACATATGATGGAAATATTATATTTGAAGGTGATATTCAACAGTTTTCTAAAATAAATGATAGTGAAAATGCCGGTATAGCAATTATTTATCAAGAGCTTGCCCTATTTCCGGACCTTCCTGTATATGAAAATTTATTTGTAGGAAATGAAGTACACCATAAAGGAATTGTTGATTGGAACGATACGATTCACGCTGCAAAAAAAATGCTGGATAAAGTGAATTTAAATGTGGATCCAGAAAGGCTAGTTAAAGATTTAGGGGTTGGACAGCAACAACTAATCGAAATTGCTAAAGCTTTAAGTAAGGATGTTAAACTGCTCATTTTAGATGAACCAACAGCTGCTTTAAATGAAGATGATAGTGAAAATTTATTAAATTTATTACGAAATCTAAAGAAGCAAGGGATTACGAGCATCATGATTTCTCATAAACTGAAGGAAGTTATTGCCATTGCGGATAGTGCAACAGTACTTCGAGATGGAAACACGATTTGCACATTAGACGCTTCTAAAGGTGAAATTACAGAAAGCATTATTATAAAAAACATGGTAGGTCGTGAAATTAGTGATATTTATCCAAAGCGTGATAATAAAAGCTTTGGGGATATAATTTTAGAAGTATCGAATTGGTCTGCTTATGATTCCCAAGTAGGTAAACAAATTCTTAAAGATATACAATTTCATGTGAAAAAAGGTGAAATCGTAGGAATAGCTGGGTTAATGGGAGCAGGACGTACTGAGTTTGCACAGAGCATTTTTGGTAATCCAAAGTCCTATAAAATCCAAGGGGAATTAAAAGTCAATGGTAAGGTGAGGAATTTCAAGCACACTAGTGATGCGATTAAAGCTGGAATAGCTTATGTAACAGAGGATAGAAAAGGTGACGGATTATTTTTAACACAAGATATTAAAAATAATATATCCATTGGCAATTTAAAGGAGATATCTGCTAGTGGTGTTATTAATGAAAATGAAGAGATAAAGGTTGCAGATGAATATAAGAAAGATTTAACTATTAAAGCTTCTTCTATTGAACAATTAGTCGGTAATTTGAGTGGTGGGAACCAACAAAAGGTTTCACTAGGAAAATGGCTGTTTATTAAGCCAAATATCTTAATTTTGGATGAACCAACGAGAGGGATTGACGTTGGGGCAAAATTTGAGATTTATACGATTATGAATAGCCTCATTGAAGAAGGGTTAAGTATCATCATGATTTCTTCTGAGCTTGGAGAAGTATTAGGGATGAGTGACCGAATTTATGTAATGGCAGAAGGCGAAATTAAAGGTGAGATTTTAGCAGAAAGAGCAACACAAGAAAATATCATGCAACTTGCAACACAATAGGGGGTGGAATCATTGAGTTTTTTTGCTGAATTAAAATCACTACTGAAAAATAACATTCGCGATTACGGAATGTATATTGCTTTACTTATTATTATGCTTACTTTCACGATATTAACAGATGGATTATTTTTATCCTCGCGTAATATTAGTAATCTACTAGATTCCGCTGGATATATAGCAGTTCTTGCGGTCGGGGTCATGATTGTAATCGTTATTCGACATATTGATTTATCAATTGGATTCTTAGCAGGATTTCTGGGAGCTATAGCCGCTATTCTATTAATGAGAGCAGGCATGCCAGTATATATTGTTATTCCGATTATTCTACTTATCGGAACATGTATTGGGCTCACGACAGGTTTTCTTGTAGCGAAGGTCGGGATTCCTTCGTTTGTAGCAACACTAGCCGGATGGCTTATTTTCAGAGGAGCATTATTACAAGTTACCGAGGGATCTGGGACAATTATTATTCAAAATGATGCATTTAATGCAATTGGTAATGGATACATTCCATCTATTGTTCAATTGGGGGGACTACATTTACTCTCATTATTAGTTGGAGCAATAGGTATTCTATTATTTATCTATAGTTCTATATCGAAGCGGAGGAAAATGCTGAAATATGAATTTGAAGTGGTTTCCAAACCAATCTTCATATTGCAGCTAGTATTCGTATCTGCAATTATTGGTTATATTACTTGGATTCTCGCAGGATATAATGGGTTATCTTGGACATTAGTAATTATTTTGCTTGTGGTTGTAGTCTATCATTTCATTACGACGAAAACCGTTATTGGAAGACATATATATGCTGTCGGAAGTAATCCAGAGGCTGCTAATTTAAGTGGAATTAATGTGAAGAAGATAACGTTACTTGTATTCGGATCAATGGGCTTCCTTGCTGCTTTATCCGGGATACTATTCACTTCCCGTTTACAATCTGCAACGACTACAGCAGGTACGTTGTTCGAGTTGGATGCTATCGCTGCAGCATATGTTGGTGGAGTATCCTCTGCAGGTGGAGTTGGTAAAGTAACTGGAGCGATCATTGGTGCGATAGTGATGGCATCGTTAACGAGTGGAATGAATCTACTTGGTGTCGGTATATCCTATCAATATATGATTCGCGGCGGAGTATTAGCGTTAGCGGTTATTTTTGATGTAATGACTAGAAAACGTGCAAGTTAAATGAAGTATAGTTTAAAGCGTTAGGGACACTTATTGTCTCTAACGTTATTTTTGCGGAGCGGATAGTATCAGAATTTCTCCTGCATAAGAGAAATAAATTACGAGCAAGTGAAAGAGTTTTTCTCCATATAACTCTTTTTAGTCTCAGTTTCCACTTTTATCTGTATTAGCTAATCTACTAACTTCTTCATCTATTGGTTTGTTGTTATATATAATTAGGTGTATGATAACAGTGAATATTCATTCATTTACTAGATAACGATTACTTTATTAGTCCTACATAATGGGGGTGCTTCTACTTGCGTAAGACATCTTTTATTTTTTTAAGTATTATTTTTATCGTTCTTTGCTTTTTTACAACAACATCTGCGCTTCATGTCTTTGAATCGGACTGGGAGATGCCGACGTCTATCAAGGAGAGTGAATCCTCATATCGAGTTGTCCTAATTACACAGGAAATGGATACACCTTTTTGGAATCAAGTAAGTAGAGCGGCAGAGAGAGAGGCACAAAAACTGGGGATAAGTTTAGAAGTATGGGGAAATTATGGTAGTCATCAGGAAGACTTTTTGACTAACTTGGAAGTTGCCATCCAGTCAAAAGTGGACGGAATAATTGTTCAGGGGCTAGATTCAGACAAATTTAAAGAGTTAACAAAGGTTAAGGCTTCTTTTTATGGAATTCCGATTATGACGATAGCGAATGATGTGCCAATAGAAGAAAGTTTTCGAAGAACCTATGTTGGATCTGATCAATACAAATCTGGAGAACTTTTAGCAAAACAATTAATTTCTGACATGGGGGATACTGGTGATGTTGTACTTGTGTTTAATAAAAATGTGGAGCATTATCAGGAGCAACGAATTGCTGGTATAGAAGAGGTTTTACAGGATTATACGGGTATAAATCTTCACTATGCAAAGACTTCGAGTGCCAGGGAAGATATGGTTGCGACGATTCAGGACACGTTAAATCAATTTCCAAATGCTGATGCGTTTATAGCAGTTAATGCTAATAGTGTTGGAGCTATTGTTCAAGAAATAAGTAAGCGTTATCAAGTGGAACCATTTTATATTTACTCATTCGATGAAGGGCCGGAATCCCTCTCGTTACTTAAGCAAGGTACAATAGATGCTGTTATTAAGCAATCACCAGAGGAGATGGGGAGAAAGAGTATTGATTTACTCACGAAATGGTTAAATGGTAACCTCGTTCCACTTAATACAGAAGGGTATGTAACAGACATTCAAGTGTTAAAGGCAGTGGATTTACATGAGTAAAATACAGAAGAAGATTTGGACCGTCTCCGCTATAATGCTTGTTATCATGTCATCGATTTGGATTGCATTAACATATTACAATAATAAAACATTGACACAATATAATGAAATCTTGCAGCGATACTTGAGTATGAATCAAGTTTCCACCGCAAGTCAAGATGTGATAAATAACTTAAATGACTATATGATTATTCCCTCTCTCCAAAATAAGCAGCAAATTGAATTGAGTAAACAGACCGTACTGAATGCAAAGAAACAAGTATACAGTTTGAGAAATAGTGATAATGATTTTACGATTACGAACTATAGTAATTTAATAGATAGCTTTATAGAATCTACTAATCGATTTTTATTATATTACGCAGAAGATGAAATAGAGTTATCTACAAAGGAATTTGCAGAAGCATCCAGCATATCTAATCATATTTCCGATATGACACTTTCATTAATGGAAAAAGAATTAAAAACCTATGATTTATTTTACCTAGGTATCATTAAACAATCGAATGAATTAAAAGAGCTTGGGATTTGGTTAATATTATTAATTGCATTTATATTACTTGTTCTTTCATATTGGTTTTCTAGAAGTATAACAAAGCCTGTGCTCGACCTTACGAAAGCGGCTAATGAACTTGCTAAAGGGCGATTTGATTTGCAGGTGAAGGTAGACACAAATGATGAAATTGCTTTTCTAGCAAAAACCTTTGACCATATGCGGAAGAATATCAATAAATTATTTTTAGAAATTCAACAAAAAGCAAAGCTTGAGCATGAACTGCAACAAAATAAAATTTTATTACAAGAGAGTCAGTTCCGTAGTCTCCAGAGTCAAATTAATCCTCATTTTTTATTTAACACATTGAATGCCATTTCAAAAAAGGCCTATTTGGAAGGAGCTCAAGAGACTAGTGATTTATTAGTAAATGTTGCTGGATTATTAAGGTACAATCTGAAGCAAATGGACCGGAAAGTTCCACTTAAGGATGAAGTAGAAGTTTTACAACAATATTTAGAGATTCAAAAAGCTAGATTAACAGACCGCCTTCAGGTACAAATGGAAATTGATGAGTCGTGTTTAAAGGAACTAATACCAACACTCACACTACAGCCACTAATTGAAAACGCTGTTATTCATGGAATAGAACCAAAAGAAGATGGCGGAAATATATGGATACGAATATTGGATGATAATGAATGGGTAACTATCGAAATTGAAGATGACGGAATAGGAATGGATGAAGAAACGATAGAGAAATTACTCTCAGAGAAGTATAAATCATCTGAGGGACATTCTACTGGAATCGGTTGTAGTAATGTCATGACACGTCTACGGCTTTATTATGGTAGAGACGACGTATTCCATATCGATAGTGTCAAAGATTGTTATACAAAGATTGTATTAAAGCTTTGGAAGAAAAAGGGGGAAGGCAATGATGCAACTCCTAATCGTGGATGATGAACAAATTGAAAGGGAAGGTATGAAATTCATCTTGCAAAAATCCTTTCCTAGTCTTGAGGTGCTGGAAGCAAGAAATGGAAAAATGGCTATTGAGATTGCTAAAACGATAAAGCCAGACTTAATTTTAATGGACATAAAAATGCCAGGAATTAGTGGTTTAGAAGCGTTGGAACGGATCATGGAATTTAGTACAGACATCAAATTTATTATGGTAACCGCGTATGATACATTTGATTATATGCGCAAAGCGATTAAACTAGGGGCATCAGACTATCTTTTAAAGCCAAGTAAAGCAGCTGACATTGTTGAAACAGTTGGAAAGGTTCTCAAAGAAATTGTTGTAGATAAAAGGTCACGAGCAGCTAGTAAGAGACAAGAAACCGTGATTCAGAAAACAAGATCAATTATTGAAGCAGATTTAGTCACGCAATTATTATTTGAGCATGTCCATGAAGTAAATGTTGATTTACTAATTGATATGCTTGAAATCGATCGAAATCATGAAGTATTTGTAATGAATGTCCTTGTACCAGATAGTTCGGATCATCCGTACCCTTTAATAAAGGAGAAAGTAAGCGAGCTAGGTAATTGTTTAGTTGGGGCACTTTCAGGAAACCAATTACCTATTATTGTATTTCGTGATAAGAATGTTTCGTTTCGTTTTCAAGCAACGTCCTTTGCTAAAAAAATTATAACAGTAAAGCAGCATCATGAAGCGTTAGGATGGTTTATTGGGATCGGTAACGTTTATTCCGAACTAAATCAAGTGAAAAAATCCTATCAAGAATCCTTAGTAGCAGCAATGGAATATCTTTCTCCGGCTAAATATCGATTCTATGCTGAAATAGAAATAGTAGAAGAGGACTTTTTTGATTTACGACTAACAACATTAAAAAAAGATATTGTGGATCAAATTAAATTAGGACAGTGGGAAGCGATTCGTACCGAAGTGTTGAGCTTAGTACAGTTTTTTGAGCAACAAGGTGCAAGTTTAGTATATAGTCAGCAAAGAATATTAGAAGTTTTATGGGTCGTCTCTCGTGTCTTAAATGATTTAGGAATAGAAGCCAAATCACCACTATTTGCTTTTCAAACTATCGATTACCGACAGCTTCGAATGGAAACGGGTCAATTATTGGATTTGTTAAAGCAAAAACATATTCATTATTATCAACAACTAGAGGCTGATAATGTCCAGCAAATCAAACAATATATTCAAGCCCATTCCCATGAAGAAATTTCGCTGGAAACTTTAAGTGTGGAAATGGGACTTAGCCCTATTTACATAAGTAAATTATTTAAGGAAAAAATGGGCATCAATTATATTGATTTTCTTACAGAGTGCCGAATAGAAAAAGCAAAAAAATTGATGCAAGATCCGAGACGAAGTATTAAGGAGATTGCAATTGAAGTCGGCTATCACGAACCAAATTATTTTAGTAAAGTATTTAAAAAAATGGTACATGTTTCACCGAAGGAATATCAAAATGCGATTCATGGAAAGTAAGGGTAAGGCTTAGGGGGATCGTCCAGTGAAAAAGCTATTCAATCTTTATCTTATGGTTATCATGACAATTTTTTTAATCACACTTTCCGCTTGTGAAACGAAGCAGAGTGTTGAAGAAAATAACGGAACAATGCCGAATGAAAATGTCCGCTCTCCAAAAGGTGAAATTAAAATAGGTTTCTCCATGGATACATTAGAGGAAGAACGGTGGGCGAAGGACCGGGATTTGTTTCGAGAAGAATTAGAAGCTTTAGGTGCAGAAGTAGAAATAATGGTGGCCAATGAAAATGCTGCTGTTCAGCTTTCCCAAATTGAAACGATGATATCTAACGGTACTGATTTGCTAGTAGTTGTTCCTTATTATACAGAAACGGCGGCGGCTGTTGTGGAGAAGGCCCATTCTGCAGGTATTAAGGTAGTATCTTATGATCGAATCATTAAAAATGCCAATGTTGATTTATATGTTTCGTTTGATAATGAAAAGGTAGGGGAGTTGCAAGCAGAGGTAATCACAGATTTAGTACCAAAAGGGAATTATGTTTATATAGGAGGATCTGTAACCGATAATAATGCAATTCTTATTAAAAAAGGTGTCTTTAATGTACTCCAGCCCTACATTGACCGTGGGGACATAAAAGTGGTGTACGATCAATGGACGGAAAATTGGACACCAGAGAATGCTTATCAAAATATGTTAGCAGCTTTAGAAGCAAATCAAAATCAAATCGATGCCGTGATCGCTGCCAATGACGGAACAGCTGGCGGTGCAATAAAAGCTTTGGAAGAAAAAGGGTTAGCAGGAAAAATACCTGTCGCCGGTCAGGATGCAGACCTTGCTGCTGTACAGCGTATTGTGGAAGGGACTCAAACGATGACAGCGTATAAGCCAATCCGTAATCTTGCAAAGAAAGCTGCGGAAATTGCTGTTGCTATGGCAAGAGGTGAAGCTTTTGAAACAAACAGGAAGATTAATAATGGGAAAATAGAAGTTCCATCTGTCTTGCTCTCACCTATTGAGGTCAATCAAAATAATATCGACGAAACCATTATTGCAGACGGATTTCATACAAGGGAAGAAGTATATGGGAATTAAAAGCGGGACAGGTCCATCGACCCATTTGGGATGATGGACCTGTCTCGCTGTCCAAAGCGCGTGAGGAAATTAGCATTAATTAAAGGGTTTTAGGGGAAAGTGTAGAAATATATATAATAGAGGTAAAAGTACTAAAGGGTTTTAGGAGAAACATAGTATTAACTTAAGTAAAACTATACGATTTTACTAGGGGGAATTACTTTGACTCAAGTTGAAGCGATTATCGATGCATTCCAAAATCTAGGTGGTGCTAGAACAGCTAGTGAGATAGAAGAGTGGGTTGTTTCTAACTATGGTTCAAGATGGAAAGACTTTAGTACACCGATGGATGAAATGGTTCCTGTTTCACATGGGGGAAATAATATTTCTACGATACCTGATTATTTCAGGGTGCTAACTAGAGTAGAAAAGGGCAGATATTCTCTGATTGAAGAAAAGGATTTTTTCTAGTAAAGAGTTTTAAAAAATCTCCTTAAAAGTTAGAAGGAGATTTTTTGTATTGTTAATATTACCCAAATTAAATTTGATAAAATATAAATTAACTCATGTAAGTTACCCGAAGGTATTACAGTGTCAGGTTGAAAGAATAGGGGGAGTATTATGAAAGCAATAGTAATAGAACAATTTGGCGGACCAGAGGTTTTGCAATATAAAGAAGTCGCAACACCCAAGCCAGGTAAACATGAAGTACTAATAAAAGTTGAGAAAACGAGTGTCAATTATGCTGATATTAAAAATAGAACAGGTAAAAAATCAACAGGGAATTTTCCTATCATATTAGGCTTGGATTTGGTAGGCATAATTGATGAGCTAGGAGAAGGGGTTACAGATTTAAAAGTAGGTCAGCGGGTAATAGCCTTTCCAAGAACGGGTTCCTATGCAGAATATGCTGTTGCAAGTGAACAGCTTACTTTTCCAATTCCGGATGAAATTGGACTAAGGTTAGCAGCTGCAAGTCCAATTGTAGCATTCTTAAGTTATATGCTGTTAAAGGATGTCGGGAGAATGATGGAAGGGGAGACTGTTCTTGTTCATTCTGCATCTGGTGGTGTCGGTACGACCGCCATACAAATGGCTAAGCTGTTAGGTGCCAGCAAAGTGATTGGAACAGTAGGGTCTCCGGCTAAATTTGAAGTTGCACGTAATGCAGGGGCAGATGATGTGTTTACTTATGATAATTTTTCAGCTAATGTACTTGAGTTGACTGATGGCGTGGGAGTAAACATTATTCTAGATTCAATGGCTGGTAAGGTGTCAGAGGAGAATATGAAATGTCTTGCTGAGTATGGAAGATTAGTGCATTTCGGGAATTCTAGTGGTGCGGTCGGGAATTTTAAAACAAATGAGCTGCATAATAGTTGTAGGTCAGTATTAGGATTTAGTTTAGGTAATACCCGAAAGAAAAGGCCGTATTTGTTGAAGGAAGTATCTGATCAAGTGATTAAGTTTTTAGCTAGTGGGGAGTTAAATATTGTCATTGGGGCAGAGTTTACGTTAAGTGATGCTGCGGATGCACATCGTTTAATAGAAAAGAGGCAGCATACAGGGAAAATACTTCTTCATGTTTAGTAGAACAATAATACCTTCACACCAGAAATTTAGAGTGAAGGTATTTTTACTGGAATTTTAACCTAGAGAGGAATTACTTTGTCTGCCGGGATAGATCTAGAAGTTTGTCATCATGTTTTGCTACTTTTCGGAGTAAGAAATTTGAGGTCTTTTGTGTATCCGATAAATCCATACGTACGCCATCTACTTTTAGATCCAAACGGTCAAAGCGTTTTTCAACTTCTTCAAATCTTTTATCGATTTGTTCAAATCTACTATCTATTTCTTCAAAACGCTTGTCCATTTCAGCGAACTTTTTGTCTATATGCTCTCCATGAAGCGTAAACGCATGTGAAATTTCGTTAAGTAGTGTTTCCTGTTCCATAATATTCACCTCCTTAATATTAGTATAGTAAAAATCAGGTGCAATACAAGGTGAATTTTCGCGGATTCTGTCGGTGGTAGTTCACGAAGGACAAGTTAACGTTTATAATAAGATTAGGACAAGCTTTTCAAAATCCAAACCAATCCGAGGTGATATGTTATGTTTGAAAAGTTCAAGAAAAAGAAAAAACTAAGTGAAGAACAAATGGAAGAAATAGAGCAAGGTATAGTAAATGTTGATGAAATAGAGATTCAAAAGCATGGTGTGCACTATACGGAAGATAAATTTTGGAAGAAGATCGGGAAATTTGCAAAGAAGGCTGGCTCATCCGTTATTTATGTCGTCTTAATTCTTTATTATACGTTACAGAAACCAGAGATACCGAAAAAAGTGAAAGCAACTATTGTAGGGGCTTTAGGATATTTTATCCTTCCAATTGATTTAATTCCGGATGTCGCTTTCGGAGCTGGATTTATTGATGATTTAGGGATTTTGACTGCTGCTTTATTGCAAGTTGCTGCTTACGTTGATGATGAAGTTAAGGCGAAAGCTAGAGAAAAATTAGAGAGCTGGTTTGGTGGGAAAGTAGATACAAGTGATATTGATCAAAAATTAGGGCAGTCTTAAGGACTGCTTTTTTGTTAAAGGGTGATTGGTGTGGATGAAGTAATCAAAAGTTATTTTGAGAATTTACAATCGGATGATAAAGATAAACAAAATGAGGCTTTCCATGGAATAATGACTGCCATAGATAAACGTGTAAGCTGGGCTTATGAAGTATGGGATGAATTAGTCGCAAATCTTACACATCAAAATAACCACGAACGTTCTAGAGCTGCACAATTTTTGTGTGGTCTGGCAAAGAGTGATCCAGAAAAACGAATAATGAAAGATTTTGATAAAATTTGGAAGGTAACCTATGATGATAAATTCGTTACAGCACGCCATACGTTACAATCCATTTGGAAGATAGGGTTAGCGGGTAATGAGCAGAAAGAGCTTTTACTTAAGTCTTTAGTCGATCGGTTTAAGAATGGGACATCAGAAAAGAATTACACATTGATTCGATCTGATATCCTTCAAGGATTGCGACATCTTTATGATGCGGTGAACGATGAAAAAATTAAGGAAATTTCCTTGGCATTAATTGAAGAAGTAGATGATGAAAAGTATAAAAAGAAATATACTAAGATTTGGAAAAGTGCTTAGGTTAGATTATAAGCAGCCTTAAAACTGGGCTGCTTATTTAAAATTCAGGAAGATTATCTAAATTGTTTTCTTTTATCCCATCAGGCTCGCTACGAATAATGTCTCGTCCATATTTATGAAATACATCCACATGTGCGAGGTTTCCTGCTTTTGCTTCGTCTAATGCTGTTACATAGTCCAATTCCCTACCAGTATCGGTTTTAAAGGCGATAATATCTCCATCATCATTTTTCTTCACTGCAACAATTTGCTCTTTCCCATCTGTATTAACCTGTCCAATTTCAACAGATTGTTCTGTTTGATTACGGTACTCATTATAAATTTTTTCAAAATCCTTTTCTGCCATTGTCAAACCTCCTTTTAAACGGGTGGATGTTGATGTATTTGTTTCTTCACATCTTCTGGATCTGTATCGCTGAACTTGGCAGTTTCATGCCCACCAGTTTGAGCGAGCAACGCTTTGACTTCGTTATAGGACAAACCAGATTTCGCGTTTTTTCGTTTAACCTCTTCAATATCGGTACCAGCTACAGTAAACTTTTTCATGTAATTACTCCTTCCTTATTTTTATTCTGTGCCATTGTAGGTAGGAATATGAGATAATGAAAAATACAAATTACATGAATGCTTTAGAGGGGGAGAAATTGTGGGGGCAAAAGCAACGTTCATCGTAGTGATGTTAATATTTGGTAGTTTAGGTTTATTTGTGAAAAATATCGACTTATCCTCCAGTGAAATTGCATTATTTCGCGGTGCGATTGGGAGTATATTTTTAATTGCTGCAAGCTTCCTTATTAAACAAAAGGTTCATTATAAAATATCTAAGCGGAACTTAATTCTTTTTTTAGTATCAGGTGCTGCAATGGGATTTAATTGGATTTTCTTATTTGAAGCATATCGATTTACAACGATTTCAAATGCGACATTGAGTTACTATTTTGCTCCGATATTTGTCTTGGTTTTAGCACCAATTTTATTAAAAGAAAAATGGACGGTTAGAAAAGCTATAAGTGTTGGACTAGCTTTTATCGGATTATTTTTAGTCATACAACCTGGAGGATTAGTTAGCGGCGACTATAACCATCCAGTTGGAATTGGCTATGGATTATTAGCAGCAGCATTATATGCTAGTGTTATTTTAATTAATAAATTTATTCGTGATTTATCTGATTTTGAAACAACGATTATGCAGCTTGCCATGGCTACCATTGTGATGTTCCCATACGTATTTCTGACGGAAGAAATGAATTATAGTGGGTTAGGTGTTCAGTCGATTATCTTAATTGCGATTTTTGGGGTAGTTCATACGGGTTTTGCGTATTTGTTATATTTTTCATCGATGAAGAAGTTAAAAGGGCAAACAATAGCGGTGATGAGTTATATTGATCCAATTTCAGCAGTATTAATGGCTGCGATCTTTTTGAGTGAAAGTATGACATTCGTGCAAATTATTGGAGGAATTTTGATATTGGGGTCGACTTTCTTGAGTGAATTACGTATTAAGAAGAAGAAACTCCATTAAAAATTTGTGTTATCGTTTCAACTTCAAGTAAAAATGTGAACAGTTCGGGTAATTTTATAACAAGTTCGAGTCACTTGAGAAAAATCTTCGTGTCAATTTATTAAAACTTCGGGTATTTATGTACACCGCTGAAACTCAGCGGTTTTTTCTATTATTGGAATGCATCGACTGTATATACATTACCTGCATTCCAGATTAAATATTGTGTAATTCCTTGATCATAGATAGCTTGAATTTGTTTTTGTACATCTTGAACGGTGTAATTACTTAGGTAGTCAAAATCCTGTACCCAAGGACGAATGGTTGCAGATTCTTCTCCGTTTTCTTCTAAAGCGGCATTTCGTTCTTTTGCATCTTTCATTGCCCTTGCCATGATGTCATATGGTGCTCTATCAGGATTTGGCACTCCGTATGAACCTGGTGCATAATGGGAAGGATATGTCATCGGCGAGATATAATCAACATGTGGGGAAATGTTTTCCCATAATTGGCCGATTCCCATATCATCCGTTGCGGTTGTTACTAGTCCAAACACATCCGCAGAAACGTAGGATGGCTGATTTTTTAATTGTTCTTCTGAATATTTTAGAAATGATAAAATATTTTCAGCTTTCGTAAGACCATTTGGATTGTCAAAAGTGACTTCTTGATCAACCTGTTTTCCTCGTTCCGGAAAACGAATATAGTCATATTGAATTTCGTCAAATCCATTGTCACTTGCTTCTTTAGCTATGGATGTAATGTAGTGCCAAACTTCTTCCTTGTATGGATCAATCCATTTCGTTCCGGAAGGGTCTTGCCAGATGGTGCCATCTTTTCGTTTGATAGCATATTCTTGTTTATTGGCGGCTAAATAGGGGTCTTTAAATACTACTACACGAGCAATTGTATAAATTCCTGCATCTTTAAACCGTTGGGTTAGCTTGTTCAAATCACTAACGGCAGGGTTATTGTCAGAACCGATTTGGTTGGCAAGGTCGATACTGGAATCATAGGTTAATTTACCATAATCATCTTTTATATCGATGACGGCTGCATTGAGGTTGGAACTTTTAATGAGGTCAATATATTTCTGGACATTTTCTTCTCTTATAGAAGTTCGGTTCAAATAAATTCCTCTCACATCAACCTTTTGAGGTTTTTCTTTATCAGTAGGAGTACGCTTTGGCTTTTCCGCTGCATGGTCTAAAGATTGTACGTCTTTTGTTTTATCGTTTGTAGATGATATTTTTCTTACTCGGTTGTCTAAGTTTTTAGTTGTGTTTTTCAGACTATTACCAATTGTGGTATTATTGCTTATATGATTATTACCTAAATCTTGTGGTTTATCAGGCGTCGCATCATGTTCTGTTGTACATCCAATCAACATGATGAAGAATATTAATGAGATTATTTTTTTAGTCAGCTTCATCCCCTCCTTGTACTAATTACGATGTGTACTTGAAGGTACTTTGATTCGAGTTATTAATTAGCAATTGCGTGTGTTTTTTCAAGTACATGATAATGTTAAAAAAGGGAAAACTAAAAGGAGAACTATAAAATTTTGGGGGAATGTGTATGAGTTTTATTCAACTTGTTAAAAAGGGGAATACATCCAGTGGAGTGGCAGCATTAGGCAATGCATTTTTAGCAATTATAAAATCAATCGCTGCTGCTATTAGTGGGAGTGGTACGATGTTTGCATCTGCCATGCATTCATTTGCAGATGCAGTAAATCAGGGATTTGTTTTCTTTGGTAGTGTTTTGTCAGAAATGAAGCCTTCCAAGAGGTTTCCAACAGGATTTGGACGGGTTATCAATCTTTTCTGTATGGTAGCTGTAATAGTCGTCACTATCATGGCTTATGAAACGATTAAGGAAGGCTGGCATATTATCCAACATCCAGCAGAAGCGAGTAACTTTTGGTTAAACATTGGTATTTTAGTGGCAGCATTTATAGTTGACGGCTTTATTTTAGTTAAAGCAATGAAAGAGATAAAAGAAGAAGCACAAATAGAAGGGGGAGGAAATTTAATTGTAACGGCATTTAAAGGTGCAAGTAAGGCTTCTCCTGCGACAAGATTGGTATTTTATGAAGATCTGGTTGCAACATCAAGTGCAGTCTTAGCTATTATCGGTATCGTTCTGTCACAGTATTTTGATATTTTACAAGCGGATGGCGTAATTTCTATTTTTATTGGAATTTTGATGCTTTATGTTGCATTCCGCGTTGGTTATGATAATATGGTCGGCTTAATTGGGGTCGCTGCACCTAAAGATGTTGAGAATAGAATTGCTAAGGATTTATTAGAAGATGAAAGTGTCGTCGATATTTACAGGTTACGTACAGTGCAAGAAGGAAGAACGTATCATGTAGAAGTGACCGTGGAATTGAAAAAAGGATTATCCCTTGCTGATGCCGATGATATTAAGTTTATGCTTTCCGATAAATTACTACGTGAACCAGAGATAAGTGATGTAGTGCTAGGCATAATTGAAGATGATGAGAAAAAGTCTTGGAAAGAAATAGAAGAAAAATAAAGCGAAGAGTCTAATAATTCTTCGCTTTTTCTCCTTGTGAATACCATAACTCGAATTCTTCTACTGATAGAGGCTTACTGTAAAAGTAACCTTGTCCATATACATCATGAACGGTTAAAATATCAATTTGTTCTTTTGTTTCTATACCTTCCACGACAACTTTTGTATTGATTTTCTTACCAATTTGTATAATTGCTTCTAATAAGGAGCGTACACGCTTATTTTTAATGGAATCATTTAAAAATGAACGATCAATTTTTAATTCATCTATTTCAATATTCCGGATCATGCTTAAGGACGAATAGCCAATTCCAAAGTCATCTAATGAAACACCAACACCTAGATTTCGAAGTGCTAAAATATTTTCTTTCGCATCCTCATAATAAAGGAATGCACTTTCTGTAATTTCAAGTGTTAATAATTTTGGATCTACTTCTTCCTCGGTAATAATCGTTTGAACTCGCTCGATGAAATTTGGTGTCATAAGCTGTCTCGTTGAGATGTTAACTGAAATTGGAAAGGAGTTTAATCCATTCGCCTTAAACCGTTTTATATCACGACAGGCTTGTCTTAAAACCCATTCGCCTATCGGAATAATTAGTCCTGTTTCCTCCGCGATAGGAATGAATTCGTCTGGTGGAATTTTGCCCATTTCACATTCCCATCGAAGTAAAGCTTCAGCACCTACGATCACATAAGATGTTAAATTGAACTGTGGCTGATAATGAACGGTTAATTCATTATTCTCAATTGCTTTATGTAAGTATGTTTCTAAAATTACTTTTCGTTTCAATTTTTTATTAAGTTCTTCATTGTAAAATTGGTAATTGTTTTTACCGTTTTCTTTTGCAAGATACATGGCAAAATCGGCTTTTTTAATTAATGATTCTGCATCATCTTCGTAATCAAAATTTATACTGATTCCGATACTTGGAGTTGATATGATCTCGGTTCCATTTATGGAATAGGGAGCGTTCATCATTGCAATAATCTCTTTTGCTAATTCTTCAATCTGATCCAAATTACGATTCTCTGCAAGTACTAAAAACTCATCACCACTTTGTCGAGAAACGATATCACTTTCTTTAAGTATCGATTTCAACCTGTTAGCAATCTGGATTAATAACTGATCACCTGTACTATGGCCAAGGGTATCATTAACACGTTTGAAGTTGTCAAAATCAATGAACATGACTGCTACAGAACGACCGTACTTATTGGAAGAAAGTAATGCTGTATCTAAATAATTTTTGAACCAAATACGGTTAGTTAATCCAGTTAACGAATCATAGTGTAATAATTGATTCATTTTGTGTTCGGCTTGTTTTTGATTCGTGATATCAAATACGACACCGTCTACATGTGTTACAACACCATTTTTTGCAATTTGTGGGGTTGCGGAATCACGTAACCACCTGATTTCACCACTGCTGTGGAAGAAACGATACGTAATCGTCGTCCTTTTACCAGCTTTTTGTTGCTCAATTGCATTGAGCAGAATATGTTTATCATCTGGATGGACGACATCGAGCCAATGATATGGGTTATCCTTTATGGATTCTCTTGTAACTCCATAAATTTTAGCGTATCCCTCTGAGAATGTATGTTCATCAGTCTCAAGATCCCAAGTCCAGAAGGTAATATCATTATTTTCAAATAGCTTTTTAAGTTGGATTTCGTTTGTTTTAATTTTTGAGCCAAGTGTTCCGATAGATAACGCAATAATTAATCCAATAACATAGGGGAAATGATTTTGAACGGATAGTTCTTTAGGTGTCATGTACATTCCCATAAGAAGATATACTCCACTAAAAAACATGAAGTAAAAAATACCACCGTATAAACCGCCATAATAGGAAAAAACAGCAATCATAATGACGTTGATGGTAAGAAATATGCTTTCTGATTCAATGGAGGTACCTGTTTCTATGTAGATAGATAGAGCTAAAACTATAGCTCCAAATACCCAAAGAATTAGTGGAATCTTTTTTAAGCTAAGTTTGGTCATCTGTTTTCACCTGTCAAATTTTGTCGAAATAAGTATTTAATAATTTGAGTGTAACATAAATTATTAAAAATTGGAAAAATATTTATTTTGACAAAATATTAGGTTTAATTGAATTATCTATACCAATTTATGGTGTAAAATTAATAAGATTATACTTCTAATTTGAGATAATAGAGTGTAATGGTTATTTAGACTTATTGGTAAGAGGGGCATTAATAGGTATAAAGTCCTATTGTTTTCTAGTATAATATCTAGTATTTTTTAACTATATTTGTTGATTTACCAGCCGGAAAAGGGTTTATTTTACGTCATAATAATAAGTGTGAGGATAAATGATTATACCAAAAGAACAATTATTAAATAATGTTTTATTAAATGGCATACAAGATATGGTCTATATAATGGAAGTAAAGGACCAGGATAAGTTTATTTATAACTTTATTAATCATGCAGTGTTAAAGTATGCCGGTTTGACGAAGGACATTATTGGTAGAACCTTTCACGAAGTATTAGATCAACAAAAAGCAGACTTTTTATATAGGAAATACAAGGAAGTACTAGATTCAAAGGATATTGTTGTGTATAACGATTTATTCCCATCTCCCATCGGCGAAACGAGATATGGTGAAAATGTATTAACTCCAATCTTTGATGAAGATAATAATTGTACGCATATAGTAGCTGTTGTGAAAGATATTACGGAGCGAAGACTTGCTGAAGATGTTGCTGAAAAGGCAAGAGAATTACTAATCGAAGGAAAACAACGGTACCAATCTCTTTTTGACTATAACTTAGACGGTGTTATGGCCATAGATGAAGATGGAATAATTGTAGCTGCTAATCGGTCAATAGAGTTGATCACAGGTTACTCTGAAGATAATTTAAAAGGTGTACCTTATATAACGCTGATATTACCAGAAGATGTTGATAAGGCAAAGAAGTATTTTGAAATCGCAATCAATGGTATTTTAGAAGAGTTTAGCGTCAAAATGCGGAATAAATCTGGTGACAATATTGAACTGATTATTAAGCTAACACCAATTATTGTGAATGATAAAACAGTTGGCATATATGCGATTTGCAAAGATATTACCGAGCAAATCACGATTCAAAATAAATATACCGAAAGTGAAAATAAGTTTGAAATTATTGCGGAGTATTCGGGTGATTTAATTACGATGCTAGACCATGCTGGGAAAATTACTTATGTATCACCTTCCTATCGCGACGTTTTAAACTTTAATCCGGAGGAATATATCGGGAAAGAATTCTATTATAATGTTCATCCAGAGGATATAGATGATTTATTCGAGTCTTTTGAGAATTCTAAGAAAAGTGGCAAACCATGGGAAGCGCAATTTAGACAAAAGCACCGTAAAATGGGCTGGATTTGGTCAGAATTAAAAGGATCTCCAGTATTTGATGAGAATAAAGCATTTAAACAGATGGTCGTATTATCACGAGACATTTCATTTAGAAAAAATTACGAGGATAAGTTAAAGTATTTTGCTTATCACGACTCGTTAACAGGGCTACCGAATCGTCGCTATTTCACCATGAAACTGAAGGAAGCATTAGATTCTTTTGAGAGTAATGGCGATAAATTTGCAATTATTATTATGGATCTAGATCGGTTTAAAGAAATTAACGATACGTTTGGCCATGATATTGGTGATAAGGCAATTTCTGAATTTGCCTTCCGAGTAGGGAAACAAATTCGTAGTAAAGATACCCTTGCTAGACTTGGAGGGGATGAGTTTGTACTTTTATTGCAGTCATTAGATTGTAAAGATGATGCAATCCATATTGCAGAGGATATTATCGATGCAGTAAAAGCACCTTGGCAAATTGATCATGCGGAGTTTGTGACGACTACGAGTCTTGGTATTTCTTTATTATCAAGAGACAAGGCAAATTCCTACGAGTCGTTATTCAGAAATGCTGACCAGGCATTATATGAGGCAAAACATGCCGGTGGAAATCGATATTCTATTAAAATGTAAAAGACAGTGGAAGAGGCTATTCCCCTAGACACTGTCTTTAGTTTATTTGCTCAATTATTTCTCCGCTATTTTCATCCGGTGTATAAATATCTAGTAACCAGTATGCAGCACCTACTGCTAAAAGAATAAAAATGATGATGAGAAAAACGGCAATTTTTCCTTGTTTGTTTTTCAAATGAACTTACCCCTTTATATGGACGGTCTATTACTTGATTAAATGGTAGCAAATCTAGTACTTATTGTAAATGGAATTATTTGATTGCAGTATTAACGTCATAGTCCTCAAGTGAAATATCTAATGTATCCCCTAAAACTAATTTAGCTAGTTGTGTACCCACAAATGGTCCAGTCGTTAAACCAGATGATCCAAGTCCATTAGCTAAAGCTAAGCCATTAACATTGGGTAACCTGCCGATTACAGGAAGGAATTCTGGTGTGAATGGACGAAACCCTACTCGAGCTTCAAGTACTGTACTATTCTCAAGTTCTGGTAACACTTCTAATGCTTTGGATAAAATATCGAAGACTCCACCAGCAGTAACTCGTTGGTCAAATCCTTTGTTATTTTCATGGGTAGCTCCAATGACTATACGGTTCTCAAACGGAACGATAGATTGATTTGTTGGAGGCATAATCACTGGCCAATCCTTACTTTCTAAATCAGGCATATCAAGATGAAGAATTTGGCCTTTCTGTCCTGTTGATTGGAAGTTAACTCCAATAGGTGCAAGAAATTCGTTCATCCAAGCACCACAAGCAGCAATCACTTGATCGGCTTCATATCGTTCATTTTCTACAAATACACCAAGAACTTGGTTATCTTTTTGGTAAAGAGTTGCTTTCCCTTCTAATACCTTTGCACCGTGGTTCTGAGCAGCTTTTAATAAAGCTTCTCTAAAGGTCATACCATCTAATTTGGCTGCCCCTCTGACATATATGGATGAATAGCCTTCATCTATCATTGGTACAAGTTGTTTCGTTTCTCGGTTATTTAATAATGTTACTTCACCAATTTCTGGAGCGTCTGCGCGGCGTTTTAATGCTCTTTCTTGCATAGCTAATAGCTTTTTTTCTTCTTTATGAAGGCTTAGTGCACCGACCTTTGCATAACCTGTTTCGAGTATTCCATCTGCTTTCAATTCCTCTACTAATTTAGGATACATTCTAGCACCATTTTTTGCTAGGTTATACCAGGCCTTATTCCGCCTTTGAGATAACCATGGGCAAATAATTCCAGCAGCAGCTTCAGTCGCTTGGCCAATCCCTTTTTGGTCAACAATTAGTACGTCTGCTCCGCTTTTTACTAATTTATAAGCAGTAGTTGCACCTAAAATTCCCGCACCTACAATAATATAACGTTTCATGTTAATACCTTCTTTTATAATGTAATCTATCATAACTATAAGAATTATAAGCGGAAAAGTAAAACTTCACGTGTAAAAAAATTCAATCCAACTAGAATTTATGATAATCTTATACGTAGGAAAAATTGATATAAAAGCTATACATATAAAGGAGAATGAAGATGGAGAAGACGCTTGTATTTGGTCATAAAAACCCGGATACAGATACAATCTGTTCAGCAATAGCATATGCTAACTTAAAAAACAAATTAGGTGTAAATGCTGAAGCAGCAAGACTTGGCGAAGTAAACAAGGAAACACAATATGCGCTAGATTATTTTAATGTAGAGGCACCTCAATTTATTGAGTCTGTACCTAACGAAGTGAAAGATGTCATTCTAGTAGACCATAATGAATTTCAACAAAGTGTAAGTAATATTAAAGATGTACGTATTGCAGAAGTAATTGACCATCACCGTGTATCGAATTTTGAAACGAAAGAACCACTATATTTCCGTGCGGAGCCAGTAGGTTGTACAGCAACGATTTTAAATAAAATGTATAAGGAAAATGGGGTAGAGCTAACGAAGGAGATTGCTGGACTATTACTTTCTGCCATCATTTCTGACTCTCTATTATTAAAATCCCCAACATGCACGCAAGAAGATGTTGATGCAGCACATGAGCTTGCTAGCTTAGCTGGTGTTGAGCTTGAAAAGTATGGATTAGATATGCTTCAAGCAGGTGCTGACCTAAGTGATAAATCTCCACAAGAGCTTATTACAATGGATGCGAAGGAATTTGCGATGGGTAATGCCAAAGTGGAAATTGCTCAAGTAAATACAGTGGATGCAAGTAAAGTTTACGAGCTTCAAGCAGAATTAGAAGAAGTGATGGATAAAGCGGTAAACGAAAAAGGATTAGATCTATTCTTATTTGTTGTAACGGATATCTTAAATAATGATTCTGAGGTTCTAGCTCGTGGAGGAAACATTGAAAAAGTAGCAGAAGCATTCAAGGTCGAACTAGATAATAATAATCGCGCTTTACTAAAAGGAGTAGTATCTCGTAAGAAACAGATTGTTACAGCGTTAACAGATGTTTTTACGAAGTAGTAACTAACAATAAATAGAAAAATTATTAAGACACACTGTTGCTGACTAGGTAACAGTGTGTTTTTTATGTTTAATAACTACTATTTAAAATTATGTTAATATTGAATTATCATTTGTTTAGTAGATGTTGGAAGTCTCATGATGGAACAGTTCCTTCCGATTTATATATAGGGTCAACAAGATTTAATGGAAGATATGCACTCTAGTAGGGATTATTGTCAACTATCTATAACATTTAAGAGGTGAAAGCAACGATGGATAGGTTTTTATTTATTTTTGGCCTTATAGTGTTCTTTTTTAGTTTTGTATTTTTAATTTTTAATTTTATAGGTGATTTTGACAGTATGGTAATGGCGATATCAATATTAGTAATGTTAAATGCTAGTATAGCAATTGGTATATCGGAGCTTTTGTTGCGGACAAAAGGGAAGGCTAGTGAATCTAGGAGTGGGGATTGATCTATGTTTAATACAAAAAAATTTTACAGAAGCATTTTGATATTGGCTGGACTATATGTGATTGTAATGTTTCTAATTACTTGGTACTATCCGTTCTCTTCCTTCAGTCTTTATAAAAGTTATACTTACAAACCAGATCCTATCATGGTACAAGGATATGTTAGAGAGTTAAATGATTTTAAAAGTACATATGAAAAGGACTATGAGAATATGAGTACTGAAACTCCAATGAATTATACGGTTAATCAGACACAAACCATACTCCACTTGTTTGAACAAGATTGGATTGTTAGTGGAAAACCAGTCAACTTTACGAAAACTGATTTAGATAATAGTTTGAATCAAGTGATAAATGTTAGAAATTCTTTATTCAATCTATTTGAAAGAGAAAATTATACATATGAACAAAGGCAGTATCTAGTTGGTAGCATTGAAAGTTTACTTCATTTAGAGGATTCGATTAGGAAGATTCAGATGGGCAATTTGGAATCTAGAAAAACGGTACAAACTCAATTCCATAATCTTCATGGAAGTTTTATGGCTAGCTTTATGATGTTTGAATCTTTTTATGAATTAACAATTAAAGAAAGTCTTGAGCCTTAACTCAAGACTTCTATATTAAAAGGAGAGATGTAGCTAAATAAATTAAGAACTATCTTTTACTAGACGCAGAATAGATTTTAGAGCGGAGCTTATTTACTTTAGCTTGAGCACAATTCAATAGATGCTTTAATTGAGATTGTATATCGTTTAACATAATTCTACCTCCTTTCTATTAGTAGTTTATGAAAGGAGGTAGAAGTTGCTCGTATGTTTTCATCATTTCTACTAAAATCAGTAGATAAAATAGGCATCCTACATACTATTCTTTGTCTGGATTTAGCATCTTACCCATAAGGTCAGTCATTTCTTCCATTTTCTTCTCATCGCTCAACATCTCTTGCATCATATCCATTGCTGCTTTCTTCATTTCCGGGTCCTTCATCATTTTGGAGAGAATCTCTGAAGAATTGCCACTTTTTGTTAAGTTTTTCAGGATTTCGGAAAGGTTTTGGTCCTTCGCCAACGTATTCACCACCTTATCAATTGGAATTTTTTTCACAACTTTTTTAGTTCCATCCAATAGAGACTTCACAATTTTTTTACCTTCTTCGGACTGCAAAACTTTTAGTATTTCTTTTATCCCTTCTAACCATTGTGAATTTACATTACTACTCTTCCACTCAGTTTTAAACTGCTCTAAAAGTGGGGTAGCTTTAGAATTTGAGGCTAGATAGTTTTTAGTTTGATAATTGCTGGAACGGATTTGGATTTGACTAGATTGGGTAGAAGGGGACTGAGGAGTAACACGTTGTTTTTTTGCTTCCCGATATTTACTAGCTGCAGTTCGTCTGGAAGTAGCATTTGCCATAATTGTCACCACCTTTACATATTTCCCTTCATTACAACTTTACGCGAGTAGGAATAACTTGGTAAGTGTGTCAGTCTATTAGAGGAAGAAAATATATGCTTGCCTACTAGAAATAGCTTAAATAGGTTGTTGAACCTATTGAATATCACCATTTTTTAATAGAAAGGTGATTTCGTCCAAACTAAAGTTTTTACCTTTCATAATTTATTAATGTGAGGCCTCAACAGAAGGTTTTAGGAGGTGGGAGTCGATGATTGCAGCGTTATTGTTACTATTCTTTTGGTTCGTAATCTTTACACCAATTATCCTATTAATTGCGGTAGTGTCTGTTTTAGCGCCCTAACTGTATGTAACTCCATCCATTAAAATTCTCTTTCTAGTAAAAGGTAGTAGTTCATCCTAGTGATGACTACTACCTTTTTATAGATGCATAAAATCTCTTCTCTTCCCAAAACTAATTACATAGGTAAGAAAGGAGGAATAGCGATGAGTGCAAGACCTAAAGGGCCGAAGCAACAAGAACAACCGAATCTTCCAAAAGCGCCAGAAATGCCATATGGAGAAGGGTTAGATGGATCGAAAAAGGTGAAAAATCGAAATCATTCTAGACAAAAGAATAATCCACATCATGGTTTGTAATATTATTCAAAGGCAGTCGGTGGACTGTCTTTTTTCTTGAAGATTGCTATTAATAATAGGATAACCTAATATATACAATATATTGATTTTGTTGTGGGGGGAATTTGAGTGGTTGATATTAGCGATAATTGGTTTACGGTTGAAGAAATTGATTCGACTACTTTTGCCATAAGTGAATATGGTCATTGGGAGAAAGTGCATTCGTTTTTATTAATAGGTACAGAAAGAGCAGCGTTAATTGATACTGGTTTAGGAATTGATAATATAAAACGAATTACTGATCAATTAACGGACTTACCTATTGTAGTCATTACAACCCATGTTCATGCAGACCATATTGGTGGTCATGGGCTTTATGAAACAATTATAGTTCATCATTTAGAGGAAGATTGGTTATTGAACGGGATTAAAGGTTTACCTCTTGAGCAAATAAGAAAAGATATCGGCCGTGATATTACGAAGCCTACACCGCGAGAGTTTGATCCCAATACATATAAACCTTTTACAGGGAAGCCAACAGCACTCGTTTCGGATGGGGATATAATTGATTTAGGAGATCGATTAATATCCATTTTCCATACGCCAGGTCACTCGCCAGGACATATTTGTATATTGGATAATGACCGTGAGTATTTATTTACTGGGGACTTGCTGTATACGGATACACCAATCTATGCTTTTTATCCAACTACAGAACCTGTGGCTTTAGTTGATTCCTTAGAGCGTATTTCCTTTTTACAAGTGCAACGCGTATTTGGATCGCATAACACATTAGGACTTGATCCAAACATATTATTTGAAGTTCAAGACGCAGTATACGAACTTAGGAGAAGAGATGTTGTACGGCATGGCACTGGAATACATACGTTTAAATCAATAAGTATTCAGTTTTAGGAGGAAAGCCAGTTGTTTGATTCAATAGAAGTGTTAAAGAACGGGTCGGTAAAACAACAGAAGGCATATGAAGCAATTTCAAGGTTGAATATATTAAAGGATTTGGCAGGGTATAATCCACTTTTGTGCGGGACGATACCGTTAGGAATAGATGTAGAACAGTCAGATTTGGATATTATTTTCGAAGTATATGATTTTGAGCAGTTTCAAGAGCTTATTTTTAGTCTTTATCAAGACCTGCCCTCTTTTCGGATGAAAGAAACGGTGATGAAAGGCAAAAAAGTTCTGAAAGCAAATTTTCGTTACTTAGATTTTGATTTTGAATTGTTTGGTCAGGCAGAATCTACTAGGAAGCAAAATGCTTTTGTACATATGGTCATTGAGTATGAGTTATTGCAACAATACCCTACTATAAAAGAAAAAATAATCCGGTTAAAACATCAAGGCATTAAAACAGAGCCTGCATTTTGTCAGGTACTTGGAATTGATGGGGACAATCCTTATGAGGATTTAATTGTCTATGGTAAGGAATTAATAGAAACGAAGGGCTACTATGGAGGAAATATTTCCTAGTAGCCCTTTTTTTAATGATGTCTTTATACACCCAATTACCGATTAAACCAGCTATAATGATACAATCACTCCTATTATCTTCCAACTCACAAGTTTTTCTAATCTCCGTCTTAGGTCTGAAACTATTTCGAACCATGGGCCGTAGAAGGAGTTAATAAGCTGAAGTAGACTAAAGATAGAAAATACAGAGGGGATGGAAGAAATGACGCAAGCTATTGTTGAAGTGAAAAACTTAAGAAAGTCTTACAAAAAGCGAAAGACAAAAGAGATAATCACTGCAGTAAATGATATCTCATTTTCCGTGAATAAAGGAGAGATCCTAGGTTTATTAGGGCCAAATGGTGCAGGGAAAACGACAACGATTAAAATGATTTGCGGCTTAGTTGTTCCCGATAGCGGTTCCATTACGATTAATGGGATCGATAATCAGAAAAAGAGATTACATGCACAGGAGCATATTAGCGCAGTGTTAGAGGGGAATCGTAATTTATATTGGCGGTTAACAGTAAGGGAGAATCTGGAATATTTTGCAGGCAATCGTGGAAAGTCTCGTAAGTCTGTTGCGGGTAAGATTGATGAACTTTTGGAGCAGTTTAGGTTAAAGGATAAAGAAAATGAAATGGTGAACCGTCTATCTCGTGGAATGCAGCAAAAGCTTGCGATTGCCGTTGCGATGCTTGCTGGTAGTGAGGTGATTTTATTAGATGAACCGACGTTAGGACTTGATATTGAGACTGGTTATGAGGTTCGTGAATTATTGCGAGATATCGTAAGAACTCAAAATAAGACGATCATCATTACCTCACATGATATGGATGTTATTCAAGATTTATGTGAACGTACGGTTATTATTAATAGTGGAAAAGTCGTTACAAATGATCGAGTGGAAAATTTAATGAAGCTATTTGAAGTACGAGCTTATTCGATTAAGCTTGATGGGCATTTAAGTGAGGAGCAACATGAAATGCTATTAGAAAAATTTCCGCAGCTCATCTACACACCAGATACATATCAATCCAAGTTGGAAGTTGAGTTAACGAATAGTCAGGAAATGTATGACTTATTTGATATTCTGAAGCTAGAACAAATCCCAGTAGATACAATTGATCGCAAGACAATTAATTTTGAACAAGTATTTATGAAGATAGTCAAGGGGGAGAACGAATATGCAATTCCTGAACGTGCTTAAAGCAAACATTCGCAGAGAATATATTTTACTTAAACGTTACCTGCCAAATACAATCGCCATGTTAGTCACGTTTTATGTGCTATTTTTAGGGATGTTCTTTGGTATTACACTAATTGGTGACCCGAGTACACAGGATGCTAATATACAATATGTGATTGTAAACTATATCTTTTGGTTTTTAGCGATGCTAGTCGTTAATGACATTGGTTGGCAAATTACCAATGAGGCAACACAAGGTACTTTAGAGCAATTAGGAATGTCACCAATGGGGATATGGAAAATCATGTTATCGAGATTGTTTTCCACTACATTAGTTGAATTTATCATTATAATTGGATTGTTATATTTAAGTATGTTAACTGCTGGACAGTGGTTGAACGTGGATGTAATTTCAATTTTACCAGTGTTAATATTAACATTAATTAGCATGTTTGGGCTTGGATTGATTATTGCAGGATTCACGATGATTTTGAAACAAATTCAAGCTTTTCTGCAGATATTGCAATTCTTATTAGCTGGACTTACGTTTGTTCCGTTATCAGTTGCACCTTTCTTAGCATTTTTCCCATTTGTAAAAGGGATTGATATGGTGCGAGAAATTATGATTAATGGGGTAACGATTACCCAGTTTCAGGTCGAAGATATTTTAATTCTTGTATTTAATGCTGTATTTTATTTCGGTATTGGATTATTTATTTTCTTACGATGCGAGAAGTTTGCGATGCAGAAGGGATTACTTGCTCATTATTAAGAGGGAATGGTATTGGCTCATGAAGCTGATACCATTTTTTTTGAATCTTATTTTAGATTTAGTATATGGGAAAGGAGAGAGTCGTCCTGTAACAGGGATTTGTGATCGAACGGGGTCTGTTGATTCAATGAAAGTAGAAGCGGATTTTGATGTGCTAGGTCAAGGGACTGCACCGGAGGAGGTCATAGACTTTACTGATAAATTAAATAAATCATCTAAGTCTGTTGTGGCTGTTTCTTTGGTTGGCTTTGGGCTTATTGTCATTACTAGCATACTCGCAATAAAGTGGATGAGGAAGAAGAATTCGTAAGACGAAATTAAACTTTTTTCCTAATAAATAGGTTAGTGTCTGATACAAGTACTCCTCACTTGTCATAGGTTAATAGTGTACTATCACAAGAAAGGGGTAATTTAATGAGACACGGACGCAATTGTGGATGTCCAAAATGTGTTGTGCATCCTACTAAGCATAATGTAGTTCATCAATGCACTGAAGAAACGATACAACATATTCATCCTTCTCATACGACAGTAGTGAACCATCACCTAATTAAGAACCAGCATGTATTCCCACACTCTACTTCTTTTCAAAATAATGTAAATAGTGTAGACCAATATGGAGGTTCATTTAATGTACCTGCTGCTCCAGGAATGGGACTTGGCCCAGCAGGCCCAGCACCGGGTCAAGTAGCTGGAGCATTTGATCCGGGAGCAGGATTAGGACCAGGCATGGGGCCAGGAGGTCCAGGAGGCCCAGGCCAAGTGGCAGGAGCTTTTGAACCAGGCATGGGACCAGGAATGGGAGCTGGACCATGGGGTACACCGACAACATTACCAGGTCAAGTAGCAGGAGCAATGTCACCAGGTATGGGACCAGGAGCAGCACATGGATGGGGCAAAAAACCTAAGTGCTAATAGTAAGTTAACTTGATAATGAGCTGGCAGACACTGCTGGCTCATTATTATATGTAAAGAGTGCGATAACTTGTGCAAGTCATCTGTTATATGTTGTAACGTTGTATATTGGACAAGTTATAACTTTTTCATGCAGAATGGTCTTAAGAAGTTTACTAGAACAGTTAGAGGGAAGTATGAAAAAATCACCTATGTTTAGTTAAAGGATGTGCAGCACATGAAAGTACTTACTGTAACAGGATATAAACCGAGAGAAATAAATATTTTTAAAGAAAATGATCCTAAGATCAATATTATAAAAGCAGCACTTAAGAAGCGATTAATTGGTTTTATTGAAGAAGGATTAGAATGGATTCTTATCTCGGGTCAGATGGGAGTAGAATTATGGTCTGCAGAGGTAGCATTGGACTTAAAGGAACAGTATGACATTCAAATAGCAATTATCCCACCTTTTGAACAACAAGAAGACCGCTGGCCGGAAGATTTAAAATTAAAGTATGAGGAACTAACGATGCTGGCAGACTTTTATCAACCACTATACCAAGGTGAATATAAGGGGCCATATCAATTCCGAGCAAAGAATAAATGGTTAGTAGAAAAAAGTGATGGCTGTTTACTTTTACTAGATGAAGAGTATCCAGGTAGTAACAAATTTTTCTATGAAGAAGCTAAAAAAGCGCAAAAAGATTATCCGATTTATTCTATTACACCATCAGACTTAGATGAAATGGTAGAAGAAATGCGCATGAGTGATCCAAATTATTGGAATAACGAATAGATTTTGCAGGAATCTCCTTTTGAAAAGTCGAATAATAAAACAAGGAAACGTTCTTGCAAAACTAGTTAGGAGAGCTAATCTATGAAAAAATTTCCGGTAATCTTTACGAGAAGACTAAATTTAATAGAGATTGATCACCAATATGATGAGACTATATTCGATATAATGTCTTCTGCGGACGTTATGAAATTTTATGGTAGAGAAAGTATGGTATCCATTGAGGAAGCGGAAGCGATGATTGATCACTTTCAAATGTTATTTAAAAGTGGGCGTGGTATTCGATGGGGGATAGTGTGGAAAGAGTCTGGCGAGTTTATCGGTACAATCGGCATACATAATTATGCCTCTGCAATGAAAAGAGCAGAAGTGGGATTTGAACTACATCCTAATTTTTGGAGAAGAGGAATTTTAACCGAAGCACTAAACAGTGTATTAGAATTCGGCTTTGTGGAAATGGGACTTCACCGGATCGGCGCAATAACTTTTCCAGAAAATGATGCTTCCAATAGCTTGCTAGAAAAAGTAGGGTTTAAGCATGAAGGAGTCCTTCGTGGTTATCTGTTCCAGCATAATAAATCTCATGATGCAAATGTGCTGTCCATATTAAAACCGGAATGGCGGAGGAAAAAATATGAGAATGATGCACCAGATTTACAGTACTCCGACCATATGACAGAGATTATTAAACGAGCAGAAGCAGAAGGAGACTTCGATAACCTTCCCGGAAAAGGGAAACCACTTGACCTAGGACCAAGTTATACAAATCCATCAGAGGCACAGCTGTACAAAACATTAAAAGATAACCACGTACTTCCACAATGGGTAGAACTAGCAAATGAGATTGACAAGTTGAAAGAAAGCTTAACAGATCTTGAGGGGAAAGAGCGTAAAAAATTAGTTAAAGAGATTAATAAAAAGATCAAAGCATATAATTACGCTTGTCCACCGTCACTGCAGAAAACGAAGGTGTTTGAGTAGAGGACCAGTCCTTATGTCGGGCTGGTTTTTTTGTGTGGAAGATCAGCAAAAACACGAAGTTTATGTGATTTGGCACGAAGTTTTAAGCAATTGCCTCGAAGTCTGCCTAATTTGACCTGAAGTTTTCACAAATTCGCTCGAATGACCGATTCTTATTAAATATGAAGATAAAATTTGGTAGTAACTAGCAGGATTTTCCTGTAATTTTATCGAACTAAATAAAATATAGAATCAGAAAGGTGGATGATAGTATTGATTGTTAAACCTCTTGATGTTCCTCTTATATTGTTGCAGACAGAGGCATTGGATAAAAGGTTACCCCAACACCATAAAATGAAAGAACTAGTTAGTAACGATGCTCGAAGACTCAGAGCTGGTTATAATGGTGAAAAGTCCTTAGATTCTACTCTCTCACTCCTTGATAACTCCACTTATTACATTCTTCATAATTTAAGAATTCCAGATACAAATGGTTTTTTCCAAATTGATAATCTCATTTTAACTAAAAGTTTGTGCGTTTTGATAGAAGTTAAAAATATATTTGGGACGGTAACTTTTGATGAAATGGGGCAAATGATTCGATCTCACAATGATATTGAAGAGGGATTTCGGAGTCCAATAGAACAAATAGTAAAGCAGGAGTATAGATTTAAAAGGTGGTTAAAGGCCAATAAATTCCCAACCATTCCAATAGAGAAGCTAGTCGTTTTTAGTAATAGTAGTACAATAATTCGGAACATGACAAGTAATAGATATTTTGGAAACCTAGTTATTCACGAGGATAAATTATTTAGTAGATTAACCCAATTAGAAGAGAGGTATCAGGAGTCCACATTGTCAATAAGACAAATAAAACGAGTTATCAAAAAGTTACTGGAACAACACGCATCCCAACTGGTAGATATCTTAGAAAAATATACGATCTCTTATAACGATTTAATTAAGGGTGTTTTCTGTGAACATTGCAAGGAGATTATGAATAGAGACCATGGCAAGTGGAAATGCGGAATTTGTGGATGGGTTTCAAATGAGGTGTATCTTAATGCCCTAAAAGACTACTCTATCTTAATTAAAAGGGATATAAATAATAGAGAGGCAAGGGATTTTTTAAACGTAAATTCTTATGATGTGGTAAAGAAACTATTAAAACAAGGTGGTTTTGAGAAGATTGGAACAACAAGTGATACTAGATATAAGCTTAATTTTGATAAAAAACCGAAGATGAACTAATCTTACCCTAAGATTTCTCTATATGCCCCGAAGTATAAAAGAACTAGCGCGAAGTTTTCACAAATTCACTCGCACAACCGATACTCAGCGACGCAAACCACAAAATATCCGCTCACCCGACCGAAAAAGTGGGCCATGTAGCCCACTTTTTTACCAAAGGTACTCTAGCATATTTCCTTCAAATAGATTCGTGTCTATATTACATGTTTCGGAGTCGATAGCATACTGCCAACCGTATACTCTAGCGTTATCAGGGCCTTGTGGGTTATAATCTGGGGCGTTTTCTTTAGTCGTTACTTCTTCTTGAGGGTAAGCTGTCCATACGATTGTGTTTTCTTGTACCTCTTGTTCCATGGAATTATAAGCATTCAGGAGTTCACTTTCTTCATCAAATACTCCGTATACGCCTGGTTCATAATTGGAGTCAACCATTGTTTGATACCATCCCTCCATGAATGCAGCATCTACTGGGTAGTCTGGTTCGATATCCACGAATATAGCAACGTCTTCAGGGATTTCTAATTCCTCAGCCATTGCAATTGCTTCTTCTGCATGGTTAACACCATTATCGTAACCACGGGCATCTTCCACATGGTTATAGATTACGAGAATTTGAATATCATTATCGTGTAGCAATTGGATTTCTGCTTTGTCTATTCCTTCCGATACCCCTTCTTTTTCTCCTAGGTAACGTCCCCAGACAACAGGTTTTCCGAAATTATCTACTACACAGCCAAGGAACTCTTCATCCGTATAAGTTGCTGAGTCAACTCCCCAATGAATTTCATTACCGTTATCATTGGTGGCTCCATCATTACTGTTTTCTTCTTCGTTTCCGCCACCACCATGATTATTCTCTTGTTCTTCTGTGTCTGGATCCTGTACGCTGTCAGAGGTGTTAATTGGTGAAACGACGAAGTAAAAGAAGAGGGGAATGGCAATTACAAGAGCTAAACTTGCTAGGGTGAAAAGTTCGTACTTCTTCATGGGTTTAAACCTCCTTTCAACCCCTATAGCATTATATGGTTGGGGAAGTCAGAGGTGTGGGCTTGCGTATAAGATTCATAGAAGGATAATGAAAATGTTTGTCGAATAGTACAATATGACTAATTATTGAGCAAAATTAAGGTTTACTAGAGAAAAAACATTAATCCATTTCTATGTGGATAAATTCGAGGTGATTACGATGGAAAAGTGGAAAACGATTGCATCTGATTATGTGTTTAAATCTTCATTTGGAAACCTTCGGAGAGACAAATTAGTACTTCCAGATGGAAACCTGATTGATACCTATTATGTAAATGAATATGATGACTGGGTTAATGCTGTTGTCTTAACAAAGGATCACCATATTGTATTAGTTAAGCAATACCGACATGCAGCACAGGATTTTTTCTTGGAAGTTCCTGCTGGTAAACCTGAGGCTAATGAATCTCACCAAGAGGCGATTATTCGCGAGGTCAGGGAAGAAACTGGGTATATTTCTGAATCTGAACCGATTAAATTAGGGGAATTCTTTGTTAATCCTGCAACGCAAACGAATAAAGTAATTACCTATCTATTTCTTGATGCATACCAGGCATTTGAACAGGACTTAGACCCGATGGAGATAGTAGATGTGCATTTATTTGATATTGAAGAAATGGAAAAGATGCTCACAACCGGTGAAATTAATCAGTTATTTACAGCGAGTGCTTATTATATGGCAAAATCGTTTCTAATGAATCGGTTGAAGGAGGAGTAGCATGACTTCTTACTATGTAAACTGGGGAGAGGCAATTGTTAAATTAACTTGGAAAAAAGACTATCAACCACCGCTAGAGCTAATTACGAGTATTCATGGCTTTTGTTTTAAGGACGGAAAAGTATTACTAGTGGATCTTAATCACCGTGGATGGGATTTACCTGGTGGTCATATTGAACAAGGTGAGACACCTGAACAATGTTTCAGACGAGAGGCGATGGAGGAAGGATATGTGGAGGGAGAATTACAGTTATTAGGAGCAGTTGAAGTCGACCATCATGAAAATCCGACTTGGGACGGCACAAGTAAATATCCTATAGTTGGCTATCAATTATTTTACCGTATGAATATTACGAAGGTGCTTCCGTTTGATGCCAAATATGAGTCTAGTAGAAGGAAATTCGTTCCGTTAAATGAGGCACTAACATTTAAGAATTGGCATGAGGTTCATCAAGAAATTTTCGAACATGCTTTGCAAATCGAGAACAAACTGGCGTAATAGAGAATAGGGGGCTAAATAATGAAACTATATGGTGATTTTCAAAAAGAGGACTGGATGCAAGCTCTAAAACTTACTGATAAAGATATCCCAGAAACATTCATCCTCCATGGAGAATGGGAACATAGAGAGAATCTAGAACTGTGGAAGCAAATTCTTTCCGATGAACAGTCAAATCCGGAATGGAACACGGTAATTGGCAATCATCAAGGAAAAAGAGTCGGTTTTTCAAATGTATTTGGTGGTCCATCTGCTGCTATCACGGCACATATATTCGGAAATGTTGGTACGGAAAAATTTATCCAAACTGGTTATTTCGGTGGACTCTCGCATGATGTTCAATACGGAGATATCCTCATTGTGACAGGTGCCTATATGGAAGATGGTGTTTCACAGTGGTATTCACCAGGAGCTACGCAAGTTTTTGCGGATCCGAAATTAGTAGAGGCAGCTATGCAATACTGTGAAGAAAAAGGCTATCGTTATGTAACAGGTTCGGTTATGTCTACGAGCGCGATGTATATGGAGACAGCAGAAATTGTAAAAGGCTGGTCAGAGGATGGACATCTTGGTGTTGATATGGAAACGGCAACTACTTTTTCTATTGCAAGGTATTTTAATCGTAGTGCGATTGGATTATTGAATCTAACTGATCACATAATTAAAGGTGATACATTTTATACAACAACTAAGAAAACGAAAAATCTTATTGATGAGACAGATATAAAGATTCGTGAGCTTGCACTTCATTTAGCGTCACTAAAAGTTGGTTCTTGGGCATAGGTTGAAATATCGAAAGGAGCTTGCATTTTGCAAGTTCCTTTCTGATTAAGGCTATTTAATCTTCTTACATACATAAATCATTTCATAACAATCATTCGTTATAGGGTTACCTTTCCAGTCTTTATTAACATTAACTATCTGAAACCCATGTGAATGTAAAAGTCGTTCCATTTCTTTTGGAAAAACATATCGTAACCTTATATTGGTTGTCTTCTCATCGATTAGTTCTCCAGCTTCATTCTTATATCTTCTAATGGTAGTATAATGTTGGATTTGATTCAAAGAGTCATAGTTACTAATTGTGTAAACATCTACTAGGTTTTGCGTATCATTGTCAGTATAAGTTTTCCAATATTCTTCGGTACTTGGTTGAAGTAATTCTTCATTACTAGGAAAGCGAGTACCAAAAATGAAAATCCCTCCAATTTCTAAATGTTTGTTAACGGAAACTAGTAATTCATCTTGTGCGTCGTTGGTTAGAAAATGTTGAAATGAGTTGCCAACGGAATAGATGAAATTACTTTTGATGGTTAAATCCATTTTCGTACAGTCCTGTTCCACCCAGTCTATTTTTAAATCAAATTTGGATGATTTTTTTACCGCTTCCTGTAACATTCCTTTATGAATGTCAACTCCGATCATCCTATGTCCATTCTGGGCCATAGGAATTGTTATTCTTCCTGTACCGCATGCTAAATCAATAATGGGACCTTCCAATCTTTCAGCCCACTTTAGTAAATAAGGCAGTTCAGCTATAAATGGTTCATTCTCTTTGTCGTACAAAATCGGGTCATCATACTCTTCATAGTTTTCTAGTTTCATTTTTTCTCCTCACGGTATACATTAACTTTAGGACAATCCTATTTCCCATCGCCATTACTTGGAAAAAGTCCTCTTTTTATCCTCGATACTATTATATAAAGTGTTATAATGTTTGTAAAATTTATATTCTTTAGTATCCGGAGGTTAAAAATGAATTTTCCTAACTTTACTGCGGCTCAAGTTCGAATCGCACGGCCAACTGATAAATATGATGAAGTAATTCAATTCTATGAAAATGGATTAGGGCTCAACAGGCTTACTGATTTTGAAGGACATAGTGGTTATTCGGGTGTGATTCTAGGTCTTCCTGATGCCTCTTATCATTTAGAGTTTACAAAACACGTGGATGGCTCCCCTTGTCCAGCACCAACTAAAGATAATTTACTAGTTTTTTATATTCCGAAACATGCTGAAATCGTCGCAATAAAAAATAAATTGGAATTAATGGGATATCCAGAAGTAGAACCTGAGAATGGCTATTGGGAGGAAAAAGGAGTTACCATCGAAGATCCAGATGGGTGGCGGATTGTGTTAATGAATACAGAAGGAATATAAGAGGAGAAAAGGAGATGTCCTATGGGATCTAGAATCATGCATTTAATTATCGCTAAAAGAATAGCAGAGAAGATTGGTATACAGGATGAAGAGGCATTTCTATTAGGAGGAGTTGCTCCTGATGCAGTATATCCAAAGAATAAATCTCATTTTTACTCAGGTACTGAAGAAAATTATTCTACAACAGTTAAATTTGATACATTCTTGAAAAAGTATCCAGAACGTACCGATTATGTGCTAGGATACTACACACATTTAATTGCTGACTATGTTTGGATTAAAGGCTTTTACTTCGGTTGGTTAAAAAATCGAATGAATGCAGATGAAACATTTTACGAACAATATCACGGTGATTTTCGTCTATTAAATGCAAAACTACTACAATACTATCAAATAGAATCTAGTATTTTAGATGAAATAAAACTAGATAGTATACACGATATAGAGGAAGTAAAGGTAGACGATGTGAAAAACTTCATCCATTATGTAAAAGGAGATATGGATTATCCGCAAGAACACTTAACGGAGGAACTTAAAGTGTTCACGTTACTACAAATTATCGGTTATCTAGAAACATCTATTGAGCGTGGTGTGATAAAGCTTCGGGAGTTGGGGATAACATGATTGAAATAAGGAATATTTTATTCAATGAGTCTGAACTTAGTAGTATAGCTCGACTTTATAAATGGGCATGGGAATAGGAATCCAATGATTTTTTGGAACGGTTTAAGCGGCATGCTACTTACTCAGGTTTTCGTGGAGTTTTGGCAGGTGATGGAGAAGAGATAATAAGCTTTGCCTATGGATACACATCTTTGGAGGGACAATATTACCATGAATTATTGAAAAATAGTTTATCAGATGAGGAGCAGGAAAGTTGGTTATCCGATTGCTTTGAACTGGTTGAACTTGTAGTAGATCCCTCCTATAGGCGAAAAAATGTAGGACAAGTAATACTACAAGAGCTAATAGAACATTCGACCAATAAAACTGCCATATTAACAACTCAAATAGATAATATACCAGCACGAAACCTTTATGAGAAATTGGGATGGCTGACTTTAAAAGAAGACTTTTTCCCAGGTGAAAATGCAAAGCCTTATGTTATTATGGGGAAGAAACTTATAGACTAAAGTTAGGCAGGGGAAGATACATGCTTAAATATACAATCGGGTTCATTAGACGTGGCGATGAAATATTATTACTAAACCGTGAAAAATCAACATGGATGGGTAGCTGGAATGGGGTTGGCGGTAAGCTTGAGAAAGGTGAATCGCCAAGACAATGTATTCTAAGAGAAGTACTAGAGGAGACCGGTATTGTGCTTGAAGAGATAGAGTTTAAAGGACTGGTTACTTGGGAAGGTGATAAGTCTTATAACGGTGGTATGTATGCTTTTATCGGAGAAGTACCAGAATCATATGAGTATACTACGCCTATAAAAACGGATGAAGGAATATTAGATTGGAAAAAAATCGACTGGATTTTTCACCCCGATAATACAGGTGTAGCTAATTTGCAATATTTCTTGCAGGAGTTGCTTCAGGTTAAAGAAGTGTATGGACATCACTTTGTTTACCGTAATGGAAATGTAGAAAAGTTTGAACGTAAATCCCTATCTATTCTTGAAGAAATCTATTAAGGAGTAATTTCCATGATTCATTTAAAATCTGTAACAAAACAAGGTTCACCAAGGGAAGATTCTTATCCATTTCATCTTCCGTTTATTCGTAACTTTCAAGAACTTAACCTAACATCTCCGGTGACAATTATAGTTGGGGAAAATGGAACAGGAAAATCTACATTATTAGAAGCAATTGCAGCTAATATAGGTAGTATTTTAATAGGTGGAGAGAATATTGATTCTGATCCATCACTTGACCCTGCACGAGAGCTTGGAAAGGAATTGAAATTAGTTTGGACGTTAAAAACGAGAAAGGGTTTTTTCTTCCGAGCGAATGATTTTATAAATTTTACCCAACGAATTGCCGCAATTAGAGCAGATTCGAAACAAGCATATCAGGAAATTAAAGAGAGGGATCCGTACAGCCTTGAAGTATTACCATATGCAAACACTTTGCATGATTTAAAAAATCTTTATGGTGAGGGATTGGACGTGCGTTCCCATGGAGAAAGCTTTCTAGATTTATTTCAAGCTAGGTTCCAACCAGGTGGTTTGTATATTTTGGATGAGCCAGAAGCACCACTTTCTCCTTTGAAACAACTTACACTTATTTCGATGATTAATGACATGGTAAAGGAAGATGGTCAGTTTATTATTGCAACCCATTCACCAATATTAATGGCTTTACCAAATGCAGCAATTTATTGCTTTGAAGATGACAAATTAATAAGAAAAGAATATGACGAAGTGGAACATGTAAAATTAACAAGAGATTTTTTAAATAATCCAGCTAGCTTCCTCCGTTATTTATAAGACACTTTTATTTTTTTTTGAAATTATTTTCCAATATTTTGAAACCTTTACCTTCCTTTTTACGTCTATATAAGAGAAACTTTATTTGAACCTTCACTATTTTAAAAGTAAAACCATCTAACGATCGATCCTATATTTCAGGTTTAATGGTTCAAGTTAAATTTAGATAAAACGGTGTGCTAATAGATATTAATAGGGAGGAGACAATGAGAAAAGTTATAACAATCTTGGTGTTCATCGTTGTGATTTCGGCTGGTTGTTCATCACAGACTCTTTATGATGCAATAAGTAGTGAGTATGGAAAATATGATAATCCTGAAATCTTGTATCAAAATGACGATGTAGGGATTGTTATATTTTTAACAAAAGACAGTAATGGGGAGTTTGTTATTTGTAGAACTACATATGAACTAACTAGTTTTAATCGTTACGAATTAAATACAGAAGACTATTTCTCCGTTGCGGTTGATATTGGTAGGAAATATGAATTTATTCATATGGATACAGTTGGAAAAAATTCGGATACACCTATTAACCTTGTTTGGGGTGGGGTTTTTCATTATCCTAAGGCTGAACAAGTTACCTACAAAATACAAAATGATAATGGAACACTTCATCAAAATCAGATTGATATTAATAAAAAGCATATTTTCGTCGATGTACTATCAGAAGAATTAGCGGATACTTATTCCATAACATTTGATGTGGTTGACCAGGACGGAAATATATTGTTTAGCTATAATTAAAACCCTTTGAGTAGAAGGGTTTTTCTTCTGTATTTTAAACAGGAGGTAAGCATTAAGGTTGATTATGGAGGGATTAATATTGGGATACGAAGAGGCATTAATTGCATATATCGCTGCAACAAATACGCATGATTTTCAATATGTAAGGAAATTACTCTCTGAGGAGGCGGTTTATTGGTTTTCAGATAAATCTTGTAGATCGATTGGTGAAATCCAGCAATATTTTGAAAATGCATGGGAGACGATAAAAGATGAGGTTTACCGGGCAACGGATGTAGAGTGGTTGGTTGCGGAAGAAAATAGTGCAACCTGTATCTATACATATGAATACGAAGGCTATTATGATGGGAAGTTTGTGCAAGGAAGTGGGAGAGCTACGAATGTTTTTGTGAGAGATTCTCTAGGTGAGTGGAAATTGATACATGAGCATTTGAGTAGTTTAAGGTAAAATCTTGAAAGAAAGTCATTTAGGTCTAAAATTACTGTTTAACGATAAAAACCGTTTGAAAATTCCGCTCAAACGGGTTTTTATTTACCTATATATAAAGGGATTATGCTATTCCTTGTCGAACTAAAATTAAGAAGGAACATGTTTTGGAGGGTTGATCATGATGATTCGGTTACTAGACCCAACTGATGCTAAACAATATGCTACATTACGGCTTGAAGCTTTAAAAGAAAATCCAGAGGCTTTTTCTGCAAGTTTTGAGGAAGAATCGGAGAAAGAAAATCCTATTCAACTGTACGAGAAAAGATTTAGCAATACTCATTATAACTTAGGAGCTTTTGATGAAGAGACATTGGTTGGAATGGTGTCATTAGTTCCAGAAACAAAGCTAAAACTAAAGCATAAAGCGAATATTTTTGCAATGTATGTGACGCCGGATTATCGTGGAAAAGGAATTGGTAAGGCACTGCTTGAAGCAGCGATTAATCAAGCGAAACAAATCGAGGGACTAATCAAGATTAATCTGGCTGTCGTATCGATTAACTATGGAGCAAAGGCACTTTATAAACAAATGGGATTTGAAACTTTTGGTATTGATGAAAAAGCGATAAAAATACGGAATGTTTATTTGGATGAAGAGTATATGTCGTTATTTCTAAACAAAGAATCGAGGGACTGAGTTGGAATTCACAACAAGTAAGATGACAGACAATTATGCAATTGAAATATTGAAATGGAAATATGAGAAGCCGTATGATCTATATAATAATGTACTTTCCGGCGAAGCAATAATGGAACTTACGAGTAGTTCTTATAAAGCAATTTTATTAAACGATGAAGTAGTAGGTTTTTATTGTACAGGTAAAGATGCTCAAGTTCCCGCGGGGAATGAGGTAGGTGCTTACTCTCGGGATTGTATGGATATTGGACTTGGTATGAAACCAGACTTAACCGGAAAGGGTTTAGGAACACCGTTCTTCGGATTTATATTACAAGATATTTGTGAGGAGTCTTCTAAATGCTTACGTTTAACCGTTGCAGACTTCAATAAACGTGCAATTCGTTTATATGAAAACTTTGGGTTTGTAATAGAGAAAGAGTTCTGGCGTGGTGATATGCAGTTTAATGTTATGATCAAAGGGTGAACGAATTGAGGCTAGATGGGATTAATCATTTATTATTTTCTGTTTCAAATCTTGAGAAATCTATTACATTTTATGAACAGGTTTTTAATGCTAAGTTACTCGTAAAGGGAAGAACAACAGCCTATTTAGACTTAAATGGATTGTGGCTAGCGTTAAATGAGGAAAAAGATATACCCCGAAGTGAAATTCACAAATCTTATACCCATATCGCTTTTTCTATAGATGAAAAGGATTTTGAAGCTTACTATAATAAACTTCAAAATCTCAATGTAACAATACTTCCAGGTAGAGAACGTGATATTCGAGATAAACAGTCTATTTACTTTATAGACCTTGATGGGCATAAGTTTGAGTTTCATACTGGGACTTTAGAGGACAGATTGGCATATTATAAATCAGCAATGTCACATATGAAGTTTTATGAATAAAAGGCTGATCCAAAAATATGTACATTTTTGGATCAGCCTTTTTACTCTTATTCAATCCCTAACTCTTCTATCTTATTCATAAAGTTTGTAATACTTTCGATTGTTTGGATAATCTCGGTATTTTTTATTTCATCAATAGCAACTTCTCCATTAGCCTTAATACTGGCTATCGTATCTAACAGCTTTTCATTATTAGCTAAAATGTCATCATGTATTCCTTCAGCTACAACAGGAACTTCCAATGAATTGAACTCCTCAATCTTTCCTTCTAAATCAGTAAGAAGTGTCTCTAGTTCGTCAACATTCCCTTCATTGATGGAAGTCTGAACATCCTCTGCGATTGTACTTAACTCATTCAAGTATTCTGTTGTTTCTGTAGCATAATTAATTGTCGTTTGGGTTTCTTCTAGAAAACCACAGCCAGATAAAAACAGGGCCGTTACGAACAAGAGTAAACTAATTGTTTTTTTCATGAACAATCTCCTTTTACGTACCGTTATTAGTTAAAGGATAACATCAATTCTAAGAAAAATCATTCTTTTTAAAAAGTGGTTGAACTTTAAATTTGCCTATGCTAAAGTATATATAACCAAATGGTTATATAATGGGGGTGAGAGATACTATGCCAGATGTTTATCGAGCTTTAGGTGATTCAACGAGACGGCACATTATGAAGATGCTTAAAGAGAAAAGCATGACACAAAAGGAAATTGTTGAGGCGTTTGATATCTCTCAACCAGCCATCAAGAAGCATTTAAATGTCCTTTTAGAAGAAGAATTGATTTCAGCAACGATTCAAGGAAAATACCGGTTATACACCTTGAATGTAGACACGTTACAAAGGGCTTATAGTGAAATGCTTCAATACATCGGAGATTTACTAGATGACAAGCTTGCTAGCTTGAAAAATTATGTAGAAAAAGGAGAATTGAAGGATGACTAAAGTTCAAGATTCGGTAAGAAGAGAGATTGTTGTAAATGCTCCACTGGAAAAGGTTTGGAACGCTTTAACAAAAGAGGAACATCTAAATCGCTGGTATACAAAAGAAGCGAATATTGATTTTCGTGTTGGCGGAAGAGGTTATATGAACCATGGTTGGGGAGCAACCTCTGAAGGTGTTTATACGGAGATCAATGCAATGAGTCGTTTTGTTTTAGAGAGCAATGATGGTGATTTTAAGACGATTACGGAATTACAAGAAGTAGAAAATGGTATTAAAGTTAGTATTGAATACCGAGCATCCTTTATGTTAGAAATGGATAATGTGGCAAAGGAAAATATGTTATTTGGAACTGGCCAATTCCTCGAAAATTTAAAAAGTGTGTACGAGTTAGGACAGGATAATCGAAACAATCTTTGGAAAACTTGGATAGGTGTTTCCCATACTACTAATCTAGATGGTAAAGGAACGAGAGTCCTACAAGTGAAAGATGGAAGTGTGGCAGCAAAATCTGGCTTAAATCAAGGTGATATCATACTTAAGATAGATCAGGATCCCGTACTAGGCTATGAGTCTTTCGAAAAGTTAATAAACACTAAGACAATTAAGGAGTTTGTAACGCTAAATGTGATGCGGGGTACTGAGAAATTAGATATTGAATGCCAAGTTGATACGTATCCAGTACCATATTAAGTAATATTAACCTAGGGGGATGAGCATGAATAAGACATATCAGCAATTTGAAAATATGATAACCGAGATACTAAATGTAAGAGACAAAGAAGAATCTTTATTAACGGATCCAATCAGTAAAGGGAAATGGTCAATCAGGGAGATTATTGCACATTTATATTATTGGGATAAATTTATTTTAGAAAAAATGGTTCCACAGATGGCACAAGACGCAAAACTTCCTGAGTTTCCTGACCATGATTCATATAATAATGAAGCAATCACGTACTTAAAAGATCATTCAGTAGAATCGATTATCGAACTTTTTGTAAACACTCGTAAAAGATTAATAAAGAGTTTGATGAGGATTGGAGATGATGTGAAATTTACAATTGGAAAAGGTAAAAGACACTTTTCAGCTGAAAGCTTTACCAAGATGTTTGTAAAGCATGATGTTCATCATTTGCAGCAGATTAGTGAGAAGGTCGGGGCATAGAGTGATCTATGCCTTAGCGTTTAATGAAGTTACCTATTTCCTTTTTAGTTCGGAAAAGGCGCAGTAAAAAATTTTTTGCGCCTTATTTCAATTTAAAACAATGGGTGGAATTAAGATACTGATTACCTTTCGTAAAGCCAAATGAAGTATAAAACTGATCCCCTTCCAATGTATCTGTTTTCAAAGTTAGTACACTAAAATTATCGGCCGCTTCTTGGATGATTTTTCTTAACAAAATAGATCCGACTCCTTGTCTTCTAAATTCTTTTTTTACATAAAATCTTCTCAATCTACCAACCTTTTCATCGTTAGAGAATGGATCAATATTGATTCCGCCTACAGCTATTAACGTGTTCAATTCCGAATAAACTCCATATAATGCCTCGCCCTGTTTGTTAAATTGATTACTTCCATTTTTATATTCTGTAACTAATCTTTCTACAAATCGGAAACCCTCATTTTTACTATCCTCTACAAGAATATTGGAGTCTTTTCCCAATAAAGTCGTTATTCTTAACACCCTGTATTTATCCATATTTCCTCCAATAGTTTTCATTATTCCATCTTGCTAATTTCCTTAAATTAAGAATATTTTATCATGAATAAAATAATCCTTAGAATATAATGTCACAAAGTCACTCCCTCAATCGTTCTATTTTTAAACGAATGGAGAGTGATTATCGATGCGTAAAATGACATATGTAGTAATTGGTGGGGGATATGCGGGGATTCATACAGTAAAAGCTATTCAGAAAAAAGTTCAAAAAAAGAATCAATCACATCGGGTTATATTAATTGATCCCAATCCGGATCATATTAAAAAGGTTTTATTATTTAAACCTGCTGCCAAAAAAACAAATATAAAAATTCCATTTAAGCGGATATTTCCAAACGGTGTAGAGATTATTCAAGGTTTTGTTACCGCTATTAATCATTTTGATAAATCAATATCAGTACGGAGGAGCTCAGAGGAAGAAATACTAATCAATTATGATGCTGTAATTATAACAGTAGGCAGTACTTTCCAGAGTATGGATAGAGGAGGAATCGAGCTTTCTAGTTTGAATAATGCTGAACGTATTCACCAACGATGGAAGGAAAATATTCAACTGGCCAAACATACAGATGACAAAGAGGAGCGGAAACGACTATTAACGGTTACAGTTGTCGGTGCAGGTATAAGTGGTATTGAAACATCAGCATTACTAGCAGAGCAAATAAGACTAGCAGCTCAGTCTAACGGACTAAGTCAAGAAGTCCGTGTATTACTAATAAACTCTAAAGAACGATTGTTTATGGATGGTCCTGAAAAATTAAGTAGAAAGCTAGAAAGCAGATTAAAAGAATTGGGAGTGGAAGTCCTACACAATGAAAGAGCTACTTATGAAGCCAACGGAAAACTAGAACTTAAAAGCAACAAAAGTATCCCAACTGGTCTATGTATATGGACGACAGGATTGGTTCCTAATCCCATTCTCTCAAATTGGGAGTTACCACTAACCGAAAACGGTAGATTGAAGGTGGACAGTTCTTATCGTGTTATAGGTAGAGTTGGCATGTACAGTATTGGAGATTGCGCTAGAATTATAGATCCAAAGAATAAAATGGAAGATAAGGCAAATTGTAAGGAAGCGACGATACAAGGTAAACGATTAGGAAAAATAATCCAAGCAGATTTAAACAAACAAAAAGTTCCAGTTCATAAGAAACCAATGACAACATATTGCATCGGTCTAGGTGAAACACAAGGATTAGTATGGGTTGCTTTACCAACGTTTAACCTATTTCTGTCAGGAAAATTAGGTTATTGGATAAGAAAGATGACTTGGGATATGGCTAGTCTGGTAAAATAAAAGAAAATGAGAAAACTGGGGTGGACGGATGATGGAGATAGGTGATTTGTATGATAATTATAAACCATTACTTTTCACATTAGCGTATCAAATGTTAGGGAGTAGTTCGGAAGCAGAGGATGTAGTGCAGGACGTTTTTGTAAAACTACATCATATTGAAAATGATGATCTAGAGAATCCGAAAGCGTATCTTTGTAAAATGATTACCAATCGGTGTTTAGATTTATTGAAATCAGCAAGAAATCAAAGAGAGCAGTATGTAGGAACATGGTTACCGGAGCCAATTCTAACAACAACAGACGATATTAGTGATGTCATTATTCAAAATGATTTACTATCATATGCAATTTTAGTTTTAATGGAAAAGTTATCACCTGTAGAACGATCTATCTTCATTTTAAAAGAGGCATATTCTTTCGATTATAAGACGATTTCTGGATTTGTAGATAAGAGTGAAGTAAATTGTCGCAAAATCTTCAGTAGAGCAAAGGAAAAGCTTGGGGCTAAGCAAAAGGACTCTACCCAATATCAAGTCGATAAGGATTGGATGGGTAATTTAATATCTGCTATGGAGCATGGTAGCTTAGAAGTACTGATGCCGCTTTTATCAGAAGAGATCACGCTATATTCCGATGGGGGAGGGAAGGTTCCGGCAGCTATCTATCCAATTCATACTCCAGAATTGGTATTTCGCTTCTTGACAGGTTTATTAAAACGATTACCGTTATTTGGAGAGGGTGTTCGGTTTGGAAAGGTATCACTTAATGGAGAAGATGGTTTAGTTATGTATAATCATCAGGAAATTTTTCTTGTAGCGATGTTTGAACTAGAGGATAATCTATTAAAAAATATATTCTTTGTTCGGAATCCAGATAAGCTGAAAAAATTAACGAATCAATTGATTACACTGTCATAAAGTAGTTTTTATAATCTTAAATCCGAACATTTTAAAAGTCTGAATCTTTTTATATTCGTATTTGGTATTGATTTTGTTGGAATATGCCAGTATACTAAAAAAACAAATTTAATATTATTTTCATATAATCGCAGGGATATGGCCTGCAAGTTTCTACCAGCTTACCGTAAATGAGCTGACTATGAAAAGTAACGGAATGGTTGATATGCACTCTCTACCTGAGTGAATATTATTCTATTTTTTCGACAACCCTTTAGCTCGAAAACATTACTTTTTATAGTGATGTTTTCGGGCTTTTTTGATAGAAAAGGAAATGAAAGCTTTAAACAAAAGGGAGGATTCTATGAATCTACTAAGGCAAGCTATTATCGAAAAAGGAAAAGCATTATCACCTAATGTTTTGAAGGTCGATGCTTTTTTAAACCATCAAATTGATCCAGCATTAATGGAACAAATAGGAATAGAATTTGCTAGAAGATTTCAAGGGGAACCGATAACGAAGATCCTTACCATTGAGTCTTCAGGGATAGCTCCTGCTGTGATGACCGGATTGAAATTAAATGTTCCAGTAGTTTTTGCTCGAAAAAGCAAGTCGTTAACATTAGTTGATAATTTATTAATCGCGAAGGTTCATTCGTTTACGAAAGGAGTAACGAATGACATTTCGGTATCCAAGGACTATTTACTAGATGAAGATGTGGTATTAGTGATTGATGATTTCCTTGCTAATGGACAAGCCGCTCGTGGACTTGTAGATATTGTTAAACAAGCAGGATGTAAATTGGCGGGAGTAGGTAGTGTTATTGAAAAAGGATTTCAGCCTGGTGGAGACGAACTACGTGGCAATGGGATTCGTGTTGAATCATTAGCGATTATCAATTCATTAGAAAATAAGCAAATTACCTTCAGGGAGGAATAAAAGATGAAGACAGCTGCACTTGGGATCCAGCATGTTTTAGCGATGTATGCAGGAGCAATATTAGTTCCACTTATTGTTGGTGGATCACTTGGTTTAACCCCAGAACAACTAACCTATTTAGTTGCAATTGATATCTTAATGTGTGGTGTTGCAACGTTATTGCAGGTCGTTTCCAATCGTTTTTTTGGCATTGGCTTGCCTGTTGTTCTTGGTTGTACATTTACAGCAGTTGGACCGATGATTGCGATTGGTGGGGAGTATGGTATTAACGCAATGTATGGTGCGATTATCGCTTCTGGTATTATCGTTGTACTAGTAAGTGGGATTTTTGGAAAGCTTGTACGAATATTTCCCCCAATCGTTACCGGAACAGTAGTGACCATTATTGGGATAACACTAATCCCTGTTGCTATTAACAATCTTGGTGGAGGACAAGATGCAGCAGACTTTGGCTCAATTTCAAATATTACGTTAGGTTTTGGAACACTCCTTTTTATTATTTTAATGTACCGTTTTACTAAAGGCTTTATTCGATCTATTTCTATTTTAATTGGATTAATAGGTGGTACAATTATTGCGGCATTTACGGGTAAAGTAGACTTTAATGCGGTTAACGATGCGTCCTTTTTCCATTTACCCGAGCTATTTTATTTTGGTGCGCCGACATTTGAATGGGCACCGATCTTAACACTTACACTAGTTGCTTTGATTTCACTAGTGGAATCAACTGGAGTATACTTTGCTTTAAGTGATATTACAGATAAGAAATTAACGGAGAAAGATTTATCTAAGGGATATCGTGCGGAAGGTTTAGCTATATTTTTTGGTGGTTTATTTAATGCATTACAATATACGACGTTTTCACAAAATGTTGGTCTTGTTCAAATTACTGGAGTTAAGACGAGGAGGGTTATTGTGGTTGCGGGAGCAATATTAATCGCATTAGGCTTAGTGCCTAAAATAGCCGCATTTACCACCATTATTCCAACATCAGTATTAGGCGGTGCAAGTATTGCTATGTTCGGTATGGTGATATCACAAGGAATTAAAATGCTAAGTAAAGAAATCTCCAAATCAACTGGAAACTCAATGGTTGTTGCTTGTTCGGTTGGAATGGGACTTGGTGTTACAGTTGTACCGGAATTATTTGCTCAATTACCATCTAGTGTGCAAATTATAACTAGTAATGGAATCGTGGCAGGAAGTATTACCGCTATTGTATTAAACATCGTGTTTAATATGTTGCCATCGAAACAATCTGTTTCAGTCATGGTAGAAAAAGAAGCGTAATAGTTAGAGAATTCTTCGTATATGAATAAAGAATATAAAAAGCATCCCGTATTACACACTTAAAGTGATACGAGATGCTTTTTGATTTAGGTTTATCTCAGTTTTTTTCTGAGACAGGCCTACCGCTTCAATCCATTATTTATTAGCTTCAAATTTATTATAAGCACCATGCATTACTGGACCAACGTATTCATTTAATTTCCAGCCGTGTTTGATTGCAGCTGAAACGAATTTCTTCGCATTGGTTACAGCGTCTTTTACGGACAGTCCATTTGCTAAATTTGCAGTAATCGCAGCAGCAAATGTACAACCTGCTCCATGGTTATAAGTAGTATCAATCTTTTCACTTTCAAGTAGAGTGAAATCTTTTCCGTCAAAGAATAAATCCACTGCATTTTCATGCTGGATGGCACGTCCACCTTTAATCACAACATTTTTTGCACCTAATTCATGAATTTTAGTAGCCGCTTCCTTCATGTCATCAATTGTTTTAATTGGACCAGAGGTTTGAGCTAATTGCCATGCTTCAAAAAGGTTTGGTGTTGTAACTAAGGATACTGGCAGTAGTACTTCACGCATTGCATCAGTATTTTCAGGCAGAAGAAGCTCATCTTCCCCCTTACATACCATTACCGGGTCAAGAACATATTTTTCAATTTGGTGTTCTCTAATTTTCTTCGCACCAAGTTCTATTACATCAACTGTACCAAGCATGCCAGACTTCATTGCATCGATGCCGACAGAAAGTACTGTTTCTAATTGTTTTTCTACAACACTAACATCAAGCGTTGTTACATTGTGATTCCATCCATTAGGTTCCATTGTAACGATAGATGTTAAAGCATTCATTCCATACACACCATGTTCTTGGAACGTTTTAAGGTCTGCTTGAATTCCAGCTCCACCACTAGTATCTGAACCTGCTAGGGTTAATGCTTTTTTCAATGTCATGTTAAATCCCCCTTGAAATTAAACCTACACATTTACTAGGATATTATATTTTAATTATAAAATAAAGAATACACACTTAGATTTCCCTTAAAAGTATAAATTACTTTCACAAAAGTATAAGAGCTTGTAAAATAGTAATAATAGATGATACTGCAACTAAGAAGAGCCGCCATGTATATGTATTTACATTGGGGGCTATTATTTTTTATGGGGGTTTATAAAAATGGCAACGATTGAAGATTTTATGAAGCTAGATTTACGAATTGGTACGATATTGAAGGCAGAGGATTTTCCTGAGGCAAGAAAACCTGCAATTAAGCTTGAAATTGATTTTGGAGAGCTAGGAATTAAGCAATCTTCCGCACAAATTACGAAGCGTTATAATCCGGAAAAACTTATTGGACGACAAGTTGCAGCAGTGGTTAATTTTCCACCAAGAAGAATTGCAGGATTTAAGTCAGAGGTATTAGTTCTAGGTGGTGTGCCAACTGAAGAAGATGTCGTATTACTTGCCCCAGATGAAGTAGTCGAAAATGGTACTAAAATATCATAAACATCAACGTGTATGTTCTTTAAGGAGATTTAATAATGGAAAGAAACTCAGATCGATTTATAACAGCTTTTAACAGAATTGATAAAGCATTAGATAGTGAGCTTGAAAGCAACAAGGGAATAGGCTTTTCTAAGGCTGTACGTATATTGACGAAGTACAATCCGGTTATTCGGAGATATAAAGATGATTTATTAGAGTTCGCCGAGCTAAGAAATGCCATTGTACATAATCGAATTGATATAGTTCAAGTTATTGCAGAACCACATGATTCGATAGTAGAACAAATTGAAAGAATCGAACAAGAGATTACCAAACCAAAACTAGTCATTCCACAGTTTGAAAAACAAGTACATTCTTTTGAAATAAACGATTCTCTTTCTAGTTTATTGGATGCTGTTGAGGAGAAGGGGTATTCTAAGTTTCCAGTCTATGATGGGGAGAATTTTAAAGGATTAGTTACAGAAAATGGTATTACAAAATGGCTTTCCGAAAATAAAGAAGCTTCTACCAAGGAAATACTTCTACATGAAATTTTGCCTTATCAAAAGGAGAATAATCATGAGTTTATTAATAAAACTGCATCTATTTATGAGGCAGTTGAGTTATTTAAAGAGAATATTGGGAAAGGAAATCGGTTAGATGCCTTACTAATTACAAATAATGGAGAAAAGAATGAAAAGCTACTTGGGATTATCACGGCATGGGATATAATGGGTGTGCAGTAAACGTGAAGTTCAAACAAGTCAAAGAGGCTTGTTTGGACTTCATTTTATTTGAAATTGGTAATTTACTTCATTAATAAGTTCCCCACTTTCAAATGTTCTTTCGGAAAAAGAAACAAAATTTTCATAGTCAATGGTTAAGACTGTGGAAGAACGCGTTCCATAGTCAGGCATTTTAATAAACATAGGGGACAATTTCTTTTCAAGATGTAACCCGACTCCAGTATTTGGTAGTGATGATTTATTGGCTTCTTCTCTATCTGAAAGAATCTGAAATAATTCATTCGGATCAATAACGTCTGTCTGATTTAAATAATATTGTAAGCGGCTCTTGCCTGCTTCCACTTTTGGCCATGGTGTGTTAAGGAAGTGATTGCTAAGACCGTGAGTGCCGGGCTTGATAGAGGTGATAGTATCTTCTATATTATTATAATACATAAGGTGATCACTATCCCCAACTATGACATTATAGCCAACAAAATCATGTTTTTTCTTACTTAATTGTTTCAAGTATACTCCTGAATTCTCATTGCCCGCTAAATAATCCGACACAATATGCCCCCGTGATTTTTTACTTGACTTCATATGTCCTGGATTCCGATAATTCGTAAGCGCAGCAATTCTTCCACTACTTGTTATCCCAAGCCAGGTTCCCATTTGTAATAAATCTCTCCCTGCTAATACCTCTGGGTTGTCTTCCCAAAAAAGCGCATGTTTCGTAGGGCGATTATACGCTTCATCACGGTTAGCTGCTAAGATAAGCTTATATTTAGGATGTTTTTGTAATTGGAAAAGAATCAAACACATAAGCTAAATACGTCTCCTTTTTTACATTATTATAAGAAAAAAGTAGTCTAAATAATATTATTTCGTATTTTGAAGTATTTTTTGTTATAATTATCACCACCTGAGCGTTAGCAGTTTATGGTAAATATATCATTTAAACTTCACTGACATAAAATTCATGTCTTGTGGTATCAATAACTAAGAGACATTAGAGAAAGAAGGCTAGAATATGGTGCATCATCATGAAGTGCAATCAGTGGAGAATATTCGGAAGGTCCCGCTTTTAGCTGTTTTATTAACAGGGGCTTTTGTTGCTATTTTAAACCAAACCCTATTAGTTACTGCATTGCCAGTAATAAAAGGGGATTTAAATATTGATGATAATACCGTGCAATGGTTACAATCTATCTTTTTATTAGTTAATGGAATTATGATTCCGATAACAGCATTTTTAATTGCTCGGTTTTCAACAAGAACGCTATTCCTTTATGCGATGGGTTCATTTGCTTTAGGTACATTTGTATGTGCTATTGCTCCGGAATTCTTTACGTTATTAATTGGTAGGGTTCTACAGGCTGCGGGTGCAGGCGTTATGATGCCGCTTATGCAGACGATTATGTTTTTAATTTTCCCTGTGGAAAAAAGGGGATCTGCCATGGGGCTATTTGGATTAATAATTTCCTTTGCTCCGGCAATTGGACCAACTTTATCTGGATATTTAATTGAGCATTATCCTTGGAGAAGTTTATTCTATGTTGTACTGCCAATCGTAATTATTGATATTATTTTAGCCTACTTCGTATTAGTAAATGTTACGAAACAAACGAATCCTAAAGTCGATATCTTATCGATAATGCTATCCACATTAGGATTTGGTGGTTTGTTATATGGATTTAGTGCGGCAGGCTCAAAAGGATGGGCTAGTGCAGAAGTATTTTTATCCGTCATTTTTGGTGGTGTCATCTTAACTTGGTTTATTTTAAGACAGTTGAAACTAGAAACACCGATATTAGAGTTTCGGATATTTAAAGAAAAGATTTTTACATTAACAACGGTACTTGGCATGACGGTATTTTTAGCTATGATTGGTGGGGCAGTAATTCTTCCTTTATTGATGCAGGATATGCTTGGCTTCTCCCCAATGCTATCAGGATTAGCCATTTTGCCTGGTGCATTGATAATGGGACTCATGAACCCGATTACTGGTCGATTGTTTGACAAGTTTGGTGCTAAATGGTTATCACTTATTGGTCTCATTATTCTTACAGCAGCAACATTCTTGTTAACCATTTTAACTTCTGAATCAACATTTACTTATATCGCAACTGTGCAGGCATTTCGAATGCTTGGGATTGCGATGGTCATGATGCCAGTTACTACTGCTGGATTAAATGTGTTATCTAGTGAAATGCTTCCGCATGGCACAGCGATGAATAATACATTACGTCAAATGGCTGGTGCGATTGGTACTGCATTACTAGTAACCATTATGACGAGCAGTGCCATACCGGAAGAAGGTATAAACGGAATCATTCACGGTGTAAATATGTCGTTCGCTGTTGCTGGAATAACAGCTGCTATAGGTTTAGTACTGACTTTCTTTATAAAGTATGAACAAGGTGCTAGTGCAAGAGGAAAATAATAATTGCAAGTAACCCAGTGGAGAGTAGCTCTCACTGGGTTTTTTTATTTAATTTAGTTTTTGTTACCTGTTCTTTCTTTTGATATAATTTAATTAGAACAAATATTCGTGTTGTGGTGAAGAAAATCAGAACGATAAAGGGATGGTGAGTTATGTTAAATGACATGAAACAGAAACGGATTATCTTAGATTTGGCAGTTACTTTAGATGGTTTTATCGAAGGGAAAAACGGGGAAGTCGATTGGTGTATTATGGACCCTGAAATGGAGTTCACTAATTTTTTGAATCAAATTGATACTATTTTTTACGGTAGAAAAAGTTACGATTTATGGGGACAGTATATTCCTAAGAATGAGGACTCTGATGAAGAAAAGGAGATTTGGGAATTGGTTCATAGTAAAACGAAATATGTGTTTTCTAGAACTCAAAATAAGACTGATAATCAAGCAATATTTATCAATGATAACATTCTTGAAGAGGTTAATAATTTGAAGAAAAAGCCTGGTAAAGATATCTGGTTATATGGTGGTTCAACTCTCATAAAAACTTTTATTAAGCTAGGTCTTATTGATGAATTCAGATTATCCATTCATCCCGTAGTTTTGGGAGAGGGTAAACCGTTATTTGTTGATATTAATCAGAGGCTAAATTTAAGAATGGTTAATACGAGAACCTTCTCTTCTGGAGTTGTTCAAATGATCTACCGGTGGGATGGAAATTAATGAAAGAATTCAATCGCATTATAAACTTTTCCACAAAAATTTTAATAGGGTCATGTATTTAAAAGGAGGTTTGATATGACATGTCGAATAACATAGTAGAAAGGAGTGTAGCAATGTTAATCAAACCTCAGAAATTACAAAAAGGCGATAAAATTGCAACTGTAAGCTTATCTTGGGGTGGCGCAGGAGATAAAGGGCTAAGATGGCGCTATGATCAAGGGATTCAAAGGCTAAAGGATATATTTGGGCTGGAAGTAATTCCAATGCCAAACAGTTTAAAAGGTACAGAGTATATTTATGAGAACCCTGAGGCAAGAGCGGAAGATTTAATGGCTGCCTTTCAGGATAAATCCATAAAAGCGATCTTTTCAAATATTGGTGGCGATGATAGTATTCGATTATTACCATATATTGATTTTGATGTAATTCGCAATAACCCAAAAATCTTCATTGGATATTCTGATACCACGATTAACCATTTGATGTGCCATAAAGCTGGAATTTCTTCTTTTTATGGACCTGCCATTCTGACAGACTTTGCTGAAAATATAAGCATGCATCCATATACAATTGAGATGGTGAAACGTACACTGTTTTCTAGTCAACCAATTGGTGAAATTTTACCTGCTTCTGAATGGACCAGTGAATTTCTTCCTTGGGAGGAAGCAAATAAAGATACAAAGCGTAAGATGAATCCGAATTCTAGTTATGAAGTTGTGCAAGGAAAAGGGGTAGTACAAGGGCCATTAATTGGTGGGTGCATGGAAGTGCTTGAATTTGCTAAAGGTACAGTAATTTGGCCAGATTTAGATACATTTGATAATAGTATACTTTTCCTAGAAACCTCAGAAGAAAAACCACATCCCAACCTTCTGCGATATTGGCTTCGAAACTATGGTGCTCAAGGTATTTTAGAAAGATTGAATGGTATTGTTTTTGGTAAGCCAATGGATGAGGAATATTATGTAGAATATAAGGAAGCGATTCTGACGGTGTTGAAGGAGTTTGACCGAGAGGATTTACCAGTGGTATATAATCTCAACTTCGGGCACACTGAACCAAAGTTCATATTACCTTATGGCAGGCTGGCAGAAATTGACTGTGACCAAGCTAGATTTTCCATTGTTGAAAATGCAGTGGAATAGTTTACAAACTGTCCATCATAGTAATTAAATATAGGGATATTAATGTCCAAAAAGGGGATATGCAGATGAGGATATTAGTAGTTGGTGCCAGTGGAACAATTGGCAGTGAGATTTGTAAAGCATTAGAACATCATGACATAATCCGTGCTGGACGAAATGGATTAGATGTTTCGGTGGATAATACCTCTGTCGATAGTATTAAAGCAATGTATGAAAAAATTGGAAAAGTTGATGCGGTTGTAAATGCTGCAGGTGGCGCTAATTTTGCTTCTGTATCAGAGCTAACTCCTGAGTTAAACGAACGAGGGATACAGAGTAAATTAAAAGGGCAAATTAACTTAGTTTTACTAGGTTTGGATTATGTAAATGATGGTGGAAGTTTTACCTTAACGACAGGTGTTATGATGGATGACCCGATTCGAATGGGTGCATCAGCTGCAATGGCAAATGGTGGGGTAAAAGCTTTTGTAAAAGCTGCCTCCATTGAAATGCCGAGAGGGATACGAATTAACAGTGTTAGTCCAACAATTGTAGAAGAATCATTCAAGAGACTGGAGAAATTTTTTGTTGGTTTTAACCCCGTACCAGCAAGTCGAGTTGCTCTAGCTTATCGTAAGAGTGTAGAGGGAGCTCAGACTGGGCAGAATTATGAAATTTATTAGGAAGTAACGCCGAGGTGACCAATTGCCTTGGCGTTTGTTTTTACTAGTAGGGAGTAGAGAGAGGAGCATTAACCAAAAGGGTATGTGTTTCTACTCGGAAAAGTGAGGTTAGTCCTATGGTTAAAGCGATTATATTCGATTTAGATGATACATTATTGAATGATAAAAGAAGTATAAATGAAGCCTTTAAAGCTACTTGTCAATTAGCAAATGAGAAGTGTGACATTGATCCAGAATTATTGGAGAAAATAGTTCGCGAGTATGCTAGGGAACTATATGCTACTTACCCAACTTACGACTTCATCAAAAAAATAGGCATTAATGCCTTCGAAGGTCTATGGGGGACTTTTGATGATAGTGGAGAAGAGTTTCAAAGATTACATCATATTGTACCGTTGTATCAACTAGCGGTTTGGAAAAAAGGATTACTATCGATGGGAATAGAAGATGAGAACTTCGCGTTAACTTTGGCTAATTCTTTTTCAGCTAATCGCAAAAAATTCAACCAGGTCTTCGACGATACGTATGAGGTGCTAGACGAATTAATAGGAAACTATCCATTATTCATGCTTACCAATGGTGCACCATCTCTGCAAAAAACGAAGCTAGCATTAACACCAAAGCTACAATCCTATTTTGATAAAATATTTATTTCTGGTGAATTTGGAATCGGTAAACCGGATTCTTCCATTTTTAATCATGTACTTGAAAATATTGGGTTACAGATAGAGGATGCAATGATGGTTGGAGATAATTTGAATACGGATATTTTAGGTGCTAATCGAATTGGTATGAAGAATGTTTGGATTAATAGAGAGGGGGTGGAAGCGACCGAGATTCTACCAACCTATGAAATTAAGGAGCTAAAGGAGCTTGTTTCACTCGTTAAATAAAGAAAAAATCTAGCAGTCTTTTAGAAAGCTAGATTTTTTCTGTACATTGCTTTTTCTTAAACCTTGGAATAGAGCAAAGGCTTTATAAATCTATTGCTCTAACACTATGAATCTCGTTAAGTGATAGGAGTTCTTGTAATACCTCATCGTTGACATGCTTATCAACTGTAAGCATCATGATGGCATCACCACCAATGTTGGATCGGTCTACCTGCATTGTAGCGATGTTTACTTCGTGTTTAGCTAATAAGCTACCCATTTTTCCGATTACACCAGGCTGATCTGTATGGTGAATGACTATAATATGACCCTCAGGTGTGAAATCTACCCGGTAGTGATCAACTCTGACAATTCGTGGACCAAGTCCAGTAAGCACTGTTCCCGCAACACTACGAATGTGCGTTTTCGTTTTCATTTCTACTTTTATTAGATTAGAAAAACCCTTTTTCGTATTGGTTTTGTTTTCGTGAATGTGAATACCTCTTTTTTCAGCTAAGTAGAGGGCATTTACTTCATTAACATGTGTACCGAGATGTCGCTTCAATATCCCTTTCATTACTCTTCTACTTAATGGTGAAAGTTCATGTCTAATAAGGTCTCCACTGTATGTTATCGATATTTCTTCAACTACTTCATCCGTTAAATAAATGAGAAATTCTCCAAGTTTTTCAGAAACGTGAAAATATGGCTCTACCTTTAGCAGTAATTCACTATCAAGGGATGGCATGTTAACAGGATTTCGTACTGTCCCTCCTTGAAAGTATCGTAATATATCTTCGCTTACATCAATTGCTACATTTTCTTGAGCTTCTACTGTGCTTGCTCCAAGATGTGGTGTGGCAATAACTTCTGGAAGTTCCAGTAGTTTATGGTTAAGAAAAGGCTCTTCTTCAAAAACATCAAGTGCAGCCCCCGCTACTTTTTTAGACAAAATAGCCTCATATAAAGCATCTTCGTCGATTATACCACCACGGGCACAGTTTATGATTTGTACGCCTTGTTTTACTTTCTGAAAGGCTTGCTTATTTAATAAATGCTTTGTTTCTTTTAATAAGGGCGTGTGAACGGTTATAAAATCACTAGATTGTAAAACATCGTCCAACGTGCCATATCCAATGCCCATTTTTTCAGCCTTTTCCTTTGTTAGGAACGGGTCAAAGGCAATAACATTCATGCGTTGCCCTCTTGCACGGTAAGCAACTTCTGCCCCAATACGTCCTAATCCTATGATACCCAGAGTCTTATCTTTAAGCTCCACCCCGATATATTTTTTGCGGTTCCATTGGTGATTTTTTAATGCTAGATATGCTTGGGGAATCTTTCGAGACAGTGCCATTAGCATCGCCATCGTGTGCTCTGCAGCGGAATTCGTATTTCCATTTGGCGCATTGACGACTATAATACCACGTTCCGTTGCAGCGCCGATATCAATGTTATCGACGCCAACGCCGGCACGTCCGATAATCCGTAAATTTGTTGCTCGTTCTAGTAGCTCTCTTGTAACCTGTGTTTGACTTCTTACGATCAATGCATCGAAATTTCCGATGTTTTCAAGTAGTTTTTCTGTACTCCAGTCTTTATTCATGACAATATTTATTTCGGAAGCATCTTTCAGTGGTTGAATTCCATCTTCACTTAATGGGTCAGCAATCAATAGATTATATTTCATGAAATTCCTCCTGAAGGTATGTGACTTGAGCAGCATTAACTCCTATGCCTAAACTATAAAGTTTGCCAATGTTAGCTAATCCTAATTCGATACAACTAATTGTCTGTAAGACGTCTGCTGGCGTACAGTAGCCCATATGACCGAACCGAAAGATTTTACGCTTTAAATGATTTTGTCCTCCTGCTAATACAAGACCAAATTTTTCTTTTAATATTTTTCTTAACCTGTCTGGATCAAAGTCAGTGGGTTTTACTGCTGTTACAGTAGGAGAGGCGTCTTTATCATTTGTTAATAATGGTATTCCTAGTGCTTTGAAAGCATTCCTTGTCATGTTTTTCATCGTTTTATGTCGTTTAATAATGTTATGAAGACCTTCTTCTTCCATTAATTGTAGTGATTGTTCTAGGCCGAATAGTAAGGAAAGTGCGGGTGTAAAGGGTGTGGAGTCTTGTTGGATGTTATTTTGATATTTTCTTAAATCCAAGTAGAAGTGTGATGATTGATTATTCTTTTCGATGATGGTCCAAGCTCTTTGGCTAGTAGCGACGAATGCCAGTCCAGGTGGTAACATAAGCGCCTTTTGAGAGCCAGTTATACAGACGTCGATTTGCCATTCGTCCATTTTCATTTCTACTCCGCCTACACTAGATACCCCATCAACAATAATTAAGGCATCGGAAACTTCCTTAATAGAAGCAGAGAGTTTATGAATCGGGTTTAAGACACTTGTTGAGGTTTCACAATGTGTTGCAAATACAGCTTTTATCATTGGGTGCTTTGTTAAGTATGTTTTAATCTCCTCAGGATTTAACGCCTTTCCCCAATCGTACTCTAATTTGTGCACATGTAGATTATATGCTTCACAAATCTTTGCAAAACGATCCCCGAAAGAACCTGTTACAACAACAAGTACTTCATCACCTGGGCTAACGGTATTTACAACTGCTGCTTCCATTCCTGCTGTACCTGAACCTGCTAGAATAACAACTTCTTCTTTTGTTCCAAAGATTTTTTTTAAACTAGGCTTAATTCGCTTTAATAAATCTTTTGTTTCTTGGTCACGGTGGCCAATTATTGGTTTTGTCATAGCGAGTTGTACACTTGGTGGGATTGGTGTTGGCCCTGGGATACGTAGTAATTGATAATCCTTTAACATAATTGAACTCCTTTCTTAATACAAAAAAACATCAGGATTATCCTAATGCTTTCTTCTAAACAGTCGACGTTGTCTTGCGGCAGACTTCTCTTCTACGTTATCATGTAATTGTTCTTTTGGTTCTTTATCAAATGCAAGCCAATTGGAAAGGTAATATAATCCTTCTTCAAGTACAATTAATAATATGATGATAAAAATAATCCAAAACCACAACATGGGGAGGTTCCTCCTGAAATTAGTAAATAAGGTAATCTTTTCTTACATTTTACCAAAGTTCTAATAATTATTTTATAGTTTTTTAAATTTTTCTACCATTACTTATAAACATAGGGGGATTATGATGCAGAAAAAGATACATATAACAGTAGTCGGGAGCATTAATATGGATTTAACGGTAACGACAGACCGAATGCCTGATAAAGGAGAGACGGTATTAGGGAAAGAATTCGCTACGTATCCAGGTGGCAAAGGGGCAAATCAAGCAGTTGCTGCACAAAGATTAGGTGCTTTGGTACATCTTATAGGAGCAGTAGGAGACGATAGGTTTGGAAATGCGTTACTTGCGAATATAAGGGCAGAAGGAATTGATACTACAGGTGTCGAGGTAAAAGAGGAGATAGCTACTGGGACGGCGACGATTATTTTATCAGAACAGGATAATCGAATTATCGTTGCCCCAGGGGCGAATTCCTATGTAACACCTGACTTAATAGCAAAGCATGAGTCCATCATACAAAATAGTGATGTTGTTATATTGCAGCTGGAAATCCCTTTAGTAACGATTCAACTAGTAACAAGATTAGCGAATGAATACCATGTTCCAGTTATAATTAACCCAGCGCCATATCATGCGCTTCCGGAAGAAGTATACGAAAGTGCAACCTTTCTGACACCAAATGAAGGGGAAGCAGAGGAAATGGCTAAACATATATCTTTTGATGAAATTAGGGGAAAGCTCATTATCACTAAAGGTTCCACAGGTACTGTTTATTTTGAAGAAGAGAATGAAAAATTAGTACCCGCTTATGAAGTTACGGTGAAAGATACAACAGGGGCAGGAGATACATTTAATGGAGCACTGGCAGTTCAAGTAGGGCTTGGAGCAACGAGGGAAGAGGCAATTAGATTTGCCAATGCTGCTGCAGGATTATCGGTTACGGAAATAGGAGCACAAAAAGGAATGCCGACTAGAGAACAAGTACTAGAATTTATGAAAAGAAAAGGATAAGGGTTGATCCCTTATCCGTTTATCCCCAAACTTCCTTCGTAATATCCACGATAAATTTTAATTTCGCCCACTGTTGATCCTCGCTAAGTTTATTGCCATGATGAGTGGATGAAAATCCACATTGTGGGCTTAGTGCAAGCTGTTCGAGTGGCACATAGTTACTTGCCTCTTCAATACGGCGCTTTATTTCTTCTTTATCCTCTAACTCTCCAAATTTAGAAGTTACAAGTCCTAAAACGACACGTGCTCCTCCATCAGGAATATAATCTAATGGTTTGAAATCACCAGAGCGATCATCATCATACTCTAAGAAAAACCCATTTACTTTTTCTTTTGCAAATAACGTTGGTGCTATTTGTGCATAGCTGCCTTCAAACGCCCATCTAGATTCATAGTTTCCGCGACATAGATGTGTCGTGACATATAAGTCATCAGGCTTACCTTCTAATACACTATTTACTACATAAAGTGATAAATCAATTAATTCCTGTCGGGAAAGCGCTGGCTCATAAGCTATTAAATTATCAGCATTCAGTCCAGCTATGTATACGTCGTCTAATTGCAGGTATCTAACACCAGCCTCGTAGAAAGCCTTTAAAGCATCGCGATAAGTTTGAATAACGTCTTCTGCATATTCTTCAACCGTAGGATAAATTGCTGTATTTCGGATTCCACGATGAAATAGTTGGTTCGGGCTAGGAATGGTTTGTTTTGCAACAGCACGACCTGCTACGATTTCATTAAACAATTTAAAGTCTTCTAGGAATGGATGGTCAGAATTAAAGGATATTTTCCCGATATTTCGGACGTCATAAGGCTCAGTCTCAATACCTTGGAAGGGAATCCCTCTTTCCGGTACATAACCTTCTAAACCATCTAGATTTTCAAGGAAATCAATATGCCAAAAAGAGCGTCGGAACTCACCATCTGTTACAAGCTCAAGACCTACTTCAATTTGTTTATCAACGATTCGTTGTAATTCTTTATTTTCAACATCTCTTAGTTCCTCTTTTGTAATGTTGCCTTTCTTATAATCCTCACGTGCTTTTAATAGATTTTCTGGTCTTAATAAGCTACCTACATGATCTGCACGAAATGGTGCTTGAAACGAATTTTTACTCATTTTAGTTCCTTCTTTCTTTAGAAATTTTTTAAGTAGACTAAATCAGCTTTCCGATACTAGTCTTTCAAGTCTGTAATCATCGGAATGTGAATAGTTTAAGGCAATAATGCAAATGATCGTACTGGAAATCCAGACGCTTTTTCTGCTTTTGGAACCATATTAAAGATCACTGCACCTTTTGCAGGCACTTTATCTAAATTGGTTAGTAGTTCAACCTGGTAAGTATCTTGTTCTAGTACATAATATTCTCCAAGTAATGCACCATTGTTTCGATAGTCTATTGCGGAATCTGTATCAAACGTTTCGTGACCAACTGCTTTAATTTTACGTTCTTCAAAAAGGAACTTTAGGGCGTCTAGTCCCCAACCTGGTGCATGAGCATTTCCTTCTGAGTCCTTATTGTTAAATAACTCATGGTCTGGCCAGCGCTTACTCCAATCTGTTCTTAGTGCAACAAAACTACCAGCTTCAATTCGGCCATATTCTTCTTCAAAAGCTAAAATATCCTCGGGAGTAATTGTAAAATCATTATTTTCCGAAGCTTCCTTTGACTTATCAATAACTACTAGGGGTAAAACTAATTCTTTTAAGTCCAAATCTTCTAAGTAACGTTTGTTTCGAACAAAGTGAATTGGTGCATCTAAATGGGTACCATACTGTCCCGGGAAGGTGAAACTTTGTGCAAAAAATCCGTCATCATGTGTGAATAATGTTTTAAAATCAGCTGATTCAAATGAAGAGAAGTGTGGCGAGTCAGGCCCAAAAGTATGTGTTAGATCCACCCATTCTTTTTCTTTTAATAATTCAATAGCCTTTAATACTTCGTTTGAGCTTTTCAAAATTTCGTTTGTCATATTCCTCACCTCAAAAAAAGTTTATTTAACAATTAAAAAACCTCTTCTCATAAATAAGAAGAGGCTAAACAAATTTAGGTTAGGATCTCTTCTTATCTTCTAGCTTATAGCTACTGGAATTGGCACAGTACTCACGATGAGTCCGCTGCCGAGGCTTCAAAGGGCCAGTCCCTCCACCTCTCTGGATAAGAATTGGTAATTTAATTGTTAAAATTCACTTTACACCGGTCTTTCGTATATGTCAAGATGAAATTTTCTATAAATTTAAAAATTATAATGAATCAGATCGTACTTATTGGTATGATGATTATATCGAATGACTAAAGGTGGGAGTTACATGACACAGCTTAGCCCAGATGAAAAAAGAGAGATTGTTCGGGAAGAACTTCATCAGTTAGTAAAGGCAAGATATATTAATATGAGTGTCGCTGCAAAAATTGTAAATGCACATACAAAGTATTATATAAATAAACCAACAGTAAATCAGATTAAGCAAGAAATGGCAGAAGTTGAACAGCCAACAATTGAACCAAAGGTAACCGTTACACCTAAGGTTCAATCACCACAACCTAAGGAAAATAATAATCAGGCAAAGCCAATTCCAAACCCTAAGAAGACGTTTACAGATCAGCAAATTAGAGATAGAAATATTACTTGGGGACTAAATCTCGGGGTAATATTATTACTTTTAGGGGGATTAGTTCTTGCGACCAGTACGTGGGATACCCTCGGTTCTTGGGCAAAGACAGGGTTAATTTCAACAGTAGCAATCCTGTTTTACGGTTTAGCATGGTTGACGAATAGTGTGCTTCAAATTAAGAAGACTGCTTTTGCATTCTTGGTATTGGGGAGTTTATTTTTACCTATTATCGTTGTTTCAGCAGGATACTATGAACTATTTGGTAGTTATTTTTCCTTTTCGGGAGAGGGTAAATTTCTATATGGTGCTATTGGAACATTATTAGTTTTACCTATCTATGCAGTATTTGCTAGGAAACTGTCATCTAGACTTTTTGTTTGGTTCTCTTACGTTGCATGCAGTATGTTTGTTGGACTTTTAATTGCTTCAGTATATCTACCGGTTGATGGCTTCTATCTAGCAATCATGCTTTACAATGGACTTTTAATTGTTGGGTATCGTATGTTGCAAGGGAATTCAAAATTACAGCTATTTATAAAGGAATTCGTTCCCTTTATTCAAGCAAATCTTATTTTATCAACCTTACTGATGCTACTATTCTATGATCATGAATTGATGTATAGCTTTAACCTACTTTTAACAGCAGTAATTTACTTTTCTATGATTTTTGTTTCCAAGAAACAGTCCTATCATTTTGTTTTTACTGCTATGTTAATATACGGTGTGTATCAGCTAGTAGAAAATTCAATTTTGCAAAGTGTTAGTGAGGTAGCTTTTGCATTACTTGGGGTACTTTTCTTAGCTTTACCGAAGTTTCTTAATGAAGCGGGTGCGTTACAAAAAGTTTTTCAAATAACTAGTGCAATCGTTTCTTCTTTAGCTTTTTTGTATATTAGTTTTGAAGGGCTTATTTTAAGAATGGGGGAAGGATCGATTGTTTTATTAATTGCTTATGTCATAATTTCCCTTAATTTTGCTTTTCTCGCATCACTTGTTAAGAATAAGCTTTTCAACTATTTAAGCCCAATATTCCTAGTAAGTGCATTGTATCAATTAACATTATTAGGGCAGGAGTGGCTTAGTTATGAATCCATTATTTTACCTGGATTTATATTGGCTTATCTTCTGTATATTTTAGGTGGTTGTTTCGTAAACGCATCACTTTGGAAGCCTTTAAAGAGTAGTACGCGGGATGTAAGTAGTCTAGTAATGATGGTATGCATATTAGGTTGCCTAGTATCGTTTATGAACCTTGAATTGAGTATTATGTTATTATTAACATCCCTATTAGCACTTATCATGTACAAATATGAGAGAAGGGGTAATTTTGCTCAGGTTGCCCCGTGGATACATGGAATAGCTCTAAGTTTTGCTGTTACTGTCTTTTACATCTATATAGCCCAACAAGATTCAATGTTGTTTGAGGATGTTTTCCTAGCAATAGGCTTAGTGTTTGGTAGTATAACAGTTTTAGTTGTTAGCTACGTTTGGAAGGCGATAAATCGGCCGGTATTCTCGAATAGTAGTTTCTACTTTGCTCAATTACTTTATGGAGTAGTTATTCTTGATAGTTTCAGTTTAGAGTCCCCAATAAGAGCTTTCATTACACTAGGTGGTATCGGGATGTCATATCTCTTATACAGAAGAAGCGGTTGGGTAGCAATCCCATTCTTCCTATCTAGCTTCTCTTTATTATTCTATTTAAACATTCTAAATGTAGTTCATGATAATGTAGCTACTGTTCCAGATGTGTTTGAATGGGTTCAATTTGTATTAGGAGCAGTATTATTACTTGGTGTCGGAATACTTATTGGGAAGAGAGGGCGCCTTTACCAGAGTGCTTTTTACTGGGTTGGGCAAATCTACTTGCCATTCGCATTAATCGTTTCGGTTCTGTTTAATGAGACGGATGCTTGGTGGTCTTTTTTACTAACAACGATTATTTATGGAATTACTGTTAGATCAGTAAATAAGGAATGGCAAATTAAAACATTTTTCTATTCGGGCATTACGACTTTTTGGATTTCTTTACCATTAGCATTTGCTAAATTCGAATGGAATATCGAATACGTCTATACTTACTTTATCATTAGTGTGTTGTTGTTGGTGTTCTGGCTGATTGGGAAAGAAGTTTGGAAAAAACGTATTTTCTATTATTTTGTGCCATATTCTAGTATTGGTATTTTAGGTTTCTTGATGAGTTATCCATATGACACAATCTTGTTTATAGCAACCATTTTGTATGTGGCGATGGTACTTTTCGTTTTACACCGTATGCAATGGGATATCCTTTCCGTTATTCCGCTATTACTGATGTACGCAGGCTTCATGAACTTCAGTAATAATGATAATTTACTTGTTTATGAACCTTATATTCTAGCTTCATTTGGAGTGGCACTACTAATATCAGGAAGTATTATCTATCAAACTGTTTATCAGCTAGAAGGAAAATATCTTAAGCTAGATTGGTATACGATCTTAGCATTTATAACGTTCCTAAACTTATACCAATATAGTATCAATACCGATAACTTAGCTTTCAAAGTTCTTCCGGGGATATTAGTTATCATTGGGTTATTCCTAAATAGGAAACGTGTGTGGGAAATTTCTTCTACATGGATAATATTTATAGCATTTGTTATTGCATTCCAACCTTATTATGCTTTGCTAGGTCATTTAGAGTTACCGAGTTTAATTGAGAGAGAGATTTATGTATTACCTTGGATAGTAGTCGTTATAGTTCTTCGGAAATACGTAATGAAGGAAAAGAAAGAAGTTACAAATTATATTCAATGGGCAGTATTAGTCATAGTAGCCCTTCTATTAGTTCAAGATGGTCTAGCTAGTAACACGATTTATGATGCTTTAATTGTTGGGGTGCTATCATTGGCATCACTTGTAGCAGGAATGATCTATCAAATGAAGTCATTTTTCTTTGTAGGAGCAGGGGTACTTCTTTTCAATGTATTGATGCAAACTAGACCGTATTGGGGCAATTTACCATGGTGGGGTTATTTATTAATAGCTGGGTCTATTCTAATTACGATAGCTAGTTACAATGAATGGCAAAAGCAAAAGTCTTCTGAAGGAAATGAGACATTCCTATCTAAGTTTAAAAAGAATGTGATTGATCAGATGAAAAAATGGGATTAAGTTTAATAGAATTTATCTAAATAACAATCACACAGTAGAAATACTGTGTGATATTTTATAGGAGGTCACAATGTCAAAGATTGATAAGAGAGATCGTCTAGAAGAAGAGCCATTTAGTTATCGAATTTCAAAGGATAATACGGTCTTTATCACCTATTTTGGAAAACAGGTGAAGATATTGAAAGGAAAAGAGGCAACAAAGTTTCTAAGTAAAATAAATGCTGTGAATAATATAAAAGAAGAGCAATTAGTTATGGCTAAAGTGACAGGAAACTTTAAAAGAGGTAACGAAAGATAATGGTCTTGGTGAATTTTGTTCGATTAACTGTTTGACTTGTAAAGCCTTTCAATGGTTAGAATGAAAATAGACTAAATCGTAATTAAAGGAGACATTCAACCATGACCGACCAAAGTATTATTTTTTTTGATATTGATGGGACTTTATTTGATCACGATAAGAAGATACCTTCTTCTACTAGAAAAGCAGTTCAAGAGCTACAGAGAAAAGGTCATATTGTTGCTATTGCCACAGGACGAGGACCATTTATGTTTAAGAAAGTGCGTGAAGAGTTAGGAATTAATACTTATATTAGTTATAACGGGCAGTATGTCGTATTAGAAGGAAAAGAAGTATATATGAACGCATTGCAAAAGCCCTCATTGAAAAAACTGACAGACCAGGCAACTGTAAATGGACATCCAGTCCTCTATATGGATCCAAAAGGAATGAATGCGAATGTCCCAGAGCATCCACATATTATGGAGAGTATTAGTACGTTAAAAATTGGGCTACCGACTTATAATCCTCATTATTATAAAAACAATGCTGTATTTCAGTCTCTTTTATTCTGTGTGGAGGAGGAAGAAGAGGAGTATATAGAAGCGTTTCCGGAGTTTGATTTCGTTCGTTGGCATCCGCTTAGTACAGATATACTGCCAAAGGGTGGCTCGAAAGCGAACGGAATTGAAAAAATTATGGAAAAGTTACAACTCCCTAAAGAGAATATTTATGCTTTTGGTGATGGATTAAATGATGTTGAAATGCTTACGAAGGTTACGAATAGTGTTGCTATGGGAAATGGTGTAGATGAAGTGAAGGAAGTAGCTAAATATGTCACAAAACCAGTTGATGAAGATGGAATCTATTATGGTTTGAAAATGGTAGGACTCCTATAAGTTATGAGTGATGCTGTAGGTCAATTTCTACAGCATTTTTTCTTACAGGAATATGCTTGTCATGTTATGATGGTTATAACGATATAAATAAAGGAATGTCATATAATGAATTTTGTTTCGATAGATTTTGAGACAGCAAATGAAAAACGTCATAGTCCTTGTGCAGTTGGAATTGTGGTTGCGAACGAGAAGGAAATAGTGGATGAGTATTATAGTTTGATCAATCCTGAAACATACTTCAACCCATTTAATATAAGGGTTCATGGTATTGTAGAGGACGATGTCTTAGATGCAATGACCTTTTCTGAAATATGGCCAGAGCTTAAAACCTATTTATCAGGAAATCTAGTCGTTGCACATAATGCGAGTTTCGATATGAGTGTTATCCGTCAATCGTTAGATAGAGATAAAATTACATATCCTGAATTGGACTATCTATGTACAGCTAATATTGCCAAGCGTGTTTGGCCACATATGGAAAATCATCGATTAAATACGTTGGCTTCTTATCACGGATTTCCTTTAAATCATCATAATGCTTTAGAGGATGCGCGTGTTGCTGCAAAGGTGTTGCAAAGAGCGATTGAAGATTTTCAAGCAGATTCGATTGAGACCTTTTTGAATCAGTGTCATATAACAAAGGGCAGAATTTTCGAGAGAGGTTATTATCCGCCGAAAGTGAAACGGACACAGAAAAAGAAGCCAACAACATTATATTTTTAGTGGGATTAGAAAGGAAGATATGGTTCTCGTGACCTATCTTCCTTTTTGCTTTATATTATTTTTACATTGTTTATTGTGCAAAAATTAGATATCCCAATTCAAATAGTGTATCCTTTTACTATACATAATTATGGTAAAACAGGAGGGTTTTTCATGAACAAGAAACGTTGGTTTGCACTACTTGTGGCTGTTGTATTATTTATCCTTTCAACAGGATTTCAGCTTGTAACGAGTATTGCAAGTACGAATTTTGAGCAGTTGTTTGCTTTCCCGGAAAGCAAGTTTCAGGAAGAAGTAATAGAAGATGGAACAAACGGAAAAATTGTCGTACTAAACCTTGATGGTGTTATTCAAGATACAACTCCGAGTACGCTATTAAATACAACTTCATATAATCATAAAAAGTTTTTAGAAATGATCGAGGAAGCAGGTAGTGACCCGAATGTAGATGGGATTATTTTACGAGTAAATACACCTGGTGGAGGTGTAGTAGAAAGTGCAGAAATTCACGATAAGATTGTTCAAATACAAGAGGAAAATGAAAAGCCTATCTATGTGTCAATGGGGAATACTGCAGCATCAGGTGGATATTATATTTCAGCTCCTGCAGATAAAATTGTGGCACACCCTGCAACTTTAACAGGTTCTATTGGTGTTATCATGCAAGGTTATGATCTTTCAGGTTTAACGGATAAGCTAGGGATTGAATTTAATACAATTAAAAGTGGAGAGTACAAAGACATTATGTCCACTTTCCGTGAAATGACAGATGAAGAACGAGAGCTACTTCAAGCGATGATTGATGATATGTATGCGGATTTTGTTCAAGTTATTGTCGATGGAAGAGGCATGTCTGAAAACCAGGTGCGTGAGCTAGGGGATGGTCGCGTATATACAGGTAGACAGGCACAAGAAAATGGTCTAGTGGATGAGCTTGGAACATTAGAGGATACCATTGCTATGATGAAGGAAGATTTCGACCTTTCCAATGCACAAGTTGTAACATATAATAATTCAGTTGGGCTTGAACAATTTTTAGGAATGTCTGTTCAAAGTTTAGTTGGAAAAGATGAAGAGTTAGTTAACTTATTACAAATCGTTCAAGATTCCAATACGCCAAGAGCGATGTATTTATATTCCAATTAAGGAGGGCCAATTATGAATGAGACAATGGTAGGATATGCGAACGCTACCCCTGTTTCTGAGCAACGCTATGCCGGTTTTTGGATGAGATTCTGGGCATATGTGATCGATATTGTGGTTATTACTAGCTTAAATGGAATATTACTCTCACCATTTAAATTTGTAAATGATGGAATCGCGATAAGCGTTGGAATATGGACAGTTACAGGGATTGTAAGTTCGATAGTATATTTCGCATATTTCTTATTGATGACAAAGTTTTTTGGACAGACGATAGGGAAGATGGTTTTAGGGATTAGAGTGATTCGAGAAGATGAAGAACCACTTAGGTGGAGTGATTTATTTTTTAGAGAAGTAATTGGCCGCTTTATTTATCGAGTATTTAATTTCTTGATGATATTGTATATTATGGTTGGCTTTACTAATCAGAAGCAAGGATTACATGATATGTTTGCTAATACAAGAGTAGTATATGATAGATAAGACACGGGTATTATTCCGTGTCTTTTTTGTTAAAAATCCATTTCCATTGCTTTATTGGCAAGTGCCATATCATTTTCAAGTAGCTGCTGTAAATCATATGCTGGATAAAGTCCATTATCGTACATGTATTGGAATATATCGGCATGTGTCTTGATTGCTTTTTGTAAGTGATTTGTTAGAGTTTCACGAACGACAGGTGTAGCAGTTTCCGTAACCGCAATCGCATAGTTACGAACTGAGGTCTTCGCAAGGGCCAGTAAATCCCCAGCATAGAATCCAGAGTCTAGTTCCATGATGTTTGTAGCATCTGCTCTTGGTGCAATCGCGTAAAATTGCAGAAGGTCTTGAAGATTATTTTCCAAAGCTGAAATCGTGTTTTGATAAATCGTTCTGAGTCGTTGATCTTTGATATCACCAATCGCTTTTTTTAATTTCATTAATCCAATTGCTTGAAAAGCAACTAATTCATGTATTTCCAGAGTTTCATGCCATGCTAAATGCTGAGGCTGTCTGTTCATTGATTTTTCCATTATATTTCCCCCTAGTGAGTAGTCATTTTAACTATATTCTACTGTAGTGACGAAAGAAGCTTGTTAGGTCGAAATTAGGCGAATATCATGAAGTTTTGTAAAGTATGTTGCTTCTATAATTTATCTGAATTAAAATAATTAATAGAATTTTATATACATATCAGTCTTCAAAATATTTGGAGGGGTTGTTAAAATGAACACTGATTCAAATGTACTTGATGGACTAGATCAATTGTTAGAGCGGGCAAGAAGAAATACATTAGGTGATTTGTTAGCGAGAACGAGAGAAAGAATGCCGGAAAAATTTGCTCTTGCATACCGTGATAAACGATTAAATTATGAGGAACTTGATAATTTGGTAAACCAAACAGCTCATGCATTTCGTGAATTAGGTATGACAAAGGGAGATATGATTACGGTCATGTCTAAGAACAGCTTAGATTTTGTCGTGGTAAATTTTGCCCTAGCCAGAATTGGTGCGGTAATGATACCAATCAACTATATGCTCACAAAAGATGATGTTGCGTTTATTTTGAACCATGCGGGTGCTTGTGGACTAATTGCCTCTTTAGAATATGCGCCAGTTCTTGAACATGCTTCACTTGGAATGGACATTTCATTTCGATTTATTATGGATATTGAAGAAGGGGATTTGTTGGATGGTCGGTTAGAAGAGTGGAAGCTGTTACGTGACATTCGTGAGGGACAGCCAATCGATTTTGTAGATGCTAATCTGTCCGATGATGACTTAGCACATGTGTTATACACGAGTGGAACAGAATCAAGACCTAAAGGAGTCATGTTAACACATAAAAGTATTATAAGTGAGTATGTGAGCTGTATTGTGGATGGTCATATGGCAGAGGAAGATGTGTTGGTACATGCTTTGCCAATGTATCATAGTGCACAACTGCATGTGTTTTTAGGAACGAGCATATATATCGGTTCTAGCGGTATTATATTAGATAGTGCAAGCCCAGAAGTCATTATAAGTACTATTGAAAAGGAAGGTGCAACGCAGCTGTTTTGTCCTCCAACTGTATGGATTGCCCTTTTAAGACATCCAGAATTTGATACGAAAGATTTGTCTACGTTGGAAAAATGTTATTATGGGGCAGCAATTATGCCGATGGAAGTTTTAAAGGAACTGTCTGAGCGGCTACCTAATGCTCGTTTTTGGAATTTTTATGGTCAAACAGAGGTAGCTCCATTAGCTACAGCTCTACAACCAGAGGATCAATTGCGTAAGCTAGGTTCGGCAGGTAAACCTTCGTTAAATATACAAACACGTATTGTAGATGAAAATGACCAAGAAGTACCTCGTGGAGAGATTGGTGAAATCGTCCACCGAACACCACATGCAATGAAGGGATATCTTTATGATCCGGAAAAAACAGCTGAAGCATTTCGAGGAGGTTGGTTCCATAGTGGTGACTTAGGTGTAATGGATGAAGAAGGGTATATAACGATTATTGATCGGAAAAAAGATATGATTAATACAGGCGGAGTAAACGTTTCGAGCCGTGAAGTGGAAGAAACGATTTATCAACTTGAAGGAGTTTCAGAAGTTGCGGTAATAGGTATACCAGATAAATATTGGATTGAGGCAGTAACTGCGATTATCGTACCAAAAGAAGGAGTAAATCTAACAGAAGAATCCATTATGGAATACTGTCGTGGTACGTTATCAAAATTTAAAGTACCAAAGTATGTTGCATTTACGGAAGGATTACCTAAAAATCCGAGCGGGAAAGTATTGAAGCGAGAATTGCGAGATGAATATAAGGGATTGGGAGAAGAGGAATAGAGTTGGTTTAAAGCATGGTCATATTGGTGGCTATGCTTTTTTGTAAGGTATTGAGATAGAGGAAGGCAAGATATAGCCAATTTGAAAGAGAGCATCGCCCCAATGTAGGAAGAGATGAACCTAAATGGGGATAGCATCGCCCCCAATGTAGGAAGAGATGAGCCCAAAGGTGGAGAACATCGCCCCAAAGAAGGAAGAGATGAGCCCTCGTGGAAAGAACATCGCCCCAAAATAGAAAGAGATGAACCCGAATGGGGAGAACATCGTCCCAAAGAAGGAAGAGATGAACCCAAATGGGGAGAACATCGCCCCAAAGAAGGAAGAGATGAACCCGACTGGGGAGAACATCGCCCCAAAGTAGGAAGAGATGAACCCGACTGGGGAGAACATCGCCCCAAAGAAGGAAGAGATGAACCCGACTGGGGAGAACATCGCCCAAAAGAAGAAAGAGATGACCCCAAATGGGGAGAGCATCGCCCCCAAGAAGAAAGAGATGACCCCAAATGGAAAGAACATCGCCCCCAAGAAGAAAGAGATGAGCCCGAATAGAAAGAGCATCGTCCCAATGTAGGAAGAGATGAGCCCAAAGGTGGAGAACATCGCCCCAAAGTAGGAAGAGATGAACCCAAAAGTGGAGAACATCGTCCCAAAGTAGGAAGAGATGAACCAAAAAGTGGAGAGCATCGCCCCAAAGTAGGAAGAGATGAACCCAAATGGAGAGAACATTGCCCCAAGAAGAAAGGGATGAGCCCTCGTGGAAAGAACATCGCCCCAAAATAGGAAGAGATGAACCCAAAAGTGGAGAACATCGCCCCCAAGAAGAAAGAAATGACCCCAAATCATAAAACATTATGCCGCACCCAATTGATAGTACAATGTACCCAATCCATTACTGCATCATCACTAATTAAAATACCCAACCCTTTGGATAATACGCTTCTTTTTAGAAATACTATCTAGTGGAGGTGTTCGTTATGCCAGAAAAAAGTGATAACTGGAGTAAAAAGCGTGTTACATCAAGTGTTAACCCACAGGGACTAACAGAGGAAACTGCAAATCACCGCCCTAAATCAGTTTTGGAAGATCGGGCTAAGAAAAAGAATACGAAGATTTAATTAAGTAGGTGATTATAATAGATAATACATTACAATTCTTACGTGAATCATTATCAAATTACGAGAATCATGAGCTTAGTAGAGGTATTTATCTAAAACTTCAACAAAATCAGTATCAAAATGAAAGGGAGTTTGTTGAGGATTTAGATGATAGAGAGATGCAGTACTTAGATCAAATACTTGAGCGAGAAATTAATTATGCGGAGAATGTTCAAGATGATGTTCGAGTTAGTCAGCTACGTGAAGTATATGAGTTAATCTTCTAAAAATAATAGGATTATCAGCCTATTTTCCATAATTGGATGACATTGACATTGATAATTTGATGCGGACATAGTAATATAAATATACAAGCTACGATGTACGTATTTTACTAAGTTTTAACCTCTAAATAGATAATAGGGAGTTTTACATTGAAGCTCTAATGCCGAGCCGCCCTAGAGTAGCGGAAGGCAGGAAGGTTTCTGCAAACACCCACTTAGTGAAGTGGTGGTTTAAAACTTTTTATTACAAATACGGCATATGTGGCTGCTGAATATTAAAATGAAACGATCAGTTTCCTACGGGAGACTGGTCATTTTTGTTTTCTTATCATTTAGGAGTAAGCTATCAACCGATTCAGTGAGATATCCACCAATCCCCTAACATATCAGCGAAATTACCCGATTTTAGCCACTAATCTTTCCAATCTTCTATATAACCAATACCTATCAAATTATATTGGAAATTAGTATTTTTCAATCTTTACATCCTTCTATATAATGAAAGCATCAAGGGAGGGATTTGGATGGATTTTCAATATGAACAGCTTGATCATATACAATTAGCTGCTCCAAAGGGTGGAGAAGAGAAGGCGCGAGCGTTTTATCATGGTATTTTAGGCTTTACAGAAGTTGAAAAACCGGAAAACTTAAGAAGTCGCGGTGGTGTTTGGTTTTCCAATGGGGAGGTTGATATTCATATTGGAATAGAAGAACCGTTTCATCCAGCTAGAAAAGCACATCCCGCAATACGAGTGAAGAATATTGAAGCAATGAAAAAATATTTAGACGAGAAGGATACTGAGTATATAGTAGACAACAATCTTCCTGGTGCAAATAGATTCTATTTACATGACCCATTTGGGAATAGATTAGAATTTCTTCAGTGGATATAATTAAAAGGGATTTCTCCTAATTGTGAGAAATCCTTTTTATATGGTAAAATTATTCTAAATATTTCGTCATATAATTTTCACCTAATTGCTTTGTACCCTCCAAACATAAACATTATTTTCCTAATAGTAGTTTAATTATTCTTATGATAATATATATATTTAAGTTTGTATTATTACTAGATACTAATACTTGGTTATCTAATCCATTTTTCATCAATTAACATATTACTTATCTTAGATATATAAAAAAATCAGGGGGATTGCAAGTGAAAAAGAAAATAGGAATAAGTTTAGGGGCTATCGTAGGCGTACTAGTAATTGGCTTACTAGTAGCTGGTAATTATTTTTACAGTGAGGGGATTAAGCGTGGAACCGATATAGAATTACACAGTGAGCCTGCGAGTGTAAACGCTTTAGCTAGTGAGACAGCTTTATCCATTTTAGAAGAAGCCGAAAAGTGGTATGCCGATCAAGAAAAAGAAGTACTGGAAATTACATCATATGATAACTTACTTTTAAAAGCAGGATTTCTTGAAAATGACTTAGACAATGGAAAAGCAGTTATTTTAGCACATGGTTATCGTGGTAAACATGACGATATGGATGATTTAGTGAAGTTTTATTATGACCGAGGTTTCGATGTGTTGATGCCAGATGCTCGAGGTCATGGAGAGAGTGAAGGGGATTATATTGGGTATGGTTGGCATGACCGATTGGATTATTTGAAGTGGATTGATTTACTCATTGAACAATATGGTGCGGAGCATATTTTCTTACATGGTAATTCAATGGGGGCGTCCCTTGTACTGATGACAAGTGGAGAAGACTTGCCAGGCGAAGTGAAAGGAATAATTGCTGACAGTGGTTATACTACGGTAAAAGAGGAATTGAGACATCAATTAAAATATTTATACCATCTTCCATCTTTTCCGATTCTGGATGTAACAAGTGTTATTACGAAAGTTCGTGCGGGTTATTATTTTGGTGAAGCATCAGCAATTGATCAGGTAAAGAATAATACAAAGCCTTTATTCATCATTCATGGGGATGCAGATGAATTAGTACCAACTCAAATGGCCCATGAATTATATGAAGCTGCAGGTGGAGACAAGGAGCTTTGGATTGTGCCAAATGCAGGACATACCAAGGCATATTCTGTTGCAACAGAGGAATTCCAATCACGCTTACAACAATTTATTAACAAAGCTTTAGAAGTTAATCCAAATGAAGTTGAAGTAAGTTCTCTGTTTGAGGCTAACAATTATACGATGATTGGGGAAGAAGGTAGAATTGGTTTTATTTATGATGGTACGGATGTAACTCGTTTTATACCGAATCAAGCACAAAAATATATGTGGCATTTTTGGGGGGAACCTGATGAGCTTGATGGGGAATTCCAAGTAATTGGTAAAAATGTCAGTAGTGGAGAGGAGCTTTTAGTTTTTGAAGCGGGAACATTAGGTGGATCAAACAATGGTGCTGACGCTCATTTACCTTCAAGTATGTCCTTACCATCTGAAGGAGTTTGGGAACTTCAAGTTTATGTCGGTGGTGATTTGTTTGGAACTGTTGTGGTGGAGTGCCGGAACTAAGTAGAAAGATTTACTTGGTTTAGAGAATTCAAGGAATCGTAAAGGGGAAAAGTCATGCCTGAAATACAAGCTAGACTTGCAACAAAGATGGATGCGATAGAACTCGCCCGTCTTAATCAAGAATTTAATGGTGGGGAGGAAATTGTCCCTGAAAAAATAATCGAGCATCTAATGACAAGTGATGAAATTGTAGTTGTGGCAACCTTGGATGAAAAAGTTGTAGGCTTTGCATGTGGACAAAGCTTTAACTCCTTTTGTTATTCAAGTGCAGTAGGTGAAATAACCGAGTTATATGTAGAAAAGAACGCTCGAAGATTAGGTTTGGCTAACATGATGATTTCTGTTTTAGAAGAGGAACTTATTTCTCGTGGTGTGAAGTTTATGAAAATATTAACTGGATCTAAAAATGAAGCTGCAATCACAACATATCGTAAAAGTCATTATGTGATAGACGAAGTAGTAGTTTTAGAGAAAGAATTATAAAAGAGAAGCAGATGCTTCTCTTTTATGTCATCGGATAAAGTATTCCATCACTAATTCATCTTCAACTTTTTCTTCCGTCATCTTAAATCCTACTTTTTCATTGAAGGCTATAGCTCCAACATTTTCAGGTACAACGGATAAACGAATTCGTTCACAGTCGTCATGTTTAGAAATCATATTGATTAGTGCTTCCATTGCCTTTTTCCCATAACCTTTTCCTTGAAATTCAGCGCCAATCATAAAACGAGGAATCCAATGCTTATCCTCTAGGTCATTTTCCGGTATGTATTCAATCGCTGCAACACCTACTACAGTATCATGATGGTATAGGGCATAAGGGGTAAAAGTGTCATCGACATATGCCCATGCAATGGTTGCTATGTTTCGAGCTACAAACTCTTTTTGATCCTCTGAAACTTCTAAGCGAACACATTCACGAATATTTTCTTTTGTTATTTGTTTTATTTCAATGTTCATATTCTTTCTCCTACTCGTTTAAATAAATCACGTTATCCCAATGCTCTTTCCACTTTTTCTTACTCAATCTCCCCAAGTAGATTTTCATTCCCTCTTCTGAATTTTTATAGTTAGGAGTTGGACGTACGGTTAATGTTAAGACATCTTCTACTCCATGGGGAGCAGTGAATATCAATTTTCCATCCTTATCTATTTTTATGCCAAGTGCAGTTACTGTCTCTGGGAACTTAGATATAGCATCAACCGTATTTTTGAATGGTTCAACATTATTAACAATGTGCATTCTAGCTTCATTTTTGACTGACCATGGGACACCTGGTAAAATTCTGTGAAGTTTACGTTCAAACTCCTTTTCTGTCGCTTCATCTATATTGGTTGGGTCGAAATAAACTACATCCACATCATCAATAGGTGTTGCTTCCTGAAATCCGTGCAAAAGATCCCAAATTTTTGAACGAACAAAGCCCGCACATATCCACCAATCTGGTAAATCGAGCGTTTGGGCTGCGTTTATTATTTTCATCATGTCTTTATCATCTTGTATAACATTTATAATGTCCTGTTCATTTTTTAACATTTTTCAATCCTTCTCCAACGGTCATTTTAGGTTTATAAGTTTATTGGGTTAATATGAAATTGCTTTAATTCCCGTACAACTTTAGAAATAGGTAAGCCTACAACCGTATAAAAATCTCCATCAATTTTCTTAACTAATGATGCGCCAAGACTTTGAATGCCGTATGCTCCTGCTTTATCGTAAACATCGTTGCTTTTGATATAAGCATGGATTTCATCTTCAGTTAGGGACCAAAATTCTACTGAAGTTGATTCGACAAAGGAAATAGTTTTTTCCTGAGAGCGAATTGTTACTCCAGTAAATACTTCGTGTTTGTTTCCGCTTAAAGTTGAAAGCATGGCATAAGCTTCTTCTTTATCTTTTGGTTTTCCATAGATTTTACCTTCAAACGCTACTACGGTGTCTGCTGATAAGATAACTTCACTAGAATGAATAAAATTAGTATGCACTGCTTTATGTAAGGATAGTTGTTCAGCTCTTTGTGCGGGATCATTAATGGTAATGACTGATTCATCAACATCCTGCTTTCTAATAGTGAAAGGGATATGAACTAGTTCTAATAGTTCTTTCCTCCTTGGTGAGGTTGAAGCTAATATTAAAGTTGGTTCCATAAAAGCCCCCCGTAAATTCTTACATATTTATTTATATAGAGAAGTATACTAGATTGAATGCCTGTTGTGAAAGTTCCTAACGAATAAATTATTTCTATACATAAATGGGAATTTTTGATATTTTTATAAAGTATATAACAAAAAGAAATGAAGGGGGGGCTACCATTGGAAACACAACAAACAAATGGAAAAGCTGTTGCAGCATTAGTGCTTGGTATTTTATCTATTGTTATACCATATGTTGGCTTGATTCTTGGAATTATAGGTATTATATTATCCAATAGTAGTTTGAAAGAAATCGTAGTGACAAATGAGGGTGGTCGAGGGCTAGCGATTGCTGGTAGAGTAACGAGCATTATAGGAGTAGCAATTTACGGTATTCTTTTAGTATTAATTATTTTAAGTTTTGCAGCGTTTACAACAATTTCGGGCTATTAATCATTAGAAAACAGAGATCATTATATCGATCTCTTTTTTTTTTCTTTTTATGTTTTTCCTCAAATCTCAACTTACCAACTTTTATAAGGTGAAAAATCAACTATCGTGGTAACTAGAATATTTTTATATGGTGGTTTAAAGTACAGAAAATTTCCTATATAATTTAAATAATGAAAAGGAAGTATAAGATGAACCTTCTTACATTAATGTTGAATATATTTTTCCCGGTTGATGGAAAACTGTAACGACTTGAAATAGAAATGTATCCACGTGGACAGTTATAGATATTGATGGTGAAGCATTGATTTTGAAAATGGAGGATGGAGAATGACAAACATATTATTTTTTGCCTATCCGATGTATGCTGATTTTGAAATAGCTCATACATTATTCTTTTTGAGAAAGCTAGGTAAGGCTAATCTGATAACGGCAACCATTGATGGAAAAGTAGTGGAGAGTCTTGGAGGAATAAGAACAACTCCTGATTTATCAATTTCTGAAGCGGATCCTACTGATTTTGACCTAATATTAATTTCTGGTGGAGATGGTGTTTCAGAAGTCGTAGATGATATTCGGATTCATAATTTTCTTCAACAAGCAAATACACTACATAAACCAATAGCATCCATATGTGCATCTGCAACTATTCTTGGCAAAGCAGGTCTATTAAAAGAGAATAAATTCACCTGTACAGCGAATACTTATGAAATGTTTAAAGAAGTATTCGTTGGCGCAGAATATTCTGGAGAAAGAATAGAAGTCCAGGATAACATTATTACGGCAAAAGGGACAGCATTCCCGGAATTTACCCTAGCAGTACTTGATCAATTACTTTTATGGAAAAATAATGAACAGCGTGAGAGTGCGTATTTATTTAGTAAGGGAGAAGTTTAATCAGTTGATACATAGAATAGTCGGTTTACCACCAGTCATAACAAAGGATTCTAAAGTATTAATCTTAGGCTCAATGCCAAGTGTATTATCTTTAGAAAGCCAAGAATACTATGGAAATCCTCGTAACCATTTTTGGAAAATAATCTTCAGTTTATTTAATGAAATTCCATTAGATAACTATGGAGAAAAGATCATTTTTCTGCAGAGGAAAAATATAGCTTTGTGGGATACCATCGGTTCTTGCTATCGAGAGGGAAGTTTAGATGCAAAGATTCGAGATGAAGAACCAAATGACCTTCCTGGTCTTATTCAAAAATATTTAAACATAAAGCTTATTGCATGTAATGGAACAAAATCGTTTAACACGTTAAAAAAATATTATTCTCCGGAATCCTTATCCCATATCCCGGTTATAAAACTTTCCTCCTCAAGTCCTGTTCCTGGTCGTTACAATAAAACTTTGCAGGAAAAAATAGTGGAATGGAAGGAAATATTGAATTACCTTTAGAAAAATATGTAATTTTCAAAAAAGTGTTGAAGGTAGCACATCCAATTCGGTATAATTGTCTTTGGGAGTGTCGTAGCTGGAGAATGGGAGCGAGTCGTAAGCGGCAACTTACGACTCGGACAATTGCGTAGGCTGCGGCGACTTCCTTTCTTGGTGAAAAAGGTAATTATCCTGGTTTCTTATGAAGAGACAGGTTGATTACTTTTTTTCACGACTGTTCACAACTAACAATACAAGTGTTGAGAACATCAACATTAGTTCAAGGGTTTTTTCAATTGGAATCACGAGCTTCAGCCCCTTTCTTGGGGATTTTTTTGAAGCCGCCGATAGTAACTCCAATATCATGTTCGTCTCAAGCCTAGCGTATTGTCCCCTTAATTATACTACAAATGAGGGGGTCTCGTATCGAGATAATTGTGAAATGGTAAAATATTCACAGAATTTAGTTTGTAGTGGCTAAATACCTACAAAGTGCCAGTTTCCTAGATATTTGTCGATAGAGGGACCATAGAACTAGAAATCTACGGTAGCAGTTATAAAATGGAGTGGTAACGATGAAAAAGGTTGTTTTAGCAGGTGGAACTGGTTTTATAGGTACATACTTCAAGAAACGTTTCCTTGAATATGGCTATGAGGTGCATATTATTTCAAGGCAGCAAAATCACATTTCTTGGGAAGATAGACAAGGTGTAATAGATGCGCTAGAAGGATCTGAAATGGTCATCAATCTTGCTGGGAAATCGATCAACTGTCGATACAATGAAAAAAATAAACGTGCTATTATTGAGTCTAGAATTTCGACAACTAAAATTCTTGGCGAATGTATAGAGGCATGTGTTACGCCTCCTGAGGTTTGGATGAATTCCAGTACGCTTACAATTTATCGTGATGCAGATGACAGACCAATGTCAGAAGAAAATGGTGAAATTGGTTCAGGTTTTTCAGTGGATGTAGCTGCAAAATGGGAGGATGAATTTTTTCGTTTTGAACTACTAAATACAAGACAAATTGCATTACGTATCGCGATTGTACTAGGAGATGGTGGTGCATTAGAACCTATTCGTAACCTTGTAAGATTTGGTTTAGGTGGGAAACAAGGAAATGGTAAGCAAAAGGTAAGTTGGATACATATTGAGGATTTATTCCAAATCGTTCTATTTTTAAATGAAAGAAAGTATTTAGAGGGGGCATTTAATTGCTCTGCACCAAATCCTGTAAGTAATAAGGAGTTTATGGCCTCGTTAAGAAATGTATTGGACAAAAAAATAGGAATTCCCTCACCAAAATGGCTTCTTGAAATCGGAGCTTTTATAATCCGTACCGAAACAGAATTAGTATTAAAAAGCCGTTGGGTTGTTCCTGATAGATTGAAACAGGAAGGCTTTGATTTTACTTTTGAAACGGTAGAAGATGCTTTTCAAGATATTTTAAAAGCGTAGTTTTTATATTGAACTACGCCTTTTTATTAACGAATCTTAATGTGTTTAGTGTGATCATCTTTATATTTTCGGTAGAAACGAATCATTGCCTCAAGCGTATCTTTTAGATCAGGGCAACGAATTCCAACCGGATCTAAATCTTGTATTGCTTGGCTACAATCATAGGAAGAATGAATAATAAAGTAATCCATCGCCTCTTTTTCTGCTTTTAACCATTTCCGAATCGGCTTTACACTTAAAAATCCTTTCGTTAATGCAAGTGGTACACGAATATTAGGGGATCTTCCTAAATAGTGTTGAGTTAGCATTTTCTGAAGCTCCCACATTTTATAAGGGTTAGGGTCCGTAAGGTGATAGGTTTTCCCTTCACCTACTGGATTAATGGCAAGATAACTTGTAGCCTTTAGAACATAGTCTGAGGGTACAAAGTTGCCCTCTGCAGTGCCTTTTCCAAAGTATGGAAGGATAGGTGAGAATTTGAATCTATCTAATACATTTAACATAAAATATAGTCCATCGAACTTAATCGTCTCCCCTGTTTTTGAATGACCCTTCACTACGCCTGGTCTAATAATTGTAGTGGGAATTTTGTCCTTCATCTCTTGCACGAGAACCTCAGCTAAATATTTCGTATGCTCATAATGGTTCCGAAATTCTTGCCCTTTTTGTAACTCATTTTCATATATTTTTCCTTCTCGTTTCCCAGATACATAAGCGGTACTATAATAGATATAACGTTTTAACTGCTTTAGGCTAGTCAACCATTTGTTGATATTATTTGTTCCGTTCACATTTACTTCATAGGCAATATTTTTTGGAACAGCTAAGTCATATATTGCAGCTAGATGGAAAACATGGGTTATCCTATCCTTTAGTACGTCTTTATATTCAGAAGATATCCCAATATCTGCTTTCGTAATATCACCTAAAATAATAGTAAATTGCTCCTTAGTTAACTCACTAGTCGTTACAATGCTTTGAAGTGTCTCTATGGCTAATTTTTCCTGATTCGGTAGTACTAATAAATAGATATGTTCAATATTTAAGTAGTGATCGTTCATCAGTTGTTTTATTAAGCTTGATGCTAAAAAGCCAGGAAAACCGGTTATAAAAAAAGAATAATTCAAATTAATCTCCTCCTGTATAGTCTATTTCGATAACTATCATCTAATTTCCTTTATTGCTTAGGAAATAATTTACAATTATTTAATTGAGTCCTATGATAAGATAATATTGGAATACATAAAAAATAGACCGCTAGGAAAGTAGGGTGTTATGAGGTATTTTTGGTTTAGATTTATTATATTTGTCGCACTTTGGAGCCTAATAATTATTCAATATAGTGAGAATGTCGGGGTCAGTATATTATGGTTAGCAGGTTCGATGGGAATTTTCTTTTTCCTATCTTTAAAAAAGGTACCATTTTATTTGTATTTTATACTTTCCAAGATTATTTTTTTACATGGATTACTTTTCACAGATGGGAATCTTTTTAACGTAATTCTATTATTTTTTGTTTCTATTATAGCTTCACTAAGGTTACGTGATCATTTACTAAAGTTATATATCCTCTTCAATCTTGGGTTAGCTATTTTCATAAGTTACCTCCAATTGGAGCATGTATTGGCAGTGTCGATAATTGCTTGTTTCCTCTCTTTTTTGATCCTATCTATTAATCATTATGACGGGACTTTAAAAGAGCAGCGCACCCTCTATGAAGAACTACTAAGCGAATACCGTAAGCAAAAGCGAATAAACGTACTTACTGAAGAAAATGCACGTGTAGAGGAACGGAATCGTATCGCACGGGATATCCACGATTCGGTCGGACATAGGCTAACTGCTTTAATTATGAAACTCGAAGTACTAGCTATTCAAACAAAAAATGAAGATTATCGTGAGCTGAAGAAAATGGCCGAAGATAGTTTAGGAGAAACACGTCAAGCGGTAAGGACATTACAAGCAGAGGAAAGTGAAGGAATAGCAACTGTCGTGCACTTAATTCGAAAACTTGAAGCAGAAAGTCAAATTGTTGTTCAGTTTACATTGAAGCAAGGTGTACTTACTGTTCCATTATCAAATGAAAATAGTGTTGTCTTATATCGAGTTATTCAAGAAGCACTTACAAATGCAATGAGACACGGCCATTCAAGAGAGATTCATGTAGAGTTAGGTAAATCGGCTATTGGCGATGTTACCTTTGAAATTTCTAATGCTGTTTATGAAGTGAAAGCTTTTAAGTTAGGCTTTGGACTCACAAATATGAAAAATAGATTAGAAGAAATTAATGGACGATTAGACGTATTTCAAAAAGATAACCAGTTTCTTGTAACGGGAATTATTCCAGCGGGTAAGGGGGAATAAATAGTATGTGGCATGTATTATTAGTTGAAGATCAAGCTATAGTAAGGCAAGGGTTAAAAGTAATTTTAGAGCAGGATGAAAATATTCGTGTTTCCCATGAAGCGGAAAATGGTGCGGAAGCAATTGATATATTAGAAAGATATTCTATCGATTTTGTTATGATGGATGTCCGAATGCCGGTTATGAATGGCATAGAAGCGACTAGGATTATAAAGAGAAAGTGGCCGGAAATAAAAATACTAATTCTCACAACATTTAATGACGATGAATATGCGGTTGAAGCATTAAAAGAAGGAGCAAATGGCTTCTTATTAAAGACAGCGGATTCAGTGAAGCTAATTGAAGCAGTACACAGCTGCATGAAAGGTGGATTAGCATTACATGATGAAGTAGCGGCTAAAGTTATGCCGAAGTTACTTCAAAAAAGTACGAAAGAAACGATTAATATTGATTTTTCTCCACGTGAACTATCGATTACAAAGCTAGTTGGTGAAGGGAAAACAAATAAGGAAATTGCTGATGAACTATTCCTTTCTATTGGGACAGTAAAAAATCATATAACGCAAATCCTTCAAAAAACAGGGTTGAGGGACCGAACGCAACTTGCGATATTTGCAGTGAAGCACGAGCTTTAAGTCAAAACCCTATTCATAAATTTGTAATATCTAGAACTAATTCCCGTTATTAAATCCTTTATAATGAAGGAAAGAATCGCTTAAGAAGGTGTTCTAGATGCTTGATATCATGTTAGAGGAGTTTCCCTTTGCTTCACTTTGGAATACAGGGATATTTCTCTTTATAGCGTTTGCCGCTATTATCTATTTATTTTTACTGCCACAGGAGAAAAATCACAGGTTATGGAAGACAGTGTTCTTTTTCATAGGATTGATTGTTCTATTTATTGCAACTGGTAGTCCAATAAATATAATTGGTCGAATACAATTTAGTGTCCATATTATACAAGTAGTACTGCTTTGTTTGATTGCACCACCACTATTATTAATAGGAATGAAGTGGAATATAATTCATCGTTTAATACAGTATGAGCTTATTAGTAGAATAAACTCTTTTCTTATAAGGCCATACGTAACAATTAGTTAATTCTTTCTAGCATTATATATTTACCATCATCCACCGATATTTGACGAGGCCCGAATTGATTTATATGGGAATTATTTTTACTTATTCGTTTTATTGATTACATCACTGTTGATGTGGGTACCAATTATTAGTGGTAAGAATAATACACTTTCCTATCATGCTTTCTGTATAGGGAGTATGATTCCACTTGGGGGAATTCTACTAGTTTCAAAGGAAATCTTATATCAGGCATATACTGATTTGACTACTTTTACCCAAGCGTTAGAAGTATGCTTGCCAGTTGGAGAAGGGATATCACCTGAGTTAGCACTTTTACTACTACCATTTGAACCAGTTAAGGAGCAGCAACTTGGTGGGGGAATTTTGTTAATATCAGCTATAATCGTGTTTGGTGTAACGTATTTATTGAGGAGAAGGTTTTCAATAGAATAAATAGTATGGTTAAAGGGCTCTTCGAATTAGAAGGGCTTTTTTAGTTAATACAAGGTGTATATCTCAGCCAAATAAAGGGGATTTTCAATCGATTATCTAAAAAGTGACTCAGGTCATACTCCAATCTTCCACTTCATGACTCCAGGTAGTATATTATTCTAATAAACTTCCGTATTCTAAAGCTAGGAGGGGAATTAAATGATCGAATTAATAAATTTAACGAAGCGATTTAAGCAAATTGAAGCGGTGAAAAATTTAAACTTATTTATAGAAAGAGGAGAGATAGTTGGATTACTTGGACCGAATGGTGCTGGTAAGTCCACGGCAATATCTATGCTTTCTTCTTTAGTGGAACCTACTAGTGGAGATGTCCTTTTTGAGAACAAAAGTATTGTGAAACACCCAAGTAGCTTCCGAAAGATTGTAGGAATTGTACCACAAGAAATTGCGTTATATGATGATTTATCCGCGGAGGAGAATCTTTATTTTTTCGGGAGAATTTATCATTTACGTGGCCAAAAGCTAAAGCAAAAGGTTAATGAAGTATTGGAACAAATTGGCTTAACAGATCGACGGAAGGATGTTGTAAAAAAGTTTTCGGGTGGAATGAAGCGACGTTTAAATATTGGAGTAGCAATGTTACATGATCCAGAAGTAATTATAATGGATGAGCCAACAGTTGGAATCGATCCACAATCCCGAAATTATATTCTAGAGACGGTTAAGCGACTTAATAAGGAAAGAAAGATGACGGTATTATACACGAGTCATTATATGGAAGAAGTAGAGCTCTTATGTGACCGTATTTACATTATGGATAAAGGGAATCTAATCGCATCTGGTACAAAGGATGAAATAAAGAAAATATTATCCAATGAAAATACGATATCCATTAAAGCAGAGCAAATTAATGATGAATTTCTACATGCTTTAAAACAACATCCATCAGTAACACAAGTAACGGTTGTAGATAAAGAAGTGCTAGTAATTGTTCCGAAATCAGTTCGAATATTTTCTGAAGTCATTAAAATCGCAGAAGAAAATGAGATTGAATTAATCTCCGTTGATAACAAAGCCCCAACGCTTGAGGATGTATTTTTACATCTTACTGGAAGAGCTTTAAGGGATTAGGGGTGAATAAGATGGTCTGGAATATTATAAAGAAACAAGGATTAATTTTCTTGAGGAATCCACAAGAATTATTGTTACTATTAGCACTTCCTATAATATTAATTACCATTTTATCAACAGCACTTGGTGGTTTGATGAATGGAGAAAGCGCACCAATAAAGGTTCAAGTAGCATTTTTGGAACATGAGTCTGAGGGAGAGCAGGTTGACCGTTTTTTAGAGGATATAGAGAATAAACTTCCTCCTGAGGTTATGGATGAGATACGTGCAAATATAGATAGTATGCTTCCTATCAAGCAATTAAAGCAATCGGTCTTTGAACAGGAGACAATTAAAGAATTTATAGAAGTACATTATATTACTTCCGCTGAACGTGAGGAAATACTTTCGGATGATTCTTTCACTTCCTTAATTGAAGTTCCTAACAATTTTACTTACAATACGTTATCCAATTTAGTGTTAAGTGAGGACGTGCAGCCTACTTTATTAGTTACACAAAATGAAGGGGAACAAGTTGGAGTCAATATAGTTCATAGTATTTTAGAGCAATTTCAAGAGCAATTGACTTTAGGAAAGTTTCTAGGATCAAATGGGTTTGAACTGGAAGAACTTCAATTAAATGAAGATATCCGAAGCGAAATTGTAACGATAAATGAGAAAGAACCTGTAACATCACAAGCTTACTACACATTAGGTATGGTATTAATGAATGTCTTATTTTTGGCTGGTGCTATTGGATCTTTTGCATTTAAAGAAAAGAGATTGCATGTAGTGGATAGAATTATTGTGGCAAATATCTCGAGATGGGTTTATTTCATTGGCATACTACTCTCAGGTACTATTTTTGCTTTTATCCAGTCTATATTTATTTTTACGTTTTCACGATTTGTATTTGGAGTGACATGGCCGGATTTAACTAGTTTTTTATTAGTAACACTAGCATTTTCTTTCGCTGTAGGAGGAATTGCGGTTTTATTAGTATCTATAAGTTTTCGAGGTAACTCAGATACCGTAATTCATTTCTTTTCCGGTATTATAGTAACGATATTTGCGGTTTTAGGTGGTAGCTTTGCACCGGTTGGTGAGTTTTCTAAAACGATACAGTTTCTAGGCAATTTAACACCAAATGGCGCTAGTATGACGGCATATTTAACTATATTACGAGGTGAGGAGTTAGGGGCAATAGGAAATCAATTAATCTACCTAGCATGCTTTGGTATATCGGCGGTAGTAATAGCTGTCCTATGTTTTCCGAAGAGGGGGTTATCTGCATGATTGGAATATTAAATGCTAAGCTAAAACAATTTATCCGTACCCCATTTACTTTTTTAATTTTTACCGGAATGTCTATCGTGTTTGCTCTTATCTTTGGAGGTTCAACGGGACCTTCCAATATAACTGTTCCTGTCTACGCTGGTAATAATGTAGACTCCTTTATCAAAGATTCAGTGAAAGAAGTAGACTCAATGGATTTTATTTGGATGACTGAAGAAGAGTTAGAAGAGATGGTTTCCAATGGAAAAGCAGAATTAGGTGTAGTCTTAAAAGAAGAAAATTATCAACTCGTTGTTGGGGTAGATTCCTTTAACTCAGGTCTAATTGAGCAAACAGTCCATTCGATATATCAAGAAAAGAATTTACGAGATCAGCTAATACATGTGAGTGGGATAACTTCACCTGTAGAGCAAGAGGATTTCCTAGAAACCATGGAGGAAGAATTATCTGAGCCAGTTTTCGCTATAGAATCTAGTAGTTTCCGTGGAGACGATGCGTTTGTTTATAATAGTAATTTGCACCACATATTTGGCTTTTCCTTATTCTTTGTAATTTACACGATTGCTTACAATGTTTTACCTATATTAGTTGAAAAAAGAGATGGGATATGGGACCGGATGATATTATCTCCTGTGAAAAAGTGGGAGATGTACGTTGCGAATTTAATATATAGTTTTATAACAGGATATGTCCAAGTTGCTATCACCTTTACAGTTTTCCGGTATATCATTGGAGTAGATTTTAATGGGCGATATTTTGATACGTTATTACTTTTAATTCCGTATGTGTTCGCTATTGTTTCAATCGCTATTTTAATTACGGCTATTGTAAAAACAGTCCAGCAATTTAATGCTATTCTACCAATTTTTTCGGTGAGTATGGCAATGATCGGAGGGGCGTATTGGCCGATTGAAATTGTAGAGTCGAAGTTTTTATTAACCTTGGCAAAAATTGATCCACTATATTATGGAATGCAGGCTCTTCAAGGTAGGGTGGTATATGGATATCCAATGGAAGAGATTTTAATGCCAATCAGTATTTTAGTTTTAATGGGAGTATGTGCGATTGGGATTGGAATTCATCTAATGGAAAGAAGGCATATATAAAGAAAGTGAGCGCTTGAATGGAGAACACATCAAGCGCTTTTATTTTACATTTCAAGTTATCTATAATATTCCCCAATTAGACTTTCTAACGGTGGTCCCCTAGTTCAGTAGTTGTATCATCACCACCCCTTTTAGATGTTTTATCTTGGGATGCTTACAAATATCTACCAAGAAGAAATTTCAATTTTGTGCGAAAATTTCTAGTATAATAGTATTATAGACAACAAGAGAATACATCTAGGGGGAAAGTATGGTGAAGAGGAAAATCTTAAGAGGATTAACTGGACTATTTATTGTTATATTGATTATAGATGTAATTGCTAGTTTTTATTTTTATGATCTCGCCATTAGCCGGGGACCGAAAGATTTCTTGAGTGGAAATAAAGACCTTGAAGTTTCCGCAGAGACGATGGAGGTATTACTAGATGGTGGCTGGCGCGAATGGGTATCTGAACAGGAGTTCGAGCATATTGAAATGACTTCTCGTGATGGATTGCTTCTTCAAGGTTATTTTCTTGAAGCAAAAGAACCAACGAATAAGCTTGTCATTGCTGCTCATGGTTACTTAGGTCGTGGGAGTGATATGGCCTTATATGGTCAGTATTATTATGAGGAATTAGGCTATAATTTTTTTACTGCTGATTCCCGAGGGCATGGAAGAAGTGAAGGGGATTATTATGGGTTTGGCTGGCCGGATCGGTTAGATTATATGGACTGGATTAATTTGCTTGTAGAGAAGTTAGGTCCGGAGACGGAGATTATTCTTCATGGACTTTCTATGGGAGCTGCTACAGTATTAATGACGGCTGGGGAAGACCTGTCGGATAATGTGAAAGTTGTTATTGCTGATAGCCCATATACGAGTGTGCATGATTTATTTTCTTATCAAATTAATAGAATGTTTCATTTACCATCTTTCCCTTTTATTCATTCAACTAGTGTAGTAACGAAAGCTAAAGCTGGATATTCCTTTAAAGAGGCTTCTGCATTAGAACAGGTGAAAAAAGCGGAAGTACCTATTTTATATATAACTGGGAATGCCGATACCTTTGTTCCAACAGAAATGACTCAGGAGCTTTATCAGAATACTAAAAGTAAAGCAGAGCTTGTAACCTTTGATAATGCCAATCATGGGGAGTCGTTTGTTTCAGATGAGGAGAAGTATAAGAAGGTAGTGAAGGAGTTTCTAGAGGAGAATTTTGAAAAATAAACATGAAAAAGCTGACGTAATTAGTACGTCAGCTTTTTTCAGGATTCTATAAATAATTTTTAAACCAGCGTAAAATATGATTCAATCGTTCCACGCGCATTTCTGGTTTTCCACTCCGGCTAAGTTCATGGTTAGCGCCAGGGAAGCGAACGAATTCCACTTCTTTCTTTAAATGTTTAAGTGCTACATAGAATTGTTCCCCTTGCTCGATTGGACAACGATAATCTAGTTCACCATGCAAGATTAATAGAGGCGTTTCTACTTTATCTGCATATTTTAATGGTGAGATTTCCCATAATGCTTTAGGGTCATCTAATAAATCATACCCGTGTTGCCATTTATTAAAGAAGTAACCGATATCACTTACGCCATAGAAGCTTAGCCAGTTACTAATTGAACGCTGTGTAACAGCTGCCTTAAAGCGGTTTGTATGCCCGACAATCCAGTTCGTCATAAAACCACCATAGCTTCCACCGGTTACTCCTAGACGTTCTTGATCGATAAAGTCATACGTTTCAATTGCATAATCCACTGCAGACATTACATCACCGTAATCACCTCCACCATAGTCACCGCGACAAGCATCAACGAATTCTTGACCATAACCATGGCTACCACGAGGGTTCGTATATACAACAACATAACCTTGAGCAGCTAGTAATTGCATTTCATGGAAAAATGTTTGGCCATACATTGCATGTGGTCCACCGTGAACTTCAAGTACTAATGGATACTTCTTACCTTCTTCAAATCCATAAGGGCGTAGTAACCAACCGTGAATATCCCAACCGTCTTTTGCTTTGAAACTAATACTTTCAGGTTTACCAACTGAAACGTTATCTAGAAATTCTCGATTTGCATCTGTTAGTTGCTTAACATTAGATTCCGAGTCTAGTAGATAGAAATTACATGGATCAGTAGGTGAGCTTACCCCGATAACAAAAGATCCTTGAGTTGGATTATAAGAGAAACCAAATACATGACTATCAACATTATAAAGTTCTTTTAATTCTCCAGTTAAACTAACTTCATAAAGATTAACTGCCCCTCGGTCTGATCCGATGAAAAATACCTTATCTTCATTTCTTGACCATACTGGGCCACCTTCTGAAGAGCCTAAACGTGTATCACCTACAATTAAATCCCCTAGTTGGAAGTCCCATTTTTCACTTAAGCAAACTGTTTCTTTTGTTTGTATATCATGAATATAAAGCTCTGTTAATGTGGCATTCAAATATTGTTGTTTATGACCAAGATAAGCAATTTTGTTACCACTTGGAGAGAACCTTGCTGTGTAATAAGAACCTTCTCCATCGGTTAGCTTTGTTACTGCTTTAGTTGTGGTATCCAACAGATAAATATCACTTTTTAATTCATAATCTGAATTCTCGCTTAGATTACCAGCAAATAAGATCGTTGAACCGTCTGGTGATATATCTTGATATCCGTGGTGGTGATCTGCTTCTGTTAATTGTGTGAAAGTTTCTTTTTCAATATCGTACAGAATAATTTGTGCCTTCTTGTCATCTAGAAAACCTTGTGCATCGGATTTATATTTTAAAGTCGTTACATGTAGAGGTTTTTTACTTTTTTCTTCTTTTTCTTTTTGACGTTCTTCTTTCGATAATTCCTTTTGATTTGTTACATCATCGTCTTTGTCTAAAGAAGCGGTGAAGATGATTGCTTTTCCGTCTTTAGACCATTCAGGATTTACTGCACCATTTTTAAAAGTAGTAAGTTGTTTTGGTTCACCGCCATCTAATGGAAGTAGGTAGAGCTGTGGTATACCACTACGATTTGATTGATATACTACTTTTTTTCCGTCTGGTGAAAAGCGGGGATTGCTGTTTTTATTAGCACCGAATGTCCATTGTTTAGCAGTTTTCTCGTTTAGCTTTTGAACAAATAAATTTGACTCGTATTCTCTTTTATCATTAATAGTGGTTGAAACATAGGCATATGTAGTTCCATCAGGAGAAAATTGTGGATCACTAAATACTTCTAAACTCATGAAATCTTCCGTCGTGATTGCGCGTTTTGTCATTAATAAAACCTCCAATGTAAGTAGAATCTTCAATTTAGCAGATGGAATATTTTGAAAATTTAACGTCTGCTAATTTCAACTGCAGCAAAGTCGAATAATATGACGAATGCGGAGTTTACTAATATTATTTTAAACTATTTCGGGATGCGAAGCAATTAACAAATTCTAGATTGATAGATTTTTCAGCCACTCTTGTAATTCTCTTCTGTTTTTAAAAATATGAAGTTCCTTATCGTTTATATTGGAAAGTCTCTCGTACATTTTTGGCGCATTATTTTTATTATAGTTCTTTGACCATTTTATAAATTCCCAGTTCAATCTTTCTGGACAATCTTTTCCAATATCTGGTCTAGTTTTATTTCGATATTGGATTCTCCTTTTCATTATGCCATATAAAGAGCGAAGTGTAGAGTAGTTAAGGAATATGATCGTATCAGCATCTTCTAAGCGTTTTTGCAGTGTGGAACTATAGTTTCCATCAATAATCCAACTATTCTTTTGTAGAATTTCATCATGTCTTTCAATTAATTCATCTGTTTCAACTGGCTGCCAATTCGGTTTCCAATAAATAGAATCCATATGGTAAACAGGGATGTCCAGTAATTCTCCTAGTTGTTTAGCTAAAGTTGATTTACCTGCTCCAGGATTCCCTAAAATAGTTATCTTCTTCATGTAGACCTCCTTTATTTTTTAAAGATAGAAATAATAAGGCTGTCTTTGGATTAACCTAATCCTTAAGACAGCACAAATTTAGGCATTTGCTATTACTTTATCTTCTATATTAGCATCCTTTTCATAAGCAGCTTGTAACTTTCTTGTAATTTCACCAGGTTTCCCATCCTTTATAAGCTTGCCATCAACACGAATAATCGGTGTGATCTCTGAAGTGCTACTAGTTAAAAATAACTCATCCGCTTCAGCTAAATCCTTTAACGTAAAAGGTTCCTCAATAAATGTAATGTTTAATTCTTCTACAAATCTTTCAACTGCCATCCGAACACAGCCATGTAATATATTATTAGTTGTTGGATGTGTATAAATCGTTCCATTCTTCACTAAATAAACATTGGCAGCAGAACATTCCGTTACACGGCCTTCTTTATGCAGGATAGCCTCATAGCAGTTTTGTTCTTTTGCTTCTTGTTTTGCTAATACGTTAGGAAGTAAATTTAAACTTTTAATATAGCAGTTTTCCCAGCGTATATCACGGTGAGTAATAACACTAACGCCGTTTTTTATCGTTTCTAGATTACGCGGAAGAGACTGAGCATAAGCATAAATATTTGGCTCAACATCTTTAGGAAAAACATGATCACGTGGTGCAGAACCCCTTGATACTTGCATATATAGCTTGCCATCTCCAGTTATATCGTTACGGGTTAGTAACTCAAGTAATAATTCTTTCATTTCTTCTTTAGATTGAGAGAGTTTAATTTTAATAGCTTCCGTCGAACGAAATAGTCTATCAATGTGTTCATCTAATAAATAGTAGGTTCCATTATAAATTCGAATTACTTCATATATACCATCTCCAAACTGTAGAGCTCGCTCTTCAATTGGAAATTGTAAACTGTCACGATGAATAAATTTTGCTTGTGATAAAATTACTGGAAATATTGACAACTAATACCCCTCCTTAGTGTTATGATTATTTTATTACTTCCTTAATTAGTTGTAAATGATTGTTTTTTATATAATATTCGTATTGTTGAAATGGGTTAGTTTTAAAGATGCGGGGGATTTAAGATGAACCATATTTTTTAAAAATATACTTGCATATTGTCGAAGAAGTTGCTATAATAAATTTTGCATTCACAAAACGAATATGCTTCCTTGAAAATATAGAAGATGCAGGGGCATGACCGTGCGTGAAACAACAGATGAATAATAAATCTACACTTAATGCGGGTGTAGTTACGAGCAATACTTCTACCGAATCCGCTACGAGTTGCCCCGAAGAATTCACTGCTTTGAATATGCTTGTAGATGCAGGGGCATAATGGACCAGATTTGGTTTAAAATTAAAATTAAATAACAAGTCTTAACTTAATGCGGGTGTAGTTTAATGGTAAAACTCTAGCCACGAGCGATACTTCTACCGAATAAACTGCGAGTTGCCCCGAGGAATATGCTTCCTTGAAAATACTAGAAGACGCAGGGGCATGACCGTGCGTGAAACAACAGATGAATAATAAATCTACACTTAATGCGGGTGTAGTTTAATGGTAAAACTCTAGCCTTCCAAGCTAATGTCGTGGGTTCGATTCCCATCACCCGCTCCATACATATGTCCTAACGCAGTGTTTCGTAATAACTTACGAGATGTTGCGTTTTTACTTTTCCCACACTAAAATTCCTCAGAACACTTAACAAAACAAAATGCACATAGTATGGTTAAAATAATACATGAGAAGGGAGGCATGGAGATGAATGCCGAACAACTGAAACAAGAAATTATTGAGTACAGTAAAAAAATAGGCATTGATAAGATTGGGTTTACAACAGCAGATGTGTTTAGTGAACTGAAAGAGCGGTTGAAGCGTCAACAAGAGCTCGGTTATCAGTCTGGGTTTGAGAAAGGTTCTAACGAAGAACGGACTGATCCAAGAAGGTTATTGCCAGAAGCTCAATCCATCATTTCCATTGCCATGGCCTACCCTTCACGGATAAGTAAAGACGCTCCTAAAAGTACAAAAGAAGAACGGAGAGGTTTTTTCTGTAGAGCTTCCTGGGGCATGGATTATCATGATGTTCTTCGCAATCGACTACAAAAACTAGAAAGCTTTATTCATGAAAAAGTAACAGATGCTGTTACAAAGGTAATGGTGGATACTGGAGAATTATCCGATCGTGCCGTAGCCGAGCGAGCTGGAATTGGTTTTACCGGGAAAAATACTTTATTAATAACAGAAGAATTTGGATCCTTCGTTTATTTAGGAGAGCTTATTACAAATATACCTTTTACACCAGACACACCTGTAGAAGATGGTTGTGGTGATTGCCGTAAATGTATCGATGCTTGTCCGACAGGCGCGATTGTACAAGGTGGTCAGTTAAATGCACAACGGTGTATTGCTTTTTTAACACAAACGAAGGACTTTCTTCCAGAAGAATTCCGTTCGAAACTAGGGAATCGAGTATACGGCTGTGATACATGTCAGCTAGTTTGTCCAAAAAATAAAAAAGTAGATTTTCACATTCATCCAGAGTTTGAACCAGAAGATAATGTCGCAAAGCCATTGCTTAAGCCAATGCTAACTATGTCTAATCGAGAATTTAAAGAACAGTTTGGCCATGTCTCCGGATCATGGCGTGGAAAAAAACCAATTCAACGTAACGCCATCATTGGACTCGGGCATTATAAAGATAAAACAGCTGTGGACGAATTAATTGCGATTATGAAAAATGACCCTCGTCCTGTAATCCGGGGTACAGCCGCTTGGTCTTTAGGAAAGATAGGAACTGAAGATGCATTCCAGGCGATAACAGATGCGATGGAAAAGGAAAACGACACAAACGTCCTCTTTGAAATGGAAAAGGGTCTGGCATTTCGGGAAACACAATTAACGAAAGATGTACAGGTGGAAAACTAGTTGGCTATTATGTTGGACTAGATAAAGAAGAATTTTAAATGAAACATAAAAATAGTTATCTTAAAGACATGCAATCCCTCCATATAATCAATAGTGGAGGGATTCTTCATGAAGATACTTACACAATTTTGGCAAGAACTATTTGAATCCAATCAATTTAATAGTGATTGGTTAGAAAGACAAAGGATATTATACGAGAAGCGTGATTTGAAAATAGTCAGAGTTAATGGAAAAGGTCACATTTATCAAAGGATGAAATATGACCAAGAGGAAAAAATATACTATCATCTACACTTATCCATGCTTCTAAAAAAAGGAAATTATTTTATTCGGGAAGAACGAACGATTCCTTATGAGTTCATTTTAAAAGATGGAGAAATCGTAAATCACAAACTGACAGAGGTAAGAGAACAAGAGGAACTATCTGGAAAATTAGAACCGGATTCAGGGCAAAGTGAAAATGGGGAACGGTTTGTATATGACCGATTAGCTGCTGTACAATATGCTGAACGATGGTGGAATAGTTATAATCCTGCGTATCGTAAATTTGACGTAGACTGTACTAATTATGTTTCCCAATGTTTACGTGCAGGTGGGGCACCGATGCGTGGAGCACCCAATCGAAATCAAGGTTGGTGGTATTCGGGGAATAATTGGAGTTATAGCTGGGCTGTTGCTCACTCCTTAAGATGGTATCTATCAGGATCTACCCAAGGATTGAAGGGGAGAGAAGTTGATTCTGCTAGCGAACTTCAACCTGGCGACGTAATCTGTTATGACTTTGAAGGAGACGGAAGATGGAATCATACTACTATTGTTGTCGGAAAGGATACTGATGGCATGCCTTTAGTAAACGCACACACACAAAACAGCAGACAACGCTATTGGTCGTATGAAGACTCAAGTGCCTATACACCTAATATAAAGTATAAGTTTTTCCACATCGGCGATTAGTGGTATAATGTGAAATTGTTAGTGCAAAGGAATATAGCAAGGAGAAATGAATTGTGAGTTTACATGTCGTATTATTTGAACCAGAAATTCCAGCTAATACAGGAAACATTGGTAGAACATGCTTAGCAACAGATACAAAATTACATCTCATTCATCCACTTGGGTTTTCAACAGATGAAAAAGCTGTTCGCCGGGCTGGATTAGATTATTGGCAAAACGTTGATATGGAAGAATATAACTCGATTTTTGATTTATATGATAAATATCCAGATGGGAAGTTCTATTATATAGAAAATTTCGGTACAAAACATTACACCGATTATGATTATAGTAATTCTGATGAAGATATTTTCTTTGTATTTGGTAAAGAATCGACTGGTTTTCCTAAGGAATTATTAGTGGGGAAAGAAGAACAGTGTCTTCGCATCCATATGAATGATAAGGTCCGTTCATTAAATCTTTCTAACACTGCAGCAATCATCATTTATGAAGCCTTAAGACAACAAGGTTTTCCAAATTTAACATAAGGTTAGTCGCCATTCACTTTTAAGTGGGTGGCGTTTTTTGATTGTTTGTGGTTTTCACTAATTCCTTTTTAAGGGTAGTAAAGGAAGAAAAGTTATATATGAGATTTGTATGATTCCTTTTTAATGGTTGTGAATTCAAAAAGATAATTGAGGAGTTCTATCGAGTTCCTTTTATTGGATAAGGAAGACCAAATAGTAATAGAAGAGCTCTATTAGATCCCTTTTTTGAAGTAGTACTATAAAAATGGAATCAGAGAGTCAAACTCTAATCCCTTATAAATTAAACAGATATAAAAAAAGTAACAGAAATATTGGGCAATGCTTCTTCATTCGACAAAATAAAAAACTAGCCCCAAAAGAGCTAGCTTTCACAAGTTATTATTGATTTTTCTTCGGTACTCCTGGTTTTGCATCATATCCAGCAGAAAAGATGGCTGCCAAAAATGTTACAGTAACGCCTAAGATTAGAGCTAATTTCATATGTTAGGGCCTCCTTTGATTAATGCATATGTATAAAAATAACTTAATTATATCTGTCCTTATTATAGCGAAAAAATATCAGAATGTGAACTAAGATTGGTTACAATTGTATGAATTGATATGAAAGAAAATTCGCAAATTTTAAAGGAAGATACAATTATCGACTAATGCGCATAACATATATTGTTTCCGCTATGAAAATAAGGTATATTAGTTGATGTAGAATCAAGTCAGTTCTATAATAGTATTGCAATTAAAAACCGTTTTCATGCGGAGAAATGTTAACTTCTAATGGGGGTATAAGACGTGGCACAAAATGACGAATCTTCACAAAGATTCTGGGGAGAGTTTCATGGTCCTAACATGGGGTATGTGGAAGAACAGTATGAGCTATATAAAGAGGACCCTCAAGCTATTGATCAGTCTTTAAGAGAGTTATTTGATCAGTATGGAGCTCCTAATTGGTTGAGCAGTTCAACCAGCAATATACAACAAAGTTCTACAAACACATCCATAAACGATGTCAAGAAAATCACCTCAACATACAAATTAGTTGAGGCTATTCGTCGTTTCGGACATTTGGAAGCAGATATTTACCCAGTAAGTATTAATGAGGAAAGAAAATCAGAATTACTTAATCCACAAACTTATGGGTTGACAGAAGCAGACTTGAAAGAAATTCCAGCTAATTGGATATGGGAAAAAGCGCCTGTTGGTATTGAAACAGCGCTAGATGTCGTTCGAGAATTACGAAAAAATTATACTGGTACCATTACATTTGAATATGATCATGTAGATAGTGAAGAAGAGCGTAATTGGTTGTCTGATTATATTGAGTCAGGGAAAGCACGCTTAAACCTATCAGACGATGAGAAAAAACAATTATTAGAGCGCTTAGCAAATGTAGAGGGGTTTGAAGGTTTCTTACAAAAAACATTTGTCGGACAGAAGCGTTTCTCCATTGAGGGACTTGAATCAATGGTTCCAATGCTTGATCATATCGTAAAATATGCTACAGAAGATAAGGTTGAAAATATTATGATGGGTATGGCACACCGCGGTAGATTAAGTGTGTTAGCCCACGTATTAGGAAAACCTATTGATAAAATTTTCTCTGAGTTCCATCATTCACCTAATAAGGAGTTAATACCTTCAGAAGGTTCTAGAGGAATTAACTATGGATGGACTGGAGATGTTAAATACCACTTTGGTGCGGTGAAAGATGTAAAAGATGGGGAAGAAACGAAGATTAAGATTACACTAGCACACAACCCATCTCATCTAGAGTTCGTAAATCCTGTAGTAGAAGGGTTTGCACGTGCAGCACAGGATTACCGCTTTGAGAGTGGCTATCCTAAGCAAGATGTTTCTAAAGCAATTCCAGTATTAATTCATGGTGATGCTGCATTTATCGGTGAGGGTGTTGTGGCTGAAACCTTGAATCTCGCAAACTTACCTGGATATAGAACTGGTGGCACATTGCACATTATCGCGAACAACTTGCTAGGCTATACAACTGACCATGAAGATGGTCGTTCTACTCGATATGCTAGTGATTTAGCAAAAGGTTTCGAGATTCCGGTTATTCATGTTAATGCGGATGATCCAGTTGCTTGTGTTTCTGCGATCAAACTGGCATATGACTATCGTCAGAAGTTCAACAAGGATATTTTAATAGATTTAGTTGGGTATCGCCGTTATGGTCACAATGAAATGGATGAGCCAAGAGTTACACAACCAAAACTTTATAGCATCATTGATAATCATCCAACTCCAGCGAATGTATTCGCAAAGGAATTAGTGGCAAAAGGTGCCGTATCGAAAGAAGAATTTGACCAAATGGTAGCGAGTGTAGAGGAAAATCTTAAGGCGATCTACGATGGTATGAAAGAAACCGAAATTGCTAAAGTAGAATGTAAACCAATGCCAGATGCTCTCAATACTGATTTGGAAAAATATGAAACTGCTGTAACGATGGATGAATTAGTTGCTCTTAATGAGGAATTATTCAACCGACCTGAAGGATTTACGGAAAATAAAAAGCTTGCAAGAATTTTTAAACGTCGTAAAGAAGCTCTAAATGAAGGGAACACAATTGACTGGGGTGCAGGGGAAGCGCTTGCTTATGCATCTATTCTTAAAGATGGTACGCCAATTCGTTTAACTGGTCAAGATTCTGAGCGTGGTACGTTTGCCCACCGTCATGCGGTGTTGAATGATGCTGTTACAAACGAGAAGTACAGTATATTCCATGGCATCGACGCAAAGGCATCATTTGATATTCGAAACAGCCCACTATCTGAAGTAGCTGTTTTAGGATTCGAATATGGATATAGTGTTCAGGCTCCTAATACTTTAGTTTTATGGGAAGCACAGTTTGGAGACTTTGCAAACGTAGCCCAGACTATTTTTGATCAATTTATCTCAGCAGCCCGTGCAAAATGGGGCGATAAGTCTAATATGGTTATGTTGTTACCACATGGATATGAAGGTCAAGGACCAGAACATTCTAGTGCAAGATTAGAGCGTTTCTTACAAATGGCTGCAGAGAATAACTGGATTGTTGCGTATGTAACATCATCTGCTCAATTCTTCCATTTAATTCGCAGACAGGCAGCTTTACGTAATAAGGAAGAAGCGCGTCCATTAGTACTTATGACACCGAAGAGTAGTTTGCTCCGTAATCAACGTATTGCATCAGTTGCACAAGAATTTACTGAAGGAAAATTCCAGCCACTTCGCAATCAGCCAAATTTAAAAGTTAGTAAGAAAAATGCGAAACGCTTACTAATTGGTACTGGAAAAGTTATGGTTGATATAGAAGAAGCTATTGATAACTCTGATGAGAAATACGATTGGCTACGTGCAATGCGTTTAGAGCAAATTTATCCATTTCCAACTAAAGAGTTGGAAAAAGAATTAAAAGATCTTCCAAATCTTGAAGAAATTGTTTGGGTTCAAGAAGAACCAAAAAACATGGGTGCATGGGATTTTGTGGATGATTACTTAAGAGCTTTATTAAAACCAGGTCAAAACTTACGATACATTGGTCGCCCTAAGCGTTCAGCACCTGCTGTTGGTGATCCAAATGTGCATAAATCAGAACAAGAGAGAATTATACAGCAAGCAATTAACCCGACATTAGGAGGAGATTCCAGTGAAAGAAATTAAAGTACCTGAACTTGCCGAATCTATTACAGAAGGAACAATTGCCGAATGGTTAGTTAAAGTAGGGGATACAGTAGAAAAAGGTGACCCTGTTGTTGAACTAGAAACCGATAAGGTTAATGTTGAAGTTAACTCTGAAGTTTCTGGTGTTATCACAGAAATCCTACGAGAAGAAGGCGATGATGTTGTCGTAGGTGATGTTATTGCTAAAGTAAGTGAAGAAGGTGGAGCGGTAATAGAACCTGCTAAAGAGGAAACGCCTGCACCTGCGGCTAAAGAAGAAACAAAAGAAGCAGTAGTAACAAAATCAGAACCAGTTAAGACAGAAGAAGAGTCAGGTTCTAGCCGTGATGTTATTGCATCACCAGCTGCAAGAAAACGAGCTCGTGAATTAAATATTGACTTAAGTACTGTTGCAACACGTGATCCACTAGGGCGCATTCGTCCTGAAGATGTTGAAGCTGCTGCAAGTGCACCTAAGCAAACAGAAACGCCTGCGCCTGCTAAGAAAGAAGCACCAAAAGCAGAAACTACTACTGATTACAGCAAACCGGTAGAAGTAGTGAAAATGTCTCGACGTCGTCAAACGATTGCAAAACGCTTAGTAGAAGCTCAGCAAACTGCTGCAATGCTAACTACATTTAACGAAGTAGATTTAACAAATGTTATGAAGCTTCGTAATGAGCGTAAAGATAAGTTTTTAGAAAAACATGGCGTAAAACTTGGTTTCATGTCATTCTTTACAAAAGCTGTAGTCGGTGCACTAAAAGACTTCCCACTACTAAATGCTGAAATCAATGGTACTGATCTTATCGTTAAAAAATACTATGATATCGGTATTGCTGTTTCAACAGATGATGGATTAGTAGTACCAGTTGTTCGTGATGCAGACCGATTAGACTTCGCAGGAGTAGAGAGCGAAATCGCTAACTTAGGTAAAAAAGCTCGTAACAAAGAGCTTGGAATACAAGACCTACAAGGTGGAACATTTACGATTACAAATGGTGGAACGTTCGGATCTATGCTTTCCACACCTATCTTAAACGCACCACAGGTTGGAATTTTAGGAATGCATAATATCATTAAACGACCAGTCGTTATGCCTGATGATTCTATTGAAGTACGTCCAATGATGTATTTAGCACTTTCTTATGACCATAGAATTGTTGATGGTAAAGAGGCAGTTCAGTTCTTAGTACGTGTTAAACAACTACTGGAAGATCCTTATGACTTACTATTAGAAGGATAATAATTATTTTACTAGTCTTATCCCTGCTATAACGGGAGTTATAGCAGGGATATTTATTTTTACAATATAAGTATTTTGTTAGAGTTACATCAATATATATAAATTCCTGTTATTCCAATTTAAATTGGGGTATTACTAAAAAGAGTAATTAGACAACTTAGGAGGACTCAACATATGGATATTATTCTTGGTATTTTAGCAATCATAGTTGTTTTAGGTATTGCATATCTTTTATCAAATCACCGCAAAATGGTTAACTATAGAGGAATTGGAATTATGATTCTTGCCCAACTCCTTATTACTTGGTTTATGTTTTCCACGACAATTGGTCAAACGATAATAAACGGTATATCAGCCGTATTTAATAAATTAATTGAATTTGGTAATGCGGGAGTCGATTTTATTTTAGGTGGAGTAGTGGAAGCAGAAGGTGGCGTCTTTTTCTTTGATGTCCTATTATTGATTATCTTCTTCGCTACCATTTTATCAGTTCTTACATATCTTAAGATACTACCAATATTCATTAAATATATTGGTGGAATCATTTCTAAGATTACTGGCTTACCGAAAGTAGAATCTTTTAATGCAGTCAATAGTATATTTTTTGGACAATCAGAAGCTTTAATTGCAATACGCTCTCAGTTTCATCATTTAACAGCGAATAGATTATATATAGTTAGTGCATCTGCTATGGGCTCTGTATCTGCATCCATAGTTGGAGCATATATGCAAATGCTCCCGCCTGAATATGTATTAGTGGCATTACCGCTTAATATGTTTAGTGCATTAATTATTGCATCAATTATTGCTCCAGTTAATGTTCCGAAGCAAGAAGATAAAGTTGATATTACAGACGTTTCCAATGATAAAAGTATATTTGAGGCGATGGGTAATGGAGCACTTGAGGGTGGTAAAATTGCATTAATCGTAGGTACGATGTTAGTTGCCTTTATTGCAGCATTAGAGCTTGTTAACTGGATTATTCAAGCAATATTTGCTGGTGTAACCCTTCAACAAATACTAGGGTATGTGCTATCACCAATCGGTATTTTAATGGGGATTCCAACTAGCGAGGTTATTGATGCAGGTGGTATTATGGGAACAAAAATTGTGACTAATGAGTTTGTTGCAATGCTAGAATTTCAAAACATGATTGGACAAGTTTCAGAAAAAACGGTTGGGATTGTTACCGTATTTTTAACATCTTTCGCAAACTTTTCTTCGATTGGGATTATTGCAGGTACCGTTCAAGGGATTGATCGAGAAAAGGGAGGAGAAGTATCGAAGTTTGGTCTTAAGCTCTTACTTGGAGCAACACTAGCTTCTATCTTATCTGCAACTATCGCTGGCTTATTTATTTGATTAACAGCTTTATAAATTATACACGAAAAGGGCTTGAGGTATATATATCCTCAAGCCTTTTTGTATTGGTAAAGTCATATTTAGTAATAAATCACTAAAATTTCTGACAACCTTATATTATCGTTATTACTTTACCAGTCATAGTAATTGTGATAAACTAAAATTACTACGACAGACATAGTATGTCAGATGCAGTAATCGGGTAATTACATTGTGAGACTGTAGCAGGAAGGAGCGTATGAATTGATTAGTAGTGATGTTATTCGTGGATACAATGATACCATCATTCTTTATCTCCTATTAGATCATCCTTCATATGGATACGAAATATCAAAAAAGATTAAAGAATTGTCAGATGAAAAATACATTATAAAAGAAACAACACTGTATTCAGCATTTAACCGTCTACAAAAAAATGGGTACATTGAGTCTTTTTATCAGGAGCAGACACATGGAAAAAGACGTACGTATTACCGTATTACAGATGCGGGAGTAAATTATTATTACGAAAAGTGTAAGGAATGGGAAGTGACGAAAGAGGTTATCAATCAATTTATTAGGGAGGTAATTTAAAATGGAAACGATAATAAGTTACTTGGATAACATGTTCAAGAACATGCCAAAGACATCGGAAATGAATAAGCTTAAAGAAGAGCTCCTTGCCAATATGGAGGATAAGTACCATGAATTAAAGAGAAATGGAAAAACGGAAAATGAAGCAATTGGGATAGTCATTTCAGAATTTGGTAATATAGACGAGTTGATCGAGGAATTTGAGATTGAGCAGCGTGACGAGGTAATTGAGGAATCATTTACTTTTATGAGTGAAGAAGAAATCTATGACTATTTGCGAATGAATAAAAGGTTCGCGAAAATGATTGGTCTCGGTACGGTCTTATGTATTCTTGCACCAGCTATACTGATCTTATTCAATCAACTAATGTATGGTGGTGTATTTAAAATTGGTTCAGAAGGCTTTGATACTATTGCTGGTCTCATCCCGTTCTTTTTGTTTATTGCCATCGCTGTAGGCATATTTATCTACGCGAGTATGGGAATGGAAAAGTATAAGTATATTGAACATGGTGTAGATTTTTCGAATGAAATCCGCACAATACTTCTCCAAAAAAATGAGGACTTTCAACCTGTCTATGTTAAATCTCTCATAGCAGGTGTGTTGTTAATGATTATATCACCTATAACGCTCATTATTATTAATTTCACTGTAGGTACTGATACTAGTAGTTATGGAGTATTTGTGTTACTTTGCATGGTAGCTTTTGCTGTTTATATTTTTATTTATTATGGAGTGGTTAGGGCAGGCTATCGAAAGCTACTGGGAATTGGTGAATATTCGAAGAAAGAAAAAGAGCAAAACAAAGTGATAGCAGCAGTTGCTGCAATTATCTTTCCGCTAGCAACTTGTATTTTTCTAATCAGTGGTTTTGTATTTGATGCATGGGCAATCAATTGGCTCATCTTCCCAATCGCCGGTATACTGTTTTCCATGTTTTCTGGTGCTTATAACATATTGAAAACTGATGGAAAGTAAATGTATTCCTTAAAAATAAAATGAGTCAGAAAAAGATGCACCCTCCTAAGTCCTAATTGACTTATTGAGAGGTGCATCTGTCTTTTGGAAAATGTGTCCACCATTTTAATTATAAATATAGTATAATGAACGTTTTTCGATTTGTCATTAAAGTTTTTACTCGTTATACAAATAAAAAACTCCTCAGCAAATCAATTTCCAGAGGAGTTTTTCATTTCTACGTTATACTTTTTTTGAATAAACCTTAGCCTTCCTAACAATGCAATTGCTCCAGCACTTAAGCCTACAATAATACCAACCCAATAACCAAATGGTTCAAGTGAAGTAAAGTTCGCAAGTAACCAACCTATCGGTAGCCCAATTACCCAATAAGATACGAGGGCAATGACTAGCGTTACATTTACATCTTTATAACCTCTAAGTGCTCCTTGAATAGGGGCAGCAAATGCATCAGCTACCTGAAACACAATAGCATATCCAATAAATTGAACCGTTAAAGCAATTAAATCAGGATCAGAATTATAAAGTCCAGCCACTCCTTCCCGAAATACATAAAGAATGACACCATTAAATGCTGCAATGAAAATTCCGCCACTGATTCCGATATACCCATAGATTTTGGCATCATGCATTCTTCTTGCACCTACTTCAAATCCTACCGTAATGGTAAGTGCTATACCAACACTTAACGGGATCATATAAAGTAATGATGCAAAATTCATTGCTGCTTGGTGTGCGGCTATCGTATGCGTGTTATAGACGCTCATGAGTAAGGTTACTGCCGCAAAAATACTGGTTTCAAAAAAAATAGCAAACCCAATAGGTACTCCAATTTTTAATTGCTCTAACCAATCTTTGATTCTTGGTTTCACCCAGTTTTTAAAGATACGATACTCACGAAATGGGCTCATTTTAGCTAGAATTACAAATGCTAACACACAAGATATTAAGTAAGTTAATGCAGTAGCTACACCAGCACCGATTCCACCTAAAGCAGGAATGCCCAATTTCCCAAAGATAAATATATAATTAAAGAGAATATTAATAGGTAGGGAAATTAAGATGATAATCATGGAAATACGTGTTTGACCTAAAGCATCAATAAAACTTCGTAATGTATTAAAAATGAATAATGGTATAATACCAGTACCTAATGTAATAAGATAGTATTTGGCAATATGATGGACAGAAGATTCTAATTCCATCATATTTAATATAGGATTTAATAGGATGATTCCAATAAGAAGGATTATAACTCCTAAACCAATAGACAAGTAAATAGCTTGCTGTACTTTTTTGCTAATAGATTGATCATCCTTAGCTCCTAATAAATGGGCGATAATGGGCGTAATGGCAAGTAGTATTCCATTAATTCCTGTAAATACCGGTACCCAAAGACTAGAGCCAATAGCAACTCCTGCTAAGTCTACTGCTCCTGAACGCCCAGACATAACTGTATCAAAGAAAGTCATTAAGTTTAAACTTACTTGGGTTACTAAAACGGGAAAGAATATGTAAAAAAATAATTTAATTTTTTGTTTTAACGTGTCTGTTTGATACATATTATGCTTCCTTTTTCTTTTATTTTCTAATAGGATAAAGAGGTAAAGATTTTACATGCATAAAGGTAATTATACGATGATGCGGTAAAATTGGAAAGAGGGGACTTCAAGATATTATGAAAAACAAACGAATTCTATTCACAGGCGGTGGCTCTGCGGGTCATGTTATTGTCAATTTGGCATTAATTCCTGTATTCCAGCGTGAAGGATGGGAAATTGATTATATAGGTTCTAAAAATGGCATTGAACGTTCTTTAATTGAACAGATAGACGGTGTAACCTATTATCCTATCTCAACTGGTAAATTACGCCGTTACATGTCTTTAGAAAATGTGAAAGATCCTTTTAAAGTTATAAAGGGAACCTTACAAGCATGGAGAATTATTGGAAAACAAAAGCCTTCTGTTATATTTTCAAAAGGCGGCTTTGTATCAGTTCCTGTTGTACTTGCATCAAAATTGCGTGGTGTTTCTGCTGTTATTCATGAATCAGATTATACACCTGGCCTTGCGAATAAGTTAGCAATCCCATTTTCTAAAAAAGTTCTGGCAACTTTTCCAGAGACAATGAACTATTTACCTGAGGATAAAGCAGAATATGTTGGTGCTGTTATTCGTGAGGAATTATTTGAAGGAAATAAAGAAAAAGGACTGTCCTTATGCGGATTCAATCCTCGTAAGCCTGTTTTATTAATTATGGGCGGTAGCGGAGGTTCAGAAAAAATAAATAACACGATTCGAGATACATTGGATCAATTGTTAGATTATTTCCAAGTGGTTCATATTTGTGGAAGTGGGAAAGCTGATACCTCTATAAAACGAGAAGGCTATATACAATTTGAATATGTAAATGAAGAATTAAAAGATATTTTTGCTGCAACGGATTTCGTTTTATCTCGTGCAGGTTCTAATGCGATTTTTGAATTTTTAGCGCTGCGAATTCCGATGCTACTAATTCCACTATCAAAAGAGGCGAGTAGAGGGGACCAAATCATTAATGCGAAATCCTTCCAAGAAAAAAGCTATGCCAGAGTATTAGAGGAAGAGGATTTAACAGAGGAAACGCTTGTGAAGGAACTTGAAAAGCTTGTTCAACAAGGACCAATTATGTTAGATAAAATGAAAGCCTATCAAAGTGAAAAATCACGAGACCGTGTTGTTGAAATTATAAAGGAATCAGCAAGATAGTCTATAATTAGCTAAAAAGCATGCGAACACTTAGCTCGCATGCTTTTTATAGTTAGACTAATATTTTTTAAATGGCCACCAATTTGCTTTCCCAAATAGTCTTACCATTACTGGGATAAATAATGGTAGCATTATAAGGGCATATAAGAATAATCCTAATAGTACAACTGTAGCAATTTGTAAAATTGATAATACTCCGGATGGGAGCATGGCTGCAAATGTACCACCTAGAATTACCGCTGCTGAAATAATTACGGTTCCCATTTTTTTCATTGCTGTTAACATTGCTTCTTTCAGATTATTGTCTCGATATTCATTAAAACGGTCCATTAAGAAAATACTGTAATCAATGCCTAAAGCAGTTAGCATGACAAAGGCAAAGAATGGAACTGCCCATGTGAGGCCATCGTAGTTAATACCATTCACAAAGATAATCTCTGAAATAGCCATCGATGTAAAATAAGTTAAGATTAATGATCCAATTAAATAGATTGGCATAATGATGGAACGTAATAGAATGATTAAAATAATGAATATGCCAATAAGCATAAATAGTACAGTACGAGAGTAATCCTCATCTGATACATTTTGCAAATCATTATTCGTACTACTAATTCCACCTAATAGTGGCTCACTTGCTTCAAAAATAGTATCGCTTGATACTTCTTCTACTTTGTTACTTATCTTATCTACCATTTTTAAAGCTTCTGTTGAATAAGGATTATATTCTAATACAACATCAAATTTAACGATTGTTTTATCCTCTGACAAATACATATTGGCAGCTTCCATAAAGGCTTCGTTATTTAATGCTTCATTAGGAATCATTACAATTGGATTAGTAGATTCTGTTTCAATATCTTCAAGGTAGCTTTTCACTTGTGATAGTCCATCTCCAACTTGTTGTAACCCGTTAGCACCTTCTGATAAACCTGTGGATAGCTGTCCTAACTGATTTTGCATATCTTCAAAAGCAGTTTTAAGCTCTTCTTGACCACCATAAATTTGTGCGACGCCATCACGTAAGCTTGGTAGATTAGATACTACTTGACCTTGACCATTTGCTGCCTGAGTCAAGCCAGATTCAAGTTGCTCTATCCCAGTAATTAGTTCATTTAGTCCCGAAGATAATTGCTCTTGAGCTTGAATGGATTGGTTAAAGTTAAATTGTTCATTTTGCTCATTTAGTTGATTTAACGGACCAATTACATTCGTTCTCATCATATCTTGGATGCCTGCTAGTGGTACTGTCTCTTTAGAGAGTTTCTCTAATGTCATATAAGCAGTCATAAATTCAGTATCTTCTTCCAACTCTGGATGATTCTCCAGTACATTACCTAGACTGTAATAAACTTGTTCAATGGTTCCTGGAAGTTGACTTATCATACTAAACTGTTCTTCATTTAGCTTATTTAACCCTTTTGAAACTTCTTGGTAACCTTTTAATAATTCCTTATTACCATCAATGGTTTTGTCAAGATTAGTCTTTATTTCCTGTAAAGCAACTTTTGCATCCTTTGCCCCTATTGCACCTGAGTTGATACCATTTTGAATTTCTTGAAGGGCAATTTGGATATCGCCAATCCCATTATTAGCTGACGCTGTCCCCACTAATAATTGATCGACACCGTCTTGTGCTTCTTCTAATTGTGGCTTGGCATTTTCTAGTTCATCCGATGCTTCTTGTAACCCAGCCTGGATTTCACTTAAACCATTAGTACTATCACCTATTCCAGTAGCAAGCTCACCTGTAACATTATCCACTAGAAAGTCTTCAATAATCGTGCCACTAGGTCGAGTAGAACTCCGAACTTGCTCAACGCCATCCATTTTGGCAAGTGCGTCAGATAGATTTTCAATTTGTTGAAATTCTTCAGCAGTATCAATTGGTTTTTCTGTTTTTAATACAACCGTAGTTGGCATTGTTTGACCTGGTCCAAAGCCTTCCGCAATATAATTAAATCCTTTGACAGAATCATATGATTCACCAATTTCTTCCAGTGAATTATAGGATTTATCTCCATCGTATGTTAGTAAAGCTGGCACGGCAATAATGGCGATTATGGCTAAAGCTATTATCGGTCTAGTCCAAGCAAGAGTACCGATGGAACCCCAAAGTTTACTATCCTTATGGGATACAGATTTATCAAAGGGCCAGAATAATTTTTTCCCTAGTAGTACTAGGAAAAATGGTACCAATGTAACGAGAGCAATTAATACAACCGCAACACCGACTGCCACTGCCACTGCCGATTGGTATAAGGAGAACGTGGATAAACCAATTGTTGAAAAGCCAATCAATACGGCAATTCCAGCAAAAAGAACGGTTTTACCACTTGATTTGTATGTTTGTAGTACGGCATCCTTTATTGAATCTTGTTTAGCCATTTCTTCTTTAAATCTACTAATTAATAGAATGCAGTAATCAGTTCCTATACCAAACATAACTGCAACCATAAATATTTGTGTAAAAGTAGACAATGGAAAATCTATCTTATCAGCTAAAATAGAAACAATTCCTTGCGCTGCAAGATAGGATATACCTACTGTTAATAAAGGAATAAAAGGTGCAACTAATGATTTAAATACAATGAATAATATAATGAGAATTAATCCAACCGTAATAAGTTCTGTCTTTTTTAAACCAGCTTCTGAATTTATAATTATGTCTTGCGTAATAAAAGCTTCCCCGGTTAGATAGTGTTCTATTTTAATAGAGTCCATTTCCCTATAAATTGCATCTCTAGCAATATCAATGTCTTGGTTTGCTAAGGACACCTGGAACGGAACAATGATTGTTTTTTTATCTTCTGAAATAGTTTGTTCTTCAATAGCAGGATCAGAATTAAATGCTAATATCTCGGAAACACCAAGATTTTCTTGATTTTCTTCTAATATCTCAATAGCCTGGATTACTTCTTCCTTTTCTGTAGTATTAAATCCATCTTCCTCATGAAATACCAGCACAGCACTAGTTAAATTGGCACCGGTATTTTTTGACATTGATTCGATTAACTGTTGTGCTTGAACAGATGGTGAATCTTTTGGGGCGGAAATTTGTCCTTTTTCACGGACAAGTTCTTGGAGGTTGGGGGAAAAAATAAATAATCCAATAGCCGCAAGAACCCACAAAATAGCTATTACCCATCGAAAGCGAATAATTTGTTTCATACAAAAACTTCTCCTCTCTTTATTCTTCTTTCATTTTTTTAGCTAATTTTTCTAGGGTGTGAATGAACATATAAATTTCTTCATCGTCGAAATGACTTAAATAAGTTCCTAACTCTTGAAAAAGTGCTTTTTCCGTATTTTCAACGAACTCAATTCCTTTCTCGGTTACATGTAAATAAATGACTCTCCGATCATCATCATCCCGATTTCGTACAATGAGCCCCTTATCATAAAGACGGGTAATTTGAGCCGTGACAGCACTTTTACCAATGCCGAATTCATTTGCTATTTCGGTACTCGTACATCGTTGTTTTTTATAAATAAAGTGCATCGTACTAAATTGATCAGATGTTAAATCAGATTGTATTTTATCTTTCAATATAAGATTAACGCTTCGATAAACTTGATTAATGGATGATTGATATCTTTCGATGAGCTCCTTTAGTTCCATGTATTTGACCTCCTAAATATAAACAAAAAGGTTCACTTCATAAATAGTTCACCTAATGAACTACTATATCATAACAATGTCAATAAGTAGATGCAATTATTTTATCCATTAAAATAAAGTTTATGAAAAGAAGGCGGTGGGTATTAATCATTATGGATAGAAATTTCTATTGTAACAGGAGGCGAAGAGAGTGTTCCGAAGGTGGGTAAGGAATGTAAATGCTATCATTTCAATTTGATTAATCTTTATCAAAATGTAAGTATACTTAAGTAATACAGAGTATAAACGGAAATATGGCTAGAATGGCAAGATTTTATTACTTTAAGAAAGTAAAACGTAAGTTAATTCTGTTATTTCGAATTTTATTCAGTTTGATAGATTTATAATATAACTGTAACATTATATATGTTGTTGTATTCATGGGATATTCTTTAGAAACCTCCACACTATTCTATTATTCTCTTCTTATAATCTATCATTTCGAAATTGGTCGGATTTTTCTCTAGAGAAGTATTTTTGTAAAAATAATTTTTCGATAATTGGGAATATTTTATTATTCGTGTGGATTTTTCATGGATTCAAGAAAAAAGGAAAATATAAAGGAGCATTTATTCAATGAAGAAAATAAGTATTATGTTATTTGCAGGTTTACTCTTAATCCTGTCTTCTTGTGGAACTAGCTCAAATGGCGAACTAGATAAAATTGTTTTAGCAGATGCCGGTTGGGATAGCATCCGTGTTCATAATAGTATTGCGCAAATTATTATGGAGGAAGGCTATGGTTATGAAACTGAGGTTACTTCAGGGTCTACTGCTGCAACAGTACAAGGCCTACGCCAAGGTGATATAAATGTTTATATGGAAATTTGGACAGATAATATTAAAGAACTGTACGAAGAAGCAACGGAAGCTGGAGATTTTGAAACAGTATCTGTGAACTTCGATGATAATGTTCAAGGTTTATATGTTCCTACTTATGTAATCGAGGGGGACGAAGAGCGTGGGATTAAACCTGCTGCTCCAGATTTAAAGACGGTTGAAGATTTAAAGAAATATCCTGATGTGTTTGCAGATCCAGAAGATCCAGGTAGAGGACGTATTCTTAATGCCCCAAGTGGCTGGGCAGTAGCCGAAGCTATTAATGATAAGTTTGAAACATATGGTCTAGATGAAACAATGAATAATTTCATGCCTGGTTCTGACTCAGCTGCTGTAGCTGACTTAGTGGACGCTTATGAAGCCGGAAGACCGTGGGTTGGATATTACTGGTCTCCAACGTTAGTAACAGCTAAGTATGACCTAACACTGTTAGAAGAGGCACCATATGAAGAGGCGGTATGGAATGAATCTAAAGCAACAGAATTCCCTCCGAATGATGTAGTAGTAGCGGTTCACAAAGATTTCAAAGATCAAGCACCAGATGTATATGATTTTTTAAGCAACTATGAAACGAGCAGTGCACTTACGGAAGAAGCTTTAGTCTATATGGACGAAAATAGTGCTGAGCCTGATGAAGCGGCTATTTGGTGGATGAATCAGCATGAAGACATTTGGACTAGCTGGGTATCAGAAGATGTAGCAGAAAAGGTTAAAGAAGCTCTACAGTAATATTCAAGAGCAGCTGGCCAATTGGTTGGCTGCTTTTCGTTTAAACATATATATATGATGTAAAGAGAGGTGAATAGGCTGCAATTTGCAGCTTATATATGGGAAGTTTTCCAGATATACGTACTAATTTAGGATATTATGTTGATCAGTTTGTTAGTTTTTTAGATAGCAATTTAGAGAGTTTGTTTGATTTCATCCGATTCATATCTTCTAGCACGATAAATTCTATTGATGATATGCTAGTGGCATTGCCATGGTGGAGCTTCATTATTATTATATTTTTACTAGGTTGGTATTTTAAATCAATCTTTTCAGGAGTACTATACGCAGTATTTATTTTTCTAATCGGAAGTTTCGGATTATGGGAAGATATGATGACAACAATTGCGATAATTGTAGCAGCCGTGATTATATGTTTAATTCTTGGTATACCGATTGGAATATGGATGGCGTTTAATAAAGGATTTTCAAATATTATGCGACCAATTCTTGATGCGATGCAAACAATGCCTAGTTTTGTTTATTTGATACCTGCGATTTTCTTCTTTGGACTTGGTAACGTTTCAGCCATATTTGCCACGTTAATATATGCGCTGCCACCGGTTATACGTTTAACCGAGCTTGCTATCCGCGGGGTAGATAAGGAAGTTATCGAATCGGCACAGTCTTTCGGTTCTTCACGTGGGCAAATGCTTCGCAAAGTACAACTCCCACAAGCTATGCCAACTATTATGGCTGGTGTAAACCAAACTACCATGATGGCATTAGCAATGGTCGTTATCGCATCAATGGTTGGTGCTAAAGGCCTTGGTGAGCAAGTACTTGTTGCAATTAATCGTATTGATATTGCTTTAGGTTTTGAAGCGGGAATAAGTATTGTATTTTTAGCTGTAATTATTGATCGCGTGACAAATGGTGTGGCAGCTAAGTTCCAAAGGGGGATTAACTAATGGAGACAAAGATAAAAATTGATCATGTATCGAAAATCTTTGGACCTAAGCCGAAGTCGGTTATTCCTTTAATTAAAGAAGGAAAAAACAAAGAAGAGATTCTTGCCCAAACTGGTCACACGGTAGGTGTATATGACGCATCCTTAGATATTAAAAAGGGTGAAGTATTTGTCATTATGGGCTTATCTGGTAGTGGCAAATCTACTTTAATCCGTTGTTTTAACTTATTAAATAAACCGACAGCAGGTTCAATCTATATTGACGATGTTGATATAACAAAATCGAATAAGCAAGAACTAAAAAAGATTAGACAGGAAAAAATCGCGATGGTGTTTCAACACTTTGGTCTTTTCAGTCATCGAACCATTCTGGCTAATGTCGAGTATGGGTTGGAAATCCGTGGCGTTTCAAAGGAAGAACGTCGGGAAATTGCCTTAAAAAATATTGAAATTGTTGGATTAAAAGGGTACGAGGATAAATATCCAGATGAGTTATCAGGTGGTATGCAGCAACGTGTAGGACTTGCGCGAGCACTTGCAAATGATCCAGATGTTTTATTAATGGATGAACCGTTTAGTGCACTAGATCCATTAATCCGCAGAGAAATGCAGCTTGAATTACTGGATATTCAAGAACGTTTACAAAAAACTATCATTTTTATAACACATGATGTGAATGAAGCGTTTAAGCTAGGTGATAGAGTTGCAGTTATGAAGGACGGTCATGTCGTACAGGTTGGTACACCTGAAGAAATCATTGAAGCACCAGCGAATGATTATATATCCGAATTTATTAAAGATATTGATCGTTCTAAAGTTTTTCAAGCCGAACATATTATGATTAAACCTAACGCACTAGTATCTTTAAAAGATGGTTTAAATGTGGCGATAAAAGAAATGGAAGAAAACGGAATATCTAGTGTATATGTGGTAGATCGAGCCCGTCACGTAAAGGGAATCGTTACGGTAGATGATGCTATTAAAGCGAAGAAAGAGAATAAATCGTTAGTGGACATTTTACAAAGTGATTATGTTATTGTCCAAAAAGATGAGTATATACATGATCTCATTCCAAAAGCATTGGAATCGAAATATCCATTAGCAGTTGTAAATGATGAGGCAAAATTAGTAGGATTTATTTTGCGTGTTCATGTGCTATCAGGATTAGTTACAGAGGATATTGTAGAAAGTAAAGAAGTATTATAATTAAGGGGTAACATAACATATTTTAACTGCAAACTAAAGTAGGGCTTCTTTTTAGTAGCCCTACTCATTTGTAGTTCCGTGCCGAATAATATTAATATCAATATTAAAGGTTACATCTATATTAGGAAATTTTCCGTCCCATTCTTTATCTGTAAGATGTCCACCCTTATTTTTTAAACGATAAAACATACCATATCCAAAGACATCGGTATTCAGTTCTTTAAGATATTTTAGAATTTCCTCATATCGAGTCTTTAATTTCTGTTCCACTGCCTTTTCTAGACCTTTAATCGCCTTAGGGTCATCTAAATTATATTTCGTAGATAATTCTTGTAAACTTAAGTCAAGATTTACATTAGTATCAAATGTAAGTTTTTCTTTATTGGTAAGAATTATATCTGTCGAGCCATGTTCGATTAAAAATACTAGTTTAAGCTCCTCTTCATTTTCTCGATCCTCTTTTTTTCCAAGATGCTTAGAAAGTTGGTCAATAGGTAGTATAACTTCAAGTGATTCACCAAGTCGGGGACGATCAATTATTTTTAACAGATGCTCATCTTCTATCGGGAGTTGCCCTTTCATTATATCGTCTTTAAATAACGCGATACCAACAATCGTCGGGATATCCTCCCTAACACCAATAATGGGTAAGATGGGGTCTATTCCTTCATTATTAATAATAAATCCAAATCTGTGTAGCGTAACACTGGGAAATTGATGAGTTTCCGTAGTTGGCTGTAGTAATCCATAAAGGAATTCCCCGAGATTTGTTGAAATATTTTCCACTTGGATATCAAAAAGTTCCTCTGCATTTTCTTCTGCAACAGCTAGTAGCATAGTATCAGGAATGGCTGCATCTCGCACTAGAGTATCGATGAATGGATTGACACCCTTCTCCGCCAGTTCCTTTCCATATATCTCCAGTTGTAATTTCCCTGGAACTAATTGCTGACTCACTTTCTGATTCGCATCCTCCCTTGCTCCCTTGATAGTCTCTGATACTCCTTTAACAACGGTAGTAGGGTGGGAATAATTAGCTTGAAATTGTAAAATAGCCAAACTCATTTTAATTTGATTATTTTCAGTTAAATCTACACCGCGAGAAGTAATTACTCCAAGATCCTCTAATTGTGCTGATTCAAGACAGCTACTTAATAAAGGAAAGGTGCAGAGAAATAGAATGATAAGGATTATTCTCACGACTGACCACTACCTTTTTTTGTTTTCCATTTCTTTTTTATCATCACTAATGGTAGCAAAATAAAAGGGTAGATATATACGACCCAAAAACTTACTTTCGCTATCCAGTCAGTTAGAGCTGTAATTTGATAATCATAATGAAAAAAATTAACAATGATTAAAATAATTATTGTTAGGATAAAATGGGTTTTTTTCTGAGTGATTTTATACATTCGTTTTAATCCATGTGCAATTGCCCACATTAAAAATACTAAATTAGGAATTATGACCATTAACCACATAACGACAACAATATAATCTATACGCTCTAAGAAAGTGAATGAGGCACTTTTTACTAATATTAGAACAGCCCAGTTTATATTTTTTAATCCTATTGAACTAAAGTACCCGATAGATATTATCGTAACAAGTAATAGAATAAATGAGGTATATGCTAAACCAAGATATGTTGGTAGCTTAGCTTTATGTTTGTTAATAATAAAAGGATAAATAATCATTAGAATTTCAAAACCAGATAACGTATAAGCTGTTGCCCTTGCTCCTTTTAGTAGTTCTGGAAGGGTAGCCTGGAACATAGGTAATAAATTCAACCAATTCATTCGAGTAATGGGATCAACTAGTGTAACCAGTAACCAAAAGGTTATAAGAAATAGTACAAAGCCTACTCCAACTACAACTCTTATTCCTCCGAATACAGCATATAGGACAAGAATCATAATAAGAACTGTAAGCACCCAATTTGGGAGAGCATGATAAATAAAGATTTGAACAACCTGAATGTAGGTCATTAATATAGAAAGGAAGCTAGCAAATAGAAATACAATGAATACCGTTCCGAGTAATTTTCCAAGCCACTTGCCAAACACATCTACATGAATGCCAAAGTAATCGGCACTTTCATATTGATTAAGTATAAAAAACATGGCGGCAACCACTAAACAAGTAAACAGAAAAGCGATTAGTATGGATAACCACGAATCACGCTCTGCCTCTAGAAATATAAATCGTGGTGCACCTATTATCCCAACCCCAAGTTGTAAGCCTGAAACGATAAAAAATAGGTAAAATGGCCGTATTTGAAGATTTGTTTTAACCTTTAGATTGATTTCCATATGTCACCTACTCATCAATATCACGTTTCTGCTTGGCATCCTTTTTGTTAAAACGAATAATAGATTTCGGGCGATAGGTCTTTGCTCTACGACTTGAATGGTTAAATGGGGTACGAAAAAATACTTTATTAAAGTCCTTTAATTGTAATGGATATATTGGTGCTAAATATGGACGGCCGAGAGACGTTAATCTTAGCAAATGTATGATTAGCCAACATAAACCAAAAGCAATTCCAAACAAGCCTAGTACCCCAGCTAGTACAATTAATGGAAAACGAATTATTCGAATAGTTGTACCAAATAAATAATTTGGTGTTGTAAAGGAAGATAGTGCACTCATTGCTACAACAATGATTAGTATATTACTAGTAAGCCCAGCATCTACCGCTGCTTGGCCAATGACGATACCGCCTACGATACCCATCGTTTGACCAACCTTTGTTGGTAATCTTGCACCAGCTTCTCGTAATAACTCTAGTAAAAATTCGAGTAACAGCGCTTCAAATATTGGCAGAAACGGTACTGCTGCCCTTGATTGCCCAATTGAAACAAGTAACTGGGTGGGAATAATCGCGTATTGATATGTAACCGCCGCTACATAGGTAGGTGTAATCAAAATAGAAAAAACCATTGCTAGAAAACGCATTATTCGTAGAAATGATCCTGCTTGCCAACGCATATAGAGATCTTCTGTAGATTCTAAAAAGGAAAACAAAGTAGCAGGTGCAATAAATGCTGTTGGACTGTTTTCTACCAAGACACCGATTTTTCCTCTTGTTATATTGTAAGTAAATCGGTCAGGTAATTCCGTCTCATCAAATTGAGGGAAAAGGTTAGTCTGTGAGTCCTCTAAATATTGCTTTAATACAATAGTATCTTCAATTTCATCTACATCCAATTCCTCTAATCGTTGACGCATCGTATTTATGTCAACTTCATTTGCGATGGATTTTAAATAGACCAATCGAACATCACGTGGAGATAGATGGCCAATTTTTATTTCCTCAAAAACCAAGTCAGTAGATTTAATCCTCCAGCGAATGACGTTCATATTCTTAGCAAGCGATTCAGTAAAGGAAATCTTTGGACCAAGAACTAAAGACTCTGTCTCTGCTTTCTCTAAGGAACGACTTTCTTTGAGCAAAATAGAGTAACTGACAATACTATTTTCATTTTCAATATAAATAAATACTTCACCAATTATTAACTTTTCTAATATACTTTTTAGTGCTTGTGAGGTAGAACCAGAATTTAAAGGGAGCTCATCTAATAACGTATCATTGGTTAATGTTTTGTTTTCATCAATATTTAGTAAAGGCTGAAGAAGTGATTGTTGTAATTTATCTATTTCAATTTGATAGTCTAGAAAAAAAACAGCCACCTTTTTATTATTTATGACATATCTTGAGAATTTTAAATCAGGATTATTCTCAAATTGTTTTTTTAATAAATCTTCAAGCATATCTATTTTTAACGGGAATATCGAGTCTTTCTCTGGTCTGTTTGCTTTATGTCTTCTCCACATACGTGCCTCCATAAGAAATTCTGGTTATCGATTAGTATGTGTGGAAATATAAAAAATATAAGTCCCCAGGGAGGGGAAGTTAAGGAAAAAGAAAAACAGACAAGTAGTCTACTTGTCTGCTTCATCCATAATTATTTAGCTCTTGTCACAACATCTACTTTACCAGTTCCGGGGTCAATAACTAATCCATGTACCTTTACATAAGGTGGTAATAGTGGATGATTGCGTATAAGGTTAACGCTCTGCTTAACAGATTCTTCAACGGTCTCAAATCCATGAAACTCATAATCAAAATCGATTCCAGCATGTTGTAACGTCTCAATGGTTTCCTCAGGAATTCCTTTATCTATCATTTTACTAGTTAGCTTTTCTATGTTCACTCGTGACATTCCACAATCATGGTGTCCAATAACTGTTACTTCTTCAGCCTGTAGTTCAAAGATAGCAACAAGTATACTTTTCATGATGCTATCAAATGGTTTACGTACGATGGCTCCTGCATTTTTTACCATTTTAACATCGCCATTTTGGATGTTTAATGCTCTTTGTAATAATTCAACTAAGCGGGATTCCATGCAAGTAAATATGACCATTTTTTTGTTTGGAATGCTATCGGTAGCGTATTTTTCGTATTCTTTTCCTTCTACAAATTGTTTGTTAAATGCTAACATATCATCTAAATGCATTTTTAACACTCCTTTAACATAAAATACCCCTTAAAACTATATCATTTTTCGAACAGTATAGAAAATAAAAAGGGATATATTATTATCCATTAGTTCTTTTCAGCCAAATATAAAGAGGTATTTTAGATTTAGAGGGGATGGGACGAGATGAGTGGGGATGTGAGGAATTGTAAGTTGTGTTTCGAACCGATGGGGTTTAGTGCGTTTTCTATGTGTCAACGTTGTTTAGAAGGAATGGAGAAGGTGCGTTCTTATGTAAAAAAACATCCATATGCACAACTTCTTGATATATCTAATGGAACAGATCTTTCCGATGAATTTGTAAAACGAATTATAGATTATACGGTGGAGCGTTACTAATAATCAAATTAAAAAAGTTTGAAAACAAAATATCTTTAAAAAGTTGTTGACTATTCGTTATTACCAATTTATACTAATTAAGTATTCAAAATTATGAAAAGGAGGTCATGAAAATGAAAAACATTATCGTAGTAAATGGTATAGCTTTAAAACCGAATATTTCATGTGACCTCTTACAAGCAGGAACTAAATTCTGAAAATAGAATTCTTTTCAGTATTGTAAAAGGTCACCATGTGCTGTGGCCTTTTTGTAAATATGAGGGATTAGCGTAAGCTTTTCTATGTCTTTACATGCATGCGTCACTGGCGCATGCATTTTTTGTGTTTGAATACTACCAAAAAATAAAACTAACAGCAGGAAAAGAGATAAAGAAGGTGATAACGATGTTTCAAGTTTTTAAAAAGTTAGATTGGTTTTTTAAGCATTATTGGAAGCGATATACGTTTGCAATCATTACATTAATTTTAGCAAGTGCAATTGGATTAATCCCACCTAGATTACTTGGGTATGCGATTGATCACATCCAATTTGAAACGTTAACTTCTCAATTGTTAACGATTATTATTGTTGGATATCTTGTATTGATTGTCGTTCACTATAGTGTTTCGTTTATTTGGGACTACACACTATTCAGTGGGGCGGTAATTCTTGAAAGATGGACTCGTTCTAAGTTAATCAATCATTTCCTTAGAATGACACCAACATTTTATGGGAAATACAAAACTGGAGATTTAATGGCTAGAAGTACAAACGATTTAAAAGCCATTGCTCAAACAGCAGGTTTTGGAGTTTTAACGTTAGTAGACTCCACTACATTTATGTTTATGTTAATTGCGATGATGGGGTTTTCTATTAGCTGGAAGTTAACACTTGCTGCATTAATTCCACTTCCAATCATGGCAATTATTATGAATAAATATGGTGCAGCCATTCATGCTCGTTTTACAGAGGCACAAGCTGCGTTTGGTAATATGAATAACGAAGTTCTAGAATCAATTCGAGGTGTAAGGGTTATTCGTGCTTTCGTACAAGAGAAGCAGGATAAAGACCGTTTTGAAGCAATGACAGAGGATGTATATCAGAAGAACATTGCTGTAGCAAAAATTGATGCGATGTTTGAACCGACAATGAAAATACTTGTTGGGTTATCTTATACGATTGGATTAGGATATGGAACGATATTAGTATTCCAAAATACAATTTCGTTAGGGGATTTAGTCTCCTTTAATGTTTACTTAGGAATGTTAATTTGGCCAATGTTTGCTGTAGGGGAGTTAATTAACGTATTACAACGTGGTAACGCTTCTTTAGACCGAGTTAATGAAACCATTGGCTATGAAGCTGATGTGAAAAATCCAGAAAATCCAATAACGGTTACTGGAGTTAACTCGATAGATTTCGAAAACGTTTCATTCTCCTATCCTGGAACAAAAAATAAACAGTTGGAAAACATCGTCCTTTCCGTTTCTAAGGGACAGACAATTGGGGTTGTAGGAAAGACAGGATCTGGAAAAACAACATTATTCAAAATAATGCTACGTCAATATCCAGGAGTATCAGGAAATATTAAAATTTCCGATGTGAATATAGAGAAAATGAGTCTTGATCAAATTCGTTCTTGGATTGGTTATGTGCCACAAGACCAAGTAATGTTTTCAAAAAGTGTAAGGGAAAATATCCAATTTGGTAAAAGTGATGCTACAGATGAAGAAATTTATCGTGTCATGGAGCTAGCTCATTTCTTGGAGGATATAAAACAACTACCTCAGGGATTAGATACAAAAGTAGGAGAAAGTGGTGTAACCCTTTCAGGTGGGCAAAAGCAACGTGTAGCATTAGCAAGAGCCTTTATTAAAAATCCTGAAATATTAATATTAGACGATTCGTTATCTGCTGTAGATGGAAAAACAGAATCGAGAATTATTGAGCATTTACGAGAAGAAAGAAAAAATAAAACAACCTTTATAGCTGCACACCGATTGTCAGCTGTTACCCATGCAGATCATATTATTGTTCTTGAAGACGGTAAAATCGTCGAGGAAGGAACTCATGAACAATTAATAAAAAATGGTGCATGGTATAAGGAGCAGTATGAACAACAACAGCTTGAGGATGAAGAGGAGGCGATCTCCTAATGCAAAAGAAATCTACAGAGAAAAGACTATTTCAATATGCACTACAATTTAAGAAAAAAATAATTATCGGTATTTTATTTTTAATGATTGCTACTGCCCTTGAATTAGCAGGGCCGTTAATAGCGAAGACGATAATTGATAATCATATTGTCGGAGTAGAAGGTACTTGGTATGAAATAAGTGATAATAATGATCGTAATACGGTTGAATTTAATGAAAGTAATTATAAGCGAGCTGACCGTATAGAGGAAGATGATACGATTGTAAGTACAAAGACGCTACTTCAAATTGGAAGGGAGTACTATCTAGTAGAGGGGGAAGTACCGCTACTTGGAGAACGAAGCGTAGATGATTCGACGATTTATGTGAAGTCACAGAGTGAGCAAATCGCTTTCCAAGGCCAGAAAATTTCTGTTCGTGAAATTTATAGCTTTTTCCAGCCAGAACAACGACCAATCTTATGGTTATTAGGTTTATACGTTGGTTTACTAGTAATAGCAGGTATATTCCAGTTTTATAAGACATTTTTACTACAACAGGCATCGAACCAAATTGTTAAGAAAATGCGGAATGATATTTTTGAACATACACAACGTATTCCAATTAATTATTACGTAAATCAACCTGCAGGGAAGATTGTTGCTCGAGTGACAAATGATACTGAGGCGATTCGTGATCTTTATGAGAGAGTCTTAAGTATTATAGTGACAAGTGCTATTTATATGGCCGGAATCTTTGTAGCGTTATTTATATTAAATGCTAAGCTTGCTGTATGGTTCTTGCTATTAGTTCCTCTACTATTAGTATGGATGAAATTCTATAAATTCTTTGGAACCAAATATAATAAGGTTATTCGTTCTACCATTAGTGAAATAAATGGGAAAATCAATGAAGCAATTCAAGGAATGACGATTATTCAAGCATTTCGTAGAGAAAAGCAAACGAAGGAAGAGTTTGAAGAGTTAAATACAAGACATTTTAAATATCAGCGAAAGCTATTGAAGTTAAGTGCACTTACTTCATATAATTTAGTAACTGTATTCCGTAACATCGCTTTTGTAGCCTTTATTTGGTATTTTGGTTCTCAATCGTTGAACCTTGAAACCATGATTTCAATCGGTATGCTTTATGCGATTGTAGATTTATTAACTCGTTTATTTGAACCAGTAAATGACATCGTAAATCAGTTACCACTTTTAGAACAAGCAAGGGTTGCTGGTGGACGTGTATTTGAATTAATGGATCTTGATGGGGAGGAAGTTAACCAGAAGGAAATTGATCGATATAAAGGCAACATCAAATTCGAACATGTCTCCTTCGCTTACGAAAAGGAAGATTACGTTTTAAAAGATCTATCTCTTTCTATTAGGGCAGGGGAAACAGTAGCCTTTGTCGGTCATACGGGTTCGGGTAAGAGTTCCATTATGAATTTATTATTCCGATTCTATGATCCACAAAAAGGTAAAATCACGATTGATAATCATGATACGAGTAAATGGTCGAGACAACAGGTGAGAAGTCATATGGGAATCGTGTTACAAGATCCGTTTTTATTCTCAGGTACAATTATTTCAAATGTGACAATGAATGACCCTAAAATTTCTCGGGAACGAGCTATTGAAGCACTTAAAACAGTGGGGGCAGATCGTTTCATTGAAAAATTGCCTAAAAAATATGATGAACGTGTAACAGAAGGTGGTAGTACGTATTCTTTAGGGGAACGCCAACTTATCTCGTTTGCTAGAGCGTTAGCCTTTGACCCAGCTATTTTAATATTGGATGAAGCAACTGCCAATATTGATACCGAGACGGAAAATGTGATCCAACATGCATTAGAAGTCTTGAAAAAAGGGAGAACAACTTTAGTAATCGCACATCGTTTGTCTACAATCCAACAAGCTGATAACATTTTTGTCCTAGAACATGGTAAAATTATAGAAGAGGGTAACCATGAACAGTTGATTTCGGAAAAGGGAACTTACTATCAAATGTATAAAATGCAGCAAGGTATTTCCCAAAGAGCTGTTTAGTTCTCTTTAGGACAAATGTGGGGTGAGCATTGATGGAACGTCATGATAGAAAGAAGCCTGACATTATTGATGAAGATTTATATGAAGAATTTGATGAGGAAGAAATGCTTGAAATCGTTGAAGCTGCTCGTAAAGAGGCACTCATTAAATCTACCTTACAAGATAAAGATATTAAGCCAAAGCGTCCTTTTCCAAGGTGGACGTTTTGGCTTATTGCTATTGCATTATTAATTAATGTTGTTGCTTTGTTACCGACGACTTTTTCCATCCCAGCTATTGATTTTTTAGTAACGTCAGCAAAACTATCTACTGACGAAGAGATAAAATCTTATAAAGAGGCTGTAGTCGTTGTGGATACGGGTACTAGTAAGGGAACAGGGTTTGCAATTTCAAGTGATGGTTTTATTATCACTAATGCCCATGTTGTGGATGAACAGAATAGTGTAACCGTGGCTTTTCCTGAGATAGGTCTTTTTAGCGCTGAAGTAGTAGAAACCTATCCTGAGGTGGATTTAGCGTTATTAAAAACAGAATCTGAGGATGAGTTACCTTTCTTAGAACTAGCAGAGCAAACAACTTTTGAACAAAATGAGAAAATAAACTTTATAGGAAATCCTTTAGCTTGGAGTGGAATTGCTAATCAAGGAAGTATTATAGGATACACTGATTTAAAGAGTTGGGAACAACCAGTTGTAATGATAGAAGCTCCAGTCTATCGAGGAAACAGTGGTAGTCCTATTATCAATGAACAGGGACAGGTAATAGGTGTCATATTTGCTACCTTAAATCATGATGAGTACGGAAAAGTTGGTTTATTCGTACCGATTGAATACTTTTATGAGAATTCTACGTTGAATACTTCGTAAGTTTAATAATTATCCGATAAAAAAGAAGAGAGCATAGCCTCTTCTATTTTTATAGGGCTGGTTACCTATTTTTAAACAAATTGTAATCCTTCTGTGATACTCTCTGTAATACTTGTACGATAAGATAGTCATATTCTTGAAATGGAAAATATTAAAAGTATGGTGGGTTTATGATGACCTGTTCTTATATAAATAAAATACAAAATAAATTCATAAAATTAATATTCGACACACCCAAAAAAATTGTAACAGAAACGAAATATATGAATGCTTGGGGTGGTCTTCTTTGAGTTCAGAACTATTAAAGGACATCCCTATGGAAGAGTTAATAGAGCAAGCACAAAATGGTGATGAAGATGCAGTAAACTTTTTACTGCAGAAATATCAACCATTTATAGCTAAAAATGTTTCAGAAGTATGTAAACGATACATTGATCCAGAACGAGATGATGAATTTAGTATTGGATTATCAGCATTCCATGAAGCAATCCGTATGTTTTCGCCTGATCGAGGGAGCTCTTTTTTAACTTTTAGTAGCCTTGTTGTGAAACGTAAGGTTATTGACTATATTCGATCTCAAAGTAAGTATCCTGCGACTATTTCCTTTGATGAGACTTATGATGAAGAAAAAATGGAGAATCCTACCGAAGTTGAAGCGGTTAAAAATATCTATCAACAGGAACAAGAAGCATGGTATAGAAGGCAAGAAATCCTTGAATTTCAAAAAACACTAGCAGATTATAAGTTAACATTGACAGATCTTGCTGAAGTTTCACCAAAGCATCGAGATGCTCGCGATAGTGCTGTTCGAATTGCAAGACTTATTCGAGATGATAAATCCTTAAGTGAGTATGTTGAACATAAGAAGAAGCTTCCAATTAAAGAATTGGCGAAAAAAGTAGACGTTAGTAAAAAAACATTAGAACGGAATCGGAAATTTATATTGGCGATATTCATAATTCTCGGTGGAGATTATGTGTTTCTTAATGATTATTTAAAGGGGGTGGGCCAGTGAAAAAAGGTATTGTCATGGAGCAACATCGAAAGTATATCATTGTGATGACACATGATGGTTTATTTGAAAAAGCACATCCAATCAAAGATGTCAGTATCGGTTTTGAGGTAGAATATGAGCCTATTATCCAAAACAATTGGTTTTCGGGGTTTAAAGAAAAGTTCCTCACGATGCGTGTTGCTTCCATTGCTGTTGTATTTCTAATCATGTTATTACCTATTTATATGGTAGTTAATGGAAATGAAACTTATGCTTATGTAGATATCGATATTAACCCAAGTATCGAGCTAGAAATCAACAATGACTTGAAAGTGTCAAAATTGATTCCCTTGAATGATGATGCGAATTCATTACTCGATGATATTGGTAATTTAAAGGGGATGGAAGTTGAAAATGCAATAGAGGTAATCATGAATCAAAGTGAAAAAAATGGATTAGTGAATGCAGTTAAGAACGTTTTAATTGGCGTTCATTATGTGAAAAGTCAAAAGGATGAGCATGTACTGGACGTAATTGAAGAGCATTTTGCTAAAAAGCCCACAGATTGGGAAGTAGTGACAGTAACGATACCTGAAGAGGTGAGAATAACAGCAGAAGAGAAGAAACTCTCCATGAATGAAGCATTAGCACAGAAGGTTAACGAACAACCGGATGAAGACATTAAATCTATCGTCACAGAAGAGGACAGTGAAGTATTGCAATCATTTTTCCATAATAAAAAAACTAGTGCTGAAGTGACCGATCAGAATTCATCTGAAAATCACAATGAAAATGAAATAAGTCATAATGAACCAAAACCTCATAATAAAAAGGATGAGTTACACCCAAGCAACCAGAAAGGGAAAAATAACTCAGCAAATCCAGGCAATGGACAGGATAAGGAAAAAGGGCTAAATAAAGATAACAAAATGGATCTTCTAGAAAAATCAAGTTATGGGAAAGAGAAAAAAAATGACTATCCCAAACACGATAAAAAAAAGCATAATGAAATAAAGAACAAAAATAAAAATGAATTTAAAAATCATAACCAAAACAATGGGAAAGGTCCTGATAAGCAAGACAAACCAGACAAAAATAATAATAAACATCCAAATAAGGATAAGAGCAAACATGAATTTGATGGAAATAATGGAAAGGGACCAGATAAACATATTCAAAGAGGAAAAGGCAACCAACACGATGATGATTATTCCTTAGGTGTACCCCAATATAAATAAAGATAGGCTAACTCCATTTGAGTTAGCCTATCTTTATTATTACATTTCAAATACGGCTTCTGGAGTAAACTTCATTGCATGGTCTATATAGTAGAGAAGGTTTTCGTGTGATTCGATTATTTTTTTATCATCTAAGGAATAATGGTACGCGTGTAAGAAATTTTGTATTTTTTTAGAAAGTAAATCGTCTTTTGTACGAACCATTAATACTAAAAGATCGTCCCACTGTCCCCATAATGTGTAGTACAACGCCTTGTCGTAGTCTGGAATATCCATGAATTCCCCTCCTTAAACACTTCAAGGGTAATTATAGCTTCCCCGTAATATATATATATTTTCTAGAGACTGTTTGGTGTGGTTTCCAATTAAAGGTCAGTGTTAATTAGCATAAACAGTTCAGGCTGATACATACTAAAAAATGATGAGAGGAGGGATAAAGAAGATGAAAAAACAAATCATCAGTGTTGCTTTAGCTTCTTTATTTATTGTTTCTGGATGTGCTGGGGACAATGAAGAAGGCCAAAGAGGCACAGAAAATAACAATATCCAACCAGTTAGGTATCAAAATAATCCAGAAGGTTTAGAACGTGATAATCGAAACTATTCGATGCAACGTGATTTAGAGGAACCTAACCGTTTTAGAAATATAAATAACGATACAAGAAATATCAACAATCAAAATGAACAAACGAATTCTAATCGTTATGATGTAGCTGAAGAAGCAGCTGATTTAATAGTTGAACGAGTTGACGTTATTGATAATGCTTATGTTCTGACAACGGACAATAACGCTTATGTTGCTGCTGAATTAGATACTCATCGAAATGGTAATAACTTAAATCACAAAAATGATGATTTAACAGATGATGTGAAGAATGAGATATCTAAAATTGTGAAATCCGTTGATAATAGCATCGAAAATGTTTATGTATCAACTAATCCCGATTTTCTTGATTTAGCGAATAATTATGCTGGCGATGTGGAACGAGGAGAACCAATTGAAGGCTTCTTTGAAGAAATTGGGAATATGATTGAACGTGTTTTTCCACAAAATAGATAATATAGAAAAAAGTGCTTCCTTATAGGAGGCGCTTTTTTTGATGCTCTTTCTTTTCATATTCCCTCAACATATGGTACAGTAGAACATATAATTCATATTAAACATAGTGGTTTACTATGATTTCTGAAATATGGAGCTGAGAATATGGGAAGAGAATTTTTAGAGATATTTGAAGAGTGGGCTAATGATTACGATAAAACTGTCAATGGGCAAGACCCTGAATATATAGAGGTTTTTCGACATTATGACCAAATTTTAGATGAAGTTGTAAACAATTCGGTAGGCACAGTTCTTGAATTTGGTGTTGGTACGGGTAATTTAACGAAAAAAATAATGGATAAAGGGCATCACGTGATTGGGATTGAGCCTTCACCTGCTATGCGAGAAATCGCTAAAGTTAAATTACCTAAACTTTCTATCCAAGATGGTGATTTTCTAAATTTTCCGGTACCTGATAATCAGGTCAATACTATTGTTAGTTCTTATGCCTTTCATCATTTAAATGATCAAGAAAAAGAAGAAGCTATTAAAAAATTAGCAAAATTACTCCCTAAAGGTGGTAAAATTGTTTTTGCGGATACACTTTTCGTATCAGACTTGGCGAGGCAGCGAAAGATAAAAGAAGCTCTAGATTCTGGATTTCTTGCATTAGCTGAGGACCTACGAAGAGAGTACTATCCAAACCTCGAAACTATCGAACGAATTTTTTCTGACAATAATTTTAATGTTTCTTTTAAACAGATGAATGAATTTGTTTGGTTAATCATAGCAACTTATAAATAAGGTATAAAGGAGAAGATGGAGATTATGAAAAAAATGAATGTAGAAAGCTTTAATTTAGATCATACAAAAGTAAAGGCACCTTACGTTAGACTTGTTGGAGTAACAGAAGGTGCAAATGGCGATAAAGTTTATAAGTATGATATACGATTTAAACAACCGAATAAAGAGCATATGGAGATGGCTGGATTACATTCATTAGAGCATTTAATGGCAGAAAATATTCGCAACCATATGGATAATGTACTTGATATCAGTCCGATGGGGTGTCAAACAGGTTTCTATTTGGCAATTTTAAATAATGATTCATATGATGAGGTGTTAACTACTTTGGAAAAAACATTACAAGATGTATTAGCAGCTGACGAAGTGCCAGCATGTAATGAAGTCCAATGTGGTTGGGCTGCAAATCATAGCTTAGAGGGTGCAAAAGAAATAGCAGAAGAAATGCTAGCTAAAAAAGATGGTTGGAGAGAAGTTTTTTAAAATAATGGGGTGAAAAAATGGCATTATATCAGTCGATACACGATTTAATCGGCCATACTCCTTTGCTTAAACTTCAAAATATCAGCATACCAAATGGTGTTAATATATATGCGAAACTAGAGTTTTATAATCCTGGTGGAAGTATAAAAGACCGATTAGGGTCTGAACTTATAACGGATGCTTTAAAAAAGGGAAAAATAACTGAAGGTGGTACCATCATCGAACCTACAGCTGGGAATACTGGAATTGGATTAGCAATTGCTGCTAAAAATGAAGGGTTAAAGGTTATATTTGTTGTTCCAGAGCATTTTAGTCAAGAAAAACAATTGATTATGCAAGCATTAGGAGCTACTATCATTCATACACCAAGAGAAGATGGTATGGTTGGTGCTATTAAAAAAACCGAGGAGCTTCTAAAAGAAATTCCAAATAGCTATTCACCACAACAATTTTCTAATCCTGCAAATCCTCAGACGTATTATAAAACTTTAGCTCCAGAGATTTGGCAGGAGTTAGATGGAAAAATAGATACTTTTGTGGCAGGTGCAGGTTCTGGTGGTACTTTTATGGGTTGTTCTCGCTTTTTAAAGGAAAAGTCTTCGCATATAAAGACGGTAATTGTTGAGCCAGAGGGATCAATTATTGCAGGTGGTGCTCCAGGTCCCCATCGTACGGAAGGTATTGGGATGGAATTTTTGCCTACCTTTATGGATACAAGTTATTTTGATCAAATACACACAGTACGTGATGAAGACGCTTTTATGATGGTTGAAAGACTTGCAAGTGAAGAGGGACTGTTAGTAGGAAGTTCTTCTGGTGCTGCGATGCATGCTGCAATAGAAGAAGCAAAGGTTGCCAAACAGGATTCGAATATCGTTGTCATTTTTCCGGATGGTAGCGATCGGTATTTGAGTAAACAGATTTACCCAGATGTTTTAGGGAAGGAGTTATAATATGCGTTCAAAAACAAAAATGGTTCATGGTGGAATTACACGTGATGAACAAACAGGTGCAGTTTCCGTACCAATTTATCAAGTGAGCACGTATAAGCAGGATGGTGTTGGGAATTTCCGTGGATATGAATATTCTCGTACAGGCAACCCCACTAGACACGCACTTGAAACCGTAATTGCGGATTTAGAGAATGGTTCGCATGGATTTGCTTTCGGTTCAGGAATGGCTGCTATTACAACAGTTATGATGCTATTAGATGCAGGAGACCATGTCATTCTAACGGATGATGTATATGGTGGATCATATCGTTTAATGACCAAGGTATTGGAACGGTTTGATTTACAGAATTCATTTGTTGATACAAGTAATCCGGATAAGGTCGAGGATGCAATACAGGAAAATACAAAGGCACTATATATAGAAACACCTACAAATCCACTTTTAAAGATTACTGACATTAAAAAGATGGCTAGTATCGCTAAGAAACACAATCTGCTTTTAATAGTGGATAATACGTTTGCAACACCATATTGGCAACAACCATTAGAAATGGGAGCAGATATTGTTCTTCATAGTGCTACAAAATATATTGGTGGTCATAGTGATGTTGTAGCAGGATTAGTGGCAGTAAGTTCTAAAGAATTAGCGGAAAGAATTCATTTTCTGCAAAATTCTGTTGGGGCAGTTTTAGGACCTCAAGATTCCTGGTTATTAATGAGAGGGATTAAAACATTAGCTTTGCGAATGGAAGCAATTGAAGCAAATACGCAAAAAATAGTTGCGTTTCTACAAGAGCATGAAAAAGTTAGTACGATTTATTATCCTGGTATAGAGTCACATCCTGGTCATAAGCGAGCCAAAGAACAAATGTCTGGCTTCGGTGGCATGATCTCCTTTGACGTAGGAAGTGGAGCATTGGCGGAAGAAGTACTGAAAAAGGTTAAGTATTTCACACTAGCTGAAAGTCTCGGAGCAGTAGAAAGCTTGATTTCTTTACCTGCTAAAATGACACATGCATCCATTCCAGCAGATAGAAGAGCAGAACTTGGAATTACTGATGGATTAATTCGAATTTCTGTCGGAATTGAGGATGTACAAGATTTAATTGAAGATTTAGACCAAGCATTAGAAAATTAAGTTAGGGGCAGCTTTAGAAGCTGTCCTTTTTGGTTTTTAGGAAAAACTATTCTCCAATTACTTCAACTTTAAATATAGCAAGAAAGTCTTATAGTTATTTCTTCCCAAAATATGCTAGAATGAACACAATATAAGATAGAAAGGAATGGCTTCGATGAGTGAAAAAGCACTACAATACTTAAAAGATAACCGAGATCAATTACTAATGAAACTAAATGAATTTTTGTCTATTCCGAGTGTTAGTACAGATAGTGTACATAAAGAAGATGTAAGAAAAGCAGCAAACTTCTTAGAAGAATATTTAACTGATATAGGCTTTGATAATATTCTACAAATAGAAACGAAAAAGCATCCTATTGTTTATGCTGAGTATACAAACGCTGGTCCAGAAGCACCCACAGTATTACTATATGGTCATTATGATGTCCAACCAGTAGATCCAATCGATTTATGGGAAAGTAATCCTTTTAAACCAGAAGTTCGAGACGGACGTCTTTATGCACGTGGTTCAAGTGATGATAAAGGGCAAGTATTTATGCATTTGGCTGTATTTGAAGCAATCATCAAAACAGAAGGTAAGCTACCTCTCAATGTAAAGGTTTGCCTAGAAGGAGAAGAGGAAATTGGTAGTGAAAACCTGTATGCCATGCTACAAGAGAAAAAGGATTTATTCGACGCTGACTTTGCTGTAATTTCTGATTCTGGAATGGTAGCAAAAAACCAACCGACAATTTTGTATGGATTAAAAGGTTTTACTGGAATAGAAATTACCGTTACAGGGCCAGATCATGATCTTCATTCTGGTATGTATGGTGGTGCAGTCCGTAATCCAATTATGGCCCTCTCACATATTCTTAGTTCTATGAAAGATGAGGAGGAAGTTGTGACTGTAGAGGGTTTCTATGATGGAGTAGAAGATTTAACGGAAGGGGAAAGAAAGCTAATTGAACAAGTTCCAGGAGAAGACTTTGTCAAAGCTACAGGTATTCCAGAATCTGTTTCAGAAAAAGGGTATACACCAAAAGAACATACAATGGCTCGTCCAACATTTGAAGTTAATGGTATTTATGGCGGATATCAAGGTGAAGGAACGAAAACAATTATTCCAACTTCTGCCACAGCAAAAATCACATGCAGATTAGTGCCAGGTCAAGACCCAACCGAAATACAAAATGCTCTTGAAGCACATGTGAAAAAAGTTGCTCCTAAAGGCGTAACAGTAACTGTTAAGAAAGAGAAGCTTTCTGCTAAAGCTTATAAGGTAGAGCCTAATCATCCGTTAATACAAAAAGCTGCAAAAAGCTATACGAAAGCATTTGGTAAAGAAACGGTTTATGTTCGTATGGGTGGATCAATTCCAGTAGTAGAATGGATAGAGGATATTTACGGAATGCCGATCGTTTTATTAGGTTTCGGCACCCCAGATGATAGGCTACACTCACCAAATGAAAGCTTCCCATTAGATAGTTTTGATAAAGGTATGGAGACTTTAGTTTATTATTGGAATGAAGTAAAAGAGAATTAGTAGGACACTATCCCCAGGAATCTCCTGGGAAATTCTTTATAGGGGGGGTTCCGAGTGGAGCGAACAGTAGAAGCAGTATTTAGTCAAGAAATTATCAATAAATTTTTAATGGCATATGAATTAGATAACGAGTATAAATTACTAGGAGACTTTGAAAACTATGTGTATGAAGTAACAAAGGGTGATGAAGCTTTCATTTTACGTATCACACATAGCTCACACCGAAGTGAGGAAGAAATATATGGTGAAATAGAGTGGTTAAACTTCCTTCATGAGAATGGGGCAAATGTGTCTGTTGTTTTTTCTTCCATTAATCAATACCTAGTAGAAAAACAAGTCGCAGAAGATGAGACCATTTTTTATGCATGCCTGTTTTCAAAAGTAAAAGGAAATCCTATCCGTTCCAACGATCCTAAGTTCAATACTACATTGTTTCATAGTTGGGGTAGGGAAATTGGTAAATTACATCGTATAACATCTGAATTTCAGCCACAAACCGGGATAAGAAAACAGTGGTTCGAAGATGATTTGTTTGAGATAGAAAAGTATGTGTCTAATGAACCAATTGTAATTGAACGTACAAAAGAAATTATTAGTAAATTAAAGCAGTTACCTGAAGAGAATTTTGGTCTCATTCATAATGATGTCCATAATGGAAATTTTTTCTTTGACGGAAAGGAAATTCATATCTTTGATTTTGATGATGCCTGTTATTTTTGGCATGTATCGGATATTGCAATTCCTTTGTACTATGCATGTACTTCTCTTTTTCCAGATGAATCGAATCAACTACAGAAAGCTCAATTTGCCAATGAATTTATTACTTCGTTTATTAATGGGTATGCTGAAGAAATACAACCTCCTACTAACTGGAAAGAATTGTTATCTTTATTCTTAAAAGTAAGAGATATTACGCTTTATTCAGCATTAAATAAAAAGATTGCTCCAAAAGAACGGAATGAAAGAATCCAAGGTTGGATGAAGCAAATTAAAAATAGAATTGAACAAAGTATTCCGATCGTATCAATTAATGAAGGAGAAGAGGTTTATAAATGAAATTAGCTCTAATCACAGGGGTTTCTAAAGGGTTAGGAGAATCCATTGCAAAGCTTTTTCTAGAGTCTGGAATTCATGTGTTAGGTGTTTCGAGAAATGTAAATAAGCACTTAGAAAAGGTTGCTGCAAGTAATCAGGTAAAATATCACCATTATCCTTGCGATTTAGGAAGTATGAATGAGTTAGAGGAAACAATTGAAAAGTTAAAAGTAGATATTGCTAGTTATGATCCTTCATTATTGTATTTAATTAATAATGCTGCCGTTATTGATCCGATTAATCAAGTTTCTAATATTAATAATCGAGATCTTCAATATCATATTCAACTTAACACGGTCGTACCGATGATTCTTTCTAACCAAATGTTAAATTTTACATCTAGTACAGATACGACCTTTATTTGTGTAAATATTACATCTGGTGCAGCTAATAGACCAATATATGGTTGGGGACTGTATTGTAGCTCGAAAGCAAGCATAAATATGTATACAAAAACAGCAGCTCTTGAACAGGATATATTAAAAACAGGAAATAAAATTATTGCCTTTAATCCAGGAATAATGGATACATCTATGCAACAAACGATACGCTCTAGTACGAAAGAAGCTTTTTATGAAGTGGAGAAATTTAAAGGATATAAGGAAAGTAAACAGCTACGAAGTACTGATACAGTTGGTGGGATTTTAATTGATATACTGAATGATGAAGCCAGTATCGAAAATGGAAAAATATACGATGTAAATGAATATGTATAGAAGAAAGGATGTCTTTATAGATTTTCACTATAAGACATCCTACTATTTTTAGATATTAGTAATATCCTTTTCCATAGCCACCTGCACCAACGATAATAAGCAGGATAAATAGAACAACGATTAACGCAAATCCGCCTTCAAATCCGTGTCCCATTATATATCACCTCCTATTTTAATATCCCTTTTATCTATTTATTAGGCCGTTAATAGCCCCAACCGCCACCAGCTCCATAACCATAGCTACCACCGCCGTAGCCACTAGCACCAACTATGATTAATAAAATAAACAGCACAACAATAAAGGCAAAGCCTTTTCCATATTCTTTTTCATTACTCATCTATTGCCACCTCCTCTAGTACAATGTATGTAACATTTGTCTCGGTGACAGGGCGAATGTACGGTATATAGTTTAGAATTGGCGTATTTTGTTTCGTCAAAGGTACAAGCTTTCCTGAATATAATTGGTTGTAATGAAAGAGATTTAAAAATGTGTTACACTAAGAAAATGAAAAATATGCTATATGCCAGCGTAAATGCTGATAGATAGAAAGGACGATTTCATGATTACAAGAAAAAGCAGACGTGAAGTTGAGCAAATGCAGAAGGCTGCAGATTTACTAGTTCAAGTTCATAAAGAAATTGCAAACATGATTAAACCTGGGATTAGTACAATGGAAATTGATTCTTTTGTTGACCGATTTTTAGAAGAGCATGGTGCAACACCAGAACAAAAGGGATATAATGGATTCCCTTATGCGACATGCGCTTCAATTAATGATGAAATTTGCCATGGTTTTCCGAGAGAAGATAAACTTCAGGACGGAGATATTGTAACGATTGATATGGTTGTTAATTTAGATGGTGGATTAGCAGATTCTGCATGGACGTATGCTGTAGGAAATGTTGATGAAGACGGTCTACGTCTTATGGAAGTAACAAAAAAATCATTATATATCGGAATTGAACAAGCGAAAGCTGGTAATCGAATTGGTGATATTGGCCATGCAATACAAACTTATGCTGAAGGAGAGGGATTTTCAGTCGTACGTGACTTTACCGGCCATGGAATTGGACCGACAATTCATGAGGATCCACATATTCCGCATTTTGGCTTACCAAATAAAGGGCTTCGTTTAAAGCCTGGAATGGTTATTACGATTGAACCAATGTTGAATGAAGGTGATTGGCGTAGTAAGGTCGATAGTAATAATTGGACGGCAAGAACTGTGGATGGTGGTCGTTCTGCACAGTATGAGCATACGATTGTTATAACAGAAGGAGATCCAATTATTTTAACGGAACAAGATAAATAAAGCTTAAGGAAATCTGTACAACAACTGTACAGATTTTTTTGCTTCTATGGTTTTCACTATTCATTTTATCAGTTATAATTATTAGAAATTTTAATGGGGGATATAAGAATGGAAACCATCAACTTAAATAGAAAGACAGTAGCTGCAAAAATGACCATGTTTAAACGGGGGTTTACGGTTGGCTTTCCAATTATGCTAGGTTATATTCCGATAGCGATAACGTATGGGGTACTTGCTAAACAGGCAGGGCTGACACTTACTGAGCTAACTTTAATGAGTGTTTTAGTCTTTGCTGGAGCCAGTCAATTTATGGGAGCTAACATGATAGCTCTCGGAGCAGGGGCAATAGAAATAATTATCGCAACCTTTGTGTTAAACTTTCGACATTTTGTAATGAGCTTGTCTTATATGAATCGAATGCGCCCTGTTGCATTGAAATGGAAATTACCTTTATCCCTTGGATTAACGGATGAAACATTTGCTGTGTCATCTTTACATACTAAAGAAGCGAATGAAGAAAAAGGTTTTATATTTTATATTACCCTTACATTAATTGCCTATCTTTCTTGGGTATTTGGCTCTTTACTAGGTGGTGTCTTAGGGGAGATTATTCCTGAAGTATTGAGTCAAAGCATGGGAATAGCCCTTTATGCGATGTTTATTGGTTTATTAGTACCTTCTGTAAAAAAAGAGCTTAGGGTAGGAATGATAGCATTAGTTGCTATGTTAGTAAATGTTATATGTCTTCAGTTTATGAGTAGTGGCTGGGCAATTGTTGTTGGAACTGTGTTAGGTGGGTTAAGTGGTGTTTTTTTGTTGAAGGAGGAACGCTCATGATTTGGTTCATTATTATCGGAATGTCAATAGTTACGATGCTGCCAAGGGTAATTCCCGCATTTATTGTAGATAAACTTCAATTTAAAGATTGGGTGAACCGGTGGCTAAACGCAATTCCATATGCAGCATTAGGGGCACTCATATTTCCTGGAGTAATGACGGTTAATCCCGATAAACCACATATTGGATTGTTTGGAGCGTTAGTTGCAGTAGTCTTAGCTTATATAGGATTAAATGTCATTTTTGTAGTGATTGGCGCAATATTATCAGTATTTTTGCTTACGACCTTCTAAATAGGAAAGGTTTAGGTGAGACCCGAGAATGCACCTTACAAGCCCCATGAGGCAAAGAAGACACTGCGAGGTCGTCTCGAGCAGATGTCGCGCTTGTGCTGTGAAGTGCAAAGAAGACACTGCGAGGTCCTCTCGAGCAGATGTCGCACTTGTTGCTGGAAGTAAAAGAGAAAATAATTTTGGAGTGGGGGAAGTGCACCGTCCTCCTCACCTAACTTAATTCCTATTATTGCTTTAAATCAATAAACAATGTTTCTGGCCCTGTTGGTAGTTGGCTTCCGCCTAATGGCTCTACACTTACTTTAATAAACCGGAGTGTCTTTACATTTGGTCCTTTATAATAAACTTGCACTCTACCATTTTGCAGGCGTAACAGTTCTTCTTTCCACCCGTTATTATCATGGACTAGCCACACTTGATAGTCTTGAGCTTCAAGAGGTTTAAGTCCATCCACCTGTAAATATAGCTCGTTTGTTACTTCATTTAACCACACGTCACCGCGAATATTTCGATCCATGGTTACCGGAGTAACATCTAGTCTGTTAGTTGCTGGATTATTCATAAAGTGTTGTTCTGGTATTAAATCATGCTGGGCAGTAATATATTCTTTACCTGATAATTCGGCAACAGGTTGTTGTTTACTGAATTGGAACAAGCCTAAGCCAATGAAAAAGATTGCTGCAGCACTGATTACCGAATACATAGCTTTTCGGTTACTGCTTTTCTGCTTATCATCTGACTTAGAACTGATGGAAGTTACTATACGCTCGTTTAAGGTATCGGAAGGATTATGTTCCTTGTTGTTGCTCAGTATCTGGTTCCAAGATTTTAATTGTTCAGTACAATACGCACAGTAATTCAGATGATGATTTATCGTTTCGTAAACTTCCTCCGATAAATTCCCTAAAGCGTAATCAACAAGTAATTCTTCTGGAATATGTCTCATTTTTCTCACTCCTTGTCCGTTCTAGCCCAATGAAGTAAGGTCTTTTGCTTTCGTAAGTTTTGCAGGCCGTAACGTATTGAGGATTTTATCGTACCAAGTGGTTTATCATACATATTTGCTAATTCTCGTTGAGATTTCCCTTCAAAATAGGCTCCGTAAATTAAATCTCGTTGTTTTTGAGGAAGTTGATTTAAGGCACTTTCTAATATTTCTCTTTCAATTTCCATTAAAACATACATTTCTAGTTTTATAGATTGCTCCGTATCAAGTTTTTCTAATTTGTTAAGTAAAACAGGCTGATGTTTCCTTAAACGATCTATACACCTACTCCTAGTTTTAACTGCTAACCATGCTTTTACACTGCCTCTATCTGGTCTATATTGCAATGGTTTTTGAAAGACTTCGATAAAAACATCATGGCAAATATCCTCTGCTTCTTTCTGGTCTTCTAACAACTTAATTGCAATCTGAAGGACAAAGGATACATAAGTTTCATAAAATTGATTGAATGCAGCCTGAGAACCCTTTGCAATTAATTTCAAGAGTTTTTCATCCTGCTTTGTATCCATTATAGGACCCCCTTCTAATTTTCTGACAATATCTTAGCAAAAAAGTATGGAATAATTATAAAAAAATAAATCCGTTCTCCAAAAAATCTCGTATCATTTATGAATTTAGAAAATAAGGAGGATATGTCAGATGATTAGAAAAATATTCTATTCATTATTAACACTAGTGATAGGAGGGTTCTTTATTACCTCAACCGCTTTTGCCGAAGTCTCTGTCTATACTCCACATACTGGTCTTTCTGTAACACCAGGGGAGGATATTGAATACTCGGTAGATATTATAAATAGTGGTAGTTCGATAGAAAATGTAGGATTTGCGGTGAGAGGACTACCAGAAGGTTGGGAATATCAAATCTCATCAAATGGTACTAATATTGAGCAATTATCTATTCGACCAAATGCGGAACAATCTATTCGATTAGTTGTAACCGTCCCATTACAAGTAGAAAAAGGAAGGTATGAATTTGATTTAGTAGCGGAAGGAAGTAGTACTAGTACACTAGATTTATTAGTTAATGTAACAGAAGAAGGTACGTTTAAAACAAACTTCACTATCGATCAACCTAATATGGAAGGACATGCTGATTCAACCTTTGAATATAGTACAACATTGAAAAATCAAACAGCAGAACAGCAACATTATTCCTTATCTTCACAAGCACCAAATGGATGGACAACACAATTTAAGGTAGATGGAAATGGGGTAACTTCAGTAACACTTGAACCTAACGAAGAAAAAACAGTAGATATCGTCGTGACCCCTGCAAATAATGCAAAGGCTGATACGTATAAAATTCCAGTTAAAGCCCAATCTGGTGGAACTTCAAGTGAGATTGAGTTAGAAGCAGTTATTACTGGTAAGTATGGATTAACTATTTCAACGCCAAATGGGTTATTAAGTGATGATATAACTGCTGGAGGAGATACGGTCATTGATTTAGTAGTTGAAAATACCGGATCAGTTGATTTAACAGATATTAATGTAAAGTCATCTACCCCACCAAAGTGGGAAGTAGAGTTTGATAGAGATACTATCCCAACACTGAAGGCAGGGGAAAAAGCAAACGTGAAAGCAACATTAAAAGCTCCAGAAGATGCAATAGCTGGGGACTATGCTGCTACATTTAGTGCGGATACTGGTGAGGCTTCCTCTGAAGCTAATTTCCGTATTTCCGTTAAAACTTCCACTGCTTGGGGATTTGTTGGGGTCGCAATTATTCTAGTTGTCGTTGGCGGACTCTACTATATTTTTAAAAAATATGGGAGGAGATAACTGGTGAATGAGGCAATTATTGAAGTTGAAGAACTCACAAAAATTTATGATGATGTACCTGCAGTTGATCGGTTATCTTTATCCATTAAAAAGGGTGAGATATTCGGATTATTAGGGCCAAATGGAGCCGGGAAGTCTACCACAATTTTCATGTTATTAGGATTAACAGAGCCAACTAGTGGAAGTTTAAGTGTCTGTGGAATAGACTCTACGAAAAATCCATTAGAGGTTAAAAAGCGAGTAGGGTATTTACCAGATGATCTGGGATTCTATCAACATATGACTGGTTTTGAAAACCTCTTATATACAGCTTCGCTAAATGGGATTCCAGGGCATGAGGCAAAAGAGCGGGCGATTTCTTTGCTAGAACAAGTAGGATTAGAAGATGCTATGCATAAGAAAACAGGAAAGTATTCTCGTGGGATGAAACAACGTCTCGGGCTTGCTGATGTTTTAATTAAAAATCCCGAAGTAATTATATTAGACGAACCTACTTTAGGGATTGATCCAGAAGGGGTACGTGAATTACTAAGGTTAATTAAAAGCCTGAATCAAGAAAAGAATATAACGGTTTTACTTTCCTCACATCATTTACATCAGGTGCAACAAGTATGTGATCGAGTTGGTATATTTGTTAAAGGTAAGCTACTTGCTAAAGGAAATATGGATGATTTGGCGGGACAATTATTTAAGAACGATGTTTATATTGTTCATTTAGAGGCTGAACCTATTACAGGAGATATGATAAATGAACTAATGGCTATTAAAGAAGTTAGTCGTGTAGAAAGATTAGATAATTCAAGTATAGATATTTATTGTGAAAAAGATATTACTCCAATAATTGCCAAGAAAGTAATGTCTTATGATATAGATTTGACAAATATTAGTAAGAAAAATTTCGGATTGGATGAAATCTATCATCTGTACTTTGAAGGGCGTGATTTAAATGAAGCTACAGCAAATAAAAAGTAAGATCACCTTCAAAAAGAGTAAGGAAGAAGTACTAGATAAGATGGATAAGAGACAATCTGTCTTCAGTGCGATTGTTCAAAAGGAATTTACAGACTATATAAGAAGTTGGAGAATCATTATCCTACTTATTATTATTGGGTTAACTTGCCTTGGTTCTTTATACACTGCTATAACAACTATTAAGGATACATTAGATCAGTCGGATGAAGCGAAGGAACTTGCTAAACATTCTTACCTATTTCTAAAATTATTTACAACATCAGATGGAACATTACCACCTTTTATTACATTCGTAACAATACTAGGCCCATTGTTAGGGGTAGCATTAGGATTTGATGCTATTAATTCAGAGCGAAATAAGGGTACTCTAACAAGGTTAATGGCTCAACCGATTCCAAGAGATTATGTAATTAATGCCAAATTTGTAGCGGCGCTATTAGTAAATATGGTGCTATTTTTTGCACTTGGATTATTAGTTATGGCACTAGGAATCCTCATTATCGGCTTACCATTAACTTTCGAAGAGTTTATCCGGATACTATGTTTTTTAGTGTTATGTATTGTATATATCGCTTTCTGGCTAAATTTAGGAATTCTCTTTTCTGTACGCTTTAAACAAGCAGCTACTTCAGCACTATCTGGTATAGCGGTATGGATTTTCTTTAGTATTTTTTATAATATGATCATAGATTTTATTAGTAAAGGCTATTTAAATACAGAGTCCATATCTAGTATGGAGGAGGCTATTAATCGGCAAGAGACAATCTTAAATTTATATAGGTTGTCACCAAGCTATCTATTCTCTGAATCTACAACTACACTATTATCACCTGGAGTAAGAACTTTAGGTCCTTTAACAATGGAGCAAACAGTAGGTGCTCTAGCTGGTCCATTACCACTCGGACAAAGCTTACTATTAATCTGGCCTCAATTAACTGGGCTAATAGCAGCAACACTAATCTGCTTCATGATTGCCTATTATTTATTTATTAGGCAAGAAATTCGAACTAATTAAAATAGATACAGGTATATATACCTGTATCTATTTTAATTGGAAATATTTACTCTAAATATCGACAAAAAAAGAAATTGACATATAGAGTAATATGCCTTACTATTAATCCTGCATATTAAAAGTCTATCTTATTAATAGCCGCTGAGACGAGGGGTCTAAGATGCGGTGGCAAACCAGTTTGATTAACTAAATCAGATATGGGTGCCCAACCTGAGCGCAAAACATATATCGTTTTGTGAACAATAAGAGGATAGCAGCTGATATTAATCGAAGCTTTCCTTAGGTTGTAGGAGAGCTTTTTTTATGCCCTGAAATGAATAAAATGGAAGGGATGGTTAAAATTGGCAGAAAAAATCTTATTTACATCGGAGTCCGTTTCAGAAGGACATCCTGATAAAATTGCCGATCAAATTTCGGATGCTGTACTTGATGCGGCATTAGCACAGGACCCATATTCAAGGGTTGCCTGCGAAGTATTTACAACAACAAATACAGTAATTGTTGGTGGAGAGATAACCACTAAGGCAAATCTTAATGTGGAAAAGATCGTCCGAGATACATTAATCGAGATTGGATACACAGATGATCGATTTGGAATTGATGGAAGTACTTGTAATGTAGAAGTATTACTTCATACACAATCTCCAGATATTGCGATGGGAGTAGATACTTCTAGTGATATTAGTGAAATAGGTGCTGGTGACCAAGGGATTATGTTTGGTTATGCTACGAATGAAACAGAATCTATGATGCCACTAGCAATCGAGATGGCTCACACTTTAGTAAAACGAGCATCTCAACTACGAAAAACAGGTGAGTTTACGTGGGCTCGTCCTGATATGAAATCACAGGTTACCATTGACTATACTAATCCTATTCAGCCTAAAATTGACACAGTTTTAATGTCTATTCAACATGATGAGGATTTTGATAAAGATAAATTTGAAGCATTTGTGACAGAATCCATTATTAAACAAACTGCTTGTGAATATGGAATGAATGAAGAATTTCGAGTGTTAATTAATCCGACTGGCCGTTTTGTAATTGGTGGACCTCATGGTGATACAGGATTAACTGGTAGAAAAATTATTGTAGACACTTATGGTGGAGCTGCTAAACATGGTGGTGGGGCATTCTCTGGTAAGGACTGTACTAAAGTTGACCGTTCTGCTGCTTATGCCGCACGCTATGTAGCAAAAAATATCGTTGCAGCAGGATTAGCGGAACGCTGTGAAATTCAGCTTTCTTATGCAATTGGTGTAAGTAAGCCAATCAGTATTGCTCTTGATACTTTCGGTACGGAAACAGTTGAGCACGAAAGAATATTAAAGGCGATTCGTGAAGTATTTGATTTAACTCCAAGCGGCATCATTAATATGCTGGAACTTAGAAAACCGCAGTTTAAACAAGTGGCAGCCTACGGACATTTTGGACGCCATGACTTGAATGTGTCTTGGGAAAAAACTGATAAAGTAGTTGATTTACAAGAAGCAGTAGCAAAGTTTGAATTAGCTGGGGTTTACCGCTAATGAATAACGTGAAGGAACTTGTTGCGAGACCAATTTCCATATTGAATCAAGATAAGATGCCTTTATTTGATGCACTAGTGCAATATGCTAAACGTGATGTAACTCCTTTTGATGTACCTGGTCATAAAATGGGCTCTTCTATGAGTCCTTTGAAAGAAGTACTAGGTGAGATGGCGTTGCGAATGGATGTTAACTCTATGAAGGAGTTAGATTTGTTAAGCCATCCCGAGTCCGTTATAAAAGAAGCCCAGGAATTAGCAGCAGATGCTTTTGGAGCAGATTATGCTTATTTTCTTGTAAATGGTACAACGGTTGGCATCCAAACTATGATTATGGCTACTTGTAAACCGGGTGATACTTTACTAGTACCAAGGAATGGTCATAAATCTGTAATGGATGGAATTATTTTAAGTGGTGCAAAACCTGTATTTATTCAACCAGAGGTAGACTATCATTTTGGTATATCACATGGCGTATCGATAAACAGTGTTGAAAAAGCAATCCAGGAGCATCCAGAGGCAAAGGCTTTATTAATTACCTACCCAACATATTTTGGGTCCATGAGTGATTTAGAGAAAATTTGCCAGCTTGCTCATGAACGAGATATTGCGGTTATTGTGGATAGTGCACATGGAGCGCATCTGCCCTTTCTATCAGATGAAATAATAGATCCGATTAAAGCGGGAGCAGATGGTGTAACAATTAGTATGCACAAGACAGGCGGGTCATTAACGCAAAGCTCGATCTTAATTTTACAGAATAATAGAATTGCACCCGAGGCAATCCAAAAGATATTAAGTATGCTTCAGTCTACAAGTGCTAACTATTTATTGATGAGTTCTTTAGATGTAGCGAGAAGGGAATTAGCGTTGCATGGCTATGAACGGTACTGTAGCCTAAAACCAATTGTAGAAAATGCTATCTCAGAAATTGAGTTAGGTTCTCGTTATGAAGTATTAAAGAATGATTATGTATTAAAGAATTTTAATCAATCATATGACTGGACTAAATTAGTAATCCGGGTCAATGGCATTGGAATGACCGGATTTGATGTATACACGATTTTAAAACAAAAATATGGAATTCAAATGGAGCTTGCAGAAGGATATGTTGTGATGGCTGTTATTACAACGTCTGATACAGAAGAATCAATTGGAAAACTGGTTGCAGCATTACGAGAGATTGAAGAAATTTACGGAGAAAGAACCGTCATGATGTCTACGAATGTAACTGCAGACCAAGTAAATGAACTGATTCTTAGTCCAAGGGATGCTTTTTACTCTGAGCATGAAACAGTTGCTATTGATAAAGCAATTGGACGAATAAGTGGAGACACGATCATGATTTATCCACCAGGTATTCCACTTGTTATTCCAGGAGAACTAATTTCGGAAGATGTAGTAAAGCAATATCATTATTATCGTCAAACGTTAGGGGAAGTGTTAACCGAGGCGAAAGAAAAAAATCAAATTACAGTTGTAAAGGAGAATGCGTAAAATGGGTTTTAAATTATCGACGCTAGGAAGACATGTATTAATAGAGTTTTACGGTTGTCCAAGTGATATTATTGAAAACAATAAATTAATTGAGAAATTTATGAATGAGGCTGCAGATTACTCTGGTGCGACAATTGTTGAATCCGTATTTCATCATTTCAACCCTTATGGTGTTTCAGGTGCAGTTATAATTGCTGAATCACATTTGACTATCCATACTTGGCCAGAATATGGTTATGCTTCAGTAGATGTATATACTTGTGGTGATTCAGTGAGTCCTTGGAAGGCAGCTGAATACCTAGGGGAAAAACTACAGGCTAAACAAACAGAATCATTTGAAGTACCACGTGGTATGGTTGATAAAATTAAACAATTTGCAGAACGTGAAATTGAAGATGTACAAGTGAAACCATTACTAGAAGGTGTAAAATAATGACTTGGTATACAGAACAATGGAGTAATGATTGCAAATTCTCAATAAAGTATGATAGAGAAGTGCACAGTGAAAAAAGCCCGTTTCAACAAATTGATTTTTATCAAGGAGAAGAATTTGGAACCTTTTTTACGCTAGATGGTTTAATGATGGTAAATGAAAAAGATGAATTTATTTACCATGATATGATTGTTCACCCTGCTTTCGCTACGAATCCTAACATTAAAAAAGTATTAATTATAGGTGGGGGAGACGGTGGTACTGCACGTGAAGTGCTACGTTATCCTTCTGTTGAAGAAGTTGTAATGGTAGAAATTGATGAGAGGGTATTTCGTTTGTGTCAGGAATATTTACCTGTAACTGCAAAGGGAGTAGAAGAAGATGCTAGAATGGAGCTTCGATTTGAAGATGGGTTAGCCTATGTGAAAAATGCTCCAGATGCTTCCTTCGATCTTATCTTAGTTGATTCAACTGATCCAATCTCTGTTGGTGAAGGATTGTTTACAACAGCATTTTATGAAGAATGTTACCGTGTATTAAATAAGGATGGAATTTTGATTAACCAACATGAATCACCATATTTCGCTGAATATGCGGAGAGCATGAGAAAAGCACGTAAAAAAATTAAAGCGATTTTTCCAATTACGAATGTATACCAATATCATATGCCTACCTATCCATCTGGCCATTGGCTGTTTGGATTTGCATCAAAGACATATGATCCAATCAAAGATATTCATGTAGAAGCATGGAAAAATATTGGCTTGAAAACGAAATATTATAATACAGATTTACATGTAGGTGCATTTCAATTGCCGTCCTATGTAAAGGAGGCTCTTGATAGTGATGAGTAAACCCTTAAATTTTAGCACGTTTATTGGCTGTGAAAAATCATTTGATGAAGCGGAAGTTGTACTGTTCGGTGTACCATTTGATGGAACGACAAGCTTTCGCCCTGGAACACGTTTTGCCATGCAGGCTATTCGCAATGATTCTTTTGGACTTGAAACGTATTCACCATATTTAGATAAAGATCTGGAAGATGCTTTTATCTATGATGGCGGGGATTTGGAATTGCCGCTTGGTAATACCGAAAAAGCTTTAGACCAAATATATACGTATAGCAAGGAAGTATTAAATGCCGGAAAGAAATTTTTAATGGTAGGTGGAGAGCATTTAGTTAGCTTATCTACTATAAGAGCAGCTTATGAAAAGTATCCGGATCTACATTTAATTCATATTGATGCTCACACAGACTTACGTGATGATTATTTAGGTGAAAAGCTATCACATGCTTCCGTTATTCGCCGCAGTCATGATTTTCTTGGAGACGGGAGAATTTTCCAATTTGGTATTCGTTCTGGCATGAAAGAAGAATTTGACTGGGCGAAAGAGCACACGTATTTAGAACGTTTTGCTATCACAACATTGAAGGAAAAAGTGCAGGAATTAAAAGATGTACCAGTATATATAACGATAGATTTAGATGTACTGGATCCTGGTATTTTTCCAGGGACAGGTACACCTGAACCAGGCGGTATCACGTACAAAGAGCTACTAGAAGCAATGAAGCAATTACAAGAACTAAACCAAATAGTATCAGCAGATATAGTGGAGTTATCTCCACCGTATGATCCATCCGGAGCCTCAACAGCAATGGCTTGTAAAACGGTTCGTGAAATGTTGCTAACTCTCATAGATTAATATAATTAATCTGATTGATTTTATACGTATTGTTCACTATACTATAGATAACATATAGTGAACGGAGGTATTTCTTATTAAATGGATAACTAATCATTTGTTTTAAAGAAAATTTGATCATGAAATCAAATTATTCAATAGACAAGGGATTAGTATGCCATTTCGAATGGCAAAATAGGTATTCTATTTTTCTATTATAGGAAATTCCAATTATTATTTAGGATGCCCGAATAGGTATTAATTCTAATCCCCTCTCTATTTTAAGTAGGAGGGGTTTTTTATGTTGTGCTAATCGTTTATAGGAATCGTTCTTTAGATAAAAGTTTAAGGGGGGATAATGGATGAATACGAAATTAATATTGGTTGAGGGTCTACCTGGATTTGGAAAATCTACTACTGCAAAAATTATTCATGATACCTTAGTTGAGAAGAACATAGATGTGCAGTTATATTTGGAAGGTGACTTAAATCATCCGGCCGATTACGATAGAGTAGCTTGTTTTACAAAAGAGCAATACGAGCAATTGATAGTGTACAGTGGAGACTTAGTAGAAGCTATTAAAGAACATATAATTTTTAATGGAGGAAATTATTTAGTACCTTATGGAAAGATGAAATATGATTTCAACATTGAATTTCCGGAATCGCTATTTAACTGGGTATTTCAACATGATATATATGAACTTCCATTCGATCAAAACATGGAGTTAATTACAAATAGATGGGAAGAGTTTGCTCAAAATGCTCTACGGAGCGATAAAATTTATATATTTGAATGTTGTTTCATACAGAATCCAGTAACTATTGGGATGGTCAAATATAATGGACCGAGAGAAAAAGTGATAGATTATGTTAAAAGGTTAGAAAAAATTATTGAAAGACTAAACCCAACCTTATTCTATGTTGAGCAAAATAATCTGGAATTTTCATTTAGAAAAGCTGTACAGGAGAGACCTAAGATGTGGTATGAAGGGTTTATAGATTACTATACTAATCAAGGGTTCGGAAAAGAGAAAAATTATAAAGGGTTAGAGGGAACATTGAAAGTACTAGAGGAAAGACTGAAGTTAGAAGCTGAGATTTATGATAGATTAAACATCAAAAAGCACAAAGTAAACAATTCAAATTATGAACAGGAAAGTTATAAGATGAAGCTAATGAAAAGCTTATAGGAAGTAGTTTGCAAAGAAATATACGAAAGCCTACTTTTCTTTCGGGGCTTTCGTATATTTAGATTACAGTATGTCTAAATTCACTCATTCAATATAAGGCTCAATATGAATATGCGTATGCAGTATTCCATATTCATTAGCTAGCTTTTTTTCAATACGAACAGTAATATCATGGCTTTGACTTACAGTAAGATTGGGGTCTACTTTTATCGTAACATCCAGTACGGATTGATTACCAAGTGCTCTTCCTTTAATATCAGGTACAATTTTAACCTCTGGAAACTTTTTAATTTCAATTTTAATTTCTTTTAAGAGCTCCTCATCAAATGCATCCGTTAATACTAGTGTTGCATCTTTAAAAATCTCCCAAGCAGTCCTACAGATTATGATTCCAACAAGTAATCCAGCAAGTGGGTCTAACCAAAAAATTCCAAATTGTGTACCAAGTATACCAATGAACGCTCCTATACTTACTAGTGCATCTGAGCGATTATCCTGTGAGGCTGCATATAAGGCACTACTATTTACTTTTCTAGATAAGGCAAGATTGTACCGGTAAACAATGTACATAATAATTGCAGCACATAAAGCAGTCCAAGCTGTTAACATATCAGGCTTAGTAACATGCTCACCGAACATTTTCCCTACAGTAGAAAAAATTACTTGTAAACCTACCGCCACCATTATAAATGCTGCCAGCAACGAAGCTATTGTTTCTGCTCTGTAATGACCATAGCGATGATTTTGATCAGGTGGCTTTTGTGAAATCCTCATGCCAATTAAGATGGCGATGGAGGCAACAACATCTGTTGAATTATTTAAACCATCTGCCCATAAAGCGTCTGAATCTCCTATGTATGCGACTAGAAGCTTTGTTGCGGAGAGAAATAAATAAGCAAAGATACTAATCCAAGCACCTTTTTCTCCATTTTGTATATTTGGTTGGTTCATTAAATTACCTCCAAGAATTCAAATAACTTCATCACTATAACAAAGTAATCCTAGGTGAGTCTAGAGAAAAAGATAAGCACCAAGGAATATGAATTGACATATTATAAGTATGTTTCCTTACTCCAAATAATATAGACTCGTTTTAAGTTGTACGAAGGATAAATTTTCATTGCAATTATTCTAAAAATTTAGGATAATATTAAGAAAGGAGCAAAGGGGCGTATCCAATGAAAAAGGAAAAGGTAAGTTACCGCTTTTATCCGTATGAAGGAAAGGTCCTAAGCGCAAAAAGAGAAATATCCTTTGAAATTAAGTTAACATCGCGGCTTATTTTGGATGAATTATGCTTTAATTGGAATAAAAAGATGTTAGAAGAGAAAATAAATCAATCTATCCAAAATGGAAATAAAGATGAATTTAAAAGCGTTCGCGAATTGTATTTACAATATATTTGGGAGTAAAGCTTACACATCCTTCATCAGCCTTGCCTACGTTTGGTGAGGCTGTTTTCATGTAAGGAAAGATAAATTATGGGGGGATACTATGAAATTAGATGAAACCATCTTAAAACGTCAAAATCAATTACTATTTTATATTTTAATTTTTGCAATGTTACTAGGACTCGGGGCAGAGATAGTAGTTGGTGCACCGCTTGAAAATATGATAGCGCTTACTGCAGGTGGAATTATTGGAGTAGGATTAATTGCGATTTTTAATTTTAAGGGAATATTTAGTAAAGTAGTACCATATATCGCGGTTGTGTGTTTAACTGGGGTATCCTTAGTAATTATGCTCAGTTCCAATTATGTGACGAATATGTTATTTACTTTCTTTTTATTAGCAGTTGCTGCAGTGTCTTTGTCTAAAGCAGTCCTTACAACTGGTGGTGTATTAGGTCTTGCGTTATTAGGATTTTTTATAGCAGTCAAAGGAGAAACAGTAGGATTTGATACAAGATCAGCTGCTATTACGATTGTATTTTTTAGTTTAGTATTTCTTGTATTGTTCATACAAATTAGAGTATCAAGGGGATTTATATCTTCAATGCACGAAACAATGCTAGAAATAGAGGCGAAATCGAATGAAGAAGAAAAACGAGCCGAAATTATACGTGCTGGAACACTAAACGTTAGAAAGCAGATGGGGATTATTGAAGAAGATAGTAGTTTGAATCAAAAACAAATGCAAGAGATGCTCGAGGCTTTTCATGAAATTGCGGAAGCTAGTCAAGCACAAGCAGAGTCAGCTACGGGAATATCAGAGTCAACAAATCATAATCACAAATTACTCGAAAAAATGATTGAATCTTTTGGTAAGAGTGTTGAAGATGGAGAAACCCTTATTCAAATTTCAAATGTTGGACAAGAGTCCATGCAGACATTGAAGGATACGATTGAGGACTTTAAACAATCCTTTGAAAAACTGACAGAGAATATGGAAAGCTTAGTAAATAGAATAGATGAAAATAATTCAAATGCAGAAAAAATACAAGAAATAGCAGAACAAACTAATCTATTAGCGTTAAATGCGAGTATTGAGGCAGCCAGAGCTGGAGAATTCGGTAAAGGATTCTCTGTCGTGGCGTCCGAAATTCGTAAACTTGCTGAAGTTTCACAGCATACAGCTAAGCAAATAAGCGATAATATGTTAATGATTGAAAACGATGCTAAAAATACTCAGGTGGAAGTAAGCAATAATAAGGATAAGTTAATGGTAAGTACGGAGCATACATTGGTAGCGAAAGAGAACTTTGAAAAAATTACTGATCAATTGAAAAATTTTATCAAGTATTTACATTTTTTAAATGAAAGAGCAAATGAAATTAGAAGTTCTTCAGAAAATATTGAGCAATCAGTTGATCATCTTGCTTCTATCATTGAGGAAACAACAGCTACGATAGAAGAATTAGAGGCGATGGTAGATGAACAAGTTAACCGAATGACGAATTTGGTGCATGCCATTGAAGTTACGAATGAAGCAGCCGCATCGTTAGAAAATGCGTAAGGAAGGAATTTACAAATTCTTTACTGTGGTAGTCCTTATTATTTTGCTATGCTATAAAATGAGAGGAGTGTTTATAAGTTGAAAAAAGATACGAAAAAACAATTAAGCTGGGCATTATATGATTTTGGAAATTCAGCCTTTGCTACAACCATGTTAGCAGCAATTCTACCTATTTTTTATTCGAGTGTGGCAGCAAATAATATCGATAGTACGTTAGCAACAAGTTACTGGGGCTACGCTAACTCTTTTGCGGTTTTAGTAGTAGCAATATTAGCACCTATTTTAGGTTCAATAGCTGATTTCTCCGCTGCGAAGAAAAAGTTTCTACGTTTTTTTGCTTTTATGGGAATGATTGCTAGCATACTTTTAGCCTTCACTGGTGAAGGGGATTATATTTTTGTAGCAATATTATTTATCATAGGTTCAATTGGTTTTTCGGGAGCAAATGTTTTCTATGATGCATTTTTACCTGAAGTTGCTGATGAAGATGAGATTGATAAGCTATCTTCTAAAGGTTTTGCGCTTGGTTATGTAGGTGGTGGCATTCTATTACTTATCAATGTAATTATGATACTTAAACCGGAAATGTTTGGTTTAAATCAAATCAGTGCGATGCAAGTTTCTTTTGCTACTGTAGGAATTTGGTGGTTTATCTTTTCAATACCACTCCTTAGAAATATACATGATGAGAAAAAGAACCCTGTAAAGCGAGATAAATCATACATAAGAATCGGGTTTTCGAGAATAGGAAATACGTTTAGAGAAATTAAACACTTTAAACAATTATTACTTTTCTTATTTGCCTTTTGGTTATTTAATGATGGGATATCTACTATTATCCGTATGGCAACGATATATGGAACCGAAATAGGGATTGGACAAAATGATTTAATTATAGCTCTCTTAATTACACAATTTGTTGGGATACCTTGTACGTTCTTTTTTGGTTGGTTAGCAGGGAAAATTTCTGCGAAAAAAGCATTGATGATTACACTCTTTATTTATTTAGGTATTGTTATATTAGGTTATTTCATGAATTCTGCACTTCATTTTTATCTATTAGCAACTGCTGTAGGCTTTGTTCAAGGTGGAGCACAGGCACTAAGTAGATCGATTTATGGTCGTATGGTTCCAGCTAGTAAACAAGGTGAATTCTTTGGATTTTATGGAATCTCATCGAAGTTCTCTGCTGTTTTTGGGCCTTTCGTATTTGGTTTTGTCGGTCAAATTACAGGCAATAGTCGATTTGGAATTCTTTCATTAATGGTCTTTTTCATTTTAGGTATTATCCTCCTAAGTCGTGTTAATGTAGAGAAAGGGAAAGAAGATGCAAAGAATTACACTGCTGCTTAGAGATTTTTGTGGGTGACTTAAAAAGTTTTGTACCGTACAGTTCTTTCCTGTGCGGTTTTTTGTTAGAGAGGTTAAGCGAATGAGAAGATTTGTAATTATTACAGTTGGAAAGACTCATAGTGGTAAAACCACATTTGCCAGGCTTTTAGAAAATAAACTGGAGGATACTATCGTCATGGATCAGGATATCCATGCAGAGCTTATTAATAAGTACTATAAAAAATTACAGCCTAAAACTGGCCCAAATACATTAAAACATGCGATATCCAAGTTAATTGTTGATTATACAGTAGTAAATACTAATTACCATCTTATAATAAGTAATTCTAATCGAAGCATACATGATCGGGAGTATTTACTAAAAGAGCTTTTTCCAAAAGATAACTTTATACGGATAATAGTACATTTTAATATTCCAGATCACATCCTCCTAGCTAGAGTTGAAAACAGTAACAGGAATACAAATATTTTCAGAGGGGCAACAAGTTTCAAGCAAGTATTAACTAGGCAACAGGAAGAGTCAAATAGAGATGATATTATAGATCCTACTGAAATGGAAGCGGATTATTTATTTGTAGTAAAGGATGGTATGGAGGTAGAGGCGGTAATTGGAAAAATCGTTAGAATTGCCAATGATAGTTAATTGGATTGTAGTAAGATAACGAATCCCTATTTAATAAAAACGTATTATCCAACATAGGTTGAGCGATGAAGTGGGGGAATATATTGCTAAATAAGTTAAGTTTCATAATAACAGTACTAATATTTTTTTCAATATTTATAGTTGGTTGTTCTAATTCATTAAATTATAAAGATGAGGATGTTGCAGCCATGGTAAGAGGAGAAGAGATTACTGTTGGTGATCTTAGGCTTCTTTATACGGATGATAAAGTAATGTCTAATCTAGAAGGCACCGAAAAAGCAATGTTAATAATGCAAGAAGCAAAAGATATGAACATGGATGTTACAGAAGAAATAGAACAAACAATTAGGCCCTATCCACCTAAAGATACAGGGGATAAATTAGCAAATTCCATTCAGGAATTTGCCAAATCTCAAGGTAAAAAACTAGGGATGGGACCGGAAGAATACTATATGAAATATCAAGAGGTTACAGCTGAGATGGGGGCATATGTGAATGCCTATGTCATGGAAATGCTTGGTGAAACAGATATGGAAGATTTAGAGCAATTCGATGAACGTGCCAACCAATTAATAGATGATTTAATGGAAAAATATAAAGATGAGATAGAGATATACATTAAATAGCAAAAAGCTTAGAGTTAATTCTAAGCTCTTTGCTATATAATCGGGTCACAATATTGATTGCGTATATTTGCTTCTAACGGTAATCCTGTATCATAGGAAATATCTCCAATTAATTCCGTTAATTCATCCATAGTCGACCCATCATTTTGCCAATATCCAATTACTTTTTTCATTATTTCTACGCCTTCAATTCTAGCCTGCTCATATAAATCAATAAAACTTTTCTTACTTGGCTCCTTCGTTGCAGGATGATACCAAGTTCTATGTTCGATATTTAAATAATCTTTATGATCAACAATTGGTTGATGAGAAAAAGACGAAACATAAGAATGAAGCAATTTATTTTTCCAGCCATGTGGGTCTGCTAATACTTTTAATGCTAATTTCATATCATGAAAGGATTTTATAATATTTTTCATTGTATTGACTTCTAATTTCGGAAAATGGTTTTGTATTGTTTGATGAAGTAAATTTGCAATATCAAGCTTTACATTCTTATTTAAGTGAATCTCTTTATATACTGGTGTTTTCCATGTTTTAAGGTTCTTATATCTTTCCATCATCAGCGTGTCAATAATGACTTCGAATTTAGAATGATTATTGCCTTCATATCCAGCTCGGTAATTAATATATGGATGTGCATTACGATCTAAAATATGGTGGGTTACGAATCCAAACACATAATATTTAATTTCATCAGATTGCTCTTTAACTGATTGGATTAAGTCCAATAAAAATTCTCCACATTTTTCGGTATGTAAAAGGTTTCCAATTTCAACAGCGGAATCATCTCTTTTCCATGGCCAGAAGTTATAATAGAAGAATGGATCAGGGCCTTGAGCACCTATATTTAATATATAGCTATTCTTAGGAATTGACTTTGATATACCTATTGAGTCAATTACTTCTTCACAAAAAAGCATATGTGTCCAAATGTTAGGCATGTAAAGGCCTCCTAATAAATTCATATAAATATATTATAAGGGTAAACTATTTACTTTAGCATTACAATATTGTGAATTAATAATAATACTATTTTTTAATAATCGATAGACGAATTTGATTCTCATTTTAAAAAAATTTGGTACAATAGAATAGGAATATTAACCATCAACATTGGGGGAGGAAATACATATGGAATATCGTACAGAACATGATACGTTAGGGGAAGTAAAAGTTCCTGCAGATAAGTACTGGGGAGCACAAACTCAGCGTAGTAAAGAGAACTTTCCAATTGGTAAAGAAACAATGCCATCTGAAATAATAAAAGCGTTTGCAATCTTAAAGAAAAGTGCAGCAAAGGCTAATAGTGATTTAGGCTTAATGGAAGCTGAAAAAGCAGAAGCAATAGAATTTGCTGCTAAACAAATAATTGAGGGTAAATTAGATGACCATTTCCCATTAGTTGTTTGGCAAACTGGTTCTGGTACTCAGTCTAATATGAACATGAATGAAGTTATCGCTTATGTTGGAAACGGTTGGTTAAAAGAGAAGGGTAGTGATTTATCATTACATCCAAATGATGATGTTAATAAATCGCAAAGCTCTAATGACACATATCCAACTGCAATGCACATCGCAGAAGTACTTAAACTAGAAGATGTTGTACTCCCAGCTTTACGTCAATTAAAACAAACGTTAAAAACAAAAATGGAAGCATTCCAAGATATAGTTAAAATCGGACGTACACATTTACAGGATGCAACACCACTTACACTTGGACAAGAAATTAGTGGTTGGCATCGCATGTTAGAGAAATCAGAAAGTATGATAGAATCTAGTCTACCTTATTTAAAAGAATTAGCTATTGGTGGAACAGCTGTAGGAACAGGGCTAAATGCTCACCCAGAATTTTCTGATCGTGTTTGCCAAGAAGTAAGTAAATTTACTGGCAAAGATTTCGTTTCAGCTAAAAATAAATTCCATGCTTTAACAAGTCACGATGAGACGGTTTTTGCTCATGGCGCATTAAAAGGCCTTGCAGCTGATTTAATGAAGATTGCGAATGATGTTCGTTGGTTAGCAAGTGGTCCGCGTTGTGGAATCGGTGAAATTACAATTCCAGCTAATGAACCAGGAAGCTCTATCATGCCTGGTAAAGTAAACCCTACTCAAAGTGAAGCTGTTACAATGGTTGCTGCTCAAGTAATGGGTAATGATGCAGCAATCGGATTTGCAGCAAGCCAAGGAAACTTTGAGCTTAATGTATTTAAACCAGTTATCGCCTATAATTTCTTGCAATCATGTGAGTTACTAGCGGATAGCATGCTTTCATTCGATGAGCGTTGTGCACAAGGTATTGAGCCAAACCTTGATCAAATTGATAAATATTTAAACGATTCTTTAATGCTTGTAACAGCATTAAACCCGCATATCGGATATGAAAATGCAGCTAAAATCGCCAAAAAAGCATTTGCAGATAATGCTACTTTAAAAGAAACAGCTGTTGAATTAGGTTTATTAACTGCTGAGGAATTTGATCAATATGTAAATCCTAGAGAAATGACACATCCTAAATAATACGAAAAAAGAACCCTGCCTTATGGCGGGTTTTTTTTTGTACTAAATAGTTTTTTATTATGATAACGTAACCACAATTTACCAATGGATTTTTGTGATAAGATTTTCAGTTCTGCTCACAATATAGTTACAGGAGGTGATAATATGGCTAACAACAACAGCTCAAACAGTAACCAACTACTAGTACCTGGGGCTGAACAAGCTCTAGAACAAATGAAATTTGAAATCGCTTCTGAGTTTGGTGTAAACCTTGGTGCTGACACTACTTCTCGTGCTAACGGTTCTGTTGGTGGAGAAATCACTAAGCGTTTAGTACAAACTGCTCAACAACAATTATCTGGTAAAATTCAATAATGATGGAATGAGGGGGGGGGATACCCCCTTTTTGAAACCTTTCTAACAGGGAAAGTCTTAGGCTTTCCCTTTAATTATCTAGTCTATTGGTTATAAACCTATTATTTGCCATCGATTTCTTGTGATAAGATATCAACTTATGTTCAAACTAACTATTACAGGAGGTGATATTAATGGCTAGCAACAACTCAAATCAATTACTAGTACCTGGTGTTGAACAGGCATTAGAGCAAATGAAGTATGAGATTGCTTCTGAGTTCGGAGTAAACTTAAGTGCTGATAATACTTCACGTTCTAACGGATCTGTTGGCGGAGAAATTACTAAGCGTTTAGTACAAACCGCACAACAACAAATGTCTGGTAAAACTCAATAATAATGGCATGGAGTACACGAAACTCCTTAAAATATAAGGAAAGGTCCAATTGGGCTTTTCCTTTTTTATAATTTGATACCTGTATTATTTACTAATTTATAGAAATAATTCCCTATTGTTAACAAAAATTAACTCAAACTTATTTCGTTATGAGCGTATAAAATTCTGAACACAAAATATGATTCTATAAAAAATAAGTTAGCTGCAAAATTAGTGCCGCTAACTTATTATATCTTATTTAATTCTTTCTTCTGTTTCTGCATTGAAGAAGTGAGCTTTGTTCATATCTAATGCTAACTCAATTGTTTCTCCACCTTTGATGTCTGTTCTAGAATCAACGCGAGCTATGAAATCTTGTTCATTAACTTTAGAATAAAGGTATGTTTCTGCTCCCATTAGTTCTGCAACATCTATATAAGCAGAAACTTTTGTCTCAGGACTTGCTTCAATAAAAATTAATTCATCATGAATATCTTCAGGTCGAACACCTAGTATTACTTCTTTATCTTTATAGCCTTGTTCATTTAAAACTTTTAATTTTCCTTCTGGTATTTTAATTTTAACGTCATCCATTACAAAATAAGAATCTTTGATTATACCAGTAAAGAAGTTCATAGAAGGAGAGCCAATGAATCCACCAACAAATACGTTGTTTGGATTATCGTACACTTCCTTTGGAGCACCAACTTGTTGGATTACCCCGTCTTTCATAACAACTAAGCGAGTTGCCATTGTCATTGCCTCAGTTTGGTCATGCGTTACATAAATAGTAGTTGTTTGCAAACGTTTGTGTAGTTTTTGAATTTCAGCACGCATTTGTACACGCAATTTAGCATCAAGGTTTGAAAGTGGCTCATCCATTAAGAAAACTTTTGCATCACGAACGATAGCACGTCCTAAAGCAACACGCTGACGTTGACCACCAGATAGTGCTTTTGGTTTACGGTCTAAGTATGCTTCTAATCCAAGGATTTTGGCAGCACTTTGTACACGCTTATCGATTTCGTCTTTTTTAAATTTACGTAATTTCAAGCCAAATGCCATATTATCATATACATTCATATGAGGATATAGGGCATAGTTTTGGAATACCATTGCAATGTCACGGTCTTTTGGTGCAACATCGTTCATTTTTTTATCGTCGATGTATAGTTCCCCATCCGTAATTTCTTCAAGACCAGCAATCATACGAAGTGTGGTAGATTTACCGCATCCAGATGGTCCAACGAAAACAATAAATTCCTTATCCTGTATATGCAAGTTAAAATCATCAACAGCTAGTACTTCTTTATCGTATTTCTTTTGAATATGTTCTAATCGTAATTCAGCCATGTAGTAGTCCCCCTTTAATTTTGAAAGCGTTTTAATGCTATGTAATTATTATAGTAAAGATAATGAAAAGGCTAAATAGTAAACATGCACAAAGATGTATATAGTCTTTGTGCATGTTTACATATACTTATTTATCAAGAGCTAAAACGGCTAAATACACTGTGAGTGCTTGTTGAAAGATGCGGACATCTATTCCGGTTTTCTCGTAAAACCTTTCAATACGGTATTGTAGACTGTTACGGTGCATATATAGCTTCTTGGCAGCAACGGTAACATTTAAATTACTCTCAAAGAAAAGCTCCATCATCTTAAGGAAATCCTTGTCTTCTTGGAACTCCTGTAATATTAAATTAGGTAAGTTCTTTATAAAAGAAGAGTCCACTTGAGCGACAAATATATAAGGAATTGCCTCGATGTAGGTTATAACATGTTGCTGAGAGCTTTTAAAGGATAACTTGGCTCCCAATTTTATTTGCTCATAATAATCCTTTACTCCGTCCAAAGTATGAAAATATGGCCCTACAAAAAAACGAATATTAATATACAAGTCACTGATTAATATATCAATAATTTCCTTATATGAGATGCCTTCTTCTAGATTATCATTATAGGTGTCAATGATCACCCCTTCGTGTTCATTTTCCCATAAAATGGTAGTTTCTTTTTCAAACAGTTGATTTATCGCATCTTTAAATGCTTGCGGTTCGATTTGATTTTTAGGGAATTGGAAAAAGACAAATCGAATGGTATCTCTATTTTCATATGCTGCCCCTTCTTCTTGAATCCAATTCTGCCATTTTTCTTCTTCTTCGGTCATTGGAGGGAAGAGATTTTCATATGGATTTAATAATGTGCTTAATAGTAATAAGTCTTTCTCTTGCAATTCCTCGGGATGGATACCGATTAATTGGGAGTCAGGTGTTACAAACCATTTTAGTTGATTGTTTAATTGAGCTGGAATTGTTTCATAATGTTCTAGTGAAGGAAATATTTTTTTTAATTTATCAATCAATCGAAAAACCTCATTTATAATTAAATTTGATTTAATTATACCAATTGAATTGCTATTTAAAAAAGCGGGAACATAATTGTATTAGTATACATCGTTCTATTCGTTTGTTATAGTGGGGGTAACCTAATCAAGGAGGAATTTGTTTTGTCTAATATGTATGATAGCGCCTATGATTTAGAAAAGGCGATTCGTGATAGCGAAGAATTTAAAGGTTTAAAAGTTGCGTTTGAAGCGGTTATGGGAGATCCAGTAGCGAAAAAAACATTTGAAGATTTCCGTGATACACAGATGGAGCTTCAACAAAAACAAATGCAAGGTCTAGAAATTACAGAAGAAGAAGTGGAAAAGGCTCGTCAGGTTGTTGAATTAGTTCAACAACATGAAGCAATTTCACAATTAATGGAACAAGAGCAACGTTTAAATATGGTAATAAATGAATTAAGTCAAATTATAACGAAGCCTTTAGAAGAACTTTACGGTTCTCAACAAGGATAATTCCAGAAAAGAGCGAGGATAATTATTCCTTGCTCTTTTTTGGAATTCGAGCAGCTATTCCATATGAAACCGATCAATTGTTTCTATTTCGTCCCCAATCGTGTAGGTAGTAAATGTTACCTCTGCTCCTAATTCAACTTGGTTAGTGTCAAGCTGTTCTTTCGCATCTTCTGATAATCGATACGTTATATCTTTATTATCTATCGTAATGATTACTTCATCATTGTCATTAATACTCTTCAGTAATCCTATCTGTTCAGGTAGGTCCTCTCCTGCTAACATAGTTCCTGATAAATTATCATCGGTTGATTCTACACCACTGTCTTCTTTGTGCTCTACTGAAAACCCGCAAGCGGTTAACAATGTTAGTGATATAATGCTACAAATTACGAAAATATTGTTTCGATTTTGCATTTTAATCACCTCCCACTTTTTACTAAGTATTATTAAGACGGAAGTAGCCAAATAATTGTTTCAAGATTAACATAGCAGGAATTAGTGAAGTTATTGGCGAATAAATAGATATAAATAGAGGGGGAATGGAAATGGATTTTATATCATTAGAAAGTAAACAGCAAATCTCGTACATTACATTAAATCGACCAGACCGATATAATGCGTTACATAAAGAAATGTTAAAGGAGCTATTAGATGTAGTAGAACAAGTTGAACAAAATGAAGACAGAGTCGTAATCCTTACTGGAGAAGGGCATGCTTTCTGTGCCGGTGGGGATATTGCGATGATGAAGGATTTTTCAAATAAAGAATTCTTTGATAGCGTAATGGATACAATTGCACAAATAGTTCGTAAGCTATACTTAATGCCTAAAATAGTAGTTTCGAGTGTTCAAGGTTCTGCTGCTGGTTTAGGATTAAGCTTGGCATTAACTGCTGATTATGTAGTTGCGCATCAAAACGCTAAATTAGGAATGTTATTCATTGGGGTTGGTCTAGCACCTGATGGCGGTGGACATTTCTGGGCGGAGCAGCGTCTTGGTACCCAACAAGCTAAGCAATTTATTTGGGGAAATCCAAAACAAGTTACTGGCGAGGAAGCTATAAACATGGGGCTAGTAGATATTTTAACGGAAAATGATGTTTTTGAAGAATCGGGAAAACTTGGACAAAGATTACTTCAATCTCCACTCGAAGCGATGGTAAAAACTAAGATGACATTTCATAAGCAGCATGTTTCGACATTGGATCGCTATTTAGAAAATGAAAAGCAAAACCAGTGGGAACTTAGAAATACCGAAGATCATAAAGAGGGTGTTTTAGCATTTCTAGAGAAAAGAAAGCCGAGTTTTAGTGGTAAATAATCTTTCAAAATAATGAGAGGCTGTCATAATTTTTGAAATTATGACAGCCTATTATTAACGATGAAATAAGATTAGTTTAGCATCGGGTGACACACATCGATGGGTATGTTCTAAATATCCCTCTTTTGCAAGACGCTCTTCCCCTAATCTTTTAGCTTCTTGATCATTCACAGCTTCGAATGATTCATCTAATAACTTCTCTCCACTTTTATCAAAAACGGTTAATACATATGTTCTCATGGTTACCTCCTGAAGTTTTTCTTATAGTTAATATTCGACTTATTTCAAAAATATCCTGCTAAAAATCAACAAATAGCAATGTAAAGTTCGCTTGACTTGATTTGGGATGTATAGTACACTTTACGTAAAGTTAACTTTACAAAAGAAGTAGGGGTTATGATGAAAACGTTAATTCGTGAAAAACGAACAGAGAAAAACATGACACAAGAAGAATTATCACAGCTATTAAAAGTATCACGGCAAACGATTATTTCTTTAGAAAAAGGAAAGTATAAGCCGTCACTAGTCTTAGCTCATAAACTAGCACAGATTTTTGAATGCTCAATTGAAGACTTATTTATTTTTGAGGGGGATGAAAATGTTTAGTCAGGAGTTTTTAGAAGCACCTTGGGTTGTTATTATCTTAATAGGTAACTACTTATTCATGTTAGCTATCTTCGTTATGCAGAGAAGAATTGGTAAAAAGCAGAATCGATATGATGAGCGATATTATCAGGTTAATAATCGGGCAAAAGGTCGCACTTGGGATATTATGCTAGTAATTATGCTAATAGCATGGCCAATTGTTATTATATTTGATGGTATTTCATTCGCCTTTTTCTTGTTAACTGTACTTTATATGTTACATTGCTTAATCATGGGGATTTCTACTGCATATTACAATGCGAAAGATTAAGTGATTCAAGGTGTTGTACTTAAAATAAAGAAACTATATAAGGAGTGAAAAAACGACAATGCAAAGGAGATTTTTCTTTGTAGGAATACTATTACTAATCTTTTTTATGATGAGAGTCTTTCTCTCTATATTCAACGGGGATGTTATAATAGTAGAAATAATCAATTGGGGATCTCTCGTGTACATGGCATTTATAATTAGTTATCTTTACCCACAATTTAAGGAAAATGATGAACGTAGTAAACAAATCAAACAAAAGGGAATGTACTATACCATTTTTATCATTTTGCTTACTTTAATAGCACTAAATCTACTAATTCAGTTCGATATCTTAGAATTTAGTGTATTAGAAGTTGTTCGAATCCTTATTTCTCTAGTAATTGTAACCTTTTGGACGACGTGGCTTATATTATCTAAACGCATGTAGTTATAAAACCGCTAATGCGGTTTTTTTTGTGTGGTTACAGAAACTTTAGAATATATCCTACGAACGTGCATTCGCTATTGGAATTTGATAGAATAAGATGAAAGAGGAGGGATGATATTGGAAAAGAAAATTTCCTTTATTCATGCAGCGGACCTACATTTAGATAGCCCATTTAATGGATTATCAGATATTAATCAGGAGTTATTTCAAGAAATACGGAAAAGTACGTTTACAGCGCTTCAGAATCTAGTAGATACAGCCATTAAGAAGAAAGTTGACTTTGTACTCTTAGTAGGCGATTTATTCGATAATGAAAAACAAAGTCTAAAAGCACAAATTAGTTTACGAAATGCCTTTGAAGAATTACAACGCCATCATATAGAAGTGTATTTATCCTATGGTAATCATGATTTTATAGAAGGAAATATTTATCCAATTACATATCCAGAAAATGTTCATGTTTTCCCAGATGAACAAGTACACACATTTATTTATGAAAAAGATAATAACCCACTAGCTCAGATTTATGGATTTAGTTATGAACGACGGTCTTTAACCGACAACAAGGTTAAGGAGTTTAAAAACGTTAATCCGCATATTCCGTATCATATTGCAATGCTTCACGGTAGTATTGAAAGTAATACAGAACATGATACATATGCTCCGTTTCGACTTGGAGATTTAATAGAAAAAGATATGGACTACTGGGCGCTAGGTCACATCCATAAACGAGAAATCTTAAAGGAGAATCCTTATATTGTTTATCCCGGGAATACCCAAGGGAGAAATAGAAAGGAAATCGGTGCAAAAGGTTGTTATTATGTGGAGCTAATGGAAGGTAACGAAACTCTAGAATTTATTCCACTTCACGCTATTCTCTATAGTCAAGTTACGGTTGATATAACGAATTGTGAAGCGATTCACCAAGTGGAACAGGTCATTATAGAACAACTGAAAGACATAGACGCAGGTTCACCTCAACTACTTGATATGAAAATCTATAGTAACAAGAATAATATATTTGAGTGGAAAAACGATAATCTAATAGAAGATTTACTAGAGATTATTAATGAGAGTTTAAGCCAACAAAAAAATTGGATCTATATTTTCCGTCATACGATTGAATTTACAGGTAGTCATACTGATAGTTATAAGGGTGAGCATTTTCTTGGAGAAATGACCTTGAATTTAGATGATTTCTCACCTGCAGATCATTTAACAGAATTATATCATCATAAGGTAGTAAGAAAATTTTTAGATGGTTTGTCACTGGAAGATGAAGAACGAATAAAGAAAGAAGCTTATGAGCTTGTTTTACATGAGCTGATGAAGGAGTGAAAAAAATGAAACTACTCCAAGCAACCATTTATGGATTTGGTAAATGTGTTGATTATCATATCGATTTCAAGAGCCAATCATTTCTAACTATATATGGGGAAAATGAGTCTGGTAAAACAACTATGCAGCGTTTTATTTTGTTTATGCTCTTTGGGCTCCCACCAAAGCAGCGTAAGTTATATCAACCGAAGACTAGTAGTAGAATGGGAGGAAGTTTAACGGTATATGATCATGAAGTCGGTCAGTATACAATTGAACGCCTAGCAGATACGAGAAACGGTGCTGCGATTTGTCTTACAAAAGATGGAAAAGAGTATGATGAAACATGGCTTCAGGAAAGATTACAAGGGATAAATGAAAAAACATATAAAGCGATATATTCTTTTTCAGCGACTGATTTAAGTCACTTACAAGAAATAAAAGAAGAAAATATAAGTGAAGTATTACTAGGAATCGGCCTAACTGGTTCAGCTCAGATTCATGCTATAGAGAAAAGACTTGATCAAAGAATAAGTGATTATTTTAAGCCATATGGAAAAAATCCAGCTGTCAACCAACAATTAGTGAAGCTAGAACAGCTTCAAAAGCAGTTAATAGAGTTAAAAAATGAAGAAGCAACATATCAGGAAAAGAAAAATGCAATGGTAGAAATGGAAAAAACAATCACTTCGATTACACAGCAAACAAATAAATTAAAACAAAAACAATACGAGTTAGAAAAAATTGTCCAGGCTCTACCTCAAATAAAAGCTTACAAACAGTATCAAAATAAACTGAAAGAGTTACCCGATGAGTTACCTTTCCCCGAAGAAGGTATAGAACGATTAGAATCATTAAAAGATAAACAGTATCCTATACAGAGTGAAATAAAGGTATTAGAAAAAAATAAGGAAAGTCTTGTATTAGAAAAAAATGAATTACAGTCCATAAACTACAAGTTTCCATTTGAAGAAGCTGTAAACGTCTATTCCAAGCATGCAGATTACCAAAAGCATCAGGAAAATCTATTATCTACTCAAGAACAAATAAAAAGACTAGAAGAAGAAATTAATAACAAAATATTGGAATTAAATTTAGGCATAGGCAAAGACGAACTGGAAAATATATCACTTCCTTTTCAATTGGAACATAAATGGTCTGAATTGAAGAGAACATTTGAGAATTTAAACAACGAGTTTGAAACGATCAAGGAAAATATACATTTACAACAAGCAAATCAAAAAAGAATCGAACAGGAATTACAGGATATTAGTTTATCTTTGCTTACACCAGATAAAAGAAAAGAACTAGAGGAAATCGTCGAGACTTATAAGGAAAATAAACTACTAGATGCTTTGCAAAAGGAAAAAAATGAACAACAAACTAATTGGGTGAAAACGAAACAACAGACTAATAAGCGAATAGGACAATTTCTTGGTATAAGTATTTTTGTCGGAATTTTCTTCGCGGTATTAGCATTTTTTACTAAAGACTATCTGTATGTAACTATTACATTTATCAGCATTCTATTAGGATTAGTTCAGTGGGGATTTGGAAAAAAATCGATTCAAAATATGGAAGCTATGCTAAACCCAATAACTATATCTCATAATTCTAAGGTAGTTATTACTGAAGTTGAAAGACAAAAGGCAGCAGAGCTTCTTGAAATGCATCAAATTAACTTACGTGAAATGGAATTACTAGAGGATAAACTAAGAGATTCAGACATTATGTTGAATCAATTGCAAGAACAGAAAGTCTTATTAGAAAATAGAAAAGCCAACTTACAACGTGATATTGATACCCAGAGGGCTACTTATCCTTTTCTAGCCAATATAGAGGTGATATACTGGCAGGAGCTATATCATGCTTTAAAAGGAATTTGCAAAGTTGTTAGTCATATTAACCATTTAAAATTACGAGAACGGGATCTTCTTAAGGAAATAGAAAAATATCATGAAGCTGTGGATTTATTTTTTGATACCCTCGAATTTGACAGTACTCCGAGGACTATAGAAGCTAGACTAGAATATTTAGAAGCAGAGTTAGAAAAATATCGGGATCGTGAAAAACAACTTCAACAAATCGATAAAAAGCTTATCGAAGTAAATGAGGATTTGAATGAGTTAGTAATTCAATGTAATACGTTAAAGCAGGAAATTCATTCCCTATTTGAAATTGCAAAAGTTAAAGATGAAGAAGCTTATTATCAAAAATCAAGAGAGCTAATGGAACAAAGGGAACTTGCAAATAGTTGCAAAAACATAAAAACTCAATTCTCTAACTATTTCACAGAAGATAAGTGGGAAGAATTAGTTAATAAGCCTCCGCAACAAAATATCATTGAATTAGATATAGCTACTACAAATGAAGAAATACACAAGTTAGAGGAGGAAAAAGAAGAAAAAAGACAACAATTAGCTAGAATTACTCTTGAATTTCAAAAACTAGAATCATCGGAAGTGTATTCACAAATTATGCATATGTTCGAGTCAGAAAAGGAAAAGTTAGCAAACCTTGCTCGAAAATGGGCTGTTCATAAGGTAGCAAAAGAATTGTTGACCGAAACAAAAGGAAACTTCCGGGATAAATACTTAACAAAAGTAATGGAAAAAACTACATACTTTTTCCAGTTAATTACAGATAACGTCTATATCAATGTGTTTCCACCTATAGAAGAGAAACCATTTATAGTAGAGCGCCAAGATCATATACGGTTCCATGTTCAGGAATTATCTCAGGGGACAATTAATCAATTATATGTATCCTTGCGATTAGCGATTAGCATGGTAATGAGTGAAAGTCTACAAATGCCTTTTATTATGGATGATGCCTTTGTTCACTTTGACATGATACGTTATGATCGGATGATTCAAATTTTAGAAAATGTTTCAGACCAACATCAAATCCTTTTATTTACTTGTAAACAGGACTTGACATCAAGAATTAATGACAAAAACTTACTGCGGTTGACAAATGCAGTACCCATAGTAGAAAATTAGTAATAAAATAAAGTATACGAGTGATAAACTATAGCTAATCCATTGATGATACTAGATGAAATATCCTTATCTATACATGTTAGAACTTCGTATATCATGCACAATTGGAGGGTACTTCCTGTGACAGAGGACAAAAGAAGTAAAGAATGGGAAAAACACGAAGAAACAATTGAAAAATTCATCCAAACGATTGCGAAGAATATGAATTTATATGGCTTAACTTCTTCCATAGGTAGATTATACGGTGTTCTATATTTTTCCGATGAACCAATGACATTAGATGATATGAGGGAAGCTCTTGAAATGAGTAAGACAAGCATGTCAACTGGGGTTAGAGCACTCTCTGATATGAAAATGGTCGAATCAACTTATAAAAAGGGTATTCGCAAAGACTTATATCAATCGGAAGAAGATTGGTACAAATCCTTCACATCTTTGTTTGGAAATCGTTGGAGAAAGAACACAGAATCGAATATTGAAGAGGCTGAAGAAACATTAGAGGAACTAAGAATGATATATGATTCAACAGAAGATGAAGATTTAAGACAAAGAATTAATCGTGATTTGGAGCGATTAGAATATGCGAAGAATTATTATAAATGGTTAATGAAATTTATCCATGTTGTTGAGTCAGGAGAGATATTCGAATATATACCGAAGAATAAATAAAGTTATAACAGCTGAGATTGACGATTGCTTTTAAATGCGAGGAGTCAATCTCATTTCTGTTATGGGGGAGGAATTCATATGGCATTAGGAATTGGACATCACAATATCGGGGATTCATTTGAAGGATTTGTTTTGATAAGAGAAGCAATAAAGGGAACAGCGAGTAATGGTAAACCTTTTCTTACGCTCAAGCTAAGAGATGCAACTGGGGAAATTGAGGCAAAGCTATGGGATATTACAGGAGAAGATGAATCACTATTTGTTCAAGAACAAATTATTCGTATTACCGGTGAAATGAATCAATTTCGTGGAAAAGCCCAAATGCGAATTAATTCTATCCGGTTAGCACAAGCAACGGATGGGGTACAAATTTCAGATTTTCTAGAAAAGGCACCAGTTGAACGTGAGGAATTGATGACAAAACTCACAGAGATTATTTTTGAAATGCAAAATCCAACCATTCAACGAATTGTCAGAGCCATCATTAAAAAGTATCAGGATCCTTTATTACTTTTCCCTGCTGCTACGAGAAATCATCATGAGTATGTGTCGGGACTTGCCCACCATATCGTTAGCATGTTGAAGATCGCAAGAGAATTATGTGAATTGTACCCACAGTTAAATAAAGATCTTCTGTACGCAGGCATTATTTTACATGATATTGGGAAGTTAAAAGAATTGTCTGGAGTAGTCTCTACATCTTATACGCTACAGGGAAAACTGCTAGGGCATATTCCACTTATGGTGGAGGAAATCGGTCATATTGCTAGAGAATTAGAAGTTGAGGGTGAGGAAGTTCTTATTCTTCAACATTTAGTGCTCTCCCATCACGGAAAAGCCGAATGGGGTAGTCCAACACCACCATTAATAAGAGAAGCTGAGATTTTACATTTCATTGATTTAATAGATGCAAAACTGAATATGTTAAATCGTGCATTAGATAAAATAAAACCAGGAGAATTCACAGAGCGTTTATATGCGATGGATAATCGTTCATTCTATAAACCAACATTTGAAGAGAAGTGATTTTTTAAGTAATCATTTTACCCACTTGTACATATAAATTTAATAAGTAGTTTTGGACAAGGGGGTAAGAACATGATATTAGGAATGCCTTGGTGGGTTTTCATGGTTATTTTATTTATATTCTTTAGTGGTTATATGTCTTTTCGTGCAATGCGTGCAGAAAAGGAACTAGAGAGGCAATATATTGAGCGAGAAGGACAGGTCTATATCAGAAGAATGGAAGAAGAACGTGAACAACGTGGCAAAAAACAAAAGGAAGTAACGAATTAGAACAATTAAAAAAGACAGCTTTCCATATCTTTTGGAAAGCTGTCTTTTTATTAATTGATTTATCCTTGTGCTTCTGGTGCTTTAAATAAATCTTTAAATTCATCAATCTTAACATCTACGCCAGCATCTTCAATAAGCTTGTTCATTTTTTCTTGAACTGCAGCATAGTCAATCTTCTCTGAAGCTAGTTGACGACGAATGTCTTCTTTTTTCTCCTCAAGTGTAGGGATATCGGTTACTTTAATGAAATGGGTACCGAATTCAGACTTAACAGGTCCACTAACTTCATTCTCTTTTAGAGCGTATGCTGCATCTTCAAATTCTTTTACCATTTTTCCAGTAGCAAAATATCCTAAATCTCCACCATTAGCTGCACTACCATCAGTAGAGTATTCTTTAGCTAATTCCGCAAAATCTTCGCCTTCATCTAATTTTTTCTGAACTTCCGTAACAAGTTCTGCTGCTTCTTCTTGTGTTGTTTCTTCATTTTTCTGAATTAAAATATGGCTTGCACGAATTTCTAGTTCACGATTTTCTTTCATTTCATTATATTTATTTTCTATTTCTTCATCTGAGATATCAACATCTTCAAACATTAACTTTTCTTGAAGTAGGCGTTGATAAGTTTGGTCACGGAATGCATCCTCGTCTGGATAACCTTGTTGCATTAACCATGCAGAGAACATTTCACCTTGTTCGTCCTTTGTTTCTTGAACTGCTTGATCTACTTCTTCATCCGTTACCTCATATTTATCTTCTAATACTTTAATAACCACCATATTGTAAAGCGCACTTTCTCCAATATAGCTTTTCATTTCATTATAGAAGTCATCTTTTGTTATGTCTCCTACTTTTGATTCTACAATTACTTCTGAGTTTGCTTCATCATCAGCACTACAAGCAGATAATAATAAAACACCTGCAGTAATGGTTGCTGCGATTGTTAGTTTTTTCATTACATTACACTCCTAATCTCTTGTTACTTCACTTAATATTGATTAATATACCATAGTTTGTCTATAAAGTAATAGTTAAATGTAGAATTACTCATTTTTTACACAATTCATATTTAGATTTAAACTACAGCATTTAATACTTTTATATAAGAGGATACCAGTAAGATAAGTATCATTATATTGGTAATACGAAATACACTAGCTTGTTTAGCAGCATTCATCTCTAATTTTTTACAAAATTTATCGGTTAATGAATTGAATATAATGAGAATGATGAAACCATAAACAAGGAAAACAAGGAACATACCTTACGACCTCCTCCTGTTCACTTCTTAACCAATTATTTACTTGTATAATTCAATGATTATAACTAAATAATATGAGGTTACCTATAAAATACTGTAACAAAAATTTCAATTGTTGGATAGTGAAAAAAAGAAGAGGCAATATTTGCCTCTTCTAGTTTGCTTTTAATAAAATATCGAAACCTTGATCATCCTTCTCAACGATAGCGTGTCTCGGTGCCTTTAAAATATGTTTAATGGTTAAGAAGTCAATGAAGGATAACCCAATATTAATCGATGTGATTAAGAGAAAATATACATATATGCTTGGGAAAAGTAATGACATAATGATACCAGGAATTGTAATAACAATAGTTGGTGTTAGTGCTGAAACAATATAAGCATACTTATTTAAACGTGCATCCGCATAAAATGTGAATATCGGTAATCCTTTTTTTCTATTGATTACTAATTTAATTCTTCTATTTATCATAATTAATGGTAAAATATGCAATAAAGAATGAAGTGTAGGTAACAGGATTAAAGCAATAACAAATAGTATCATACCAGAGTCATTTATTGGGTTACCTAAATGTAACATCGAAAACGGAACATATAGTAAGATAAAGGTTAGAAGACTAGTAAAACAAGATATTAAATTAATCCATTTCATACCATACTGCTTATTGAGATTAACAGATTTCCAGCAATTCATATTCAGCCTTCTCCTTTACTTCGTTATGTTAAGTTATGACAATCATTCTTTATGAATGACTATTATTTCGAAAGCCTTATTGATGATATTATCTTATAGGAGAAAATGCAATAGGATTTTCGAAAAAAAAATATATATAAATACTGGCAATAGAGATTATATTCTGATAACTATAAAAAGAGTGGGCAATAAGAGGGGGGAAAGTATGATTCAGCGTGACAATTTGGCAACATTCCAATTACAATTGTTAACGAAGATTATAGATGTGAATAAATTCCCTTTCACCAAGATTGTCATTGAAAATAATGTGACAGAAGAAGAGTATAATCAAATTTTTATGCTTTTGGAGAAAATTGATTTTGAATATATAGAGCAAAAACAAGAGGGGTTACTCGATTTTTCTTCCCTTTTAGCGAAATTCAGAAGTCTGTTAACGGAAAAGCTAGAACCAACTAAAACAATTTATGCATTGAGAAAGGAAGGTTGTTTTATTGAGCTGTTAGATGAATTTATTAGCATAATAAAAAAAGATGGCTTATAAGAGGTTTCCCTCTATAAGCCATCACTTTTTTATATCTGAAGCTTCCTTAAAAAATTCCTCTAAATGTTTATGAAATAGTAGTAAATCATGGAGTTTGTTCTCGACGTCTTCATCTTTCTCGCTTTCTTTTAGTTGGTCAATTTGTTTCTTAATTTCCAGTAATGCATCTTTGCGATCTTCAGTTGCGTCTTGCCATTTCTTTAAATAGAAACTCATAAATTGCTTAAATAGATGTGTGTTTGCTTGATACAGATCTTTTCGAACACCTTTTTTCCATACTCGTTTCACAAGATTTAATTCTACTAAACTCCTAACACTAGTACTCATGGATGTTTTACTTTTGCCTAGTGCCTCACTTAAATCATCTAAAGTTAAAGGTTTTTCTTCTATATAAAGGATAGTAAAAACTCTAGCCTCTAAAGGTGACAACCCAAATAATTCAATTGTTTTAGCGAATTCGAGTAGAATCCCATTTTTAACCTTTTCGTTGCTGTTATCCAACATGCAAACCTCCTAAAATTACCTATCTTTAGGTTACAACAGTCTTTCACTTTTTGAAAATGTCTAGTTCGGGTGGATTTTGGAGTAAACTGGAGCATTTATAAGGAAAAGTGTTTTTAAATTCGTACAGAATAAACTGTACAAAAAATACAATCGAATTTTAAAGAATATAAAGTTTGTCCAGTTCGTACAATGGAGTGTATAGTAATATAGTAAGCAAAAACACGGCCATTTAACGAAAATCTATTAATCTTTGAATTTAATGGATATATAGGTTAATTGAATATGAAAGAGGTGAAGGTTTTGCCGATTATTGAGGCAAAAAACCTGACAAAGGTTTTTGGTAAAAATCCGAAGCAAGCTTTAGAGCTTTTGGATCAGGGATTATCAAAGGAAGAAATATTGAAAAAGACAGGAAGTACAGTAGGGGTTAATCGAGCGACTTTTTCAGTAGAACCAGGAGAAATCTTCGTTATTATGGGATTATCTGGTAGTGGTAAATCGACTTTAGTAAGGCTGATTAATCGCTTAATTGAACCGACTGAGGGAAGCATTTTAATAAATGGACAGGATTTAGCGCAGATGGATAAAAAGGATTTACGACAAGTTCGTCGTGAAAAACTTGGTATGGTGTTTCAACGTTTTGCACTATTTCCTAATCGGACAGTCCTCCAAAATGCAGAATATGGATTAGAGATTCAAAAGGTGGCAAAACAAGAAAGAGCGGAAAAAGCTAGGAAAGCACTTGAACTTGTTGGTCTTGATGGATACGCCGACCAAAAGCCAGATCAATTATCTGGTGGGATGCAACAGCGTGTTGGATTAGCTAGAGCACTAGCAAATGATCCTGAGGTTCTTTTAATGGATGAGGCATTTTCAGCATTAGACCCGTTAATTCGTAAGGACATGCAAGATGAGTTAATCGACTTACAATCTACCATGAAGAAGACGATTATTTTTATTACTCATGATTTAGACGAGGCATTACGGATTGGTGATCGGATTGCATTGATGAAAGATGGTTCAATTGTACAAATTGGTACGCCAGAAGAAATCTTAGTCAATCCGGCTAATGAGTATGTTGAACGTTTTGTAGAAGATGTTGATCGTTCTAAGGTATTAACAGCCCAACATATCATGAAGCGTCCGGAAACAATTAATATTGAAAAACATGGTCCTCGTGTTGCTTTAGAACGAATGAGAGAATCAGGTATTTCTAGCATTTTAGTAGTTGATAGTAAACGTAATCTAAAAGGTTATGTAACAGCTGATGATGCTTCTGAAGCAAGGAATAAGGATGTTCGTGATTTAGAAGAAATATTACGAACTGATATAAAAGAAGTAGAGAAGGAAACTTCCATGCAAGAAATCTTTAATGTTATCAATGGTTCACCAGTGCCTGTAGCCGTTGTACAAGATAAGAAATTAGTTGGGATTATTGTACGTGGAGCTGTTATAGCTGCTCTTGCAGGGGATAGTGAGGTGAATCTTGAACATGTTTAAGGAATGGTTTACAGAAGGAATTCCAATCCCAGATTGGGCTGAAAGCTTTACGAAATGGACCAAGGAAACGTTTGCTGTTCTTTTTGATCCAATTAAAGAACACCTGGGTAATTTTATGGAATGGTTTTCGGAAGATATTTTAATGCAAATTCCAGTATCTATATTTATTATTGTGATTGCTATAATAGCGTTTATCATATCCAAGAAAAGAATTGGACTAACTATATTTACGGTTATAGGTTTATGGTTAATTTATAACCAAGGATATTGGGAAGATTTAATGAGTACCATTACACTCGTAATAATTGCTAGTCTACTTTCCATTGTTGTTGGTGTTCCAATTGGTATCTTAATGTCGAAGAGTAACACAGCAGAAGCTATCATAAAACCGATACTTGATTTCATGCAAACAATGCCTGCGTTTGTCTATCTAATTCCTGCAGTTGCTTTCTTTGGAATTGGATTAGTACCTGGGGTATTTGCATCATTAATTTTTGCAACGCCACCTACTGTTCGATTTACGAATCTAGGTATACGACAAGTTTCCAAAGAGCTAATCGAAGCCTCAGAAGCATTCGGTAGTACCGGTGTTCAAAAGCTGTTTAAGGTAGAGCTACCAATGGCAAAGGCGACAATTATGGCTGGTATTAACCAAACGGTTATGCTTGCACTTTCCATGGTAGTTATTGCTTCCATGATTGGTGCACCAGGTCTTGGAAAAGAAGTTTTAACTGCATTACAACGTAGTGACGTTGGATCTGGTTTTGTTGCAGGTATTGGAATCGTAATATTAGCGATTATCATTGATCGCTTTACTCAAAGCATGAACAAAAAAGAACAATAAAGCCATAGTTAGTAGCATTAGGAATATGGGTTATGGTATTCGCCCAACTCAAAAAATGCCAGAATCTATTGGTAAACTTTTCACTATGAAAAGTTCCATATAAATACAATATTATAAAAGGGGAGTTTACATTTATGTTCAAACGTAACTGGAAACGTCTAGGAATTATTGCTGGACTTTCATTATCATTATTTGCAGCTGGATGTTCATCAGATGATGATACATCATCAAACAACTCAACAGACGGCGATTCATCTGCTGCGGTTGAAGACCAAGAAATTAACCTTGCATATGTAACATGGGATACGGAAATCGCATCTACAAATGTTATTGGTAAAGTTTTAGAAGATTTAGGATATGATGTAACACTAACTGCTTTAGATAACTCTATTATGTGGGAAGCTGTTGCTAATGGTGAAGCAGATGCAATGGTCGCAGCTTGGTTACCTGCTACACATAAAAGCCAATTCGCTGATTATGGTGACCAAATGGAACAATTAGGACCAAACCTTGAAGGTGCAAAAATTGGTTTAGTAGTACCATCTTACATGGATGTTGATTCAATTGCTGATTTAGCGGATGAAGCAGACATGAAAATCACTGGTATTGAGCCTGGTTCAGGTGTTGTCACTTCTGCTGAACAAGCATTAGAAGATTACGAAAATCTTGCAGATTGGGAAGTAGTAACTTCGTCCAGTGGTGCAATGGCTACTGCTTTAGGTGAAGCATTTGATAATGAAGAAGAAATCATCGTAACTGGATGGTCTCCACACTGGAAATTCGCTAAATACGATTTAAAATATTTAGAAGATCCTAATGGTTCATTCGGTGGGGCAGAAACTATTGAAACAATGGTTCGTGAAGGCTTAAAAGACGATATGCCTGAAGCTTACCAAGTACTTGATAATTTCTACTGGTCACCAGAAGATATCGAATCTGTAATGCTTGATATCTCGGAAGGTATGGATGAGGAAGAAGCTGCGGCTAAATGGATTGAAGAAAATCCAGATAAAGTTGCAGAGTGGACAGAAGGAATAGAATAATGGACGATAAAACCTGTAGACTCTTTTGAGTCTGCGGTTTTTTTTATTTAATACAGGTGGTTGGAGGGGAGTAATTGATAACATTTAACAGGAAAACAAAAAAACATAAAAAATAGTAATGTATCGTCCATTTAGAACAGAAACAAAAAACCAACACTTCGAAGTGCTGGTTACAGATTTAATTTTCTTCTTTTTTACTTGCGCTAACTTTTTCTTCTAAATCTTTAAGACTTGATTCAATCTGCTCTAAATATTGGTGAATGTTTTTTTGATGTGGTTCAACGGATGCTTTCCATTCTACAATAGAGCTTTTCATTTCTTGAGTTAAATCTTTAATTAAGGAGACACCTTCTTTAGAGGTTGCTGCAATTTGATCTTTTAGACGCAAGCCATCTAATTTCAAGTTCTCCAAAATCTCCTTCCATTCGATCGATTGATCCTTCACCTTTGCTCTTAGTTCCTTTCCAGATGTTGGAGTGCTTAATAATGTTGCAGCAGCTCCTACAACACTTCCAACCATTAAGCCTAACATCAGGGATTTGCCTTTTGCCATAATAATCCCGCTCCTTTCCCGCATACTATAATTTTTCCTAGTTTCTCTATTTTTATCCTTTATGTAGTGAGGTATCACTTAGTTTAAAAAATCCCCTGACAACTCAGGTGCCAGAGGATTTATGATATCTTCATTTAAACAGTTATTGGCTTGGATCGCTTTAGTATTTGTAGTACTACTGGATAAATAATAATCATCAGCACCGTGTTTAATCCGGCAGCTGGTAATACAGCAGTAGTAAAAAATAAAAGAAAGACTCCATCCATCAATCCAACTACATACAAAGCGAGTGTTAAAAATATCGCTCCGCTAATCATAGTGCCAACAGCAGTTAAAACAGGTACACCTATTTTGAAATTTACTTTGTCTTTTATCAATAAAAAAAGTGCAAAGAAAATGAAGGCTGTAATTGGTTTTTCAATAAAGTTGGCGATTTGTCCACCTGGTGCATTTGTCGTTAAAGCGGATAATAAGCCTGTTGCAATTGCTAAGACACCTACATACTTCAGCTTAGGAAATAACATAATTCCTATAAACATCATGGAAAGCATCATGTCTGGTGTCACACCATAAATTGGGGGCATGACAAAGTGCAACACTGCACCTATCCCCAAAAGTAGTGATAGAATGACTAAAATCCTTGTATTCATTTGTACCTCTCCTCGGCTAAGCTATCTAAGCTCATTTTTTATTAGTTCCTCAACTGTACACTCGTTGTCAGTTGCAGAAACTTATTGACATTATACCAAACATCTTTAGAAATAAAAAGGATAAATTCACAAATTATTTGACTAATTGATTTCTTTATTTATATCTTTTGCAATTTGTTGCAAGTCTTCTGAAGTATACTCATTTGTATGTACTTGCCAGTTTGAAGAATACCCGTCACCTTCACCATAACGTGGTAGTAAGTGAATATGTAAATGGAAAACAGACTGATCGGCAGGTGCTTCATTATTGTTAAGCAAATTCATACCTACAGGCTCGAAAGCTGTTTTGATCGCATTGGCAATACGAGGAATGCGAGCGAAAAGAGTTGAAGCTACTTCACTTGGTGTTTCATAGATATTTTTCACATGGGTTTTTGGAATAACTAGCGTATGTCCTTTTGTTACCTGGCTAATATCTAGGAATGCCAGTACATGTTCATCTTCGTATACTTTTGCTGAAGGGATTTCACCTGCGATAATTTTGCAAAATATACAATCTTCATGTGCCACGATTTACCAACTCCTAGGTTTTTACTTTATTTTATCTAGTAGTGTCTATGTATGTAAAGTTTTATGCCAAGATTTGGATGAAGTACGTAAATCTGTTTTAATAAAATTAAGTATATTAAAATAAAACAGGCATCGCCCATTAAAGGACGAGCCTGTTTTTGTAGAGCCCTAGGGTAAAGAAAACTAATGTGGGGACTTGTATTACCATTAACCTGCATGAAGCAACTTAACTGGTTTACAAAAACCTTTTTGTCAGTATCCCTTGGCGTTGAGACATCTTCCAACAAAAGGGTTTATTGCATTAGGTTATCTTTCGTCAACACCCCATTTGTTTTTTTCATGTTGTTTTATTAGTGAAGCATCACTATTTTCCAACACTAACACCTCATTTGTGTTTAACAAATTGGTTTGTTGCCTTTTTAGTCAACCTCGGGCTCTACACTAGTATTTTGAGCGATTTAAGAAAATCTATGCACAAGTTTTTTAAATTATGTCGAAAAAGGTATGAGAGTTTTCTTTGGAATTTGTTCATATAAATGATAAAATTTTTAACAAGTGAAAACGTAGGGGGAAAGCTTGTGGAACCTTTATTACATATAAAAGATTTAGTTGGAGGATATACGCATAAAAATGTTCTCCATGGTGTTTCATTTGATGTAAATGCAAAAGAAATTGTTGGTTTGATTGGACTAAATGGTGCAGGTAAAAGTACGACTATTAAACATATTATTGGCTTAATGCAGCCGAAAAAAGGCTCTATCTCCATAAATGGTAAAACATTTAAAGATAATCCTACTGAATACCGTAATCAATTGGCATATATTCCAGAAATGCCGATTCTATATGATGAATTAACATTATACGAACATTTAAGGCTAACAGCGATGGCGTATAATATTCCTGAAGATATATTCGAAAAAAGACTTCAAGTTCTACTGAAAGAATTCCGTTTAGAAAAGAAATTGAAATGGTTTCCAGTTCACTTCTCAAAAGGAATGCGCCAGAAGGTTATGATTATGTGTGCTTTTTTGATTGAGCCGCCTCTTTATATTGTGGACGAGCCATTTGTTGGACTTGATCCACTAGGGATACAGTCTTACTTACAATTAATGGAGGAAATGAAACAAAACGGTTCAGGTATACTAATGTCAACCCATATTTTAGCCACCGCTGAACGATATTGTGACCGATTTGTTATCTTGCATGAGGGAGAGATAAGAGCACTTGGTACGTTAGAAGATTTAAGACAGCAATTTGATATGCCGCGTGCAACTTTAGATGATTTATATGTTCAACTAACAAAGGAAGATAGCCATGTTTAATTCACATGACTTTTTTATGAAACGTGTTAATGCGCATTTGAAGGATATGAGTCGATATTTGCGTTACATATTTAATGGACATATTGCATTTGCGATGTTGTTTTTTATCGCTGCTTTAGCTTATTATTATCAGCAATGGCTTTCAACCATACCAGCGAATTTTCCAACTGCATGGATTATGGGAATTGCTATTGGTACAGTTGTTAGTTATAGTCCAGTCCGTACACTTCTTAAGGAGCCGGATCTTGTTTTCCTAATTCCTGCAGAGCATCAGATGGGTGCTTACTTTAGAAATGCCTTGATATATAGCTTTATTATTCAACTATATATTGTTGCCATAGTAATGGCTGCTTTGGGACCTTTGTATATGGCGACTTACGAACATCGAGAAGGAAGTACATTTTTATGGATGGTTCTTGTAGTACTTATCTTCAAGATTTGGAATTTAATAGCGAATTGGTGGATGTTAAAAGTTCGTGAAAAAAATCTTCGTTTGATCGATCAAATAGTTAGGATATTATTAAATATCGCTGTATTTTATTTCCTAATTAATGGAGAAATGTTACTTGCTGGTATAACTACGATATTATTTATCATTATATTTTTATATGATTTAACCTTATCTAGAAAACAAGCTGGTCTTACTTGGGAATTATTACTGGAGAAGGATGTTAATCGATTACAAACTTTTTATCGATTTGCCAATATGTTTACCGATGTACCACATTTGAAAAATAGGATTAGATCTCGAAAGTGGTTAGTTTCAATTGTTGATCGAAAAATTCCGTTTGCAAGAAAGAATACGTATGATTATTTATATCGAATAACCTTTATCCGTGGTGGGGAATATTTGTCCATGTATATTCGATTAATTATTATAGGGGGAGTGTTTATCTACTTCCTACCTAATATATGGATTAAGCTTATTTTTGCAATTCTTTTCCTATATATGAGTACTTTCCAAATGATGACGTTATACCAACATCATCGAACCATCATGTGGTTAGATTTATACCCGGTGGAAGCGGAGTTTAGAAAAAAAGCACTATTAAAATGGATTATGGAACTTGCAATTGTCCAGACAATTTTGTATGCAATTGTATTTATAGTGGCTCAAGCTTATCTAGGTTTTCTTATGACGTTAGTGGGTGGAATAATCTTTACCTATGCTTTCACAAATGGATATGTAAAAAGAAAATTAGCATAGAAAGGAGGCTGAGACAAAAGTTTTTTAGTCAAACGAATAACCGAATGTAGTGCACCTACGACGCACCGGAAATATACTGCGCTTTCCGCGGGCGGCTGGTGAGCCTCCTCGTGCTAACGCACTTGCGGGGTCTCACCGATGCCTTTCTTCCCGCTGGAGTCTCCGTATATTTCCGGTGCTAGTATGGTGAATCAGTCGGCTTTACTTCTGTACAATTTTGTTATGTCCCAGCATCTTTTTTAAAAGTATGCCTTCAATTTCTTCATATAATAAGGATTAATATTAGGTAAACTAGCAAATCATTCCTATAATGATAAATGTATTAATTCCTCAATTCTGTTTACATCAATATAGATTAGCAAGATTGGAAATAATATAGTAAATAGAAGTCTACTCTTCCTAATGGCTTTCAGCAAACTATCTTTCTGAATAAAATAGATGAGAAGATAAATCGAAATAGAACCTCCAGTAAATAGTAACCAGTAGAAAGATTTTTGACTATCTACCTCATATAAAATTGCGTCTAGTCTCCATGAATCCTCATCTGGAAAAGACAAATTTACCGTTTCACTTTTCCACCCCAAGAGATTGTATGCTTCTAATGTCATACCATTGAACTCTCTTTCCGTTATTTCGTAGCCCATTGGTAGAAAGGAGCTTTATAAACTGCACCATAAGTTACAAAAGAAATAAGAATAATAAATAGTAGAAAGAGAAGTATTTGTTTTATGCTCAAGTCAAATTTTTTCTCGTTATCCATAACATTCCTCTCAATACTGGTTTTTCTAATTCAATTTCTGCTTGATATCTTTTATTTCATTAAGTAATTGGGTGTTTGTATAAGCAGTTCCTCATATTTTTTAAGCTACCATTCTAATACGAACATGCCCCAAGCAAAACAGCGAGAAACAAACCAATAACCATTAAAATTAATAATGCCTTACCAAAATTGTTCAAGTTCTCGTTAGTAGCACCAAAAGCTAAATAAATTGCTACTCCAATTCCGATGAAGGGTATTCCAATTCCGATGATGATTAAAATCCATTGTCCTATTGATACAACGTCATCATCGCCAAAAAATATTTCTGATTGATGGTGAGCATCTATATTATCGTTTTGGTTTTCATTGTTATAATAATTCAACATATCACTCCTTCTTATGAAAGTGTATCAACAATATAGCTATTTCCAGTTAAAAGAAATGTTGTTCTCTTGAAATTGTTCCATCAACGCATTTCGGTATTGCATAACATAACCGTTCTCAGTTATTTGAATGCTACTCCCATCTGGAAAAATAACCTCGTACGTATCAAAGCCTTCACTACGATCAACATCATAATAGTTAACCGTTTCAATTTCATTCCATTTGTATTGGTGAATATTATTTGATGCTTCTATTCTATAAGTTAGGCCATCATTAGAAATAGCTATAAATGGTTTTGCACCAAGTAATAGAAAGAAAACACCGACAATAGAAAGGACAACACCAATAAAAACAAATAATCTTTTGACATCACCGAAATAAATAATTAAACATGCAATACCTAATAATAGGCATCCGATTCCGTATAAAAAATAACTCGCTTTAGGAACGATAACTATCCAGGTTCCGGGTTCTAGGTAGATACTGTTTGCTATAAAAGCAGGAATGAAAATTAGTAAGATGGGAGAGACCAAAAAAATGCCGATTCCGATGGCCATAAAAAAATGTCGTTTTTCATAGTTAAGTACCATATTAACATCCCCTTTTTTTATTCAGCTATAATACGAAATATTCTAAAAAAAGTTTCGAGAATATTTTAGGAAAATAAATACCCCTCACTACAAAGTAAGGGGAAAATAAACAATTGAGTTTACTTAAAAGTTATTTTTCCTGATAAGCAAAGTAAGCACTAATTAATACTTTTGCTGCGATTGGCATTGCCTTTTCATCGAAGTCAAAGTGTGGATGGTGATGAGGGTAATGATTGCCTTCTTTTTTAGCACCAGTAAAGAAGTACGCACCAGGTTTTTCTTGTAAGTAGTAAGCGAAGTCCTCGCCACCCATTACGGGAATGATTTTTTCTGCTTTTTCTACTTCTGGTAGTTTACTACTTTCTTCAAGGATAAGCTCAGCTTCTTGCTTATGGTTCAGTACAGGTGGATAACCTTTTTCATAATTAAATGTATAACTACATTCATAAGATGTACAAATTCCTTTAATTACTTTTTCCATTTCCTGTATCACTTGTTCTTGAGTATCGCTATTCAAATAACGGACCGTTCCTACTAATCTAGCAGTATCGGCAATGACATTAAATGCATTACCAGCTTCAAATATTCCTATTGTAATTACTGCTGTTTCTAATGGATCAATTCTTCTACTCACAATTTGTTGGAGTTGGGAAACCATTTGTGAGGCAATAACGATAGAATCCTTTGTTTCATGAGGGTAAGCACCGTGTCCACCTTGACCTTGGATTTTGATTTCAAATCGATCAGCACCAGCCATAAGCACATCTGTTGAAGTTTGGATAACACCTACTGGGGTTGTTGCCCATAGATGGGTTCCAAATACAGCATCAACATTCTCTATCGCACCGGCTTCAATCATCGGTTTTGCTCCACCCGGTGCATACTCCTCTGCATGCTGATGAAGGAACAGAACAGTCCCCGGCAGCTCTTCCTGATAGGTTTTCAATACCTTGGCTATAATAAGTAAGGTTGCCGTATGTCCGTCATGGCCACAAGCGTGCATCACACCAGCGACTTTTGATTTATAGGGTACATCTTTAGCATCTTGAATCGGAAGCGCATCAAAGTCAGCTCTTAAAGCAATCGTTTTTCCAGGTTTACCGCCTTTTAAAGTTGCGACAATACCATTACCACCAACACCTTTTTGATATGGTATATGTAATTTATCATAGAATTCTGCTATGTATTGAGCCGTTTTATATTCTTGAAACGAAAGCTCTGGGTATTGGTGTAAATACCGACGAATTTCCACCATTTCTGGATACAAGGATTCAATAGCTTTATGAATATCATGTAGCATAACCGTTCCCCCTCAATTATTTTTTTCTATTATAGCATCTTTTCAAACAGTGAAAAAATTAATTTAAAATTGTTATTAGATAAGCTATGATTAAGACAATGATAAAATTGAAAATCAGGAGGTTCTACATACTTGAAGAAACGTCGTATTGTACTAACTACTTTTTTAGTAGTAATGCTAGTTATTATAGGGATATGGATTATAAAAGTTATGAGTGGTGATATTCCATATCTTGATCAATGGACTAGAGCACTTGTTAACACGTTCCCAGATACATATATTTATACATTCTTTCGAGGTGTTACGAATCTAGGGTCTGAATCTTTTATGTATCCATTTACAGCGATAGTCGCAGCTATCCTAATCATTTTATTCCGAAATTGGCTTCCGGGGGTCTTATTTGGTTTAGGGATTTATGCAACTCATCAAGTGAATAAATTAATAAAATATCTTGTTGCAAGAGAACGCCCTACCATTCTAGAAGAAGCTAACGCGATTGGGGAAAGTTTTCCATCTGGACATGCGATGATTCCTATTGTTTGTTACGGGTTACTAGCTTATTTTCTTACCCAAAAATTAAAATCTACTAGTGCTGTGTTATTCGTACAAATTTTCTTTGGGTTACTAGTATTTTGTATAGGGATTAGTAGATATGTCATTAATGTACATTATTTAACCGATATTGTAGCGGGGTTTGTATTTGGTTATTTATGCTTACTAGTTTTAATTACCTTATATGAAAAACTGCAAAAAATAATCTCTCGGTCTTAAGGCTGAGAAAAAAGCATTCTCGAGATGGTTTTCCCTTCTTTCAATCGAGATTATGATAAAAGTACAGAAGAGAAAGAAGGGAGCATTTTTATGGATGCTATAGCAGAACAAGAAGAGTTAAAGGTTCCAATATTTAAAAATCGTAATTTTGTTCTTTTATTAATAAGTGCATTATTTTCGTCTCCGGGTTATTTTGTTTACTTGATAGGTGCAGAGTGGTTGATGTTAAACATTACGGATAATCGTTTTTACTTCGGCTTATTATTTTTTGTAGCAGCAATTCCAAGATTAGTTCTATTAATGGTTGGTGGGATAATTGCTGACAGAATGAATAAACGGACGATTCTATTTTTATCTGATTTTTCACGAGCAGTACTGATTGGTATTTTAATTATTTTGATAATTACCGATACCGTAGCTATATGGCATTTACTAGTTCTATCTGGATTATTTGGTATATCGGATGCGTTTAGTTATCCAGCAATGAACTCACTTATTCCAACATTATTAAAGGATGAGCAGTTACAACGTGGGAATTCGTTTATTCAGATGACATCTCAGATTAGTCCAATCCTTGGGCCTGCATTAGGTGGGACACTTATAGCTCTGTTAGGGTTTGCTGGAGTATTCACAGTAGCATTTGGGATGTTATTACTAGCTTCTATTGCTGTTCTATTTATACGTGTCGTACAGAAAAGAGAAGAAGGAGAAGAAAAACATACACCTTTAGCTGACTTAAAGGAAGGTTTTCAATATGCTAGAAAAAATGAACTTATCATTTCCGTAGTAGTTATGGCGCTGTTTCTTAATCTATTCTTCTCTGGCCCTATTGCGATCGGAATGCCTGTGATTGTTAAAGATGTGTTCGCTGGTAGTGCAGTTAGCTTAGCTACCATTCAAACTTCCATGGGTATTGGAGCTTTAACTGGAGCCATTCTTCTGGCTAGCTTTAAGTTAAAGAAACCAGGTATGGCAGTAATTTCTAGTTTAATTGGTTTAGGAATTGTTTTTAGTACTACTGGACTCTCTGCAAATGTTTGGATGATGGCAGGTTTAGTTGCGCTTATGGCAGTATTAACTCAAATTATTAACATTCCTTTAATTACAATGCTACAGCAATCAACAGATAAGAAGATGCTAGGTAGGATGATGAGTATGTTTATGACGGTATCCACCGGTCTAACACCTGTTTCTTATATTGTAACGTCATCTTTGATTGCGGTTGGAGTAAGTATACAGTGGATTATTGTTGTGAGTGGAATAATTGTAACCCTTATAGCAGTCTATAACATAAGAAATAAAAAATTACTAGAATTCCAATTAGTATAAGGGAGAGAAAAACAATGAAAGTAGGATTCTTTAGATATTTAATTGCGGTAGTATTAATCCTATTCGGTGCAATACTAGTGCTAGAAAATTTAGGGGTGACGGAACTAAATAGTAAGAGTGCATGGGGTTATATATATCCATCTTTATTTGTCCTGTTCGGTATAAAGTGGATAATTGATCGCATGAGACATAGAGGCGGAAGCTGGATATGGGGTTCGTTCTTCTTTATCTTTGGATCATTACTTCTTTTAGACCAATTTGAAGTATTACAATTTACATTTAAAGATGTTTTTAAATTATGGCCATTATTAATTGTCTATTTTGGCTTCCTCTTTATAGGTAAGTCTAATAAGCCTAAAGTGATGATTTATAATGATGAATCTAAAGTAGAGGAAGATGGGAATAGTTCTTTTTTTACAGTAGGAAATCATGAATTCAATCAGCCGAATTGGAAAGTGGAACCAACAACGGTAAAGACGTTAGCTGGTGACTTCTATTATGATTTTTCTAAAGCTTATATACCGGAAAAGGAAATACCAATTAGTATTAGTTCTCTTGCCGGGGATGTTCATATACTAGTTCCTGAGAACTTGGAGTTTCAAGTCCATGCATCCGTTAAAGCGGGGGATATTGATATAGTTGGGCAAAGTGTTGATGGTATTAACCGCTCCCTCAGTTATGCAACACCTAATTATGATTCTGCAACAAGGAAAATTAACTTAACATTAAAATTAAAAGCTGGCTCAATTCGGGTTGATTATGTATAAAAGGGGGGCAGAGTATGAAAAAGCGATTCTCAAGTATTCGCTACAGCTATATTATCTCACATTTTAATGGATTGTTTTTAACATTTATTACAATTCTAGCTGTGTTACTTTCCATCTATGTTTTGTTTAGTCCTGATTGGCTAACTTCGAATAGCATCTTTCTATTTATTGGATTGTACGTGGTTATTGGCTTTTTTGTTTCCATTTATGCTGGGTTTCGCTCTAGCGGAGATTTGAAGCAAAGAATGGATTACTTATCGGTTTTAATTACCCAGTTTGCAAATGGGAACTATCAATCGAAAATCTACTTTAATGAAGGAGACGAACTTACTAGAATTGCAAATGAATTAAACGAGCTTGGAGGAAAGTTGCAAAACCAAGTGAAATCACTCCAACGTCTAGCCGATGAAAAGGCCGAGTTAGCAAAATCTGCACATAAGTCTGCTGTAATTGAAGAAAGACAACGAATTGCAAGGGATCTTCATGATGCTGTAAGTCAGCAGTTATTTGCCTTGACTATGATGTCAGAGGCATCTATCAAACAACTAGATTTAAATCCAGACATTGCAAAGGAACAAATGACAGAGGTTGCCAATGCTGCTCATCAAGCACAATCCGAAATGCGAGCATTATTACTTCATTTAAGACCTGTTCATTTATCAGGAGATCCGTTACCAAAGGGAATCCAAAAACTTGTCCAAGAATTAAGGCAAAAGTCACAAATTGATTTTCAATTAGAAGTAGAGGATACGTTAAAGTTATCAGAAGCAATTGAGGAACATGTATTTCGAATTATCCAAGAGTCTTTATCAAATATTTTACGCCATGCTAATGCAACAGAAGTTAAGTTAGAAGTAGTAAAACGTGGTAAAGAGCTTTTCCTACACATTGTAGATAACGGTAAAGGCTTTGATTTATCCAATGATAATGCTAAAAAGACCTCTTATGGACTCAAGACAATGAAAGAAAGATGTGAGGAGTTAGGTGGCACCTTTACGATACGTTCGAATATTGATGAAGGAACCTATATAGATATTCGCATACCGTGTTAAGGATTATGTAGTAAAGTGGAAATAGTTGGGGGGAAGGGAAATGATTCGTGTAGTTGTAGTAGATGATCATGAAATCGTACGGAAAGGAATTATCGCCTACTTGCAAACAGATCCAGAAATTGATGTAATTGGTCAAGCGAGTAGCGGCAATGAAGGTGCACAGTTAATTCTTAAAGAGAAGCCAGATGTTGTACTAATGGATTTAATGATGGATAATGGAACGGGAATTGATGCGACAAAACTAGTAATGCAAGATTATCCTAATTGCAAAATTATTATTCTGACAAGCTACTATGATGATCAACAAGTTTTCCCAGCTTTAGAGGCAGGAGCATTTAGTTATATTCTAAAAACATCATCTGCAGATGAAATTGTTTCTGCCATTAAGAAAGCGGCTAAAGGAGAAAATGTGATTGAATCAAAAGTTGCTAGTAAAATGATGACTAGCTTTAGAGGTGCATCTCGTAAACCACACGATGAATTAACGGAAAGAGAGATGGAAGTGCTACTGTGTATTGGTAACGGAATGACCAATCAAGAAATAAGTGATAAATTATATATCGGAATTAAGACAGTGAAGACTCACGTCAGTAATATTCTAGCAAAATTAGATGTCCATGATCGAACGCAGGCTGCAGTTTATGTTCATAAAAATAATCTATTAAAACAAGAGGGGTAAGGTATTACACCCCAAATATACTAATTTTAGTATATTTGGGGTGCACTACCTAAATCCTCTTTTTTGTTTTTTTAATGAATTCCTAGTATAATACTAGGGAAATTAAAACTATTCGAGGAGAAACCTTAAAATGGATCATACGAAGAAAAGGGAAAATGTTCTACTTGGTATTTGGGGAATATCAATAATTGCGACATTAGGTAGTTTGTTTTTCTCCGAAATAATGGGCTATGAGCCGTGTGAGCTTTGTTGGTACCAACGAATTTTAATGTACCCACTAGTCATTATTTATGGTACAGCATTATTTAAAAGAAACGTATCGATTGCTTTACCTGGTCTCATCTTAAGTGGAATAGGTATGTGTGTATCTACATATCATTATCTTGTACAGAAATTACCTGTGTTAAAAGAAGCAGGTGGAGCATGTGGGTTAGTTCCTTGTAATTTTGAATATGTAAATTATTTTGGATTTATTACGATTCCATTTATGGCTGGTACAGCATTTATATTAATTTTTGTTACACATCTATTTTTATTAAAACAAGCTAAGGGGGAATAATCCATGCAAAAGAAGATGTTAATTATTATTGGTGCAGTAGTTGTATTGTTCTTTGCACTTTATTTTGTAATAGATTATAAAAATGACAAGGCATTAGATGAAAATAATCCATATGGTAAAAAGGATCTTCATCAAGCAACTATTGATCAGTTAAATAATCCTGATTATCAAAATCAAATTTTACCAGATGAACTTATCGAAAAGGTCGAAAATGGTGAAGCGGTGACAGTTTATTACTACAGTCCAATTTGCTCATATTGTAAAGCGACTACTCCATATCTCGTTCCACTCGCTGAAAACATGGGTGTCGAAATGGTGAAAATGAACTTGTTAGAATTCGCACCTGAAGTGAGTCAATTTGGAATTCAATCTACACCAACTCTTGTTCATTATGAAGATGGCAAAGAAGTTGTACGACTAGAAGGCCAACAAGAAGAATCGGTTTATGAACAGTTCTTCGAGGAATATGTACTAAATTAATTTCAATACATTAGAAAGGGCAATCCTTTCACATGCTTTTTTGTGTGTGAAAGGATTGCCCTTTTATTTTATTACGATTCATCCTTTTCAATCATTCTATATGTTATTACAAAGGGTCTATCAGCAAAGTATGCTGGTGGTTTTGTTTCAGCGTGTGCCATTTTAAATCCTTCTGAGTCTTTCCATTTTTCATAGCTTGCAGCAGAATCCCACTGAGTCAAAACAATATATGTATTTCCTCTCGCTGGCTTTAGTAATCGGAGTGCTTGAAAGCCTGCCTGATTGTCCACATCTTTTCGTCGCTTTTTAAAGTTGTCTTCAAATAATGGTCTACCTTCATCGATGATAGGGATATTGTTCATGACAACAAAACCGGTATCTTGTAATTCCCCAGATTGGACAATGACTTCGTAATCCCGTCCTGCTTGAAAGACTTTCTGGCTAGTCCCTTCATAATAAGCCACATCATTGGATGGACCGCTCATATAATGAAATTTTATAGCTGGATATTTACTAGATAATTTAATTAAAAAATCAATGGTACCATTCGTTAAATAGGCATTCATAAGTAAACTCCTTTTGTAATTATTAATAATAATTATTAGTAAACAATTCTTATCACTTTAAGTTTAGAAGAATTATCGATATAATAGTAATTGTTGATTTTTAACGTTCATTATTATTACTATCTATTTTACCGTATAATCGAGCTTATTATAACCTAAACTGCTTATTTAAGATGTTAGAAAGAGTTGTTTACTAAACGACTCCATTCGACATATATTTCCCAGGTAATAATTTTTTAGGGATGGTTTTTAAAGTAATTCTAAATTAGACAAATTAATGACAAAAGCGGTTTATTTCTATACTTATTTTGTCGAAATAGGTATAGTAGAAAAGGAACGAATTGGAAGTGAACGTTTAAATACTACTACATAAAAGGAATGGATAAATCCAAAAGGGTGAGAAAATGAAGATAAATGATACGATTATTCGCGCTTATAAAGGCGAAGAAACAGATTACACACCTGCTTGGTTTATGAGACAAGCAGGTAGATCACAACCCGAATATAGAAAGCTGAAAGAACAGTATTCTTTATTCGAAATAACGCATCGACCTGAAGTATGTGCATATGTAACTAGACTTCCTGTTGAACAGTATAATGTGGATGCTGCAATTTTATACAAGGATATTATGTCACCACTCCCGGCAATAGGGGTAGATGTTGATATCAAAGCTGGAATCGGGCCAGTTATCGGGAATCCGATTAAAACGATTCAAGATGTAGAAAATCTTGGTACGATTAATCCTGAAGTAGACGTTCCTTACGTATTGGAGACAATCCGTTTACTTACAGAAGAGCAATTAGCCGTACCATTAATTGGATTTAGCGGAGCACCATTTACATTAGCTAGTTATTTAATTGAAGGTGGACCTTCGAAAAATTATGGTAAAACGAAAGCATTTATGTATGCAAATCCGGATGCCTGGTTTGCATTAATGGACAAACTAGCTGACATGACGATTACTTATGTCAAAGCACAAATAAATGCAGGAGTTAAGGCAATTCAAATATTTGACTCTTGGGTTGGAGCATTAAATGCTCGAGATTACCGAACATACATCAAACCAATTATGACGCGTATCTTTGCAGAACTACATAATGATGACGTACCACTTATTATGTTTGGTGTCGGTGCAAGTCATTTGTTATTAGAATGGAATGATCTACCTGTTGATGTTATTGGCCTTGATTGGAGAACAACTATTAAAGAAGCAAGGGACTTAGGTGTAACAAAAGTATTACAAGGTAACTTAGACCCTGCGATCTTATTATCGGATTGGGCTACAATAGAAGCACGGACGAAAGAAATTCTAGATCAGTCCATTAAAGATGGGCATCATGTGTTCAATCTTGGACATGGTGTAACTCCAGATATCAACCCAGAAACCTTAAGAAAATTATCCGATTTAATTCATTCGTATTCTAAACGCTAAACACTTGAACAAAACTTTCATGAAGAGGTGTAGGAAAATGGAAAGAAAACCAATGGGACTTTTAGTAATGGCGTATGGTACTCCATATAAAGAGGAGGATATCGAACCATATTACACACATATTCGCCATGGTAGAAAACCTTCTGAAGAAGCATTACAAGACTTGAAAGATCGTTATAAAGCAATTGGTGGAACATCCCCTTTAGCGAGAATTACAGAGGAACAAACAAAAGCTATTGAAACTAAGCTGAACGAAATGCAAGATGAATATGAATTTAAAGCATATATTGGCTTAAAACATATTACGCCGTTTATTGAGGATGCAGTTAGTGAGATGGCTCAAGATGGTATTAAAGAAGCTGTTTCCATCGTATTAGCACCACATTATTCTACTTTTAGTGTTAAATCGTATAATACCCGTGCTAGTGAAGAAGCGGAAAAACATGGTATTGAGATTAAATCTGTTGAAAGCTGGTATAATGCTCCAGGATTTATTCAATATTGGGCTGAACAAATTACTGCAGAATATACAAAAATGTCTGATGAGGAACGAGATAAAGCAGTACTTATTGTATCTGCTCATAGTCTTCCTGAAAAAATCTTACAAAACGGTGATCCGTATCCAGACCAATTAGCAGAAACTGCTAAATTAATCTCTGAAAAGGCTGGGATTAAAGACTATGCCCTTGGATGGCAAAGTGAAGGGAATACACCAGATCCTTGGTTAGGACCAGATGTACAAGATTTAACAAGAGCGCTGTATGAAGAAAAGGGATATCGTGCATTTGTATATGCTCCGGTTGGCTTTATTGCAGACCATTTAGAAGTTCTCTACGATAATGACTATGAATGTAAAGTGGTATGTGATGAGTTAGGTGTAAGCTACTATCGTCCACCAATGCCAAATACACATCCTTTATTCATTGAAACGTTAGCAGGTGTTGTAAAAGATCGAGTAAAGCGTGATGCGTAATGGATAAACAAACTATCGTGATAATAGGTGGTGGGATAACAGGGTTATCCGCTGCCTATTATTTACAAAAAGAGATAAAAGAAAAGAATCTACCTTATCTAATAAGATTAGTCGAAGCAAGTGGTCGATTAGGTGGTAAAATTCATACATACAAGCGTGATGGATTTGTCATTGAACGTGGTGCTGATTCCATGATTGCTAGAAAAAAACCAGGCGTTAAGTTAGTAGAGGAGCTCGGGTTAAAAGATGAAATGATTCGAAATGGAACAGGTCAGTCATTCATTCTTGTACAGAATAAACTTCATAAAATGCCTAAGGGTGCTTTTATGGGAGTTCCGAAACTAATAGGGCCTTTTTTACGTACTGGTCTTGTTTCAACGACTGGGAAGGTACGGGCATTGTTAGATTTGATTAAATCTAAAGGTCCAGAGCAGTCAGACCAATCTCTTGGTTCATTTATGAGACGCCGTTTCGGAGATGAATTAGTTGATAATGAAATTGAACCATTATTATCTGGAATTTATTCCGGTGATATTGATGAGATGAGTTTAATGGCTACATTTCCTAACTTTTATCAATTGGAACAAAAATATGGTAGTTTAATAAAAGGATTAAAAGCATCAATCCCAAATCCTCCTAAATCTACTCAGAAGGCTCCTGGGGCGTTTTTCTCATTTAATGGTGGTCTAGAAACGCTAGTGAATAAATTAATAGAAAAGCTAGATAATGAAGTAGTGCAACTTGAATCTGCAGTAGACCATATTGAGAAAAAAGAATCTGGTTATCATGTTTTACTTACCACTGGAGAAGTGATAAAGGCAGTTTCCGTTATTGCGACTACTCCACACCAAACGTTATCGAAGATGTTTAGTAAATATGACTTTTTCCGGGTGTTCAATGATGTTCCTTCTAGCTCGGTTGCAAACGTCGCAATGGCGTTTGATCACTCCGCAATAAAAGAGGACATTGATGGTACTGGCTTTGTCGTTTCTAGAAATAGTGATTTCCGCATTACTGCATGTACGTGGACACATAAAAAATGGCCGTCTAGTACACCAAAAGGAAAAGCATTAATCCGCTGTTATGTAGGAAGGCCCAGTGACCAGGAAGTAGTTGATCTACCAGATAATGAATTGGTAGAGCTTGTTCTAAAAGACCTTAATAAAACAATGAATATTACAGCCAAACCAGAATTTAGTGTGATTTCAAGATGGAAAAATGTGATGCCACAATATACCGTAGGGCATTTGGAAAGAATTGAGAAGGTCCGAGAAGAAGTAAAAGAACATCTTCCAGGGGTTTATTTTGTTGGAAGTTCTTTTGAAGGTGTTGGTATTCCTGATTGCATTGATCAAGGGGAAAAGGCAGTTCTTCAAGTGATTGAATTTCTTAAAGAAAAGTAAATAGTAACAAGGCACTTGCTGACAGTAAGTGCCTTTTTTTCTTAAGTCCCCATACCCAACCCTCACGTAATAGAAAATCAGTACATGGTAATAAAACAGTAATAGTTAGTTGTACTTTTGTGACTGTAATGGGTATAAGTAGTAACAAGAGGACTCGAACCTCAGGGTTACCCCGAAACCCTTACCTTTTTTTCAGCGTGACCCTGCTGATGGGTTTGTACTCGCCTTTTCTATTTCGCTACCAACTTTATATCTATGACTCTATTACAGTTAGCCAGTTAAGCTCTTGAATTTTTGTATCTAACACACGATATTTTTGCGATAGCTCATCAACATATTTTTGTGTTTCTTTTATATTGATGGACGCTACATATTTTATTTCTGACCTTGAATATCGTTCATGGCGAACAGAAGCGTGTTCTATTAAGTCACTATATATTTTTCTTTCGTGTCCAAGCATTTCCCGTTCAGTTAAAGCATCTGCAAGTGTTTTACCTGCTTCAAACGTTGTTTTAGAGTTTGTGTAGTTAATTTTCTGAATGAGTTCTTTTAGCTCAGATAATACGTTTGAAAGTTCTTTTCTTAGTTCCTTTGGGTCTTCATTTGGTTCTTCGCCTTCTTGTGTTTTGGCGTTTACTATCAGCCGATTTTTTAATTGTTCTATTCGTTTTTGATAATCAGATCTTAATATTAGAGCTTCGGCTAGCTTCATCGTACATTCCCCTTTCATTCAATCTAAGCGAAATCTTATTAAATAGTTTTACATAATTTTCAGGATTTTACAATTAATAAACCGCCTATGTAATGATTTACATAGGCGGTTTATTAATTATTATTCATAGCTCTTTTCAAGTTCATCTACTAGTGACCCTACGAAAGCAACCGCTTCACGTATTGGATCTGGTTTAGACATGTCTACACCAGCTTGTTTGATTAAATCTAAAGGTTTTATTGTTCCACCTGCTTTCAGAACTTCTAACCAGCTATCTACAGCAGGTTTCCCTTCTTCTTGAATACGTTTCGCTACTGCAGTTGAAACAGTTAATCCTGCCGAATACGTATATGGATATAAGCCCATATAGTAGTGAGGTTGGCGCATCCAAGTTAGTCCAGCACCTTCATCAAATGTAACTGCATCACCCCAGAAGTTTTCCAGTGCTTCTTGCTTTTGTTGTGTTAGTACACTAGCAGTTAATGGAGTACCGGCTTCTGCTAGAGTATAAACACGTCGCTGGTATTCTCCTTCTAATAAGTGAGTGATAAAGTTATGATAATACGTTCCAAGTAATTGGGTGATTACCCAGCGCTTCATTCTTTTATCGTCTGTGGAGTCCATTAAATGATTTGCTAATAATAATTCATTTATAGTGGATGGTGCTTCAACAAAGTAAGTGGATGGTCTTGTATTAAATAACGATTGATATTTACCAGCAAGATAGAAGTGTCCCGCATGGCCTAATTCATGTGCTAATACAAACGCACCTCGCATAGTGTCTGTCCAAGTAATTAAGATATATGGATGAACCCCATATGGACTTGAGCAGAATGCACCTGTTGATTTCCCTACGTTGTCAGCTAAATCAACCCAACGCTCATTTAAGCCTCTTTCCATGATTTCTGTATATTCAGGACCCATAACTTTTAACGCATCTAAAATAACCGTTTTAGCTTCTTCATACGTTGTTTTTGGATTAAATTCTGGATCAAGTGGTGCTTTTAAATCACAGTAACGCATCTCATCTAAGCCAAGTTTTTCTTTTTTTAGTTTAGCATAGCGACGCATATGTGGTGCTAGCTCTTCCTGAATTACATTTAACTGATTTTCGTACATTTCTTTTGTTACTTGTTGTGGTGCAAGTAGCATATCTGTTACTGACTCATAGTTTCGTAAGCGAGACATTGTTACCTGTTTGGACACTTCAGTAGCATATGTTGCTGCAAACGTATTTTTGTATTGATTTAATGTTTTTACAAAAGAGTCGTATGCATCACGTCGGAGTTTGGTATCTACTTCTATTTCGTAACGGTCCTCGTATAGTGCAGCAGACATAGGTAGTTCATTTCCTGCTTCGTCTTGGATGGAATCGAACACCATGTCAGAAGCTTTACTACGGGAGTAAATCATATATGGAGCATCGTGTACTTCACTTAATGCTGCCAATGTTTCTTCAATCTCTGGTGCTAGGGTATGTGGTTTATCCTCCAAAATATCATCTAACATTTTCTTGTATGGTTTTAAACCTTCTTCTTCATTTAAGAATTGTTCAATTTTCCCTGCGGGTAGAGCTAGTAACTCAGATTGAACAAAAGAAAGTTTTGCCCCAATAGTGGCCCCGGTTGAAGAAATCCTTGCAGAATCACGTTGGTTGTCTGGATCGCTTCCATCCGCACTAGATTTTAAGCTAGCATATGTAAAGACTCTTACTAATCGCTCGCGGTAGTTTTCTAGAGTTGTAAGACAGTTTAATAATGTTTTTGCATCGTTTCCTAGCTTACCCTTATACTCCGTAATTTCTGTAACATCAGCTTGTACAGCTTGCAGTTCTTTTTCCCAATCCTCAAATGATGGAAATAGGTCGCTTAAGTCCCATTTTTGTTCCTCTGGTACTTCTGAACGCAGTAGTCTTTTTGTTTGGGTTGTTGTCATAACATATTCCCCTTCCTGAAAATTTATTTCGGTAGTCTAAGTATTATAATATAAAAATGGACAGAAGGATATTGTTTTGCATAAATTTTCTAAATAAACTTTTAAAATGTGTTAGCTAACCCTGTTGCAATCAAAAAAATACAGCTATTGAATAATAGCTGTGCAATAGTTGTTTCCTTTTCTATTAATGCTTACAATTGGTGGAGGAGAAATACTATCGAGCTGGGTGATCACATTCTTCACAAATGTTGATATAACAATCTGCCTGTTCATTGATATCCATACCGCATTTCTGACACTTTCTCTTAGGTAGATTTTGGAAAAACTCCAGCACACTCTTCAATGTGGTTCCTCCTTTACGTTGTTAAAATTATTGTATTATAACAGTATGCAGGTAGTCAATACTGTGTTACAACAAAAATGTTATGAGGTGATGTAGGATGAAACTTACTGTAATTGGATATTGGGGAGGATTCCCTGCTGCCGATGGCGCAACATCTGCTTATTTATTGGAAAAAGGAGATTTTACATTATTAATTGATGTGGGAAGTGGTGCACTATCTAAACTCCAAAAAATTAAACATGTATTGGATATTGATGCTGTAATACTTTCCCATTATCATCAAGATCATATAGCTGATATTGGCGTACTTCAATATGCTTGGTTAGTGCAATCCTATGTAGTAGGAAACAAGGATGTTTTACCAATATATGCTCATACAGAAGATAAAGAAGGATTTGAAAAATTAACTCATGAATATACAGAAGGCATTGCATATGATCCAAATGAAACGTTAACGATAGGTCCTTTTTCGATTACGTTCTTAAAGACGAAACATCCTGTTCCATGTTATGGCATGAGAATTACAGATGGGGAACATGTGCTTGTTTATACTGCAGATACTAGTTATCAGGAAGAGTGGGTTTCCTTTAGTAAAGATGCAGATGTCTTGATAACAGATTGCAATTTTTATGAAGATCAAGACGGATCTAAAGCCGGGCATATGACTAGTGTCGAAGGGGCTACTATTGCTAAGGAAGCTAATGTGAAAGAATTAATACTCAGCCATTTACCTCAGTACAGGGATACAGAAGATTTAGTGAAACAAGCGAGTAAGATTTTTAATGGGAAAATACGACTCGCAAAGGAAGGACTTACTTGGGGAATTTAGACGCTTTTCTTTGCCTAGGAATGCTATTTCCGATAAACTAATATTTGGAAATGAATTAACTAATTAGGAGGGGGATTCGATGAAATTTATCGATAACCAAGGCATTACCGATCCAATGATTAATTTAGCTATCGAAGAATATATACTACAAAATTTTGGTGAGAAGGATACATACTTATTATTTTATATTAATAAGCCTTCTATCATTATTGGAAGAAACCAGAACACGATTGAAGAGATTAACACAGATTATGTGGAAGATAATAATATTAAAGTAGTACGTCGTCTTTCTGGTGGTGGTGCGGTTTACCATGATGAACAAAACCTTAACTTCAGTTTTATTACGAAGGACGATGGGGAAAGCTTCCATAACTTTGCTAAATTCTTAAAGCCAGTTATTGAAGTATTAAATGAGCTTGGTGTTCCTGCTGAATTACAAGGAAGAAATGATGTTGTCGTGGAAGGACGTAAAATTTCTGGTAACGCAATGTTTTCTACAAAGGGTCGTATGTTTAGCCACGGTACATTAATGCTTGATTCTGAAATTGAAAATGTAGTAAAAGCACTTAAAGTAAAGAAAGAAAAAATAGAATCAAAAGGGATTAAATCCATCCGTAGCCGTGTTGCCAATATTTCTGAATTCCTTGATGAGAAAATTTCAATGGAAGAGTTCAAAGAGCGTATTTTAAAACACATCTTTAAAGTGGATGATGTGAAAGACGTTCCACGTTATGAGTTAACGGAGGAAGATTGGAAAAACATCCATAAAATCTCGGAAGAACGTTATCAAAAATGGGAGTGGAATTATGGTAAATCACCTGCATTTAATGTACAAGCCTCTCATAAATTCCCATCAGGCCTATTAGATGTACGTTTTGATGTCAAAAAAGGTGTCATCGAAAACTGTAAGATTTATGGTGATTTCTTCGGTTTAGGAGATATTGTAGATCTTGAGGAAAAACTAATTGGTGTACGTCATGAAAAACAAGCAATTGAACAAGCACTGGAAGACATTGACGTATCACACTACCTAGGTAAAATTACAAAAGAAGATTTTATTAACCTACTATACTAATGACTAAAACCAGCTCCATTCCACGAGCTGGTTTTTTTGTGGGACAGGGGGACAGGTTCCATGACCCAGAGTGAAAGAGACGAGCTAATTGTCGCAAGTTCATAGAGTGTAGAAAGAACAACAGAACAAAGACTCTCCTAGTAATTTGCTATCAGATTTGTATGAAAAAAATGGAAACTATACATACTAACTAAAAAGGAGGAGACGACATTGAAGAAGAGAGATGGAAGACCAGAGTTAGAAACCTTTACTATATTAAATCCTAATTTCATAGTACCCGCAGAGGAAACGGAATTAGAAACAAAATCAGAAAATCAATTATCAGAAGGAAATATTTCTGAAAATCAGCCATTTGACGAATAAAAAAGTACTATTAATATATTTTGTTGAAAATTACCTACCATATGTTTAATTTTGATGGAAAATCTGGTAAATTAACATATAGCCTCACCCTTTCATGAATGAAAGGATGATTAAATATGATAACTGAAGATTTATATTCTCCATTACATGAAATTACTCCATTAACCTTGGCTGTTGTCGCAAAAAAGGACGAGACTGGAAATGTTCATACCTATATTCTTGAAGAAGAAGCCGAATATATGGTAGAAAAGTCTCCTAGTAAATTAATCGATTATGCTTGTAGGTTCTTTGGATCAAGTCTCAAAGGCAGACAAGACGGCACACGAGATATATGTGGAATCACACATAAAGCACCAATCTCGATTGATCCTTCTAGTGGCATGTATTTCTTTCCTACGACCTCGCCTACCAATGCTAAATGCTCTTGGATTGCCCATTCCCATATTGACCATGTAAACCGATTTATGGATAAAACCGAGATTGTGTTTAAGACGGGGAAGAAGCTTGTTATAGATGCATCCTATGGTTCTATCATGAATCAAATTCACCGAACAGCGCAATTTAGGTATCTTCTCGACAATCGAATCAAGCATTTGCAGCGGCCAAAGCCTGGTCCGAAGCCAGAGCCTTCCACATAATTTCTTGTACAATGTCTTCTACTTTTTTTCGTATAGCAGGGTTAAAGTAATTTCGTTTTTCTTCTTTTCCCCTACATAGAAAGAGATAAGAAGAGAAAGAATCATTTTTATTAATGAGCATCACTTTGAGCTTTTTATCTTCCATCTTTTTACGTAATTGCCTCCGTTCAGCAAGTGCATTAGCATTCATTTTTTCTAAGAGCTGTAAATATGGTTCTTTTATTTTGAAGGCACCCTTTTGGATGTGCTGAATATCTTGTTGAATTACGACAATTGCCATCGAGAGAAATAGAAAGCGTGATGCGACTTTTAATTCTTCATCTGTTAGATAGCGCATAAATCTCCCTCCGATAAGAACGTTTGTTCTCATTATACGCCAAAGTATTAAAAAAATACACAATAAAGTTTTAAAAAAATATGGTAAAAATGGAAAAGGGTGAGGCTATACTAGATAATAAGTTTAAAAAAAGATATTCTAGATTTCGTTAAACTTTTCATAAAATGAAATTTACATTACAATTAAATTGTACATTTTGGCCTTGGATGGGGAGACTTAATGAATGAATATATATAGTATCATAGCAGATTGGAAAAGCGCTGTACGTAATGATGAATTAGATCAGTACATAATGGAACTGCTTCAAGATTATGAGAGCCTAGGCCCATTACCGGGAATATTGCTCCCGTTTATAGAAGCATTTCTTCCATTTTTACCGTTGGTTGTGTTTGTAATGGGAAATGCAGCTGCTTACGGATTACTAGAAGGGTTTCTCCTATCCTGGGCAGGTTCTAGTTTAGGAGCAATTATGGTATTTTTAATCATCCGTAATCTCGGTGATAAAAAAATATTTATTTCAGTACGTAAAAATAAGCAAGTCCAGAAAGTAACAAGCTGGCTGGAAAGGCACGGATTTGGGCCGTTGTTTTTACTCATGTGTTTTCCTTTTTCGCCGTCAGCTGTTATTAATGTGGTAGCGGGCTTATCTAATATTAATATGTACCAATTTATATTAGCTGTAATACTTGGAAAATCAGTAATGATATTTTCAATTTCTTATATTGGTTCAAGTATTTTATCATTTGCCCAAAATCCATTTAAAACAATCATTGTTGGTGTTTGTATTGTCTTATTTTGGATTGTAGGGAAATTTATAGAAAATAAGCTACATCAAAAGTCGAAACAAAAAGACGTAGCGGATTCGGAAGAAGTTAAATAACCGAAAAAACAAAACTTCTGTATTGGATGTAATTTAATCAGAAGTTTTTTTCATTAGGGATAGGGAGGTATTAGTAGTGGGATTGCGCTTTATATTAGGGAGATCTGGTACTAAAAAAAGTGAAATAGCCTTTGAAGAAATAAAAGAAAAATCAACCGCTAATCCACAAGGTCCACCAATATTTTATATTGTTCCGGATCAAATGACTTTTGAACAAGAATATGCCTTGTTCCAAGATGAGTCGTTTCAAGGTAGTGCTCGAACACAGGTCACAAGCTTTTCTCGTCTTGCTTGGTTAATTTTACAGGAAACTGGTGGAGCAACAAGACAATTTATTAGCTCTGTTGGTATCCAAATGATGCTTCGAAAAATAATCGAAGAAAAAGAAGGCGACTGGAATGTATTCCAAAAAGCAGTAGAGAAGCAAGGCTTTTTAAATCAGCTAGAGAAAATGATAACGGAATTTAAACGATATGAGATTACACCTGAGACTCTATTAGCACAGAAGTATCAAATTAATCAGTATGCCCATAAAGAACCAGGTGAAAGAGCACTAGTAGATAAGTTAGATGATCTTTATTATATCTATGAAAAATTAGGACATGCTCTAGCTAATAAATATATAGACAGTGAAGACCAATTATCGCTTCTAGCAGAAAAGATAACAGAGGCAAAGTCTTTAGAAGGAGCAGAAATTTATTTTGATGGATTTCACCGTTTCACTCCTAAAGAATTAGTAGTAGTAGAAACACTTCTAAAGAAATGTGAACGTATTACTGTTACTTTAACCGTCGATGATCAAGATAATCCTAACTTGTCTGATATGGATTTGTTCTATCAAACGAAGGAAACCTATCAAGTCTTAAGACAAATGGCAGAAGCGAATGAAATAAAAATAGAAAATAGTATCATCTTAAATCCGATAGACGGAGTTTTTTATGATAAGCCTTATTTTGCTCACTTAGAAGCAAACTTTGATGTCCGACCAGTACCAAAATATAATGGGAAAGCACCTATTCAAATTGCAGAAGCAGTTCATCCTCGTGCGGAAATTGAGGGTGTAGCACAGGAGATTTTACGATTAGTTCGTGAAGAAAATTATCGTTACCGAGATATAGCAGTATTGATTCGTCAAACAGAAACATACCAGGATATTATTGGGACAATTTTTGAGGATTATAATATCCCGGTATTTATTGATGAAAAACGAACAATGCTAAACCACGCCTTAATTGAGTTTATTCGTTCTGCAATGGAAGTGGTAGAAGGTAACTGGCGGTATGATGCGGTATTTCGTATGTTAAAAACTGGCTTTATTCCTGCATCGGATGAGGAATATCCATTAACAAATGATGCAATAGATGAGCTAGAAAACTATTGTATTGAATATGGCATTCGTTCGAGAAAGCAGTGGATGAGTGAGGAAGACTGGGTATTCCAGCGATTCCGCGGTTTTGATCGTGCCGCACAAACGGATTCAGAGAAGGAAATGCAAATACGAATTAATCGTTATCGGAAACAGGTCGTAAGAGCTCTTGGTGAATACGACGAACAAATTAGAAGTGCAATGACAGTTAGAGAACTATGCATTCATACCTTTACATTATTAGAACAAGTAGATGCTCCGGATCGATTAGAGGAAATGCGAAATTTCTTTGATGAAAATGGTCAATTAGCAAAGGGTCGAGAACAAGAACAAGTTTGGAATGCACTGATTCACTTATTTGATGAAATGGTTGAAATGGCTGGCGAAGAAGAAATGTCTCTATCAACATTTCGTGTAACATTAGATGCTGGGTTGGAAACATTGAAGTTTTCCCATGTACCACCAAGTATTGATCACGTTATTGTAGGGACGATTGATCGCTCCCGTATTAGCGATATTAAATGTTCATTCTTAGTTGGAGTTAATGAAGGGGTTTGGCCGCTTAAACCACCAGCAGACGGCATGATTAGCGAAACAGAGCGTGAGTTATTAGCTATTAATGGTATGAAACTTGCAGATACAAGTAAAAGACAGCTATTAGATGATTGGTTTTATATGTATTTAGCATTTACGGCAGCCTCTGATTATATATGGATTAGTTATCCATTAAGTGATGAAGAAGGTAAAACGAAAATGCCATCCCAGCTTATTAAACGCATTGAGAATATGTTCCCAGCGTGTAGTGAACATATTTTACTACAAGATCCTGATGAATTACTAGAGGCGGATCGCTTTATAACATCACCAATTAAAACAAGGTCAGCACTTACTGCTCAACTGGCACGAAGCAGAAAAGGATATCCTATAAAGCCAGTGTGGTGGCATGTGCTTAATTGGTATATGACTAATCATAAAAAATATGATACTACTTATACAATTTTACAAAGCTTGTATTATGAGAATACACCTACAGATATAGATGAAGAAACAATAGAACAGCTCTATCCGAAACAATTAACTGCAAGTGTGTCTAGACTAGAGACTTATTATAGCTGTTCATATAAGCATTTTGCCCAATATAGTTTAGGATTAGATGAACGAAAAACGTATAAATTAGATGCCCCAGATATCGGAAACCTTTTTCATGAAGCACTTAAGATTATTACGGAATGGATTACAGAAGAAGGAAGAGACTTTGCCCATTTAACCAAAAAGGACGCAGATTTATATGCTGAGCGTGCAGTAAACCGTCTTGCACCGATATTACAGCATCAAATTTTGCATAGTACGAATCGTTATCAGTATATACAACGCAAGCTGCAACAAACTATTGCTCGAGCAGCTTACGTCTTAAGTGAGCAAGCAAGGTTAAGTAAGTTTTCTCCAGTTGGATTAGAACTAGGATTTGGTTCAAAAGGAGACAAGCTTAATCCTGTAACGTTACAACTTCCCAACGGATATGAGATTAAGTTACGGGGACGTATTGACCGAGTGGACAAAGCAGTAGATCAAGAGGATCTATATTTGCGGATTATCGATTACAAATCAAGTGCAAGAGGACTTGACATGGTTGATGTATATTATGGTATTGCGCTTCAGATGCTAACTTATTTAGATGTCGTATTATCTCAATCCGAACAGTGGTTAGGGAAAAAAGCAACACCAGCTGGGGTATTATACTTCCATGTTCATAATCCAATGATATCTGGTAAATCAAGAATGTCCGATGAAGACCTAGAAGAAGAAATTTTTAAACGTTATAAGATGAAGGGCTTACTTATTAACAAGGAACGTGTTGTTCAAATGATGGATACGTCACTGGAATCAGGTGGAAGTGATGTTATTCCTGCAAAATTGAAAAAGGATGGAGACTTTACGGCAAATTCTAAAGTAGCGGGTAAAGAAACCTTCTCAACTCTTCAGGAACATATTCACCGATTAATGTATAAAGCAGGGTTTGATATTACAAGTGGGGCTGTTCACTTAAATCCTTACCAACGCAAGCAAAAAGCGGCCTGTACGTATTGCCCATTCCTATCTGTATGCCAATTTGATACATCACTCGAAACCAATAACTTTAGAAGATTATCCGAACTGAAAGAAGAAGAAGTATTAGAGAAGTTAAGTAGTGAGGGGGGAGATATCATTGGTTAGATGGACAAAAGAACAAGAAGCAGCCATTTATACAGAAGGCAATGATGTGTTAGTTGCAGCTGCTGCAGGATCTGGGAAAACTGCTGTACTAGTAGAAAGAATTATTCAAAAGCTATTAAAAAAGGAGAACCCAGTCGATATTGATTCCCTTCTCGTTGTTACCTTTACGAATGCTGCTGCCCAGGAAATGCGAAATAGAGTAGGACTTGCACTAGAAAAAGCATTGGAACAGGACCCAACATCTGTTCATTTGAAAAAGCAATTATCGCTTCTGCAACGCGCATCTATCTCTACTTTACATTCATTTTGCTTAGATATTGTGAAGCAGTATGCTTATTTAATTGATATTGATCCAAGTTTCCGAATTGCTAATGATATGGAAGCAGATTTAATGCAGCAGGATGTTCTAGAAGACTTATTTGAAGACTGGTATGGGCGAGAAGGGGAAGACCAAGAGGAATTCTTCCAAGTAGTAGAACGATTCTCTGGTGACCGTAATGATGTAGATGTGGAGAAATTAGTGCTAACTCTTTATAACTTTGCGATTCAAAACCCATGGCCAGAAGCTTGGTTAGATGATTTAGCAGATGTATATGATATTAAAGAAGATTGGACAGAGAAAGATTTAACGTGGCTTGAGATTATTAAACGTGAGTTACGAGATAAGCTTTTAGGTATTGAACAAGAAATGAAGTTAGCCTTGAAAATATCTAGGGATAGTGATGGGCCATATCATTACATTGAAACGATTGAAAAGGATTTGGAAATGTTAGGACTTGCACTGGAAAGGTTAGGAAATTGGGATGATATACAACGGTTTATGACTGCTAGTTCATTCGAAGACTTATCTAGAAAACGTCCTGATGTAAATAAGGATAAGAAGAAAAAGGTATCTGATTTAAGACGAAAATATAAAGAACGATGGAATGGTGTTATTAAAGATTGGTTTAGTAGAAATCTTTCAGCTCATATCGAGGATATGCGAGAGCTAGCTCCTGTAGTTAGAGCGTTAACGAATATTGTGAAGGATTTCATTGAACGCTTTGCTACTCTTAAACGGGAAAAAGCAGTGGTAGATTTTTCTGACTTAGAGCATTTATGTTTGCACCTACTAATGGATGAATCTTCTACAATAGAAGATCCTAAGCCATCCAGTGTAGCTATTAATCTACAAAAACAATTTAGTGAGCTTTTAGTTGATGAATATCAGGATACAAACCTAGTACAAGAGACCATTTTAACGTTAATTAGTGATCAGGTCGGTCCGGGTAATATGTTTATGGTAGGGGATGTAAAGCAAAGCATTTACCGATTTAGACATGCAGAGCCGTCCCTATTCATAGAAAAATATAAACGTTTTGCATCTAGTGATAGCAGTGGAACAAGAATTGATTTAGCTAGTAATTTTAGAAGTCGTGAACTTGTGTTAATCGGAGCAAATTACATTTTTAGGCAAATTCTTGACGAACAGCTTGGTGAAATCAGTTATGACAAGGATGCTGAATTAATCTATGCAAATAAAATGTATGATTCCTTACCATTAACAGAGCCTAATCCGGAACTAATTATCATTGACCGCCAACAGCCAGAGGAAAAACAGCTATCAGATGATGTGGAAGAAACAAGTGACGAAAATTATCAGGATTTAGAACATGCTCAGCTTGAGGCAAGAACCTATGCAAAGAAGATTAAGCAATGGATTGGGACAGAGGGCAATGCGCCTCTTCAAGTAGTGGATAAGGCTAGTGAAACGTTTAGAGATGTTCAATATCGAGATATTGTGATTTTACTTCGTTCTATGACTTGGGCTCCTACCATTGTGGACGAATTGAAAAAACAAGGCATTCCCGTTTATGCAGAGCTTTCAACCGGATATTTTGAAGCAATTGAAGTGAAAATTATGTTGAACTTATTAAAGGTCATTGATAATCCAAGGCAGGATATTCCACTTGCATCTGTGTTGAAATCACCAATCTTAGGACTAAATGAAAATGAACTTGCCAAAATTCGCCTAGCTGAACCAAGGAAAACGTATTTTGAAGCGGTGGAAAATTATCGTAAAAGTAATGATGATATCATTACGACTAAATTAAATCGCTTCATGGAATTATTAGATCGATTTCGCCTTGCTGCTAGACAAGGTGCTTTGTCAGAGTTAATCTGGCAAATTTATCGTGAAACAGGCTTTTTCGACTTTGTAGGTGGAATGCCAGGTGGTCGTCAAAGGCAAGCCAATTTACGGGCATTATACGATCGTGCGAGGGGTTACGAAACAACTTCCTTCCGAGGGCTTTTCCGATTTCTTCGATTTATTGAGAGGATGGAAGAGAAGGGTGATGACTTAGGCGCGGCTAGAGCATTAAGTGAGCAAGAAGATGTCGTAAGGATCATGACTATTCATAAAAGTAAGGGATTAGAATTTCCAGTTGTAATTGTAGGTGCAATGGATAAGCAATTTAATATGATGGATTTACGTCAAAATTACTTGCTTCATAAAGATTTAGGATTTGCTTCTAAATATATTGATCCAGTAAAGCGAATAACCTATCCAACACTGTTTTACCATGCAATTAAAGAAGAGAAAAGAAGGGAACTTTTAGCAGAAGAAATGCGGGTTCTATATGTGGCATTAACAAGGGCTAGGGAAAAACTAGTCATGGTTGGAAATGTTGCTTCATTTGAAAAGAAACGAGAAAATTGGGAATCGGTCAATGAGCATTCTGAATGGATCTTACCAGCCCATTTTCGTATTGGTTCCAAATCATATTTAGATTGGGTAGGTCCAGCTTTAATTCGCCATCATAAAACAGAGGCTCTTCGCACAGAGGAAATAAAAGATGTTATTTTAAAAGAAATTAGGACGGATCCTTCTGAATGGGATATTACGATAATTCATGGTAGTGAACTTACTAATCTAGAGGAAGAATCGATTGAAGAGGATGTTAACTTAAAAGAGAAAATAAATGCATGGCATCCAGTCGAGATAAATGAGCCAGCTTTAGAGGCATTTGTAGACGAACGACTTTCTTATCGATATCCATTTGAGGAAGCGGCATATTCTCGGGCAAAGCAAAGTGTAACGGAAATTAAAAGACAACGTGAACTTAAAGATGAATATAGTGCAACTCAGCTCGTTCAACCATTTAAAACACCTATATCTAAAAAACCAATCTTCATGCAAAAGCAAAAAACTCTTTCTGCTGCTGAGAAAGGAACAGCAATGCATACGGTCATGCAACATTTGCCAATGCAGAAGAGAATGACACAAATAGAAATTGCTGAATACGTTGAAGAGTTAGTTGAACGAGAGATTATACGAAGAGAAGAAGCGAATTCAGTAGATATAAAAGCAGTAGAAAAGTTTTTTGATACTGAAATCGGTGGACTAATGATGTCTGCTGAGAAAATTTATCGTGAGGTTCCATTTACGATTACACTACCAGCTAAAGAAGTGTATGCAAATTGGAAAAGTGAAACAAATGAGCAAGTACTAGTACAAGGAGTATTTGATGCGGTCATACCTTCAGAAGATGGATGGATAATTTTAGATTACAAGACAGACCATATTACAGAAGAAGTGAATGAGGAGCTCAAATCTAAACTTATTAACCGGTATAAAGTACAATTGTCTCTTTATCGCCATGCATTAGAAACGATATGGAAATCACCTGTTCAAGAAACGTATCTGTATTTCTTTGCAAAACAACTTTTAGTCAAAGTTCCAAAATAAAATTACGTCTCAAAAAGGGTATCAGCCCTTTTCTGAGACGTTTTTTACGTATTAGCGGTTTGGGTTTGATCGTTTACGTCTGGATCAAATGGGTTGGTTAGGTTAGCTCCAGTATTTGTATTAATAAAGTCCCCAGTGTTTAAAGAGCCAGAACCAGCAACCGTTTTGGATGTGCTTTTAGGTGAAAGGTAAAATGAATCACCAAAATTAACAACGCCTCCCCCAATGCTATTGATTTTAATTGGTCCGACGATTGATGGCATAAAAACACCTACTATAAGAAGAGTTTACTTTACAGTATGTTAGATAAGCATAACCTGTGTGTATGTTTCATTAGATTTTTATTCTTTCAACATCCGTATATGCTTAATTCTTGCTTCTGCATTAATATGTTTTAATCCACCAATTTGTATAGTGGACGATTCACTAAGTCCGGTAATGGAAACATTACCAACCAATATATTGTCATTGTGATGTAATTGGTTCACTTTGATAGGTAACTCTTCCTCAATCCAACTTGCAGTTCGTTGGAATAGCGGGAAATCACTATATTCCATATCATAATTATCATTCCAGGAAATACCTTCTCGTTGTACTGCAATTCCTTTGAATAATGGATTAAAATGTACGGTATCCCCAATATTAAATATTGAACTAAAGGCGATAGAATTAATGGCGGCATTAGAGACGTGAACATATCGTTGATCCATATTATCACCTAAACAGGGGATAGTGGGACGATAGAGCCCACGATATAAGATTCAGGTGGAGTATCATAAAACGAAGACAGTCTGATGACCTCGTTATCCCCAATTAAAAACACAGAGGAAGCAGTAATTGCGTCTATGGCTACATCACCAACAGCTAACCCCCAATTATGCACTTCTATATTCATTATGATTCTTCTCCTTTATGAACATCAGAGTTTTCCATAAAACGTTGAAGGGAATGATAGATTTCTTTTTTTACCTGATCTTGAATAAAGCTTTCTAGTTGCTCTGAATTGGTTAATTGATGTTTTTCCCTTGCTTCTTTCTCATAAAATGCGATTCGATCAGGAATTTGGCCTAGAATATCATGAATCATGTCTCCTTCTAATTTTTTATCTATAGATTTATTATATTTTTCCGATAAGCTCCTAATTATTGCTGGGGCTTGCTCGTTCACGAAGTTATTTAAGTTAGGGATAAGTCTTTGATTAAGTGGTTGTGGTGAATTGGTTGTATGAACTGTAGGGATTCCAAAATCATCGATATTTGCTAAATCATTAGGGGAAAGACCGATGTGTAATGTGCCGTCTAATCGCTCTATTTTAAGTTGGTCAAAATGATATTCTATTTTATCGATGGTTGGACTAGCATTTTCTTGAATTTGTTTTTCAAGATTAGTTATTCTTTCTTCTAGTAATCTGATTTGTTCGTTTTGTTTGTATGTTATTTGCTGTAATTCATAGATGAAATTATTCCAATCATACATATTCATAGTCATTCCCCTCTCTGGTAGTTGGTTTAAGAAAAGTTATTGATTCTTGGGCGAATACCTATGATATCCTATGCGGAATAAACTATTATGTGAACGGAGACTGTGGTGCTAGTTGAACAACTGGGCTATACTGTCCTTGTGCCTTAGCTTCTTCAGCAAACTCAGTGAAACCACCTGAATTATATAATTCAGATTTTGCTTGTATAGCCCCTGTACTTCCTATTTGTAAAACAGAGGAGTTTGAAATCGCTCCGACCTTTAGTAGATTAATATGAATAGATTGATGAACGGTTATATTCATTTTCTTCACTCCAATTTTAAGCTGTTGGCTGATCAATATTATCTTTGTCATAAACGTACGTATTAGATTGGTTTAAATTAATGCGTAACCCATCTCCTGTATTAAAAGACCCTCCACCAGCATACGTTTTCGCACTACTTATCGGATTCATCGTATAAACATCGCCAATATTAAAAATGCTTGAAGATGACACAGTGTTTACTTTTACAGCTCCTACTTTTGCTGGCATATGAATCCTCCTCCTATATAGTTTATGATGGACTATGGAATTGTTGAAAGGATAGGCTAGTACTAAATTTAAAGAATGATATGATCATTAGGGAGTGTCGAATGATTGGTAAAAGGGGGATCAACCGAAATGGACAAACATCAACTAAATATCGAAATCATCATCCATAAGTAAATAGTATTAACTACTTTAGAAAAAAATCAACCAAACCATAAAAAAGATGCCGTATTGGAAGTACGGCATCAAAATATTATCCTTTTAATACGTCTTTAATATGACTAATTGCCCAATCTAAATCATCTTTATCAATGATAAGTGGAGGAGCGAAGCGGATAACGTTTTCGTGGGTTTCTTTACAAAGTAAACCTTTTTCCTTTAATGCTTCACAATAAGGGCGTGCAGATTCCGTTAATTCTACACCGATAAATAATCCTTTACCACGAACTTCTTTGATTTTAGGATTGTCGATATTACGTAGCGCTTGCATCATGTACTCACCAAGTTCTAATGAACGCTCGGCTAATTTTTCTTCTTCCACTACTTCTAAAGAAGCCAAAGAAACTGCACAAGCTAAAGGATTACCGCCAAATGTAGACCCATGAGACCCTGGATTAAATACCCCTAAGATGTCTTTATTGGCAACAACACATGAAATTGGCATGACACCACCACCTAATGCTTTCCCAAGTATAAGCATATCAGGTTCTACTTCTTCCCAATCACATGCGAACATTTTACCTGTACGTGCTAGCCCAGCTTGGATTTCATCTGCTATGTAGAGTACGTTATTTTCTTTACATACTTCATAAGCTTCTTTTAAAAATCCATCCGGTGGGATAACGATTCCTGCTTCACCTTGGATAGGCTCAAATAAGAATCCAGCAGTGTTTTCATTAATGGCTGCTTTAAGTGCATCAATGTCACCATAAGGAATTAATTTTATTCCAGGTAGCATTGGACCGAAGCCACGCTTGTATTCAGCTTCAGATGATAATGATACCGCTAGCATCGTACGACCATGGAAGTTACCTTCACATGCAATAATTTCTGCTTTGTTTTCTTGAACACCTTTTACGTCGTAAGCCCAGCGACGAGCTGCTTTAACAGCGGTTTCTACTGCTTCAGCACCAGTATTCATTGGAAGTGCCATATCCTTATTTGTTAGCTGACATATTTTTTCATACCATGGACCTAACTGGTCATTATGGAATGCACGTGATGTAAGTGTAACTTTTCCTGCTTGTTTTACTAATGCATCAATTATTTTAGGGTGACGGTGACCTTGGTTAACAGCAGAATATGCACTTAGCATATCCATATAACGATTTCCCTCAGGATCTTCAACCCAAACACCTTCAGCTTTAGCTACAACTACTGGAAGGGGATGATAGTTCTTTGCACCATAAGTATCAGTCTGGTTAATAATCTTTTCACTCAATTTAGTCATAAAAATCGCCTCCTATATATGCAAATGTAACACAACTATTGAAAATATTAAACTATATGTTTAGGTATAATTATACACTAAAAAGAATATTTATAGTTATTGTTTTATATAAATCTAATGTTTTCACGTAATGTTCATATATGCTGAACTTCCTTTCATGATATGATAAGATAGAATTACTTTAGACTTGTATCAAATAGGAGGAAGAGAATGAATACTCATTTACATGTTACGGCTTGGGCACTTGCATTTATACTGTTCATCGTCGCGTTAGTATTACATAAACAAGGAAAAGAGAAAGCAGCTAAGATCGTACAAATGATTCTACGATTAGATTATTTATTAATTCTTTATTCTGGTGGAGACTTAATCATGAATTACTTTAATGGTAGTCCAATGTTGGCAGAAGCAATTGTTAAAGGAATTGCTGGTATTGGGGTAATAGCTGGAATGGAAATGACATTAGGTAAAATAAAAGACGGAGATTCTGCTAAAGTTGGCTGGAGTGTGTTAATAGTAGCATTTATTATAACAATAGCCTTAGGATTTTTCCGGTTGCCAGGCGGATTTAATTAAAGGTAAAAAGAGTGTCTCAGAGGAAGTACCTTCACTTTGAGGCATTTTTTGTGTCGTTTTTTCTACAATTTGATAGTTTTGGTTGATTATAAGCAGAGTTAGGTAATAATGGATGAAGAGTGAATAATGCTGGAGGAAATAAAATGAAAAAAATATCAAGTTTACTTATTGCGATACTGTTATTACTAAATACATATCCAGTTGTAAGTTTTGCAGATGATGATAACATTCAGGAAGAAATAATTTATGATATTTTAGTAGACCGTTTTAATAACGGAAATCAAGCATTTAGTGATCAGGTTCGGATAGATGATCCACTTGCCTATCATGGTGGTGATATTGAAGGAATCAAGTTAAAGCTAGATGATATAAAGAAGTTAGGTTTTACAACTATTACCTTGTCGCCTATCATGGAAAATGCTACAGATGGTTACCACGGCTATTGGGTTGAAGATTTTTATTCAGTTGAAGAACAATTTGGTACAATGGAAGAGTTTCAGTCCTTAGTTCAAGAAGCACATGATCGTGATATGAAAGTCATTATTGAGCTAGTTACAAATTATGTAGCAAATAGTCACCCAATTGTAACCGATCCAAATATGCAAGATTGGATTATACCAAATGTAAAGGTGGATATAACGAAGGAACCTTGGTTAGAGGACGTTGCTGTTTTAAATCAAGACAATCCTGAAGTGCAAGAGATGCTAGTGGATGTAGCGAAGTTCTGGCTGAATGAAGGAAATGTAGATGGGTTTATTTTACATGCTGCCGATCAAGCTTCACCTAACTTTTTAGAGCAATTGTCATCTGAAATAAAAGTTGAAAATTCAAATGCATATATAATAGCGGATGTGCTAGGGGAAGAAGTTCCACAAGAACTTAAAGAAATTCAAGCAATTGATGTAATAGATAATCCGGAGCTTTCCAATACAATAGCTAATGTCTTTTCCAGTGTTGATAACCCTGTAGATCAAATTTATGAAAAATGGGATGAACTTGGGATAGAAAATAGTCTTCTTTATGTGGATAATAAAACAATTGACCGTTTTACTCAAGTAGCAGCTGCGAATAAAAGGGATGATGTTAATACGTGGAATCTTGTATTAGTATCTTTGTTAACGACACCAGGTGTACCAATTATTTTTCAAGGGTCTGACATTCCAATGTATGGTGCGGGAATTGAACAAATTCATCGGTTAATTAACTTTAACAGTGGTGAACAGGAATTAGAAGAAGTTTTTTCTAGGGTACTAGCACTACGAAATGAATTCCCTGCTCTCCAATATGGAGATTATGAGTTAGTTGGATCTGATAAGGGGATGAGTCTTTATAAGCGAACCTACCAAAATGAAATAATGTATATTGCGATTAATAATGATAGTGTATCAAGAGTTGTTTCCATCCCTGATTTAGAATCGGGACTGCAACTAAGAGGTCTTCTCGGTGATAACATTGTAAGAGAAATAAACGATGGGGAATATAAAGTAGGCTTAGCAAGAGAGTCAGCAGATGTCTTTATAGTGGAAGAAAATTCAGGTGTAAACTGGGGATTTGTTGCTCCTGTTATTATTATTATATTCTTGTTTGTTATAGCTGTAGTTTATTTAAGTAGAAAGCAGAAAAAGCGTGAAATAGAAGAATAGACAGAAATAAAGATAGCATTAGGCGTTTAAGGCTAATGCTTTTTTATTTTGTAAGAGAAGATGTTGCCAAATAGGGCTATAATATTACCATTATATTTTTGAAATTTCTTATGAATTTTTGAAATATTATGCTAATCTAAAATTATTACCATTCGTTATAACCAGGTTAAAACTTCCATAAGAAGTGTAGAATTGAAATAACAAAGGGAAATATGCACGAAATAGGAGTGGACAATATGTACGAATTAAAAACAAAGTGGAATGATAATAGTGTATTAGAATTTATTGAAAAGGTGGAGAGTCTTAAGAAAAAAGAAGATGCCTATAAACTTCTAGATATCTTTACAGAAACTACTGGATTTGCTGCGAAAATGTGGGGGCCAAGTATAATTGGTTTTGGATCCTATCATTACAAATATGAATCCGGTCATGAAGGGGATGCACCACTTGTTGGTTTCTCTCCCCGAAAAGCAAAGATTAGTTTATACTTCGCAACAGGTGACCCGAATCGTGATGAGTTATTAAAGAAGTTTGGGAAACATACGTCAGGTAAAGCTTGTGTTTATATTAATAAGCTTTCGGACATCGATGTTGATGTATTAAAGGCTTTAATTAAGCAGTCTATGGAATTTTTACTGAAATTGTATCCTGATGTACAGGAATAAGAGATTAGAATGTTATTAGGAATTACAGTCATTTTCCTGCTAATAGACTAGGTAATCACATTGAATCTTGATGACGGAAAGCTTTGAGGAGGAAATCATTTGATGCGAAATATACTCATATTGCTAATATTTATCTTATTAGCTGGTTGTTCTCCTGAAGAAATAGAAGAGAAAATTCTTACATCCGGAGTTCAATATATAGGTGATAATAAAAAACTTATCGCAGAACTTGAAAAACTACCAATAGATTCTAGTCATTCCATGGCGATCAATGATGCATTACAAGAATACAAACTTGTCTTAATTGAGCCGAATTATACGAAGCAGCTTAATAAACAATCGTTAATCGAATTAATAGAAAATGGTTATTTTATCTTTTTTATTAATCTGGACGATAGAAGATTGATACAAGAAGCGTATTTTGGTAACTTCGCCTCTTCACAAAAAAAGACGGATAAAATTTGGACGGAACATTTATACATAGAGAATGAAGAGTTACAATCGTTACTTCTTTCTACCGATTCAAATATAGAAAAAAATCTTCTTAAATGGTTAAAGTACTTTGATAAGTTTAAAGAGAAAAGCTTTTAAAGGGGGGAGGTAATGGTTCAAACAAAAAATAATGGATTAAGGTTTCAGGATTTTTTACATGTACCCGAAGATGAAATTAATCGATATGAACCAGTAGCAGGGTCCTTTGCGATTATTCAATGTTATAAAAGGTATTTACTTTGTTTTAATGTGTGGAGGAATCAATGGGAATTACCAGCAGGTAGTAGGGAAGGGGATGAATCTCATAAAGAATGTGCGATTCGTGAACTTTATGAGGAAACAGGACAGAGGGTTAATGATTTTAGAGTTTATAGGGCTATTAAAATCGGAGGTTATGTCTGAAGGAACTTTCAAATATAATCCGGTATATTTTTCAATGGTTGATAGTCTTAATCCGTTTATGGAAAATGAGGAAACATCCAAGATAAAGTTTTGGGACTTGGAAGAGGAAATTGGTCCAATTGATGAGGTAGATATGAAGATTTTAGATGGCTTAAAATCATTAAGGGGGAAAATAGAATGAATGCGAAATTATTCACAAGTAAAACAATCACTAGAGTTGGTGAGTTAAAATTGGTAGGATATCGGGTGCTTTGTCCCGGTGATGAATATAGTGTGGAAATTCCAAAAGCGGCTAAAAGATTGGCTGATGAGATTGGGAAAATTAAACATTTGGTAAATCCTTCCGTTCAAATTGGAGCATTTGTTGTTGATACTAATAGAGATGAGGAAGACGGTTACTGGGTATGTGTAGAGGTGGAACAATTTGAAGATATTCCTGATGGCATGGTAGCTTTGACTATTCCAGCTCAAACTTATGCTGTTTGGACTCATCAAGGGGCAAATATAGAAATTATAGCAGCCTATGAAAAATTACAAAACTGGATGGAGGAAAATAATTATAAGCGTTTAACAAGTACATGGCATTTAGAAATTTTTAATAAATGGAATGATCCTCAAAATATTGATGTCATGCTGTTAGATACTGTGCAGGAAGTGAAATGATGAAGGAATGGAGCGGGGCAGCAGCAATTTGTATAAATGAGGCTAGAGAAGTTTTGATGGTTCGAGGAAAGGGAACAAAAGCGTGGGCAGTACCCTCAGGGGAAATGGAAGTAGGGGAAACTCCTGAAGAATGTTGTGTGCGGGAAGTAAGAGAAGAGACGGGGTACAACATTAAAATTAAAAAAGCACTTTACATTAAAGAGACAGAAATTCAAGGTATAGCTGTAACGACTCATTATTTTTTAGTGGATAAAATTGGAGAAAGTAGTGGAATTGATGACCCTGATCAGCTCATTGCGGAAATGTCGTGGGTCTCTTTAGAGGAATTAAACGTTATTGAACATGCTTATCCAGAAGATAAAAAAACAATAATAGAAGTAATACAAAGCCAGGTGTTATAAAAATTCTAACATCTGGCTTTTTTTAAAAGAAATAGCCTAATTTTAGGCTAGCATTTAGTAGATGTATTCGTGGGCGGAGGTGGCACCTTGCTGATGTAAAAAGTTGTACACATCTCGGTAAAATCTAATATCAATTTCACCAGCAATGTATTTCTTTTGGTAGTAGTCTAAAATATCGTTTAACGTTTTAGGAGATTCCCTTCGCTCCGTTTCATAGTCAGAGACTAATTCATTTATTAGCATAAAATGCCCTCCTTTAAGAAAGTTGCTAGTACAACTGTATAAAAAGTATATGATTAAGTTTCCGTAATAATGATAAAAAGATGGATTTTTGCAGATTTGAAAAAGGCTGGCTTGTTGTAAGCGTTATGTATAGTACTATTTTCTATATAAAAAAGAGGAGGAAGCTTTAATGCTCCCTCCAACATGGATTAATATTCAAATGAAAGCTCTGGTAATTCTATAGTTGCCAAATTTTTCTTTTGATTCAGGTCATACACCTTCATTTTATCCCAAGATAACGTGTATATGGAATCATCAACTAATACTATTCTTTTAACCTCAGAAGTCCATTCTGGATATTCTTTAAATTCACCTTGATGTGTAATCGAATTTAAAAATTCAATCCCATCGGGTGTGATTTCATACAGTAATGCACCTTCAAATATTACCTTATATTCCTCATAAGTTATATCACCTTTATGAACCTTCTTAGTCTCTGATAGAACTGCTGGAAACCCGAAAATGCTTTCGGTCTGATGTTTGAACAGTACTTTATGATTATGAAGTAGCTCAGAGTATGAACCACCTTGCCCTATTACTTCGGAATATTTTTCGATAGGGTTAGTTGGGTCACTAACATCAAAAACAGATATTTTTATTCCATCCGTTCGGACTACTGGTTCACTCACACCTTCTTCTTCCAAAAGCTGCGTGTCTTGCCCAAAGCCTATTACATGGTTCTCATCGAGTGGATGTAAGTAATTGCTAAAACCAGGTATTTTTAATTCGCCTAGAACAGTTGGTTTAGCCGGATCCTTTAGGTCAATAACAAACAATGGATCAACCTGTTTAAACGTAACCATATAAGCTACTTCATCCATAAAGCGAACACTGTATATTCTTTCTCCTTCAGCCAATCCTTCAACCGCACCTAGTGGTTTTAAGTTTAAATCGAAAGTATATAAATTGTTAGTAGACTGTTGTTCGTCATCCCAAGTATCACCTTTTGTAGTTGCAACTCGGAACGTATTATTTCGTTCATCCATTGCAAATTGATTAATGAGTGTACCATTAACAACCGTAGATGCATGGTACGTTAATGTTCCTTCTTCAACACGAAATTGTGTAATTTCCGTATCAACGTCTCTTGGACGCCAAATCATCATGTCAGCTACAGGGTCATCATTGGTTTCTGTCACCTTGTTTTCATCTGATTCAATCTCCTTGTATTTATTAACCGCTACATAAAGATTGTTATGGGACATGTAGATTTGATCGGAAGCCCCCAGATATGTTTCAATATTTGCTTCCTTTTCCATATCATTGAGGTCAAGAGAAGTAAGAATTAAAAACTGTTCTTCCTTACTTTCTGGAAAGAAGTACATTTTGTCATAATTGACTGGTATACTTTCTTCACTTACTGCAGTGTCCTTTATAAATGGTCTAACATCCACATCTTCATTTGTCTCTAAAATATGAAAAGGTGGATGCTCATTTGCGATTAAATACAAATAGCCGTCGAGTATTCTAGATGAACTATAGAATCCTTCCTGACTTACTTCACGGATTTGCTTTGGTTCTTCTGGATTTTTTACGTCAAAAACTAAAATGGATGTTTGATTATGGTAAAAGGGTTCAGGGATTCCAATCTCACCGTTAGCAGCATCTTTTTCCTCTCTTTTTCGTAATGGCTCTACTTTTTGTCCGATTGTAATTAGTAATCCATTATAGATATACATTTCTTGAGGATAAAAGTTCTTCACTTTTATTTGACTTAATAACGTGCTGTTTTGTTTTTCGGCTGATGTGATAAGAATATCCCCATCACGAACAAAGAAAATGGACTCGCCATCCGTCTTTACAATATCTGCTTCATCAATTCCTTGTACTTGAACATTCGTTGATGAAGTCTCTCCAGCCTCACCACTGCTCACGTCAGAGGCTGTGTCTGATGATTCAACTTCAGCAGAACCTTCACTAGTGACGGAGTTAAATAATTTAGATTCACTCGATTGTTCTTCCATTCTTTCTTTTAGTAGGGTAACAAGCTGCTTTTGATCTTTAATTTTTGGTAAGTCTGCTACTGCAGTAAAAGTATGTTTGAATTGGTCAGGTAATTTTTTCCCATTTGCAGTTCTAACATTATTAGAGATAGTAATAGCATATTCATTATCAATTGTATAACCATCGTCTGGAGCGAATATGGTTAATACAGTGTAAGAGTCATTCCATTCCATCTCTGTAGTAACATGTTCTCCTTGCTTATTTTTTACAATGACGGTTTCTTCAGTAAATGTTTCTGGATCCATAGGCTCGGAAAACTGAACAGTCCAATCTTTGAATGTCGGAACAAAACTGGATGCTTGGGGAATTTCAGCTGTAATTTTATTTGAGAAATCAAACACGAGGAGCATCCAAATACCAACTATAACGACAATACTAATTAACCCAATCCTTTTATACACTTTTTCCACCTCATTTTTTAAAGGAAAAATTAGCCTTTATCAGTAAGACGAAGCCATTTCAAAATATGTTTCAAAATGTTTATTCCTTAAGGGGTATTCCTCGTATAAAGAGTTGTTCTAATGGGTGCTTAGCCTTTACATTTGTGACTACCGACATAAAAAAACATGCGGTAATCTGATCGATTTCCGCATGTTCATTTTATTTGAATGATTTATTTAAGAAAAATAGTGCTAGTGTCCCTGGTCCTGAGTGAGCTCCGATTGCTGAGCCAACAAATTCAATAACAAATTCCTTAACCCCAAATTTCTCCTTGATCATTTCGGCAAGTTTTTCAGCTCGTTCTATATCATCACCATGACTAATACCGATAACTTGATTTTCAAAGTCTCCACCACGCTCTTCCATTAGCTCGATCATCCGTCCTAAAAGCTTCTTCGTACCACGCATTTTTTCAAGGGGAATTAATTTCCCTTGTTCCACATGGAGTATTGGTTTGATATTTAACAATGACCCAACAAAAGCAGCTGTTTTACTAACTCTTCCGCCACGCTTCAAATATTCCAAGTCATCAACCGTAAAGATGTGCTCCATATTTAACGCGCGTTTTCTGGCGTCATCAATAATTTCTTCCTTACTCTTTCCATCCTTTGCCATCTTAGCTGCATTTAGCACAACTAATCCATAACCGATGGATGCACATTTCGTATCAATTACATGTATATCGGCCTCTGGAAATTCTTCTTTTACTTCTTGCTCCATCATTTTTGCCGTTTGATATGTACCAGATAGCTCAGATGAAAATGCTAAATAAATTAATGTTTGATTTGATTCAGCATACTTGGTAAAAATAGATTTGAAAGTCTGTGGTGACACTTGAGAAGTTTTTGGAGATTTCCCTTTACGCATCGAATCAAAAACGTTCTTAGGTGTAATGTCAATCCCGTCCTTATAGTCCGTATCATCTAAATGAACCGTTAAGGAGACCATTTCCATGTCATATTCAGTAAAGTAATCTTTTGTAAGATCACTTGCTGAATCTGCCATAATTTTAATATTGCTCATTTCAATCCACCTCATTCTATTAAAAAAATTATATTATGTTTAGTTTATAGCTATAATGGGATATAGTCAAAATAATTGATATAAAAAAGGAGATTGTTATGTTTTTAATAGAGGCCAAGCGAATATTAGTTGTAATTATTGGGTCACTGCTAAATGCTTTATCTTTAAATTTATTTTTAGAAAGTGCTAATGTTTATGCTAGTGGTTTTACTGGTACCGCACAGCTTATATCGAGCGTATTTAGTGATTTTGTTGGCTTTCATGTATCGACAGGTATTCTTTTATTGTTATTAAATATTCCTGTATTTATTTTAGGATGGTTTAAAGTAGGGAAAGGATTTACGATTTATAGTATTATTTCTGTTATATTTTCATCCTTATTTTTACAGTTTCTACCAATTGTTCAACTATCAGAGGATATTATTTTAAATGCCGTATTTGGTGGGCTGGTAGCAGGAATAGGAGTAGGAATGACACTAAAGATTGGTGCTTCCACCGGTGGAATGGATATCGTTGCGATGGTTTTATCCCGTATGAATGACAAACCGATTGGACTGTACTTTATTTCGTTAAATGCTATTATTATTGCACTTGCAGGACTTTTATATGAACCAGAAAATGCATTATATACCATGGTGGCACTTTATGTAACAACGCGAGTGATTGATACAATACACACACGTTATAATAAGCTAACGGCGATGATTGTTACGAAGAAGGCAAAAGAACTGCAAAAAGCAATTCATGATACGATGGTTCGTGGGATTACAATATTACCAGCAGTTGGGGCTTATACAAATCAAGACAAGCATATGCTTTACCTTGTTATTACGCGTTATGAGTTATATGACTTAGAGAAAATAATTCAAGAAGTAGATCCAGAAGCATTTACTAATATTGTTCAAACAGCCGGTATATATGGTTTTTTCAGAAAAGAGTAAGGGGAATGATTGTGTTGAAAAAAGTGTTTATCATAGTAGGGTTGCTGTTACTTGCAGCATGTGGCAATGAAAAAGGAGAACCAAAAGAGCAAGTTTCAGAAGTAGATACTGATGTATTTGCCAACTTTCGGAATGTAGATATTCAAGTTGAACGTAACCAAGCTATTATTACAGGCGAGGTAAATGCATCAAATAATGAATTTTATTATAAAGCGGAACAAGGAGTGAAATCAGTAAAGAAAGAAGAACGCGTTTCTGTTGATGGACAGTGGGGAGCCTTTGAATTAGTAGTGGGCATTACTGAAGAGATAACAAGCTCTGATGAAGTTGTTATTGTAACAATGTATACGAAAACAGAGGATGGAAAAATCATCAATCCAAACTACATACCATTAGATTTAAAAGAGTAAATAAAAATGAGGATAAAAATATCCTCATTTTTTATGTATTAATATCCATGTTTTTCAAAAACTTCTTTTACTTTAGGTGTTACATCGTCCCATTCAGCATCGAAGCTTTTATTTACTGTAATGAAATTTTGATAACCAAATACGTTATCAACACCTTCTAGTTTCAATAAATCATTCATTACTTCATATTCACTAGTATCACCAGGCATAACCGAAATACTGTTTGTACCTTCAAAAATTAGCTTATCTGTCGTAAATTTAATCGCATTTGGATTTGGTGTTGTTTCAGCTCTAACTCCCATTAGTTCTACCTCCCACATGAATCTTTTAAATCTATATTAGCAGAAAAGTACAGAAGAAAAAAGGAAAATAGGGAAAAGGTGCTCATATAAGAATGAGCACCAGCATCAAGCTTGAGTCGTCAGCAATCCCTTTTCATCCTAAGAATGAATTGGTGATTACCATAACAAACGTTGATTATGTTACTTTTATTGGGAAAATCTTAATGGAGGTTAGCTAAGTTGATGCTGTTCCAATTGTTGCTGTAACTGTTGTAACTGTTGCTTTTCTTCTGGAGTAGCATCGTTCATAGCAGCTTGGATGGCATTGTGTGCTGCTTGTTTATCTTGCTCAGAAGCATTACCACCAGTTATATTACTTGTAAATTGAGTTACAGCATCTTTTGCTTGTTGGAATAGATTTTTTTGCATTTAAAATCCTCCTACTGTATGATTATCTGCTTCTTCCCGTTTGCGTTCTGCATCTGTAAAGTTAGAACGATATGGGAATTTTTCAGCATGCTTTTTAACGGCATCTGCACTTTGCTGGCTAAATCTTCTTGATTTGCTCCCTTTGGCCAAGTTGATTCCTCCCAACAAAAAAGTGAACGATTTTATACGTTCACTAACTAGTATGGAATGATTTATTTATTTTATAGTAGGAAAATTACGGTACCACTGTTTTACTTTACATTCACTTTAAGGTTTAAATACTCTTCCAAAAACAAACCAATACCGCTTTCTTCATTTGTTACTGTTACATGGTTGGCAATAGATTTTAATTGGTCAATCGCATTTCCCATTGCTACACCTACACCTGCATAATCAATCATTTCTAAATCATTGTCCTCGTCTCCGAATGCAATAATACGATCTTCTGGGATTTGATAATAATGTGCAATTTTTCGTAACCCAACCGCTTTATTAATTCCTTTTTTTACAATTTCGATGACATTCCAAGGTGCTCCCCATTTACGATGTTCAATTACCTCTGCATGAAACTCGTCTAAGTGGTTACGTAATGACATAATATGATCTTCTTTTGGATGGATTAAAAGCGACGTAGGGTCTTCCTTCAATTTACTTTTTAAGCTTCCAATTACAAAAGGAGAATCTTCTGCAGTTTGATAAAAAATATCAATTAGATCTTGATTGTATTTATCCAAATAAACCTGGTCTTGTACTTCCGCCAAAACATTATGAACGCCCAAATCATAACAAGTTTCCACGATGCTAAGTGCCGTTCTTTTTGGCATCGGATTATGTAGAACATCCCATTTCCTATCATTGGGGTGGTGAATTAATGCTCCGTTAAAGTTTACCATTGGCGTTTTCAAGCCAAGTTCTTGGTAATATTGGATACTTGCACGATGTGGTCTTCCTGTTGCAATTACTACGATGTGGCCTTCCTCGATAGCCTTAGAGATAATTTGTTTATTTTTATTACTAATGATTTTTTCATCAGATAGTAATGTACCGTCTAAATCTAAAGCGATTAAATGTTGTTTTTTCATATACTCACCTCATTTAAATTAAGTTTATTCGTGTTTTCTATATATGTAAAGGATAATAAAGTAATCTTTCAGTTAAATTAGTTTAACTATTTATTAAAAAATACTATCATATAATTAGTTAAAAGGATAAGGGGACTTTGCAGATGATAGGGATAACAAAAGAGAGTGTTGGAGGAGTAAAAAGTTTAATCGTGGTGGAAACAGAAAAACAACAGGCTGCACTGCCAACCGTTATATATTTTCACGGTATAACAAGTGCAAAAGAACACAATTTACCACTAGCATTTTTATTAGCAGAGAACGGTTTTCGAGTTGTATTACCAGATAGCTTGTACCATGGTGAAAGAGAAACGAATGAAATATCAGACGTTCGATACTATTTATTTAATATCGTAATACAAAATATTAAGGAATTACATAAAATTAGACAGGACTTGGAAGAAAAAGGTCTTATTTTAAATAATCGTATCGGTGTTGCTGGAACAAGTATGGGAGGAATCACGACTGCTTCCGCATTATCTCAGTATGATTGGATTAAAACAGCTGCTATTTTAATGGGGTCACCGAAAATAGCTACTTTCGCTAAAGAGTTGGTTGATATTTATACGAAGTCCGGTGCACTGCCACTATCTGAGCAAGAAGTTAATCAATTATATGTTACGTTACTTGATTATGATTTATCACTTCAACCTGAAAAACTAAATGAAAGACCAGTATTATTCTGGCATGGAGATCATGATCCGACAGTTCCTTTTGATCATTCTTATAGTTTTTATCAACAAATAAAGAGTATTTATCGAGACCAAGACAATGTTAAATTCCTTCGTGAAATAGGCAGAGGACATAAGGTAAGCAGATTTGCCATATTAGAAACAGTTAAATGGTTTGTTTCACATCTGTGATTTAAATCATTTTAAAAATATGTAAAATATGTTTAAATGAAGATAGGAAAGAAAAGAGGAGGGAAAACCATGGATGAAGCATTAAAAGAAAATCTCATGGGAGCTCTTGAAAATGTAATTGATCCCGAGCTAGGTATTGATATTGTTAACCTTGGGTTAATATATGATGTTGATCTAGACGATGAAGGTGTATGCACAGTGACGATGACACTTACTGCGATGGGTTGTCCACTTTCTGCACATATTGAAGCTGATGTACAACGTGCATTATATGATTTACCAGAAGTAAAAGAAACAAGAGTAAATATTGTTTGGGATCCACCCTGGGGTAAAGAAAGAATGTCCCGCTACGCAAAAATAGCTCTCGGCATTCCAGATTAATAAAAAGTTACATTAAAAAATCCACTTTCATCTTTAAATCTGAAAGTGGATTTTTTTGGAATTATTTTAATTTGCGTATTTCTAAACATTTCCGGGTCGGAAATTTACCATTATAAAAATAATAAGGCAATAACACCAATAATAAAGCAATAAAAAGCAAAGTATTTTAAATTCCCTTTAGCCATAATATTCATAAACCATTTCAAAGAGAAGTAAGTGGCAATGATAGAAGCAATAAATGCAATCAAATAAGGAATCATAAATGTATTTAGTTGTGGATCTGTTACGATATCTTTAGCGGAAAGTAAACCTACACCTAAACTAACTGGAATGTAGAGCAAGAATGAAAAACGAAGTGCTGTTTCTTGTTTCATTCCTAATAACATGGAAGCCACAATTGTTGCACCAGAACGACTAATCCCAGGGAATAATGCTACTGACTGGGCAAGACCAACAATAACCGCATCTTTTACCGTAATTTGTTTGTCTCCTTTTTTTCCACGTAAATTTCGAATGATCCAAAGTGCTATCCCTGTAATTAACAATGTAATTCCAACTAGATATGGCCTAGTTAGTTTCTCGATGGAATCTTCGAATAAAACACCAATAATTCCTGTTGGAATAGTGGCTACTATAAGCATTAGTATGAAATGAAAATCACTTTTGACTTCTGGGTCACGGGTTGTTATGTAATGAAACCCATTTTTTATTAATCGAACAATGTCTTTAAAATAAACCATTATTACCGCAATTAATGAACCGAAATTAACAATAGCTTCGAATGATAACCCTGGTTGTCCAACACCTAAAATATCTTGAGCAAGAATAAGATGACCACTTGATGATATAGGAATAGGCTCGGTAAATCCTTGTAATAAACCTAAAAACAAATATTTTAGTAACTCGATTAGTTCATTTTCCATTATATACACCCCTAGTTTATAAAGACTTAATTGGCTATATCTGTCACCTCCATATAGGCATATGAATAGTCTAACATGTGAGGAGGTCGATCAGAATGTCTCATAAAAATCAAATGTATGATTTATGTAAAACGCATATGCATTCATACGTGCTAGTCCAGTTGGAAGATGGTTCTAGTTTTGATGGCATCATTACTGGGTTAGATGATGAGTATGTCTATTTTGCGGTGCCCATTGACAATGAAGTGAATCCACAGTTACAACCGTACATGCAAGACCAACGTCAATTTGGGTGGTTTGGATATGGTTATCCTGGATTTGGCTATCCAGGATATGGTTTCGGGCCACGCAGAAGATTTAATCGTCTAGTCCTGCCATTGGCAGCACTCACTGCATTGAGTTTGTTACCTTGGTATTAAGTAGAACCATTAAGCAGAACATATTTGAAATAGCAAACCCTTGCCCTGATGTTCAAGGCAAGGGTTTTGCATTCATTTATTTATTGCTCTTTTTGATCCCTTAAGATGCCGTCTCCTAGAATGAAGATAATAATGGAGAAAATTGCTGCCATTACTAAAGTAGATACCATATCTAGTGATTCGCCACCCATACTTGAAAGTACGTAGGAAAGTACAAACGTTATTAACACAGCCCAAACAATGGTTGCAAGATAACGCATATGTATCACCTCTCAATTTCTATTCTCTTACAATTATAATACCACATAATTTCCTTATTTAGTTTACCAAATGAACTCATAAATTAAAAGCATTTCTTCATAGTTTACATAGAGAGGAGGCAAACGATGACAATATTAATTTATAATTGTTTTAATTGGGTTGGATATCATTATGTTAATTATTTTCTAGATAAGGGTATGGTAGTAAAAGGAGTAGACAAGATTGATTCTGATAAGAAAGAAAATCTTTATATGTTAGTAGGAAGGAATAGTGCATTTGAATTGGTTGAATCCTATGAAGAAAAGAAAAATAAAAACTCCCGTGTATTAATTATTGGAGAAACTAATGATGATATAAAAGCAGAAAGAATCATTCAAATAAAAACTAATGAAATGAGAAATAAGCTTGAAGATGCTATAGTAATAAATGCCCCAATTTTATTTGGTGAATGGATGGATATGACAGAAGAGGGAATTTCAATTAGAAATCGATTTGTTCGCTTTAATTCTGAAGATTTTTTAATGGATGCTGTTTATATTACAGATTTTGTAAAAGAGACCTATCCACTAATTATGTCAACTAACATTCCTTCTGAAATTACTGTCTACTCCAAGAAAATTTTCCTGAATGAAGCTGTAAAACTTGAAAATTCTATTTATATTCGTGACTATATACCTATAGAGAAAAATATAAAAAAAGTACTGGCTCATTACAAACGATTTAAAGATCTTTATTAAAATAGGTAGAAATTGAATGGAGTGCACAAACTTGAGGAGAAGTTACGGTATTATCATACTAATGATAGTTGGATTAGTTTTTGCAAATGGCTGTGAATTTGGCAAAAGTCCCGGTAATCTGTATAAGGCAGCTATAATTATGGAAGGTGAAATGAAAGGTAAGCCTTGGAACGAAAAAGGTTATGATGGCCTTAAACAAATAGAAGAGACATTTGGAGTAGAAATTGAGGTTGTTGAAAATGTAAATACAGAAAAAGACATTTCGGAAGCAGTTAGTGATCTCGTAAAAGATGGGACTAATTTGATCTTTGGTCATAGTAGTAATTACGGAGAAGAATTTTATAATTTATCAAAAAACTATACGGATATTCACTTTGTGTATTTTAATGGAAACTATTACAGTGATAATCTAACGAGCATGAATTTCAATTCTCATGCAATGGGCTTTTTTGCTGGGATGATTGCAAGTAAGACAAGTGAAACAAATGAGGTAGGTATTATTGCTGCTTATCAATGGCAACCTGAAATTGAAGGATTCTACGAAGGGGTAAAATATCAAAATCCAAATACAAATGTTAGAATGGAATTCATTTATGATTGGAATGATAGTGAGGTTGCTATCCAGGCTTATGAAAAAATGAAGGACTATAATGTCGATGTTATTTATCCAGCTGGAGATGCTTTTAGTGAAGATATAATTAAACGTGCAAGTGAAGATAATATTTACGCAATTGGATTTGTTTCTGATCAAATCAAAATAGAACCGAAAACCGTATTAACTAGTACGGTACAGCATGTAGAAAGGCTTTATGTATTAGCAGCAGAAAAATTTAATGAAGGATCCCTTAAAGGAGAAATTATGTCTTTTGATTTTACAGGGGATTATATTACGATGGGTGAATACAGTGAGGAGGTTTCAAATCGATTCCAGGAAACATTAAATCAATATATTGAAAAGTATAAAGAAACAGGCTTGCTTCCTAATCAATACTAGTTTTTAATTAATTTGATTACGGGTTGTGATATTTACATCTTGCAAGTCTCTGTTTTTTGCATTAAAATTAGTACCAAGTCATAATATTTGATAACAACTTTTTAAAGGTTAGGGGATGTATATATGGGTGTTGGAGTTTTAGGAGTAGGTCATTACACACCATCTAAAGTCGTAACGAATAAAGACTTAGAAAAAATAGTAGATACAAATGATGAGTGGATCCGTACAAGAACAGGAATTGAGGAAAGAAGAATTGCCGAAGATGATATGGACACTTCCGATATGGCTTATCATGCATCACTTAGTGCATTAGAAGATGCAGATATTAAACCGGATGAGCTAGATTTAATTTTAGTAGCTACTGTTACTCCAGATACGCCATTTCCATCCGTGTCTTGCATGCTTCAAGAAAAACTTGGTGCATGGAATGCAGCTGCTATGGATGTGAGTGCAGCTTGTGCAGGATTCATGTACGGGATGATTACTGCAAAGCAATTTATTGAAACGAAAGTATATAAAAACATATTAGTAGTTGGAGCAGAAAAATTATCAAAAGTAACAGACTGGTCTGATCGTAATACATGTGTACTATTTGGAGACGGTGCTGGTGCTGCAGTAATGGGCGAAGTTTCAGAAGGGAAAGGTATCCTATCGTTTGAATTAGGAGCAAACGGTTCAGGTGGCAAGCATCTTTACCAAAAGGATGATGGCTTTATTACGATGAACGGTCGTGAAGTTTTCAAGTTTGCGGTTAGACAAATGCCTGAGTCTTCCTTAAGTGTTTTAGAAAAAGCTGGTTTACAAAAAGAAGATGTCGATTATTTAATTCCTCACCAAGCTAATATTCGTATTATGGAAGCGGCTAGAGAAAGATTAGATATATCAGAGGAAAGAATGGCAAAGGTTATTACAAAATATGGGAATAATTCTTCTGCTTCTATACCTATGGCTTTATCAGAAAGTGTAAGAGATGGTAAAATTAAAGAAAATGATTGTATAGTATTAGTAGGATTTGGAGCAGGTTTAACATGGGGAGCAGTTGCATTACGTTGGGGAAGATAATGTTTACTTGTAATGCTTGTTCTATATTAAAACTTAGGAGGAGTACCGAAAATGTCAGATAGAAGAGTAGTTGTGACAGGGCTTGGAGCGGTTACCCCAATCGGTAATGATGTAAAAACGATGTGGGCAAATCTTCAAGCTGGTAAATCGGGTATTGATTTTGTAACACAAGTTAATAAAGATGATTTTCCGGCTAAAGTTGCAGCAGAGGTTAAAGAGTTTGACCCTACTTTATATATGGATAAAAAAGATGCGCGTAAAATGGACCCATTTACGCAATTTGCAGTTGCTGCGTCTATGATGGCTTTAAAGGATGCAAAACTGGAGATTACAGATGAGAACGCTCATCGTGTAGGTGTTTGGATTGGTTCAGGAATTGGTGGAATGAAAACATATGAGGAACAATTCACGAAATTCATGGAAAAAGGACCTAAACGAGTAAGTCCGTTCTTTGTTCCTATGATGATTCCAGATATGGCTGCAGGGCAAGTATCGATTCAAACAGGAGCAAAAGGAATAAACTCTTGTTCCGTAACAGCTTGTGCTTCTGGTGCGAACTCTATCGGAGATGCCTTTAAAGCAGTACAACGTGGTGATGTAGACTATATTATCGCAGGTGGAACGGAAGCCCCAATAACGAATATGGCTTTTTCAGGATTTTCTGCTATGAAAGCATTATCCTCTAATGATGATCCAAAAACAGCTAGTCGTCCATTTGATAAAAATCGTGATGGTTTTGTAATGGGTGAAGGGGCAGGAATCTTAATACTTGAAACAATCGAATCTGCTTTAGAACGTGGTGCACATATATATGCAGAGATTGTAGGGTATGGTTCAACGGGTGATGCGTACCATATTACGGCTCCAGCTGAGCATGGTGAAGGTGCTGCTCGAGCAATACAACATGCTTTACGTGATGCTGGATTAAACCCAGAAGATGTGGATTATATTAATGCACATGGTACAAGCACTGATTTGAATGACAAGTTTGAAACAGAGGCAATTAAAACAGTATTTGGTGATCATGCTTATAAACTTGCAGTGTCATCAACAAAGTCGATGACGGGTCATCTTCTAGGAGCAGCAGGAGGAGTAGAAGCCGTTATTTCCGTTAAATCAATTGAGGACGGAATCATTCCAGCAACAATGAACTATGAAACTCCGGACCCAGACTGTGATTTAGATTACGTTCCTAATGAAGCAAGAAAACAAGATGTAAATGTAGTTGTAAGTAATTCGTTAGGTTTTGGCGGGCATAATGTATCTCTTATTTTTAAAAAATATCAAGCGTAGTATAAAGGACTGACTGAAATGGTCAGTCTTTTTATGTCTCATAAGGATGTTATGTTTTAATCCTTTCTATCCAGGAAGCTTACCCCTATAAGGCGACCAACTAAATTTCTATCTCCTCTATCTTTTCTATCATGTCTAACAATCCATTAGCATATAATCAAATATAATAATTGGACAAGCATGGGTGGTAAGAATATGGGATATATCTTCTTATTTTTAATAGGATTTGGACTAGCGGTTACAGGAGGCGTTACTCTCATTGCTTATATGAATTTTTTACCTGCAGGTATATCATGGTTGGAATATCTTCTATATGTGTCAGGACGAATTGAGTGTTATTTTTTGCCCGTGGGCTTAATTTTAATGACTTTATCTACCTATTCATTTCCAAACCGATCTTGATTCGATATTTTACCACTCTCTCGAATAAATTTTTAAATGATGGTCATAATGTATTTTAAAGCGAGTGTTCAAAAATTATGGCATAGATGGTAATTTTTTGAACATCCTCAAGGTGATTCATTCGGGAAGTGAGGGGTGTTGTATGTTATATTTACACGATGTTTGGGTGAACTGGTTTGAAGGAGAAGAAAACGGCTATAATGTATGTTATTTTCATGAATGGCGGAAAGATGACGGGATTGAATTACTTGATCAAGTGCCACTATTATACATAACAGAGTCTCTTTTTCAATACATTGAAAACGATATGCATGATTTGCCTCAAGGATTACTAGATGCTATTTATAAACGGGCATATACAAGAAAAGGTCAAGAACGTTCTGTAGTAGATTATGCATGTATTGTAACGGATGGAAATGATATTTTAGCATTTGATACTATAGGATACCGTATTCCAATCCGAAAAAGCCGGTTAATTCCAAGACAGGAACAGCTTGTTTATGAAATGATAGAAAAAGCGAAGCCTCAAAGCTTTGGATATGATGATTCTACTTATGTAAAAGAATATCATATGCTCTCTATGTCTCCTGAACTTGTATTTGGTTTGACAAGAAGAGAAAGACAATTAAAGCAATTATTAATGATGGGATTAGATCAGCTTCGTACTTCTAATAATATTGAGGAGTTACGTTATTGGTTAACAGAATGGAACCCGAAAAAATATCCTGATATTCGTTATATGGATGAAGATGAAGTATGGCAGGCATTATATGATGGGGTAAGATTCGGTTGGAGCCTTGCTCATGAAGAACTCTGTGAGAAATTAATTAAAGGTCAGCCATTTCTAGAAAAGATGTGGGAACTCGAAAGTAATTATGCAGAGGGTACATCCAAACAAAAATCAAAAAATCAGTGAGATAGCCTCACTGATTTTTCTTTTTCACACGGCCAAGACCCATTGCTTTTTTAGCTTTTTGAATCGTTTTATTTGCTATAAGTGATGCTTTTTCTGCACCTTCATCTAAGATATAATCTAATTCAGCTGATTCTAAGATTTCATAATAGCGGTCTTGGATTGGTTTTAAAACTGCGATAACGGCATCGGCTACACCTTGTTTAAAGTCTCCGTACCCTCTACCATCATATTTTTGTTCAAGTTCATGAATAGACTCTCCAGAGAAAACAGAATGAATATCTAATAGATTAGATACACCTGGCTTATTTTCTTTGTCATATTTTACGATACCTTCTGAGTCTGTAACAGCACTTTTTATTTTCTTTTCAATTTGTTTTGGATCGTCCAACATAAAGATTGATGCTTTAACATTTTCATCAGATTTACTCATTTTTTTCGTTGGATTTTGTAATGACATAATACGAGCCCCAACTTTTGGTATACTGATTTCTGGAATGGTAAAGACATCTAAGAATCGATTATTAAAGCGCTGTGCTAAGTCTCGAGTAAGTTCTAAGTGCTGTTTTTGGTCATCGCCAACAGGTACAAGGTCAGCTTGATAAAGTAGAATATCAGCTGCCATTAAAGATGGGTAAGTGAAAAGTGCTGCAGATACCGCTTCTTTACCTTCTGATTTATCTTTAAATTGAGTCATCCTTTCTAATTCACCGATGTAGTTAATCGACTGCATCATCCAACCGAGCTGTGTGTGTGCTGGGACTTCAGATTGAATGAAAAGAATAGCCTTCTTCGGATCAATTCCAGCTGCCAAGTATAATGCTGCTAGAGAGCGAATGTTTTGGCGAAGTTTAATGCGATCCTGTGGTACAGTGATTGCATGCTCATCTACAATGCAAAAAAAGCAATTATGTGTATGCTGCAACTCCACAAATTGACTAATTGCACCAACATAATTTCCGATAGTTAATGAGCCACTTGGTTGAATTCCTGAAAATATTGTTTTCATGTTTCTTCACTCCTTATTTCTGAACAATAAAAAAAAGCCCATTCCAATCCCTTGTCGAAGGGACGAATGAACCGCGTTGCCACCCTAATTATCTTAAAACGTTTTAAGATCACTTCATTAATAATAAGCTCCAAAGTCCAATTCCTCTTTTACCTTGATGCTTGTTTCCACCTACCACAAGCTCTCTATAATCATTGGGTAAAAAGTACTGCGCCTTTTTCATAGCTAATGATATTCTAGTTTTTATTATTATATATAGTTTGGTTTGAAAATGCAAGATTAATGGAATGTAAGGGGAGAACAATAATTAGGATAGCGATAAAACCAACCTGTTTACTTAAAGAAACAACAAATAAATAGTCTACTCTTTTCCTTTTAAGCATACTATTTCAAGAAAGAATTCATGGAAGAAGGTGGACAGTATAAGGTGTAAATTAAAGATAATCATTTACATTCTAACGTTAACTGTTCTATTAATTGGTTGTTCTTCTCCATCCACTAAACAATTCCCACATAAACCAATCCAACTAATTGTTTCATATTCCCCAGGTGCTGCTACAGATACCCAGGCAAGAATTATAGCAAAATATGCTAAAGAATATTTAGGACAAGAGCTTGTTATTGTAAATAAGGCAGGGGGTGGTGGCCAAGTTGGCTGGAATTACTTTTCTTCAGTAGATCCAGACGGCTATATATTAGCGGCTTATAATCTTCCACATATTATAACTCAACCAATCGTTGGAGACACCAACTATGAGTTGGACACATTTGAACCAATTGTTAACTGGGGTAAGGATCCGACCGTTTTTGCTGTAAGAAGTGATAGTCCTATTCAGGATTTAGATGACTTGATTAATCAAGCAAAACAAAATCCAGACACTATCACTATAGGAAATGCAGGGAAATTCGTAGGCCAGCACATGGCGATTTTATTAATTGAACATGCTGCAGGTATTCAGGTAAAGGATATTCCTTACCAAGGTTCTTCAGAAGCAATAGCTTCTTCCTTACTTGGAGGACATACGGACGTTATTTCAGGTAATCTTTCTGATATGTACAGACTTGGAGATGATATAAGAATCTTAGCTATTGCTGAAGAAGAAAGGCATTCCTTTGTTCCAGATATCCCGACCTTTAAAGAGTTAGGGTATCCAGAAGTTATCATGAGTACAGATAGGGGAATTGCAGCAAGAGATGGAACTCCTCCTGAAATCATCTCGCAATTAGAAGAAATGTTTCTACAACTACTCGAAGATGAGGATTTTTTAAGTGAAATGGAAAAGGCAGGTTCTGACATGCTTGTCTTGAATCGTGAGGAAGTAATTAAGGAATTAGAGGAGCGGTATCAAGTATACGAAGAGCTCCTCCAATCAATTGAAATTGAATAAGATATTAGAGTGGGGGCGTTGCCCCCTACTTGTTAAAAAATTAGTAAAGAGGGGAAGCCACTTGGAATTGGAACCTGTAAAATCATATTAAAAATGACAAACATTCCGAGTGTAAAAGCGATTGATAGAAATAATATCTTATATAGCTGAATGGATTCTCTTTTTTGGAATTTAAAATACAATGGTACTGTAAACATTAATAGTAAGACTTGAATGTAAAATCCTGTGAAATTAGTTAAAAAACTAAAGAGGCAAATGAATAAAAGAACGATATAAAATGACCAATCTATCTTCGTACTTTTTTTCATTTTTGTATTTGTTTTTCCCTTTATCTGCAAAGAAAATTGAACTATACAAATTAGAAATAGTAGACAAAATATTATTTGCGGAAATATTCTTTGCTCAAATGAATCTGATGAAATAAAAAAGTAACCAATGATAGAACCTAAAACAGGTAAAATCCACCAAATCCCACGGGTGTGTGATTTAGATATTTCTTTTTCATGTGCCAGAACTGGCCGGTTTTTATAAAATTGGAAAATAGAAAAAAAGATTGTAACAAGTATGAAGCTGATTAATATAAGGTTCCAAGTGCCACTAAAAAAGAATAAAAGTACAGAGCCGTTTGCATGACCAACATGAAAGCCTTGTAACAAACCAACTTCTGCAATCGGTCCTAAAATGAATCCTAGTGCGATGGGAGCCGGAGAGAAACCGTATTTTTCAAGTATAAACATAGTAACTCCCAGTATGACCATAACATAGATGTCAGTTAGATTATTTTGTATAGCATAGGACCCAATAATACAAAAAGATATGATAATTGGAGCGAGGTAATAAACTGGAATGGTATTCAAAAAAGTAAAGTACCGAATACAACTTAACCCAATTAGTAACAATAAAAACTGGGCGAGAATCAATCCAAAGAAAAACAAGTATGCAGTAGACGCGTTTTCAACAAATAAACTCTTACCTGGCCAAATACCATGGATTAGTAATCCGCCAAGAAAGATAGCAGCTGTTGGTGAACCTGGGATTCCAAGTGTGAGTAAAGGAATTAGTGAACCACCAACCATTGCATTATTAGCACTTTCCGATGCAATGATTCCGTCTTTATTCCCTTTTCCAAATTCCTCTTTATCTTTACTAAACCGCTTAACCTCATTATAGGCTAATATACTAGCAATATTTCCGCCTGCTCCAGGAATGACTCCAACTATCCCACCAACAATACTACCTATAGTGATTGATTTTGGTTTTTTTATAATATCCGAGAAAGACTGTCTAATTGAAGACTTGGAGTAATATGAATTCATTTTTTCACTTTTTTGTTGTAGTCCCTCAATTAAACGCAAAGCCTGGGGAAAAGCGAAAAGACCAATTAACACGGAAACTACATGGAGACCACCAACCAATGAATCTATTCCAAATGTAAATCTTGTTAACCCCGTAAAAGAGCTAATTCCAATTAGCGAAATTAGGATTCCAACTGCTCCACCTACCAATTCTTTTGTTAAGGGACCTTTAGAAATTGCGGCTATTACTGAAATACCAAATACAGCTATCCAAAAATTTTCTGATGGTCCAAATTGTAAAGAGAAGTCTGCCAAAAAGGGGGATAAATATATTAACAAAAGCATTCCGAATAATCCACCAATAAAAGAAGAAATGGTTGCTAATTCGAGGGCTTTCCTAGCCTTTCCTTGCTTTGCCATTGGATAACCATCAAAGGTCGTTGCAACAGAAGCTGGAGCCCCTGGTACATTAAACATGATTGCTGGGATTGAGCCTCCATAAACACTGCCACAATAGATTCCACCTAAAAGCATAAGACCCTCTGCTGCACCTAAGGAAAAAGTAAAAGGGATACATAATGCAACCCCCATTGTAGGCGTTAAGCCTGGTATCCCACCTATAATAATCCCAAGTAGTACACCAAAGGTTAATATAAGTATATGCTGAAGTTCAATCAATTGAAGAAATTCCAAAATTTATCACCTACCTGACTCGTTCTCTGAGTAGGGTATTCATTATTTAATAGATATGTGCCTAGAAGTAAACGTTTTGTGCAACAAGATTTATACATTAATCGACATTTAAAAAAATAGATGCTAAGGTGTATTCAACCACCTTAGCATCTATTTTTTTACACTTGTGTTATTTCTAGATAGTATGTTTCAAGTATAAATTTAGCCTCCTAAATGTATTAAGAACTCTTTTTTTTCTCTTTATTCATTTTATGCAGTGTATGTTTTTTGCCCCATTCATGCATAGCTGCTAAGATTGGTCCTAAGCTTCTTCCATATTCTGTAATAGAATATTCAACCTTTGGAGGTACTTAGGGGTATACTACACGTTCAATGATGTCCTCATTTTCCAACTCTCTTAGCTGCTTTGTTAACATTTTCTGGGTAATCCCTGGTACATTTCGTTTTAATTCACTGAAACGTTGTGTACCTTTATCTAATAGATGTAATAAAATAATTGGTTTCCACTTACCAACTAATATCCCTAATGCATCGTTTACTTGACATTGATCTGGCTCAATTGTCATCATAAATCTCCTCCCTATAGTATCATTTTGGATACTATATTTCCTAAAAGTGCGTACTTGCACGTTTTGTTCTTATTGTCCATAATAGCATGTGATAATGGAAGATAAAAGATTGTTTTATTAATAAATGAGGAAAACTAATAATACTCTTATTTAATGAAGTTATTTAGGAAGGTGGAATACGGAATGGAAAACTATAGAATTGACCCAAGTAAAGGGCTTGAGTTTGGGATATATACTTTAGGTGATCATCTGCCAAATCCAATAACAGGTGAACGTATATCAGCTGAAGAAAGAGTACTCGAAATAATCGAGTATGCAAAGCTAGCGGATCAAGCAGGAATTGATTTTTTTAGTGTTGGGGAAAGTCATCAAGAATATTTTACTACACAGGCTCATTCGGTTGTTCTAGCTGCAATTGCTCAAGCTACAAAGAACATAAAGATCGCAAGTTCCTCCACAATCATTAGTACTTCGGATCCAGTTCGTGTTTATGAGGACTTTGCAACATTAGATTTAATTTCCAAAGGGCGTGCTGAAATTATTGCTGGTCGTGCATCTAGAGTTGGACTATTTGAATTGTTAGGATATAATCTCCGAGATTATGAAGAATTATTTGAGGAAAAATTTAATTTATTACTTCAAATAAATAAAGAAGAAGTGGTTAACTGGAGTGGAGAATATCGTGCTCCATTAAAAAATGCTAAAGTTCTTCCACGACCGAAAGAAGGTAAAATGCCTATTTGGCGTGCTGTAGGTGGTACGCCAGCAAGTGCAATGAAAGCAGGGTATGCAGGTGTGGGGATGTTTATGGCACATTTAGGTGGACCTGTCTCTGTATTTAAACGAACTATTGATGCATATCGCGAGGCAGCACAACTTGGTGGCCATAATCCGGATGAATTACCTGTTGCAACAGCTGGATTTTTCTATGCAGCAGAAACATCACAACAAGCGTTAAAAGATATGTATCCACATATTAATGAAGGTATGAAGAAAACAAATGGACAAGGCTTTGCTAAGCAGCTGTTTGCACAGAGTGTAGATACTAGAAGTATTATAAATGTGGGTAGTCCTCAACAGATTATTGAAAAAATCTTATATCAACATGAACAATTTGGACATCAGCGTTATATCGCTCAGATTGATTTTGGTGGTGTTCCCTTTGACCGTTTAATGAAAAATATTGAGTTGATTGGTAATGAAATTTTGCCAGCAATCAAAAAATATACAGCGAAGAAATAAGGTGGTTAAAATGAAAATTGTGGGATTGTCTGGTTCGATAATTGGCTCCAAAACAAAAACTGCTATGAATTATGCTATAAAGTCAGTTGCAAAAATATATCCAGATGCCGAAGTTGGATTAATTGACCTAGCTGATTATGATATCCAGTTTAGTGATGGAAGAAATTATTTAGAATATGATGGGGATACAGGATATGTAACAAAAGCAATTATGGAAGCTGACGCAATTATTATCGGAACACCAATTTTTCAAGCATCTATCCCAGCTACATTAAAGAACATTTTTGATTTGCTTCCTATTAACGCATTTCAAGACAAAGTGGTCAGCATAATTGTGACAGCAGGATCAGCAAAGCATTTTTTAATAGCCGAACAGCAGTTAAAACCTATATTAGCTTATATGAAAGCCAAAATGGTTCAATCTTATGTATTTATTGAGGAAAAAGATTTCTATCGAAGGGAAATTAAGGATGATGATGTTTTATTCCGTATTGATCGTTTAGTGGAGGATACAGTTATACTCACGAAAACTTATGCTAAAATTCGCGAAGAAAATGAAGCAATTTATGACTTTTAAGAACTTGGGGTGAAGAAAGTTAAGTAGGATCTATAATAGCGTAACTAAACATTAAAGAGCTAATCAATTGCTAGTGGCAATAATTAGCTCTTAAAACTGTATTTAGATTGGATACTCAATTAGGATACGAATATCATTCCCATAAGTGCGGAATGTACTAAAGTGCAGCTTTAATTACAATTCTAATATTCTAGGTTCTAACCCAGTTTTATTCATTAGCGCTATTTTTTCAGGACTAATTTCTAACACAATATAATTTGGGTCATTTGCGTTATCGAACCATTTCTCCATATTAGGACTCCATAGTTTTTTTTTCAACTCTAGAGAATCGGTTATATGGACTTTGCCTTCATATTCTACATAGTCATCCCCATAGCCGTCCCCTTCGTAGCCTAACAGGATATGGGTATAGGGATTCTTCTCTAACTCCTCTATTTTGTGTGTGTGTTTATCCGTTGCGGTATAAAGGTTAAGCCCATTAGGGGAAAATGTCATATATCTTGAATGTGGTTTATTGTGTTGGACAGTCGCCATAGTGCCTACAGAGCTATTATTCAGTATGTTTTCGATTGCAGATTTAATTTCTTGTTGTGTCATCAATTACACCCCTTTTCCGATTATATTACCATTATTCCATTTATCATTAAAAAATAGACATATTTATTTACTACATTGGTATGAATAATGAATTTATTGCAGATGATAATCATGACTATCATGGAGTAAATATGATGGCAAAAGATAGGCATAAATGGAGGTGAAATGGTTTGGAAACCATAAGAAGAGTTGCTTTAGCTCTTGTGATTATAGGTGCAATTAACTGGGGATTAATTGGACTATTCCAGTTCGATTTAGTTGCAACACTATTTGGCGGACAAGATGCATTATTATCTAGAATTGTTTATACTTTAGTCGGCCTCAGTGGTTTATATTGTCTAACTTTATTATTTGAACCGAGTAGGGAAGCAGATAATGTTAATAGAACTGGACGGTTGAATTATGGTACTGAATTTGGTGAAGAAGAAGATTTTACCAGTGTAAAACGAGAAGATAAAGATCTGTAAGTATAAAAGCCATACATTATTAGTGTATGGTTTTTACTTTAGGTCTTTCATTGTCAATTTTAGTAAACAAAAAAGAACATATAGTCCCATATAAGCAGACACTATTAAAAATAAGGGATTAAGAAAGATAGCGTGGATAGAGGTCATGAATACTTTGTTATCAACTATCACTTGATAAACAGCTAAAGAGGCTATTATTCCAAAAATCATACTGGATAGGATTGCCAGGATATTGAAAATTAATTGGAATTTATTCCACGACATAACTAGTAAATACATGATAAAGGGGCCAATTATAACCCCAATTATTAATAGGATTTTCACAAACAATTCCTCCTACGGATTGATATTTTTATTAGTATGTACGTTATTCACAAAGATAACTATCCTACAATTGAATAAGTATGAATTACTATTCATTATGTGATATTCTAAAAATAAAAATAGAACTTCTAGGGTGATGGAGAATTGATTAAAACTACTGCATATAGTGGTAAACAAAATAATGTTCATTTTATAAATGGTTATGTGTCTTTAGCAGGAGTTACTTTAAATGCTTATTCCTTTAGTGTAGATGGTCTGTTAATTGATACGGGCGCTCCAAGATTGCTAAAGTTATTTAAGCCGTTCTTTGAGGAAGCTGAATTTGATCAGGTTGTAATTACTCATGCTCATGAGGATCATATTGGCGGGGCGGCATTTCTTCAAAAGAAATTCAAGGTGCCCATTTTGATGAATGAATTGACAGTAGCAGAATCTAATAAAAAAGCGAAATATCCACTGTATCGACAAGTTTTTTGGGGAAGAAGAGAACCTTTTCAGGCACAAGCGATTGGGAAAAGTTTATCTTCACGCAGTGCAGCCTGGGATGTAATAAAGACACCAGGGCATGCAAGAGATCATCTTTCCTTCTTAAATAAAGAAACCGGTCAGCTTTTCTCAGGTGATTTATTTGTCCAACCTAGAACAAACTTAATTTTACGTGATGAAAGTATTCCAATGATTATGGATTCAATCGAAAAGGTATTAACTTTTGATTTTCAAGAAGTATTTTGTTGTCATGCTGGATATGTAAAGGATGGTCGCAAAGCTCTTTCGAAGAAGTTGGATAATCTTAAAGAACTTCAAGAGAAGGTTCTTACTTTACGAAAACAAGGTTATCTAGAAAAAGAAATACAAGCTAAGTTATTTGCTAAAAAGTATCCAATAACCTATTTCTCTCTAGGAGAATGGGATTCTATTCATATGATTCGTTCCATATTGAATTCGTAAAAAATAAATGGGCTACCGATGCCCATTTTTTTATTGAGAAAAATTACTTTTAAAATTCTTTCATTCTGTGAAAATAGTAATCATTTCTATGAAAATATGTATAACAAATCGAGATTTGGAAATAATTACTACCATGATTATCTTCGTTTATGTTACGAAGACAAAAATTTAAAGAGGTGAAAGAATTTGAAAAAGTATGGTTTAGTTAGTTTAATAGGGGTGTTATTAGTTGTTGCATTAATCTTCCTATTTGTTTTTGACGGCCCAGAGGATGAAACAGATCAAGTACAAAATGATCAAGATGCTATTCAAGTATTTGAGGATTCTATTGAAGTGGTAGCATCTGAAGATGGAAATATTAATGCTAATAAATTGTTCATTCCTTGGACAATTAATAAAAATGCAGGGACCTTTTATTTAAGTCAGAGGGATGGAACTGTAGTAGAAATCGATGGTGATTTCGGGATAGTCGAAGTACAGAATGTTGATGTTTCAGAAGAGATACTTCATAAAGGGGAGTCCGGATTTTTAGGATTTACTTTAGCGCCAGATTTTGAAGATTCTAAGCGAGCTTTCGCGTTCTATACTTACGATAAGGATGGGGACATGGTAAATCGAATTGTCTCGCTTGTCTTAGATGAATCTACTTGGAAAGAAGAAGATGTTATCTTGGATAATATTCCTGGCGGAGAACTGAACAATGGTGGAAGGATTAAAATCGGACCAGATAATATGCTATATGCTACAACTGGTGACCTTGGTCAAGGAGAGTTAGCTCAAGACCTGGATAGTTTAGCGGGGAAAATCTTACGTATGGATCTTAATGGAGACGTACCTAGTGATAATCCATTTGAAGATTCCTATGTGTTTTCCTACGGTCATCGAAACTCGCAAGGATTAACTTGGGATGATCAAGGAAATCTATACAGTTCAGAGCATGGTGAAGATGGACATGATGAAATTAATTTAATTGAAGCAGGTAAAAACTATGGATGGCCGGTTATTCAAGGTGACGAAGAAAGAGAAGATATGGTAAGCCCAGTAGTTCATTCAGGTGACAGCACGTGGGCACCTTCTGGTATGGCATTTAATGATGGACAATTATATATTTCTTCTTTAGCTGGTAAGAAAATATTTACATTTGATCTTGCTACAGAAACAATAGCGGATTTTTATGATGAAGCGGGAAGACTTCGAGATGTATTTATTGAGGAAGATGCTTTATTTGTTATTACAAGTAACCATGATAATCGCGGTGAACCTACAGATAAAGATGATCGTTTAATTCATCTTCCATTAGCCGAAAAAACATCAAATTAATAAAAAGATGGTTCTAGAGGAATTACCCTCTTTAGAACCATCTTTTGTTTATTTGTTCATAAGTGTTTTCAGATATTCTTTTACAGCTTCAATTTGTTCCTCAGATAATGTTCCTTCAAATGGAGGCATTCCAGCACCGCCATGTTTTATCTGTTCAATTAGTTCTTCTTCAGACATTGTTGAGTTTTCCAAATTAGGTCCATTATGTCCGCCAACACCCTTGGCTCCGTGACAAGATAAGCAGTTGTTTTCATAAATCTTTAGTCCCTGCTCCGCAACTTCGCCACCTTCTTCTGCGTCAGTAGGACCTTCACTAGTTTCATTATCCGTATCTTTCGCCTCTGGAGATTTTTTAATCGCATCTTCTGGAACGTCCTCTAATGAAGCATATTCTCCTTCTAAGGAGAAGGTGTAAATTTTGTCACCGTGGGTAGTTCCGCCTAAAGAGTTACCAGCAGAGAAAATAGAGACATATTGCTTTCCATCTACAGAATAGGTCATTGGTGGTGCATTTGCTCCAGCGTCAGTCATAAACTCCCACAATTGTTCACCTGAAGTTGCATTGTAGGCAATAATGCGACCATCGTTATGACCAGTAAATAGTAAATTCCCTTTAGTCGTTAATAATCCACTCCAGGCAATTGTATCCCATTCTTTCTGCCATGCAATAGTATTGGTCTTAACATCAACAGCTGTAATATACCCACGTACGGGTCCGCCTTCTACTGGCTGCCAGATACTTCCAATCCATTCTTTTCCTTCTTCGAATTCATTTGCCTCATCTCCTTCATTATGAGCATAGGCAAAATAGTTACTATTAACTTGCACGTAATACAACTCAGTATTTGGATTATATGCTGATGGTGGCCAGTTACCGCCACCTTGAGGAGAAGGTGTAATCGTTACTGGTTCATCCCAGAACGGTGTAAATAAATCACCTACTACACCATCAAAGTCTTCTCCTAAATCTCGTTTAATATCTTCTTCTGTTATGGTTTGTTGCACTAGTGAATCTCCTACAGGAAAGGGTTGAGTCGGAGAAGTTTTTTGTCTTTCTTCCTGTGGTACAGGTCTTTCTTCCATTCCAATTAATGGTTCACCATTTGTTCTATCTAAAATATATACCCAACCAGTTTTACCTGTCTCAGCTATTGCGTTTCTCATTTCTCCATCAATTTCTACATCAAATAGCGTAACAGGGTTAGCGGGATCTAAATCCCATATATCATGATGTACCTGTTGGAAATGCCATTGGTATTCACCGGTATCCGCATCTAATGCAAGCATAGAATTTGCGTATAGATTATCTCCTTCACGATTACTACCATCTAAGTCAGGTGATGCGTTTCCAGTTGAAAAATAAACCATGTTTAATTCTGGATCTACTGCAGGCGTCTGCCAGATAGGTGCCCCACCTTTTATCCAGCTATCGTTATCATCTGGCCATGTTTCTGAACCTGGTTCTCCAGGTGCTGGAATCGTATATGTTCTCCAGACTTCACGACCTATATTGGCATCGTATGCTGCCATAAACCCTCGAATACCATATTCACCGCCAGCAATACCAGTGTATACTTTTCCGTCGTAATACAGTGGTGCACTTGTAATCGTATAGCCTTTCTCCCATTCAGCAACTTGGGTTTCCCAGACAAGTTTACCGGTTTTCTGATCTAATGCTACAAGTCTTGAATCCAATAGACCTACATAGACCTTTCCATCTCCTAATGCAACTCCACGACTAATCCACCCGCAACAAGCCGTGTCTAATCCATCTGCTAGCTGTGGTGTATATTCCCATATAATTTCTCCACTAGTCGCGTCAATTGCTTGTACAACATCAGCACCTGTGATATTAAACATGACACCATCATAAACAAGTGGAGTTGCTTCACCGGAATATTTAAACTCTAAACCAGATCCTAAGCTAGTTACCCATTCAAGCTTTAAATCGCCAATATTTGACGTATCAATTTGATCTAATGGGGAGTATCTTCTATTGTATAAATCTCCACCATTAGTAATCCAGTTATCACTTGGAGGTTCAGTTAAATCCTCAGCAGTAAACCTAGGTGCAACTTCTCTAGTATATTCGGAAAACTGGACTGAATGATGATCTTCCTTGGATTGTTGATTAGTTTCAGTTTGTTCCTGGTTTTCTCCTTCATCTTGTGTTTCTTCAGTAGTAGGAGGTTCAGCGTGTTCTTCATCATCACCCATGCTTTGAAAGGCAAAAAAGCCAACTACCGTGATGACTGCAACAGCTGCAATAACAATCCACAACTGTTTATCCATTTTTCTTCAGGCTCCTTTCTTAAGAAGTTATGGAATTGGTTCTTTAGTAATTTGCCCGTATATTTCTAAATTAACCTTTCATTGTGAATATCAATTTAAAAAGTTTAACGTCATGCATGCATTAGCTTGAGCATTTTTAAGAAGAAAATAACCAGAACATGAAATTAAAATTTAAAAATTGTCATTCGACATAAAATGAAACAAAATGACAAAAATCTCGTATTTGCCATTCAAAATCTAACATTTCTGTTTTATAATAGATTTAAAGGGTTGCAAACGAAAAGTTGTAGTATCAACTTCACGGGAGCATGCTCAACTAATTGTTTAGGAGATTGATAGAATGAAAAAAACACAGCTTAAGAGATTTATAATCCCATTTGTTCTCCTACTGATTATTTTACTTCCGTTTGCAATACCAGAGAAAAGTAGTGGGGACGAGGAATTATTTGCTCATAATCATTTGGAAAGACAAACTGTCATACAGTTAATTGAGAATAAGGTGGATATGAAGCGATTTGTATTTGACTCTGGATACAATTTCGAATATCCTGACGCAGTTCGAGGTATTTATGTAACTGGTCATTCGGCAGGTGGCAGTCGATTTAACACGTTGTTAGATTTAGTTAATAATTCTGATTTAAATGCGATGGTTATTGATATTAAAGATGATCATGGTTATATTACCTTCAAGCCGGATGAAGCGTCTCCTTATGCGGATATCGGCCAAAATTATATTAAAGATGCTCAAGAGATGATGAAAACTTTAGAAGAAAACCAAATTTATCCTATAGCAAGAATTGTAGTTTTTAAAGACAGTGTATTAGCGAAAAATAGACCAGATCTTTCCTTTGTAGATAACGGTTCAGTTTGGAAAAATAACCGTGGGGAATCATTTGTAAATCCATTTCAAAAAGAAGTCTGGGAATATAATGTTGAAATTGCCAAAATGGCAGCTGAAATGGGATTTCAAGAAATTCAGTTTGACTATGTACGATTCCCTGAAGGATTTGAACGTAGGGACGATGAATTGGTATACTCACAAGGTGAATATGCTGAAAGTGAACTAGATAGTATTCAACGTCGAGTCCAAGCGGTAACAGACTTTGTTGCATACGCTAAACAAGAACTAGAGCCTTACGATATTGATGTATCCGTTGATATCTTTGGTTATTCAGCAACCATTCCAGAAGCTCCAGGAATCGGTCAAAATTTCTCTAAAATATCAGCAAATGTGGATGTCATTTCATCTATGATTTATCCTAGTCATTGGACGAATAATTATTTTGGAATTCCACTACCTGATAGAGAGCCATACCGTTTAACTGATGAGTACGCTAAAGTAGAAAATGAAGTCCTATCTAAATTGGAACATCCGCCAGTATCAAGACCTTGGATTCAAGACTTTGAAGCGCCATGGATATACAGTGGTACAGGCATCCCTGTTACTCAATATGGTAAAAAAGAGGTAGAAGCACAAATAAAAGCATTACAAGATAATGGAATAAATGAGTATTTAATTTGGAATGCTGGTAACACATACACGGAAAATGTTGATTATACGCCATAATTTACGAAAAAAAGTGAAACTATAAATAAAAGTTTCGCTTTTTTTCGTTTAACTACACATACTTAACATATAAGGCATAAAAGGAGATTTAACATTATTTCCTCTTTCATTTATACTAACAACGTAGAAAAAACAAAGGAGTAGGTTTATGGATTGGTATGAGAAGTTAAGTAAGTATTTTCCTATTGAAGAAATGAAATCAAAAGCACATATGGAACTATTGTTAAAAGAAAAAGGGGACGTCTATCATAAAGATGAAGGACCATATCACGTCTTGATGTATGCTGAATTTGATACATTTATTTTCATTGATTATGTATGGGTTTCCGCGAAGTCAAGAGGACAAGGGATAGGGCATCAACTAATCGAGAAGTTAAAACAACACAATAAGCCGATAATTTTAGAAGTAGAGCCTGTTGATTACGAGGATACAGATACAGAAAAACGGCTTCATTTCTATAAGCGTGAAGGTTTTACCCATGCACAATCCATTGGTTATAATCGTCGGTCATTAGCTACTAATGAAGAAAACCCGATGGAAATACTTTATTGGTCTCCGAATGATGAGTCGGAAGAAGTAATATATGAACAGATGAGAAAAATGTATGAATCGATTCATACTTATAAAGATGAGGAGATTTATGGAAAGTCTTATCAGCCTGTTGATGAAGTGCTTACCTATGATGAAGGTAGAGAGTCGGAAGATATTTTAGCTGGATTAGAGAAGGATCAAATAAAATAATAACAAGCCTCTTCCAGTCAAGGGAGAGGCTTGTTAGTTTAAAAATATGAATCATCCTATCGTTTTACCTTCTGAGTTCCCCACTGGGATGCTGTTTAATCGGTCTGCAAGTGCTAGACCAACGCTAGGTGATTCTAAATCATCATTAGTTAATAATGTGTCCTTGAAGTCATAAGCATTGGAACCATGCTCAGCGAAGTCAAGACCATTAATTTCTTCTTCCTCGGAAACGCGAATTGGCGATATTTTGTTTAAAATATAAGTAAATCCGCCAATTGTAATGCTTACCCATACAATAACAGCAAGTACGCCAATCGCTTGAATGCCAAGCTGGGCTATACCATTCCCATAAAATAACCCTGTTGAAGTAGAGAATAACCCAACCGCCAATGTTCCCCAAATACCTAGTAGTCCGTGAACAGTAATTGCTCCAACGGGATCGTCAACTTTTAATTTAGCATCGAAGAAACGGATGCCTTCCACTAAAATTACACCTGAAATTAGACCGACAATAATGGACCCACCAAGTGATATCTCAGCACAACCAGCTGTAATCCCTACTAATCCAGCTAGAACACCATTTAACGATAGAGAAGCATCTACTTTTTTATATCTAAATTTAGTGTATAGTGCACTTGCTACTAATGCAGCAGAGGTAGATAATAATGTAGTACCGATTACCATAGGTACTAAGGTTGGATCTGCTGCTAATGTACTACCACCATTGAATCCGAACCAACCAAGCCATAGAATAAAGACACCGAGTGCTCCAAGTGGTATATTATGACCAGGTATAACATTTACCTTCTTCCCTGAATATTTACCTAGTCGAGGTCCTAAAATAAGAACTACCATTAATGCGCCTACAGCACCTGTTAAGTGAACAACGGTCGATCCAGCAAAATCACTAAATCCAATGGTAGTTAACCAGCCATCTCCTTGCCATACCCAATGTCCAACTACAGGGTAAACAATGGCTGTCATAGCAACGACTATTAAAACATAACTTCCAAGTTTAATCCTTTCTGCCACTGCACCAGACATAATTGTTGCACACGTTGCAATAAACATTGCTTGGAAGACGAAGAAACCAATGTCTTCTACACCACTTAGTAAAAAGCCATCCGAACCAATAAACGAGCCAAAAGAACTTCCAAACATTACCCCATAGCCAACAATATAGAATAAAATTGCTGAAACACTAATGGTTATAAAATTTTTCATTAAAATATTTAACGTATTTTTAGACCTTGTAAAACCGGATTCGACCATAGCGAATCCTGCGTGCATAAAGAATACTAAAACCGCTCCTAACATCACCCATACAAGGTTAATGGCTAACTCTAATTCTTCAATACTCATTCATTCTCCTCCTTAAGTAATATAAAAAGAAAATTTACAAGATAGCTTGTGCTCCGCGTTCCTTTGTTCTAATTCTAATTACTTCTTCGATAGGGTGTATGAAAATCTTCCCATCTCCGATTTCTCCCGTACTACATGTTTCAATAATAATGTCTACAATTTCATCTACTTGGCTATCATCTACAATTGTTTCTACTTTTAATTTTGGTAACAATTGTAATTTAAACGTATTTCCTCGAAATAAGCCTGTTTGGCCTTTTTGTTTACCGGTACCGGCAGCTTCTGTAATAGTTAGCCCTCCAATCCCTACTTCAGTCAAGCTATTGCGTAAATCTTGAAACTTTTCAGGACGAATAATGGCTTCTATTTTCTTCATTTTACCCCTCCTAATGTTAGGTTTTGTGACATAAAGTATAATTTATTATAATAATAAGGGTAATTTTCAAAAAAATCAAGAATTATTTATGGTTTTATTTTAATTATTGTAAGGAAACCTAACATTAGTATATTAACCTTAAGGACTGGGACTAAGGTATTGTATTTGGAAAATTTAAGACTAAATGTAATTTTTTTGTGAACGATTGATATTTCTATAAATAATCTATCTATTACTTGACAAATGGTGTATAATTATACATATAGGTTATTTAAAGTAATTTTTAATTAATAACCGATTAAAGTTTACGTTTATGTAAACAGTTATGAGGAGTGAAGTATCATGGTAACACTTTATACCTCACCTAGTTGTACATCTTGTAGAAAAGCAAAAGCTTGGTTAAAGGATAACAATATTCCTTTTAAAGAGCGTAATATTTTCTCTGAAGCTTTAAGTTTGGATGAAATAAAAGAAATTCTCCGAATGACAGAAGATGGTACGGAAGAGATCATCTCGACGCGTTCTAAAGTCTTTCAAAGTCTAGATGTGAATATTGAACAGCTTTCTTTAAAGGAATTATTTGATTTAATTCAAAAAAATCCTGGCTTGCTTAGAAGGCCGATTATTATAGATGAAAAAAGGCTACAAATTGGCTATAATGATGATGAGATTCGTAGGTTTTTACCTAGAACTGTACGAACTTTTCAATTACAAGAAGCTAGAAGAATGGTTAATTAGAATTTCTTAATTTAAAAAGAAAAAGCGCAGATTCTTTACTTGGATCTGCGCTTTTGATATCTTATTTTAAGATGACAAAATTGAAAAAATAAGTTAAAATATTATTTTAAATAATTATATATGGGCATATTAATTTTCAAATTGCAATATGCTAACATACAATATAAATAAGATAGATTCTTTTTTCGATAGATAAGGTTAAGACTTGCTCTACCTATTTAAAAAAGAAGGGAGAGAATTACATGGAAATCGAAAGAATTAATGAGAACACGGTAAAATTCTTTATCTCTTATGTAGATATTGAAGATCGTGGATTTCATCGGGAAGAAATTTGGTACAATCGTGAACGCAGTGAACAATTATTTTGGCAAATGATGGACGAGGTAAATTATCAAGAAGACTTTCATGTAGATGGCCCTTTATGGATCCAAGTTCATGCTCTTGAAAAAGGTTTAGAAATTGTCGTTACAAAAGCTCAGCTTTCTAAAAACGGAGATAATTTAGAATTTCCAATTGATGAAGATGGCTCTACTATAGATATTCCTGTAGATGAAAAGGTCGAATCTTTCTTAGAGGAAAAATTCGGTAAAAGTGAAAATGATGAATTAGCCGATGACTTTGTAGAAGAAAATCTTTGGATTATTGCAGGATTTAATGACTTCGAGGACGTTATTCAACTTAGTCACCATTTCCAAAATGATACTGGAAGTGAAGAAGAAACTTTATATTACTATAATGGTAAATATTATTTGTATATGGAATTCTCACAAGATGTATTAGATGAACAAACCCAAGAAGATATTATTTCACGCGTATTTGAGTATGGCGATGATTCCAATATTACCATTCATGTGTTAGAAGAATACGGTAAGAAAATTTTTGAAATGAATACTTTTGCTGATATTCGTGCACATTTCCCTGCAAACATTTAGGATACCTTTAAAAAGGTATCTTTATTTTTTTGCAGGATTTTTCGTACCTCTATCGAATTAATAGGGTGGAGGTGGTTTTTTTGCTACAAGCAAAAGTAAATAATGATAAGCTAATCACATTGTTTCAGTATTCCAAAGAGGAAATTGAGAAATTGAGAGCGAACTATCACTTTTACTGCCCAGCCTGTGAGCAAAAAGTAATTGTGAAAGCAGGAACAAAAATGATTCCACATTTTGCGCATCACAGTACTGCTAGTTGCCAAATAAATGAAGGAGGAGAGGGAAGTTATCACGAAAAAGGGAAATTATTACTATATCAATGGCTTAAAAAACAAGGCTTAGATGTCACCTTAGAGAGATATTTTCCAACTATTAAGCAACGTGCTGATTTGTATATCCGAATAAAACTAAAACAAATTGCAATTGAATATCAATGTGCTAAAATTCCTATAGAAGAGGTCTTAAAGCGAACAAGAGGTTATTTACAAGAGGGAATTCAACCAATATGGATATTAGGTGCAAATCAGTTTTATCGAATTGGGAGCCATGCTTTAAAAGTAGACCAATTTATTCTTCATTTTCTTCAACAATATAACCACAACGAACTACCACTGCTTTTTTTCTTTGACCCACGTTCTAACAGTTTTATAACCGCAGCAAATCTCATTCTTACCCATTCTCATCGCGCAATCGGAAATTTTACTATAAGAAAACTAAATTCTATCAAGTTTATGGATATATTTAATACCCCTTCTTTTTTTAGTCAGTTTCTTTTACAAGAATGGAAAAAGGTGAAATATAATTTTAGAATATACAATCCAAAGAAACTATATGGGAAAACATTACTTTGGTATAAGTGGCTTTATTTTAAAGGTTTGCATAAGGACTATTTACCTTCTGAAGTGTATCTACCAGTACAAACACAATATCAAATGAATACACCACCTTGGGATTGGCAAAGTAGGATTTGTATAGAGGTTATTGATCCGATTCCCATAGGTGGAACCTTTTCCCTTCAGACATGTTACCATCAATTGCAAAAAAACATTTCTAATATCCCTTTCCCGCTAATATCCAACCGAAAGGACCCTATTCTTGAATACCTTCAATTACTTTGTTGTTTAACATTAATTAACCAAGTCTCTAAAAATGTTTTCAAAAAATGTAAGGATATTAAGTATTATTCTCATATAGAAGATGCTATTAAAGGTGATGAACAATTTTTGAAGGAACTTTTGCACATTTTTAAGTCAAAATACGAGCATGATTCATAATTGATTCGTTATACTAAATAATATAGTTATTCAGTAGGAATAGTTAAATTTTTACCGAATTACTATACGTAAAGATGTAAAGGAGGAAGATTAATGGCAAAGGCGACAAAAGAGCTTCAATCAAGAAATGAAGTACCTGTTGAAAGAACATGGAGATTAGAGGATATCTTTGCAAACGACAATGAGTGGGAAAAAGAACTAAACAGTTTAAAGAGCGATATTCCTCAAATTGAAGCATATAAAGGGAAAGTGGCTGACTCTGCAGACTCTTTATATACCGTTCTGAAGCTCCAGGATGAATTGTCAGAAAGATTAGGAAAATTATTTACATATGCACATATGCGCTATGATCAGGACACGACAAACTCTTTCTACCAGGCAGTAAATGCTAAAGCTGAAAATGTATTAACTTTAGCACAAAGCTCTATGAGTTATTTAGTACCTGAGATTTTAAAAATGGATGAAGCAACAATTAAGGGCTATCTTGAAGAAAAAGAAGAGTTAAAACTTTATGAGCATGTTTTAAACGAAATTATAAGACAACGTAAACATGTTTTAAGTGAAACAGAGGAAGCGCTATTAGCAGAGGCTTCAGAAGCATTATCTACCGGATCTCAAACATTTAGCATGTTAAATAATGCTGATTTAAAATTCCCAACTATTAAAAACGAAAATGGGGAAGAGGTAGACCTAACGCACGGCCGTTATGTAGGGTTCTTAGAATCTAAGGATCGACGCGTCCGTAAAGAGGCGTTCCAAGCAATGTATAGTACGTATGGTCAATTTAAAAATACATTTGCTTCTACATTAGGTGGAACGGTTAAAACACATAATTTCAATGCTAAGGTTCATCATTATGATTCAGCAAGACAAGCGGCTCTAGATAACAACAATATTCCAGAAACAGTTTATGATAACTTAGTAGAAGCAGTAAATGAGAGACTGCCTTTATTACATCGCTATGGGAGACTACGTAAAGAAGTTTTAGGCGTAGATGAAGTACATATGTATGATATGTATACACCATTAGTCCAAGATGTAGATATGAATATCCCTTATGAAAAAGCACAGGAATATGTAATAGAAAGTCTTAAACCTCTTGGTGAAGAATACTTAGCAGTAATTAAAGAAGGATTTGCTAATCGTTGGATTGATGTAGAAGAAAACAAGGGTAAAAGAAGTGGTGCATACTCTTCTGGAACTTATGGAACAAATCCATACATTCTATTGAACTGGCAAGATCGAGTAAATGATTTATTTACTTTAACACATGAGCTAGGTCACTCTGCACATAGCTATTTCACAAGAAAGTTCCAACCATATCGTTATGGTAACTACTCTATTTTTGTAGCAGAGGTCGCATCTACTGCTAATGAAGCATTATTAAACGATCATTTGTTAAATACTTTAGATGACGAAAAACAAAAACTTTATATTTTAAATCACTTCTTAGAAGGATTCCGTGGAACTGTTTTCCGTCAAACGATGTTTGCAGAGTTTGAGCATGAGATTCACAAACGTGCTCAAGAAGGAGAAGCACTAACAGCGGATTATTTAACGAAGATTTACTATGAACTTAATAAAAAATACTTTGGTGAGGATATAGTATCAGATGAAGAAATTGGTTTAGAATGGGCTAGAATCCCTCACTTCTATTACAACTATTATGTTTACCAATATGCAACTGGATACTCAGCAGCAACGGCATTAGCTAACAAAATCCTTTCTCAAGAAGAGGGAGCGGTAGAACGTTATCTTGATTTCTTAAAGTCTGGTAGCAGTGATTATCCAATTGAAGTATTGAAAAAAGCTGGTGTCGATATGACTTCTAAACAGCCAATTCTTGACGCATTAGATGTATTTGAAGAGAAGCTAACAGAGATGGAAAAATTATTACTAAACAAATAAGCGAGAAAGATGACCATTTTGTACTGCACCCCAAAAGTTAGAGTGAAATCTAACTTTTGGGGTGTATTTTTATGGCTAAATATAGGGAAGAATTCAAGCTAATGGTTGTTAGAGAGTATGGGGAAGGAAAGTTAGGGACCAAGTCTTTAGCTAATAAACATGGTATCAAATCATATACGGAGACTCCAGCGGGAGGAAAGGCATCGGTGAGACCCCGAGTATGCACCTGCGTCTGCTAGTAATGCTACGCAGCAGGTTTCCTCGGTGCAAGGCTACAGAGAAGATTATTCAAGTAGCAGCCTGGCTCACCAGCCCCCCGCGGCAAAGAAGACACAGCGAGGTTCTTTCGAGCTGATGTCGCACTTGTACTGTGAGGTGCAAAGAAGACACAGCGAGGTTCTTTCGAGCTGATGTCGCACTTGTGCTGGAAGTGAAAGCGCAGTATATTTCCAGTGCGTCGTAGGTGCACTACATTCGGTTATTCGTTTGACTAAAAAACTTTTGTCTCAGCCTCATCTCACTCTTCCGCGATATTTATTACGATTAATGAACGAAAATAGTGTGAAATAAATACAGAAAAACAGTACAGGTAATGTGACATATATTGGGATAAGCTGCATCAACCCAAGCAAATTTAAAAGTATGGCAAAGAAAGTTAAAATAATGAATAGATATGGAAGTAACTCTCGCATAAGTATGTCCCCCTAGTATGTGTAAAGTGTCTACTAATATATATGTACGAACGTAAAATAATAGAAGTGACAGATTTGTGAAAAGGAGGGCAAGTTTATTGCTAAAATCGATTATACCTGATATATTAATAATGTGAGATGAATCACAAACAAAACCCCTTTGTTTGATCATGAAACTTTCTCCCATCCCCCTTTGTTTTGATACAAAGAAGTGAGAAAAGAAGGATATACGCTGCCCCGTATATCCTTTATTTTTTTGTTTTTAAACAAAAAAACCAGGGGATTCCCTTGGTTTCATCTAAAAAATATTCATATAAAAGGTTTTACCTTTATTTAAACTCGTTATATTGCCAGAAAGAACCGTGCTTGGCTGGTATCTTTTCCACTACTTGCTTCAACTGCAATTTCTTCATTTCTCGCTCAGCTTTTTCCAGTGACCAATTATATACAACAGATACTTCTTTTGTCCCAACTACCCCATAATGTTGTACAAAATCCTCTAAGGAAGGGTGTTGCGAGGGAATAGGGAGATGTTCAGTCATCTCACTAAGCACACGTACATAAATCTCATATGGGTAGAGCCCTGATATTTTTATTCCTTGTTCTTCTATATTTTTATGGAAAAATACCATTGTAGGCATATAATCAATTTCCATCTCGTGATTTAGCTTATAATCACACTGGAGTGCTTTCTTAGCAGTATCAGAATGTAAATCATTTTTAAACTCTTGTAAGTCTAGCTTTGCAGCTTTTGCACATTCTATCAAAACAGACTCTTGCGATATGTCTTTTTTCTTTAGAAATAAACTTTCTTGTACTTTACGTAAAAAAACTTTACCGTACCGAATACCTTGAAGTTCTGCAGCCTTTATAGCTAAGTAGGCCGTTATAGGGGAGTGTATCGGGTTCTCTAACCACAAGTCACCATCACAGCTCATGCCGGTTCTAGATGCAGTACGTTCCCATATTTCTCTGAGCTTTCTTGGTTGGTCAAAATTATCATGATTAAGCGGCTTAGAGGCTCCTGAAATAATTGGTCTAAACGTAAACAATCGTCCAAATTCAATTGATAGCTTTTTTAAATACGGCTCTAGTGACCAGCATTCCGGACACATCGGGTCGATAAACACATAAATTTCAATGGGTTTTTTTACAGCATCACAACTATATTCGGACGATGTGTTTGCTTTTTGAGAGCTTTCTAGTTCAAGTAGTTCCCAACTCACATCGATTCTCCTTTCTACGGTTCGGGTGTATTCATCATATGATTAGCGGTCATGGTCAATTTCTCAAATATAGCCGTACGGTATGGTTCTTCAATTTGAGCTTCTTCTAGTGCCGCTTCCATGCAGTCTAACCAAGCATCTCTTCTTGATGGAGTAATTTCAAAAGGTAGGTGTCTACGTCTCATCATAGGTGCTCCGCGTTCCTCTGTATAAAGATTTGGTCCTCCGAAGAATTGGGTTAAGAATAAAGTTTGTTTTCTAGCTGTTTCTGTTAAATCCTCAGGAAATATCGGAATTAATTTTGGATGATTCCCAACACGTTTATAAAAAGCTGTTACAAGGCGTTCAACTGTCTCGTAACCGCCAATTGCTTCAAATACTGTTCGATGATTCACGTCAAATTACTCCTTATAAATTGTGTCTATATTGTAGCAACAATAAATAAGGCTCGGCAACTAATCTGATTCCCCATAATACTATAAGCTAGAGAAGAAACGTTCTATCTTATTTGTAGTTTCTTTTTTTGAAATACCAAAAGTTTGTAAAACCTTCCCTAGGGCTTTTAAACCAGATGCTCTGTCTAGAGACTCTATTTCAAGTTCATAGTCTTCCACATTATTGTAAGTGCTATAGTCTAAGCAAAAAATAAGGCCGTTTTCTTTATATTCTCTACGAACCGTTGTAAGACTTCCGTAGTATTGTAAATCACTAATTTCAATATTCATTTTGTTTAATTGATTAGTAGTGGCTTCTTTCGGAATTGGTTTATTTTTTATCCATTCAATTGCTTCGTCTTCTGTTAAAGAGTCATGAGTTTCTAATAAACCACCTTGATAAGGCTCCTTTAATGTTAGTTTGTATAGATTATTCTTTTTCCGAATTCTTAATGCAGAATGGTTATTTCTCAACTGGAAATCTGGGGTTTCAAAGTAATAGTTTGTTTGCTTCATTCCATCTTTCGGAAAAGGAAGTTTTTCTAATAAGGTTTCATATTCTGCTTTCGTTAATAAGTTTTTGAACTCAATTTCTATTTCTTGTGACATATTATTCCTCCAGCAAATGCTTAATTACATTGATTATGGCGAAATAGAAAAAAATATGCAAAGAATATCCATTTTATTTGTGTTAAAATAAAGACGAAATAGTCATATGTAACAGGTGGTGTCATAAATGAATTGGGAAGCGATACTTGCACCATATTCACAGGTTGTTGAAGAATTAAAGGTTAAATTAAAAGGGATGCGCTCACAATTTGAACATGAGACAAGACATTCTCCGATAGAGTTTATTGTAGGAAGAGTAAAGCCAGTACAAAGTATTTTAGAAAAAGCAGAAAAAAGGAAAATACCTTTTGATCGAATAGAACAAGATATTCAAGACATTGCAGGAATTCGTGTTGTTTGTCAATTTGTTGATGATATCTATACCGTTGTTGATATGTTAAGGTCTCGAAAGGACTTTACCATAGTGGAGGAAAAGGATTATATTGCCAATGAAAAGGAAAGTGGCTATCGCTCTTTCCATATGTTGATTGAATATCCGGTTGAAACAATTCATGGCAATAAAGTTGTTATGGCGGAAATACAAATTCGAACATTAGCGATGAATTTTTGGGCTACGAATGAGCATTCATTAAATTATAAATATAAAGGCAGAATCCCAGAGGATATTAAATTACGATTACAGCTTGCTGGGGAAGCTGCATTTAAGCTTGATGAAGAAATGTCAAAGATAAAAACAGAAATACAAGAAGCACAACGTATCTTTCATCGAAAATAAGTTGGTATCATAGGGAGGGCAAGAGGTTGAAGTTTAAAATTATTTCAAAGGGAGACGAAAGATCGAATAAGATTAAAGCAAAGATGAAACAGCATTTAATTGATTTTGATCTACTTTACGATAAAGAAGAACCGGACTTGGTTATTTCCGTTGGGGGAGATGGAACGTTTTTAGAAGCATTCCATCGATATAATCATCGCCTGAGTAACACTGCGTTTATCGGAATTCATACTGGACATCTAGGATTTTATGCAGACTATGTCCCGGAAGAATTAGAGAAGCTTGTAATTGAAATTGCGAAAACACCTTACCAAATCGTGGAATATCCATTGCTTGAGGTTATTATCCGTTCTAAGACTGGAAATAAGACCGATACATATTTAGCTTTAAATGAAGCGACGATTAAGACACCGGAAAGCTCAGTTGTATTTGATGTAGAGATAAGAGGAGAGCGGTTTGAAACGTTTCGTGGTGACGGGCTATGTATTTCCACACCATCAGGAAGTACAGCTTATAATAAAGCACTCGGTGGAGGTATCATTCATCCATCATTAGAAGCAATCCAATTAACCGAAATGGCTTCGATAAATAATCGCGTCTTCCGTACGATTGGGTCACCGTTAATTTTGCCAAAACATCATACTTGTTTGTTAAAACCAATTGTGGACCGAAGCTTCTTTATTACGATTGATCATATTACACACAACTACACAAATGTAAAATCAATTCAATGTAGAGTAGCAAAAGAGAAGATTCGCTTTGCTCGTTTTAGACCGTTTCCATTTTGGAATCGTGTACGTGATTCATTTATTGCGGATAATAATTAAAACATAGGTGAAAACATAAAATGGAATGGATCATCAAGAAAGAAATGGAAGGAAAATTGTTACGGGAATTTTTACAAAATGATCAAGGCTTTTCAAGACGTCTTTTGAAAAGCCTTATTTACAATGGTGGAAAATTACTCGTTAACGGCACAGAAGAAACTTTACGCTATATATTAAAACCTGGGGATATCGTATCTGTAGAGTTTGCGTTAGAGGTAAAAGGAACTTATATGCAGGCAGAAGATATTCCATTGGATATCGTATATGAAGATGACGCCATTCTCATTATTAACAAACAACAAGGAATAGCCACCATTCCTTCTTTTAAACACCAATCAGGAACTCTAGCTAATGGCGTTTTATTTCATTATGAAAAACATAGCATCCCTTATACTGTTCATGTTGTAACCAGACTGGACCGAGATACGTCAGGACTATTACTAATTGCTAAGCATCGATTTAGTCATTCCATTTTATCTACTTTGCAAAAACAAGGTAAAGTGAAGCGGAAGTATTATGCAATCGTAGAAGGCTTGCTAGATAAAAAGAAGGGGATAATCGATGCGAATATTGGTAGAAAAGATGGGTCCATTATAGAACGGACAGTACGGGAGGATGGGCAAAGGGCTGTTACGCATTATGAGGTTGTACGTGAAACAGCTACCCATAGTTTACTACAAATTCAGCTTGAAACTGGAAGAACGCATCAAATTCGAGTGCATTTTTCTCATATTGGCCATCCCCTTGCAGGAGATGATTTATATGGTGGTCAGAAAGCGTTAATTAATCGCCAAGCATTACATTGTTTTAGTTTATGTTTTGAACATCCAGTATCCAAAGAGTGGATGACATTCCATGCTTCCTTACCTAAAGAAATGATGGAGATCCTTTCTGACAACTAATTAAGCGTCTGGAAAGGATCTAAATTTTTCTTCATTGAATGGCTGTAGAGATGGGACAGAGACAATATTCTCTTCTGGAAGCCTAAAAGCGGTTAGTTTGTTTCCAAAAACACATCCAGTATCAATATTAATTGTTTTATTAACAATTCTAGGATTTAGTACTGGAGTATGTCCATACACAATCCAATTATTTCCCCGATAATGTTGTGCCCAGTCTCTTCGAATTGGTTTTCCAGATTCATCAATTTCCCCTGTTATATCACCGTATAATACAAACGTTTTTACCTTTTTATCCAGTCTTCCAATATAAGATTGTTTGATTCCTGCATGGGCAATTACTGCATTTACTTCTGGTAATTGTAGATAGAGTGGTGCTTCCTCATACAATCTCATGAACTGATTTCGTACATGCCCCTGCATTTTATTATCTAATGCCTCAAATTCTGCAACGGTAGTTTCTAATCCATGTTGCTGCTTCACGTTATTTCCTAAGAAAAAACGATACAGTTTATTACAATGGTTACCCGGGACATATTTTGCTACCTTTTCTTTTACAACCATCTTATAAACTAATTGAATGACCTTTATTGACTCTGGTCCACGGTCAGTTAGATCACCGACAAATATAGGAATTCTATTTTGGGGGTGAATATATAGGTCATTAATTTTTTCATAGCCTAACTCCTCAAATAGTGTACATAACTCTTTAAAACAACCATGAATATCGCCAAACACATCAACTTTCAACATATCACCTCATTAAAAAAAGAAAGCGAGAATAGTTTTTGCTATTCTCGCTTATTCAAACATATATTTTTTCGTTCTAGAATGGATATTTAGTACAATCCCAATTGCAATTAAATACGTTAATGTTGAACTACCACCATAGCTTAAGAAAGGTAATGGCAAACCAGTTATTGGAAGGAGCTGAATGGACATGCCAATATTTTGGAAAATTTGATAGGCAAACATACCAACAATCCCTGTTACAATATAGCTACCATAGCTGTCATTACTTTGGATCGCAATATGGATTAAACGATATAGTAATAAGAAAAATAGTGTGACAACAATACTTGATCCGATAAAACCGAATTGTTCTGAAATAGCAGTGAATATCATGTCAGTATGGCGTTCGGGAACACTAACTTGCATAACTTCAATTCCTTTACCAAACAACTGACCAGATCCAATCGCCATCATCGCACGAATTAATTGATAACCTGAATCGGAGTACTGCTCAGGGTGTAGCCAACCATAGAAACGACTGGAAACGTGCTTGAAAATCGTTTCTTCAAGAAATACAGCTACAGAATCTGGAAATATAAAATATGCAGCAATAATGATGCCAATTATACCTAATGTAATTAATAGTATACTAAAAATTAATCGCCAACTAATCCCAGATACTAAAATCATCGCCCCAGTAATAGCAGCTAGAACAAGTAATCCTCCTAAGTCAGGTTGCACAGCGACTAAACCCATAGGGGGAAGCGCGATTAATAAAATTTTTCCAAGTAACCAAAGGTCACTTTTAATCGTTTGTTTTATATACTTATTATTGTGAGTGTACATCACATGGGCGAATGTCAATATAAGAATTACTTTCATAAATTCAGCTGGCTGAATTGTTCCAAGTAAAGGGAAACTAATCCAACTAACCGCTTCATTAGCTTCAACTATAATCATGGGTGGAAACCGGAAAAAAAGCATTAATAGCATCGTCATACCGACCCCATACATTATCCAAGTTAGTTGTCGGAATCGGTCGTAATCAATTAACATAATTAATGCAATTATAATGCTGCCACCCACATACCAAATAATTTGCTTTTCAAAAAAGTTTTGATTGGCAAGTTTTGCAGGAAGAGTAGGTTCAACCGTGTGTATCGTAAATATACTTACAATAGCTAACAGCAGTATAATTGAAATTAATGTATAATCAATGTTATTTTTATTAGTATTCATGTCTAATCCTAACTTTCTATTTAATTCTTTTGCTACTTAAAGTTTACACGATTTCATCAGTTTTTTTAAGCATTATATAATTATACCATCAATCTTGTTTTAGATGTATGATTTAATAGGGGATGGTATAACTACAATAGGATTTTAAGGGGGGCTGTACATTGGAAAATATTGAGATCGATAAAGAAGAGTATATGGATAAACTTAAGAATTTCCTAATTAATGAGAATATGGATGGTTTTAGAGATTATTTTCTGGACATGCACCCATATGATAGAGCTTTGTTTTTTACGGATGTGGAAGAACAGGAAAGACTATTAATTTATAGCTATCTATCTCCAGAAGAAGTAGCGGAGATGATGGAACATATAGAACTAGAGAATATTCAGCCGTTTTTTGCCGAAATGGATCCAAATTTTGCATCCATGGTATTTGCCGAGATGTCAACTGATGATGCGGTAGATATATTGAATGAAATGGAAAAAGATAAGGTAGTTAGTTTGTTAACGATAATGGATGAAGAAGATGCTGACGAAATTAAAGACCTTCTTCACTATGAGGAAAAAACAGCCGGTAGTATTATGACGACGGAATTTATTTCCGTTTATAAAACGCAGACTGTTAAAGAAACAATGTTACAACTGAAAGAAGAAGGTCCAGATGCAGAAACGATTTATTATTTATATGTAGTAGATGAAGATAAAAGACTGGTAGGTGTTCTTTCTTTACGTGACTTGATTGTGGCAGATGATCATGCAATTATTGAAGGCATTATGAATGAAAATGTCTTTCACGTATCGGTAGCAGACGATCAGGAAGAAGTAGCGAAAGTCATGCGAGATTACGATTTTCTTGCCGTCCCAGTAATAGGTTTCCAGCAGCACTTACTAGGGATTATTACTGTTGATGATATTTTAGATGTTATTGATGAAGAAGCAAGTGAGGATTATTCGCGACTCGCTGGTATTTCTGATGGAGAAAGAAGGGATGCTAATCCACTGGTAGCTGCGAGAAAACGACTGCCATGGTTAATAATATTATTGTTTTTAGGATTGGTTACTGCAAGCCTCATTGGTCAATTCGAAGATACTTTAAATCAGGTTACGATTTTATCGATATTTATTCCACTTATAGCTGGTATGGCCGGGAATACAGGAACCCAGGCACTAGCAGTTGCTGTTAGAGGATTAGCTACAGGGGAGTATGGTGATACTGGTAAATTAAAGTTAATTCTACGTGAAGCAGGAACAGGCCTCATAACAGGAACTGTATGTGGACTGATTATTTCTGTCGTTATTTTTCTCTGGCAAGATAACCTATTCTTAGGAGTATTAGTAGGACTATCTATTATGGCGACCTTAGTTGTAGCAACACTAGCCGGATCACTGATTCCTATCTTAATGGACAGATTAAATATTGATCCAGCAGTTGCCTCAGGTCCATTTATTACAACAATAAATGATATCATTTCGGTATTAATTTATTTTGGACTTGCTACAGCGTTTATGAGTTTATTGATATAAGAACGTAAAGCAGGGGGGAATCCTCCTGCTTATTATTTGTACCTGTATACCTAATTAATTCCAAGATAACGACTAGGCATATAACACATATTATTTCCTGAGTTCATATAATAGGTTGACGATAAAAGAAAGGGGTTTATTATATGAAACGCAAGAAATATGCGAGGGAACCTTTACTATATATTCATCAGCCTACGATATCGAGCCCAACCGCACCGATGCAGCATTCTTATACTACACCAAGAAAAACAAAAACAACATCTGATTTCACTCCCCAATCAACAAAAGAACCTGAAAAAACACAAAACATTAAAAAAAAAAGACCTAGTTTAGATGCTTTTAGTAAAGGGGTTACGAACACTAACGAAGTAATGGAGCAACCAAAGGTTAAAAAGAAAAGACCTTCTATTCAAATTCAGGAGGACGTTGAAGCAGAGTCTTCGTCATCCTTGTTTGAAGAATCTATTGACGAAAATAGTGAGGAACGAAAGAAGTTTAAAGATATGTCCATTATGGAAAAAATAGATTATTTCATTAACACTCCATCACATTTACCGAGGATGCGATGTGAAGTTATTACAGATGAGAAGAAGTATCGAGGTATCATATTGGAGAAAGAAAATGAATTAATTGCAATGAGAGTAGGAAGGAGAACAACTCGAATATCAATTAATGATATTAAAGAGATAAGACTATTAGGGTTTTAAATTAAAAAAACACCATGGAAAGAGAGTTTCTCTTTCCATGGTGTTATTAGTATCAGTCAAATACACTAATTGCTGGTAAACAAGTAACGTGGCAGAAGCAATCTAGGTCAACAGTGATACAAATACCAGTGTTCTCTAGATTGTCAGTTGATTGGTCACAAGGATCCTTTAAGTGGTCACAAGTGCAAGGATCTTCTGGATCGCGAAGTAATTCTAAAACAGCACAACAGTCATCTGTTACTGTTTTTACACGGAAGATAAAGCTAGATTTTAGTTCACCGATAGTTCCTAGCCCATTTCCGCGTTTTGCTCCAAATCCTTTAAATGGTTTACAATCACCTGCACAGTATAAAATGACAGGTACTGTATCCAAACCATTACCCGGATCTGTTTCACCTAGTAAATCGTTAATTGATTGCTCACAACTAGTGTCGCAGCAATTTTCGACAACGTCGTTTTGAGCATCTACAATATCACGAAGAATCTCACAAACGCAGGAATCAGTTGCTGCACCTTCTACTCTACCATGGCCACAACCCATGAAACATTTCTCCTTTCTAATGCTTATTGACTTATTGTCTCTAATAGAATATGTGTCTGGTGTTATATGGTGTGGGCACATGTACGATATTTATTTCGTTGTCAGGATTTAAAAGGATATTCTTACTCAATAAAATATCAAGGGAAAACAGGGCATTTGACCATACCTATATTAGAAAGTTACATAGACTAATATCGAGCAAATATCATGAAGGAGTGACATTCATGTCTGAAAATAATAGAAGAGTTATTCGTGTAAAAGACCTTGTGATTGAAGCTGAAAATGTTATTATCAGGCCAAAAAGAAGACCTGATCCTATTTTTGGTGGATTTAGAGACGATGTACGAGATGAAGTGGAATCAAGTAGTAGTGAAAGCCTTAAATCGGATGATTTAGACGATGATGAAAGAGGCCGTCGTCCGTTTTCCTGGATTTAAAACTAAACAGGATGCTTACCATAATCCATAACCACAGCAGCTAAATAAGCTGCTTTTTTTTGCTCATTACTAATTGGAGGGGAGACATGGACAAGGAGAAATTGATAAAGAATCTAGAAATAATAGAAAAGCATCTTGAAAGAAATGAAAAATGGTTCCAAAATCCAGAGAAGAAAATGGTTGCTTTCGATAAAGAAATGACATTATGGAACAATCGTTTTATGAAAAATATTCAGGAAATAGAAAACTGGATGAAAGAGTTTGAAAAGCGGATGGAGGGGTAATTTTTCTGAGAAACGGACATAAAATAATAGAATATTACGAATCTGTTAATAAAGGGTTGAGGGGGTAGTAGAATGGGGTATATATTACCAATTCAACAACATGATCATACAGATTATCAAAGAAGAATAATTACGAATAAACGAACAATCACTTCAGTTGAAAAGCCTTATAAGCTTGTTTTCAAAACAAAATATGAAGATTTAAAACATCAAGAGGAGACTCGGAACCAAAAAGTTGATCTACATTTAAATCAAGTAGAAAGTTCTATTACAAATTTAATTAATATAGATCAAATTTTTAGTGAGATTACTGGTGTAGGACAAATTATAAATGAACGAGTTTAGTAAAGAAATAATAATAGCCCACATAAATTTTGTGGGCTTTTTGCTGATCCAATGACTATTTTTTTGGCTTTCCACGGTTAACAAATGGTAATACTAATAGATCTTCATCCTTCATGTACTCAGCATAGAAGACATCGTTAACATTGTCATATCCTTGTTCTTTCAATTGTTCCATTAACCATTCTTCTGTTAAATTTTTTTCCTCTAAATTATCATAAATTATTTCACCATCGTTTACTAATGTAACTGACAGATTAGCAGGTTGAGGTGCTAATTTCATGTCTTTCCTTGTTGGGGTTTGAAAGTCTGATTTTTTTAAAACAGATAATGTACCGTTAGTTTCTAATATAGCATATTCCACCTCACGCAAAGAAAAAACATCTTTCCCCCTCAACATATGCTGTAATTGATTAATATCTAACTTATTTTTTTTCATGACATCACGAATTAATTTTCCTTTTCGTATCACAATTTCAGGTGAGCCTTCTAATAGTGGTCTAGTCTCCTTATATTTTTGGGTAATAATTTCCGTAATATATAATAAGCCACCCCAAAGTATTAGGACATAGCCAATATGTAAAATCCCTGCTTTATCATCAAATAAAGCATTACCTACAAGTTCACCTAAAATAATCGCAGTAATGAAATCAAATGCAGTTAACTGTGATATTTCTGTTTTTCCTAGCACTTTTGTTAAAACAAAAAGTGCAAAGAAACCAAAGAGTGTGTCTACAAGCATTTGAGAATATGAAGGCACTGTTATTCGTCCCCTTTCCACTAATATAATTACCGAACTGATGCATTGTAATGCATGGAAATTAGTGTATGAACGAAAAAAACAGTTCGTTTTTAAACGAACTGTTTTAATGTAATTCTTTTATCATCGTTACATGAGGTATTCCGGCATCCATAAATTCATCGGATACTGTTTGATAACCTAATTTTTTATAAAACGCTTCTGCATGAGATTGAGCATTTAACTTAGCTTTCGAGTAACCTTCTTCTCTGATTACATTTTCCATCACTTCAATGATTGCTTTACCAATGGATTTTCCTCGGAATTCCTTTAAGACGCAAATACGTTCTAACTTGCCATATCCCTCAACAAACCGTAATCGACTAGCTGCTATCGGCTGTGAATCGAAGTACCCTATGAAGTGAATTGCATTTTCATCATGTATATCAAGCTCTTCTTCTTGTGGTACCTTTTGTTCCTCAACAAATACTGTTGTTCGAACTAAAAATGCATGTTCCTTCTCTAAAGCTGTATCAACTATTTTTATGTTCATACAAGTTCCTTCCCAAAAACAAATGACTCATAGACTGTCCAAGAGCCATTTTCTAATTGATAAAGAAGCTGGAATCGATCAACCTCTTCTTCGAATTGGAAACTCTTCATTTTCAATCTTCCAAAAATATCAGAGTATTCATCGTCCAATAATTTTTGCCCAATAGTAATGTGAGGCACAAAATTATAACGCTTGTTTTGAGGGAATTTCCCAGCGTGAAGTTTTTCATAGAGCTCAATTATCTCAGGTTCAGGCTCTACTTTTAAGTAAATTGTATTTGTTACCGGAACAAAGGAACTTACTTTGTTGATACGAATCTTAAATGGTTTCGTATCATTTGCGACACGTTTTAATTCGGGAATAAGTTCGTCTATCATATCATCATCAGCATCAAAGGCTTCCTTAATGGTAATATGAGGTGGGATTAATGGGTAATGTGGATCATAACGTTTTCGATATGAATTTGCTTCATCTTGAATTTTTTTAGATGGGAAAATTGCGATACCATATTTCATGTTAAAACCTCCTATTCTTTTTCCGTATTTCTTTATTTGTATCTTTTAATTTATAACAAAAACGGTTGTATTAAAAGTGTTTTATTACCTACTTTTACAGAAATTTGAAAATTAGTCAGCGAAAATAGTTTTTAAAGCATTAGTCATGTCCTGTTGCCAATACTTCCAAGTATGTTCACCATCAGGTATTTCTTTAAAATGATAAGTTAGTCCCTTTTGTTCAAGAAGCTCTTTTAGTCTTCGGTTTGGTGTTAAAAAGTCAACTTCAGGACCTTTCGTTGTATCAACACTTGTTTCGGATGTACCAATGGTATGGTATATATCCAACCCTTGTATATTAGTCGCATTTTCTACATGACTAATTACGACATCGTCAACAAGTGGTGATTGCATGATTACTTTTCCAAATGTATTGGGATACTTAATTGCCATAATTAAGGCAAGTGTCCCTGCTAAAGAATCCCCCATTAATGCTCTCGCCCCTCCCATATGATAAGTAGGGAGGAAGTCATCTAGTAGAGGTACAACTTCCTTCATTAAAAATTTACTGTATGCATCAAATTGTTCACCTGATGGATGGTACTTTTTCAACCGATCATATCGGTCTTTATAATGGATACCTACAAAAATTGTATTCTCAATTTCAGCTTCATCATGTAGCAAGTCACTAACAGTTGCTACACGACCAAGCTGATAATAATCATTACCGTCCTGCATAATACAAATATGATATTTATACAATGGTGAAAAAGCTTCCGGTAAATATAATTTCAATGTCATTTTTTCACCAAGAAATTGACTATCTATTTCACGTTCCATCATTTTACCTTTACGTGCCAATCTGTTCACCCCTAAGCAATTAAACTTAGCAATAGTTTAACATGAAAAGCTAAAACTTGTAATCTTAACTGCCGACTACTTCCCGAAGTTGACCTTTGTATAGGTTAAAATAATTTTCTCTTAAGTTTAACAATTCTTCATGATTACCTTTTTCTAGGATTGTTCCATGTTCTAACATCACAATTTGGTCAGCCTCTTGAATCGTATTTAGGCGGTGAGCAATGATGAAGCTAGTTCTTCCTTTCATAAGCTCTTTTAACGCTTCTTGTATCTTAAGTTCAGTAATTGTATCTATATTACTTGTTGCTTCATCTAAAATAAGAATGGTTGGTTCAGCTATAAAGGCTCTTGCTATAGTAAGCAATTGTTTTTGTCCTTGACTAATACCGCTACCATCTTGGTCTAAAATGGTGTCATACCCGTCAGGGAGTTGCATAATAAAATCGTGAGCATTTGCTTTTTTCGCAGCTTCAATTACTTCTTCATCTGTCGCATTTAAGCGACCATAGCGAATATTTTCACGAATCGTATTATGGAACAAGAATGAGTCCTGTAAAACAAACGCCATATGAGAGCGGAGACTAGACCGCTTTATATCTTTTAAATCAATTCCATCAAGTGTAATGGATCCACTATCATAATTATAAAAGCGGGAGATAAGGTTAATGATGGTTGTTTTACCGGCACCAGTATGACCCACAAAAGCAACTGATTGACCAGGTTTTGCTTCAAAGCTTATATTGTCCAGAATTGTTTCGTCCTCATAGCCGAACGAAACATTTTCAAATTTGAAATGGCCATTCGTATTTTCTAGTTCAATAGCATTACCTTCATCTAATTCTTCTTCCACTTCATCTATGACATTAAACACACGTTCAGCACCAGCGACTGCTGAAAGAAGTAGATTAAACTGGTTAGAAAGTTCATTTAATGGACGGGTAAACTGTCTTGCATATTCAGTGAAAATAACAATTGTGCCAACTGTAACAAGTGTGGTGTTAAGTGCAAGAATTCCACCAACTAAAGCAATCATTCCAAAACTTAGGAAGTTTAACATGTTCATCACCTTTGGAATAAAGCCAGCTATGGTTAATGCCCAGAAACCAGAGTGATTTAAGTCTTTATTTTTCACTTCAAATTCATTAATTACTCGTTCTTCTTGTGAGTAGGTTTTTACTACATGTTGTCCTGACACAGTTTCTTCTACATATCCATTAAGTTCTCCAAGTCTTTTTTGCTGCAATTTATAAAGTGGACCAGTACGCTTTGTAATCCAACGTGTAGCAAAAAACATAACTGGAATGATAGACATCGTCACAACTGTTAACACTGGACTCAAATAAAGCATGACCCCAACCGTTCCAACTAATGTCAACACACTAGAAAATACTTGAATAACTGATTGGTTTAATGTGTTATTCACATTATCAATATCATTCGTGATCCGACTCATTAATTCACCATGTTGTCTTTTATCAAAATAAGCGATTGGTAAGCGATGGAATTTACGAAAAAGTTCTGAACGTAAATCATAAACCGTATTTTGTGCAATACCAATCATCCAAAAGCTTTGTAGAAAGATAGAAAGTGAATTTAATAGATATACACCTAGTAGCCCAATCGCAAGTAGAGCTAATCCTTGAGCTTCTTTTGTCATGATGAAGAAATCAATAGCCTTACCTACCATAAATGGTCCTAGTAAACTCATAGCTGAGCTGATAAGCACCATAAGAACTACAAGCCAAAGTCTTGTTTTTTCTCTAGCAAGATATGACCAAATTCGTTTAATCGTACCCCAGGTATTTTTTGCTCTTTTTTTTGTAACTTCTTCCGATATATTTTCAAGTGGTATTTTTTCATATTGAAAAGGATCTTTTAATTTTTGTTTAATGGACATTCGGATACTCCTTTCCAAATTGAGATTCCACAATTCTTTGGTACAATTCAGACTCCCGTAGTAATTCATCATGAGTACCAATATGAAGCATGTTACCTTCATCTAATAGTAAAATTCTATCCGCATTCATCGCAGTGGATACCTTTTGTGTAATGATTAATAACGTATTTAAGTCATCTTGAATAGCGTCTAATAGCTTAGCTTCCGTAGCTAAATCAAGAGCACTAGTACTATCATCTAGCATAAGAATTTTAGGTTTTCGAATTAGTGCTCTTGCAATGGAAATACGTTGTTTTTGTCCTCCAGATAAGTTAACACCTTTTTGACCAATTTGAGTTTGATATTGATTAGGAAGCTCCATAATGGTGTCATGGATTTGTGCGTCTTTAGCAGCTTTTAAAATTTCTTCTTGTGTGGCATTGTCTTTACCCCAAGAAATATTTTCGATAATTGGTCCACTGAACAGTAATGGACTTTGTGGAACATATCCAATTGCTTTACGTAATGTTTCTAATTTATAGGAGGAAATTGGCTTATCGTCAATAAGAATTTCGCCACCTGTAACGTCATATAGTCTAGGGATAAGCTGGAATAAAGATGACTTACCTGATCCAGTCGCCCCAATAATTGCTAGTTTTTCACCAGGCTGAACAGTAAAGGAAATGTTATTAATGACAGATTCACGTGATGTTGGATAATGGAAAGTAACCTCTTTAAATTCCACTTTTCCGTTCGTAATTTGTTGTTGAACGTCAGCATCATCCATATCTAATAAATCGACCTTTTCTAAAAGTACTTCACTAATTCTTTCAGCTGAAGCTTTCGTACGAGAAATGGCCATAATAATGAAAGAAAACATCGATATTGCCATGGCAACTCGCATTGCATAGTTAACAATGGCTACTACATCACCGACTTCTGCGTTACCAGCAATGGTCTGTGAGTTTCCAAACCAAATTATTGCAATAATACTCAAATTCATTACAAATAATAATACGGGCATGGATGCTTCAACGAAACGAAATGTTCTTCTAGTAGTATCGCGTAAATTAGTATTGGCATCTGTAAACCGATTTTCTTCATAATCACGTCTAAAGAATGCTTTTATTAGTCGCATTCCTGCCAGGTTCTCCTGCATCACACGGTTAACATGATCAATACTATTTTGGACACGGTTAAACATTTTTGATGCAATCTTAAGAACCCAAAGAAGAAATACAATAAGTAATGGAACGGTAATTAAAAATATAATTGCCAATCTAGGATTTACAATAAATGCCATAACGACTCCACCTATTGCGATAAGTGGTGCTTTTAACATGATCCGTAAGCTCATAAAAATGGTATTTTGAATTTGACGAACATCATTAGTAAAAAGGGTCATTAAATGAGAGGTAGGGAATCGATTTAAATTGGCAAATGAGAATTCTTGAATTTTCTGGAATAATTTCTCCCGAAGATCATGAGCAAATCCCCAGCTAACATGCGATGCATAGAAGGAATTAATAATCCCAGAAGCAAATGAAAATAATGCTAGCCCGATCATGATACTTCCCCACATGACAATATTGTTCAAATCTTTACTTATGACACCATCATCTATCATTTTACCTAAGAAGAATGGTAGTAATAACTCGACAGCTAGTTCGACGAGCATAAGTAAAATGGCAACAATAGCAGATAATTTATATGGTTTTAAATAGGAAAAAACTGTTTTCACGTGAAATTTGCCCCCGTTGTCGAAATTATGAATTTTTTAAAAATAAAAAATGTAGTGCTTTTTTATTATAAAGGATAAACAGGTTTACTTCCAAGAATTTATTTCGAGTTTAGAAATAAATTCAGGGGTTGGGACATATCGCTGTTCGCAGATATAGTGGGTAGAACCGCGGTAATATTGCAAATCGCGCTGATATGTTAGGATAAATGGCAGATATATTGTAAGTTTCGCCGATATAAGTACGTTTACCGCTGATATGTATCCCAAAGATAGATATTGACAGAAGTTACAACAATCCATATAATTAATTCTACAATTACACAGCATGATTCCGTAGCTCAGCTGGGAGAGCGCCACCTTGACAGGGTGGAGGTCGTTGGTTCGAGCCCAATCGGAATCACTAGTAGTACCAAGGGTTTCAGGCTCTTGGTACTTTTCTATTTATCGGTTTTGACCACGTTTTGACCACGTAAAAGATTAGAGAAATTCTCAGATGCTTGTTTTTGCATATCAGGTAAAACATGACTATATGTGTCTAAGGTTACAGTAATTTTGCTATGTCCAAGTCGTTCACTTACTATTTTTGGGTTTTCTCCTAACTTTAGTAGAAGGGTTGCATGTGTATGTCTTAAATCATGAAATCTTATTTTAGTTACTTTTGCTCTATCTATAAACATATTAAAGTTTCTTTGTAGGTTTCTAGGTGAATATGGTGTGCCTATAGATGTTGTTACAACTAATTCACTTTCCGTTTTTTGCTGTTCTTTATGTTTCTTTAGTTCTTCTATAACATCATCCGTAATAGTAATTTGTCGTTTAGAGTTCTTTGTCTTTGGCTCTTGGAAATCAAATCCTCCACCAATCCTAACTAAAGTTTGTACTATATGGATGGTTTTATTGTTAAAGTCAATATCCTTCCACCGTAAACCTAATATTTCTCCCATTCTCATTCCTATATAAATTGCTAATACATATGTTATATGTGTTGGTGCATCTTTTGTTTCGTTAAGAAATTTATCTATTTCCTCAACACTCCACGTCTGCATTTCTTTGTGTTCTGGAATAGGCGCATCGACTTTTTCCATGATATTAATTTTTACTTTATTTGATTTAATAGCATACTTAAATATAGTTGATAGTAAATTATGTACAGTTCTAGCGTAGGATTTAGATAGTCCTTCTTCATTAATCATCTTATTGTATAGAGAATGGACAGTAGAGGGTTCAATGTCTTTTATTTTTACATGCCCTAATTTTGGTTTTATCCTACTATTAATTATTCCCATTCGATTATTTAAAGTGGAAGGACGCATATTATTTTTAGCAACCCATTCTACCCATTCATCAATGACCTGATTTAAAGTTTGATCTGTTTCATTTATATAAGTTTTATTCCTTACCTGTCTTTCTAGTTCCTCAGCAGCAATTTGTGCTTCTTTTTTAGATGAAAATCCAGATACAGTTTTTTGTTTACGTTTCCTTGTAACTGGATCAACACCAATATCAACAGTAAAACTCCATTTTGCTCCACAAGTACATTTCTTCTTGTTTTTGCAGATACATCCTCTTCTTCTGTAATATGCCATGTAAATACACTCCTTTTATAATTTATTTATTGGTTGTTTAATAGTTGGCTCTCCCCAAGGCCGATCTCCCCAACCCTCTAGTTGCTTGTTTAATTCTTCGTATAGGGTATTAATAACTCTCACCATACCATCTTCATCTAAAATATCTAAATCGTTCTTAAACATTAATTGAAGGAATTTATATAGATTTTCAGATTTATTCATTTTTCCTAAAGTTCTTTCTAAGTTTCTTGTAAATTCAAATCCACTGGTTCCGTTTTCAAATGCAATTTGTGATAGTGAAGAGTGTATTCCTTTAATATCAGCGTTGAAAATATCTCTTAATACATGATCACCATTATTTGTTGAATTCTCACTTCTTTTATTAAATTCTTCTTCATGTTTTCTATATTCTATATAATCATCGGCATATGCCTTTTGTCTTGCTTCATATTCCTCGTAATACTCTTTAGAATTTTCTTGTCTGTCGATTGCTTCTTGGATTCTAACTTCTTCACGTTCAGGGGATATAAACCCGAAACTCTCTAAGTAATCTTCAATTCTTTCTTCTTCTATACCTATCCGTTTAAATATTTCATACAACATATCAAAGTCAGGTTTTTTATTATGTCCATTTTCTATCTGTGAAATATATGCCCCTCCCTTACCGAGTTCTTTTGATAATTCTACAGAGTTGATCTTTTTAGCTTTTCTACGTTGCTTGATAAATTCTCCTATTGTTCCTTCAAAGTTAAGATAATACTTCATATAACCTTGTTCCTCCTATTCAATCATATACTATCATGAGTATACCAATTATTTCATAGTAGCACAATAATTTTTGTTGATTTTAGTTAAAATGAGGAATTTTGATGAAATAAAATAAAAAAGTTTCATATTAAGGGTTGTATTTTATGATAACTGGTGATAATATTAATTTAAAGAATGATAGTACATGATATTAAATGATAATAGAAGGGAGGATAACGGTTGATCGAAATCAAATTAGACGAAAGGGAAGTAAAAAAGATTTATGCAGAACAGTTAGAAGAACACTTTAACAAACTAGATAACGAAATGTTGTTCTGGGATTCAAAGACATTAGAAGAAAAAACTAACTTATGTATGAACACAATTAAAAAAGAATTTTTCTATGATCCCAATTTTCCAAAACATAAGATTGGCAACAAGTGGTACTATCCTGCTGCAAAGACTAAGCAATTTTTATTGGATTGGATAGAGAAGAAATAATACATAATTTATTAAATTCAAATTTTAGAAAGGGGGGATAAAAGTGGAGGTAGTGAATTTAGGCGGTATTATACAAATAAATGCAAGTTATTTTGAAGCATCGTTACTATCTATTGCCTTAGACAGATATTGCTTAAAACATCCAGATGATGAACTTGCGAAAGAGTTAGCGTTAGAACTTCATAATCCACCTGTTAAAACTGGAATTTAATTATACATACACCAAGACTTACAGAAATAAAAAAAATATATTAAAAAGGGGATAAGAGAACATGGAAAAAACAATTATCGGAGGAAAAATAAAAATAATGGCAGATACTTGTGAAAACTTATATCAAGATCTGATAGGAAAAACTGTAACTGTTGTTGATATGGAAGTGATGGATGATAACATGTTTTTTTACACCGTTACCGGTACTGGACGAAAATCAAAAAGTCCTTACTTAAAAGGTGATGAAGAGATAGTTTTCGGTAGAGATGTTGAAATAATAGAGTACGCAGAATTTGAACCCATCTTCAAATGATGGGTTTTCTTTTCCAATTTGATAAGCAAGGGGATGATTTATATAAACAATAAAACTAAGGAGGGAAAAACTTATTAATGAGAAATTTAAAGGATTACATTTTAGAGTACAAACAAGGTAATTACATAGTCTTTAATGAATTAATCGGAACTACTAAGCAAGAAATATATAAGGATAATAAAAAAAACAGCGTTGATAGATTGCTATTTAACGATAAGGCATTAAATTCTATTTACTGGAGTCTGAATTGGAAATATTACAGTTTATCTTATGCTGATTTTGATAGTTATGTGAGTAATGCAATATTTAGTATTGACAAAAAGGATAACATAAAAAGTATCTTTGACAATGTGGATTTAGAGAAATCACCACAACAGATATTAAAATATATCGCTAAAAAGCTAGATGGCGAAATATACAATCAAGGATTAGCTGAAGGGAAAATTAAGATTAGGGGGGATGATGAAGAGAATCATAAAAAGAGTAATAAACCTATCTTTGAAAATGATGAATACGTAACAGAATTAAGCGATGACTTACTAGATACAGAGGTTTTAAGAAAATCAGACAAAGTAATGTTCGATGACTATATAAGTGTAGATGATAAACTAGCCCCTTATGAAGAATTTATAGAATATATAGGGGGAGACGTAAGGAATCTACTTAGTGACGAACAGAAAAAAGTATATAACTCACTACTAGATGTTTCTTTAACACAACAGGATATAGCGGACAAACTTGGAATAACTCAACAAGCAGTAAGTAGTTTTAAAAAGGCAATAGGAAAACGGATCAATAAAAAGTATTTCGAGTTTATGACATTAAAAAGAGTTGCATCTAACAGAAATACATATCGAACTATTAAAGGTTTTTTGCAGCAATATCAAACTATTATTACATATGATACTAGAAATTCTGATGACAATAATAATTCATTCGATTACTTTGGTTATATTATTCAATTTTTGGAATCTGTATATATTAAAAATGAAGAAACCCTATCATCAAAACAATTACATAGAAACAAAGCAGATTATACCTATACCATAATTGATGTTGTTACGGATTATATCAATAAGAATACATATAAGATTGTTGATGAATACATATTCAAAGGCGATACAAATTTAAAACTAACACAAAGGGGGAAGGACTCATTTTTACTTAACATAATTAAAGCATTTAATAAGTACTTAAAAGACGTTGAGAAGGCAGTACAAGGGTTAAGTGAAAAGGTTGCTAAAGAGGGAGATAGTCAAAAATATATTAATCTATTAGTTTAGTGTAAGAAAATTCCAAATTTTACTTGTTAATAAATTGATATATAGATATAGGGTGAAGTTTCAAATACTTTCACACCTAATTTAACTACTTGATTGATTTATTTTTTCTTCTTCCTTTTGGTTTAATTTTGTATACACGGCTAAGTAATTCTTGGTCGTATTTCATTGAAATTCTCCTATCCTTAGTGTGCAATTGGCACACACCCTCTTAGTGGTCGGTTACTACTAGGTAATCGGCTACTTTTATTTTGTATTTAGTTCAAAAATATGAATTGGAGAGGGTTGCTTTTTTTCATGTACGCTTTTAAGCGTTCATATATAAAAATAATTTAAAAAAGAGGGTGATTAAAAATGGCAGATCAAACTTTCACACAAGAGCAAGTAAATGAAGCAATTGCAAAGGCCAAACTCGATTGGGAAAAGGAACTTTTAAAGCCATTACAAGTTGAATTAGAGGACTTGAAGGGAAAAGTACCACCTGAGAAAACGGACGCTGAGAAAGCCTTAGAACAAGCTAAAAAAGAGTTGTTTCAAAAGCAAATATCAGTTGAACTAAAAGATGCTGGATTAAGTATGTATGAAGGGATTATTAATCCTACAGATGAAAAGAGCCTAAACGATACTATCAAGGCTTTAAATAAGGTACATACCGATTTGAAAATCCAAAACTCTTACACACCTACTGACAAGAAGAAAGGAACTGATTCATATGATGTTGCAAAACAAAACGGTGACACAAAAGGCATGGTTAAATCCATTTTTGGATTTAATAAATAAGATTACCTTGAAAGGGGGTGAAAATAGATAATGTTTAATACTCAAGACTTTTTACCTGGACAATCATTCGATATGAAAGATGTCTTAATCGAGGTAAACAAAAAACAGAATCCTTTTACAACTTTACTTTTAAGTAAGACTGTAAAAGCGAGTGCACCCCACGTACAGTGGATGCAAGAAGAAATTAACTCAGCAAGTGCCGTAACAATGGCTGAGGGTGGAGATGCTCCCGCACACGTTAAAGATAGCCTATATCCTATGGAAAACTGGTTAGAATTAATTGGTGCAACGGCATCAGTTACAAATACGGCACAAGCATCTAGTGCAATTGGTATTTCCGATTTACTATCACATGAGGTAGAGAAGAAAACAAAAGCCATTAAAGCACAGTTTGAAAACCGTTATATTCACGGTACTGGTGGCGGTTATGATGTCGCTACGAATACTTACAAGACAAACGGTATCCTTGAACAAATAGATGTCGGTAATAGAGTAACTGGTGCGTCTTTAACTCAAGATTTATTTGAGGAGACAATCGAGAAACTCTATAACGCTGGTGCTAGTGATAATATGATTTGCTTTGTTCCTGCGAGAATGAAAAAAATCATCAACTCTTTTGAGAGTGTAACTTACTTCGCTAGTGAAAAATTCTTAGGGTTTGATGCAGATATTTATACTACGGTATACGGAAATGTATCATTTGTACTTTGTGAAGGTCTGACAGATCAACTATTCGTAGTTAATCCAGATTACCTAGAATTAGCACAGTTGATTCCTTTCCATGCAGTAGTACAGTCTGTAAGCGGATCTAAAATGAGTGTTTACTTAGAAGAACAAGCAGGGGTTAAGTTGTTAAATGAAAAAGCTGCTGCAAGTTTTTCTATTGAAACTGTTTAAGTATTGGAATAAACGGAGTGTACATATCAGAATAACCCAATTTTTTTAAATGTGGACTCATCACCCACATAAAGCCTTGTTTGAAAATAGAATGCGTCTTTCATTGTATTTTGAGGTACATATAATAAGTAGTCGGTTGGTCTGGTCAACTAGCCGATTACTACATATTTTTTTATACAGATTCAAATTATTGAATAAAAGGAGGTTATATTAATGGAAATTAATGAAAGGGAATATTACAAGATTAAGAGACAACGTTTGAACTTAACTTTAAAAGAGGTTGCGGAGTTTGCGAAATGCGATGTTTCTTATCTATCAAAGTATGAACGTGGAAAATATCAGCCTAGTATTACAATTGTAGAGAGATATAAAGAATATATAGATAACCATTAGAATTAAGGGGAGAAGAAAAATAAATGGAAGAATTAAGAATTAACCCATTTGGATGGTGGGAATACAATAATGAACCAATTAACATAGATGAGGTTAAAAGGTTGTACCCTGAACAATATAAAGAACAGATTGAGGATTATATCAAACATAACCCAAAGGCCGATTTAAAAGGGATTTTAATCGATGAAGATTACATAGAGTATATGAATAACATTGATGATGTGGAATTGTTCAAACAGGAAACTAGAAATAATGTTGAGAATATCCATAAGCAACCAAAAAAGGAAATATTACCACCTGAATATTTTTTTAATCAAAATACAAAACGTTTTGTTCCTGCTAGATTAGGTAAGTACATCAATGAAAATATTTTTTGTTTTTATGATGGATATAAACTTTATCATTATAATGATGGCTTTTATGTTCCTAATGGTGAAGCAAAGATAAACAAGGTAATTCAAAATATACTCAAAGAAGAGACTAGCAGAAATAGAAAAGGTGAAGTAATAGATTGGATAAAGACTGAAAGAAACATAGCAAATACTAAAAAGATTGTAAATCCTGATGATGATCTTATAAACGTTAAAAATGGATTAATCAATATGAAAACTGGTGAATTATTACCTCATACACATAATAGATTATCAACTGTTCAATTGCCAGTAACGTATAATCCAGATGCCAATGATCCAATTATATATGATTTTATTAGGGGTGTAGTTCCTGCCGATACAGTTGATTTAGTATATGAAATGATAGGCTATACATTAACAATGAATACTAAAGGTCAAAAGGCTTTTATGTTTCATGGCTCTGGTGCTAATGGTAAGTCAGTAATGATTGATATGATTAGTAGTCTAGTAGGTCAGGAAAATATAAGTAATGTTTCATTACAAGATTTAGATGAAAATAGGTTTAAGGTTGCTCAATTAGAACATAAACTAATCAATACCTTTGATGATTTACCTAATAAAGCATTGAAACAAAATGGGAACTTTAAAGCAAGTGTAACCGGTGGAAGTATAGATGCTGAAAGGAAAGGAAAAGATCCTTTTACTTTTAGACCGTTTGCCAAACATATATATTCAGCTAATACTATTCCAAAGTCACACGACAATACAGATGCCTACTTTAGAAGATGGATCATTATACCTTTTCCTAATACATTCAAAGGAAAGGATAGGGATGTTCATTTAATTGATAAATTGACTACAGAAAGTGCCTTGTCAACATTACTCAATAAGGCATTAGAAGGATTACATAGACTGATAGATAATGGTTACAAATTTACTGAAAATGAATCGACTAAGGAAATGTTAAATCAATACATACAACAATCTGATAGTATTGTTTCATTTGTAGATGAATGTTGTGAAGTTGGTAATTCTATGGATTCTGGTAATGAATTTATGGTATCAACTAATCTTTTGTATCAAGAATATAAAGAATACTGTAACCGAAATAATTATTATACATATTCCAATAATGATTTTAATAGTCAAATTGAACATAAATTTAATGCAAGGAAAGAACGAAAAAGAATTAAAGGTAGTAGAAAACTAACTTGGGTAGGCATAGGTTTATTAGATGAAAATAATTAATTGGTACATACCTGGTACATGGTGGTACAGTCTTTGGTACATACTTTTTTAACTACCCTGTACCACTAAAATCCTTTCATATCAACGGTTTATGAGGGGTGGTACAGGCGGTACATACTATTTTTTACTTCTTAGTGTTAAAGAAATAATAATATATATTATATAGATATAAAAGAAAGTTTAAATCACCCTGTACCGACTGTACCGCTATCGCCAAAACATTATTAAATCAACGTTTGTGAGGTATAAAGTGGTACACGCTAACCCTATTTACTATGTACCTTACCCTGTACCACTATATTTCACCCTGTACCACTAAGAAAATTCTAAGGGAATGATAAATATTGACGTTAGATGAAATGCTTAAAAAAATAAATTGGAAAAAGGCAGAATACTTCAAGTGGAAATTTGATATTAGATATGATCAGAGATTACCTAAGAAAACAGAAGAAGAATTTTTAAACTCAGTTAATGCTAGAACAATGAATGCTTTTATTAATTGGGAGAAAGATCCAGAGTATAAGGCATTATTGCAATTATACTTGGATTATAAATCAACTCAGGATTTTGAGGAAATATATAATCTTGTTTCCGAAAAAGCTAAGAAAGACGGTAATGATAAAGATGTAAAATTGTTCTTGCAGCTAAAAAAAGAGATTAAAGATAATCAATCCATTGTAAAGGAAATATTCAAAGAAGAAGATAATGAAATAGATGATTTAAAAGTATGACACTTTCCATTTCGGGAGGTGCTTTTTTATGTCCAAGGAAGGTGATTGAGTGACAATTGAATTAACTAAAAAGCAGAAGTTAGATATTATAATGAACGACTTTGAAAAGTTTGCCTTAAATTTTATCAAGATCGTAAATACACAAAATGAAGTTGTAGCATTCAAATTAAATAAAGCACAGGAAGAATTATCCGACTTAATGAAGCGAAATCGCTATACTATTTCTAACAAGTCACGTAGAGCAGGTATAAGCACACTAATGCTTGCGAAGGCATTATATGAATCGGTAACTAAGCCCAATCAATCCATTTTAATTGCTTCTTATGAGGGTGATAGTGCCAAAGCGTTGTTTAATACTTTGAAGTTTATGAATGATAATCTTCCTCGTGATAAGTACCCTAATTTATTTCCTGGAACAAGAAGAGATAATAAAAATGAATTACTATTATGGAATGGTAGTAGGGTAGTTTGTGCTGTAGCAGGATATAAGGATATTGGTCGAGGAATGTCTTTAACTTGGGCACATTGTTCGGAGTTCGCCTTTTGGGGCAGCCAAGAGGAACAACTTTTATCAATTGAACAAGCATTAGTTGATAAAGGTAGTATATCTATTGAAACTACTTCAAACGGTGTAGGGAATTATTATTATACTTTATATCAAAAATCTAAAAGAGGTAACTCGAAATATAAGCCTTACTTTGTTCCTTGGTATCATCCATTCTATAAAGAGTCTAAAAAGAATGAATATGAGGAAGCTGAACAATGGTATAAGGCCAAATATGGGAAACGTTTAAGTAAAACAGATTTAGAAGGTGATGAAAAGCGACTATATGAACAAGGGGCAACCCTTAAACAACTAATGTGGAGACATTATAAAATGCAAGATATGGAAATTGAAGAATTTTATCAAGAGTACCCTAGTAATGATATGGAATCCTTTATTAGTACAAACAAGTCTGTATTTGACCAAAATAAGGTATTAGAACGTGTTAACTACATAACCCCTCCAATTGATAAGAAAGAGTTGTTAGACCTTCCTAAGAACCTACATAAGTACATAAATAAAGAGTTGCTTATATTCCATGAATACGATCCTAAAAAACGTTATTATGCCGGTGTAGATTCAGCACATGGTAACGGTCAAGGCGATTCTTCCACTATAACCATAATAGATGATGAGGGGATAGAAGTAGCAAGTTTCGGAAGTAACAAGCTACCAATTTATAAATTTGCTAAAGTTTGTAATGACTTACTAAGATATTATGGTGAAGCATTTACCGCTATAGAACGAAATAACGTTGGAATAGTACTTATTGAAAAATTACGTGATGAATATTTGTATATGAACTTGTACAAAGAAAAGTTATTTGATCAGAAGGGGAAGCGTAGACTACAACTAGGATTTACAACTACACAAACCACCAAACCTATATTAATTGAGAAATTTAAAGAGCAATTTGAATTAGGTTATATTTTATTGAATGACAAAGAAACACTTGAGCAAATGCAGATATATCAACTAAAGGATGGGAAGATGGGTAATAAAGGAACAGGCCACGATGACAAGGTAATTAGTGCTGCATTATCAGTTATAGCAAAATTAGAAAATAAATGGTACGTGTAAACTCCATAATCGATTGATTACTTCCTATATAATCTATATTATTTATAATAGGAGGGGATCGTTTATGGACATAAACCGAATTATTATTTATATTATTGGTTTTATATTTGTCTTTTCATCATTTCTACATTCATTTGACGTTTTTGTTATTGATCCAATACTAAGTTTTTGTTTTTCAGTATCAGCATTTTTCTTTACATATGCAGAAGTTACTAGATTTTTACTTTTTCCTTATAAAAACACTCAACGGAAAAAATTAAAAATAGTAATAGATATTATCGGTATTTCATTTTATGTAATAGCATTTTTTTCAATTATAATATTGCCGCATACTTCATTACTGCAAAATTTTGGGGTAAATAAGTTACAGGATTTGTCTAACCATTTAACATTGTTAGGTTTAGGAATAATTATAGTAATGCTAGCAAGTACAAACGCTAAGGATATGTTATATAAAAGATTATATGAAATAAATAGTGAACAAGAAGAACATATAAAATATCAAGAGAGAGTAGTTAATGATTTGATTAATGAACTTGATAGGTTGAAATCTAAGGAAAAACAGAATATCTGAGAATAACTATAACACTCTTATCAAAGGGTGTTTTTTTATTTTACGAAAGGAATTGATAGAGTGGATTTAGCACAGTACATAAATAATCGGTATGACGGTGATTTTAAAAAGTTTGTTACTGGGGAGGTTGGAAGTGTTTCTCAACAAAATCATATTAGGGAAATAGTAAACATAAAGGAATATTTAGGTAAAAACAGACACGCTATTAAACAAAGACCCGATGAAGTGTTTAATGGAGTTACAGTTAAAACGGAGAGAATAAGTTTACAGTATGCAAAACTGATTATAAAGTTTAGTGTCAATTTTCTTTTAGGTAAGCCAGTAAGTTTAAGCGGATCTGAAAATGTAATTGATGAACTAAACAAGGTGTATAAAAAAGGAAAATATAGAAAAGTAGACTACCGCATATTAAGTGATCTTGAACGATATGGTGAATCGTTTGAATATGTATTTATTCAAGATAATGTAATCAAAAGCCAAGTTATTGATCCTGCTGAAGCGTATCCTGTTTACGATGAAAATGGAGAAATGATAGCTTTTATTCAATACTTTCATGTTGACTATGTAGATTATTACGTAGTGTTTACGAATGATAAAGTTTATAAGTTTAATAATAGCCAGGGCGAAGATTTGCGATTGGTCGAAGAGAAGATTAATTTAACAGGTATGCCCATTCATTATAGGACTGAAAATGAAGTAGATTTTACACGTGGGTATGCTTTTATTAATGATATTATAGATATTTTAGATGGAATGGAAAGCCTTCTTTCAAAGAGTTTTGACGGCTATTATCGTCATATCATGGGAACACCTGTAGTAATTGGCCAATCATTAACTAATGCAGAGCTTCCAAAACATGGCAATGGTGTAGGTTATAGATTAGATGATGATGGAGACTTTAAGTATGTTGTCAATCCATTTGATCATAGTGCATTCAAGGAACTATATGGAACATTACGTAATGCCTTAATGGATATAAGTCAGATGCCAAATGTCGTATTAAATGGCAGCACTACTATCTCAAATGTTGGTGAAGTAGCAATAGAGAGTATCTTTGCACTTGCTAAGATTAAGGCTGATATGATGTCTAAATACTTAACAGATGGCTTTGAACAGAGATTAGAACGTATTAGAACATTACTAGCAATACAAGGCATAGAGTTAGATGACACAGAATTTAATAGTGTTAGCTTTGTATACAATGTATCAATGCCTAAATCCGATGAATCAATTATGAATGTCATTCAGAAGTTACGAGAATTAAATGCAATTAGTATTGAGGGAATACAAGATAATATTTCCTTTATTGATAAAGTCGCAGAACAAGAACGACTTGCAAAAGAACAAGGCAAAACAAAAGAGTAATATATTTGGGGGTATACTGTATATGGTATATTCCTTCCATTTATACTACTATATGTAGTGTGGTGTGCGTGCTGATTTAACCTGAAAGTGAATAGGAGTGATAAATAACAAACATTGATATGATGGGAAAGTTGGGGAATAAAAGTATATTGAAATTTTTTCGCTTGTTACAATAGGGTGACAATTATTCTCGATTACACAAGAACTAGACAGGCTATTGATATTTAGTTATTTCTGATAGTCAATGGTGTATTATGATCCAAACTATCAAATGTCTATATAACATATATAATAAGACATTTTTATGCAGGATTTTATACATAATTTATTGGTCATTTTCTATCAAATTAGGGTGTTATTGGTAAAATCTATAGTCTAATTGAGAATGTATGAAATTAAGGTCAAATATAAGGGGGATATACATTAATTTTAAGGGGGTGTAAACGTTGGTATATAAGGAAAATCGTTGATATTACAGCGTTTGTAAAATATTTACATTCCTATAATCTTGATTATGTTAAATACATAGATTTGTATAGATTATACATAATAAGAAGATTTCATTAAATAGTGCATGTATATAATTATAGAGCTAAAAACGTTAATAGGAGGCTTAGTTGGCTTTATATACCTAATATAACCCCCTATTAACCAGGGTTTGCCATTGCATATCAAATTATTATCGCCCAGAAAAAATATATCTACTTACTATTTTCTTTGGCAGCTATCTCTATTAAACGAACTAAATACATATCCATTATTTTATCATATACCATCTGATCTTCTTTTGTAGGAGGTCTTTTTTTTATTGTTGCTCGAATCGTATAGTGTTTTCTTCTAGCCATATTCTCTCACCACCCTTATTTACTTATTTTATACTATAAATATTGAAGATATAAGTAAAACTAGTAGAATATGCTGACAATATAGAATATTATGGTAGAATAATAGTTAAAAAGGAGGGATTAATATTGTCAAATGAAACTAAAAACCATGATGATTACCCAAAATCAAATGATGGATTACCGGAAAATAAGATTGCCTCAGCCCTATTCTATGTCGGTTGGATAATGATAGGTGCTGGTGTACTAGCGGGTCTCTTTTTGGGAATAGATGATTCTAGTTATATGACTGAATTTTTACCAGGTATCTTCTTCATCTGTGTGTTTTCGGGATTAATTTCTGGATTGACCTTTATCGGATTTGGTGAAGTCATTAAACAATTATTTCATCTTAATATTAGACTACATAGAAAAGGTTACAGCTTATTAGACAAATCAGAGTCTATTGAAAAAGAAAATGCTTCTTAACAAGAAGGATTTTCTTTTCTTATGTCGAATAAAGTAGACAAAGGGGATGAGATGATTGAAAAAAATAACTGTAATGAAAATATTCGCTCAAGAATGCGCTATTTTAGTTGATCAAGGTAAAAGTGTCGATGTTCAAGTAGTTAAAGATCGTATCGAAAAAGGCGACTTAATTAATTGGTTAAAAGATGAGTATATGGGTGAAAGTGCTTTATATATGGGAGTTAATTCATTTTCTGCTGAAGATATATCATATGTACATGAAGCGTATAATTCTATGTTGATGGGTTATTATGATGATGAGTTTAGAAAATGGGGGATAAAAAACAATGGCTTTAACCTACTAGTTAGTTGGGGTATCGAGATACTTAGAGATGTCAATGAGAATGACCAAGTTTAGTCTGACTAATTTTAATATTTATAAGAGTGGTGATTAATGTTGAAAAAGTCACTTATTAATAATCTTAGTAATTCTGAAAAAATGGCTGCGTCTGAATATCATATATTGATTCATCATATAGATGGAGAGGTTATTGAATTAACATGCGTAAATTACTCTTATTCAGATGTGTTTAAGTATATTCAGGAATATTACAGCGACAAAGATGATATTCCGGTGCGAAAAATCGAAATAAAAGTTGAAAGATAATTTAGCATCCAATGTGGGTGCTTTTTTTATTGCCAAAAATTAAAGGAGTGGATCAAATGAGTTTATGTATAGCAACGGTTACACCAAATGGCCTTTTAGTTTCTGTTGATGGTAGAGGGGTAGTACAAGATAAAGATAATCATGTTCACGTAATAACCGACAGTGCAAGAAAAATATATCAAATAGATAACGATATGCTTATTTTTGTAAGTGGCGAATATACGACAAATATTGAAGTTGTGAAAGAAATAATCAAAAGTGAAGATAAATCTTTAAGGAATATTGAAGCGATTTGTAGAAATAAATATCAACAATTTAGAAATCTCGACTTTGTGAAGAAGTGGGAAAATCAAATGCAAAATTTAGATTCTGAATTAGTTAAGGGGGCAATGCCTATTTGCTTAAATGTATTTCAATTTAATGGTATTGATTACACTAATACACGCTTTATCCCCCATAATAATTTTGATCCTGAAACAATGAAACTGACATTTGGAAAAATCGTGCTTAATGGTATTCATAATAATAAAGCTGCTAATCTTCTAAAACAAAAAAGGAATATTGTAAGAAGTTTAGAAAGTGAAATCAATAGATTTACTTCCGTATATCGAGAAATAGAGAAGAATCACAAAGAAGTTGGCGGTAATATTTATCATTACATAATGGGTAATGGGAAAATTGAGGAGGTTGCAATTAGTGAATAAATCTGGAGAACAGGTCGTACTTGACGAAAATGGAATTTTACAGAGTTGGCAAGAGGGGAAAAGTGATAATTTAGACGAATCCAACCCTTTAACGTTGTATGTCTATTTACCAGACAAGACTTTGAGTATTTATGAAGCTAATTTGAACTTTAGGTTACTTCCCTTCCGTTCATATTCTGGTACGACTGAATCTGGTGGAGGAAAAGTAATTACATCTGCCAGTGGCGGTGGTACTACCGCAACTAGTTCAAGTGGTGGTGGAACTAGCACATCGACTCAAAGTGGAGGCGGAACAACTCAATCAACTCCATCAGGAGGTAATCACCGCCATAGGTTATTTGTAGATAGTGGGTCGCAACCAACAACTTTACCAAAAAGAAGATACTTTGCTTACGCTCAAGAACAAAATTATTCACCGACAGTTCAGTTTGAATCTTCCGCAGAAGGTTCTATATATACATTTGATGCTGATGGGAATCACTCACATAATGTCTCAATTCCATCACATAGCCATTCTTTTAGTACACCAAACCACACTCATATTGTACAAATACCAAATCACATTCATAACATTAGTATTCCAGCTCATAGCCATGATATTGCACATGGAATATATACAAGTACAATAGCTACAGGTATAGGAGTAATAATAAATGGTATAAATCGGACTAGTCAATTAGGTGGAAAATTTAATACAAGTCAGGCTAACTTAGATATAGGAAATTACTTAGAAATTGGGAAGTGGAATGAGATTGAATTAACTTCCGATCGCCTGGGTAGGATTGATGGAAATATTTTTATAATGGCATTTTTATCAACATGATAATCCATAGTTAAAAATAATTATTAGGAGTGATTTGATTGACAGTATTAGAAGTATTAAAAATGGAATTAAAAGGATTGCGAGGCTATGAAGATAATGAGTTACTAGTCTATCTTGAAAATAATGATTTGGCTCACTCTGATAAATATAACAAGTCAATGCGTATTCAGATTTTGCGGACTGCGTTAGATGTATTAAGCTCGATGGCTAATAACCAGTCCTATTTTGCTAATAAGCAGCATGAGGACTTAAATATTTCCGATTTTGCAACCAACCTTCAGAATAGAATAGATCAACTTACTATACAAATTCGAAAGTTAAAAGCGGAACAATCTAATAGTTCTACATTTGTAATGTTTAGGGAGTAGTAAACTCTATAGTCCCTCTTATAATATTATGATAAAATATTCTATATTGTCTATAAAGGGGGATTATGATTGGCTAATGTAAACGGGAAAGATTTTACTGAAATCTTAAAACTTAGTCCTAAGTATTTGCTTGGTATAGTTATATTTTCTGGTGGTCTAAGTTTAATTGGAAATAGTGATTTAGCGAGTCCGCTAGGTATAGAAGAGTTATACAATAGTTATAATACTTGGATTACGATAATATTAATTATTTCATCTAGTCTTTTACTTGGACATCTTATATGGCATTTAGGCTTAATAATTAAGGGTAAATTTCAAGATAGGTCTTTAGACAAATTTAGAAAGAAAAGACTAAAAGATTTGACTCCTGAAGAGAAGGCTATACTAAGTTTTTATATTATTAAAAATACAAGAAGTCAAAAATTAAATTATACCAATGGTGCAGTGAGGGAATTAGAGTATTGGAAGATAATTTATAGAAGTTCTGAATTAGGGAATATGAGAAGTGGATTCTCATATAATATTCAACCCTGGGCTTGGGAGTATTTAAAAAAAAATCCACATTTAGTAGAAACACCAATTGATCATATATTATTATAAATGCTAACCATCCTGTTTATATATCGGGATGGTTTTTTATTTTTTCTGAAAGGATATGATAAGATGCTAGAAGGAGAGTTTACTAATTTAATTAATGAGTTTGGTGTAGATGTATACTTAAACTTAGAAACAGAAACACGTAAAGTAATCGTTACTTCATTAACAAAGACACCTGATCTTTATGACTTTGACGATAAAAAGATACATACTGACTTTCCCATTAAACGAGGAGATACAATTAAAATAGATGACACATTATTTATTGTGTTTTCAGATGTTCAGTTGAAACGTGGTTATGAATATCAATCAATAATTAGACCTGCTACAAATGTGATTCCAATCGTCATACAGGAAGAAGTTATGGAAATAGTTGATGTTGATCCCTTAGGCCGTCCAATTTATGAAGTTGTATCACCAGAAATTAGGGAAGACTTTCCATGTATAGTGTTCCAGGATAAAATTTCTATTGATGGATCACAAATAAGAGTAACTCAACAGGAGATACAAGTAGTAATGGGTGACAATGAATATACACAAGCAATTGTACAGAATGATGAGTTTACTTTTTTTGATAATTATTATAGGGTTATAGGTGTTGATATGTTTCAAAAGGGATTAAGAATATTTCAGATGGAACGCACGGCAGCCCCTGCCTAGTATTGGGAGGTTAAATATTAATGATAATCATATCAGAAGAAATGAAAGAAAAAATGAAGGAAGAGTTGAAAAAAATGCCACCAGAAATTATTGAAAAGTGGGCTAAATTAATACACAAATACTACTGACCACATTGACCACAATTTGACCACATAGAGTTTATTTGTTATGAGTTATTATGAGTTATTGTGGGTTGAAATTCCTATTAAATCAACGTTTTCAATGTTAGAATAGGAAAAATGACCCCCACGCTTTATTTTGACAGGGTGGAGGTCGTTGGTTCGAGCCCAATCGGAATCATCAGAATAAACATTGACATAGAGCGATTCCTGAACAAATTAGGATTCGCTTTATTTCGTTATTTGGACGCATTTGCCGACATTTTGACGGCAGAAGGTAGTTTTTCGATGGTTTTTAGTGGTTCATCTTTCTTAATATTTTTCCTATTTAACACTTCGGATAATTGGGTAGTGGCAAGCTCATCTATCGTTTGTACACGGTGACCGTAAGTGTCATTTGTAATCTTGATTCCAGAATGTCCAGCACGTTTAGATATTTGAGATAATGGAATACCAAGCTCAATTAAAAGTGTGACCATAGTGTGCCTTAAGGCATGTATGTTAATGAATCGTAACTCATGGCGTTTCAAAAATCTCTCCCACCAGTTTTTCATACTGTCAGGGTTAAAAGGTTCTCCATTTTCGTGAGAGAGTAATAAAAAATGCTTTTCTTCTCTCCACAATTCTTCTTTATTATAATGAGACCGTTCTTCAATTCGTTGTTCTATTAATAATTTTATAGGACCTACTAAATCTTCTGGAATGGATATATCACGTTTCTTTGCACGTCTACTGCCTTTCTTGAGATTTCACCAATCATATCCATGTTCTTTGGTATATGTTAAGGCTTGTCGAATATGGAGTATTCTTCTATCCAAATCGATATGTTTCAATATATATAATCCATAGATTTCAGATCGTCGCATACCACTAACAATTGTTAATTTAAATGCTATATTCCAGTGTAATAGCTCTTTATCTAGAGCTTGATACACCGTAATTGCTTCATCAATAGTGTAAGGTTCTATTTCTCTATATTCTACAGTAGTTTTTTTTACCCCTTTTAATGGAGACTCTTCCAAAGCTTTAATCTCAACTGCAAAATTAAAAATGTTATTTAATATCCGGTGATAATACAGAATCGTGCTAGTTGGTAGAGGTTTATTTTTGTATTCTTCTTTCTTTTTATCCTTATATTTAGTTAACCGCATTCCTTCTTCTTCTACGTTTGATAGAAAGATTTACAAGTTGTGGACTTCTATTAAATGATATTATCGAAATTAATCAAGGTATAATAACTGAAAATGGTAGAAATAAAATGGGGATTAGGTTGCAAAGGGATTTAAACAATGTGGAAGTTAATAACTTAAAGATAGAAGATGTAATCTCAATTATTGTATCTAGTAAAAATAGATTTAAGCAGTCTGGGATTATGGAGTTGATATAGATGGGTGTAGTTGAACAGTCGTCTAGTGCAACTACAACGAGCAATTCAGGATCCGCGACCAATCAATCGCCCCAAGAAGTATATTTAAAACAGTTTGTTGAGTCTAAACCTAAAACCCCTAAAACTCCTAAAACCCCAGCCCAAATAATTTAGACATAAAAAAAGAGCCTCCAACTGCTGAATTAAATTCGGAGACTATATATGTCATTATTCTTTTTTTAGTTGCTCAACCATGTTGTTAAAAAAGTCAATCTCATCCTGAATTGATTTTAGTAACTCTGGCTCTTTACATTTTTCTAAGTGAATTAGATCTTTTTTAGGAAAATCTCTTCTTCTCACTTTCTAAACTATGTAAACAAAAAGCTAGTCTTTTTATTTCTTCTTGCTGCGGTTCAATAAATTCAATACCATATGTAATTGATTTAATCTTAAAATGTTCTTCCTTCCGAATAAGTAGGGCATCTAATTTAAATTCTTCATTTTTTAGTGTAAAGTTTATCCTAAGTTTAAACTTTACATTCACTGGTAAACTATATTCACATTTTATTCTAACTCCACTCAGACTTATATCTTCTATAGAACCATCAAATTTCTTTCCATTAAGCTTTTTAAACTTATTTTCTTCACTATCTAGTATGGTTAGTTCTGCAGGGCAATTATAAACCTTGACTCTGTAGTTTTTTCTACCACTTAATTTTTTAAGAGTAGCAACGGTTCTATTACTGTTTAGAATATCTAATTGGCTTTCTAACATCTTTATTTTTCTATTTTTCTTATCGATAAGGACAATAAGTGCAATTAATATTAATGATATTGTAAATAAAATAATCAATGTAACAAGTAGTATATCCTCCATAATTGTCACCATTATTATAAGCTATTTAGCATATAAGGTTTCCCTAGTAGGTAACCTTGACCATAAATAACTCCATCTTTCTTCATTTTGATTAAAGTATCTTTATTTTCAATACCTTCAAATACAAGTTCAATGCCTAACTGTTTACAATAATCTACCAAAAGCTTAGAGAATAATTGCTTCTCTAATGATTCCGTTATTCCTCTCGTAATAGATGAATCTATCTTAATTACGTGGGGATTTAACTCAAGGATCTTGAAAATTTCTAGATTCCCCTTACCAATATCGTCAATTGCAATTTTAATATTTTTGTCTTTAAGAAGTTTAATACCTATTAGTAACTCATCAAAATCATTGATATCTTCATATTCATTAATCTCAAAGACCACGTTTAAATTTTCAATATTGAGAGAATTAATAAAGAAGATAAACTCTGGATTAATTATTGTTGATGGATAGATATTAATAAATAATACTTTTTCGGTATCATATTCTTTTGATTGACAATAAACATTTATTGCCTTTGATATAGAAAGCGTATCTAAGGAATATAAGCAGCCTTCATTCTTAGCAATGCTAAATATATTGGAATGAATGGGTGTGGGTGTATTGGTTCTTAGTAAAGCTTCATATCCAACTATCTCCATGGTTTCTAGATTAATAATAGGTTGATAGAGATGATATATCTTTTCTACATTCAATAAATTACTTAAACACATGTAAACCATTCCTTTTTATTTAAAATGAATAATCAATTCAATTCGATTTTTTACATTTAACTTTCGGTAAATACTTTTCACATGAGTTTTAATTGTGTTTGATGATGAATATGAGTGCTTTGCTATTTCTTTGATAGAATAACCGTTCATAAGAAAGTCAAAAATCTCTAGTTCTCTCTTTGTAAGTCTTTTTTTTTATGATAAGTTTCGTTAGTATTCGTATATATGCTCGAATAATTCTTTAAGGTAATTAGAAGTTTTTCCATCTGTTTTAATTGATCATGAGTTAATCTTTTCCTTTCCTCCTCTTCAACCGCTATTTGTAAAGCAAGAATTAAATGGTCAATTTCTTTTTGTTCAAATCGTAAGGAAGTTATTATTTCCATAGCTGTTCCCCCTCAGCAGAAAAATATTTAGTAGTTTAACCGTACATCAATGACCGTACAAATGGCATAGTATTTTTGAGTCAAATTTATAGCCCTTTTGGGTTATTTTAAAAAATGATTCATTGTCATTTAGTCATGATATTTGTCGATAAAAGGGTAATAAAAGAAAGAAATAGTGGTTAAAGGGATAGAAGAGATTCACTCGGGTTTTTGCTGACGATTCTATTCATTTAGAACATCAGTTATTCCCTATTTCTGTAGAGGTAATAAGTGATTACGACCCAATATTTATTTACAAAATAATAAACAATTTCTAGCATCAAATCTTTTAACTAGATTCTCATTATTGATATCCCAAATGACTGTTGATGTACTAGGTAATCCACTAATACTCCCACTAGTGTTTGAAGACGAAGATGATGAGGAAATTGGTGAACTATCATCTAAAGAAAAATAAACCATCTTGCATGTGTTTGTATTTTTAGTTACAATAAGAACAAATGTTCTGTATGGTGCTCTAATGATGAAAGGATTATTTCAACGCTCCATCGAAAACAAAGAGAAGATCGTTATCTTTTATATCGATAACAAGAACAATGTTACGCAACGGTTCATTCGTGTTATTAGCATGGATGATAATTCTATTGTGGCTCTTTGCTATTGGCGTAAAAAAGTACGAAATTTTGGATTTGAGAATATCCTTTCAGCTGGACCAATCAACAAGAAGGTAGGTGCATAATATGAACGTAAATGATTGTGGTAGTATCAAATGGACAGCAATGATGTTACCTTGAATCAGATGTGGAAGCAGCAAGATTATAAAAAGAAGCCTATACTTGATGAGCAACAGATAGAAGAGATTAACGTGAAGCTGCAGCTTGCTATTCATAATGATTTAACGGTGATTATTAAATACTACAAAAATCATGATTACAAGAGTGTTAGGTCAAAACTCGATACGGTTGATGTACTGGATAAACATATCCTACTTTGTGACGGTACCAGAATTAAACTGCATGATATTATTGATTTGCAAATTGATTAACCTTCATTTTATGAAGGTTTTTTTATGTTAGGAAATTAGGAAAGTTTTTTTGGGGGTTAGTAGCTCTTTTTTATTCGAACTTTCCCAAGAATAAATAGCAGGATATTTTTGTAAGATATAGAATTATTAGTTATAAAATGAAAGTGGAGTAGAAAAAACTAATATTTAACTAAATAAATTGAGAGGAGAATATTATGATCAAATCTGTATGTAGTAAAGCATTGAAAACTTTAGCTGTATTCTTAATAATGACACTAATGTTTATTGGGATGAATGCAAACCCTGCTTCGGCGGCTCCTCCGAGTTGCAAATGGGGAGTAGGTCCAGAAATAATGGGTGTTAAAACTAATCCTGTGACTTTAAATGTTACTGAAAAGGATTCAGGGGTAACTATACAATGTGGTCCTAATCAACAATGGGGTGTAATTAGATCTCAAGCAACAAAAAATAATACAAATGGAAGATATGTAAACTATTCAAACACTGGAGGTTATTCTAAAGCTAAATCTCACTTTGATGCAATGCCTGGTACTGTGAGATCAGGTAATAGCAATTTAAAGGATACTTCAGAAGGTACTGTAACTTTATATCGTTCTACAGGTACTAACGGCAATCCTTGGTCCTTACAGTATAATATCAGAGGTCAATATTACATTGACAAAATCAGGTATTATGATGGACCAATTCCTATACAATCGTTTAAACCAATAGAGGTGGAATAAATGGCAAAGCCGGAATTAAAAGTTTGGAGACCCAAAAATCAAATCTTAAAAGGAAGAATATATGAACACAATATAACCCTTGCAAGTAATGGTTTAATGATATCACTACTTGATGAAGTTAATACAAAGATAGAGATTGTATATGACGGTTCATCACAAATTATTGGAGATTATGTTTGGGCTTATCGCTATTCGAATGAAATTTTACAATCAAGTTCTCTTGTAGATCTAATGTTGGAGGCACAAAAAAAATCTAAAATGATCTCAAATAACAATCTTGAGTTTTATAAAATGATAAATTCTGATTTCATAGATTTTGTTAAAAAATCAGGTTTTGCTGATGACTCGATAAATCTAGAACATCACTTGTACCCGGTTGCAGATGGTGTATTGGAAATAATTAGTGATTACGAACCAAGTATTATTATTAAGGAATCTAGTCATCAAGAATAAATAGTAAAAACAATCTACTATTCTGGGTAGATTGTTTATACTTAATTTATGCAAATTGATTAAAGCTCCTCAAATTAAAGGAGCTTCTTTTTTGGTCAATTTAATCAATAAGAAGACTTAATTTTAAATACTGTTACTACAAGAGGGTAAGCAATGTATTTCATAACTAGACTATTCATTGTTATCAATCCTTTGGTTTAAAGACGTTTTTCGCTAAGTAATTTAATGTTTCTTCCTCAGCTCTCATAATAAAGTCTTGAAAATATCTGTGAGATTTCTTTTTTAGTTCTTCAGTTAGATTCATTTCCTTACTCATTTTATATACTGGAATTGTTACTCCTATAAGGATTGGGATGGCTGATATATACTCTACCAGTTAATCAGTCATTCTCTCTATATTTTTCCTTGTCCAAGCTCCTGTTAATTCCTTTAGTGCTCTATTTACTATTTAAGGAAATTATATTAAAACTTTTGCAGAGCAAGGTGTAGCTGGTGTGTTTGGGTATGGATTTATAGTTGTATTATTCTAGAGAATACCTTGCCGACAAACTGCCGACATCTTGCAGGGAAATAATTTGGTTTTAGTTATTTCGCAATGGTTCATAAATAACTAAATGTATTATTGTTAAATATGGGTTTATAACCTATTAATAATCTTGATTTCCCCTACTCCTACACCTTGACAGGGTGGAGGTCGTTGGTTCGAGCCCAATCGGAATCACTCAAAAAGCCCTTGATAACAAGGGCTTTTTATTTACACTTGATAATTTGAATGTAAGCTTAGAACAAACTGATCACTAAAATTATTGACCAAATATCGTTATTTATATAGCCCTAAAGAATTATCGAGACGCTTGTTGTTGCTGTTGATTGGCATTTGATCCATTTTGTAAGTTAGTAGCCATTTGTTGAATTCCTTGGTTGTTCGCCATGTTACTTAAGGGTTGTGTTAATTGCTGAGCTTGAGGACTATTCATAGCGTTCGTAATGGTTTGTTGCCAGCGTTGAAATGTTCCGTTTTGCATTCCTTTTCTAACACCATATGCTATTGCACCAACTGCGCCTGCAGTAAGTAATGAAGTCATCGCTCCACCACGTTTATTCATAAAAACACACCATCTTTCTTTTATTTTAAATACTAAAACTGTATTAAGAACAGTAATAGTTTCTATAAATAAGGAAAGATTATTCTGTTAAAAAATTACATTTTTAAATCGACTGAATTAATTTTAAAACCTTCTTAGCATAACAAAAAACACCTGCCTTAAAAATAAGCAGAGTGCTTTTAAATATAGTAATTACTATGAACCTGTTTAATTGCATTGTTAGTTTTTTTTGTGTCTTATTTGTTCAAATAGATGTTGAAACCCGTATAATAAAAAGGCTTTAGAAAAGAAGTATAGGAAAAATTGAATGTTATTAATTCGAGCTAAAGTATAATATTTTATTTTTTTAGACAAAAATGTAATAGGATAGGCAAACAATATATGTATAATGCCATTTAGTATAATAAACCATTTGAAGCTTCCATAGGTCCATCTTAATGACCACAAGGAGATTCCTAAAAATGGCCCTAAGTAATAAGGTGCTTCTCCAAACAAGAAGGAATTAGGTTTATTATAAAATACCCACCACTTTTGCTTTTTACCATACAGGGCGTTTACTATTTCAAATAGAATTACAAGGACGGTACTTGGAAGAAAACGTTTTAAGTTTCGTAACCCAAACATTGGAAGTGTTAACCAAGTTATTAATACCATAGCAATGTTAAATAACCTTTGTATTTTGAGAGTCATTCCTTTATCATCCCTTTCTCAAAGCGTAGAGTTCCCTTTTAAATATTGAAATATCCTAAGAAAATAATGAAAATATTGGCAAGGCTACCTTGACTGGGTGGAGATCGTAGGTTCGAGCCCAATCAAGAATCAATAAGAAAATCCTTGAATAATCAAGGGCTTTTGCTTTTTCTATATTTTGTGTTTTTTGCTATTAGAAGTATTTTTCTTCATCTAAACTGCAATAGACTAAATCAATAGCATCTAGTTGGTTTAATAATGATTGAAGCATTTTAATACTTAGCAAATTTCTTTATAATCGATGTTAGCCAATAAGATAAAAATACAATTACTAGGTCTATAAGAAACACATAAAATTCATTCATGCCACCATTCAAGTCTACTAACCCTAATAACTTCTCCAACGATAAAAATCCGAACGAAAATAAAGCGCTAAGAAGGATAGTATAAAAGTAAATGTTTTTATTGTGATTTAAACAATATTGATATACAAGCATAAAACCAACAGGAAGAACTGAAGAGGTTAAACTTAAAGCAAATGGCAACAAAGGAATAAGGAAATATTTGTGGACGAATAGCGTTGTAGAACCTAACAATGTGTCAATGTAAGTCCATAACATATGTATGGAGAATCCAAAGAAAAGTATTTCAAATATCTTTGTACGATCTATAGCTAAATACAATATTATTAATGGAATTATCAATAAACCTAAAACAAACCAGAATTGCCAGGAGTCTATATTCGAATATTCTATCCAATAGGAAATCAGGGAAGAATTTAGTTCCTCGCTTTTATCATAGATTTCATTCCATATTTGTTTATTATCCATCTATTTATCCTCCAGTTTTATCGATTGGATTATGTTTCATTATATTTTGTTTCAAATTAAACACTATATACAATTAACTATTGATATTTTTTTGAAGGAATCTATAAATAAATGGTTTGCCAGAAAGCTATCAATATACTAAAATGAACTCTTACGACAACAGTGGAAAGGATTTTTTACGTGAAACGAAAAATAGGTTTTATTGGTAGTGGGAATATGGCAGAAGCAATTATCGGTGGTATCCTGACCTCAGAGTTTGCATCACCTGAAAACATTTATGCTTCCAATCGAACAATGCCTAAATTACTTGATCTAAAAGTGACATATGGAATTAATATTGCTGAGGATAATAAAGAAGTGGCAGATAGATGTGATATCGTCTTTCTTTCCGTAACACCTGACAAATATCCTTTTATAATAGAAGAAATAAAAGATGTCGTGAAAAAGGATACCATTATCATTTTAATTGCAGCTGGACAAACCATTTTACAAAACGAAGAACGATTTAATAAAAAAGTAAAGATGGTAAAAGCAATGCCTAACACACCTGTCCTTGTTGGAGAGGGGTTGACTACTATTAGTTTTAATGAGCTTGTTACACCTGAGGAACAAGACGAGGTAAAAAAGTTGTTTGAAAGCTTTGGAAAGGCAGAAATTATCGATGAGAAATTAATGGACACAGCAAGTGCTGTTGGTGGATCATCGCCAGCGTTTGGCTATATGTTTATTGAGGCATTAGCTGATGCAGCAGTTGTAAATGGTATGCCAAGAGATAAGGCATATCGCATTGCTGCACAAGCTCTGATTGGTTCGGCGAAGATGGTATTAGAGACCGGGGAGCATCCTGGTAAACTGAAGGATGATGTCTGCTCACCAGGTGGCACCACTATTGAATCAGTTGCAACATTAGAAGAATATGGATTCCGATCAGCAATAATTAAAGCAGTACAAGCCAATATTAATAAAATGAAATAACTAAGTTGTAGGTTAGAAGAATCCATCATGGATTCTTCTTTTAATTTGCCCATGTAACTTCCCGGATTAATTGATTTAAACTATACTATTAAATGATAGATTTTTCAAAAAAAAGGGGGGTAAGCTATTAGAAAACTAGAGTTGGTACCCTATAATCCCAATTGGATAATTGAATATGAGTTTGAGGCTAAAAAGCTCAAGGAGATATTTGGTAAAGAACTTTTACATATTTATCATATCGGTAGTACTTCGATTCCTGGTATGGTTGCAAAGCCAATTATAGATATATTAGTAGAAGTACAGGATATAGGAAATGTAGATTCTTTTAATAAAATAATGATGAAATTCGGTTATCTTCCACGCGGAGAAAATGGAATAAGCGGTAGAAGATATTTTCAGAAAGAATCTCATTCTAAAAGAACACATCATGTACATATTTATCAAGCTGGTGCAAAAGAAATATCGCAACATTTAGTATTTCGAGATTATTTAATTGAGTTTAAAAAAGAAGCGGAAAAATATAAGAATCTTAAATTAGAAATCTTACAAAGTAGTACGGAAGTATGTATGTACCAGCAATTAAAAGCAGAACTAATTACCAACTTAACTGCTAATGCAATAAGGTGGGCAAGCAAAAATAGAAAAACTTCTGTAATGGGATATATTGTACGTGAAAATAGTGAAGGGGAAAATGAATTACTAACATTGTCATTTCCATCAACTATTAATTATCCATACCTTCGAGTTCCAGGTGGTGGCGTAGAAGATCATGAACAGTTAATGGAGGCACTTTACCGAGAAATAAAGGAGGAAACAGGATTAACAGATTTTACACTTATTAGAAAAATCGGTGTTATTCGATATTATAAACCGTTTATTAAACGTATGGTAGAAAGGCATGATTTTCTTTTATCGGTTCCACCTACTACTGCTAGCAACTGGACTCATAAAGTAAGTGGAGAAGATAAAGATGCTGGCCTGATTTTTGAGTATAAGTGGATAAAATCAGATGACTTCCCTATTGTAGATGGTGAGTTAAGAACCTTTTTATCACTTAAACATATTCCTGAACTATTCAAGAACAAAGGTTAAAAAAATAGCCTAGTGAATGAGCAACTAGGCTATTTCTTAAATATGTGGATACTTTTGTAAGGTAGCTTTTTGTTTTAGTTCAATTCCGCGAGACAAAATATAAAAAGAAAATAATACAAGAATAAAAGCAAGTAATGGATAAAAAAGAATCCACTGATAGTTATAGACGAAAGATCGCCATTGGCCAATTAACCCAGACCAATCTCTACTTATTGAAATGTAAACAGGTGGTCCGCCTAGTCTTAAAATTGTACCGCCTAAAAATAAGTTAAAAATACCTAGTTGTCCAATAAGAGTAAGCACTAGAATGATTTCTTTTATAAACATTGCTAGTAATGTTCCTTTTAAATGTGGAAAAATATGCTTTCCCATAATTCGAAGTTTTCCAGCACCTAATGCCCTAGTTGCGGTAATAAATAATTCTCCTCTTAACTCATTAGTTTTACTAAAAACTGCTGCATAAACACCTGGGATACCGACAAGTGTCATTAGTAATGATTGCAAAATCACTAGTTCTATTACAGACAGAGGAGAGTTTATAGTTATCCCTACTAGTAAAAAATATAAAATTAAAAAAGCAGGGATACTACCGAGTAATCCAAAGAAAGAATTTGCTTCTTTTTGATTTTTACCTGATAGCCCAAACCAGATTCCTAAAGATCCTCCGATAAAAATGCGAAGGAGAGCTACACCAATTCCAACAAAGATTGTATATTTTGCTCCATAAAGGAGTAGAGTTAAAATATCATATCCCCATTCATCTGTTCCTAGTAGATGTTCTTTTGAAGGTGGATAGGGAGAAGCGTGCATACCGAAATCATCTGGACCATTATAGTAATACCCAGAAGGCTCTACGTAATCTTTTTCATAAGGGGCAAAAAATGATCCAAAAAGTGCAATACATATAATAAAACTAGTAGAAACCCCTCCAACCCATAATCTCCAATTAGTCACGGGCGAACACCCTTTCTAGAAAATATATTAATATCCGAATGGACCAGTAGATAATTAAATAGAGGAACACTAGAATAAATAATGTATTTACCATTACGTTGTAGTTATACATGAATCCTCCAAAAATGAACGCGGTAATTCCTCTAATATTAAATAGATACTCCACGATAAATAGATTACTCATCATAATCGCCAACACTTTGTGTAAATCAGCTTTTAAAAAAGGGAGAATATTACGGATTACATGGTTTATATAAATATAGTGCTTTTGTAATCCTTTGGCCTTAGCAGATAAGATATAGTCCTCGGTTAAGACATCATATGTACGCTCTGAAAGTGTTCGTATTAAATAGATAGTCGGAATGATGGTTAATGTAATTAACGGAAGTAAAAATGCATTTTCTTCAGCTGAGCGGGATGCTACTCTTGCTACTTGAAAGCCAAATGTTTGAAAGATGAACACTACCCCTAATTGAAGAAATAATACTAGAATAAAATCAGGAATTGTACCAAGGAACCCAATGATATCTTTTAACCATTCTTTTTTTGATTTACTATACCAACTAGAAATAATTAATCCGAGACACACTGTTAAAAATGTCGCAATCTCTAAATATTGTAGGGATGTTATAAAGTAACTTGGCACATCTTGGAGCATATTATAACTACCACTTCTTCCTAGTTGATAGGTAAATGCGTCTCCATTAAGTAGACTACTAAAATAATTAAAGATTAAATCTACTATGGTTTGAAACTGAATGGATAAATTTCCATCTGAGATGGTGATTGATAGAGGAACTGCTGCTAACAACAAGATACAGATTATTAGTCCGATAAATGATATTCCTATGCGCATTCTTCATCATCCTTGTAATTCAATTAAAATAACGATAAATAAAAATTACCACTATCAGAAAACTCGGTCAAGTTAGAATATAAATTAATTTCTACCCAACTATGGATAAAGGTGAGTTTTAAAGGCTAAAACAGCTAAATAATTTAAAATTTTATGTTAATATAGTGGTAGAATATGTTTTATTATAGAAAGAGGGAGTTTAGCATGAGAACCATACTTGAACTTTTCCGTATTTTGGCTTTGCTAGCTTTATTCGGAATCGTGTGCTCTTTTGTCACTTTTTGGATATATGCACGTTTTGATATCCCAACTAAATATACGCTATTAGGGTCGATTGGAATTCTTATTTTATATTTTGTGTTATATAGGAATAAGCTTCAATTCTCAGGATGGTATAAGGGGAAGGGTATAAAGAAACTTCCTAAAGTTATTTCCAATACACTTGTAATAATTGCAATCGTATTGTTACTGAGTCCACTATTGTTGAATATCCTATTCAATAATCAATTTTTATGATAGATAAGGAGTTACATAATGAAAACACCATACGTTCAAACATTATTAGTAGGCAAGGTAAAGCAGGTTGGAAATCCTCATGCTACCAATCCTTTAGATAAACAATGGGAAAGTGGCATGTTTAAAGAGAACACTGAAATGGAAGTTTGGCTTAGTAAGTCCGGTTTGAAAGGTGACGAAGTAGCAGATAAGAAAAATCACGGTGGACCTGAAAAAGCGGTATTTGCTTATCCTGTGAGTCATTATGATTATTGGCAATGTGAACGTAATATAAAAGGTATTGATATAGGTGGTATGGGGGAGAACCTAGCCGTAGCGTTAATCGATGAACATTCTGTTTGTATTGGGGATACCTATTCATTTGGTGATTCTATCCTTCAAGTTTCACAACCAAGAAAACCATGCTGGAAACCTGGGCGTCGTCATCGAACAATTGATTTGGCAATGCAAATCCAGGATACAGGTAGAACTGGTTGGTATTTTCGTGTCTTGAAAGAAGGTTTTGTTGAGGGAGGGGAGGAACTAACATTACTCGAACGTCCTTATCCAGAGTGGACCATTGCACGTTGTAATGAAGTGATGTATGTGAATAAGGATGATTTAATACTTACGGAAAAGTTAGTAGCTTGTGAGTTGCTCGCAGAGAGTTGGAAGCGCTCATTAGTAAAACGATTGAATGGTAAATAGCCAAACTATATAAGGGCAAATCCCTAATAAAACTTAGATTAATAATTACATGAGATTATCGTACAGAAAATTGTTTACTGTACGATTTTATTATTTTTATTAAAGATAGAAGGTTGTGAAGGATATGGGAATAAGAAATTCTGCTAAGGCTATTATTATCGAGAACTGTAGACTTTTAGCCATTAAAAAACGGGATAAAGAAGGAGATTACTATATTTTACCTGGTGGTGGACAAGAGCATGGAGAAAATCTCCATGAAGCTGTAAGAAGAGAGTGTATAGAAGAAATTAATGCAAATGTTGAAGTTGGTAATCTTTTATTTATTAGAGAGTATATAGGTAAAAATCATGAACATCATGAGTTTGATGGAGAAATGCACCAAATTGAGTATATGTTTTTATGCAAGATTAAGCCTGGAAGTAGTGTAGGAAACGGGACTATTCCAGATGAAGGTCAAATTGATGTAGAATGGTTGGAGTTAACAGATTTATTAGAATATAGGCTTTATCCACAAACTATGAGAGAGTATTTAATAGGTTATAGCAAAGGAAAAGCGATTCCTGTTTATTTAGGGGATGTTAATTAAAGGGAGGTTTATGATGGATAATCGTTTTCACCATTTGGCTCGTGGAATAATGATTAAGGGTAATAAATTACTAGTTGCTAGAGCAAAAGGGTATCAGAATACCTTTTTACCTGGAGGGCATATTGAATTCGGGGAAAGTGCAAAGGATGCTTTGGAAAGAGAGATTGTAGAAGAATTGGGTCTTAGATGTACAGTAAAAAAATTCCTCGGTCTGGTGGAACATAAATGGTTGAAAAAAGGTCATATGAACTGTGAAATAAATCAATTGTTTCTCGTTGAAATGGAAGAGGTACCTGTTGACGAAAATCCTCAATCAAAAGAAGACCATATCGAATTTTTCTGGATAACGATAAATGAACTGAATATATATAATTTACAGCCATATCCTCTAAGGGAATTGATCTATAATCATGTAAATGGGAAAAAAGAATTATGGTGGGCTAGTTCTTTAAATGATGAAATTGACCATTTTAATGTAAATTAATATTTTCATGGTGAATTACTGTAAATTGGTAAAAACAAAAGGGAACTGTGATGAATAGAAAACAACAATTCATTTCGGACCAATATCATTTCATTGGTGAAATGCTTATATTGAGTATCATCATGCTTGTCCCTAATTATTTTTACTATCAATGGATTTCAAAAAGTAGGAAGCGTCAGATCAAGAAGTGGAAGCTTTACGAATAAAGATTGAAAGGATTAATAAACGAAAAAAGTAGAAGAAGCTTTAAGATGTGTTAGTAGTAAGAAACCCTATTGATTTATGAAAAGTTAAAAGAGGTACAATAGATTTCGAGTTTGATTAAGGAGAAATGTAATGAAAGTAGCGTTGGTAACAGGTGCAAATGGTGGGTTTGGTAAGTTAATAACTTTAGAATTGCTTAAAGCAGGATACTTTGTAGTAGCTTCAATGAGAAACCAATCGAATCAAAAGGAATTAGTTGATATAGCTCGAGAGTTACAGTTACATTGCCAATTAAAAAACGTTCAGATGGATGTTACCAATGAGGAAGAAATAATGAAAGCAAGTGAGTGGGTACTAAGTCAATTTGGACATTTAGATGTACTTATTAATAATGCAGGGTACTCACAAGGCGGTTTCACAACTGATTTATCAATAGAAGATTGGCAGAATCAATACAATACAAATATATTAGGAGTTATTCAGACTACTTTCTATTTCTTACCTTTATTAAGGAAATCAATAAATGGACAAATAATTAATTTAAGTAGTGTAAGTGGATATTTTGGATTTCCTGGTCTAGGGCCGTATTGTTCTTCAAAGTTTGCTTTAGAAGGTTATAGTGAGAGCTTAAGGTTGGAGCTTCTACCAGAAAACATCTATGTGTCACTTGTAGAGCCCGCGTCTTTTAAAACAGGAATTTGGGAAAAAGGTTTAGAAATAGAAGCAAATATTCGAGAAGATGAAAGAGTAAAGGCAAATACATTACACTTAGCAAGACAATCATACAAAAATGCTGGTGACCCAATCTTGGTAGCGAAATTAGTTCGGAATATGTGGATTAAAGCGACCAAAGTTTCGTTATCAAGTTGGAAAGGGTGCTAAATCGTTATGGTTAGTTAAGAAATTTATACCTTGGCAGTTGATCGAAAGAATAGTATTAAGAAAGCTTGGAAAATAAATGAAGTCTCAGGGGAAATTTCCCTAGAGACTTTCTTATTCTACAAGACATGGGAAGTGACAATCTATCGAACCTCGTATTGGCCCATCATTCCCGCGTCTTCATGTTCTAATATATGGCAATGATACATAAATAGCCCTTTATGTTTGAAGGTAGTAATAATTCGTACGGTTTCACCTGGTTGTACTAAGATTGTATCCTTCCAGCCGGTTTCGTTTTCGGGCGGTGGGTTTCCGTCACGATCAATAACTTGGAATTGGACACCGTGTAAGTGGAATGGATGTGGCATACCGCCTTGAATACCTGTCCGCTGATTACTTACCTCCCAGATTTCAGTATCATTTAATGTTACGACTTCATCAATGGTACCCATATCCATCGATTTTCCATTAATAGTTAGGGTAGAGCCTACTCCTGCCATTACCATTTCCCTAGTAACGGTTGCACTATCTGGGTTAATCGTTTCAATCTGTGTTAGTTGTTCCGGGATTGGATAAATCTTTGATTCCGTATCTGACACAACAAACTCCATAAATGACACATTATCTTTAGAAATCGTTTTTCCTAATTCAGAAATCGTATCAACAAGTTTTATTACTTCGCCAGGCTCGAATTTTGAAAAATCTACTAATATTTCCGCTCGTTCTGCAGGGCTTAAACTAATCGAGGTCATTTCTACTGGTTTCTCTAAAAAGCCACCATCACTTGCAATTTGAAAAAACTCTTGTCCGTTATTTAACTCCAGTTGATAAGTTCTACCATTAGATCCGTTTAGTAGACGTAAACGAACCATTCCTCTAGGTACTTCCAAATATGGTGAAATAGCCCCATTCACGAAATAAGCATTCCCATATAATCCCATCATCATATCATTCATTTCAGGGTTGTATTGTATATTACCAGTTTCGTCTAATTTTTTATCCTGAATAATTAATGGGAAATCATTAATACCATAATCCTTAGGTATTGCTAAACGATCAGACACTTCATCTTCAATAATAAATAAACCAGTAAGACCTTCATAAACTTGTTTTGCTGTTGCATTCATCATATGAGGATGATACCAGAGTGTTGCTGCCGGTTGTTCAATGGTAAATTCCGGTTCCCAAGTCTCTCCAGGCTTAATTCCAGAATGTGGTCCGCCATCATTCTCCCCATCTACTAAAAGTCCATGCCAATGAAGGGTTGTGGCATCCTCTAAATCATTCTTCATCTTCACTTTTACACGTTCACCTTCGTGTACTTTAATGACAGGTCCTAAAAAGCTCCCGTTATACCCTAATGTTTCTGATTGAATTCCATCTAGAATCTCCGTAGTTCCCTGTTGTGCGGTTAAATGGAATTCAGCTTTATTTGGATCTGGATTTAAGTCTTCTAGGATTGGTGGTATCGGTAAAGGTTTTGACTCTACCAAACTAGATAAATCAGGTGAATCAGAAGAAGATTCATCGTCTTTTACGATGTTCATAATTAACAATATAACAGCAATCACTACTACAAGAATAGATGCTATATAAATATAAGTTTTTTTCATCTCAAAATTCTCCAATCTATTAAAAAAACGAACTCTCTTTATTGTACACGGTAGGAAAACATTTTTCATGAATATAATCCAAATGTTTTTTGACAATATATACTCTCGATTTTTATAGCATACGTGTGAAAACCACCAAACAAAGGAGAGCAATTAGTAAAATGATAATGTTATATCTATGTAGAAAGGGAAATGAATGTTTATCTTGACTTATAATAACCTAGACAAAAATCTTGTCTTCATTTTGTGACAAATGTCACAGCTAAATAATGGTTTATTCCGATAAGATAAATGTGTAAATAGAATTGCTTTTAGGAGGAATATAGGATGAAAAAAGGTTTATTATCAGCATTACTTTTTTCTATCATTTTAGTTTTAGCAGCGTGTGGTGGGGAGGAGTCAGATTCAAAAGAAGCAGATACATCATCTGATACAAGCGAAAGTGAACAAGCTCCTGCACCTGATCCAAATAATGAAGTAAATCTAGTAGCAACAAACTTTGATCTTGGTCAAGATGTATTTACTGTAAAAGCAGGTGAAGAAGTAAAAGTTACGCTTACAAATGAAGAAGGACATCATGGAATTTCAATTGACGAATTCGATATTGAAATCCAGGGTGATGGGGAAGCAACATTTACACCAACGAAACCTGGGGAATATAAAATATATTGTAATATCATGTGTGGTACAGGTCATGCCGAGATGGCTGCAACTTTAGTCGTACAATAATCATAGACGATAAAATTTCAACAAAAAAATAATCCCATTTCACTTACATGTGAATGAGGATTATTTTTTTCCCTATTATGATTTAGGCTCAAAATGAAGTAGTGATAATCCACTAACCCTTAATTTCTGCCCCTCTTTTAATTGAAGTTCAATTTTTGATTCTGGTGAAGTGTTAAGAAATTCGAAAACTTTCGGTGATTCTCCTTCCTCGAAAATATGTAAATCCCCGAAAGCAAAATCCGATGCAGCATACACATAATAATCTCCTGGTTCTATATCTTGCCCAACTTCCCAAATGCCTGCGGAAAGCTCGTTTGAAATTTGTGTCGTTACAGGAGTGAAAAGAACTTCATCTAACCCATCAACATGAACGGTGTGAGTCCCATTTAAGTTTACAGTAACACTACCTACACCAAATGAGTAATCGATTAATTCATCTATTAAAAGTACCCCATCTTCATCGTAGACGAGCACCCGACCAGATTGTGGAAACCCATCCGATGCTGGAACAGAAGTTATCGTATATCTACCTTCTGGTGGCGTGATATCTTCTCCAGTTCCCTTGATAGGACCAATCATCATTTCAGTTGCTTTCGAATTACTACGGTCAATAGATTCGTAAATGGTATCACTATATTCTCCAATAATTTCATCTCTTTCCTTTCCGATGATTTCATTGTTTTCTTGATATCGTAATACCTTTTTCGAGGGTTCGTTACTGCAGCCGATTAAAACGAATAGGCAAGTGATAAACATGAGGAACAGGCTCCGTTTCATTTTATTTCCCTCCTAGTAATCTTTAAAATTCGTGGTAATATTTTTCATAGTATTCAGCCGTTCCTAGTGGTCCAATGCTAAGCTCCTTGTCCTTATATGCAGACAGTCTAACAACCCATTCTTTTTGTTCATCACTGCTCATATCTTTTATAGGGATACAGCAAAGGTGATTCGCAATAAAAAGATGCCCTTCAGGTAATGTATATACTAATTTCTCATATTGCTCTGGAGTTATCTCTAGTTTCAAATATTCATCTGTAGATTCATTTAATGCTTGCTGATGAATGATATCCCCACCTTTTAAATACAAGACACGATCAGCATATAAATCCAGATTGGAAAGCAGATGGGAAGCTACGAATATAAGTTTTCCTTTTTGTTTCATTTGCATTAATCTCTTGGAAATAAGGGAAACATTGGCTACATCCAGTCCGTTCATTACTTCGTCCATCAGCATGATTGGCGTGTCCGCGGCGGCAATCATAGCAAAACATAATCTTTGTCTCATCCCAAGAGAGTATGTTTTAACCTTCTTTTTCACATAATCTTCCATCTGTAATTGTTCATAAATTTCTTTTACATGCTTCGTAGTACCTTTCCACATGTTCGCATAAAGCTTCATATGGTCTACGCCAGTCAATTCTTCAAATAAATCACCTTGGTCAGGAAATGTAGCAAGTTGTTTATGAATCGATATTTCTTTTCTTTCTGACTTATACTTGAGATTTCCGTTAATTGTAACACTACCTTTATTCGGCTTTAAAAAATTCGCTATAACGTTGAATAAAGTTGTTTTCCCAGTTCCATTTGGGGCAACCAATCCAATAATTTCACCACTTTTTGCCTCGAATGAAAGGTTATCTAGAACGATTTTATCTTTATATTTAACAGATACATTTTCTAGTTTTAGCATAACAATCCTCTTTTCTATAAGATTATTAATGGTCCTATCTTCTAAATGATTAAAAAGCTTTTTCTAACGGAACTTCTTTAGGTACTTTATGATAATGAAACTTATTTATCCCATAAATGATGCCAACTAAAATGACTGTAATTATCCCTAATGTTGCCATTGCATTCCAGTAATCAATAGAACTATTTCCCAACTGTGTCGCAAGCTCACCGGTAAGAACTTTATTTATATCTATATACTTGATTGGATGTAAAAAAGTTGCCTTAAATCCAGCAGCCATTGTAATGTCGGGGATTATAAAAATACCTAAACCAATTAGAATACTAGCGAACGCATTTTTGAATAACATATTTAATAAAATAGATAAAAATAATATTAATATAGTTGCAAGTGCCAATCCTAAAAAGATATAAAGCAAGTACTGTCCTGTTGAAACAGCAATATAATTTTCATTCTGATACACTAAAATAGGAAAGGAGAATTCACCCGCATCAAACTTATTCGCTACATAAATACTACCGATATAAAACCCAAGTAGTAGAAAAGCAGAAATGTGAAGAAACTGGATTAATACTTTACTTGTTATTTTACTCATGAATGAAATTGGAAAGCCCCTCATAACGGAAAGATGTCTTCTTTCATAAAGTAACATTTCATTTCCACTTATTAACACAATGACAAGGAACAATAATCCTGAAACCATAGCAAGAACATTAGTAAAATAATGATTTGTCGCATATGAATCTGATTCAATTGGTAGATTATTTTCTTTAATATAACGCAATAATGCATCCTCTTTTAAGATGTCTTCTTTAGGAACGATTAAATGATCAGGTATTCCCTCATTGCCTAGTTCATGTATGATTAGTCGTAATCGATTTATTTCCAGTCCATTTTCAATATACTGGTCACCATCTTTTCCTTTTCCAATATACCAAGTCTGCATCCCTATTAAGGAATGGGCTTGAGTATAGTAATCGTATACTTCTGCAACCTCTGGTAAATCGTGACGGAAAAGATCAAGATATTCGAAAGCGGCAGCTGACATGTTATATTCACTTCTTTTTTGGTCAGCTAAAGAGAGTGGCTCCTCTTGGCTGTAATACATAAAAAACAAGGTGAAAAAGATAAGAAGGAATATAGCGATAAACCAACTTTTTCGGTTATTTAATAAAATTTTCGTTTCAAAAAGTGTATACTTCCAAAACATATCGACTTTCCTTTCTGTCTATTGACATCATGCCGCTTTTCGGTAAAAGCGACGTTTGCTAACTATACGAGATACAATAAAAAGGGCAAGTTCTATTACTAAAATCGTACAAAGTAAAACAATGAAAGCTTTACTATACGTAATTGCCTCTACATTAACCAAATAATACTTTTCGCCTGAAATAACTCTACCAAAGTCAAAATATGTCTGCGGTAGATTGCTAACGTTAATACCGAAAAGCTCTGTTAATGTCCTAGAGTAATAGATTCTCTCAGAAAATAAAATGACTGAACTAATCATCAGAACAATCCAAGAGTTTTTAAATAATAAGCTTAATATAGCGTTTAAGCGGATAAACAGATAGCTAAGTATTGGTATAATTCCACAGGCTAATAATAGAAATTTACCAATGGAAATCGTATCGAATTCGGCAAATCTATATCCGAAATAATCGTCGGGTTGAGAGCTAGGTAGTGTAATTGGCACGGAGAGTTTAAAGGAACCAAAACCACTTTGAATGGAGATAATTATGATTGCTAAAAGTGCCAGTCCTAGTAAAACTAATAAGGTGTAACTAAATGCTACTATTGATTTTATATTGATTAGACGATACCAGCCTATCGGAATACCTTGCAAGAGACTTCTATGCTGTTTATCCTTCGAAATGATGTCACTACTAAAATAGATGGCGCAAAATAACACCATAAACGCGGTCGTTCCTAATAGAAAATTAGTAACCGTTTGTAAAGCTGTCTTTTGTTCAATCATTTCATATGTAATTGGGATATTAGCATCTAATAAACCTTGATATCGAAGGTTTTTTATGCTTGCATTACGATTATGATCTAAATCGGGAAAAGGAGCATTGGCAATTAACAACCAATCTCTACTTTCACTCTGTACATCATAGTCAAAGCCTTTCATCCGCAATTGGATAAAACGGTAAAAGTTCTTGTCTTCAAAGGCTTGAAGCATTCTCGACTGCACCTTTAAGGAGTATGTGTTATTCGCATAAGGGGCACCTGTCATGCCACCATACCCAGTACCGCCTCTGTTAATCATTCCTTGAGTAAAAACTTCTAAGTTTTTTACCTCTACTTCCATTTCCTCTGGATCAAAGGAATCTGCTGTTTCTAGTTTCGGAAGGACTAAAATTGCATAACTTAAAATAAGACTTACCAGTGCAATAATAAATAAAATGTTCTTTTTGTTTTTAATCATCATTTTAAATTCGTGAATTATCATTGATTTAATCATATTGATTACCCCTTTAAATGCCAATTAACAGATGATATTGTCCTATTTTTATGTAGAATTAGAATTTATTGAAAACTCACCTTAATTCAATACTAAGAGTAATTGGCAAAAAATGCAAATGGTAAATTGAAGTTACGGGAAGGGAGAAGGTGATTAGCTAAAACAAAAATAAGTCCACCAATTTGGTAGACTTTTAAACTCTATTATAGATAGAAATGTATCTATATCTAATTAATATTACATATCTCAAGAGGACAGTTCTCGCATCCTATTTCGGATTTTAAATAGTTGATATCTTTAATAGAAATTCTTCCGGACTTATCAATAGAAATCACATTCAAATGGCGAAGTTTAACGAGTAACCGATTTACGCTCTCACGTGTAGCTGCACAGAAGTTAGCTAGTTCTTGATTCGTTAAGGCAACGTCAATTAATGTGCCTTCATCTTGCTCAAGTCCGTAGCTATTTGCCAAACGAATTAAAGTAGAATATAGAGCACCTTTTTTTCCATTTAACAATAAATCTCTTATTTTAGATTGGAACTTTCGCATTTGAGTGCTAGACCACCTCATATACTCAAAAGTCAATTTACTATGCGAAACTAAAGCTTTTTCTAACTCGTTTTTATTGATAACTTGGACCTCGCCTGATGATAGTACTTTTCCACTTAGTAAATATTTCGGATCATCACTAAATAAAGACAATTCTCCAACGATATCATCTTGATTACAAATACGAAGAATTAATTCTTTCCCATCTGCTGTTAGTTTAGAGACTTGAACTAGTCCAGTTTTAATAATATATATTTCGTTTGCCTCTAAACCTTCGTGAAATAAAAAGGAATCTTTGGTGATAGTTTTTGATGTACTGTTAGTGTCTAATAATTCTCTTAATTCGTCTGAAATAGATAATTTTGCACTGCTCTTTGAACCAATCATTAAACTAGCTAACACGGATAACATCTCCTTTGAAAAGACGTAGTAAACTATATTTTTAGTTTAGCATTAAACAATTAGTTGGTTATAAGTCAGTAGTTACGATATTGTGAAAAAATGAACAAAACGATACTTTATATTTGTATTTATAAATTTAGATTTTAATAATATCTGAATTCTGCTACTATTTTACTATATATGGTTTGTATTTAGAAATGGGGTTATTAAGTGGAAATAAGAAATTATCAACCAACGGATGAACAAGGTTGGTTAAGATGTCGCGTGCTTTCTTTCTTGGATACGGCATATTTTGACAATGTATTAAAGGAGAAAGAAGTATATGAAAACCCTGCAATTGAATTAGTAGCAGTAGAGGGGGGAGAAATAGTAGGTCTATTAGATATCGAATATGAAGTTCAGGAAAGGACGGTTTGTTCCAGAGGTACAGGACTAGGTGGAATGATATGGCATATAGCTGTTCATCCAGATTATCGTAGAAAAGGAATTGCATCAAAGCTGCTAACAAAAGGTGAAGCGTTAGCTAGAAATTTTAGTCTTAACCGATTAGAAGCTTGGACTAGAGACGATAAGGGGGTCAATACTTGGTATGAGAAAAATTTGTTTCAACAGGTTGATTCCTATTTACATGTATATCTAGAAGGTAATAAAGAGCTAAATGGACATATAAGAAGTAATGTTGCTGAGCTATACCCAGTTCAGACCTTTGCCCATTATGTAGGTGAAGATAGAAAACAAATAAAGCAAAAATTCAAACGGGTTCATGAGTGTGTTTGTTATGAGAAATTATTATAAGAAGAATAAGGAGAAATATCAATGATACAGATACAGAAGGCGAATCCTTCCCACGTAGATGGAATTGTAAAGGTGTGTACTGATGCTAACTGGGCTACATATAGTGAATTTTATTCGAAGCATTACATAGAAAGCATTATTGACGAATTTTATAAACCTGAGAGAATTTTACAAGAAGTAATGCATGATTCAAAAGACTGGGGAGGATATTTTGTTGCAATTGATCGTGGGGAAGTTATAGGAGCAGCTGGCGGAGGAATGATCGATGATACGTCTGGTGAAATATATGTCTTGTATTTAAATCCTAATAGAAGAAATGAAGGTGTGGGAAGTTTATTATTAAGAGCAATTACCGAGCAACAAAAAGAGTGGGGTATAAAAGAACAGTGGGTATCGGTGCAAAAGGGTAACCAAAAAGCAATCCCGTTTTATGAAGCAAAAGGATTTGATTATCAATATGAAGAAAAATCGGGTGAATATACTTCTGTAAGATTGAAAAGAAATATTTAATTGGAATGGAGAATACTGTTAATGTAAATCAATTCGCGGCTATTAAAAAAACTTTTTATATATTTTTATCACTTATAATGATAGAAATCGTGCATAGTTGGCATCTATGTAAAAGGTGAGAGGAAGTGACATAGATGAATGGTTCCATAGAAGGTGTTGAAAAGCTTAACTATAAACAACGGGTCGAATCAACTGAGACTTTAGTTGAAAGAGCTAGAGATGGTGATCGGGATGCATTCAGTGAACTTGTTAGACAATATCGGCAAAAAGCCTATGGGTGGGCGCATTCTGTTACACAAGATGGCTATTTAGCGGAGGATATTGTTCAAGATGCGTTAATTCGAGCGTTCTTAAAACTAGGTACCTTACTAGATGCGAAGAAGTTTCAATCATGGCTAAGGCAAATAGTAAGAAATGAAGCGTATATGAAGATGCGCCGAGGCGGTCCATTTCGAAATGAACAACCAGTTAGTGGGATAAGCGTAAATGGATTAGAATCTATAGATTATACAAATTTGGATGCAATATTATCATTCCTTTCCTTTTCAGCTTCTGAGAAAGCGAAAATAGAAGGACCGGAGGAACATATTATTCGCTTAGAAATGATAAATAGTATTCAGACACTTATTCGTTGTTTAAATGAACGTGAGAAAAGAATTTTTGAGGCCTATTTTTTTGAAGCAATATCACCTAGCGAACTAGCAATACTTTTTGATACCTCAACAGCAAACATATATAATGTGATATCCCGTTCTAGAGGGAAGATTCGAAAAGAACAGATACGAATTTTTATTCGAGGATACACGTTAAAACGTGCTGAAAATGGACTCTATAGAAAGAAAATACTTTCTACTCCACCTAAATTCTAATAAATCGGAGGATCGCTATTTGAAGTTACTAGAGAGAGATTGGAAATTAACGAAAACATCGGCAGCGGGGGCAATTTATGGGGCTTTAAGCTACTTAGAAGGTAATCAACTTTCTTTAGTGGATGTTATGGGGCTAACTGGACATGCATTTCGAATGAATATAGACCCAAAGAAAATTCATCCTGCAGGTCCAACCGCATTTCCAGGAGGCTATATATTAAGAAGAAATTTATGTAATCTAGGATATACAAGTTCACTTGCAGAACCAGAGACCCCTGTACCACCAGAGAAGCTAGCACAAACATTCAGTTTAATCCAAGATTCAATTGATAAGGGGCTACCTGCAATCTCATATGATTTATTTACAACGGAATTTGGTTTAATTTATGGTTATGATGATGAGAAACAAGAATTTTACGCTAAAGATCCTTCCAAAGATGGAACGATAGCATATGAGGATTTTACAGAGAGAAAAGGGTTTTTATTTATTACAACAATTAGTGAAAAGTTAGCACACTCTAAATATGAGATGCTCCGGATGGCATTAGAAATGATTGTAGATCATGCCCGAGGTAGAGAATGGAATCATATATTTAATGAGAATTTTGTAATGGGATTAGAAGGTTTTGATGCTTGGATACAAGTATTTGAAAGAGGTAACGTCGATCCATTGGGGAATGCTTATAATCTAGATGTAATCGCTGATGCAAGACAATTTGCAGTGAAGTTTCTAGAAGAGTTAAGTACTAAATGGGACGGGGGAAATGTAGTTGAACGCAATGTTCGAGAACTAGCAAAAAAAGCATGTAAACACTACTTAATATCCGCTGAAGCTTTTCATGAATTAAGTTCATTATTTCCATTTCCTGACGGTGGAAAGCCAATAGTACATAAACAAACTGCTATTGAATTATTAAGAAAGGCTAAGGCAGCCGAAGTGGAAGGATTAGTTTTATTAGAAAAAATGCTTCACTTGATGAAAGGGTACTATTCAGAGAAGTGGATATATTAGGGGGAGAATAAAGATGAGTAATTTTATTAAAAGAGTAGGTACGACGTATATTCCGGTAAAGAATCCGAAAATAGCATCTGACTGGTATCAAACGGTCCTAGGTGCAAAGGAAAATTACCGTGATGAGGATAAAGCTATTTTAGATTTTGCTAACCAAAGCTTTTTTCTTGTAAAGTCCATAGCTGGAGAGAGAATAAGCTTCCAAGATATAAATAAAAAAGAGCATTTTGCATTAACCTTTGAAGTAGATGGGTTAGAACAATTAAAAGAATTCCACTCATTCTTAAGAGCAATGGAAGTAAAAGTTGGCGAAATAGAAGACCGTGGACACCCAGGATATAACTTTGTGTTTTATGATCTTGATGATAATCTATTCGATGTATGGAGTGAATTAAGTCCAAGCTTTAAGAAATAATGAATATAAATAATAAGACCGCTCATGAAAGAGTTGGTCTTATTTTTGTGATGCTAGCAAATTTGTCATGTTTTTTTCAAATCATTCAAGTCATATAGTCCTTCTTTTGAGTTAAGCTATAGTAGAATAGAATATATAAGAAAAAAGTTGAGTGGGGTGTACCAATGGGGTTACAAATAACAGAAGACGCAGCGAAATGGTATATAGATGAAATGGGATTGGAGCAAGGAGATTATGTGCACTTTTTTTTAAAGATCTATGGTGGGATTAAAACGGAACATCCGAATTATTTTTTAGGAATTTCTGTAGGTTTAGAGGGTGAAGTTGCTGTTAAACAGGAAGTGGATGGAATTACCTTTTATTTCGGTGAGAAAGATGCTTGGTTTTTAGATGAATTTGATATGAAAGTAGATATGGGTGAAGACGAAGTGGAGTATATGTTCACCAAAAAATAACTAAGAAATAAGATATTCTTTCATGGACATAATAATCCTTGATTACGTTATGAGGAGGATTATGATGTCAGAAGAGAATAAAAATAAGAATCGAGATACCGGAAGACAGAAGAATCATGGAATTAAATATAATACAGAACCAGAACGAAATGGAAAACATGATGTGGAAATTGCGAGTGACACGGAATTTTTAAATGTGAATGGTAAAAAGAATAAACGTAAAAGAGATAATGGATAATTATAAATGGAGCTTGTTCGGGCTATTAGAACAAGCTCCATTTATACATATAGAGAAGTTTTATTTGTGTGATAATTCACAAACAGATATAATAAGGAGTGAGAAAAGGTTTTAAAGGAGATAGAACATGAAAATTGGGATAGATAAAATCGGATTTTATACACCACATATATATGTAGATATGGAGAAATTAGCTGAGGCACGGAATATAGAGCCCGCAAAATTTACGATCGGGATTGGTCAAAGCCAAATGGCAGTTGCTCCAATTACACAGGATTCTGTCACACTAGCTGCAAATGCTGCTTTAGAAATTATCGATGATGAAGATAGAGAAAAGATTGATTTTGTTATTTTTGGTTCAGAGTCTGGAATTGACCATTCAAAATCTGGTGCAGTATATGTGCATCAGTTATTAGGATTAAATCCTCATGCACGTGCGATAGAAGTTAAACAAGCTTGCTACGGAGCAACAGCTGGAATTCAAATGGCGAAGGGGCATATTGCATTAAATCCAGATAGTAAAGTATTAGTATTAGGTACGGATATTGCTAGATATGGATTAAATACTCCTGGTGAGTCTACACAAGGTGCCGGAGCTGTTGCGATGGTAATTAGTGCTAATCCTAAAATTATGGTGCTAGAAAACCCAAACGTATACTTAACCAACGATATTATGGATTTTTGGCGACCGATTTATTCGGACAAGGCGTTTGTAGATGGTAAGTTTTCCAATGAACAATATATTCTATTTTTTAATAAAGTTTGGGAAGCATTTAAAGCAAAATCGGGTCTAGAATTAAAGGATATGGAAGCAATCTGTTATCACCTTCCATATACAAAGATGGGGCTAAAAGCGCTACGTACCGTGTTAGATGAAGCAACCGAAGATGTTCAAGAACGCTTATTAGAAAATTATCAAGTAAGTACACTTTATAATCGCAATGTCGGAAATATTTATACTGGATCATTATACTTAAGCTTGCTCTCTTTACTTGAAAATAAAGATGATCTACAAGAGGGTAATCGAATTGGTATGTTTAGCTATGGTTCAGGAGCAGTTGGGGAATTTTTCTCTGGTACGCTTCAACCTAATTTTAAACAATACTTAAACATTGATGGCCATAGAAGTTTATTCAATGCAAGAAAAGAAGTTTCAATTGAAGAATATGAGAAAATTTTTGAAGAAACATTACCAACGGATGGAACTGATATCGAATTAGATATTAATCGCGATCCAGCTAGTATTGTGTTAAGTGGAATTATGGATAATAAAAGGCAATATGTGAATAAAAAACGGTAGGTTAAGAAGAACTCTGGGGAAATACCACCAGGGTTCTTTTAATATAGTTAAAATCGTATGATGTTATGCATTTCAGTGAAAAATAATATTAGTTCATAATGGTGAGGATGATTTTTATGAAAATCAAAATTAAGATGACGTATAAAACACCTAAAGGAACAGAGGCTAGTTTTGTTTCAGATGAAATGACTCCTGAAAAAGCACTTCTTTTAGCAGAAGATTTAGAGAAAATAGGTCGTGCAAAACATATGACATTCTATGATAACCATGATACTACTTGGATGTTTAAGGAATTAAAGAAATATGTAGAAAGTGTTGATATCGAACCACACAATGTTGTTGTCTTTTTTGATGGAGGCTTTGATGTGGAGACGAAACGATCTGGCCTAGGGTGTGTTATTTATTATGAACAAGACGGAAAACAATATAGGATTAGAAAAAACGCATTAGTTGAAGAATTGAATACTAATGGAGAAGCTGAGTATGCAGCACTTCATTTTGCGATAGGAGAATTGGAACTACTAGGTGTACATCATTTGCCGGTGACTTTTACAGGAGATTCACAAGGTGTGATCAATCAATTAAAGGATGAATGGCCATGCTATGAGGAAGAATTATTACGTTGGATTGACCGAATTGAGAAAAAACTAGAGCAACTAGGAATTACACCTGAATATCAATTAGTTCCCCGAAAAAAGAACGGAGAAGCGGACCATTTGGCAACACAAGCAATTAATGGAACAGAGATAATGAGTAATACTGAATTAGTATAGTCGCTTAAAAAGTAACCTAAATCGGTTACTTTTTTTATAAATATCGGTTTACAAATGAACCACAATCGCTGACAATGTTTAGGTAACATAATGTAGAGTAAAAGGAAGATAACCAATGAATATACAATATTTATCCCTTGAAGAAATTCAAGAAAGATGTGAAAAGTTAACGAATGAATATGAAATAGATGAAGAGAAATTTTATTCCATAGTAGAAAAGTGGGCAGAACAGGATGTCCGAGTTGAACATAAACTTATCTATAGTTTCACAGAATTATTAGATGTTGTTAGTTCTGAGATTACGAGTATGGAAGAGTATGTTGGACTTACTGCAACATGTAGATTAGGTTGTTCCTTCTGTTGTTATTTTCCAATTATTATTAATGAAATGGAAGCAAAATTTATGAAACAAGCAATAGCTAATTTTCCTGAGGAGAGACGAAAGGCAATTCAGTCACACCTTACTAATTATTATGAGAAATACAAAGACCAAATTGAAGAAGTTGTCTCATTAGATTTTGAAAATGATGCTGACTTTAAGTTGAAATATCGAAAAACACTTACACCGTGCCCTATGTTAAATACAGACACGAATCAATGTATGGCTTATGAAATTCGTCCAATACCTTGCAGAACATATATGAATTATACAAATCCGAATGTTTGTGAAACGAATCTAATGCCGAAAGAAACGATAAGTTTTGAATTCTTATATTCTGAGTACATGGGTGCGTTAAATGAATTCCTGCAATTCTTATATGAAGAAGGGGATACAGGGTTTGTACAATATCCGGATGATTTATATAAGCATGATTATTTAGTTAATTGGATGAAGGAATTAACTAATCTGTCTTAAGTGAGCATGGAATGACAGGTATCACACTTTCCTCCTTGGTAAACTGAGTATAAGAAAGGGAGTAGGGAAAATGGAAAAACTACAACGAATGACCGAATGCATTGCGTATATAGAAGACAATCTTGAAGGTGAATTGGATATGGAAGAAATTGCTAAAATAGCTTACATGTCTAAATTTCACTTTCAACGTATGTTTAGTATGCTGACTGGTTATACGGTAACCGAATACATTCGAAATAGACGAATTACAAAAGCTGCACAAGAACTACTAAATGAGGATGCTAGAGTGATAGATATTGCCTTAAAGTATGGATATGAAAGTCCAGAAGCCTTTACAAAAGCTTTTCGAAATATTCATGGTATCAGTCCTACTGCAGCTAAAAAAAATAGTCATTCCTTAAAAGCCTACCCTAAGCTCTCTTTCCAAATTCAGTTAAAGGGAGATGTAGAGATGGATTATAAGATTGTCGAAAAAGATGCTTTTACAGTTGTCGGGAAAAGCATAAGTACAACAACAGTTGGAGGAGAAAACCACCGTACTATTGCGACATTTTGGGATGAATCTAATGTGAATGGATTTACTGCAGAACTTGCTATAAATTGTGGAGAATTAGGGTTGTTAGGAATTTGCCTTGAATTTGATCAAAAACTAGAAAACATAACCTATCTTATAGCTGCAGAAAAGAATATCGAAGAAGTACCATCTGATTGGTTGGAAAGCGAAATTCCTAGTTCGACATGGGCTATTTTTCCAGTACATGGAGCAATGCCTGACGCAATGCCGAAAGTGTGGCAACGAATATTTTCAGAGTGGTTTCCTTCAACAGGCTACGAGCATTCCGGTGGACCAGAGATGGAAGTCTACCTGAGTAACGGAGATCCGGCATCAGAAAATTACTACAGCGAAATATGGATACCGATTAAGAAAAAATAAAAATAGGGAATTGTCACCAACATTTAAGCTGTTTGGTGACAATTCCCATTTTAATTTAATGCTTCTTCTAAAAAGACACATGGTCTTTCAGTTGTTAGAATGGTTAACGAATGCATTGCACGAGTACAAGCAGTGTAAAACAAGGTTCGATCCGATTCCTGATCATAATGTTCTTTTGAAGCATCGGGAATAATAACAGCATCAAATTCAATCCCTTTTGCTAAATAAACAGGTAATACGACTATTCCTTTTTCAAATGAATACGTATCTTCGTTAATTTGTCTTATAGAAATTCTATCTTTTAACATCGAATAAATGGTATTACTTTCTTCTAATGTTTTACAAATTAATGCAATCGTCTCGAAATCTTTATTTTTTAAGTCTTGAATAAGTTGAATTAACTCATCAGAAATCTCACCTTTTTGCTCTATTACGGTTGGTGGCTCACCATCTCTTTCAAATGGTTCAATCATATCACCACTTGGTGCAAAATGTTTTGTAAACTCAACAATTTGCTTAGTGGAACGGTAGCTTTTCGTAAGAACTATACGCTCGTATTCTCCGTCGATAAAATCTGGAATTAAAGGATTTTCAGTTGAAGCATACGCGTAAATCGCCTGATTAATATCACCTAGAAGAGTCATTCTTGTATAAGGGAAGATCTCTTTTAGATAAGCATATTGGAAAGCAGAATAGTCTTGCGCCTCGTCAATAAATAAATGACGGATTGCCCTTTTTTCTTCATCCCCTAACAATTTCCCTCTAAAGTATCGATAAGGGGTTGCCTCTTCCCAAGTTAAAAATTTATTTGTTAAGTAATTAAGTGTTAACTCGCTAATTTTATCCCAGTTATCTGGGAGGTTATCGGAAGCCCAATTAGTAAACAGCCCGCGATATGTCGCTAATGTATTGACAAATGCAAACTGTTTTATAAGCTTCTTAATATTAGAAAATTGCTTTTTCACTACAATTCCACGTAATATATCTTCTTCTAAACTAAAATCTTCTTCATCAACTCGTTGATTCTCATAGTAAGCTTGAAGATATGTTTCTTTATCTAATAATTCGACCTGCGCTAACACCCAATCTTTTGATTTTTCATTATGCTGGTGAACGTTAATCTCATTTAATAGCCATTTTGCTACTAACACCATCTTATTAGGGAAAGCTATAGTTTCCTCAAGCGAATAGAAATAATCCGAGATTTGTTCCTTTGAAATTAATACAGAATCACGAAACGTAATATTACGGAACTGAATTCCTTTCTTGGTTAGGTAAGATAGATATTCGTCCAATATGGTTTTATAGTGGATATTAGATTTGAGCTTCATATTAAGCTCCCTAGTTGATAATTCTTTTTCATCTTTGTTCGTTAATATAAATTCCATTTGTTCAAACGGTGATTCTATCGTAATATCGTCTTCTATTCCGTCTTTTAAAAAGTCCAAGAAAGTAGTCTGACTAATATTTGTTTCCCCTAATTCAGGCAGTACATTTGCGATGTAACTAGAGAATAGTGGGTTAGGAGAGAATAATAATAGATTCTCTGAATGTAAACTTTCTCTAAAACGATATAACAAATATGCAATCCGTTGAAGAACAGCTGAAGTTTTACCACTTCCAGCAACACCTTGTACGACAAGTAATTTACTATGTTCATTACGAATAATTTTATTTTGTTCTTTTTGAATAGTAGCAACGATACTTTTCATCGTCGTATTCGCATTATTACCAAGTGCAGCTTGAAGGAGGCTATCACCGATGGTTACTCCAGTATCAAACATTCCTTTAATTTTGCTTTGTCTTATAATGAACTGCCGTTTTAATGATATTTCACCGGAAACAGTTTCATCCATTGTCTCATAAAACGCTTCTCCAGGTGAAAAGTCATAATATAAACTAGAGATAGGTGCTCGCCAATCGTAGATAAGAAATTCTTCATCGTTCCGATCCATTAAAGATGCAATACCAATGTAAATGGATTCAAGTTCATTTTCAGGATGTTCTTTAAAGTCAATTCTTCCAAAGTAGGGGGAATCCTTTAACCTGTCTAACGTGTTTAATTCTTTTCCAATACTACCATGGGACCTTTCCCGTTCAGCTAATAATTCAGCTTGTTGCTTTATGCTTGCTTGTGTTTCAATTACATCATCTGGTTCGTCTAAATTAACTGTTACATCTTCCCAAAAGTTTTTTCGTAAATCTACAATGCTTTCTTTCAGACCACCTGATTTAGCATAGAGTTTTTCCTGCTTTATGTTGATTTCTTGAACGACTTCGTCTACCCGTTTTTGCTCCTTTTGTAATTCCTCGTCGTGACTCATTAAATCAACCCCGTTTCATAATTTTTCTTTTTTGTTGACTCCCGAAACCAAAGGTGCTATAATATAATTGGGTAAATATTTTATTGAAATCTAAAAACAGTAAACACTTTTATAGTCTACCATATACTTATCGGTTAAGCAACGTTTTCTTTAGAGAACGTTTTTTATTTTACTTTGTAATTTCTAATATTCCTTTCTTTACTTCTTGATCTTTTACATAACTTCCAACAGGGAAAATAAAAGTCCAAGGCATACTCGTTTTTGCTTCAACATTTAAGTTTGGGGTAGAAAAAATATGTTCAGCTAAAGTTACCTCATGATCTTTCAGCGATAATTTAGTTTGGTTAAAGGTGAAATCTTCATTAGTAGTATTATGGACGATTACTAGGACGAGTAATTCGTTTTTATAATTCCAATCAAATCTTAAAGGTGTAAATTGAATAGGTTCTCCATTTAATGTTGAATGTTTAAAAGTTTCTTCCACTAATGTTCGGTCTTTAGGTGAAATTGTTTTGTCCCAGGCTGATTCGTACTGTAGTTTCTGCATATTATTTATTCTCCTCATTTATGCTTAATACATGTAACTATCTTAATTGAATATGAACTAGTTGAAAAGAATAACAGTTTTTTAAAAAGAGTGGTTTACATTTCTTAATGTTTGATGAAAAATTTGGTCCAGTTGATGAGTTATCTCTATTGTACTTCTTTCTGGGAAAGGTAGGCTATTTTGTAAATGATTTATTTCACTTAGGGCATATTGCAATATGTTATATTCAAAGGGGAAGTTTCTTTTTCCACTTTTTTTATAATATATAAGCTGAAGTATGTCGTTTCTTAAATCTGAAATTATAATGAAGTGATCAACTAGTTTTTCTAAATTCATTGATGGAAACTTTCTATACATTATTATCCATTTTGCAATTAATAATGGTCTTAATATATTTATAAGTGTTTTTATGTTTATAGTATTTTCTTTATCAGCTTTATAGTAGTTTGATTTTGCCATACTTAGATAATGAAGAACACAGGTTTTTTCATCAAATGCTAATGGTAATAATTCTTTCAAATGATCGATAGTGGAATTGGCTTGAAAGTAACAAATTGGAGAGTGCAGCCATTCTAATAAAGACGGGTTAGAATTACGAAACAGCCTTAATGATTTTGTTAGTTCCCACCCACTTACTTCTAAAGTTGATTGATTTTTTAGTTCAATTACATCTCGCTTTTTTCCTATTCCAACAGGGTCAATACTTAAGTAGTATTCTGTTGGATGGACATAAATGAAACGGACGTCATAGTCACTCTCGTCCGAATCAAGTCCCCATGCACGGCTTCCGGCTTCACATGCAAATAGAATTTTGACATGATATTCTTTCTCTATTTTCTTGAGCATAGTTATAATATTTTCAATCATTCATAAATAACCCCTTAGTTTTTCAATTAATCTTCTGAAAACTTTCTATGTACAATTTAATTACTAAATTAGTGTAAGCAAAATAGTTGTAAATATGATGTAATCTAGGCAAACTAAGTTAGAAGAAACAAGGAGGAATTATAATGGAAATGAACATAAAATGGAATAACAAGATGTCATTTACGGGATTTGCTCCATCTGGTCATGAAATAAAAATGGATGCCTCTGAAGAAGTAGGTGGAGAGAATACTGGTGCTAGACCTACTGAGCTACTGTTAAGTGCTGTAGCTGGCTGTACGGGGATTGACATTATATCTATTTTAACGAAAATGCGACTAAATCCTACTTCTTTTGAAATGGATGTTACAGGAGATCGTGCAGATGATCACCCGAAAAAGTTTACGAAAGTTAATATCCATTATGCTTTAGAAGGTGAACTTCCAGAGGATAAAGTAGTAAGAGCGATAGAGTTATCAAAAGATAAATATTGTTCTGTTTCTCATTCTTTAAGTGCTGAGATTACGGTTAGCTATTCTATTAATGGTGTTCAAGGGAATACTACGATTTAAAATAGAGGTTAGGGCATAACAAAAATAGTACAGATGTAAAGCCGAATAATAGACCTTATCAGCACCGGAAATATACACGGAGTCGCAAGCGGGGTGGAAAGGCATTGGTGAGACCCCGGTGATGCCCCTCTAGTCTCCAAGTAATGCTACGCAGCAGACTTCCTCGGCGCAAGGCAGCCGAGGTACCTTCGAGCTGATATCGCACTTGTACTGGAAGTAACCGTAAGTATATTTCCAGTGCGTGGTAGGTGCACTATATGCGGTTATTCGTTTGACTAAAATAATATTGTCCCAGCCTCTTTTTATCATTAGATGTCTGTATTTTTATTTAATGAAAAAAGCTTCCTTATAAAAATTAAATTTCCATAAATCATTAAATAGACAATAGGATAAATTAATGCAGAATAGCCTAATTTCCAGTTGTTATAATAAAATACACCTGTAAGAACAGATGAATATTCGAAACAGAGTGAAAATATTGTCCAAGCTATAATATATAACAATTTTATTAGTTTTTTTCTATGATATGGAAAGTGATTAAGATATATAGAACTAAATAAAGGATAAATAAAAAATATTACTAAAAGGGTTTTATAGTCCACTCCTTCTTCGAAGTAACCGTATAAATTATATTTGAATTCTAAATGTATATCTGTAAGTAATTGAAAAACTATTGCAAATAGAGATGTAGTATAAATTTCTACATAAGTTAAGTTCTTCGGCATCATGATAAAAACTGCTAAAGTAATTAATATAGATGATACTAAAAATATCATTTCGGCAACTCCTACTTTGAAGTTACTTTTTATTGTGAGTTAAAACAGCGTAGTTATGCAAAAGACTTCCTATAGTCTTAATTTCAAGAATTCTTCTTACTTCTGATAACTTTCGACATGTTTGTCAAACGGTTTACTTGCCTATATATGGCTATTCATATTGACTTTTTAGAATATTACTGTATAATGAATGACAATCAGTCATTTTTGTGGAGGAAGTCAATGGATAATAAAAAAGAGCGAATTATACATGCAGCAATGGATGTTTTTACAGAAAAAGGATTAGAAAAAACAAAAGTCTCGGATATTGTGAAAAAGGCTGGTATTGCCCAAGGAACCTTTTATATCTATTTTTCTTCCAAGCTATCAGTTGTACCTTCAATTGCAGAAGTCATGGTTGAGAAGACATTAAGTGAGATTATTAAAAAGGTAAACAAAAACGATCCTTTCTCCGAACAGATGAAAGATGTAATTGATGTTGCCTTTTCCGTTACAAAGGAATACCGTCAAATATTCGCATTAGTCTATGCTGGGCTAGCTTCTACTGATTATTTACAAGAATGGGAAGCTCTATATTCTCAATATTACTCTTGGATGAGTAAATTTTTAGGGGATGCGAAAGAGGCAGGAACGCTCCGTCAAAATTTAGATCCTGACCAAACAGCAGTATTGCTCATCGATCTAATAGAATCAGCTGCAGAGCAAACATTCCTCTATTCTCATGGAGATAAGGATATGGAAGCCATAAAGAAAAAAGAAGTTTGGGAGTTTTCGATGTATGGATTAGGGGTAAAGATATAATAATATTTTTAATAATCATGCCAAGATGTTATCAGTTCGTAGATGTCAAATGAATTAATTTTGAAGTCTTATAGATTATTTCCTTTAAGTTAGAAGGGAATTTTCTTTTAAAGAAAAAATGACTGAATGTCAGTCACGGAATGATGGAGAGTGTTAGGATGAATAAGTCTTGGATATATGTTGGTTTAACGAGTTTATCTGAATTAGTTTGGATTTACGGTTTTAATACAGCATCTGCTTGGTGGCATTGGGCATTGATTGTAGCATTTATTTTATTAGATTTACATTTTTTGGCTAAGGCCTGTGAAGGATTACCGACGGGCACTGTGTATGCAATCTTTGCTGGATTTGGGACTGTTGGCACATTTTTAATGGATATATTTATTTTTGATGAACAAATAAATATATTAAAAGTGTTCTTCATTCTACTAATTATTGCTGGAGTAGTAGGGTTGAAATTATCAGACGATAAAAAGGATTCGAAGGAGGTGTTAGAATAATGGGATGGATTTATATCATTTTAGCTGCTGCTAATGAGTTAGTTGGGGTGTGGGGATTAAATCGATTTAGTAAAAAAAGAAATATTACAAATGCACTTTTATATGCTGGTGGACTTGGACTTTCCTTTGCTTTTATATATGCTTCCTTTGATTATCTTCCCACAAGTATTGCTTATGCTACGTGGACTGGTGTTGGTACAGGTGGAGTAGTACTTATGAATATGTTGTTTTTTGGGGAATCTAAAAGCTTAATCCGCATGGTGAGCTTACTAGCAATTATCATAGGTGTTATGGGCTTGAAGGTCGTTTAAAGAAAGGGTGCCTGTCATGTCCCGTGTTCATTAATGAATATGGGATGTGACAGGCATCTTTTTTGCAGGAAAAAATGGGATATGTGAAAGTAATAAATAGGTATCATAAAAAAATATAGTTTTGCTAGTATAATTTTATCTACTGTATTCGTTGTAAAAATAAGAGAAAAAGGGGGGATAAAATGTCTTCACTAGAACAAAAGACATTACAATTTACAGAAAAATCAAGGGAGTTAAGGGATGAGTTTAGTGAACTTATTGTAATGTTTAGAGAAGACCTATGGAATTATTGCCGTTATTTAACTGGTTCACCATGGGATGGTGAGGATTTATTTCAAGAAACATTAATCAAAGCTTTTGGTGGATTTTATCAAGTGTGGCAACCAGAAAATCCTAAATCCTATTTATATAGGATAGCAACTAATACTTGGATTGATCATTGCCGGAGGGAAAAGCGTATTATCGGAACATTAGAAGAAATCGAAGGACCAAGTGAAGAGTTCACCGATAGCCTCGAAACAGAAGATGCTTTAATTCATTTAGTTAATCTTTTTACACCTAGACAAGTTGCTGTATTTCTACTCGTAAAAGTATTTCAGTTTAAGGCGGAAGAGGTGGCTGGTATTGTTAAGACAACACAAGGAGCTATTTATTCCACTCTTAGACGAATGGAGACTAGATTAAAGAAAGAAGATTTTTCATTAATAGATAGTGGATCAAGTGAAGAGGAAGCAAAGAATCAAAATCCGGTTATTCAAACCTATATTAAAGCGTTAAACAATGGGGATTTAAATGCACTATTTGAATTAGTTAGTGACCAATTATATCATGAGGCATCTTTAGGATTTCAAGAATTCTCTAAGGATTCTATGCGTAAAGGCTCCATGCAACATGGATTACCACCATATAAAGCTGAGGAACATTTCTTGTGGGGCAAGTTAGTTATTGTAAAAGTAGTTGATAGCAGAATGGGACCATTAATTCATGATATCCAATATCAAGAAGTAGAAAATGGGAAGATTGTGTATCATCGAAGTTATTATTTTAGAAAAGAATTTATCGTTGCTGCGGCAAAGGAATTAAAAATGGCACCACAACTTGATAAATTTCCTATAGGATGGGATAAAAAATAGGAGGAAAAGAATGACCTTAATACAAAATAAAGTCAATACGGTATTTATTCCAGTAAAAGATGTTTATAAAGCAAAAGAATGGTATTCTAAAAATCTCGGTAAAGAAGGGGAAATAATACATGGACATTTATGCATATTAGATATGGAAGGAACAGGAGTAGTTCTTGATGAAATGCCGGCTTGGAGAAATGAAGTAGGTGAATTTATTCCATTCTCAGCTCCTTACGTACAATTCACAACAAGTGATATTCATGCTTCATATCTATATTTGAAAGAAAATGGGGTGGAGTTAGTAACAGGTATTGAGCATGGTCATTACTTCGTATTTAAGGATCTAGACGGAAATATGCTTATGGTTTGCCAATAAATGACTAATTAATGTTAAAACCAGGTATATGTGAGTTAGAAAAGTCGCATAATACCTGGTTCTTTATTATTTTGCAAAACGATGATTCCCTATTGTTACCGTTTCTTCACGTGTAGTTATCCAACTGCTTGATGAAGTTTTAGGGTTATAAAAATAGATAGAGCCTCTTCCTTGTCCACGGAAAGCAATTGCTTCATTAACAGCTTTCATGTCTTCTTGCGTGTAACTACCATTAATCTGTCCGTTTTGAACAGGAGTAAATGCATAATATCCACCAGCTGAACGTTCATAAATCACTTCTTTAATGGTATTCGGAAACTCTTTATGGTCAACACGATTCAAAATGACCGTCGCAACAGCAACTTTCCCGGCATATGGTTCACCTTTTGCTTCTGCAGAAACGAGTTTTGCCATTAGTTGTTTATCAGCTTGCGAAATGTTATCTGGAACTTTAATAGATTCACCAGCTAATAGTAGACTACCAGTACGACTGTTAGCTATTTGTAGATTAGCTACTGTAGTGCCGTATTTTTGAGCAATTGACCAGAACGTGTCACCATGTTGAACTGTATATGGAGCTGCACCACCCACAGTTGGTAAAGTAATTATGGAAACAGTTAATATTAAAGTTACTAGCGATTTTTTTAATTTTTTCATGTTGTAAACCTCCTAATTGTTTTGGCTACAATTAAGAGGTTACTAGATGTAACATAGTTTATCAGTAGTAAAAAATGGTAATGCAGCGACATATAATAGAATGATAGATTGGACAAGGGCTCTTTATATAAGTGGAATTTTTTGCTAAACCCAGCAATCCTTCAAAATAGTGGTAATGCACCCATTTTAAGGGGGGAAGGTTACAGTTGTTTCAGGATTGTTACGGTAAGAGCATGTTACGCTTCATAAAATCTGATATGCTAATAAGGGTGATTTTAAACGTTATTGAAAGGATATCTCCATCATGAGTAAATGGTTCTTTATAAATTTTATATTCCTCATAATTGTTTTATGGAAGGTCATAGGGCATAATGCTTTTCCTTTTGTACAGGTACATATATGGTTAGGCGTTATGGGGGCTTTATTTATTTTATACAATTGGACAAGAAATGCTGTATTTGAAACGATTCGGAATGTTTCTAGTAGAAAAACGAAGATTAGATTAGCGCGATTTTCAAAGAAAGTGGTTACGATCCATCGGTGGACTGGAAATATTGCATTTATCGTAATACTTATCCATGCACTAATAATCATATACCATTATGGATTTTCCTTCCAAAACAAAAAAATGGTAGTAGGGTTAATCGCATTATTTACATTGGCTATCCAAGTATTTACTGGTTGGTTACGTTTATTCAAACCTACAGTACGTCTGCGATTTATTCATTTATATATAGGAATGACGTTATTTTTATTTGTAATTCTTCACATTCTTTTGTAAATCATATAGCAAAATAAAAAGAACCATTTTCCCATTGTTTAGGGTTTCGGTTCTTATGTTTAATACGGTATTCGTAATCTTTTTTCGTTTTTGTTTTTCTTGTTCTTAAATCTAATTGTGCATAAGGACTACGATTAATTTCTGGATTTAATCTTCCTTCGCGAATTAATTTTTCACGTTGTTTTAACGCTTTAGACTTACTCATGTTATCACTCCTTTAATATTTGATTTAATTATACAAGGGATAGTTGGAAATTACTATATTTTAAAAATTGCAATTCCATTAAATTTGGGTAGTGACAGGCACCAATGATTCTGCTACAATAATATAAATTCAAAATATGATGATCGATGAAAAAGAGAGTAGTTGTTTGTAAGGCTAAGCGAGCTGGGATATGGTGGGAGCCTAGTGCACGAGCAAGCAATGAAGCGGACTTTGGAGATGCTTTCTTGAAGTAGAAGTAGGGAAAGCCGGGGAGATCCTCGTTAACAATATCGAGTGGTTTCTAAGGATGTTTTAAAAACAAATGGAGTGGTACCGCGGGATCATAATAGCTCTCGCCTCTTTTAGAATGAAGAGGCGGGAGCTTTTTTAATGGAGGAAGAAAAGATGGAGTATAAAAAAGAGTTTGCCAATGTATTGACTGAGTTTATCGAAGAAACAATTCCGTACGAAAAGATTATGATGATGATTGAAATACCAAAACATGATTCCCTAGGAGATTTTGCGTTTCCTTGTTTTGAGTTAGCTAAGTATTATCGTAAATCGCCTCAGGTTATTGCAAAGGAATTGGCTGGAGAAATCGCTTCTACCTTATTTGAAAAAGTAGAAGCAGTTGGTAGTTATGTTAATGTGTTTTTAGACAAAAAAACAGTGGCATCGCAGACAATAAATGAGGTTATGAACAAGAGAGAGCTTTTTGGTGATGCAACCAATGGGAAAGATCAAACCATAACCATTGATTTTTCCTCTCCTAACATTGCGAAGCCTTTTTCAATGGGACATTTACGTTCTACGGTTATAGGAAATGCTCTAGCCTTAGTCGCTGAAAAGAATGGTTATCAAGTTGTTCGTATTAATCATCTTGGAGATTGGGGAACGCAATTTGGGAAACTTATTGTCGCTTATCAGAAATGGGGTAGTGAGAAAAAGGTTAAAGAAAGTCCGATTAGAGAGCTCCTCACTTTATATGTGAAGTTCCATGAGGAAGCAGAGTATGACCCTAGGTTAAATGAATTAGGACGAAGAGCGTTTAAGAACCTTGAGGATGGGGATGATGAAGCTACTCATTTGTGGATATGGTTCCGTGATGAGTCGTTAAAGGAGTTTAGGAAAATATATGATCTGTTAGGAATTTCGTTTGATTCATATGATGGGGAAGCTTTTTATAATGATAAGATGGATAAGATAGTGGAAATTTTAAAGGATAAGAAATTATTAATTGAATCAGATGGTGCACAAGTAGTCGAATTAGAAGGTTTTCCACCTAGTTTAATAACCAAACAAGATGGAACGACTTTATACACTACACGTGATTTAGCAGCAGCAATATATCGCAGGGAAAATTATCAATTTACAAAGTCTCTTTATGTGGTTGGGAATGAACAGACTCTTCATTTTAAACAGTTATTTCAAGTACTAGAAAAAATGGGATTTGAATGGCAAAAAGGAATGGTGCATGTTCCATTTGGAATGATTTTAAAAGATGGAAAGAAAATGTCTACTCGTAAGGGGAAAGTAATTTTATTAGAAGAGGTCATTCAAGAAGCAATTCGATTAGCCCTAAATAATATTGAGGAAAAAAATCCAAGATTAGAAAATAAAGAGGAAATAGCAAAACAGGTCGGAGTAGGGGCTATAGTATTTCATGATTTAAAGAACTACCGCTTAAATGACATTGAGTTTTCATTAGAAGCTATGCTTCGTTTTGAAGGGGAGACTGGTCCATACGTACAATATACTCATGCACGTGCTTCGTCTTTATTGAGAAAAGGGTGCTTTACACTAAGTGAGGTAGATAAAGTTAAATTTGCTGATCAAGAAGCATGGCCAATAATAAAGATATTAATAAATTTCCCACAAACTATTACGAAAGCATTGGAGGAGTATGATCCATCACAGATTGCGAAGTTCCTCTTGGATTTGTCTAAGGCATTTAATAAATATTATGCTTCTGTTAAGATTTTAGATGAAGCACATAAGGTAGAACGACTTTCTCTAGTCTTATCGGTTAAAACTGTTCTAAAAGAAGGATTACGTTTATTAGGAATTCAAGCACCAGAGGAAATGTAATCTCATGATATAATGAATAAAGATTAACAGTTTTTGATGTGATCACAGTTATTAAATTTAATCAATTTAGTAATACTGATTTAATGTTAATTAATCAGATGAAGTAAAGGATGATTAGATTGGCAGAAACACATACCTTTTCAAAAGGGGAAGAAATTGCAAATGCAATAACACATGGAATTGGAGTAATATTAAGTATTGCTGGATTAGTATTACTTATTGTATTTGCGGCATTTAATGGAACAGCCTTACACGTAGTTAGCTTTACTATCTTTGGTGCATCGATGGTAATTTTGTATACATCTTCAACATTAGTGCATGCACTACCACAGGGTAAAGCAAAAGATCTTTTCGAAATATTTGATCATTCTTCTATTTATTTGTTTATTGCGGGAACCTATACGCCGTTTACCCTTATTGTTATGAAAGGTGCTCTAGGTTGGACATTGTTTGGAATTATTTGGGGACTAGCACTAGCAGGTATCGTATTTAAGGCATACTTTGTTAAAAAATTTCTATTTACTTCCACAATATTATATTTATTAATGGGTTGGATGGTAGTAATAGGTTGGAATAGAATTGTGGAAAATATAGCGTACAATGGGGTAGTACTCCTTGTTATTGGCGGGCTTTGCTATACTATTGGTACGATATTCTATATGTGGAGAGCGTTTAAATATCATCATATGGTGTGGCACCTTTTTGTGCTTGCAGGAACCATTTGTCATTTCTTTTGTGTTCTTTTGTACCTTTTGTAATTTTTTGGTGTGAATTTTTGTTAGAGTTAGGATGGCTCCTAACTCTTTTTTACTTTGAACTCTAATCACCCACCAAAATTACAATCTATTCTATTTTAAATGTTGTTTCAACTTCAGAGAAAATAAAATGAGTAACTGTTGTAGCAATGGGATTGATGTCGTTAATAAAGTCCTCTGCTTCAGAGAAACTTCTAAATTGTAACTTTAGCATATAACAAGCATTTCCTGCTATTCGATAACAAAAATCAACATTTGGGAGATGTTCAATTTTATTTATAAATTGTTTATAATTCCCATTTTTAATTGTTGCTTCTATTATACATTGAATAGGAAAACCAATCTTTTCATAATCCAGTTCTACGGTATATTGTTTAATTATCCCGAATGACTCCATCTGTTTTACTCGTTCTGTAACTGATGGAGAGGATAGGTTAACACGTTTACCAAGTTCTCGCATAGATAAACGGCTATTCTGAGATAGTTCTTGAATAATTTTTTTATCAATGTTATCAATTTTCATTTTTAAGGATTTCCTCCTTATCCTAGTTATAAATATTAATTATTTCAATTAAATTATTTAAAAATGGAATGTTAAATAATATTTCTAACAGATATATTTAATATTAGAGGAGGGATTAGAAAATGGCAAGAATACAACTGTCTAAATATGGGGAAACACCATTTCAACAATTGTTAGGACATCATAAAAAAATTATGGAAGCTTGGTCGGAGCTAGGGAACGAATTAGAGTGTGATGGATATTTATCTGCTACATTAAAAGAACAGGTGAGGAGAAGCTTGGCACAGGGGAATGGTTGCATGTATTGTAAAGCTAAAGGTAAACCAGATCCTAACCTTTTCGATGAAAAAACTTCGATTGCAGTAGGATTTGCGGAGGTGTTTTTAAAAACAGAAAAAGGTGATATTCCTGATAATGTTTTTAGTCTATTATATGAAACCTTTTCAGAAGAGGAAATTAGTGAGCTATGTGCTTTTATCTGTTTTACTACTTGTCAGCAATATTATGGTGCTTTGATGAAGTTAGATATTAAATAGTTTACAATCAGTTGTAATAAAAGGTACCTAAAGTTTATATTCAATAATAGCTTTCCTTCGATTAAATAAAAAATCGTTTTGAGGAAAGCTATTATTTTTAAACAGGTAAACTAGTTAATTCTTTTAATACTTCCCACTACCTCTGGATAATTTCAATTCACTCCATCATTTATTTAATTTACCAGCTACTTCCTTAGATTTAAAATTGTTTCCTATTATGTATAAATAAAATACTTGACGACTATAAATATATTGTGTAATGTGTAAATCGTAATGATTACGATTTATGGAAGGGTGTTTTGTTATGAAAAGATCATTTAGAAGATGGTTAGGTATGCTAGTGTTAATTTTATTACTAGTGGGATGTCAAGAATCTATGTCAACTGAAAACGACCCAGTAAATTCAATGGAAGAAGTAGGATCTCAAGCACCGAAGGAAGATGCAGAGGATATTAATGTAACGATTGAAGGGTTAGATGACCATTACCATACTGGTAGCGCAATTCAATTAACCGCTATATCAAATAAAGAAGTTGAACATCCACATTGGCACTGGTATACATTAGAACCAGGTTCTAATGAGTGGGAAATAGTTGAGGATCAAGCTACCAAAAACTATGACGGAGTTGCTATGACTGATGGTATACAGCTTAAAGCAGTTCTTTATAGTGAAAATCATGATGTCTTGGCAGAATCGGATTCCGTAACCATTACGATAGACGACCATCATGGACATGGTCATGATGAGGAAGCACAGAAAAGCTATGCTGGATATTTTGAAGATGGTCAAATTCAAGATCGTCCATTATCAGATTGGGAAGGTGATTGGCAGTCTGTATATCCATATTTATTAGATGGTACTTTGGATGAAGTATTTGCCCATAAAGCAGGAGAAAATGATAGTAAAACAGCAGAAGAATATAAAGAATACTATGATATAGGTTATCAAACAGAAGTTGATCGTATCGTAATTAAAGATAATATGGTAACTTTCTATGAAAATGGTAAAAGATATTCTGGTGAGTTTACATACGATGGATATGAAATCTTAGAGTATGAAGCAGGTAATAGAGGTGTACGTTATATCTTTAAACACGATGATGGAGTAGCGGGTGTTCCGACGTACATTCAATTCAGTGACCATAGTATTTATCCGACAGATGCCCATCATTTTCATCTTTATTGGGGAGATGATAGACAAGCATTATTGGAAGAAGTCGAAAACTGGCCGACATATTACCCATCTGAGTTAGATGGAGAAGGTATTGTGACAGAAATGCTTGCCCATTAAAATGATTGGTTATTTGATTGATATACACTTAACTCAAGTGGAACTGTCACCTCTTGAGTTAAATTTTAATTCTACTTATTTCTCTATATTACCAATATAAGAAGAAGGTGCTATATGTTACGTCAACATAAAATTCCAGTCACCATACTAACAGGGTTTTTAGGTTCTGGAAAAACAACGCTACTAAATCGGTTATTAAGAGACGCTAGAAATAGACATGCAGCAGTAATTATTAATGAATTCGGTGAGACCGGAATTGACTCTGAACTGGTATTCAGGACAAATGAAGAAATTATAGAGATTAACAAAGGATGTATTTGTTGTAATGTCCGGGCAGATTTAATTGAGGTACTTAAAAATTTAATTGTTAAATTGGCTAAAAAAGAGATTCAACTAAGTCGAGTAATTATAGAAACAACTGGACTTGCAAATCCAGCTCCTGTTATACAAACCTTTCTAATGGATGAGATAATGTCCTTTTGGTTTGAAATTGACAGTGTTTGTACCGTAGTAGATTCGAAACATTTGCCCCTTCACCTAGAGCAAGAAATAGCCCAAGAGCAAATCGCCTTTGCCGACTTGATTATTATGAATAAGCTAGATTTAGTGTCTCCTGAGGAGTTAAAGGATTTAGAACTTCGGATTAAACAGATGAATGCAACTGCTGAGATTATAAGTGTGACCAATAGTGAAGTACCCATGAATAAATTAATAGGCATAAATTCATTCCAATTAAGTGAAAAGGTAAAGATTCAGCCGGACTTACTTACAGAAACCCATTATCACCATCATCATGATCATATGAATTCTTTTGTTTTGAAATCAGACAAGCCCTTAATATTGGATCGGGTAAATAACTGGTTTTCTTACCTTGTCCAAATAAAAGGAGAGTCACTATATCGTTATAAAGGGATCTTACATGTAAAAGATGTAGATCGCCGTGTTGTGTTTCAAGGAGTTCATATGCTATTTGCAAGTACAGAAGATAGAAGATGGAAGGAAAATGAACCAAGAAAAAGCGAACTCGTTTTTATTGGGATGAATTTAAATGAGGAAGAGCTAAAAAAGGGATTCCGATATTGTATGGATCAAGATTTCAACCTTCAATTAGAAGGATATTTTTTTAAAGATTAAATCGTAATGATTACGCTTTATGAAAAGGAGAGATTTTATGACACAGAATATACCTGTTACTGTTTTAAGCGGTTACTTAGGATCAGGTAAAACAACAGTTTTAAATCATATTTTACACAATAAAGAGGGAATGAAGGTTGCTGTTATTGTAAATGACATGAGTGAAATAAATATTGATGTAGGGCTAGTCGAGAATGAAGGTACCTTATCAAGAGTAGATGAACAGTTGGTAGAGATGTCTAATGGATGTATTTGTTGTACCTTACGCGAGGACCTACTAATTGAGGTGGAAAAATTGGCGAAGGCTGGTAGGTTTGATTATATTCTAATTGAATCTACAGGAATTAGTGAGCCTATACCAGTTGCACAGACTTTTTCCTATATGGATGATCAATTAGGAATAGACCTTAACAAGTATTGTAAATTAGATACGATGGTAACTATTGTCGATGCAAGTCGTTTTTGGAATGATTTCGGCTCTGGTGAAAGTTTATTGGATAGAAAGGAAGCAGTTTCAGAATATGATGAAAGAGAGATTTCAGATCTACTAATCGACCAAATTGAATTCTGTGACGTACTAATTCTCAATAAATGCGATTTAATTGATGATGCTGACCTGATTAAGCTAGAAGGAGTACTTAGAAAGCTACAACCAGATGCAAAATTTATTAAAACCTCGTATGGAGTAGTGAACCCGAAAGAAATCCTGCATACGAACTCCTTTGATTTTGAGAAAGCAAGTACATCAGCAGGATGGTTGAAAGAGTTGACCAACGGACCAGATGAGCATGTGCCTGAAACAGAAGAATATGGCATTGGATCGTTTGTATATGAACGTCGACTTCCTTTTCATTCTAAACGATTATTACGGTTTATTGAAACGATGCCAGACAATATCGTAAGGTCTAAAGGTATTATGTGGTTAGCAACTAGAAATGAGTATTCAGTCTTACTTTCTCAAGCAGGACTCTCGGCTAATATAGAACCTCTAGCATATTGGGTGGCAGCACTACCTGAAACTAGAAGAAATGCGATTTTCAAGGAAAATCCAGAAGTGTTGCAATCATGGGATTTGAAGTTTGGAGACCGTAAAACACAATTAGTATTTATTGGGTTGGAATTAGATAAAGAAACAATTACGAAAGAACTGGACAAATGCTTATTAAGCCCATCTGAAATGGAGAGTGATTGGAGTACGTTACCAGATCCATTCGAATGGACTATTCAAACAGTATAAAAATGATAATAAGGAGGAAATCGGTAATGGCTAAAAAGTCCAAAGTAGCAAAAGCATTGAAACAACAAAAAATGGTAGAAAAATATACTGAAATAAGAAGAGAATTAAAAGAAAAGGGTGACTATGAAGCACTAAGAAAATTACCGCGTGACTCATCACCTACAAGATTAAAAAATCGTTGTGCAATTACAGGACGTCCAAGAGGGTACATGCGTAAGTTTGGCTTATCAAGAATTGCCTTTCGAGAATATGCGCATAAAGGCCAAGTGCCAGGTGTGAAGAAATCAAGTTGGTAGGAATTATTAGAAGTCGATAGAATGGAAAAATACTAATTGATAGGAATGCTATTGGACAAACATATAGGGAAAAATGAGTAAATGTCCAATAGATAGGTTTTATTAGACAATATATAAGGAATAATCAAGGTTTTTGTCCAGTAACCTGGTGACTATAGAAAGAAGAAAATGAAGACGGGTGGCCGTATTCCTCATTTTCTTCTTTTTTACTTATACTTCAGTCGTTCACTTCGTATTTGAGCATTGACTACTAATTTGAGAAGTTGTTGTTTAAGAATCATATTAGGATATGGTACTATGAAATAGACATAACTCAGGCTGTGTATTATAAAGCACTAGGAGGATTCGCAATGATTTACATTGGATTAACTGGTTGGGGAGATCATGATACTCTCTATACAGAGGATCTTAAACCAAGGGATAAATTAGCAGAATATAGCAGTCACTTCCCAGTAGTTGAATTGGATGCCTCCTTTTATGCGATACAGCCGGTACGGAATACTTTGAAGTGGGTTAAAGATACTCCTGAAAAATTTCGCTTTGTTGTAAAAGCTTATCAAGGCATGACTGGTCATGAGCGTAATGAGATTCCTTTTGAAAATAAAGAAATAATGTTTCAAGCATTTAAAGACTCATTAAAACCTTTTCAAGAGGCAGATAAGTTAGCAATGGTTTTATTTCAATTTCCGCCATGGTTTGAATGCAATCGAGAAAATGTAAATTATTTAAGGTATTGTAAGAAAATGATGGACGACTTACCAATTGCTTTGGAATTTAGAAATCAATCTTGGTATTGTGAAAAATTCCGTGAGAGTACCATTTCTTTTATGAAACAGAATGGTTGGATTCATTCGGTTGCAGATGAGCCTCAAGCAGGTGAAGGGTCTATTCCAATTGTACCGGTCGTTACTAATTCGAGTATGACATTAATTCGAATGCATGGTCGTAATGTTCATGGATGGACTAAACCTAAAAATGCGGATACAAATTGGCGAGAAGTTCGCTATTTATATAAATATAATAGGGAAGAACTATTAGAGTGGAAAGAACGGGTTTTGGAATTGTCCAAGGATTCAAAGGATATCATAGTTTTATTCAATAATAATTCTGGAGGAGATGCTGCTGGTAACGCAAAAGAATTTCAGCAAATTCTTGGAATAGAATATGAAGGATTAGCTCCAAAGCAACTTGGTCTATTTTAACGATAAGGAGGTTAAGAGAACTTACTCTTAACCTCCTTTTTTTGATACTACAATGAATTATTTTAAAATTTCATTAATTATTACCTATTAAATTCTTAGTTATGATACTATAACTTTAATATTATAGACACCATAAGTCATTACATAAAACAAATAACTTATAGGAGTCTTGACATGAAAAAAGAAAAATTAATTAAAAAGTATGATCGTAAGGTTGCCATGTATGAAAATAATCGCTACAACCCAACTGTTGCTGTATGGCGAGACAAATTAGTTAAAGATGCCTTTGGAAAGGTGTTAGAAGTTGGCGTAGGAGTTGGAGCTAACTTTCCATTTTATGATCCAGAAAAGGTAAAAGAGGTTACTGGAGTTGATTTTAGTTATGAGATGATAAAAAGTGCCAAACAGTTAGCAGTTAAATACCAGCTAAATGCAAATTTTATTCACCAGGATATTGATACTCTCATATTCGAATCGAATTCATTTGATAGTATCGTATCTACGCTAACACTTTGTAGCTATCCTTATCCAGTAGAAACGTTAAATAAGTATAATGATTGGTGTAAAAAGGATGGTAGATTACTATTTTTAGAACATGGATTAAGTGCGAACTCCATATTGGCAGTAACACAAAAAATAGTTAATCCCTTATATAGAAAAATTGCTGGTTGCCATTGTAATCGAGATATAAGTAAAATCTTAAAGGAGTCAAAATTGGAAGTGGAACATTTGGAACAGCATTGGAATGGAATGGTTTCTTTAATTTGGGCAAAACCTTCCAAGTAATCAAGAAAGGGATATTATAATGTATAAACAAGGAAAAACCATTTATTTACGACAATTAATGAAAGTAGATAATACAAGTATTTATAAAGCAGTTCAAGATGAAGAAATCCGCTATATGACAGGGACGAGGAACAACTTTACGATGGAACAATTAAACGAGCATGTAGATCGTACTTCAACCGATAATTCTCGATATGACTTTGCGATATGTTTAAATGAGACTGATGAGATTATTGGTGACCTTACGATATTAGATGTAGACGAGAATAATAAAAAAGCAGCGTTTCGTATAGCGCTACATGATAAGAAGTATTTTAATAAAGGTTATGGTACAGAAGCGGTCAATCTTGCTCTTAGCTTTACGTTTGAAGAACTGAAATTACACCGATTACAATTGGAAGTATACTCCCATAATAAACGAGCAATTAAGGCTTATGAGAAAGCAGGATTTAAAGTAGAAGGCATATTAAGAGATTCGCTACTTTATAATGAATCTTACTCTGATGAAATTGTGATGGGGATACTAGCAGAGGAGTATTTTGCTAACTACAAAGGGAGAGAATAAAATGCAATATTTTATCGGGATTGTTCCCCCTGACGAATATAAAAATAGAATAATAAACTTCCAACAGCAATGGGAAAATAACACTATCATGAATGTCGTCGAACCACATATTACGTTGAAGGCTCAAGGTGGATTAACGAGTGATAGGAAGTGGTTGACAAAAGTAATAGCTACTTGCAGAGAATTTTCTCCTTTTGAAATTGAATTGAGCACTCCTGATTTTTTTGGGGAAGAAATTCTATATTTGAGTTGTCAAGCTAAAGATTTAGTTTTACTACATCACCACTTAATGGACGTTATCAAACCATCAGAAGAACTCATTAACCAATACTTTGAAAAGGAAAAATTTGTTGCTCATTTAACTTTGGGGAAGGTTTACTATGGTCTTTCAAAACAAGAACTTGAGGAAATGGCTGAATTAGCTTATGAACACCTAATACCTTTTCCAACGTATACTGTGGATTTCGTTCGAGTATATCAAGAAATCAAGTCTAAACAGTATGTTAAATTTATGGATATTCCATTAGGGGATAACTCGCTGGAGGTATAATGTGACACCTTTTACAGAGAAAGTAATTAACATCATAAAACAAATACCTGAAGGAAAGGTAATGACTTATGGCCAAATTGCTAGAATCGCTGGGAGCCCTAGGGCTGCACGTCAGGTTGTTCGTATTTTACACTCCATGAGTAAAAAATACCACCTTCCATGGCATCGCGTTATTAACTCCAGAGGAAAGATTGCTATTAAGGATCAAGCTGCATATCAAGAACAACTTCTAAATCTTGAGGCAGAAGGAGTAGAAATGGGTCAACAAGATTGCATTGACTTAGAAAAATATCAATGGGAACCAAAATAACATGGAGGTCTTAATATGGAATTTATTAATGCCAATCAAAAGAAGTCCTCTAACAATCAAATTTATAGATGTATATAAAAATGAAAATGCGATAACAAATTAGCTGTTATCGCATTATTTCTTAAAAGACTTTCGTTGTCCAATCTTCACAGTTCCATTTATCGGTTACGACACCTTCATAAAATTCTGGTTCGTGGGAAATGAGAAGAACACTTCCTTTATATTCTTTTAATGCTCGTTTTAATTCTACCTTTGCATCATGATCTAAGTGGTTTGTTGGCTCATCGAGTACTAATAAATTCGTTTCGCGATTGATTAATTTACATAATCTTACTTTAGCTTTTTCGCCACCGCTTAAAACTTGTACCTTACTCTCAATGTGCTTTGTTGTTAATCCACATTTTGCCAGTGCTGCACGCACCTCATATTGTGTAAAGTGAGGAAATTCATCCCATACTTCTTCAATACAGGTGTTCGTATTAGTCGTTTTGATTTCTTGTTCAAAGTAACCAATATGCAAATTATCTCCAAGTTGTACAGTGCCAGAAACAGGTTTGATCTCTCCTAAAATACTTCTTAAAAGAGTAGTCTTTCCAATACCGTTAGCACCATATAGGGCAATCTTTTGCCCGCGTTCCATCGTTAAGTTAAGTGGACGAGATAATGGTTCATTATAACCGATAACAAGGTCAGTTGTTTCAAATATATATTTGCTTGGTGTACGAGCTTCTTTGAAATGGAACTCTGGCTTTGGCTTTTCTGCATCAAGCTCAATAACATCCATCTTATCTAATTTCTTCTGACGTGATTGAGCCATTCTTGCTGTTGCTGCATTTGCTTTATTACGAGCAACGAAGTCTTTTAGATGTGCAATCTCTTTTTGCTGTTTTTTATATGCTGCCAATTGCTGATGTTTCTTTAGCTCGTGTAACCTTAAGAATTCATCATAGTCACCTGGATATCTAGTTAATTCAAGATTCTCCATATGATAAATTAAATTTACAACACTATTTAAAAATGGAATATCATGGGAAATCAGGATAAATGCATTATCATAATTCTGTAAATACGTTTTTAACCATTCAATATGCTCCACATCTAGATAGTTTGTTGGCTCATCGAGAAGTAAGATTTCTGGTTTTTCTAAAAGCAGTTTAGCAAGTAATACTTTCGTACGCTGCCCTCCACTCAAATCGTGGACATCTCGGTCTAATCCGAAATCATTTAGGCCAAGACCATTCGCAACCTCTTCTACTTTTGCATCAATCGTGTAGAAGTCATTGTTAGTAAGAGCATCCTGCATCCGACCAGTTTCATCTAGTAGCTTTTCTAGTTCTTCAGGGGAAACTTCCCCCATTTTAGCGAACAGCTGATTCATCTCTTCTTCCATATCATATAAATATTGAAATGCTGTTCGAAGTACATCTCGTATAGACATGCCTTGTTTTAATTCAGCGTGTTGATCTAAATAACCAACACGGACATGCTTTGCCCAGGAAATATCTCCAGCATCTGGCTGCAGCTTCCCAGTAATTATATTCATAAACGTAGACTTACCTTCTCCATTTGCTCCAATAAGTCCGATATGTTCACCTTGTAATAAACGGAATGACACATTTTCTAGTATGGCACGATCACCAAATCCGTGACTTAAATTTTTAACTGTTAGTAAACTCATAATCCGTAACACCTTTTCCTTCCTAGGTACATTCTTTCTTATTATAAGGATATTTTTACAAAAGTGATAGGGGGTAAATAATGAAAAATAAAAATTATCACCAGATATTAATACTTGGTATAATTTCAGGTTGAATGTATAATTATTTTAATAAAGAAAATGGTGGAATGGAGTGGGAACAATAATGAGTAAGGGTAAAATTGCATTTGTTACTGATAGTACAGTTTTTTTAACGGAGGAGTTAAGAGCACATCCTGACGTATACGTCGTTCCAATCGTAATTATTTCAAATGGGAAAGAATATGAGGATGGAATAACATTATCGTCTGAACAATTGTATGAAATTATTCGTACTGAAAAAGAAGTTCCCAAAACCTCCCAACCGAATGTTGAGCAGTTTAAGCTACTTTATGAGGAATTAAAGCTTAAATATGACCATATTATAGCTATTCACGTTTCAGAAAAGTTAAGTGGAACAATTTCAAGCTCGAAGGCAGGGTTGGAGCAAGTAGGATTAGAAGCTCATATTATAGACTCTGGATCATTGTCTTTTGCAATTACATTTTTACTTGAAAAAGGTATTGAATTAGTTGATAAAGACCTGAATTATAAGGATATTGTAGAAGCGTTAACTGTTATGGCTAAAAAACATAAAAATTTAATTCTTCTAGATACACTAGAACAGCTTTTTAAAGGGGGAAGACTTACTGGTGCTCAGTTTGTACTAGGAAATCTCTTAAAAATTAAACCTATTTTATCGATCGGAGAAACTGGGGAACTAGGTGTATTGGAGCGTATTCGTTCTGAGAAAAAAGCTACTCGAAGAATAATAGAATTAATTAAGGAATCTTGTACGGAACATCCTGTGTCTAAAATTGCGGTTGCCAATGCAAATGCTCCTGAAAAAGCGGAAGCACTGCGAGAAGAGATTAAATTATTATTTCCAGATATGGAGATTGTAATTGGTGAAGTAAGTTCGTCCTTAGCAGTTCATGCTGGCGAAGGAGCAATAGCTGTATTTTGGACTATATAAAGACATAGGCAGGTATTGCCTATGTCTTATTTATTCCTTCTCATATTTTATATATTGATAGTTAGATGTTGGAATACGGCTAATGATGTTTCCTTCAGCATCTTTGTGAATCTCATATTCTTGATATGTTTCCACTATTTTCCCATTGACTTCATTCATTTCTTCTAAGATAAATTCCAAAGAACTCGATGCGGAGCGCTCTATTTGCATTGCATCTACGTCTACTGACTCATCATCTTCTTGGAATTGATAATATATCGAATCTTCACTAGGTGGGGGAGAATCTAGTAATATTGATATAGTAATCACGATTATTGCCCCTATTAAGGCAAGGTTCGTTTTCATGTCTATACCCCTTTCAAAAATTTTATTAGTAATATATATGCATGTCCGATGTAATTAATCGTAAAATTGGTTAAAATGATGTTGTATGAATTGGAAAGGGGTAGGAATATATGTATCGAAAAAAAGAAGATTTTTTACAAGATTGGGATCAAGCTGTTAAGGGAACCGTTCGAGTTCTTGAAGCGTTATCAGATGACAAGTTAAATCAGTCTATTGTTGAAGGACATAATACTTTAGGTTGGTTAGGATGGCATTTAGCAACTGCATTAGCATTTTTTGGCGGTGAAATTGGATTGAAGGTAGAATCAGCTGGTGGACCAAATAATGTTCCAACAAGTGCAACTGAAATCGTTAAAGCTTATAAGAAATCAGCAGAAGAGATTAAACAAGGTGTAGAAGCTTTAACGGAAGAACAGTTAGTAGAGACAGTTGACAGCTTTGGAACCCAACTATCTAGAGGCGCATTATTACGTTCAATGATTGATCATCAAACACATCACCGTGGTCAAATGACTGTTCTTTTAAGACAAGCAGATTTGAAGGTTCCTGGTGTAATGGGGCCAACTAAAGAAGATCAGATGTAAAGAGGAAAGGGCCTTTGGCACCTTATGGAGTTTTAGAAATTGGTGAAAAAGGACAAATAAGTATACTCTTTAAAGAGGTACCATATGATAACAGTGCATTTCTTATATCAATTTATCAAACGAAATTTCCGGCCTATGGAATTGTACTTCGAGCATTTCATGGTAACCAACACTTACAAATGTTAAATTAAATAAATAACTAGTCAATGTTTTTAGTATGTTGTACTAATTAGTAACCTTCTTGAACGCTAGAAATTAGTCTAGCGTTCTTTTATTATGAAAGTTTAATAATAGCCAAGTCTTTTGGAACATATAATTAGGTTTTAAATAAAGGGTAATCTGGAACAATATAGTTGTTTTATACTGTCTTGAACGTGTATTTTCGAGGACAGTATTATTTGTCGTAATTTTCATTGTTTTACTACCGGATTTAGTGTATAAATTATATATTAAAAGAAATAAGAACAGGGCGTGACTTATGGAAAAACAGAATACATCCATTATGGAACAATGGAAACGAAATAGCATACTATTTCTTGGAGGACAGTCTATCTCACTATTTGGTTCTTCGTTAGTTCAGTATGCAATCATGTGGTATGTTGTATTAAATACTCAATCAGGAATGATGATGACAGTCTATATTCTGTGCGGGTTTATACCTACCTTTATCCTTTCCCCATTTGCAGGGGTGTGGGCAGACCGTTATGATCGTAAAAAACTAATCATTATTTCGGATGCTTCCATTGCCTTTGTAACCTTGATATTGGCCATTGTATTCTTAATGGGCTATGAATCGTTATGGCTTATGTTTTTAATTGCTGCGGTTCGTGCATTAGGTACTGGTATTCAAACACCAGCTGTAGGAGCAATTATACCGCAGTTTGTGCCTGAGGATAAGCTAGTAAAAGTAAATGGAGCAAATGGTAGTATTCAAGCGCTAGTTATGCTTTTAGCTCCAATGGCTAGTGGAGCACTACTCGGGCTTGCTTCCATTGAAATTATCTTTTTTATTGATGTTGTGACGGCAGCCATTGCTATATTTATCATGTTAGTATTGTTACATATACCAAAACATAAAAAGGCAGTGGAAGAGGAGCAAGTTAGTTATTTAGATGATTTAAAGAAAGGGTTTATTTATATAAATAACCATACTTTCTTAAAAAAGTTTTTCTTCTTCTTTGCACTATTTTTTGTTTTTGCCGCGGCGCCCTCTTTTTTAACTCCATTACAAGTAGCCCGTAGTTTTGGAGATGATGTTTGGCGCTTGACAGCCATTGAAGTAACATTTTCTATTGGAATGATGATTGGTGGAGTTGTCATAGCTACATGGGGCGGATTTAAAAATAAAATACATACGATGACATTAGCGTGTATTTTATTTGGTGTTTTAACGATAGGACTTGGAGCTATTCCAAACTTTACAATTTACTTGTCGTTAATGGCCATTATTGGTTTAACGATGCCGTTATTTAGTACACCATCAACTACCTTATTACAAGAAAGAGTTGAACCAGACTTTTTAGGAAGGGTATTTGGTGTCGTTGGGATGATATCCACCTCGATGATGCCACTAGGAATGTTAATTTTCGGCCCAATTGCAGATATCATTAAGATTGAGTGGCTGTTAATAGGGACTGGTATTATTACATTTTTTGCAAGCTTCTTCCTAATTGGTAGTAAAGAATTGTTAAAAGCCGGTGAGCCAGTCATTAAAAATGAACTCGAGGAAAAAACGGAAAGTTAATCTATTGAAGTCAACCTTTTAGAAGAAAAAAGTTTTAAAGGACAATGTTTCTTTTAAAACTTTTTTTATTTTCTCTTGACCTTTACGTTGCGTAAAGGTTTAGAATGAAATTGTCAGGAGGGGATCAGTATTGGAATATACCGTAAATAAATTAGCTCGTATGTCAGGAGTAAGCGGCCGCACGCTCCGTTATTATGATCAGATTGGGTTATTAAAGCCGGCAAGAATTAATTCATCTGGTTACCGAATTTATGGGCAAAAAGAAGTAGATTTGCTTCAACAAATCCTATTTTTTAGAGAGTTAGACGTTAGTCTAGAGGATATTATGGAAATAATCCAACAACCTGATTTTAATCAAAGTAAAACACTGAAAGACCACTATGAGAAACTGAAGCAAAAAAGAGCCCGTCTTGACAAGATTATGGCAAATATTGAAAAAACCATAGCAAGTATTGAAGGAGGAGTAGCGATGCAAGATAATGAAAAGTTTGCTGGATTTAAAGAAAAACTAATTGAAACTAATGAAAAGAATTATGGAAAAGAAATACGTAAAAAGTATGGTGATGAAACAGTTGATGCTAGTAATGCTAAGTTAAGAGATATGGCCGAAGAAGATTATAAAGCAATGACTGAGCTTGGTGAAGAGATAATGAAATTACTAAAAGAAGCATATGTAACTGGGGACCCTTCATCGGAAAAAGCCCAAGAGCTTGCAGAGAAACATAAAAAGTGGTTAATGTATTCTTGGCCAAGTTATTCCAAAGAGGCACATGCAGGATTAGCGGAAATGTATGTTGCAGATGAACGGTTTAAAGCTTATTATGACAATGCTGTTAAAGGTGGTACGAAGTTTTTACGAGATTCGATTTTGATTTATTTAGGTAGTGAATAAAAAAATGCCATGCACCTGATTGATTGGTGCATGGCATTGTACATATCGTTTAATCTAATTCCATTGTCCCCTTAACTTGTGATAAATATTCTGCATACTTGATAAAAAGAAGACTTATGAAGAAAAAGCATATTCCTAATAGTAATTCAGCACTTAATTGAGGAACAATAGCTGAGTAATTTCCCTCATTTATAATTTGTTTTGTCAACCCTACACCACGAGTTAATGGAACAAAGTCAGAGAGAGAAATTAGCCAAGCCGGCATGATAGATTGTGGATAATTAGCGCCACTTAACAATAATAAGGTACTTGCTAATAGATTCGCTATTAGATGCATAGATGGTGTCCATAGACAGAAACACCCTATTATTAAGCCAAGACCACAAGCAGAAAAAATAGAAACTACCCAAACACTGAATAGTGGTAGTAATGCTTCTACTGGTAAGGTGATTTGAAAGACTAGAAAACCAAACGTAAAGCCCAAAATAGAAGTGAAAAGGCCATTTAATACATGCGCTAAAGACCTAGAAAGGAAAAGTCCTGCCTTATTAACTGGTGATGCCATCACAAGTTGAAGTGTTCCCATTCTACGATCTGATGTAATAACGGACATGATACCAAATACAGAGCTTAAAACACAAAGAATTAATGCATTTGCCCCTATATAGCCTGCCAATCCTTCACCATCATACACATGATTTACTAAAACCCCGAAGAAAAGTAACTGGCTCAAAGGACTTAAGACCATAACAAGCATGTATACTTTCGGGTCTAGCCAACCAAAAAGTGCACGGTACGATAAGATGCATTGGCGTCCAAAACGAAATAAACCATCCATTTAATACACCCCCAATTTTCCAGATACTCTCGCTTTTTTTTCTACTGCTCGATAGCAAAACACCCCAAGTCCTATGTAAATCAAGGTGGTAACTACTAGACCAGTTAAAGGTTCTCGAATCAGAACTAAAGTAGTATCCTCCATAGTTACCTTACGTAGTAATTCAATTGCCCATGTAGGAGGGATTGCATAGGAGAGAGGTTGAACCCAAATTGGTAAAATAGCTACCGGAAACATAAAGCCGCATAGTAAATAAATTGGATATTCAATAAAATTCATTAATGCTTCGGCTTGCCTTGAAAGAGTAAAAGCGAGCGACAGGAAAAATGAAAATACGATTAAAGCTAATAGAACGAAAAATATCGCACTAATAAATACAATAAGATTCGGTATCATGATGTCTACCCCAAATATTACAACTAGATAAACAAAAGAAATGATCATGGATAAGAATCCCCAAAACGTATTTCCGATAATTTTTCCAATTAATATAACGGCAAAAGGTACAGGAGATACAAAAATAATTTCTAATGTCCCATAAAATCTCTCCCGGTTCACGTCACTTGCAGATGAAAATACAATAGATGACCAAAGTGCCATAAATCCAGAACCTAAAATAACATAATGGGAAATTTCCTCTGAAGATGCTGAGCTATATACAAATATAGCGATGGTAGCAAGGAAAAGTGGTGAAATCCATATTATAAATTGAAACATTGGTCTAGCCATGGATAACCCCATATGAACTCGGATTGTCTGTAATAATGCTCTTATCATGAAACTTTTCCTCCTATTAATTGGACATAGACATCCTCAAGGGTTGGCTTTGTAATAGATAAATCTTGAATAACGACTTCTTGCATTGTTTCATAAATAAGTGGTACAACGGTCTGTGGGTTATTTGTATGTAATTTAATCGAAGTTAAAATATCCTCATTTTTAGTCTGAACATGCTGTACACCAGGAAGGCTAGAAAGTTGATTAATTTTCATATCGTTCCCACCGATTATAGTGAAATCAATTACCGAAACATTATCTGTTTTTTGCTTAATGTTTTGTGGACTGTCTATATCCACTATTTCTCCTTTATCGATAAAAGCAATCCTGTCACAAAGTTCATCTGCTTCAAACATATAGTGAGTTGTGAGCAATATCGTTGTCCCATTATTATTTAATTGTCTAATGATGTCCCTAAGTTTTCTTGCACTTACAGGATCTAAGCCAATAGAAGGTTCATCTAAGAATAAAATTTCCGGATTATTAACTAATCCTCTAGCTATCTGAAGTCTTTGCTTCATCCCTTTAGAGAAAGTTTCTACTCTTTGATGAGCAACTTCTTTTAATCCAACTAGTTCTAAAAGTTCATTGATCCGTTCTTTTTGTTCAGAAAGGGGAATTTTATATAAGTCGGAAAAATAAGCTAGGTTATCGTACGCGGATAATCGCCAGTAAAGATTCCGTTCTCCCCCCAAAATGAAATTGATGTGTGGTCTAAGCAATTTCGTCTCTGTTACTGGATTAAGCCCTAAGACCGAAACTTTTCCCGAAGTAGGGGTAAGCATCGTAGTAAGTATCTTTATCATCGTCGTTTTGCCTGCACCATTTGGTCCAAGTAAACCAAATATTTCGCCCTTTTTTACGGTGAAGGATATTCCCTTTAAAGCATCTACTTCTTTTCTTTTTTTCTTAATGTAGCCAATCTCTGTTTTATAGGTTCTTTTTACCCGAGATACTTCAATGACAACGTCACTCATTATTCCACCCCTTAATATTAGATAATTATCTTATAAGATGATTGTATTATATTGTATGGTTTTGTCAAGGAAGATTTTTTTAAGGAATAATACAAACTAAAAGAACCATCTTACTACTAGGAGGTGGTAAGATGGGAAAAGACCGTCAAGAAAAAAAGTTAAAGAAAAGTAGAAGAGTTGAATCTGATCGTGATGTCGGTTTACGTTACAAAGGTTCTACAATTATGTCTAGTCCAGAAGAGGCTATGGAATTAAATGATGGAAAGAAATAGTAAGGTAAGAAAGGGAAATTCCAATTATTAGGAATATCCCTTTCTTATATTTAAAGAATGGATTATGGTTTGTGTAAAAAAGTGGCTTAACTTTTGTAAAAAAAGACTCTTTAACTAATAGTTTTTCTCTGCCATGAATAAGATGACAATGAGAAATAATTAACATATTTCTAATCGAATTTTAATCTTATTGTTATTTTGCTTTAAGGATAAATGGCTATATTAAAAATATAAACGGAGGAAGATTTAGGCACTAAATTAATATGAGTTACTGGAGTTTATAGTTTCTATCTCTTTTGCATAAACGATTATCTATACACTTGATAATTAAAACGATAGAAACGGTAGGAGGAAAAGATGGAACAAGCTACTTTCCCAAATCAAATCTCAGAGCTACAAGCAATTGAACTAGCAGAGAGTGTCATAGAAGGCTCGGTTGTAGAAATGGAATTAGATGTAGAGAATGGCAACTATGTATTAGCACTAAAAACAAGTAATGGAAAAGCTAAAATTGAATTAAATGCGATTACCGGTGAAATATTAAAACTGGCAAATTCATGTTCTAATAATTAGATTATAAATTTTATCAAAGAGGTTGGGACATAACAAAATAGTACAGATGTAAAGCCGAATAATTCATCTTACCAGAACCGGAAATATACGGAGACTCCTTGAAAAAGAAAAGCACTTCTTCTTCGTTCGGTGTGTCGCTGCCGAAGCATTCCTTGGGACCGTGGTTACTCGTCCCACCGAAACCTTTGTCGTGCGGGAGGAAAAGGCATCGGTGAGACCCCATTGATGCCACTCTAGTCTGCAAGTGATGCTTAGTAGTAAGCTTCCTCGGGGCAAAGCAGTAAACGCAAGTAGTAGCCTGGCTCGCTAGCTTCCTGACGAAAAAGAAGACACCGCAAGGGTTCTTTCGAGCGGATGTCGCCTTGTACTGGAAGTAACCGCAAGTATATTTCCGGTGTATGGTAGGTGAACTATATTCGGTTGTTCGTTTGACTAACATACTTTTGTCCCAACATCTTTTTTCATGGAATAAACTATCGGAATTAATGCCTATCACTTATAATGTAAGAATAATGCGAATTCACGTTATTAGTGAGAAATGAGGTAAAAAATGAAACCGACTTTCGGCCGTAAGGTTCAAAATGGTGATTATCAATTGAGAAAAGGTGCATATGCCATTGTATTAAATGATTCTAAGGATCACGTGTTAACAGTACATAATGGAAGAGGCTTTCATTTTCTTCCTGGTGGTGGAATGGAAAAGAATGAGGATGCCTATCGGTGTTTGGAAAGGGAAATGCTTGAAGAAACGGGATATAGACTAAAGGTGGGTACTTATATAGGAACTGCTTATTATTATTTCATTTCAAGTAAAGGTGAGTATATATTAAGCGATGGTTATTTCTACTCTGCTAGAATACTTGAGAAGGTGCAAGAGCCCATTGAAGAGGACCACTTTCTAGAATGGGTTCTACTTTCAGAAATGGACAAACTTTTCTTCTATAAACACCAAGTGTGGGCAGTAAAAGAAGTAGTTGGGCTTGAAGAATAGTCTTAGGGGGGATTAGTTTGGGCTATATTGAGGACTTAAGAAAAATAGTTGGTCATAGACCCTTGATATTAGTAGGTGCTGTCGTTATTATAACGAATCCGAATGGAAATATCTTATTGCAACAGCGGAAGTTTCCACATGGAGTATGGGGAATTCCGGGAGGGTTAATGGAACTTGGAGAATCGACAGAGGAAGTGGCTAGAAGAGAAGTAATGGAAGAGACCGGATTAACAATTGGTAAACTACATTTAATTGGCGTATATTCCGGTAAAAATCACTTTATGATAGCAGAAAATGGCGATCAATTTTATGTTGTTACAATTGCATATTATACGGATGAATATGAAGGAGAAATAGAAGTAGACCAATCCGAATCAATCAGGTTTGAATTCTTTAACCCACAAGAATTACATGGCAAAGTAGTCGGAAGCCATAGGGAAATCATTATAGATTACATTAAAAAAAGGGGAGAGTCTCATAAATAGGACTCTCCTTTAACATGTTGTGGTAGAATAAATTGGTTTAAATGATCAAAAAACGATTTTGTAAATGCTTCGTCACAAGTGAAATATTTAATATTTCCTACCTTTTCCTCTTTAATAAATCCAGCCTTTTTTAAAATCTCTAAGTGGTGAGAGACTGTTGCAGTAGTAATTCCTAAGTATTCTGCAAGCTTTGCGCCATACTCTTTTTTTCCAGATAACATTTTCAAAATAAGCAATCGATTTTGATCAGATAGAGCTTTTAATTTTGTTTCCAACTCTGTACTAAATTCTCTATCATCAGACAAAGGTTTAGCACACCCATAAATAACGATACAAATATCTTTATTAAATATTCGATATCGGTGTGGTGTTAGATAATAAGACGGTATAAAATAATACATTTTATAAACACTCGTCCTTCGAAATGTCTTTCCCATTACATATTGTGCTATGTTAAGTGGCTCCATCTTTAAAGCCTTTACTTCATGTATAGAAGCATTAACTGTTTCCTTCACTTCTTGTAACCCATTCTCAAAAACGTTGGTAGATGATAGGTCTAAAAGAAGCATGGATATTTTTTCTCTATAACTATCAATATTTGTAATGAAGTTCTTCATGAATTGTCGTTCTTCAGCCGTTTCCCAATATATATGAGATTCAAATGTATCGATAGAAGTGGGAGAGCTTACTAGCTCCTTAATTTGAGCAAATGGAATTACTTCTCCAAAAAAGTGATATAAAAATTCTTCACTTGGGAGTTCTGAAGATTTATGTATAAATTGATCTACCGTATTAAAATATGGAACTGGTAGAAACAAACTCATTAATTCAAGGAAATCCAAATTCGATAATTGTTGCCATTCCATTATGAATTCTTTGGATTGGTTACTTAATTCATTTCTTAACTGGTTGTGAGTTTCTATAAGGAATTCATGTTGCTTCGGATTAACTAAAGATGAAAGCAGAGCAATTGCTTCAACTACAGGTGAATGAAAATGCTCTATTATAACTGCTGCTGATTTATAATTGTGTTCTTCTCTTTCTGAGGCCATTCAATACCTCCTATTCATGATTTGTATTTATCATATAAGATAGATATCTAATAATCAAATTTTTATCAATATATTACAAAGGTCCTGTCTGGGAAAGGACTTTTGACCCTTGAATGTCCTAGTACAAAGGATATACTAATGGAAGGAAATGGTAGGGGGGGATAACTCGTGAATGATCTTGTTATATATCCTAGAAAAGGAAAGATGATTTTATATGGAATAGGTTGTTTGATTTTCGTAGCTTTAGGTGCACTACTTTTTGGAATTGGGTTAACAGAAAGTGGAAGTGACCAGATAAAATTCCTTATAATTGGTGGGATTGCATTGGTATTCTTTGGCTTATGCATGGTTTATTGGGTGAAAAGTATGTTTAAAGCAAAGCCAGCTCTTATTATTAATAATGTAGGAATTACTGATCAATCTACATATATTGCTCCTGGTCTAATAAAATGGGAGGAAATTGAGGATATTGACTTCGTACAATTTGGTGGTCAAACATACATTGGGATATTTACAAAAGATACTGATTTAGTCGTAAATCGAAGTAGTTCTTTTAAAAAGCTGTTAAATCGTATGAACAAGGGACTATTACCGTCACAAGTAAATATACCAGTAAAAATTTTAGATTGTAACGTTGAAGAGCTAGTTGAAAAAATAAATAAACAATGGGTGAAATCGGGAGCATAGAGCCCCGATTATTACCCAAAGACCTCTCCGCCGTTTACGTGTAGTACTTGGCCGGTTACAAAGCGTGAATCATCAGAAGCTAGATAAACAAAAGTCGGTGCTACTTCAAAGGGCTGCCCTTGACGTTCTAATAAGTTGTTCACTTGCGTTACTTCATCTGCAGAGAAACTTGAAGGGATTAATGGAGTCCAAATTCTCCCTGGTGCAATAGCATTAACGCGAATTCCTTTATCGGCTAAATTTCTTGCAAGTGCGCGGGTAAAACCAATATTTGCCCCTTTTGTTGCAGTATAGTCAATTAATTGATCGTACCCATAAAACGTTACTACTGAAGCTGTATTAATTATGGAACTACCAGCTTTTAGGTGCTTTAAAGCTTCTCGTGTGGTATAAAAATGGGAATAAATATTAACTTTAAATGTCTCATCAAATTGCTCATCTGAAATATCTAACAAACTTAATTGTTGGAACTGAATTCCGACATGATTACAAAGAATATGCAGTTCTCCAAATGTATCGATAGTCTTTCTGACGATATCGACACATTGTTGTTTCTTTCTAAGGTCACCAGGTAATAAAAGGCAGTTTCTACCGATTTCTTCTATTCTATTTTTTGTTCGATTAGCATCCTCATGTTCATCAAGGTATGCAATAGCAACATCTGCTCCCTCTTTAGCAAAAGCAATAGCAGCTGCTGCTCCCATACCACTATCTCCACCTGTAATTAAAGCAACTTTTCCTTTTAATTTGCCACTACCTTTATAATTAGGATTTTCAATTATTGGCTGTGGAACCATTAAGCTCTCTAATCCGGGCTGTCGATATTGTCGTTGTTCTGGTACTGTTACTGGCACTTCCTGATATTTGGTGATCTTCCCGTAATTTGGGTACATTGGGTAGGATTGATTTTTTGAATGATCATTTGACATACGAATGATTCCTCCTTCATTTCCATAGTTACTTTATTCGAAATGGGCTAATGGTGTGCCTGGTAAAGAGTTGTACAGTCTCATTTCAGACGAAGTGAGAATAAAATAGCTAGAAAATCAGAGTAGGAGGATTTATAATCATGAATTATTATTACAACCCAGAGGTTAAACTGCTGTTAATGAACCAATCTGATAGAAAGGTAGTTGTATCGTATTTACCTGGTATTCAATTTCAACTGCCTCTGATATCAAAACGACCACCATATTTTACGAATCCAAAGTATGTATCTTATTATCCTACGATTTAGTTCAGAGGTGCTAGGGCAGTAGAATTGACCCTCCTAGCACTGCTTACATACATCTTGGATAAGTAGGATTTGGTTTGACGAATAGTGTATAATTTTGATAGATTAAGGTAATACTGTAGTGTAATCTATTCATAGATTGCTAGATTAGAATTTACGAGGTGAAGAAATGCTAGATTTTATAAACGATATTAATTGGCCGGAATTACTACTTAATATTGGGTTTAAAGCCCTTCAAGTAATTGCTATAGTCATTCTTTATTTTATTGTGAAGTCTATAGGGAATCGTGCAGTAGGTAAAATATTTAATCGAAAACAAAGTGATATGTCTTCAGGAAGAGCGAAGACATTAGAATCTATTACGAAAAACATTCTTACCTATTTCCTTATGTTTATTTTCGCAGGCTTTATTCTTTCGATTTTTGATTTCGAAATAACAACTCTATTAGCTGGAGCAGGTATTGTCGGGCTTGCTATCGGGTTTGGTGCACAAGGCCTAGTAAGTGATGTTGTTACAGGATTCTTCATTCTATTAGAGCAACAAATTGATGTTGGGGATTATGTAACAGTAGCAGGTAAAGATGGCGTAGTGGAAGAGGTAGGACTTCGCACTACGAAACTAAGAGGATTTGATGGAACATTACATTATGTACCTAACCGAGAGATTACGAATGTAAGTAATCATTCCCGAGGAAATATGCGCGCATTAGTTGATATTGGCATTTCGTATAATGATGATATTGATAAGGCAACGCAAATTTTACAACAAGTATGTGAGAAAATTGCTGCAGAAGATGAGACCATCGTAGAAGGGCCAGATGTGATTGGTGTTCAAGCATTTGGTGCGTCTGAGGTAGTTCTTCGTGTTATAGGAAAAACGCAAAATGGTGAGCAATGGGCTGTGGAACGGAAATTGAGAAAGGCAATTAAAGAAGCGTTTGACCAAAACGGTATCGAGATTCCTTTCCCACATCAAGTTCATATTAATAAAAATGCATAACAACACTAATGAGAAGTAACCATGAATTAAGTGGTTGCTTCTTTTTCGTTAATCTAAAAGAGTAATACTTCCTTTTCTAATTGAAGGAGAGTATAGTAATAGAAAAGAATTAGCAGTAGAGGTGATGAATGTGGTAACGGAAAAATTATATTATCTAGATCCATATTTAGGGCGTTTCACAGCAAAAGTTTTACAAACAGGAAAAGATGATAAAGAACAACTTTATGTTGTATTAGATCAAACAGCTTTTTATCCTACAGGTGGTGGACAATCTTTTGACACAGGAACATTAAACGACATTCCAGTTTATGATGTGGAAGAAATAGATGGAGAGATTAGACATTACATAAAAGAGACGATTGCTGTAGGAGAAGAATGTGTTGGTGAAATAAACTGGGATAGACGAATAGACCATATGCAACAACATGCAGGACAGCATATTTTGTCGGCAGCATTTGAAGAAGAACTTGGGTTTAAAACGGTAAGTTTCCACTTAGGTAAGGAAATTTGCTCGATAGATTTAGCTACTGATCGATTATTGGAACAAGAAGCAATGGAAGCGGAGAAAATGGCAAATATTATTATACTGGAAAATCGCCCCATCGAAACTAGGTGGGTATCAAAAGAAGAACTCGTAAATTTTCAGCTAAGAAAAGAAGTCGCCGTTACAGAAAATATTAGGTTAGTCATAATTCCTGATTTTGATTATAACGGTTGCGGGGGAACGCATCCTCAATCAACAGGACAAGTAGGGGCTATAAAAATACTTCATTGGGAGAAGCAAAAGAAACATATTCGTCTTTACTTTATATGTGGAAAAAGAGTACGAGAAGAGCTACATAAAAAACATCAAGTGATTCAAAACTTGACAGCTTTATTAAGTGTTCCCCAAGAACAATTGGTCGAAGCAACAAAACGTGTAGTGGATCAAACAAAAGAATTGGAAAAGACTGTGACAGACTTAAAATCACAGCTGGTGGAATATGAAGCGAATGCGTACATTGCAAAGTCGATTCAAAATAATGGTTACGAAATAATAAAAGAAGTCTTTTATAATCGACCTATGTCTGAACTTCAGCAATTAGCTAAACGTATATCCTCTAACTCTAATAATACGATAACGGTGTTCGTCAATGAGACGGATGAAAAGCTGCAAATAGTGTGTGCTCGTGATACAGGATTACAATTAAGTATGAATCAATTAGTGAAAGAAGCTTTACCTAGTATTAATGGAAAAGGTGGAGGAACGGACCAAATAGCTCAAGGCGGAGGAGAAAAACTAATATCTAGTGAGGAACTATTGGGATTGCTAGTACAGATATTAGAGTAAGGAAAAATAATTTATTTAAAAGGTGCCTAAATAAACCAAGGCACTTTTTTGTATTTAAAAAACTTATCATTTGCAAAACATTGAATGGACCGAGCACTCATGATTTAACGACTACTCGAATAGGATGTACTAATAAGCATATGAATCTTATTTGGTGGGAGAGATAATCGGTGGTGCAATTTATATTAGAAATCTTTACGAGTGAAGAAAAGGCAGAAGCAATTTTATCCAGTCCATTGATAGAGCTAATTTTTATGGTACTTATTGTTGGCTTTATTATAGCTATGTTAGTACATCTAATCTTATTTAGTAGGCTGAATAAACTACGAAATTATTTGAATGAAACGAACCGATTGGACATTGAACCACTAGACTCATTTCAGAAAGAATTTCAAAAAAAGAATGAAGTAGAATCAGTAGCAGTTGAAACCTTCGTTCAAGAGAGGTTTTCAAGTTGGCGTGTCCTCGGTGTACCAGCAGTTAGTTTGATTAAAATGATCCAAATGACGGTTTCGGTATTTATATTAATTGGAGTTCTTGGGACGTTCATTGGCTTAACCATTTCCCTAGGTAGTATTAATGGAACTGGGGATCAATTAGTTGAAAATATCGCATTAGTGCTTGGTGGGATTGATGTAGCGTTTTACACGAGTATAGCCGGAATGGGATTCTCGCTTATAATGACAGTTCTATTAAAAGCTCTTAATACTGAGCACATACTTACGGATATTATGCTTAAAGTAGAATCAAGCCTAGAAGGTAATGATGGGAATAATATAAATCGCTTAATTCAGGTTTCAGAGATGATAAATCAATCCATTGTTCATTTAACAGAGTCAAATCAGCAATCTCTTGGGAATATAGAACGAGCATTTGAAGGGTTCCAGGAGTATACAACGGGGTTACAACAATCAGCAAAAGATCTAGCAGCATTTAATGATCGACTGTCAGAAAACTTACTTGAATTCAACCAATTATTTAATCAAATGACTGAAGTCACAAATGGATTCAGTGAAGGTACTTCTCGCTTAAATAAAAACTTTGATTCATTATTCGATTATTTTAATAAAATAGATCAAAAAAATGAGCGGATTGTGAAGACGGTAGAGGGAACATATGAACAAGTTAAAGAAGCCTCCAATACGCAAAAGGAAACATTAAAACGATTTGAAGAAGTTGTACTTGATTTAAAAGAGTTTTCTTCATCTATTTTACAAGGTCAACAATCGATTGGAGACTCTTTCGTACAAATCATTAACCAGAGCAATCAATTAGTAAAAAAAATGGATCAACATAATAAAGAATTTAAACAAGTTTTCGGAAGTGATTTATCGTCGAGACTTGTTGGTATTACAACTTATTTAGGTGAGCTATCTAGAGAATTTGATAACCTTGGAGAATCTATTTCGGACTTACCAGAAGCTTTACAAGTAATTAATCAAACTCAATCAGAGTATAAACAACTTTTAGCAGACAGATTCGAGGAATTGAAGCATTTTAATAGAACATTTAGTAATCATTTGAAGGAACATACGACAGATTCACTTGCATTTGAAAGAAATCTACGTGAAGTAATGAAAACATTTGAACAAGTGAGCATAAAAAATAAACAATTAATGCAAGAAATAGATTCAAAAATTAATCAGATGAACCAATCCTATAATCATCGAGAAAATCAATTGGAAACAAGTGTATCCATTTTGAAGGACGCTCTTACTAATTACGTATCTAGCTTCGAGGGTACATTTAGTAATCGTATCGACCAAGTAGTTCGGAACATTTCTACTTCATTAGACAATACAAATGAAAATATGAAGCGTGAATTTATGGAAATCAGAAGAATAAACGAACAAATTCAGCAAACGAATTCTCAAGCCTTACAGCACATGCTTCAAGAGTTAGGTAGAGAAATGCAAGCTTTGATTAGACAGTTAAGTGTAGTTAGTCAACAAGGTCCATCAAGACCACCTGGAATAGGGATGAATCAAAATGGATACTAAATACCAACGTTTATTCAAACGGGAAAGTGATGAAGGGCATTTTTGGCCATCTTTTACCGATGTACTTACAATAATATTACTTTGCTTTATTCTGATTTTTATAGTAATGATGGTTATTAAATCTTTCCAGATCGAAGAAATGAAGCGGACGATTGATCAGATTATGGGAGTAAGAGTAAACTTAGTAAATGAGCTTAAATCGGAATTCAATGATTCAGAGGCAGGGATTACCGTTGATAATAAAACTGGCGCGATTATATTTGATACCGATATACTTTTTGAGTTTGATCGTGCAGAATTAAAACCTGAATCCTATCAATTTTTAGATGAGTTTGTACCGAAATATTTAGATGTATTGTTAGGAAGCGGCTATGAAGATTATGTAGCAGAGATTATTATCGAAGGGCACACAGATCGTAGTGGTAGCTACCTATATAATTTAGAGCTAGCACAGAATAGAGCGTATAGCGTAGCGTCCTACATATTAGGCGAGGAATTTCCATATAAAAATATTCAAGATCACCTTCAAGATAAATTAACAGTAAATAGTAAGTCTTATTCGGATTTTCGCACGGACGAAAATGGTGAATATAGTGCAGAGTCTTCTAGGAGAGTTGAGTTTAAATTTCGCTTAAAGGATGAGGAAATTTTAAATAAGACTAGAGAAATATTAGGGGAATAGTAATTTAACGCAGGAGTTATCTACTGCTTTTTTATTGATTAATTAGCATATTTCCATTCTCCCTTTCCATACTAAAAGAAAAGGAGGGAAGGGTATGGCAAAGAAAACGAAGAAAAATCGTCCAGATCAAAAAAATAAACAAGGGTTTGATTCAAGTAAACAAGACTCAGAGTTTTCAACAGAGTTTGGAAGTGCTAAATCTAATCAAGCGCATAAAGAAAAAGCAAAAAAAGCCAGAGCAAATAAGCAAGGTTAAATTATGATAAAAGGGGATTTCCTAAATGACAGACTCAAATAAAGAAAAGGAAAGACAATGGCGTGCTAGAAAAAATGCCAAAAATCCACACGGGAAAGTAAAATCACTCGATCAATTAGCTGACGAGGCATTTAAAAACGGGAAAAAATAATAGGCATTAGCATTCAATTTATAGGAGTACACATATGAATCAATTATCACATGAGGAAGTAATTAAACAGTTAAATAAGCTATTAAGTGAAGATGTGACAGAAGTTTTTGAAGAACAGTTAAGAGAAGCAGGTGAGCATGGTAACCCAAGCTTTACTATATCAGGTAGAAATGGTATGGAAATAGTAGTTGCTGTCGAGTGGGATAAAGAGTCGGATCAGTTGTATTTTAGAATAGAGCCTTAATAAAAATAAGAGTTGATTTGTTTCAACTCTTATTAGCTCTATCCGACAACATTTTCTTTTTTATCTATCGGCAGTTTTTTCTTATTTGTATATTTACGTTTAATGAAGAATATTCCAAATAGAATAATGGCTATGCCACCCATAATATATGTAAGGTATTCTGTTACAAATTCTTCTGAAGCTTGGCCATAAAGGTAAAAAGCAATACCTACTACGTAATATTTAACCGCTCGCCCTATTGCGGCATAACCGATTAATTTCCAAAGTGAGTAGTGAAAACAACCAGATAGAATCGTAAACACTTTAAAAGGTATAGGAGTAAAAGCACCAATTAAGATGGCAGCTTCACCATTTCGATGGAATGAATTAGTAGCTTTTTCAATCCATTTCTTTTTAAGGAACTTATGTAATACAGGCTCACCCAATATCTTGCCAATTAAATAACCAAATGGTGTCCCTAAAAGACAAGCAATGTATCCAAACGTTGCAAGCCATATCGCGGACTCTGGATTTAACATACTGAGAGAGACTTGAGTGAAAAAAGCTGGAATCGGGAAAATGATGGCATCGATAAATCCATGTACAAACATCCCAATAAAACCGAAATCTTCAAAAAATTTACTGACTTGCTGGACCATGGCACATCTCCTCACAAGGGACTTACTATTTTTTTAATTATATCATAAATATTCTGGATAACCTCGATAAATAAGGTATTTTGTCGAAGAATGTCTATTTTATTTCCGAATAAGATTACGAAAGGGGTAGTCCTTATCAAGAAAAGGACTACCCCTAATAGGAATTATTGTCTATTTTTTGGATATCTTTCTTTACCTTTCATATCATTCAATTCTTCTTTACTTTTATTCTTTTTCTTTTTGTTCTTTGCCATCTATATATCCCTCCTTGAAGCTTAGTTTGAACGAATAATTCAAATTAATGTAAGCAAAAAGAAGGAATATGGCTTATCTTGTTTCCGCTAACCATTTTCGTATAAAATTTCTATATTTCGTAGTCGTCTTATTACTTGATACTTTTGGATTTTCAATTGGGTCATCTAATCCGTTAACTAATAACGTTATTCGAAAACGCTGACCGGGCTCGTCTATAAAATAAGATCCTATTTTAAATAAGTCTGCTTTATCAAATAGATCATTCAAGCGAAGATTAATTTGTCTAAAGGCTTCCATATCTACTCCTCTTGTATAGCCGATGTTTAAAATTAATTGCTTTCCTTCAAAGAAGTCCTTAGGGAGGTATGGGGTTGCGATTAAATACTTTAATGGTTCATCGAAATTTCTTCCCTCTATTGTATGTAAAAAAAGTGGCCCCCGATTTCGGTATATAAACGATTTAACATCTTGATAATCGATATTGATTTTTCCAGTTTCGTCAACTAAATCACGTAATCCGTTTATGGTTTGGTCCTCTATCGTATCAAATGTATGACGTGCTTCATGGATTGGGGTAGTAAGATCAATTGTTTCCATTAATCCATCACTGTCAAAGAACATTACGGCATCGCAAAAATCTCTCATAATATAATATTGCTCACGAGCAGTAGCTTGTCTTCGTTTTCCTTCAAAGCGGAAGGGATACCGAAAGACGCCAATTAGAAGTGGTTTCCGAGCTCTTAAATTCTGCAGCTTAGTTCTTAATCCCTCAGTTTCACTTGGATTTCCGCCAATAAAACGATAAAAACTGATATCGTCTTGTTGAAGTTCTGCAATAGTCGATTGTTTTTTATCTGAAAAGTCAGTATTCATTTTAAACGGTCCAAAAATTCTCTCCATGTCGTCTCTCCCAACCTATTATTTCATCTTTTTCACCATAATATCAGATTGTGATAGGAATGTTTGTCAAATTGTGTTAAGAAAAAGGACTAGTTTTGTTGAATGAATAAAGAATTAATGTAACCGGTTAAATTACGAATTATCGCTTATAGCCCTGTACATATGAGGAAAATGGATGTATGATTAGCATTATGCAAATTATTTACCTAGGTAAGTAATTGGAGGTATGTCATGATTAATCGAAAATTAATTCATCTATTAAATCAGCAAGTAAGGTATATAAATAAAAACTTAAATGAACGTATACAAGACCATGATTTATATAATGCCCAGTGGTCGATTTTATACTTTTTGCATGAAAATGGAGCTAAGACGCAAACCGAGATTACGAACTACTTCCATGTAAATGCTCCTACGATTACACGAACAGTGAAACGGATGGAAGAAAACGGTTGGATTAATCGAGTGGTTGGTCAAGATAGACGTCATCAATATATTGAATTGTCCCATGATGCCAAAGAGAAATACAAAGAGATTGAAAAGGTTGTCTCGGAGCATGAAGAAGAAATGCTTTCTAATCTTTCAAGAGAGGAAAAAGAACTATTACTTAGTTTATTACAAAAATTAAAATAAAGGAGTATCGACATCTTGAGTAAACATAGAAATAAGATCTGGACGAAAGACTTTGTTCATATTTCATTAACACAGTTTATTGTATTTATAGGTTTTTACACGTTACTTACAACATTACCTTTATATGTAATGAATGAGTTAGGTGGTTCAGAAGCTGAAGGTGATTTAGTAGTAACGATTATGTTATTTGCTGCTATTATTATGAGACCTCTATCGGGAAGTATATTAGATAAATTCGGTAAGAGAAAAACATTGTTGTGGAGCACGGGCTTATTTACTGGCACCATGTTCTTTTATTTTTTATTAGATAGTTTTACAGGTTTATTGATTTTGAGATTCATTCATGGACTTTCCTTTGGTGTTTTAACAACTGTTGCTAGTGCAATTGCAGCAGATGTGGTACCAAATGAAAGAAAAGGAGCAGGTTTAGGATACTTTGCTATGGCAACCAATATAGCAATGGTTGTTGGGCCATTTTTAGGGCTATCTTTCATTCAATTCGTTTCATATGAGGTACTATTCATTTTTATTAGTTTGATAGCCTTAATTGGGGTATTTTGTGCAATACAAGTGAATGTACCACAGGAAGTTTACAAGCTCAATGAACGTAAGAAAGAGAACTTTTCTATCCATGATTTATTAGAAATAAAAGCACTACCAATTGCAGCCATTAGTTTGTTTGTTGGGTTAGCTTATTCTAGTATTCTTTCATATGTAAGTGTTTTTGCAAATTCAAATGGGTTATCACATGTTGCAAGCTATTTCTTTGTTGTTTTTGCGTTTGTCATGATTTTAGCAAGACCTTCACTTGGACAATTATTTGACGTGAAGGGTCCAAAATATGTCATAATTCCAAGTTTAATCGTATTTAGCCTTGGTCTAGTCCTACTAGGGTTTTCCAACTCTGTTTGGATGTTTTTAGTAGCAGCTGGGATTATTGGACTTGGAAGCGGTTCTTTGCTTCCTAGTTTTCAAACAATGTGTATTCAAGCAGGAGGTCCAGGTAGAAGTGGCCATGCAACGGCAACATTTTATATTTTTTGGGATATTGGAATAGCAACAGGGTCTTACGTACTTGGTGTGATTGTTGCAAAATATAATTTCCAAGTTTTATATATTGCCTGTGCGGCATTACTACTTATCGTTTTAGGTTTATTCATGGTTCAGCAATCCCGTTCTGGGAAGAAGGTATCTTTAGAACAACAGGTTACTGTAGAAAATATGTAATTATGGCTTGTTTTCAGTCTTAAGACGGAAGGTCCCTACTGTAATAGTAGGGATTTTTTATGTATAAAAATCAGTCGCGGTCCCGAGGTTGAAAAGGTTTGAAGTGAGTATGATAGAAGTAAGAAAACAAGGGAGGAAATGAAAATGAATTATGAAATAAATAGACTGTTGGCAGAAGGAAGAATGAAAGAGATGAGGGACTATGCTTTTCAAAATAACCTATATGGTAAGAAGTTGCACAAAAAAAATAAAAGAGCTAAACATGCTGAGAAACAAAGAGCAGTTCAAATTTTACCTCAAAAAAAAGTAGGTTAACTCCTTGAAAGTAAGGAGTTTTTCTTTTTTTAGAATAAAAGAGGAATATTACTAACTATATTATAACGAACAGAACTCTACTAGATAGAATCAATATCAGAATAGTACGAGATGTATCTATCTTGTTATTTCGTCGCTTATATCCGATAATGGATGCACATGAGAAAAAGGGGTGTCTTAATGAAAACAGCATTAGTATTTGGGGGAAATAGATTTTTCGGTGTGAATTTAGTAGATAAATTATTAAAAAACGGTGTTGAAGTAACGGTTGCTACACGACAAACTAGTGGTGATTCATTTGGTGATAAGGTAGAACGGTTGAAGGTAGACCGTTTTAATGAATCCACTGTTCGCGAAGCAGTTGAAGGGAAAGAATGGGACGTTGTCTTTGATCAGTTATGCTTTTCTTCGAATGATGCTGAAATAATTGCGAACACATTAACAGGAAAAATGAAACGCTATGTATTTACTTCTACATTATCTGTATATGATTATGGTGTCAAAATGGCTGAAGAAGTGTTTGATCCGTATACATATGAAGTAAAAATGGTAGATCGAACTGAGGTTACATATCAGGAAGGGAAAAGACAGGCGGAGTCCTACTTTTTCCAAAAAACAAACTTCCCAGTAGTAGCAATGAGAATTCCTATTGTGCTTGGTGAAAAGGATTATACGGAGAGACTATTACATTATGTAAAAAGTGCTCAAGAAGGAAAGAAAGTATACTTCCCGAATCCGGACGCTGAGATGTGCTTTGTACATCAAAAGGAAGCAGGCGAATTTTTAGCATGGATTGCAGAGAAAGACTTTACAGGACCAATCAATGTGTGTGCTAATGGTTTTATTACTATGAAAGAGTTAATGAAGCTTATATCAGAGAAGACGGGTAAAGAAGTTGTAATTACGACTGAGGAGGAAATTGAATCACCATATGCAATTAACGAAACATGGACATTAAGTAATGAGAAAGCTATTAATCTCGGATACAACTTTACTAATTTAAATGACTGGTTACCAGATTTGATAACCTTTTTCGCTAAATAATTCCCATACTAAAAGCCACTTATCATTTAATATGTAATGAAAGGTGGCTTTTAGTTATGTTTTCAGAAGTTGCAAGTAACTTTAGTTTTTGATTAAAAACTCTTTCATAATGCGGAGAAATTCTTCCGTTTCTTCTATATAAGGCATATGAGCACTTTGTTCAAAGACATGAAATTTACTATTTGGAGTAAGGCTACTAAAATATTCCGTTGATACAGGAGTAGCTTCATCAAATCGACCACACGTATAAAGGGTAGGGACTGTTATCTTATGTAAATCCTTTGTACAATCAAAGTTCTTTAAGTTCCCAGCAACGTGAAATTCTGATGCACCCCACATTATATTGTAAATTTCAGAATTTCGATATTTTGATCCTTCTTTAAGGGAAGCAGGTCTTTCAGTTTCAGGTAACCGACATACGAAATGATCATTAAAAACTTTGGTGGCTTTTTTATATTCTTCCGAATCCGTGTTACCATTTTCCTCACATTCTTTTATTGTATTTTGCACATCTATAGGGAGTTTTTGAAGGTTTTTTCGTTGGTCCTCTGCCCATATCGGTGCACTCAAGCAAGGACTAGAAAATATTATGCTTTGAACTTCTTCAGGATGTTTAAGATAATATGCAGCAGCTAATGTTGTCCCCCATGAATGACCAAGTATATGAAATTCCTCTAGTCCAAGACCTTCTTTTAACTCTCTTACTTCTTCTACGAAACGATCAATGGTCCAAAGTGATGTGTCTTTAGGACGATCGGAGTTTCCACACCCCAATTGATCATACAAAATAATCGGTCGAACTTCAGCAAGTTCTTTTAACCCTTGTAGAGACCAATGAGAAGAGCCTGGTCCCCCATGTAGGATAAGAACAGGAGTGTTGTTAGTTTGTTCGTCATGGATTTGATACCAGACCTTTCCACCAGTTACGTCGATGAAACCTTCTTTAATTGACATCCTATATTCCCCCTTTATCATAATAATTCCTTCATAATATAGTAACACCTTTTATAAAATTTTCAAAAATTAATCTATAGTTATGTTAAACTATCTATGGGGGGATGGGAGTGTTTTACCAATTTATTATATTTTTTATTATAGTAATTTTAATCATGTATCTAGTTAGATTTATTGTTCGAAATAAATTAAATATACCACTAGATTGGGGAAATAATAGACCTATAAACCATATACATAGGTGGGGCAATAGAATTTTTATTGGTCTTGCTTTAAGCATTCTTATCTTGATATATTGGACTGACAACTTTAATTTGTTATATTTAGTTTTTGCTTTACTGTTAGTTTATGTTTGTTTTGAAGCGTTTTTAGAATGGAAGTATGAGCCAGAGGAAAAACAGTATTTTCTTTCGATCATAGAAGCAATAGCTGTTGGAGTGATCTTTATTGGGTTTATTATCTTGTCCTTAAAAACATTAACTTTTGAAGAGGCACTAGAAGAAACTGGATATATTGACCTTGATTCTAATCAATATATAGAAATAGAAGATGTTTCTTTCCATCCAAATGAAGAGGATATGTCTAAACAAATTACGATAAAGCAAAAAGCAAGTATAGAAGATCCAAACTTAATTAACCAAATATTCGATGAATTTTCAGAACTTGAATATCGAGAAAAATCTCTTCATGATGATAGTAGAGGTCATTATTATCGATTATATTTAAAAACTAACAATTACAGTTATTCTGATATAACGGTTTATGATGAATACATTTCGATTTTTTCAAACGATTATAATACATACCAGATTATTGGCGAGAATGGTATTTATCAGTTTCTTGAGGAGGAAGAAGCTATAGATTGGGAAATTCCAGAGAGTAATGATTAAAATAAGGTAGCCGAAAAGGCTACCTTATTTTAATCTACTGTTACAGCAAGTCCTTTAATCTTTAATGATGGAGAACCTATATATCCATAGTAATCCATTGGTGAAAATGTTAAATCATTACCAACTTTTTCTATATCTAGTAATAACTCATAGAAGTTTCCTGCAATAGTCATTTGATTTGTAGGTCCAACGATATTGCCATCTTTCACATATAACCCATTTGCTGCAAGTGAAAAGTCTCCGGATATTTGGTTTGCACCGGAATGAAGGCCAGATAGACTTGTAATAATAATACCTTCATCAAGTGTACTAGTTAACTCTTCAAAAGATTCTTCACTTGGAACAACATAAAAATTAGATGGACTTACACCAATTGAATCTTTATAAGCTGATTTATTACCGTGCCCAGTTGAATTAACACCATCTTTTTTCGCTGTCTTTAAATTATGGAAATAAGATGTTAGCTTACCTTTCTCTACTACTGTCAATTTCTTAGTAGGAACACCTTCAGAATCAAAAGTTCCGCTACGAATCCCATTTTCTAAAAAGGGATTATCAATAAGGGTGACAGCTTCCGAGGCAATAATAGAATCTAACTTACCTTTAAGGCGAGATTGATTATCTTGTACTGATTTTGCTGAGAAAGATGGTGAGAAAGTAGCTAGTAAATTAGCAGCTGCATATCCTTGTAAGATTATTGGATAAGTTTTATTCGGATATGATTTTCCATTTAAATGTCTTAAACTTTTTTCCACGGCTTCTTTAGCAATTTCAGAGGGGTCAAGTGAACCTAAGTCCTTTGTTAGTTTAAAATACATATCTGCCTTTATTTCATCATTTTCTTGTACAACTACTGAGAAAGCAACATATAGAAAGTTATTACGATCCTCTAAAGAAAGTCCTTTATTGTTATATAACGCTTTTTCAACTAATTGATCTTGTATAGCCGCATAATTAGTTTGGGTAACTCTTGGATCATATTCATATATTCTTTTCTCGACTTCTTTTAAAAATGAGATTTTATCTGCAATCGATACTTCTGCTAAAGTTGGAGAGTAGAAGTCCAGTTCTTCATAATTAGCATTACCAGAAAATAATTCCTCAGGATCATCTTCTATCAACATAGCATTATCTTTCAGATTCTCTAGTAGAAAGTTAATGGAATCTTTATCGATTTTTTCTGTGTAAGAATATCCCATTTTTCCATCGTAAAGACCTCGGACAGATAAACCTAGGGTAGTGGCAGATACATAGTCATCAATTTCACCTTTGAAAATTTGACAGCCGAATCCTGTCTGCTTTTCGTAGTACAGTTCTAAATCTGTAAAACCTAGCTTTTTCCCTTCAGCAAATAGTTGGTCTCGAAATGCAATTATATTCATTTAATTGCCTCCTTTCCCCCGACAGTAATTTCACTTACACGTAAAGTAGGTTGACCTACATTTACTGGAATGCTACCACTAGAAGCACCGCACATCCCAGCACCATGGCCTAGGTTGTTAGCGACCATATCAACTTTTTGAATTGTTTTTGCGCCATTACCTATTAAAGTGGCTCCGCGTAATGGTTTATCAATTTTTCCATTTTTAACTAAATATGCTTCGTTTATTGCAAAGTTATAATCACCTGTTGCAGGATTAACCTGTCCACCACCCATATACTTTGCATAAATACCATACTCTGTGTTCGCAATAATTTCTTCAGGAGTAGATTTTCCAGGAGCTATATATGTGTTTGTCATTCTAGATGTAGGAGCATATTTATAGGATTCACGTCTCCCAGAACCAGTTGATGCTGTGTTCATTCTACGAGAGTTGAATTTATCAATCATATATCCTTTTAGAATACCATTTTCAATAAGTACATTTTTACGAGCTTTTTCACCTTCATCATCAATATTAATCGATCCCCATTCATTTGTAATGGTCCCATCGTCAATATAGGTTACTAGGTCTGAGGCAACTTTTTCTCCAATCTTATTTGCAAAAACTGAGTTATTCTTAGCAACGGAAGAAGCTTCTAAACCGTGTCCACATGCTTCATGGAAAATTACTCCACCAAATTCATTATCAATAATAACAGGGAATTTTCCACTTGGAGCAGGATCTGCATGAAGCATTGTCACGGCTATCCGAGCTGCTTCTTTAGCATAGTGTTCAAGGTCAAGTCCCTCAATATACTCAAATCCTTGATATCTACCAGGGCCATAAAAACCTGTTTGCATATCGTGTTCATTTGATGCAATTGCATTAATGACAAGTCTACTTCTAACACGTGTATCTTCTACATAAGTTCCCTCTGAATTAGCAATTAGTACTTGTTGTTCCTCTTCTACTAAGCCAATCGTTGCTTGGGAAATAGAAGAATGGAAATCTCGAACTATTTGATCAGCTCTTCTTAAAATAGCAAGTTTACGAGACTTCTCAACACTATTTGGCATCAATTCGATTGGGTGAATCGTCTCAACTGATTGTTTCATTTGTGGTAAAACTATCGTTTTCTCAGTTTTTGCTCCATGGATTGCTTGTGCAGCTGCGTTAGCAGCTTGAAGTAAGCCTTCCTTTGAAAAATCATTCGTATAAGCATATACACTATTTAGCCCTTTAAAAACCCGAATTCCAACCCCAAAGTCCCTTCCGGTCAAACTGGTTTCTAGTTTCTTGCTTTGTAATTTCATTCTACTTGTAAAGCGATCTTCTACAAATACTTCAGAAAAGTCTCCACCTGTCGTAAGTGCTGCAGATAGTGCATCTTCAATCAGTGCCTTGTTTAACATATAATCCCCCTTAGTATTTTTTTACTTGTCAGAATTTATTATACAACAAAAAACTATTTTTACATGAACCTGAAGGCGGGTTTAAGCTCAGACTTAAGACGTAGAAAACAAAAAAAAGCACTGTTAATAAACAGTACTTTACGAGTTTATCCGGAAATATATCCTCAGTAAGTAAGCTAACCATTTGCATTCCGGGTTACTACGAATATTTTCAATCAACCCATTAATAATCGCTTTAGAATGTGTGGGTTCTATAAGATGTTCTTTTAATATAAGTAAAGATTCTTTTTCAATAGAACCTTCTATTTCGTTTAAGGTAGTATCTAATAAAGTCAAAAGTTCATCTTTTGATATTTCCTCAACAAAAAAATCTTGAATCATTTCTTCATTTTCTAACGTAATAAAGGGTATGGTTATATTTTTTGCTAAAATATCTACTTTTTCAACCAGAGATTTTGCTGCTAAATCTAGGTTTATTACGCCACTATTAAATAAGATAATATTGGCATAACCGTTTATTAGTCCCTTAATGGAATAGATCAAGTCGTATTTTATTTCATTTATACTTTCCCCATAAATTTTTTCCATTACTTTTAGAAAAGCTACATCTGTTTTTCTATGATAATACTGCATTCTGGAAAGTAATTCTTTATTGAGGGAGTGAGTCTGTTCTATCATGAGAAATTTTGCTAAGTCTCTATGTTTTAAGAATGCATCAAAAATTTTATGGAATATTTGATATAAAGTGTCCTTTGTTATTCTGTTACTGACCGTGTAGTCAAGGTCAGCGGTAATTAATTGCATGAAGTGATCGATGATTGAAAGTATAAGTTCGTCCTTCGATTTAAATGATAAATAAAAAGCACCTTTAGAAATACCACAGTATTCTGTTATCTGTTGTACGGAGGTTTCTTTAATTCCTTGTTTGGCAAATAACTCTAGTGCTTTTTCCATAATTAATTGTTTTTTATTCATTTGTAAAATCTCTCCTAAAATTATGAGCATTCAGTTGACAAACTGACCGGATAGTCATTAGTATAGGATAGTAAGTTTTAAAAGTCAATTTAGGGTAGGTGTAAGCGTGAAGAACTTTGTTAACTTTGTCATAAAAAATAAGCTAGCTATTTGGCTATTGACAATTATTATTGTTGTTACAGGAATGTACTCAGGTTCTCGTATGAAAACAGAAATGATTCCTGATATTTCTATTCCATACTTAATGGTGAATGGTGTATATCCTGGTGCAACACCTGAACAGGTTATGGAAGAAGTTTCGATCCCAATTGAGAAAACAGTGGAGAATTTAGAAGATGTTAACGCTGTTTACTCTAATTCCTATGCCAATATGGCTAGCATTCAAATCGAATATGACTATGGAATTGATATGGATGAGGCGAAACGTGCATTAGATTCTGCTTTAGATAATGTGACATTGCCAGAAGATGCACAAGAACCAACTGTTACATCTATTAGTATGGACATGATGCCAGTTGTCGCATTAAGTATTAGTAGTGAAACAGAAGACATTGTAGATCTAACTTCTACCGTGGAAGACATCATTCTTCCAAAGCTTGAAAAATTAGATGGGGTAGCATCTGCAACAATTACGGGCCAACATGTAGAAGAAATAGAATTACGTTATGATGAAGAAAAGATGGCTGACTTTGGCATAACAGAAGATGATGTCAAGCAGATGATACAAGCTAGTGATATGGCTATTTCCTTAGGGTTGTATGAATTTGAGGAAGGAGAGCAAGCGGTTTCACTAGATGGGAAATTCATGTCTGAAAAGGAATTGAAAGACATGTTAATTCCTTCTGAAACACAACCACTTCCATTCGTAAAGTTACGTGATATCGCAACTGTTGACGTAGTAGGTAAAGTTCAATCTATTTCACGAACAAATGGAGAGAATGCAATTGCTATTCAGGTAGTAAAAGGACAAGATGCGAATACAGTTGATGTTGTTAATGCTGTGAAAGATTTAATGGAAGATGAAGAGTCCAATATTGAAGGGTTAATAGTAGATATTTCTCTTGACCAAGGAGAACCGATTGAGGATTCAGTAGCAACCATGGTTGAAAAGGCAGTATTTGGTGGCTTAATCGCGATTCTAATCATTTTACTATTCTTACGTGATTTCAAATCAACGATTATTTCTATTGTTTCAATTCCAGTTTCTATTTTTATTGCGTTAATGCTCCTTAACTGGATGGATATTACATTAAACATTATGACGCTAGGTGCAATTACAGTTGCAATAGGTCGTGTTATTGATGACTCGATAGTAGTAGTTGAAAATATATATCGTCGACTACATTTAAAAGAAGAAAAACTTACAGGTAGAGCGTTAGTTCGTGAAGCTACCATAGAAATGTTTAAACCGATTGCGTCATCTACTTTAGTTACCGTAGCGGTATTTGCCCCTCTTATTTTTGTAGGTGGAATGGTTGGCGAGTTGTTCATGCCTTTTGCCCTAACAATGACTTTTGCTCTTGGTGGATCATTGTTAGTTGCGATAACTATCGTACCGGCACTCTCTCACTTCTTATTTAAGAAGAAATTATATAGTGAGAAAAAGGAAATGAAGCACAAAGAAGTTGGCAAATTAGCGAATTGGTATAAAGGAATTTTACGTTGGACGTTAAACCATAAGATTATTACTTCTTTAGTAGCGATTATTATGTTAGTTGGAAGTTTACTACTAACACCACTTATTGGCTTTAGTTTCTTAGGTAGTGAAGAGGAAAAAGTAATGTACTTAACTTACACTCCTGCTACTGGTGAAATAGAAGAAGAAACTGTGGCAAATGTTACCGAAGTTGAAGAAGAAATGCTGAAGAGGAAAGATATTGAAATCGTTCAGTTGTCCATTACGGAAAACGATCCACAAGCCTCCATGATGATGGGTGGTGGTGGAGGTGCATTAATGTACCTCATATTTGATGAAGATATGGAGAACTTCCCTGAGGTTCGAGAAGAAATTGAAGAATATGTATTCAATATTGGTCAGTCTGGTGAATGGAAGAGTCAAAACTTCTCATCAATGTCCTTCTCATCTAATGAAATTAGCTACACATTATATAGTGAAAACTTAGATAGACTAAATGAAGCAGTATCTATGGTCGAAGATGTAATGGCAGAAAACGAAGGATTAAAGGATGTAAGTTCAAGTAAAGAAGAATCTTATGTAGAATACACCTTTAAAGTAGATCAAGAGGAACTTCTACAATATGGTTTAACAACTGGACAAATATTTATGGCCTTAAATCCTAATAGAACAGAAGATATTTTAACTACTATTGAAAAAGATGGTACTAATCTTAATGTCATCGTCAAACACGATGAGGAAGTTCAACAACCAAAATCTATAGATGAAATGCTAGATATTGACATAGAAACAGCACTAGGAACCACAATGCCACTTTCTGAACTAGTTACAGTAGAAGAAGGTACAACTTTAAATACGTTAGCTCGTAGTGAAGGGGAATATTACGCTACCGTAACCGGCACGATCGTCTATGACGATATCTCGAAAGTATCTAGTGAAGTTGAAGAAAAGATAAGTGAATTAGAACTTCCAAAAGGTGTTACAACTGGTGTTGCTGGTGTAACCGCTGATATGGAGGAGACATTCACACAACTTGGTTTTGCAATGCTTGCTGCGATATTAATTGTATACTTTATCCTAGTTGTAACGTTCGGGGAAGGTCTTGCGCCATTTGCCATTCTATTCTCCTTACCGTTTGCAGTAATAGGTTCATTTGTAGGATTATTAATTGCTGGTGAAACTATTTCTGTAACAGTTATGATGGGATTACTGATGTTAATTGGAATTGTAGTAACTAATGCGATTGTACTCGTGGATCGAATTATTCATATGGAACGAGAAGGATTGGGAATGCGTGATGCGATCCTTGAAGCTGGTGCAACACGACTTCGCCCAATTCTAATGACTGCGATAGCAACAATTGGTGCACTTATTCCAATGCTATTTGGAAATGCGGGCGGTGGTTTAATTTCTAAAGGCCTTGCTATTACGGTAATCGGTGGATTAGCAAGCTCGACATTGTTAACATTAATCATTGTTCCAATTGTTTATGAAATACTTTCCAAAATGTTTAAGAAAAATCGTAAAGAAATAATCGAAAACTAAAATAAAAGGGCTATCTTCATCGAATTAATGGTGAGGATAGCCCTTTTTACATTGTTTTTTATCATTACATAGTTTGGGAAAATAGTTTTTTGAAAATATCATTAGCGGCCAATATATGAATGAGCTATAATTTATACATATATTAGGGGAAAAGGAGTAATTATGATGATTTATTCATTAATACAACCCGATGATACGTGGGTATTATGGGCTTTTTTAGCTGGATGGGCCGCACTTAGTATTTATTTGGAACAGAAATATGAATGGGCCTCTAAAATATCTGGAGCAATAGTAGCATTAGTAGGAGCTATGGTACTTGCCAATTTAAATATAATTCCAACTGATTCACCAGTCTATGATACAGTTTGGACATATGTTATACCATTAGCTATTCCGTTACTACTTTTCCAGTCAAACATATTAAAAATCTGGAATGAAAGTGGTAGATTATTAGTTATATTCCTAATAAGCTCTATCGGTACAGTGGTAGGAGCAATTGTTGGATTCTTTTTATTAAAGGACTTAATTCCGGACTTATATAAAGTAGTTGGCATGATGACAGGGTCTTACATTGGGGGAAGTGTAAACTTAGCGGCTTTATCGGCAAGGTTTGAAACTCCTGGAGATTTATTATCATCGACCGTTGTTGCTGATAATTTGATGATGGCTATATATTTTCTTATTCTAATGGTAATGCCGACCCTAGCTTTTTTCCGAAAACGTTACAAAGCTCCATACCAGGAGTTAATAGAGAAGTCAACCGGTGAAGATAATAAAAATTTAGCAGCTTCTTATTGGCAAAGAAAAGAGGTTTCATTAAAGGACATTGGCCTTGCAGTAGGTTCTGCATTTACACTAGTTGCTATATCATTTAAGTTAGCTGAGGTTTTAGATTCCTTAATTCCTTCAGGTGAGAATGTTAACTTTATATGGAATGCTTTAAACGGGATATTCGGGGATAAATATTTAATGTTAACAACTATAACACTATTTACAGTAACCGTTTTCTCGCGTTTTTTTGAAAGTATAAAAGGTGCTCAGGAAATTGGAACTTATCTAATCTATATATTCTTTGTAGTAATTGGTGTACCAGCCTCACTTCCTATCATCTTACAAAACGCACCATTGTTGTTTGTATTAGTATTGATTATGGTTTCGTTAAATATGATTATCTCTTTTGTATTCGGAAAACTATTTAAATTTAATTTAGAAGAAATTATTCTAGCTAGTAATGCCAACATAGGTGGTCCAACAACAGCAGCTGCAATGGCTATTTCTAAAGGTTGGACGAAACTTGTTGCGCCAATATTAATTATCGGTACACTTGGATATGTAATTGGAAATTATATTGGTGCTGCAATTGGATATTGGTTTGGTTTATATTAAGAGAGAAAAGGATACAGGTCTTAAGGCTTGTATCTTTTTTTAGTACATATCAGTTTATAAAAGCGTAGGCAGTTTATTCGCAAATTAATTGTCTTTTAGTGTACTATTAAGTGAGAAATAATCTCATTTACTAATAATATGCTAAATATGATTTGAAATATAAATGTGATAAGAAATTAACGTTAAGCGAGGATTTCATATTATAAACTAACAATATTTGTAGGTATGGGCTACAGCTTTTAGGGGGAAGCAGGCATGAAGATTGTTGGAATATCTGGTTCGATAATCGGTTCGAAAACAAGAACCGCAATGGAGTATACAATAAAATCATTGATTGATAAATATCCCAACGTAGATGTTACTTTATTAGATTTAAAAGATTATGATCTTCAATTTAGTGATGGTCGGAATTATTTAGAATATAGTGGTGACACTAGTTATGTTTTAAAAACGATTATGGAAGCGGATGCTGTCATTATAGGAACACCTATCTTCCAAGCATCCATACCAGCTCCACTGAAAAATATATTTGATTTATTACCCGAAAAGGCATTTTTAGATAAAGTTGTTGGTATGGTAGTTACTGCCGGATCTGCAAAACATTTCCTAGTAGCGGAACAGCAATTAAAGCCAATTTTATCTTATATGAAAGCACAAGTTATCCAGACGTATGTGTTTATAGAAGAACGGGACTTTTATAACAAAGAGATTACTAATGATGATATATTTTTCCGAATTGACACCCTAGTAGAGGATACTGTTACGTTAATAGAAACGTATCAAACTATTCGAATGGAAAAAGAAGAGGAATATGGATTTTAAAAGAACTTGGAATTCTTCCAGGTTCTTTTTACATAAAGGATAGGTCGGTATTTGGTTAGTTTGGTATAATATTAATGTTTAAATCAAAAAGGGGCACTGAAATGAATAAAACTATCGGAATCCTTGCTCATGTTGATGCTGGTAAAACTACTTTTTCTGAACAAGTTCTTTTTCATACAAAGTCAATAAAGGAAAGAGGAAGAGTTGATCATCAGAGTGCTTTTCTTGATAGTCATGAGATTGAGAAGCAACGTGGTATTACTGTATTTGCAGATCAAGGATATTTTACTTATAAGGATTCTGCCTATTATTTAATTGATACTCCAGGACATGTCGACTTTTCACCGGAAATGGAACGGGCGATTCAAGTGATGGATTATGCCATTATTATAATCAGTGCTGTAGAAGGTATAGAAGGACATACCGAAACGGTTTGGAAGTTACTGCAAAAGCATCAAGTTCCAGTTTTTTTCTTTATAAATAAGATAGATAGAACTGGAGCAGATGTAAAACAAGTAATGGATGATATCCGGAAAGCTTTTTCGGAAAATATAATAGACATTTCTGGTTACGACGAACGGATATTAAGTGAAGGGGTAATAGAATTTATTGCAGAACGTGATGAAGCGTTATTGGAGTATTATTTGGAAAATGGTTATGATGCTGAAAAATGGTTAAATAATATGAAGTTAATGATTAAAGATTCCCGACTTTTTCCAGTGTCATGCGGTTCTGCGTTACATGATACCGGAGTTAAAGAGTTCTTCCATACATTTGATCTTTTAACTACATCAGAATATAGCATTGAAGAGCCTTTTGCGGGAAGAGTCTATAAAATACGTTACGATGATTCTGGAACAAGGATAACATATGTAAAAGCGTTAAGTGGAAAATTAAAGGTTCGAGATGAGGTAACATATCATAATCAAGCAGTTGACATAACAGAGAAGGTAACCCAAATACGAAGGCAAAATGGTAGTGTGTATAAAGTTGTTTCTGAAGTAGAAGCTGGGGAGTTGTTTGGCGTTATTGGACTAACTAAAGCTAGTATTGGAAATGGAATTGGTGCAATAACGGATAAATACAATTATGAAATGGTGCCAACACTTCGTTCGAAAGTTGTGTTTGAGCCTTATGTTAATGTGAAAGAAGCATTAGCTTTTTTTAAAGTATTAGATGCTGAAGATCCTTCCTTAAAGGTGTTATGGGAAGAAAAACTTCAACAAATTCACATTCATGTAATGGGAACTATTCAACTTGAAGTACTTGAGCAAGTTATTATTGATCGTTTCGGACTAAAAGTAGCATTCGAAAAACCTGAAATCCTATATAAAGAGACAGTATCAACTGATGTAATTGGTTATGGTCATTTTGAACCACTTAGACATTATGCCGAAGTGCATTTAAAAATTGAACCAGGAGACAGGAATAGTGGTATTCAATATGAAAGTAAATGTCATACAGACCATCTTTCTATTGGATTGCAGAATTTAATTAAGCAACATATCTTCGAAAGAGAACATCATGGATTACTCACAGGATCAGCAATTACTGATGTAAAGATAACGCTTCTAACTGGAAGAGCACATCCTAAACATACTCATGGAGGAGATTTTCGTGAGGCGACATTTAGAGCTTTAAGGCAGGGGTTAGAAAAGGCTAACAATATATTGTTAGAACCATACTATTCCTTTAAAATCAAAGTAGACATAGAACAGATTGGACGTGTATTATCTGATATTCAAACGGCTCATGGTCGGTTTGATGCACCAGTGACAGAAGGGGAAAAAGTAACCATTACAGGTACAGTGCCTGTCGCAACATTTATGGATTATTCCCAGAAACTTGCGTCGTTTACGAAGGGAAAGGGAAGTATCACGCTTACATTTTATGGCTATGACGAGTGCCACAATGAAAATGATATAATTGATAGGATATCTTATGATAAAGATGCTGACCCAGATTACACGTCATCTTCAGTGTTTTGTGCTAAGGGGGCAGGTTACAGTGTGAAGTGGGAAGAAGCAGAGAAGTTGATGCATTTATTATAAAAAGGGGAGATTTGGATGGAGAGAGTGGAAGTAACATTTCCAGAAATAGAGACAAACCGGTTACGATTAAGGAAAATAGAAATAGAAGATGCAGAATGTATTTTAAGGTATTTATCTGATTCTGATGTTATGGAATATTATGGTTTACCACCTTTTAATTCTATTGAACAAGCTAAGAGAGAAATCGAATGGTACGATAAGATTTTCCAACGTCAGACAGGAATTAGATGGGGTATAACGTTAAAAGGTGACAATAAGGTGATAGGTAGCTGTGGATTCCTGAATTGGTTATCTGACCATCATCGAGTGGACATAGGATATGAATTAGATAAAAAATACTGGGGAATGGGAATTGCGAGTGAGGCATTACGAGCTGTGTTGGCGTATGGCTTTGAATCGCTGGATATACAGCGGGTGCAAGCATTAATTGAACCTCCTAACCTAGCTTCCATACATTTAGTAGAAAAACATGGATTCCACCGGGAAGGTTTGTTACGTCAATATGAATATGGAAATGGTAAATTTGATGATTTACTGATGTATTCCTTACTAAAAAGTGATTTTTATCAAGTTAGTGAAGAATAAGACTGTCGTTTGAGATTACTTATTAGGATCAAATAATTTAAGTTTTAAGGAGAATTGATTATGAAAATTGAAGTATGGTCTGACTTTGTTTGTCCATTTTGTTATATAGGAAAACGTAGATTAGAAAGTGCATTGGAACAATTCCCGCATCAAGAACAAGTAGAGTTGGAATACAAGAGTTTTGAACTTGATCCAAATGCACAGATTTATTCCGGAACGTCCATTCATGAAGCATTAGCTAAAAAATATGGTATGAGTGTGGACGAAGCAAAAAAGGCAAACCTAAATGTTGGTGAACAAGCAAAGACAGTAGGATTAGATTATAATTTTGACAATATGAAACCGACTAATACATTTGATGCACATCGATTAACAAAATATGCAGAAACAGTTGGAAAAGGTAAAGAGCTCACAGAACATATACTCCACTCCTATTTTGTTGAAGGAAAATTAATTAGTGATCATGAAACATTAGTAGAAATTGCCACTACAGTTGGATTGGAAAAAGAACATGCATTAACTATTTTAAAGGATTCCGAAAAGTATGCTAACGAAGTCCGTAATGAGGAAATGTTAGCACAGCAGTATGGTGCAACTGGAGTACCTTACTTTGTGATTAATCAAAAATACTCGATTTCTGGTGCACAACCAACTGAACTATTTTTAAGCGCATTAAATCAAGTATGGGAAGAAGAAGCTCCAAAGCCTAAGCTCAAAAATTTAGTTGAAGAAAACGACACTCTTTGTACTGATGATGGATGTAGTATTCCTGAAAAATAAAAAACTTGTAAATGACCCTACCAAATTAGTAGAGGTCATTTTTTTATGTATCCGTCTTAACACATATTTGTATATTTGTTTGGCACAATAAATATAGTAATTTTATTTTTTAAAAGTTTAATGGAGGGTATTAAAATTGGCACAAGTGAATATGCATGAAAAATTACAACAAGCTAGTAAAATGCTAAAAGATGCTCAAGCAGCAGTGTTACAAGCACAAGGACAAGATTTACAAATATTAGAGCAAGCACAACGAATGGTAGAACAAGCCGAAAATGAACTTAAAAATCTACAGAATCAAGCTGGAAGAGAAGCTACAGAAAATGCCCAATTCCAACAAGCGTTTGAAGAATTACATGATATTAGACAACAGGTGCAAGAAGCACAGCAAAATATTAATGATATACCATGATATTTATAGGGGACTTCTTTTATAGAAGTTTCCTTTTTAATAGGACTTTAGAATCAAATGAGGTTATCTTATTAAATTTATTGAAACCTTTAATAAGTATTGGTCGTAAAACAGTTGTAACAAATATTTATTAGGGGGATGAACAATTTTGAAAAAATGGATATTAGCTACATTTCTAGTCACCGTTTCTTTCGGACTAGTAGCTTGTTCAGAAAATGCTGAAGATGTCTTTACTAAAGCATTGGAAGCATCAGAAGCAATGGAAAGTGCTGAGGTTAGTATGAAGTTAGATCAAGAGCTGTCCATGGGAGAAGAAGGAAGCATTACTATTGCAAGTGATATGGAAGGCTCTGTAATAAACGACCCCTTAGCAATGCATCAAAAAGGAACTATGTCTATGGGGATGAATATGCAAGGAATGGAAAGTGAAGTTCCTTTAGATATGGAAACAGAAATATATCTCGTGGAAGATGAAATGTATATGTTTGAATCACTAACAGGTCAATGGATTAAAGCAGATAGTTCTGTTATTCCAATAGAAACGTTAACTGCAAATCAACCTGATGTTTCAGAACAACTGAAAATGATGGAAAAATATGTAGAAGATTTTGAGTTTGAAGCAGTAGATGAAGAATATGTGTTTAAGTTAACTGCTGATGGTGAGGGATTTAAAGAGCTTAGTCAAGAAATGTTAGAAGATTACCTTCCACAAGAATTAACAGCAGAGCTAGGAGATATTTCACAACTATTAGAGGATATGGAAATTAAAACACTCTATATTGAACTGGTTATCGATAACAAAACATATGACTTAAAGGAATATAATATGGATATGGAAATGTCCATGACAGTTGAAGGGGAGACGGTGGACATAGTACAGCATGTTGAATCAGAATATAAAAATATTAATACCATTGATTCAATAGAAGTACCTCAGGAAGTAAAGGATTCTGCAGTTAATGGTGGGCTGTAAAAAGACAACAGAAGATTGATCTAATTCAGATCAATCTTTTTTTTGATCTTAAAATATTTTGGGGTAGTTTAAATTTGCTTGGTACTAATCTATGAAACATATTTGTAATATCCTGCTAAAGAGGTTGAAATCTAGTAATGGTATACTTTTGAGTGGTTAATGTATTCTTTTACTAGATTAAAAGGAAAGCAGGGGAAAAAGTTGAGAAAATTAACTGTAATTACCTTAGCTATTACAATTATTTTTGGTAGTTTTTTTAACCTCCACGTTTTAGCTGACGAAAACAAAAAAGATTTGAATCATATACAAAAGCAACGTGAACAAATCAAGCAAAATCTGTCAGGTGCAGAAAAAGAGGTTTCTGCCGTGATGTCTGAGATAGATGTGTTAAACGATGAAATAAGCCAAGTAGAGAAAGAAATATTAAACAATCAAGCTCTAATTAGAGAAACAGAAGATAAAATTAATCAATCTATAAAAGATATTGAAAAGCTTCATCAAGAAATCAATCAATTAGAAACAGATATCGAAAAGAGATACGAAATATTAGATAAAAGAATCGCATCTTATCAAAAAAATGGTGGGCATATAAATTATTTAGAAGTATTATTTGGTGCTCAAAACTTTAGTGACTTTATTAGCAGAGTAACAATGGTTAATACAATTACAAAATCTGATTCTGAATTAATTACCCAATTAGAAGACGATATTAAAGCTGTTGAAGAGAAAAAGATACTTGCACTTGAGAAATTAGATAGTTTAAATGATATGAAACTAGAACAAGAAGAAACATTAGCAAAAGTTCAAGACCAAATGAAAGAAAATGAACAAAGAAAAGCATCACTTCAATCAAAACAAACAAAATTACTAAAGAAAATTGAAAAACTAAAATCAGAAGATAACAGCTTATCAGCCATGGAGTCCAAAGTACGAAAACAAATTGCGCAAGCTGAGGCAGCTAAACAGGTGAAGCTCGAACATAAAAATAGTCATTCTACTGATAGTCAAGGAACGGTAAAGAGTGTTGAAGGCAAAACTATTAAAGTAATAGCAACAGCTTATACTGCTAATTGTAAAGGATGTTCAGGAGTTACTTCAACCGGAATCGACCTCAAATCAAACCCCGACACTAAGGTTATAGCAGTGGATCCTACTGTTATTCCTTTAGGGTCCGTAGTCTATGTAGAAGGTTATGGCTATGCTATTGCTGGTGATACTGGTAGCGCAATTAAAGGGAATAAGATCGATGTTTTTGTACCAACACGCGCCAAAGCTTTACAGTGGGGCATCCGAAGAGTCAATGTTACAATTAAATAAAATAAAAGGGATGTGCTAAAAGGTACATCCCTTTTATTTGTATATTCAATGCCATTATATTTATAATAGTTTTGATAGGAGGAACGTATTATGTCATATTTAAAGCATTTTAACCTTACAAGAACATCATTACTTACATTTATAAGTGAGTTAGATGAAGAAATATTAGATCAGAAATCTAAGTATTTTACAAATACAATTCGTTGGCATATCGGTAATACTTTATTAATGGACGAAAAATTACTATTTGTTAGCAAAGCATCTCATAAGCTACCTAGCGAATACAGTGAGCTTTTTAGCTCGGACAAATCTGTTTCGGATTGGACAATGGAACCACCGACCTTAGAGGAATTGAAGAATCATTTGGAGGAGCAGCAAATAAGAATTAATAATTTTGACGACCTTTTCTGGAAGTCGAATGTTAAATTCAAAGTACCGTATGGACATGTTGAAACACATGGAGATCTCCTTATTATGCTTACACATCGTGAAGCAGAATTACTTGGTAAAATAAAAATAATGAAACAAGTTGTTGAATCAGAATAGCTGAATCAAAAAACTCGCTTAACTAAAGCGAGTTTTTTGTTAGTCTTTTTAAAAATGTTCAAATCTATTAAAATATGTATAGACTACAATATATTATGGTGTTTTTCTACAGAGGAGTGGGAGTGTTGGCGCAAATATTATATATAGAAGATGAAAAAGAAATAGCGGAATGGGTGACGAAAGACTTAACGTTAAAAGGTCACAACATTACATGGTTAACTTCAGGAAATGAAGTAGAAAGTCATATTGAAACAGCTGATATCGTAATACTTGATGTAATGCTTCCCGGATTAGATGGCTTTTCTATTGGTAGGAGAATTAAGAAAGAGAAAAAGGACTTGCCTATTATGATGTTATCAGCAAGAACATCGGTAGAGGATAAAGTTGAAGGATTAGATTTTGCTGATGATTATTTAACTAAGCCATTTTATTTAGAAGAGCTTTCTGCTCGTGTTGAAGTATTGTTAAGAAGGTTTCAAAAGAATGATGAGGTTATGGAGCTTCAGCACTTAAGTATCCATACGAAAGAAGGTCTAATATTTAATCAAGAAACGAATGAAGAAATTCAACTAACTGGAAAGCAATATCATCTATTTCAATTTTTCATTAGACATCTAAATCAAATTTTAACAAAAGAACAATTATATGAAGGAGTTTGGGGAGAGCGATATTTAGAAGGGGATAAGACATTAATGGTACATATTCGCTACTTACGGGAAAAAATTGAAAAGAATCCAGCAACACCAAAAATAATAGAGACTATCCGCGGAATTGGATATAGGGTAAAAGCATGAATAAATGGTTGAATTCCCTATTGGCTAAATACATGCTAATTATTATTATGGCCATTTTAGTTGTTCAATTAGCCTACTTAGTTGTTGGAACTATAGCTTTACTTGGATTCGATATGGGAAACCAAGAACAAAATAGCACTAATATTGTCGAAGAAAAGTGGCATGAAGATGCGAAAAAATTGGATAACGTGTCTTATGAAACAATTACAGATCTATTTGAGAAGTGGAAGAAAGAATATCCGGATGCAGGTTTGTTTTGGGTAAATGGACGAGGAGAACTAGTCGTTGAGGTAGATGCTAGTGATTCGTTACCTACAAATTGGAATGCAGTAGATACTGCGTCGTTTATCAAAGATAGATACGATGGGAATCCGTATACTGTTATCGCTTTTGTTGGTAATAACCAAGAAGATGGTTTTATAGTAATAGAAATCCCAAGAACAGTATTCGATCCACCACTTTTAAAGGCGACAGAAAAGTATGGGTATTTATTATTAGTTGGTGTATTTATAATTGTTATCCTATTTATACTGATTTCTTTTTTATTTTTCAGAAGTATACAGAAACGGCTTACAAAATTACAGCTAGCAATGGGGAACCGTGATGAGAATGGTTTGCCTGTTATAGTGGACATTAAGAAGACAGATGAAATCGGACAGTTAGAAAATTCTTTTAATCAAATGGTCCAGGAGCTCAAAGAGAGCAAAAAACGTGAGCAAAAGGAAGAACAAATTAGACGAGAATTAATTGCGAACCTCTCCCACGACCTTAGAACACCACTAACAAAATTACGTGCTCAATCTTACACAATTAAACAGGAAGCGTTGTCTGAAGAAGGGATACATGCTGTTAATTCTATGGAATCGTCGATTGATAATATTGACCGATTGATTGAAAATCTAATGTCCTATACATTGTTAATGGCTAGCAAATATAAATATGAACCAAAAGAGGTAGAAATCTCTCGTTTTGTTAGGGAATTTTTTGCTTCGTGGTATCCGGTATTTGAAAAAGAAGGATTTCATATTGACGTTGAAATTAACCCGATAGGAACATGGAATATAGATACTATTTGGATGGGAAGGATTTTAGATAATTTATTCCAGAACATTATACGTCATGCTAAATCTGGTAATTATATTGGGATTAAAACTGAATCAACTAATACTTACGATGCTATTTCCATTAATGATCATGGTAAGGGTTTCGAAGATGAAGCATCGGAAAAGGGTGCTGGGATAGGTTTAACTATAGTTGATATGATGGTTAAAGGTATGTCATTAGATTGGAAAATTGATTCAACTAATCATGGGACAACGATAAGGATAATTCACTACCGCTAAGGTGTAAATGACTAAAATCATTTACACCTTTTTTAAACAAAATTTAAACATACTACGAATCTACTTTTAACCTTGGTAACTTAAGCTAGTTAGTGAGGTGATAATAATGGAATTTATCGTAGAAACAAAAAAATTGACGAAGAGATTTGGAAATGAATACGCTGTAGCAGACATTGCTTTACAAATACCAAAGGGTGAAATTTATGGGTTTTTAGGGCCAAATGGTGCTGGGAAGACTACTACTATCCGAATGCTATTAGGTTTAATGCGACCGACTAATGGGTCAATTTCTATCTTTGGAAAGGATTTAAAGAAGGATCGAATAGACATATTAAAAAAGGTTGGTTCATTAGTTGAGAATCCTTCCTATTATCCACATTTAACCGCAAAGGAAAATTTAGAAACTCTACGAAAGATATATGGAGTGTCTAAAAACAGAATAGATGAGGTCCTTGATATAGTTCGGTTAAAAGACGTAGCGGATAAGAAGGTAAAAGGTTTTTCCTTAGGGATGAAGCAACGGTTAGGAATAGCAGCATCTCTATTACATAACCCAGAGTTACTAATATTAGATGAACCAACAAATGGTCTAGATCCCTCTGGAATAATAGAAATTCGGAACTTAATTAAGCGTCTTCCAACAGAATTTGGCATGACAATATTAATCTCTAGCCATTTACTTTCAGAGATTGACCAAATTGCAACAAGTGTAGGAGTTATTTCGAAGGGACAATTAATTTTTCAGGATTCCATTGAGGCAATAAGAAAGCTAGCCCAACAAAAAATTTCCTTAAAACTAGATGATAGTGAAAAGGCATGGCGTTTCCTCTTATCTAAAGGTATTAAGGCAGATGTACAGAATAGTAGACTTTTACTATTTGACCAAAAAGACAAGGATATTGCCAAAATTGTAAAAATGTTGGTAGATAATGACTTTTTAATCTATCGTGTTGAAGAAGAAAAACAATCACTAGAGGATACTTTCCTTCAAATGACAACGGAGGAGAAGGTTATATGATGATAAAAATGTTAAGTTCGGAGTTCATGAAAATTAGGCGAAAAGGATTGTGGTTTCTAACCATCTTAGGGCCGCTTGGAGTTGTATCCTTACAAATGGTTAACTATGGACTACGGAAAGAGTGGTTTATTTCACAAGGTACTTATGAATGGAAGTATTATATTCTAAATGTGAGTGCTTTTACACCATTTGCGTTAATACTTGGTATTGTTATTTTGTCATCTTTTATGGCAAGCATCGAAAATGAAACAAAAGCATGGAAGCAGCTTATTAGTTTGCCTGTAACAAAGTGGAGTGTTTATTTAGCAAAGTATACCATCCTTTTATTTTTATTAGTAATAGCAAGTAGTCTACTAGTAATTTTTTCTTTAGGATTCGGTATCTATCTAAACTTTGATGGAAGTATTCCATTTTTTGACATCGTTAAATATAGCTTTTTTCCGCTATTTGCAGCCTTACCAGTATTAGGTTTGCAACTATGGGTTTCTATTGTGTGCCAAAATCAAGGATTACCTATAACACTTGGTGTCATAGGAGTTATTTTGAGTTATATGGCTTATTTTTTACCTGATTGGATGATATGGAAATGGCCATCATTAGATAATAGTTGGGAAGAACCACTAGTAAATGTTTGCTTAGGATTAGGTGTTGGTTTCGTTTTATACCTAATTGGGATGCTGGACTTTACAAGAAGGGATGTAAATTAAATGATCTCACTTTTACAATCAGAATGGTATAAGTTACGGAAATCAAAAATCATAGGAATTTTATTAGCTGGACCGATTGTTGGACTTTTAATTGGTCTAATCCAGAATGTGGATATGTTGCCTAAAGAATTGAATCAATGGCATGGAACCATGATGATGATTAATTTAACATATGCCTTATTATTTCTGCCTCTAATAACTGGGGTTTTGGCTGGTACTATTTGTAGATATGAACATCAAGCGGGAGGTTGGAAGCAACTATTAGCATTACCAGTAACTAGAGGAAACGTGTTTCTATCAAAATATTTATTATTAATATTCTTAGTATTGGTGATTCAAGTACTATATCTTGGTGCAATTCTTGGGGTGGGATTTATAAAAGGATTTACTGACCAGTTCCCAACTGAGATAATTTGGAAAAGCATTATTGGTGGTTGGGTGGCAACCTTCCCACTGATTGCGCTTCAACTATGGGTTTCTATGATATTTAAAAGTTTTGCTGCTTCCTTCTCCGTAAATGTAATTTTTACTCTACCTACTATTCTAGCTATAAATTCGGAGACATTTGGTCCGTACTATCCGTGGGCACAACCATTTTCGATGATGTATATAGGTGGGGATACAAACGATATCTTTTTTATACCATGGGATCAATTACTATTGGTAGTAGGAGGAAGCTTTTTAGTATTTTTTATTTGTGGGTATGTTTATTTTCAAAGGAAAGCAGTGTAGTGTCTAAAAATTTTTGAAAAAAAACAATGAAGGTTATACAAAAGGGTAGCTATTCGAGTAGATGAACCTAAGAGGTTTTTACAAATCGTGAAAGAGAAGGTTGAAATAAAATAATTTCTTTTAAAAAGGGTATAGTTTTTTATTAAAACGTGGTATACTAATATTAACTTATTGATGTTCGTGTTAGGTATACAAGATATATGTAATAACTTTCTAGTCATTATCTTCGTCTTGAATTAGCATCTTGAACTGAAATTAGTAATATACGTGCATATAGCACATGGAGGTTTTCTTAATGAACACAGGTTCAGTAAAATGGTTTAACGCAGAAAAAGGTTTTGGATTTATCGAAGTTGAAGGTGGAGACGACGTATTCGTACACTTCTCAGCTATTCAAGGCGACGGTTTCAAAACTTTAGAAGAAGGTCAACAAGTTTCTTTCGAAATCACTGAAGGTAACCGTGGACCACAAGCAGCTAACGTAACAAAATTATAATTAGCTTTAAAAAAGTTCTTCTCATTTGAGAAGAACTTTTTTTAATTCCTTTATCTTTCATCAAATTCCTCGTTTATAAGTACTTCGGTTATTTCGAGACCAATCCTAACACCGTACCTATATAATTCTTAACATCAAGAATCTTCATTTAATACGTCTGTATATGAAAAAAATGTTCAACAAAATCTAACATATTTGCTTGCATATAGGATATAAGTCGCTATTTAATATGCAATTGGACTATAATGCAAATAATAAATCTATTTCAAACATGGATTTCTAGAATGGAGGATTTGATGAGGACAGTAGAAGAGATGTATGAATTGATTTTAGGGATAGCGAAAGAAGATGAACGAATACGTGCAGTATATATGAATGGTTCAAGGACAAACTCAAAAGCACCGAAAGATATTTTCCAAGACTTTGACATCGTATATGTAGTAACAGACGTAGATTCTTTCATTCAAGATAAGAATTGGATTAGTAAGTTTGGAGAATTGTTAATGCTCCAAGAACCAGAGAAGAATGATAAAGAACTAGGTAGTGATGTTGATTTAAGCCTAAATTATGGTTATTTAATGTTGTTTACTGATGGTAATCGTATTGATTTACATATTCAAACAAAAGAATTCATGTTAACTACCTATAAAAAGGACAGCCTTACCATTCCGTTACTTGATAAGGACAGTTGTTTACCAGAGATATTACCTTCTTCAGATTCGGATTACTGGACGGAGAAACCTTCTGAGGCCGAGTATTTTAGTTGCTGTAATGATTTTTGGTGGTGTATGCAAAACGTAGCTAAAGGATTATGGAGAAAAGAACTTCCATATGCCAAGCAGATGTTTGAACTTGTTATTAGACCAAGACTTGATCAAGTTGTTTCTTGGTGGATTGGTATGAAGCATGACTTTCGGATTTCTCCTGGTAAAATGGGGAAGTATTTTGAAAAATACCTTCCTTATGAATATTGGAGAATGTATCAAAATACTTATGCGGACGGTGATTATGAAAAAACTTGGAGAGCTGTTTTTATTACATGTAATCTATTCCGTATATTAGCGAAAGAAGTAGCAGGCGAGTTGTCTTTTGTATATTTAGCTAGAGATGATGAAAATATGACGAAGTATTTAGTTAAAGTAAGCGAATTACCGAGGGATGCTAAGGGTATTTTTTAAACTTTATCAGGTAGAATTAAGGAGCTAGTTATATAACTCCTGAGGTTCTTACCTTTTTTATGTACTAGTTATTTTAATAGATTTCCTTTTATAGTAAATCTCATTGTTCCATAATAAGTGCTTATGTATTATATTCTCCGATAAGTTCAATAAAATGTGCTAAATTATTTAGGAAAATTATTGGAAGAAATGTTACAATAGTAGAAGTGTTAAAGGGAAAATTGTCCTGCCAGTTGATGGGATTGATAGAAGGGAAATAAAAGAAGAGGTATGGGTAACTTTAAGGAATTAAAACTTACTTTGGATAAGACATTAAAAACTGGAATTATTAAATCCAATTTAGTGCCAATGATTGCAGGTTTAACATTGGCATTGTATACGTATGATTATAAATTAACAGATAAAATACTTGAAATAATTCTTGCAATTATCGGTACTGCTTTAATCATAGGTGCAGCTGGTGCTTTTAATAATGTCTATGATCGTGATATTGATGCAGTAATGGAGAGAACTAAAATAAGACCTACAGTAACTGGTGCTATAAGTATAAAAGCTACTGTTTGGCTAGCAGTCATTTTGGCAGTTATAGGAATTTTAGCTCTATCATTTACAACTCTATTATCGGCATTTTTAGGTTTTATGGGTCTGTTTTTATACGTTGTGCCATATACGATGTGGACGAAACGAAGAACAGTTTATAATACGGAAGTTGGTAGCTTGTCGGGTGCAATGCCACCATTAATTGGTTGGGCTGCAATTTATCCCGACATTACACACCCTGCTTTACTTGGGTTATTTGTGATTGCTGTATTATGGCAAATGCCACATTTTTATGCGATAGCAATACGAAGACATGATGATTATAAAGCAGCAAATGTTCCCATGTTACCGGTTGTAAAAGGTATTAAAAGAACGTATTTGCAGACAAATATTTACTTAATTATTATGATACTAGCTAGCTTCTTATTAGGTTCTTTAAGCCTTGGTTTAATGCTAGTAGGTTTATTACTTGGTGGAATTTGGTTTATTATTAGTATTGTTGCTTATAGACAAGAAGATTCGACGAAATGGGCAAGAATGTTATTTATATATTCGCTATTGTATATGACAGTTATGTTTTCAACGATAATTATTTATTCTTTGATGGGAATTATATTTAATTTATAAATGAAGCTCCTTATGGGGCTTTTTTTATTTTGGGTAAACATTCCTATTTAACAGAAAAGATCCTAAGACTTTTGCAATAAGTTATGTTGAATATATTGTAGAAAAAGGATGAATATAACATTTTATGTATATTAATCCATTTTAGGTGAGACTTTTTCAGTATTTTTATTTCCAATTATAGGAAAGGTAAGGCATAGGGGAATGGAACTATATAAGTGTAAATGTTAAATTACTAGGTTTTAATACTAGTTTAATCTTTTAGAGTATATGGCTTTTTTCACAGAATAATTGCGAAATGTCCTAGTGATAAATATTCATTTTTAAATATTCAGAAAATCACGACATTATTCTACAGAATATGACAAACTCAATCGATTATAGTGATTACAACAGCTAAGAGAAATATACAACCAGACATGTTCTTACTTTTCAAGGAAAGGAGGCAAGTTTGGTTTTTTTGTTACGAAATTAGTTGGGGGAGGAATATTCTTTGAAAAGAAGAAAACAGGCAAAAAGATTTAGTATTATTGCCACATTGTTGTTGATTTTCTCATTATTTAACCCAGCCTTTGCTTTTGCTGAAGCAAGTACTAATACAAAAGCTTCACCACATACTTCTTTAGTTGATACGAAAGAAACAGCAGAGGCTAAGATTAACAGTAGTCTTTCAAAATCATTCGAAAAAGACGAGAAAGTGACATTTTTAGTTAAATTTAAAGAAAAAGCTGATACATTGAAAATAGCTCAAGAAGCCCGTTCAAAGGCTAAAAGTGCTAAATTATCGGCTTTTAATCAAGAATTAGCACAACGCTCAGCAGTTATTTCAGAACTAAAAGCAACAGCTCTTGCCTCTCAACAAAATGTAGTCAATTATCTAGAAAATGAAGTTTCAAAAGGGAATGCTAAAGAGATTCAAGAATTCTATATTGTAAACGCAGTAGCGGTAACTGCAACTAAAGAAGTTGCTGAAAAAATTGCAAGCTTTCCTGAAGTAGAAAAGATACTTCCAAATGAAAAGCGTCAGTTAATTAGGGCAGAATTAGCTACTGAGGAAACACCAAAGGCAACCCCACAAAACATTGAATGGAATGTTGATCGTGTAAATGCTCCAGCTGTATGGGGACTTGGCATTGATGGTTCTGGTGCTGTAGTAGCAAACATCGATACGGGTGTTGATTGGGAGCATCCAGCATTAATGGAAAAGTATCGTGGATATAACGCTTCAACTGGCGAAGTGGATCATACTTATAGCTTTTTTGACCCGGTGAATGGACAAACAGTACCGTATGATGATGATGGTCATGGAACACATACAATGGGTACTATGGTTGGAAGTGAACCAAGCGGATCAAACCAAGTAGGGGTAGCACCTGGTGCAAAATGGATTGCTGTACAAGCATTTACAGCTGATGGTGCTTATGACGCAGATTTAATTGAAGCTGGTCAATGGATTATGGAGCCAGGTGGAGATGCTTCTAAAGCTCCAGATGTTGTTAACAACTCTTGGGGCGGCGGAGCCGGTATTGATGAATTTTACCAGGATATCGTAATCGCTTGGCGTGCAGCTGAAATATTCCCAGCATTTGCTGCTGGTAATACTACTCTATTTAACCCTGGTGGTCCGGGATCTGTAGCTACCCCAGGTAACTATCCTGAAGCTTTTGCTGTTGGAGCTACGGATAGTAATGATATGTTAGCTAGTTTTTCACTAAGAGGACCATCTCCATATGGTGAAATTAAGCCGGAAGTTTCCGCACCTGGTGTAGCAGTCCGTTCCTCCGTACCAGGTGGAGGTTACAGCAGTTATAATGGTACATCCATGGCAACTCCAGCTGTTGCGGGAGTAGTTGCGCTTTTGAGATCAGCAGATTCTAGCTTATCTGTAGATTTCATTGAAGAATTACTAATGGACACTGCTGTATCTAGAACAGATAATGAATATCCGGAAAGTCCTAATAACGGTTATGGTCACGGAATAGTTGATGCATTTGCAGCTGTATCTACTATTGCTGATGGTCTAGGTTCAATAGAAGGACAAGTGACGATGGATGGAGAAGATACAGAAGCTCCTACATTTGAGCATACTGCTCCACCTGAAACATATGCTGGCCTTGATCTAGAACTTTCTGTAAATGTTAGTGATAATGTAAGTATCACTTCCGTCCAATTGCAAGCAGGAGATCAAGTATTTGATGCTCAGCGTGTGTCTGGAAATTACAAGGCTGGTGAATACACTGTTACAGTTCCAGGAGATCTACTCGAAGTAGGAACATTCTCATATAACTGGATTTTGAATGATTTCGGTAACAATGAAGTAACTAGTGATGAGTATAATATTGAAGTAAAACCTGGAATTACCAATGGATACTTTGAAGACTTTGAAGTAAATCCTGTTGGTTGGCAAAAATTAGGCTCTAATAATGTGTGGGATTGGGGAACACCTACCTCGGGACCAGGTGAAGCTTATTCTGGTGAAAATCTATACGCTACAAATGTTGCTGGTCAATATGCAAATAGTATGGATGCTCATTTAATCATGCCACCGATTGATGTGCCAGAAGGAGATTCATTTTTACAATTTAAGAGCTGGCATAATTTTGAAATGAGTTCATCTGGAACTGCATATGATTATGGTAATCTAGTCATTTCTACAGACTTGGAAAATTGGACAACAATAGAAGAGTTTGTAGGAGTTTCAGAAGACTGGACTAACATTGAAGTTGATTTGCGTGATTATCAGGGGCAACGAGTATATGTTGGTTTCTACACGTATTCTGATGGAAGTGTAACGAGAGATGGTTGGTATATTGATGATGTTGCATTGTCAGATGAATCCCAATACAGCGATGATTCAATACCACCAACATACGAACACACACCACCTAGTCTTGCTTACAGTGGTATGGCACTAAATCTAAGTGTGACTGTTCTTGATGATCTACTAGTTGGCGGAGCAACGTTACATTATCTAGATGAAAACGGTGAATGGCAATCAATAGAAGCTGAACTTGAATCAGGAAGTAATCTAGAGTCTACTTTCTCAGCAATTGTTCCTGCTGATCAAGTTTTTGGTGATACTTTCACTTATAAGTGGGTAGTTCGTGACTATGCTGGAAATACAACAGAAAGTGAAGAATTTGTAGTTTCACTAAGTGATGGAATAACGGTAGGTTACACGGAAGACTTTGAGAATAATCCTCAAGGTTGGACTTTAATTGGAAGTAATAATGTTTGGGAACTTGGAGCACCAACTTCTGGTCCGAACGAAGCTGTTTCTGGTGAAAATGTTTATGCTACGAACCTTGCTGGTCAATATCCGTCCCGTATGGATGGAACCTTAGTTATGCCAGGTGTTCAAGTGCCAGATGAAGGTGCTTATCTGCAATTTAAGAACTGGCATGAATTCGAATATTCTTCTACTGGAAGAGCTTGGGATTACGGTCAGGTTGTAATTTCAACTGATATGGTAGAGTGGACAACTTTAGCAGAGTTCCACGGATCTGTATTGGAATGGGAAGATGCAGAAGTTGATCTATCTGACTATGCAGGTCAAACGATATATGTCGGATTCTATACGTATTCAGATAGCAGTGTTACTAAACTAGGATGGTATATTGATGATGTGGTATTATCTGACACATCGTTAAATTTAGAGAACAATCCTGCTAGTAAGCAATTTACAAAGCAAGATGAGAAAGCTGAAAAGGAAAAAGAAGCTGCTTTAGAAAAACAAACAACTCCTAAGAAAATAATTACTCAACCTACAAAGGACGATGATCTAGTATCATCTGTGAAACCTGGTGACATTCAAACTAGTGGTTTACCACTTGGCGCTACGGTTTCCGTACTAGAAAATGGACGTTCCGTATCAACTAATCCACAAGATGGAACATATAGAATTACTCTTCCTGCAGGAACATACACATTAGTAGCTGAAACGTATGGATTCCGTGCAGAAGAACAAAGTGTAACCGTAGCAGAAGATGAATCAGCTACAGCAAACTTTGTCCTAGAAGAATTACCAAAAGCAACGGTTTCTGGTACTGTTACTAGTGAACAGTCTGGTAATCCAATTGCAGGTGCTACACTTCTTTTAGTAGAAGATTCAAATGTAGAGCCAGTTCAAACAGATGAAAACGGAAACTTTTCTATCACAGCTTATGAAGGAACATACACATTGAAAATTCTTGCTCAAGATTATAAGGGGCAAGAATTAGAAGTAACGTTTGATCAAGATAAAACGTTAGATATCGCATTAGAACCGTTCTTCACAGTTCCTGGTGGAGAAATTGGCTATGATGACGGAACAGCAGAAAATGCGCGTGCATTCTATGATGCTGGAAATGGTTGGGCAGTTAAAATGTCCCTTCCTGAAGGCGAAGAACAAGCAATCGTTACCGAAGGAGTATTCCAGTTCCATGGTACTGATTGGCCATCCCCTGGAGGCACAGATTTCGCAGTAGAGGTATGGAGTGCAGGTGCAGATGGACTACCTTCTGAGAAGTTAGTTGGTCCAATTGAAGCTGAAGCAATTCGTGACTTAAATCAATGGACTGTGGTCGATTTAAGTGAACATAATATTCAAGTAGACGGTGACTTCTTTATGGTTTATATACAGACTTCACCAAATCCAAATACACCAGGATTAGCTACAGATGAAAACGGTCCAAATGCTAGTAGAAGTTATCAATTAGTGGGTGGAGCATGGTCTGCATCACCAGCTGATGAAGGTAACTATATGATACGTGCCCGCGTTGCATATGGTGTAGAGGATCCAGTCATTACTTCACCAGTAAATGGTACGATTACAAATGAAACTACGGTAACTGTCGAAGGTCTTGCTTCACCTACAACAACGGTTAGCTTGTTGAATAATGGTGAGGAAGTAGGAACTACAGATATTGGTGAAGATGGAGCGTTCAGCTTTGATATTGAATTAGAGGAAGGACAAAATGAGCTTCAAGCAGTAAGCTATGTCAATGGTGAACAAGCTACAGATTCTGAAATAGTAACAGTAACCCTTGATACCATTGCACCTGAATTAACCGTTGTTAATGTAGAAGATGGTCAAAGAACTAATCGTGAGACACTAACTGTTCAAGGAACGGTAAACGATGAAAACCTTTCTTCTGTAACGGTAAATGGTCTAAATGCACCAGTTGAAGAAGGAGCATTCTTAAAACGAATTCTGCTTGATGAAGGTGAAAATACTATTGAAGTAATTGCTACAGATACAGCTGGAAATACAACAACCCAAACATTTACAGTTTATGCAGATTTTACAGCTGCTGAAATTTCAAATTTAACACCAACTGAAGATCAGTATCTACAAGCCGGTGAAACGGTTCAAATTGAATTTGATAGTGAATCTGGCCTAAGAGCTACATTTGCGGTCCATATGCCACTAACAAATTTAAACGGTGTTACAACTTATGATCCTATCGAGCTACCATTAATGGAAACTACTCCAGGTCATTATGTTGCTTATTGGACTATTCCAAGCAACGTAATTGCTGACGGAGCTGTTATAGAGGTTAAGGTAAGAGATAGCTTCGGTAATGAAACTCGTCAATTTGCAGAAGGAAGATTATTTATTACTGATGATGGAGCTAATGACCAAGGATCTAAAGGTAATGACAAGGATAAAGGCAACAATGGTAAAGACAAAGGAAAGGATAAAAACGGAAGTAAAAAGGAATAGGAAATAATTAATTTTCTATCTCCTAAAAAAATAAGGTGTAGTTGGCATTTAGCTACTACACCTTATTTTATTTATGCGAAATTTTATATTATCTTTAAATGGTGATTTCAATGAAATCTAAAATTAGTAATTGAAATTTGTAGGAGTAATCACTATAATAAGTCTATCTTATTAATATGTACTTGAGGTGCAAATCATGGAATTTAACATTGGCCCGCGTATGGTTAAAACGGGGCTAGCAGTAGCATTAACTTTGCTTGTTACTGAACTATTAAACTTAGAATTGGAAATTGTCGCAGCAATTGCTGCTGTACTAGCAATGCAGCCTTCTATTATGAGATCATATGCATATATAAAAGAAGTAATTATTTCTAATAGTATAGGAATTATATTTGCTTTAGGAGGTTATTTCTTATTAGGAAATCATCCACTTTCCGTTGGGGCAGTAGTGATCATTTCCATAGCTATTAATATAAAACTTGGACTTAATAAGACAGTTAGTTTAACAGTTTTAACAATTATTACGATGATGCTAGGTGGAGAAGGTGGAATTAGTTATATTTATATCATTGAGCGTCTTTCATTAGTGGCCATAGGTGTATTAGCTGCTTTTATTATTAATGCTTTGATTATGCCACCAGATCACAAAAAAATATTATTTACATTAATCAAAAAAGCAAGTGAACAAACGAATTTTTTGTTAAGGGTTATCTCGAATAAAACAATGAGCGTTCCGCAAATGAGAGCGGAAGATAAAGAAGCAGAAAAATTAATTAATAATGCGAAAAATTATTATGAAATCATCTCTGATGAACGCAACCGACTATTTATTCGGAAACGGTTAAGTTTTTTCCGAAGCATTATTATCTATAAACATATGATTCAAGTATTAATTAAAAAGCATAATTTAATTAGAGAGCTAGAAAAAAACTTTCTTGAAATTGAAATGATGCCAAGTAATAAATCATATTTGATTAAAAAGCTTGTTCAAGAGATAAATGGATATAGTGAAAATATAATACTATTGTATGAAGACAAAATCGTTTTGGATAAAGACTTGCAAAAAGAGACAAAAGCTGCAATGCAGGTTACCATCAATAACTTGATTGAGGAATTACAAGGAGCAGAATTTTCTAAGTGGGCTAAAGTTTTTCCGATTGCAAATAGCATTATAGAGCTATTTATCGAGTTAAATAAACTTGAACGATTTGTACGATTAAAAGAAAGTAAAGAAAAGACGGTGGTAAAAAGAAGGGATACCTAAGTATGCATAGTGGTATCCCTTCTCTTTTAGCAAATTAATGAACCCCCATACAAGCATTTTAATATTCGACAAAAAATGATATTATTTTCTCATAATATGGTTGTTTTTTACAAAGTTATGGTATGATTTTACTATAATTTTGATGTGACTTGAGGTGGGAATGTGGAAGTTTTTGTAGCTAGGCAACCTATTTTAACAAAAAATCAAGAGGTTTTTGCTTATGAATTGTTATATAGAGATAATGAATATGAAAATCTATATTCAAACGGAAACCATGACCAAGCCACCTTTGAAGTTATCAATAGTTTCCTTCATTTTGGAATAGATGATCTTTCAGAAGGGAAACCATGTTTCATAAATTTTACAGAGACTATACTTGAAAATTCAGTACCAACATTTTTACATCCAGAATTAATAGTCATCGAGGTATTAGAATCGGTAAAGCCTACCAAACAAATTATTGAAAACTGTCTAACGTTAAAGAGACAAGGTTATAGGATAGCCCTGGATGATTTCGAACTAATAAATGAAGATGAAAACGCTACTAAATTAGTAGAATTAGCAGATATTATTAAAATTGATATACAGAAAACGAATCGAACTGAACAACTTCGAATTATGAATAAACTCCAACATGCTAATATCACATTTTTAGCAGAGAAAGTGGAGACGAGAGAAGAATATGAACAGTGTCTTAAAGATGGGTATACATATTTTCAAGGATATTTCTTTAGTAAACCTGTAATCTTATCAACGAATGATTTACCTGTTCTTAATCATAATTTACTAGTTCTTATTTCAGAACTTTCAAAGGATGAACCAGATATAGATAGAATTACAAAATTTATTGAGTCTGATGTCGCTTTGTCTTATAAACTTCTTCGATTACTCAACTCACCTTCCATTGGCTTAGTAAATAAAATTAAATCGATTAAACAAGCGATAGTTTTACTAGGATTAATTGAATTAAGAAAATGGATTTTTGTACTTTCTTTTCGTGAACATCTTGAAAAATCCGAACCATTCTTACAAGAGGTTATTAAGCTTAGCCTAACAAGGGCTAAAGCTAGTGAGCTAATATCCATTCATATAGGAAAAAGAAATGATAGTTCTAGCTCGTTCTTAACCGGTTTATTTTCTCTGGTTGAAACGATTTTTAAACAACCATTAGAAATAGTCCTACATAAGCTTCCACTTGAAGAAAATATAAAGGAAACATTACTTGGTAAAGAGACCTCTCTATCTGCAGTAAAAAACCTAGTATGTGCTGCTGAAAAAGGTGAGTGGTATAGAATGGACCCAATAGCATCAAAATTAAAGCTGAATGCTGAAGATTTTAATAAACTATACAAACAATCTCTGAAGTGGGCAAAAGATGTCATGACTGGAAAAGAAACAACCTGATAGTGATTGACCACAAAAAAACTTTGTCTATAATTAGACAAAGTTTTTTACTATATCATTCTTCATTATGGTGCTGCCAATACGTATCTTTTTTACTCACTGGACATCGAGGAAATGATTCATCTTTATTTAATTTAGCGGATACACCGGATTGACATATATATGATCCAGATACTGGAACCCCTTGTCCAGTACGATATTCACGAAATTCCTTTTCCACATAAACACCTCCATGAGTAGTATTTCCATGAAAATAATAACTTACACAACGTATAATGAACTATAAAATATTGATACATCAACAAACTATTATAAATGAGACGAGGGTTGTATTATTGGAGCGGTGAGAGGAAGGATGGATCTAATAAACATGAACTAAAGGAAAATGCATAAGGTGAACATGAAAAGGTTACATCTTCTTTTAATTATTCGCAATAATTATGAATGTATAGAATATATCATGTATACTAATAATTATAACGGTATCAGGAGGAGTTAACATGATATTCTATGAAATAGAGCAATCATTTAAATCTTCTAAACTTAAAGACTTACATAGAACAATATGGGAAGAACTTAGTCACAATAATAGATTAAATGAGTTATCACCAGAAAGCGACGTTGCCATTACAGCTGGAAGCAGAGGTATAGATAATATAGTTACGATATTAAAAGAAACGGTTAACTATTTAAGAGATAGACAGCTCAACCCATTCATAATTCCATCAATGGGAAGTCATGGCGGCGCTACCGCACAAGGGCAAGTTGAGGTATTAGCCCAACTGGGAATAACAGAACAAACTGTTGGTGCACCGATTCTATCTTCGATGGATGTTGTAAAGTTAGGTGAAGTAAATCGAGATTTTTCGGTTTTTATGGATAAAACAGCATATAACATGGATGCAATATTAGTTATTAATCGAATTAAACCTCATACAGCATTTAGTGGGAAAATTGAAAGTGGTTTAAGTAAAATGGTTTTAGTAGGGTTGGGGAAGCAAAAAGGTGCGAGCTTCTTTCATAGCCAAGGTGCAGAAAATATGGAGTCTAACATTATCAATGGCTCAAAACTTGCGTTAGAAAACTCACCTATTTGTATGGGACTTGCTATCGTGGAGGATAGCTATGATCAAACAGCTATCATACAGGGAGTGTCTGTTGAAAATTGGCACGAAGAAGAAGCGGCACTACTGGAGAAAGCCAAAGATTTCATGCCGTCCCTACCGATTAAAGAAATTGATTTATTAATTGTTGAGGAAATGGGGAAATGTTTCAGTGGTACGGGAATGGATCCGAATATAATTGGACGTTTAAGGATCGATGGTATTAAAGAACCTCCAGAGCCTAAAATTGAAAGAATAGCAGTGCTAGATTTAGCTAGTAAATCACACGGTAATGCTCAAGGCATTGGACTTGCAGACTTTACAACAGAGAAATTGTTTAATAAAGTCGATCGGAAAGTAACTTATATGAATTGTATCACTAGTACTTTTTTAAGAAGGGCAATGTTTCCTTTTATTTATCCAACGGAGCAAGAAGCAATTAAACAAGCGCTATATAGTCTTGGGCCAAACTTTAATCAAGAAATGGGTAGTATCGTACAAATAGCTAATACGTTACATTTAAATAGATTAATAGTTTCTGAACCTGCTATGAAAAAAATTTCTTCCGATGTTGATTTCACGATTATGGAAGAATTGAAACTAGAATATAAAGATGGGAATCTTATTTATAAATTATCAAATTAAAAAGGAGCGTTCGATATGAGATTAGCTACGATTTCAATTGAAGGAAAAGAACAATGCGCTATCGTCTTTTATGAAGGGTTGTTGCCATTGGAAATTCTAAATAGCAGATTAGATGAGGTTTGGCCAACTGATTTATTTGAAATAATTAAACAAGGGAAATTAGATGACTTAAAGGATTTTTTAAGAGAAAAGGAAGAAATGATTTTATTAAAAACGTCTAAAGAATTGATACCACATCAAGAAGTAGTTTATGGTCCACTTTATCGGTATCCTAGTAAGATTTGGGGGATTGGATTAAATTATGTAGATCATGCTTTCGACTTGAATGAAGTTGCACCAAACACAGAACCGGCTAGTTTTATGAAGCCGGATACAACAATAATTGGTTATGGAGATTCAATCGAAATTCCTCTTCAGTCTAATCGTACTACTGCTGAATCGGAGTTAGGTATTATTATTGGAAAAGAGTGTAAACATATATCACCTGATGAGGTTCCGAAAGTTATTGCTGGATTTACGACTATATTAGATATGACAGCAGAGGATATTTTGGAGAAAAATCCGCGATATTTAACTAGATCGAAAAGCTTTGATACTTTCTTTAGTTTTGGTCCTCAATTGGTTACTGTTGACGAAGTAGAAGATTTACTAGAGCTGAATGTTACTACGTTCATCAATGGAAATGTTCATCGGAAAAATGTAGTAAATAACATGACATTTAAACCGTGGGATTTAGTCTCGTTTCATTCTAAGGTAATGACATTAAAACCTGGTGACATCATCTCAACCGGAACACCGGGTGCTGTTAAAATTTCAGAAGGGGACACTGTGGAATGTCATATTGATGGATTCGAAAAATTGGTTAATCCGGTAAAAGATCTAAAATATAACTAAAGTCTATCGTCATATTATAATTTACAGATCATTTCCCGTATCACTTCTTGTGATACGGGATGATGTTCACATTTTAAATCTAATGAAATTACATTATTTTAAATAGTTAACATGATATGGACTTTCCCGTTCTTCGCGTTGAACAGATATCCATTGTTCGGTTGTAAATTCATGAAGTGAGCGAATACCTCCAAAGCGCCCAATTCCAGAGTCCTTTTCACCACCAAAAGCAATAAGTGGTTCATCATTAACACTTTGATCATTAACATGAACCATACCAGTTACAATTTGTTTAGCAACCTCAACCCCTCGTTCAATAGAACCTGCATGTACCGCTCCACTTAATCCATATTGACTATCATTAGCAATATCTATTGCTTCTTGATCAGAATGACATTTGATTATAGTGGCAACAGGTCCAAACATTTCATTTTGGGCAGTTGCAACATCATTTGTTCCTGTTAATATATATGGGTATAAAACATTTCCTTCAACTTTTCCTTCAAGGACAACTTCTGCACCTTGCTTTTTAGCCTTTTCAATATCAGCCAAAATACGTTCTATTGCATTCTTATTGATAAGCGGGCCAATAAGTGTTTCTTTATCTTCAGGGTTACCTACTTTTATTTTTTGTGCTAGGGTTACATATTTCTCAACAAATTCATCATATAGTTTTTCATGGACGACAATACGGTTTAAGGACATACATATTTGTCCATTGTGTAAAAACTTCCCAAATAAAGCAGAATTAACAGCGCGGTCTATATTTGCATCTTCAAGAACTAATAATGCATTATTTCCACCTAATTCAAGGATTGGTTTCTTAATTAAGCGACCACAGATTTCACCAATATGTCGTCCAACTCCAGTTGACCCTGTAAACGAGATAACCCTTGGAATCGGATGTTCCATTAGTATATCTCCGACTTCTTTACGATTAGGTACAACGACATTCAATAGGCCTTTAGGTATACCAGCTTCCTCGAATATTTTGGCAATAATGGTTGCACCAGTAATGGGTGTTTGACTATCAGGTTTTAACACAACACCATTTCCTGTGGCAAGAGCTGGAGCTATAGACCGTTGAGCTAAATACATTGGGAAATTAAAAGGACCAATAACACTGACAACCCCAACCGGTTTACGATAAAGTCTGTTTTCTTTACCAGCTACGAGTGATGGTATAATTTCACCAGTCATTCTTAAAGGGAAGGAAGCAGATTCTCTGGTTATCGCAATTACAAAATCTACTTCAACATTTGCCTTTAAATAAGTTGAACCACTTTCTTTAATTAACAGGTCTACAAGTTCATCTCGTCTAGCTTGAAATAACTGAACTGCTTTTTCTAAAATAGACGACTTTTCAAAGGGATTGACCTTTTCCCACTCTTTTTGGGCATTTTTAGCTGATTTATATGCTTCGTTTATATCATCAATACTCGCTGTTTTAATCCGACCTAAAATTTCACCATTATAAGGGTTGTCAACTTCAAGTTCGGTATTACCTGTTCCATCTCTCCATTTGCCAGAAATATAATTTTTTGTTAATTCAGGGTAAGTATTCATTGTGACACTCCTATCTAAACGTACTATTCAGAATTAGAATGCCCATAAACAAAAAACGTAAGCAAGATTAAAGAAATATTTTATGAATTGAAGGCCTTGTATCATATATTTACAAACAAATTAAAATTCAGTGTGATAAGATAATAACGAAAGTTACAAAAGGAGGAGAGAGGTGACATAGATAGAAATGATTTATTTATTCTAGGGGGTATTATTTGGTAGCATGATACAAAAAAAGATAAATCAGAGAATTTCCTTCAAGCTGAAAGCAGACCATAATTTCGATTGGTTAAAAGGATACGGTAATGTTTTTGCAGTGTTTGATCAACAAGATTCTGGGAACATTAGCTTTGGTTTGGAAAAAGATGGTATAAAGAAATTTATAAAATATGCTGGTGCTAGAACTATCAACTCTACGGTAACTCCTGAGACGGCAGTTCATAATCTAAAAAAGTCTGTCGTAAAATATAATGAATTAGAACATCCTCATTTAGTAAATTTAATAGATCACTTTGAGTTAGAAAATGGGTACGGATTAGTGTATGACTGGTTTGATGGAGAAAATTTACATAATCATTGGGCTTTTCCACCTCCACTTAAATATGAATATCCAGATTCGCCTTTTTATCGATTTAAACAATTACCAGTGGAAAAACGCCTTCAAGTATTTAAACAGATTTTAGAATTTCATGTTCATGTAGAACAAAACGGTTATGTTGCAATTGATTTTTATGATGGAAGTATTTTGTACGATTTCAGCAAATCTATAGCTAAAATATGCGATATTGATTTATATCAAAGGAAACCTTATTTTAATTCGATGGGGAGAATGTGGGGGTCATCCCGATTTATGTCTCCAGAAGAGTTTGAATTAGGTGCAGTTATTGATGAAAAAACTAATGTTTTTAATATGGGAGCAGTAGCCTTTTGTTTATTTGGTAGCGAGTTAAATCGTTCTTTTGAAAAGTGGGATGTAAGTAAAGACTTATTTGAAGTAGCACTTAAGGCTGTCGAGAATGATAGGGAAAAACGATACACTAATGTTGAGGAGTTTCATAAAGATTGGATGATAAAAATGGATCATGGTTGGTTAAGTGTTTAACCAACCATGATCCATCTATTATTTTACTTGGCCATAAGAATTGACTTCAAACAAATCAATTAACTCAATGTCCTTGTGATTATCTTTAAACCAGTTTAGAGCAAACTCATTACGGAATAAAACAAGATAGTTATCATGACGGTCGCGAACAAGTAAATTACGGTCGTCGAAAAGTGACTCTTTTACTTGTTCAGCCTTCAGCCATCGAGGTATTCGTTCCCCAATCGATTCAAACATAACCTCTACATTATATTCATTTTCCATACGGTACTTAAACACCTCATATTGCAATTCACCAACAGCACCTAAAATATACGATTCTGTACGTTTATCCTTAAACAACTGAATTGCTCCTTCTTGTACAAGTTGCTCAATTCCTTTTTTAAATTGTTTAGATTTCATAACATTTTTAGCCATTACTTTTTTAAATAACTCGGGTGGAAACTTCGGTAATTCATCGAATTCATAGTTTGCTTTACCTTCAAGTAGAGTGTCGCCAATTTGATAAGCATTAGGGTCATAAATACCGATAATATCACCAGCAAATGCTTCATCAATTGTATCTCTGGACGATGCGACAATTTGTTGTGATTGAGATAGCTTAAATACTTTTCCAGTTCTTGAAAGCTTTACACTCATCCCACGCTCAAACTTTCCGGAACATATCCGAACAAAAGCGATTCTATCTCGGTGGGCTGGATTCATATTCGCTTGAATCTTAAAGATAAACCCGGAGAAATCTGGATGATCTGGCTCAACGATTCCTTCAGTTGATTTTCGAGCTTGTGGTGTTGGTGCAAGTTTGATAAATGTATCAAAAAAGTCATGAACACCAAATGGTGCAAGTGCACTACCGAAAAATACAGGTGTTTGCTCTCCGTTTAATACCGCTTCTAAAGAAAATTGATTCCCAGCTTCATCTAATAGAGCAAGCTCATCTTTGGCTACCTCGAATTCTCCCTTAGCAGTCATTTCTTTATGTTCATCATGTTCTAATAGTGAATAAGGAATATGAGATTCATCTTCATTAGCATTAAATTTTATAAATTGTTCATTCATGCGATCGAAAATACCAAGGAAGCGTTTCCCCATACCAGCTGGCCAGTTCATCGGATACGTTTCGATTTCTAGTACTTGTTCAATTTCTTCTAATAATTCAAAAGGCTCTCTACCTTCACGATCCAACTTATTAATAAATGTAAAGATAGGAATACCGCGCATTCTACATACTTTAAATAACTTAAGGGTTTGTGGCTCAATCCCTTTTACAGAATCGATTATCATGACAACACTATCGACTGCTGTAAGTGTTCGATACGTATCTTCACTAAAGTCTTCGTGCCCTGGTGTATCAAGTATATTTACTTGAAAATCTTTATACGGGAAATTCATTACACTAGATGTTACAGAAATTCCACGTTGTTTCTCGATTTCCATCCAATCAGATGTTGCGAACTTACCAGATTTTTTTCCCTTTACTGTACCAGCACTACGGATTAGATTTCCATATAGTAATAGTTTTTCGGTTAATGTTGTTTTCCCAGCGTCGGGGTGGGAAATGATTGCAAATGTTTTTCGTTTTGCTACTTCTTCTTTTATGCTCATGTGTTATTCCTTTCCCTTCAATACCTAAAGGTAATTCATACTTTATATATAATACTATATTCGTCATGAATTTGCATGATTGATTATATAAGTAAATTATTATATAGTTATATAGCAATGATTTGGGAGGAGAAATAATGGTTAAGACAATGTTAGAAATTCAAAAAGCTGCATCTATTTTGAAGCTATTAGGTGATAAAACAAGACTTACCATGACGAAGATTCTAGATGAGCAAGAAGTATGTGTTTGCGAATTCGTAGAGATATTTCAAATGAGTCAACCTTCGATTAGTCAACACTTACGAAAATTAAAAGATGCTGGGCTCATTCAAGAAAATAGGAGGGGGCAATGGATTTTTTATTCTATTAATAAAGAGGATCCATCCTATTCATTTATTCTACCACTTCTAGAACAATTACCGAATCAACAATATAGAATAGAGGCATTGGAAAAAGACGGAAAAAGAATCCAATGCTGTTAAGAGGGGGGATTAAATTTGGCAACCGGAACGATCATCTTAGCTTCGATCATTTTCTTAGCTACATTAATCTTAGTTATATGGCAGCCTAAAGGACTATCTATCGGATGGTCTGCTGTAGGGGGAGCGATTATTGCTTTACTAGTTGGTGTAGTTTCCTTAAGTGATGTCGTAGAGGTTACAGGAATTGTTTGGAATGCAACATTGGCATTTATCGCTATCATTTTAATATCACTCATTTTAGATGAAATAGGGTTCTTTGAATGGGCTTCACTACATATGGCCCGTGCTGCTAAAGGAAATGGCATTAAGATGTTCATTTATGTCAGTGTACTAGGAGCGATAGTCGCTGCTTTCTTTGCAAATGATGGAGCAGCTTTAATTTTAACACCAATTGTACTTGCTATGGTGCGGAACTTAAATTTTAAGGAGAAAATGGTATTTCCGTTTATTATGGCTAGCGGTTTTATTGCCGATACGACTTCTTTACCTTTGGTAGTAAGTAACCTAGTTAATATTGTTTCCGCAGACTTTTTTAATATAGGGTTTGTAGAATATGCGTCAAGAATGATAATCCCGAATCTATTTTCACTGATTGCGACAATAGGCGTATTACTAATTTACTTCCGTAAAAGCATTCCTCGGAATTATGATTTGACACAATTGAAAGTACCTAGTGCAGCAATACGTGATAGGAAGATGTTTCGTTTATCTTGGTATGTATTAGGTGTACTTCTGCTTGGTTACTTCATTAGTGAATTTATAGATGTTCCCGTTTCACTAGTAGCTGGAATTATTGCGATTTTCTTTATCATTATGGCACGAAAAAGTGAAGTAGTTAATACACAAGCGGTTATAAAAGGAGCACCTTGGAACATTGTGTTTTTCTCGATTGGTATGTATGTAGTTGTATTTGGGTTACGAAATGCCGGTTTAACCGATTTATTAGCTAATGTGATTCAACTTGCTGCAGAGGAAGGTTTATTTGTTGCAACAATCAGTATGGGATTTATTGCGGCTATTCTTTCTTCCGTTATGAATAATATGCCAACAGTGATGATTGATGCAATTGCCATATCTGAAACAAATACAACAGGAGTTATTCGTGAAGCTTTAGTATATGCTAATGTTATAGGTTCCGATTTAGGTCCAAAGATTACACCAATTGGCTCTTTAGCGACTTTATTATGGCTCCATGTGTTATCTCAAAAAGGTGTGAAAATATCTTGGGGTACGTATTTTAAAACAGGGATAATCTTAACAATTCCTATTTTAAGTATTACATTACTAGGTCTTTATTTAACGTTAACCATATTTTAATAAAGGAGAACTTATATGTCTAAAAAAACTATATATTTCTTATGCACAGGGAATTCTTGTAGAAGCCAAATGGCCGAAGGCTGGGGAAAGAAGTATTTGGGTGATGAATGGGAAGTAAAGAGTGCTGGAATTGAAGCTCACGGTCTAAACCCAAATGCTGTAAAAGCGATGGCAGAAGTAGGCATTGATATTTCTAATCAAACTTCTGATATTATTGATCCGGTCATTTTAAACAATGCTGAAATGGCAGTTACATTGTGTGGTGATGCGAAGGACAATTGTCCTGTAACGCCTCCCCATGTTAAACGAGAGCATTGGGGCTTTGATGATCCTGCAAAAGCCGAGGGTACAGATGAGGAAAAATGGAAGGTATTCCAACGTGTTCGGGATGAGATAGGGGAACGTATAAGAAGGTTTGCTGAATCTATAGAAGCAAACAATATTTAGTAGTTAGCTAGCGCTTTTCAAAAGAGAAGCGCTTTTTTGTTCTTTAAAATTGGACAAGATTGTTTTCTTTAGGAATGATTTATTTAGTAGGGGAATATGGATAATAGAAGGAGTTGTCCGATGCCTAAGCCGTCTAAGGAGAAATTATGGAAGACAAAATCAAAAAGCTAGGATTTATTATGTTGGGATGTGTATTTCAAGGGTTTGGTATGGGTGTTTTTTTATTCCCACAGTCCATTCCTTCTGGTGGAGCGGGTGGGATTGCTATATTAATGAACCATTGGTTTGAAATAGAAATGGGCTTATCCCTCTGGATTGCTAATTTTACATTATTATTAATTGGTATAAAGTATCTAGGTAAGAAGTTCGCCCTATGGACATTTATTGGGATAACGATGACATCTTTATTCGTAGATTTATTCGAAAATAATATTGTAATAATTCATCAATATATTTTCCTTGATTTGATTATGGGTTCTGTATTTTTGGGTACTGGTATTGGTATTTTAATGAGACATCGGGTCTCCAATGGAGGAGTTGGAGTAATTGCTTTCATCATATCTCATTGGAGAGGAATACCTCCAGGAAGACCCCTTTTTTACATCAATACGTCCATTTTTATCATTAATGCATTAGTAATTAATTGGAAAATTATTTTTTTGGCTATTCTTAGTCAATGGATAGCAACATCGATAGTGAATTTTATCTACAGAGTAGAATTTACTATACCTTATTCGTTAGCTTTTAGAAAAAAGCCCTAATTATATATACTTATATCTCACTGGTGTGATCTTTTTTTCTTTACCATTTTTACCCTTTACCCGAATAAACAATAGGACTAACAAGCCAACAAAAAATGTAAAGATTGCAAGTGTAGTAAACATCCCTGTTCTACTCCATTCCATGAGGCGTGTGAATACTGGTGGTCCTGCTGCTACACCAAGGAATCGGACTGAACCATATAAAGAGGTGACAAAACCTCTTCTTTCTTTACCTACTGCTCCAGTGATAATACTGTTTACACAAGGTAGGATTAGACCTACACCTACACTACTTATTCCTAGCACTAAAATAAAGGGGACTATTTTTTCAAAGAAAACCAACGACCCATAGGAAAAGGTCATGAGCAGAAAGCCGATTACTGCAATTCTTTTCATCTTTTCTAGGTTTTTTCCTATTTTACTTCCCGTAATATATGAAGTGGTAACCATGATTAACAAGGGAATGGCTAGGATTAAGCCCTTTGTAATCCCGTCAATTTTATATTCTCCTTCTAAAATATCAGATAGATAGAAAAGAATTCCAAATAAAGTAAATAAACATGTTCCTCCTGCTAAATACGTTGTAAATAGCCATCTACCTTCATGCTTAAAAACTGTTAGTAAGCCCTTTGCATATTTTCTAAATGGTGGAGGGGCTTGTCTATTACGTTTCTCCTTTACATAAATAGATACTAATACGAGACTCAGCAGACTGAATACTGGAAATGCATAAAACACGGAATACCAAACCATTAAAGCTAATAAAGAACCTATAATGGGGGAGAGAACTTTACCTAGTCCATTAGAGGCTTCGAATATACCTAGTACTCTACTTTGTTCTCCACCTTTAAATAAGTCACCAGCTAATGCCATTGCAACCGGTGCAGTTCCAGCAGCTCCCATGCCTTGAACAGTTCTACCAATTAGAATCCAAGCATACGCATTTGGTAATATAAATGCTCCCAAACCTGCCATTAAGCCACCTATACCAAATAATATGAGGGACGGTATAATGATTATTTTACGAGAAAATCGATCGGAAAGATATCCAACAACTGGGATGAATAAAGCTCCTGCTATGGAGAATACAGTTATGGTTAGACTTACTTCCATTTGGGACAAGTCTAAAGACTTCTTCATTTGTGGTAAAATAGGGATAAGCATAGAATTTCCTAGAGTCATTATTAGTGGTATTGAGCCTATAGCTACAATACTCATTCCCTTTTTTTTCTTAGCCAACTAGGTTCACTCCCAAAGATGTTTTTTTAAAAGTAAAGGGAGTTATCAGGAAAAATTTATTTTAGAGTAACTCTAAATCCTAGATTACTTTTAAGCTGATTATTTTATATTAATCGGAGGAGGAACAAGCCACCCCTTAGTTTTTGTAATGGTTAAAAGTTTGCTTTCATATTCGGCTTTTTGGGTATGAAATTCCCCAAACATTTCACCAATATCCTCCCTTATAGCAATACCCATAATGTAGCTACAAATCATTCTACCTGTGATAAGCTCCTTTTTTACTAAGGTAGCTATTTCTGAATCGTTAAATCTCGCTCCAGCAGGAATATCCTGAAGTTCTACATTTGGTCTGTCAGGTGGAGAAGGTGGGAGCCTTATTCCAGCTTCCTTTAATATAGCCTCAATTTGTTGCCCTTCCTGGGTAAAGCAATTTTCTAAAAGATCTTCTAAGAACGTTTTTAAATCATGGTCGCCAGTATGATTTATTAGTACTTGCATAGTAATTAATGTAGCTTTTGTCCCGAGTAAGTATGACCATAAATGAAATATCTCGCCGGAATGAAATGGCTCATCATGTTGATTCCCATCTAATATGCCCAACTTTTTTCCTCCTATTAGTTTTTAAGTTAGTATCTCTAATCCAATATATTTTTATGTGATAGGAAATAAATTATATAGAGGCTTTTGAAGAACGAAAGGGGTTAAGAAGCTAGCAAGGAACAACTTAAAATTATCATGTATAGAGAACAATGCTCATCTACTGGATCATGTATATCTTCCCCAGCCTAAGCCCCATAAAACAGGAGTTAATCACTCTTGACACCATACAAAATCAATGAAACACCAAGTACTATCCAAATTAGTTTAACTAATGATACCTTATCCGCTATGCTAACTACACCAATTGTAGTAGTAATAATTAGAACTAATGGACCAATAAATGCTAGGGTTGAGTTTATAATTAAAGCTTTTTCAATTTCATTAAATCTTAACATTAAATACGCAGCAAAGATTTCGATGAAGCCTGACATGATTCTAAGTAATGCCATACCAACAATTGCCTTTTCTAAAATTGAGAACATACTATCTCCCCCGTAACACATCTCTCAGGCTATTATATGCAGTACTTGTACACTTAGGACGAAAAATTAGGGAGAAATAATACTTATTAGTCTAAACAGTTAGAAAATAATGGTTTGACATAACCTGTTGAGATGAGTTAAACTTAATTCAACAAAGTTGAATAAGATGACACAAAATTGAATAACTATTAGGAAAAACCTTTTTATGTCTCTCACATATTTTATTGTATAAATGTAAACGGTACCATTTTTTTACCGTAATCATGAGCAGTTATAGAGGAGGGGAAAAAGTGCGAAAATGGCAAGATTTTGTACAGTTAAAAGAGGTTGGGCCACGTGATGGTTTGCAAAATGAAAAACAATTCATTTCTACCGAAGACAAAATAGCATGGATTGATATGCTTTCGAATACCGGTGTATCGGAAATAGAATATTCATCGTTCGTCAATCCGAAATGGATCCCAGCCTTATCTGATGCGAAAGAGGTTGGGAAGCGAATTAAGCGGAATCCAACTGTTTCATACTCAGCACTTGTTCCAAATATTAGAGGGCTTGAAGATGCACTAGAATCAGGTATAGATGGAGCATCCGTTTTTATGTCGGCCAGTGAAACCCATAACTTAAAAAATATTAATAAGTCTATAAATGAAACATTTCCAGTTCTAAAGCAAGTTATTGAAGAGGCGAAGAAGGAAGGGAAGAAGGTAACAGGTTATGTTTCCACCGTATTTGAATGCCCATATGATGGAAAAATCTCACCTAATCAGGTGTTGCGTGTATGTGATCAATTAATTACAAATGGTGTGGACGATATTTCTCTTGGAGACACTATTGGCTCAGCTGTACCTTCTCAAGTAGAATTGCTCCTAGAAGAAATACTTAAACGATTTCCTAAAGAAAAAATAATTATGCATTTCCATGACACTAGGGGGATGGCGATAGCAAATATCATGACCTCATTAGATTATGGTATATCTAGATTCGATACTTCAATCGGGGGGCTTGGTGGCTGTCCCTATGCTCCAGGTGCTGCAGGGAATGTAGCAACTAATGATGTCCTATATCTATTACATGGATTAGGAATCAGTACTGGAATTCAAGAAAAAAGGATTCAAGATGCATCTATATTTATTCAAAATAAACTAGGGAAAAAACTTCCTAGTCGATCGCTAGCTTTTATTGAAGGAACGGCTTAATAGAAAGAGGGTTTGTGATTAGAAAATAATCACGACCCTCTTTTAAATTTACAAAAAAGATAAATTACTATCGCATTCATTATGATAGTATGGAGGGGAACTTAGAATCTAGTATGAGTAGAGGAGTTTTTATAATGAGAAATATTCGTTTGAGTGAAAAAATACTACTTTTAGGATATAGCTTAATATTACTATTTATGATTTTTCAAGACATAGTTCCACTTGGGACGCTGAACGATATTGAAGCTATTAAGCAGGAAAAATCTACTGGCGAAATTATCCTAGTTACCTTAATTGGTTCAGTTCAAGTTGCTATACTTATCTTCTTAATCCTGTTGTTCATTGGTAAAAAGTATCCACTATTAATTAAATTGTGGCTTATTATCCACCCATCCTTTATTCTAGGTGGGGCAGTTATGAGTTGGTGGATTCCTTATTTGACAGGCATTGGTGCAGCAGAAAAAGTTGAAGGGTATACGGTAATGTTTGAAAATACTCATGCATTTTTACCAGTAATGAACGGAATTGTGCCGAATACACTACATACCTTATTTCATGGAGTATTATTTTTCTGTATCTTGCTATCTATTTATATATTTGTTCTCAAACCAAAAGTACCAATAAATACTAAGACAGAAAAAGCTAGCTAAATCTGTGAATTATCCCATTTCTTGACTATGTTTTAAAATCTAATCTATTATAGAATAAATATCTACAACAACAAGAGGGGAGAGAGCAACCATTAATCTAGAAACAATCGGAAAAAAAATAAAAGAAATGCGCTTGCGAAAAAAGTTAACCCAGCAACAGGTTGCAGACTCTGCTAGTATTTCTAAAAGTATGTTATCAAAAATTGAAAACGGCCAAACTGCTTCTGCCATTGCTACGCTTTCTAAAATCAGTGAAGTATTAGAGGTTTCTCTCTCATGGTTATTAGATGATGAGAATGAACAAGATTTAGTTTTACTACCAAAGTCTAGTAGGAGACCAAGATTTGGAGATGAGAATATGGGATATTCATATGAACTTCTCGCAAATCGTTCATCCCTGTCAGGCTTTGAACCTACGATTGTTCATGTAACGCCTAAGAATTTAAATTTACGTGAAGAGGCTTATACTCATTCACAAGATGAATTTATATTTGTTTTAGAGGGATCTATTTATCTTTTATATGATGGAAAGAAATATTTTATGGAAAAAGGCGATAGTGCTTGTTTCCAAGGTTCTAAACCCCATTTATTTATCCCAGTAGATGAAAATGAAGCAAAAGTGTTAACATTTTTTATTGATAATCCGTTATAGAAAGCCTCTCACAAATGTGTGAGGCTTTTGTATATTAGAGCACTAAATTTTTTTGTTGATATGTAATCGTTTTCATGATAGGATATTATACAAAATTGAGTGAAAATAATGAATCGATTATTAACTATCCATATTTTTACATATAAGGCAAACTGCAATATCTCAAAGCCGCATTATCAGCTCTGTATTACGAACATGTTTATTCCTTATTTAGTTTGTTTTCTAATCTACTAGTATTAGAAAACTTACATATATATTTAAAAGGAGGATGTTTATGGGGAAGGTAAAAAATAGGTGGCTAATTGCAGCCTGTGCACTTGGGGTTCACCTATCAATTGGCTCTGCGTACGCGTGGAGTGTATTCACCAATCCAATGATTGCTGAGTATGGCTGGAGTCAGACACAAGTATCAACTGCATTTAGTATTGCAATTTTCTTCTTAGGGTTTTCAGCAGCGTTTATGGGTCGTTTTGTAGAAAAAAATGGTCCTAAAAAATCAAGTATGTTAGCTGCGATTTTATTCGGCATAGGGGTAGCAGGATCAGGGATTGCGACCCTTTTGGAATCATTACCATTATTATATCTTTTTTACGGGATTATTGGAGGGATGGGTCTAGGAATAGGCTACATTTCACCAGTATCAACACTTGTTAAATGGTTCCCAGACAGACGTGGATTAGCAACAGGACTTGCTATTATGGGATTTGGATTTGCTGCGATGTTAAGTGGTCCAGCAATTGAAGCTCTAATAGGATTAGTTGGAATTTCTAATACTTTTTTTATTCTTGGTACGATTTATTTTGTCGTCATGACAGTATCCGCTCAATATTTAGCACCACCTCCAGAAGGATGGGCTCCTAAAGGGTTTGTTGAAAAGCAAGAAGCTGGTAAGACGAAAGTTAAAATTAAAGAAGATTTATCTCAACTTACTGCAAATGAAGCGATTAAGACAAGACGTTTCTGGATGTTATGGTTTATGTTATTTATAAACGTAACCTGTGGAATTGCTATATTAGCTGTAGCTTCTCCAATGGCACAAGAAATTACAGGAATGACTGCTATTGCAGCAGCTGCCATGGTTGGTGTGTTAGGGCTGTTCAATGGTGCAGGAAGAATAGGATGGGCATCTTTAAGTGATTATATTGGTCGTCCAAATGTTTATACTGCATTTTTTGTTATCCAAGTTGTTGCATTTGCCATTTTACCATTCGCTTCCAATGCGATCGTTTTTCAGATTTTATTATTTGCAATTCTAACTTGTTATGGTGGTGGATTTGCTTCCATTCCAGCGTATATTGGTGATTTGTTTGGAACGAAGCAACTAGGGGCTATTCACGGATACATTTTAACAGCTTGGGCTATGGCAGGGGTTGTGGGTCCGATCTTACTCTCCCTAATCTATGATAATACTGGTAATTATACACTAACTATGACGATATTCTCCGTTATGTTTGCAATAGCGTTAGGTTTATCATTATGGATTCGTTTGGATATTAAGCGACTACGTGGAGAAAAGGAAAGTCTATCTGTTCAACATGCATCAGCCGCAGCTAAAGAAGTAGAATAATAAACTAAAAAAATGGGGTCGGTGCACTCGAATAGAGGGTGTCGACCCTGCGTGTATATCTAAACCAAGGAAGAAGGAGGAATAAGTTTTGGGAAAAACAAAACATACCGGCCCAATTAAAATACCAAAAAAACCTGATCCGAAACTTTGGGTAAGCAAGGTACCGTTTGGATTAGGTAAAGTAAAACCTCATCATATTCGCGATACGATGAAAGTGGTTTGGGATAACAAGGATAATTTGCCCTATGCGACACGAATTCTAACTCAAGGTGTTTGTGACGGATGTGCATTAGGGGTAAGTGGACTTCAGGATCAAACATTGAAAGGTCCGCATGTCTGTACAACAAGACTGAATGTACTACGTTTAAATACAATGGGGCCAATAAAAGAATCTATTTTACATGCTGATATTGATGAACTTCGAAAAATGAATAGTACAGAGCTTCGTAAGTTAGGAAGAATCCCTTATCCATTAGTTAGGAAACCAGGAGAGCGGAATTTTAGTCGGATTGCTTGGAATGAGGCATTGGATATGATTGCAGCCAAATTGAAAGCGGTTAATCCGAAGCAAACTGCTTTTTATACTACTTCAAGAGGAATTACCAATGAAGTTTATTACACTTTAGGAAAAGTTGCTCGTTTTTTAGGGGTAAACAATATAGATAATGCTTCACGTATTTGTCATTCACCATCCAAAACTGCACTTAGTCGCTCCATTGGAGTAGGTGCATCAACTTGCAACTATAAAGACTGGATAGGAACGGATGTATTAGTATTTTGGGGATCTGTTGCTGCTAATAATCAGCCTGTCTCTACAAAGTATATGTATGCGGCAAAACGTAAAGGAACGAAAATAATCATTATTAATCCATATCATGAACCCGCAATGGATAACTATTGGGTTCCATCTATTCCGGAATCTGCCCTATTTGGTACAAAGATCGCTGATGACTTCTATCAGGTCAATATAGGTGGCGATATTGCCTTTATGCATGGAATTATGAAGCACTGGTTTGAAATGGAAGAACGTGAACCTGGGTCAGCCTTAAACCATGAATTTATTGAGGAACATGTGAATGGACTTAATGAGCTAAGAGACAAAGTTATTGCATACGATTGGGAACAATTAGTGAGATCTTCTGGTATTTCAAAAGAGAGAATGCTAGAGTTGGCAGCACTCCTTGCAAAATCAACATCAGCAGTATTTGTTTGGTCGATGGGACTAACACAACATCGCTTCGGTACGGATAATATATCACAAGTTGCCAACTTGGCTTTACTGAGAGGTTTTCTAGGTAGAGAGCATTGTGGATTAATGCCGATTCGTGGGCACTCTGGAGTACAAGGCTCGGCTGAAATGGGAGCAGATCCTTTCTCCTTACCAGGTGGGGGATTAGATGAGAAAAATCGAAAACGTATAGAACAGATTTGGGGATTTAATATTCCAGAGTGGCAAGGAGATATTGTTGGGGTATCCTTAGAAAATGCACTATTACCTGAAACTCATGAAAGAAAACTTAAATTGTATTATATGTCTGGAGGTAATTTCTTAGAAACAATGCCGGATCCAGATTTTGTTAAAGATAGTCTAGAGAATATTGAATTGCGAGTACACCAAGATATTATTTTGAATACATCAACATTACTAGATGCAAAAGAGGCCGTAATTGTTCTTCCTGCCATGACCAGATATGAACAACCTGGAGGTGGAACGTCAACTTCTACGGAAAGAATGGTATATTTCTCACCAGAAATCAAAGGTCCAAGAATAGAGGAAGCAAGATCTGAATGGGAAATATACGTTGATTTAGCGAAACGAGTGAAACCAGATAAGAGTGAATTGATTGATTTCCAAGATGCATTTGAAATTCGTGAGGAGATAGCCAAAGCAGCGCCGAATTATAATGGGATTCAGCATTTAAAAGAGAAGGGTGATTTGTTCCAATGGGGTGGTGCTTGGTTATGTGAGGGTGGTACTTGTCCAACACCTGATGGAAAGGGAAATTTAATATCTGTGGAGCTACCTGAATTAAGAAAGCCAGAAGGACATTTCTATGTAACGACAAGGCGAGGGAAGCAATTTAATTCCATGATATATGATGATATAGATCCATTTAATGCTGCAAATCGTTACGATGTACTAATGAATCAAAGAGATGGTGAATCACTTGGCATTAAAGAAGGAGATGCTATTGTTGTTTTTAATCAGCATGGATCATTTACAGGTCGTGCAAAATTTGAACGTGTAAGATCAGGTAATTTAGAGGTACACTGGCCAGAGGGGAATTCCTTAATACCAAAAGGTGTTTATGAGAGCTTTGCGGGAATTCCAGAATATAATACTGCTGTTATTGTAGAGAAAGCAGAAACTTACTTTGCGCATAAAGATACGAAATATGTGGAAAAACGTGTCGAAGAACTTGAAATGGAACCACATTAGAAGGTGAAACGATGAATGACGTTAAACAAAATGGTTGGGAAATTATACGCTTTAATGGAACAATTGCCTCAAAAATAAATGAGGAAATTGCTACAGAGTATCCTCTTACCATTATTTTAAATGGTGAAGAATTTGCAACCATGGTTTGTTCACCAACCAATATTCAGGAACTGGTAATAGGTTTTCTTGCCTCAGAGGGGATAATTCGATTACACGAGGAAATTAAAAATCTATCAATAGATGAGAGTCAAGGTTTTGCTTATGTGGACCTATATAAACATATTGATATATCACAACAAGATCATTCAAAACGTTTTATAGGATCATGTTGTGGGAAAAGTAGACAATTTTATTTTAAAAGTGATGTTAGAACTGCTAAAACTATTACTAGTAAGTTAACGATTTCAGTGGAACAATGTTATAATTTAATGAACGATTTACAACTTAGGTCTGACCAATTTAAACGTACGGGTGGTGTGCATAATGCGGCACTGGCAACAACAGATGAATTACTTGAGGTCTGTACTGATATTGGGAGACATAATGCATTAGATAAAGTCTATGGTACTGTATTAAAAAGAAAAATTCCATTATCCGATAAACTCATAGTGTTTAGTGGGCGAATCTCATCAGAAGTGCTACTCAAAATATCGAAGATTGGTGTTGGAATCATATTATCAAAATCAGCACCAACTGACTTAGCATTAAATTTAGCAAGCGATTTAGGGATAACAACAATTGGTTTTGCAAGGGGAAATAAAATGAATGTCTATACACATCCATGTCGTATTGAGGAGGTAAATATAGATTCTTCCAAATAATGAAGTTTTGATTGTGGAGCTGTATTTCATTAATGGAATATAGCTCCACCCCGTAGAATAGTAGATAAGTTATTTTATTAGGAGGCCATCAGAAATGAGTATTACAGATAAATTCGGTCGGCCCTTACAGGATCTGCGAATATCGGTAACAGATCGCTGTAATTTTCGTTGTACATATTGTATGCCAAAAGAGATCTTTGGTAAGGATTATCCCTTCTTGCCAAAGAGCCATTTATTAACTTTTGAAGAAATAGAAAGATTAGCTAAGTCTTTTGTAAAGCTTGGTGTGAAAAAAATTCGCTTAACAGGTGGAGAGCCTTTGTTAAGGAGAGATCTACCTTATTTAATAGCTAAATTATCTTCTATTGAAGGATTGAAAGATATTGGTCTAACTACTAATGCAGCGTTACTCGAAAAAATGGCAGAAAGCTTAAAGGATGCTGGTTTAAAACGGATTAATGTTAGTTTAGATGCGCTAGATAATGAATTATTTCAATCAATAAATGATAGTGGTGTAAGTACAGAACGAGTGATAAAAGGTATTGAAAAAGCATTACAAGTTGGTCTTGAAGTAAAAGTAAATATGGTTGTTAAAAAAGGTATGAATGATCATGAGATTATTCGAATGGCTGAGTATTTTAAAAATAAAGGTGTAACCTTAAGATATATTGAGTTTATGGATGTAGGTAAAACAAATGGATGGGATTTTAGCAAAGTGGTTACAAAAAAAGAAATTTATGAAAAGTTGACTAACCACTTTGATCTAGAACCAGTAGACCCAGCATATGTAGGAGAGGTAGCAAAACGTTACCGTTATGTTGGTACAAATGTAGAAGTTGGATTTATAACCTCCGTTTCAGAATCCTTCTGTTCCACTTGCACAAGAGCAAGAATCGCAGCAGATGGTAAGCTATATACTTGCCTTTTTGCAGGTAATGGATATGATTTTAGAGAACTCTTGCGTTCTGGGGCAACCGATGAGGAAATCAAGCAGCAGATAACAATGATTTGGGATAAACGTACGGACAGGTATTCCGACGAAAGAACGGAAGAGTCTGCTAGGGATAAAGATAGAATTGAAATGTCTTATATAGGTGGCTAATAGTATATTTCAAGAGTGAGGGAAGAAAATGAACGATCGGTATTCACGTCAGGTCTTATATAAGCCAATTGGAGTAAGTGGACAGAACAAAATACGGAAGAAGCACGTTCTAATAATTGGGTGTGGAGCACTCGGGACAGCTAATGCAGAGAGTCTAGTTCGTACGGGAATTGGTAAACTTTCCATTATCGATCGTGATTATGTTGAGGCAAGTAACCTGCAAAGACAACAGCTTTTTACAGAAGAAGACTGTTTGAATAAATTGCCTAAAGTGATTGCTGCAAAGAAACACTTACAAAGAATTAATTCATCTGTTCTTATTGAGTCATATATAATGGATGGAACAAGCACAAACATTGGTCCATTATTGCATGATGTGGATTTAGTAATAGATTCAACTGATAATTTTGATATTCGATTTATTATGAATGATTTAGTACACCAATATAATATCCCGATGATTTTCGGTTCCTGTGTTGGTAGCACAGGTATGAGTTTTACAATATTACCACATGAAACACCATGCTTACAGTGTTTACTTGATTCAACGCCAGTTTCAGGTGCAACCTGTGACTCAGTAGGAATTATTAATCCAACAGTACAAATGGTTGTTGCACATCAACAAGCTGAAGTACTAAAGCTTTTAGTAGAAGACTACCAGTCTTTACGTACGAAACTAGTAACATTTGATTTATGGAATAATTTATATCATACGATAGACATGACTAGATCTAAAAAAGATACATGTCCTACTTGTGGTGAAAATCCGAGTTATCCGAACTTAACTTATGATTCACAGACAAAAATGGAAGTTCTTTGCGGTAGAAATACTGTTCAAATACGAGGGAAAAGAGAAGTAAATATAGAAGAGTTAGCCAAACAATTAAGTAACATTGGCACAATTCATCAAAATGAGTTTTTAATCTCATTAGAGTATGAACCGTATCGTGTTGTTATTTTTAAAGATGGTAGAGTGTTGATTCATGGAACAGATTCAATGGAAAAAGCTAGAAATATATACTATCAACTTGTAGGATAAGGGGAGGTAGCAACATGGTAGAAAGACGGAAACCGATTAAAGTAAATAAAGCTATAGAACGGGTGATGAGCTATAAAAAAAGTGGGGGTACTCAATTTATTCAACTTGAGAATTCCTATGGGCATTTTCTAGGTCAAGATTTAATTGCTGACCATGATGTGCCTTTTTTTGACCGTTCACCTTATGATGGCTTTGCAGTACGTGCTAAAGATACGGAAGAGGCAACAAGGAATAATGCAGTAACATTTGAAGTGATTGGTGAAATTGGGGCTGGCAGTGTATTTAATGAGGAAGTTGGTGAAAGACAGGCAGTTCGAATTATGACTGGTGCACAGATTCCTATAGGATGTGATGCAGTAGTTATGCTTGAATTAGCTAACGAATTTGAAGTGGACGGGAAACCTTATTTTGATCTAAAGCGGAAATCAAGGGTAGGAGAAAATATTTCATTTACCGGTGAGGATATAAAAAAAGGTACGGTTTTAGTTTCAAAAGGCACATTTATTAATCCTGGTATCATGGCATTGCTTGCTACCTTCGGATATAAACATGTCCCAGTTAGTGTAAAACCAAAAATTGGTATTATAGCTACTGGTAGTGAGTTATTAGAAGTGGATCAGCCGCTTGAACCTGGGAAAATACGGAATAGTAATGCCTATATGGTTTATGCTCAAGTTATACGAGCTGGAGGTGAGCCAGTATATTTAGGTCAATTTAGTGATGACTTTCAAACTTGTTTTGAACAGGTGTCTGATGCGATAGGGAAAGTTGACTTTTTAATTACTACTGGTGGAGTATCTGTTGGTGATTATGACTATCTTCCGGCTATATATGACAAGCTTGGTGCAAATGTACTCTTCAACAAAATAGCGATGCGACCAGGTAGTGTCACAACGGTAGCCGAAATTAATGGTCAGCTATTATTTGGATTATCTGGTAATCCATCTGCTTGTTATGTAGGATTTGAATTGTTTACAAGACCAATTATTAGAGAGTTTTTACATACAAAGAACTCTTTTCTGAAAAAAGAAATTGCTATTTTAGCAACTGACTTTAAAAAGGCTAATCCATTTGATAGATTTGTTCGAGGGCATTTAGATTTTGATAATGGTAGATTAATAGCAAATCCAGTCGGGCTTGATAAATCGAATGTTGTCTCCTCTTTAGGCCAGGCTAACATTCTTATACAACTACCTGGTGGTACAAGGGGATATGAAGCTGGAATGGAAGTTTCCGTAGTTTTATTAGAGGATCAAGAAGGGGCTACATTTGAAAGTTTTATAAAAAAGGAGATTAATTCAAAAAGGGGTATACGAAATGGATGAAAGTTTTTTTGAAATTGTTGAGGAACCAATACAAATCGAAAGTATGATAGAAAAAGTATCACGCAGAGAAGCGGGAGCTATTACAACATTCCTAGGTACGGTTCGCGAATGGACAAAGGGTAGAAAAACACTCTATTTGGAATATCAAGCATATAAACCTATGGCTGTTAAAAAACTTGCACAAATTGGTAAGGAAATAAAAGAAAAATGGCCAGATACAGAGGTTGCCATTACACATCGGATTGGAAGACTTGATATTTCAGCAATAGCTGTTGTAATCGCTGTATCTTCCCCACATCGAAAAGCTGCTTATGAAGCGAATGAATATGCGATTGAAAGAATTAAAAAAATCGTACCAATTTGGAAAAAGGAACATTGGGAAGACGGGGAAACGTGGATTGGTGATCAACTAGAAGATACGCCATATCCAAATGGTGAGCCATCACATAAGGAGGAGAAAGCATGATTACAGTTTTACTTTTTGCTCAACTGCAAGAAACGATTGGGAAAGAACAATTAATTGTGGAAGAATCAAACATTACCGTGAATGAATTAAAAAGAAAATTGATGGCTACCTATAATCTCACACAACTAGACCATGTAATGACTGCGGTTAATGAGGAGTATGCCTTACCGACCGATATGCTTTCTTCTGGTGATATTGTTGCTTTTATTCCACCAGTTAGTGGTGGTTAAACATGGTAATTTTACAAGTGGTAGGTTATAAAAATAGTGGCAAAACTACTTTAGTGGCTGCAGTTATTAACTTTTTGATATCTAATCATGTTAAGGTTGCTTCCCTTAAACATCATGGACATGGTGGTCTACCAGCAGGTTTTGAGAATACGGATAGTGAACAACATAAACAAGCGGGGGCAATTGTTGCTGGTGTATTAGGAGGAAATATTTTGCAGTTATCAAATACAAAGTGGGATATGGATAAGATTTTTCCATTATACGAACAAATGGATATTGAAATCTTATTATTAGAAGGGTTTAAAAATCTATCATTTCCAAAACTGGTTCTTGTAAAGGAGGAAGAGGATTTATCTTTTTTGACTTCTTTACATAATGTAATTGGAATTATAAAATCAGATGCACTACACATACCACCCCAAAATATTCCTATCTTTAATTGGAATGATATCCAACAACTAAGTGAATGGGTCTATAATAATTATAAAAAGGGGGTATTTTGATGGGAGAGGTTGTTGCAGGGATTGTTTTAGCCGGAGGAAAGTCTAGTAGATTTGGTTATCCTAAGGCATTTGCAGAAAAAGACGGTCTTCCATTTTATCAGTTTACTATTGATGCAATGCAGCCGTTTATAGACTCTATTATTCTTGTTACTAGTAACGAGCTTCTCTCTAACTTTCGCGAACAAAAAATGAACATGAAAATAACTACTGATCAACCAGAAATAGCCGGTTTAGGTCCATTGGCCGGTATTTTCTCCGGGATGGATGAGGTTAATGCAGAATGGTATCTGGTTTGTCCGATTGATGTTCCTTTTATCAAGAAGGAGGTTTTTGATTTACTCTTGAAACATAGGGAAACTGGAAGTGAAGCTATTGTGCCAATTGTAAACGGAAGGGTAGAACCGCTTATTTCCATTTTTCATTGTTCGATGAAGGATAGAATTAAGGAGCAAATTAGATTAAAAGAGTATGCACCGAAGCAACTATTTACAAAAACTCATGTGACTTATGTAGAAATTCTGGACGAAAGACCATTTCGTAATATAAATTATCAGGAAGACTTGGAGAAATATAATCAGAAAGGGGAGGGGAAAGAGTGCTAAAGGATCATCGACAAAATGCTTTACCTTCTGTGAAGTGTGCTGTTATAACAGTGAGTGATACTCGCACAAAGGAAACAGATAAAAGTGGTAAGCTAATGATAGAATTATTAGAGCTTGAAGGCCATAAAATTTCACAATACGAAATTATTTCTGATGAGAAAACATTAATACAAGATACGCTGAAAGGAGTTACCGCTAATAATGAAGTCCATGCCGTTCTATTAAATGGTGGGACTGGAATTGCTAACAGAGATGTAACAATTGAAGCGATTCAACCCTTATTTTCAAAGGAAATCCCAGGTTTTGGAGAGTTGTTTAGAATGCTAAGTTATCAGTTCGATATAGGTTCTGCAAGTATGCTGTCACGTGCAATAGCTGGTGTGATTAACAATCGAATCGTATTTTCTACTCCTGGCTCATCAAAAGCAGTCAATTTAGCAATGAAAAAATTGATATTACCAGAGCTTGGACATGCGGTGAACGAACTTAAAAAAGATTTAAGCAAAAACTAAAAAGCATTCACTAAGGATGATTAGTGAATGCTTTTTAGTTTATATTTCCAGCTGTTAACTCCGTTTAAAATCACCACTCTTACCACCGCTTTTTTCTAGTAAATATGTAGAGCCAATTGTTATACTTTTGTCTACTGCTTTACACATGTCGTAAATTGTTAAAGCAGTGATAGATGCTGCAGTTAATGCTTCCATTTCAACTCCTGTTCTACCAACAGTCTTAACTTCTGATTGAATCTTTAGTTCAATATCCTTCTCTGATTCTTCCCAGTCAAACGTAATGTTAACGCCACTAATTGGAATTGGATGGCACATTGGAATAAGAGTGGAGGTTTGTTTTGCGGCCATAATCCCTGCCACTTGTGCAACAGAGAGGACATCTCCTTTTTTTATTTTTTGGTTTTGTATCGCATCGTACACTTCTTTACTTATGAAAATACTTGATCTGGCAATTGCTACACGTGAATTAGCTTCTTTATCCGATATATCCACCATTTTTGCTCGACCTTCTGAATTAAAATGTGTAAGCATGAAGATTCCCCCTATGAAAATTCTATTATGTTTATCATATTTTAGCTTGTGGAAAAAGACAAGATTTCTCCTTATGCATAACGATTTTGAGTTTAGCATTTTAATAGGTTGGTTTACTATTTTCCTCTGTTCAAATATTTTTGAAACTTAATCTAGGAATGTATCGTATTAATAGTTGGCTTATTAAAAAATCTGGTATGATTAAATAGGTAATCAACCCTATTCAAATTATTTATTAGGAGGAGCAACTTTGGATTTTACAGTTTTTGATAGTAAAGCTTCTAAAAAAGCACCAAAATTTTCGAAAGGAAAAATCATTACATTATCGGTTATCGCTTTCATAATTCTAGTTGGAATTTTATCTGTTGGATTACTTACAGATTATATTTGGATGGATAGCGAGGGGTTCCGCAGTGTTTTTACTACCGTATTAAGTAGTAAAGTACTGCTTGCCGCTATAGGATTCGTTGTATTTTTAGTACTTTCACTGTCCACTCTTTTTTGGATACGTAGTTCTTATATTAGTTATTTAGACAAAGAAAGACTACCACAAGTTATTTTAAATAAGAAAACAAGTAGTGGAATCATAGTTGGAACTTCTATATTAATCGGATTATTTGGTAGTTCGCTTGTCCAAGGAATTGGTTGGGAACCGTTATTGAAATTTTTAAATCAGGCATCTTTCGGTATATCGGATCCATACTTTGAAATGGATATCTCTTTTTATATGTATACATTGCCTATTATAAAAATCGCCTTAAACTTGTTATTAGGTTTAGCAATCTTCTTCTTCTTAATTGAAGCAGGATTTTATTCTGTATTTGGAATGTATCGTAAAAGTAAAAAAGCACAAATTCATATGGGTGTAACACTAGGGTTCGTAGGATTATTACTTGCTGGACTTCATTTACTAGCTCCATATGAAACATTACTAACGAATCAAGTTAATATTTTTCAAGAAAGTGCTGTATATGGTTTAAGTTATACCGATCATCTTATCAATATTCCTAAATCATATGTTTTAGCAGCGGTCGCTGTAATCGGCATGATTTGGATGATTATTGCGATGAACCGCGGGAAGATTTTATCGATGGCTATTCCGATTGTAGTTTATTTACTTTTAATTGTCATTGGGCAAATTTCTAGTGTAATTGTTCAAAGTTTTATCGTTTCTCCGAATGAATTTTCAAAGGAGGAACCATATTTAGCACATAATTTAGAGTATACTCGTGAAGCTTATCAATTAGCTGGAATAGTAGAACAAGAGCATCCAGCTAATGAAACATTAGACTCTGCTATGGTAGAACGGAATAGGCTAACGATTGATAATGTTCGTATCAATGATGTTAGACCTTTACAAGATGTTTATGACCAAACACAAACAATCCGACCATATTATTCTTTTAATGATGTGGATATTGACCGTTACATGGTAGATGGAGATTATGAGCAAGTCTTTATCAGTGCAAGAGAATTACGGTCAGAGGATTTATCTGAACAAGCGAAGACTTGGGAAAATTTAAATTTACGATATACTCACGGATATGGTGTAGTAATGAGTCATGTTAATCAAGTAACACCACAAGGACAACCGGAGTACATGTTGAATAATTTACCTCCTAAAGGTGTCATTGACATCAATCGCCCGCAAGTCTACTTTGGGGAGGAGTCATATGATGAAGTAGTCGTAAATAGCAAAAAGGAAGAATTTGATTATCCAGAAGGTGGAGATAATGCTACATCGCGCTATGAGTCGGAACATGGCATACCAATGACTGGATTAAATAGGTTATTATTTGCAATTGAAACTGGTAATTTCAGAATGTTAGTTTCTGATCAGATTACGGAAGAAAGTTTATTACTCCATACACGTAATATAGTTGATCGTGTAAATCGAATTGCGCCATTTTTTGAATATGATACTGATCCATACATTTTTGTTCGGGAGGATGGTAGTCTAGCATGGATGATGGATGCTTATTTGATAGAAGAACAATATCCATATGCAGAACCTTACAATAATAACGGGGAAAATTATATTCGAAATTCAGTAAAAGTAGTGGTAGATGCTTATACTGGAGAAGTTAATTTCTATCCAGTGGATATATCGGATCCTTTGCTCCAGACATATCAAAACATATTTCCTGATCTATTTACTGAAGAAATACCTGAAGATGTAAAGGCACATTTCCGTTACCCAGAAAAGTTATTTGTAACACAGGCGTCTATATTTGGAACGTACCATATGTCTAATTTAGAAGTTTTCTATAACCGTGAGGATGTATGGCAGTTTCCGACTGAGAAGTATTATAATGAGGACATTACGATGGAACCTTATTATGTAACGATGAGACTAGATGAAACGGAGAATGAAGAATTTATCTTAATGCAACCTTTTACACCTAGAAATAGGCAGAATATGATTGCTTGGATGGGTGTTCGAAATGATGGGGAACATTATGGTGAGATATTTGTTCATCGTTTCCCTAAACAAAAAAACGTATACGGTCCACAACAAATTGAAAATAGAATTAACCAAGATAGTGTGATTTCTCAACAGCTAAATCTTTGGTCACAAGGTGGATCAGAAGTTATACGTGGTAATTTATTAGCAATTCCAATTGAAGATACAATTTTATATGTAGAGCCAATTTATATTGAATCATCAAATGAAACATCGCTTCCTGAAGTGAAACAAGTTGTTGTAGCATATGGTGACTATATCGTGATGGAAGAAACATTTGAGAAAGCTTTGTCAAGGATTCTAGAAATCGTAGATCCTAATCATGAACCAGATTCTGGAGTGGAACCAAGTGAACCGGAAGACGGGGAGAAGAGTCCTATACTGAATGCTGGAGAAACGCTCAAAGAGCTTTCTGAAAAATTTGATGCATATCAAAATGCTCTTTCACAAGGTGAATGGGAAAAAGCGGGAGAATTGATGACGGAAATTGAAGCCATACTACAAGAAATTGAGTAATATTTTAAAAAAAGTTGGTTTTCGGGGATACCCGAAAACCAACTTTTTTTCTTAGACGAAAAGGGAATTATAAAATTCTTTTCGAATACATAAAAAGACTAACGCATTTGCTAAAAGACAAAGGATGCGAGTTTATAAAGACGGAATTGATTAAACAAGTTTGTTAGTAACCGTATCCACCGCCACTTACGTAGGCTGAGCCAACAATAATTAATAGAATGAACAGCACTACGATTAATGCAAAATTATTTGTGCCGTATCCTCCACTATTACTCATGTTATTCCCTCCTTTTTGTATATTCATTTTTATTTTATGGATAATCGGTTATGTGAGAGTGGACATAGTGGCAAGATAAAGTAAAATGTGCTTTGGCCATTTATCATATCTAACGGAAGTCTTAATCATCTTCTGATTCATTTAATTCTTTACTAAACTCCGTCTGCATCCTATTAGAAGTGATGATCTTTCTTGAGGTATCATTTACTTTTTCACGTATGATTTGTTGCTTCATGTAACGATGATAAAAAATTTCACTTAAAGCAATAAATAGTGCAGAAAATAAGGAGGCATCATCAAGAGAAACTTGTGGTTCAAACAACCAATATCCTAATATATAAATCCCAACAAATGCTAAACCGAAGTCCCCAAGTACGGCCCAGAAATTATCCACATTAGGCAAAATGAATACATCCCCTAAGTAAGCACCAGCACTAATAATAATACTTGTAAGTAAAATATCACCTAATGAAACATTAAAAAATAGACCTAAAACAATCCAGAGTATGGTGGTTGTCATAATAAATTTAAATAAAAAAGATGTGGCATATTTCATTCGCTTACCTCCTTAAATAATTTAGTAGTAATTTTCCCTTCTTCTATCGTTTCATTCTTTACGGAAATATAGATATTTTGTTTAAGTTAATGCATACTACCATCTGAGGTGATGAAAAATGTACAAATTACTTTCCCATAATGATTTAGATGGTGTAAGCTGCGGAATACTTGCAAAACTTGCTTTCGGAAAACAAGTGCAGGTCCGGTACAACTCAGTTAGTGGATTAGATCGGGAGGTGGCTTGGTTTCTAGAAAAAAGTGATAGAGGTACATTTTTGTTAATAACCGATTTATCGGTAAATGAAGAGAATGAAAAAAGGTTAGAAGAATTTTATCAAGGTGGGGGCAAAGTCCAGTTAATAGACCATCATAAAACGGCAATACACCTTAATGATTATTCATGGGGACATGTAGTTGTGGAAAATGAGGAAGGAAATTTAACTTCTGCTACTTCATTGTTCTATGAGTACCTAGTTCAAGAAGGCTATTTAACAGCTAATCAGGCAATTGATGAGTATGTGGAATTAGTTAGACAATATGATACGTGGGAATGGGAAAAGAATGAAAATTATGAAGCACATCGATTAAATGCATTATTCTTTTTAGTTTCGATAGATGAATTTGAAGAAAAAATGATGGAGCGATTACAGGAAGGGAACCACTTTTATTTTGATGAATTTGAAAACAAGATACTCGTTATGGAAGACAATAAAATGGAACGGTATATTCGTAGAAAGAGAAGAGAACTTATACAGCATAAGATTGGAAACTTTTATGCGGGAGTCGTATTTGCAGAATCTTACCACTCGGAACTTGGCAATGAACTAGGTAAGGATTGTCCACACCTTGACTACATAGCGATAGTGAATATAGGTAGTAGGAGAATGGGATTCCGAACTATCCATGATTATGTTGATGTATCGGAAATCGCAGGTGAATATGGAGGTGGAGGTCATGAAAAAGCATCCGGATGTACAATGACCCAATCTGCATACCATTCATTCGTGGAGGAAACTTTCCATCTTGAGCCACTAAGAGAGGATGCTAGAAGAAATCGATACAATACTAAAGGAAATGCATTCGGAACTTTATATAGTAGTAAAACAGAATCAATATTTTTACTATATCAAGAGAATGAAACGTGGCATTTAGAAGAAAATCAACAAAAGACTTCGCATGTATTCTCAAGTTTTCAGGAAGGTGAGAACTATTTAAAAAGAAATTACGAAGCGTGGTTAGTAAGAGATGATCAGTATGTTCATTATTTAATTGACAAAATCAAGCTTAAGAGATGGTAGACATAGGAATATTGACATGTACATTTTTGTGTGTTATATTTATATTGAATTAAAGATATTTGAATTAAAGATAAATAAATTCATATAAATGGGGGAAGAAAAATGAATCAATTAAAAGGAATTCATCATGTTACAGCTATTACTAGTAGTGCAGAAGAAAACTATAAGTTTTTTACGTATGTATTGGGAATGAGATTAGTTAAAAAAACAGTGAATCAAGACGATATACGAACGTATCATTTGTTTTTTGCAGATGATAAGGGTAGTGCAGGTACAGATATGACGTTCTTTGACTTTCCAGGTATTCCTAAAGGAGTTCATGGAACAGATGAAATATATAAAACATCCTTCCGCGTCCCAACTGATGAAGCATTAGAATACTGGGTAAAACGATTTGACCGTTTAGGTGTAAAGCATAAAGGGATACAAGAACAATTTGGGAAGAAGCACCTATCTTTTGTTGATTTTGATGATCAGCATTATCAGTTAATATCCGATGAGCATAATACAGGGATTGAATCTGGGACACCATGGCAAAAAGGGCCAATTCCATTGGAATATGCGATTACGGGACTTGGACCAATATTTGTTCGTGTAGCTAATTTTGATTATTTTAAAGAAATGCTTGAAAAAGTACTTTTATTTAAGGAAATTGATAGTGAAGGTGCTTTTCATTTATTTGAAGTTGGCGAAGGAGGAAATGGTGCCCAAGTAGTTGTAGAATACAATCCAGTTCTACCTCGTGCACGTCAAAGATATGGTACTGTTCATCACGCTGCTTTCCGTGTAAACGATCGAACGGAGCTTGATGAATGGATGAAACAAGTTCATAGCTTTGGTTTCCAATCATCCGGTTTTGTTGACCGATTCTTTTTTGGTTCATTATATGTTAATGTGGCTCCACAAATATTATTTGAATTTGCAACAGATGGTCCGGGGTTTATGGGGGATGAACCGTATGAAACGTTGGGTGAAAAGTTATCTCTTCCTCCTTTCTTCGAATCAAAACGTGAAGAAATTGAGAAGTTAGTTAGACCAATTGATACAATAAGAAGTACGATTGATTTTGAAAAAGAATATGAATAGATTGATACTATATGTAAATAAAAAATTTAAGAGGTGTAAAAATGGCCGAAATAAAACATGGTCAAAATAAAATTTATATCGGTGATAATGAACATTCCCCATCTGCCGAAATAACTTTTCAAAAAGATGCTATTGGAAATTTGGTTGTAGATCATACATTTGTATCGGATGAATTAAGGGGTCAAGGTGTTGCTGGCCAACTTGTTGACGAGGTCATCACATTTGCTAAACAAAAAGGGATAAAACTTGTACCAGAATGTCCCTATGTGAAGAAATATATCGATAAAAATAATTTACATGATATACTAGCCTAGCGAGAAGAGTGTAGCAATGTAACTGACAACCAGTTTCATGCTACACTCTTTTTAATGTAAAATAGTCAGCTTATGTTCGCTTAATGCTGATATAATGTTATCTTTAGAAATGGTTCCTTCATTAAACTCAACTTTAACTTCACCGTCATTTGTATCAATTAATACTCTTTCTACCCCTTTTAGCTGATTTAATATTTGTTCAACTTTTTTTATACCAGTTTCAGAGGTAGCTTCTTTTATAAATAGTGTATGTTCACTCATTTTATCCTTCCTTTATAATAATACTCCTATTTATCTTTCCCATAAATGTAACAGGCCAACCATCTAGTTTCATATTCTTGTATTACAGGACGTTTATCACGTAGCGTTTTACACTAATTTAAGGGGGATTCGAGATGTTTTATTACAATCCATATAGGAACCATAATCCATATGTATATCAGTATAAGTTTAATCCATATTCTAATATTCCTAATTACAATGCTAATGTCCATAATTTTCTATATAGTGATCTTGCACGTCAAAACGTTATTCAGGGGCAGGCTACTTGGACAACTGGTGGTCAAATTACAAAATGTGGCATTCCTTGGTCCACAAATGACTATATGACAGTAGCAGTGGGAGATAAGTCTCCATATCAATGCGGGGACGCGATAAAGGTGCGGAATCCTGCAAATGGAAGAGAAGTAATTGTAACGATTGTAGATGAAGTAAGGGGTTTTCCGAATAATCGTATTAATTTACATCAAAAGGCATTTGAAACCTTAGGGGTTAATTTAGATCAAGGAATTATGAATATAGAAATAATTCCTTCTCTAGAGCTGGAAGAGGAGAGATGGGGTAAATATTTACTAGAACTTGTCCAAACAGCATACCCTGGGTTTGATGTAACAGATTATAGTGCTGTTAGTAAAACGGAAATATCTCCAACTAGAATGAGAGAAACATATGACTTTGTATTACAACGAATGCAAGAGGAACTAACAATTAGAGGGAATGTTATTTATAATCCTGAAACAGACCGAGTATTATCTTTTGACTTAGCTGAAGTATAGTTATCCCACTAATTAGGTGTTTATCGGTGTCACCTCCTAGGATGATTAAATATACTATGTTATAAAATGATTTAATTTTAAATCCTTTCTCAAGACAATGAAAATAGAAGGATGAAGGATAATGATTGATAGCTGGCTAGAGTTCGTATTGTTAGTACTAGCATCTTTTCGACTTACTAGGCTAATTGTATTCGATAAAATTACTAGCTTCCTTCGCAGACCATTTCATGAAGAGATTGAAGAAATAGATGAAGAAGGAAACTTGGTGACTTATATTGAAGTAAAAGGAAATGGGTTACGTTATTGGATTGGAGAATTAATAAGCTGCTATTGGTGCACAGGGATTTGGAGTACTGCAATACTGTTAGCGATATTCATTTTATGGCCATCATGGAGTATGGTAGTGATCACTCTGCTTGCAATCGCAGGTGCTGCAAGTATTTGTGAAGCAATATTACAACGTATAATAGATTGATTCATTAAGAAGGAGGACCGTTTTAAATGGAAAAGCAAAACAGAGTAACAAATACGTCCTCACCAAAACCACAAAAAAGAAGAGTAAAAAAATCCGGTTGTGGTTGTGGTAAAAAAAGAAGAAAACAATAAGTCTATTACATCCTAACACTAAGTAAAAAGCGCATCATATTAATGATGCGCTTTTCGTTTGTTAACTATTAATTAGAAACTTCTTCTTCAATTTTTTCATCTGATTGCTTCTCGGAATTACTAGCTGGTTCTTTAAGTTCAAAGGATAACCCATCACGATCAGTACTACTTAACTTATTAGTACCAACTAATCCTTCTAATAGCTCTTTAACGTCAATACCAGAAGATGCTTTAAGTGTTTCTTGCAGTGATGCCATTAAATCAGTAGCATAGCCTGTTACTTTGTTTGCACCACCATCTTTTCCGTTACCACCTGTATCCACAACTGTAATCTTATCAATATTTCCTAGTGGGCTAGCAATTTCTTTTGCATATTCAGGAAGCATACGGATGACCATATCAAGAATAGCTGCTTGACCATACTGTTCAAATGCTTCCGCAATTTTTCTCTTAGCCTCAGCCTCTGCAAGACCTTTAAGACGAATAACATCTGCTTCCGATTCCCCTTGAGCACGTTGCGCCTCGGCTTTTGCTAGACCGTCTACACGAACTTTTTCCGCATCTGCTTTTGCTTGAGACTCGATTCTATATTGATTCGCATCTGCTGCTGCAATCTGCTTTGCTTTTTCCGCTATTGCGGCTTGCTCAACAGCATAACGGTCCGCATCTGCTTTTTTCTTAACTTCTGAGTCATATTGTCTTTCTCTACGAAGAATTTCTTTTTCTTCTAGTTCGATTTGTTTTTGACGCTCAATGATCTTAATTTGCATTTCTTGCTCTGTTACTTCTTGTTGAGCACGAGCGGTTTCAAGGTCATAGGCTTGGTCGGCACGCGCTTTTGCAATGTCTTGCTCACGTCTATAATCTGCCGTTTTTAATTGATTTTCTTTTTCAGCTTCAGCGATTTCAGTTGCGCGCTCTAGTTCTGCTTTCTTTGCATCTTTAGAAGCTTCAGCTTGCTTAATACGAGTTTCTTTTTCAGCTTCGGCAGTTGCAATATCGGCATCACGTTTTACTTGTGCAATACGTGGTTTACCTAATGATTCTAAGTAACCATTTTTGTCTCGTACATCTTTAATCGTGAAAGAGACAATGTTTAAGCCCATTTTGGCTAAATCCTGAGAAGCAACACGTTGTACTTCTTGAGAGAATTTTTCACGGTTTTTGTAAATTTCTTCTACAGTCATGGATCCGAGAATAGAGCGCAGATGCCCTTCTAGAACTTCTTTTGCTTCGTTTTCGCGATCTTCTTTTGATTTACCTAAGAATTGTTCTGCAGCAGTAGCGATTTCATTAATAGTTCCACCAATTTTTATAATAGCCGTACCGTCTGCCATAACAGGAACGCCTTGTTCCGTGTAAACTTCTGGAGTAGTAACGTCTATTTTACTAGATAATAGACTAAGTTGTTCGGCTTGCTGGAATACAGGAAGTACAAATGTACCTCCACCTCGGATAATTTTTATTTTATTTCCAGATTCGTCCGTATGTACGGTTTTACCATTGCCTAAGTAGCTACCTGTTACGATAAGTGCTTCATCTGGTCCTGCGGTACGGTATTTTTTAATGAAAACACCGATAAGTGCAATTACAAGAAAGACAGCAATTGCAATAAGAATGGTCAAGCCATTAATTAATTCTCCCATTAAAATTCCCCCTTAATTTTTATTTAATACGGTTAAATCCGTATTAGGCTACGACATCTCGGATTCTAAATCGTATGGGATGACATATAAAACGCGTTCTTTAGTATCAAGTATTAACACTTCAGTTCCTTCTGGAATAGGAGTATTTTCATAACTTGCTGCAGGTCTAGTCATCATTCCACCTTTTCCGTCGATGACAACCTCCCCAAATCCATCTTCCGGAATTGAAATGATAATTTTTCCTACTCGTCCTTTTAGAGAGTCCTCCGTTAAAACTAAAGATTCTTCAGCTGATGCAAGAGGTACTAAAACAAAGAAGTTTAGCAACACATCCATTATTACTGCAAAACCTAAAGAAATCAGGAGTATTATTAAACTAGAAAACGGTGTGACTATTTCTAATACATACCCAGATGAAGAAAGAAAAACTAGAAAGGCTAATATAAGGGTAGGATTTAAGAAAGGTACACCTTCACTCACAGCGTCTAATATATCTCCAAAAAAGATATAAAGAACGATTAGACAACCAGATATGATAAGTGTTGTTAAATAAATAGTTTGAATATCAACTCCAAATAATGTCATATGCATCATCCTATCTGTAGATTCGAAATTCCGATTACCTATTATACGATACTATTGTAACGTAGGTTTCATAAAATACAAACAATTTTTAAAACAGTTAAGGTATCTGTAAAAAGTTAAGCATTACAGATACCTAAATTTTATTAAAGGGAATTTCTATTCAAGTAAGTTTTCTGCGTTTAAATATCCATTTCCTTGAACGTTAGGTGGTTGTCCCATATCGGTACATGCGTTTATCAATTTTTCTTTTACTTCATTTGGCGTGAGATAAGGTTCTTTTTGAAGAAGTTGTGCAACGATACCAGCACAAATTGGTGTAGCCATAGAAGTTCCAGAGAGAGAAATATAGTTTGCATCAACTCTTGATATTCTATTGGTATAATCAAGATAGGAGCCAGGGGATCTTAAGGATATGATATTTACACCAGGGGTTACTAAATCTGGTTTATTAATTCCATCAATGGTTGGTCCACGACTAGAAAAGTTCGCAACGGTGTCATCAGATCGATCAATAGTGCTCTTGTCGTCAGTAGCACCTACAGTAATCACCGTTGGACTTATACCAGGACTGGCTATAGTGCCATTACTAGGCCCTGAGTTCCCTGCAGCTACACATACTACGATTCCACTATCCCATGCCCTTTCAACTGCTTGCACTACAGGATCCTCACGAGCTGGTTCTACAGCATCCGAGCCAAGACTTAAGGAAATAATATCGATATTATACTGCGCCTTGTTTTCAACACACCATTGTATACCTTGAATAACTGTAGATAATGTTCCGGCTCCACTTTTATCAAGAACCTTAATACCTACTAAATTAGCTTCAGGTGCTGGTCCCATGTATTTTATATGATTAGAAGATAGTCCACTCCCTGCAGCATCTCCAGCACAATGGGTGCCATGTCCATTATCATCATATGGGTCTACCTGTCCATTAATAAAGTCAACAAATGCCGTAATGCGATCTTCTATATCACTATGCGGATAGATTCCAGTATCTACAATTGCAATTGTTTTACCTTGACCTGTATAACCAGATTGATGTAAGGTACTTGAACCAATTGCAGGGGTAGCTACATCTAGTAGAGCTGTAATTTTACGATCATAATAAACCTTTTTAATGGAAGAGCAGCTTTCCAGTAATTGCTCTAAATTTTCTATAGACATATTTGCAGAACAGCAGTTCACCATAGGAAGTTCTAAAAATGTTTTGCAATTTGTGTTTTGGACTTGTTGAATCCCATTTTGGAATGATTGTTGATCAAATTCTATGACTACGGAATATTTTTTATATTTTTTGATGCTCTTCTCAATAATCTTTTGCAGGAAAGAGGGGATTGGGCGCAATGGCCGAAAAAATTGTATTAATTTATTTTGTAAAGTTAGGTCTAATTTTTTTTCATTTCGTTTAACCAATTGGTTTAACGAATAATCAAGCATCTTTTCTCACTCCCTTTTTTAAAATCTAGATTCACGATAGAATATGTATTGCTTGTGTAAAGAGAGTGAGTTATCTATACAATTTGAATGAAAAAAGGCTTTTCGCTTATTTAAAATAAATTTGACAAATTTGTGAACGGAGTGAATAATATAAGAAAGAAGGGGGATTTATTATGATAAATTCTGCGAAAATTGTAAGAGCGGTTAGCATTCTTTGTGGCTCATTAATTACAATAGGTGTCGTATCTTTTCTTTATGGATATTTTGGTAGCGGTTACGGAGTATTAACGGGTGTTGGGATTGGCATAGTAATGGGGGCAGTATTTATTTTCATTATGGGAATATTTTTAGTTGCTACGGAAGAAGTAGTTACGAAAGATAAGAAAACAAAATATCATAATAAAGAAGAAGCTCATGTCTAGAGACGTGAGCTTCTTCTTTTATTTACATATAACCCCAAATTAATGTTAATAGGGTACCAAAGATAGTTACTAGTGCTATTGCAATTCCATAATATACATTAGTATAGATCATTTTTTTATCCTCTGATTCTCCAGCATGCATAAAGAAAACTAATTGGAGAGCAGCTTGGATAAATGCTGTAATTAATAAGATAGTCATGCCCATCTCAAATGACATATCAAGGAAGTAAACAGTAAGTGCTACAGCAGTTAGTACTAGTGAGAAGACAAATCCTATCACTTGTTTTGCTGGAAATAATTCTTTCATGTTTACATCATTCCTTTCAAATAGATGAAGCTAAAGATGAAAATCCAAACTACATCTAAAAAATGCCAGTAAAGAGAAAAGATAAATGACTTATTCGTTGTTTCTGGTGTAAAGCCACGTTTTTTTATTTGAAGAAAGATGAAGAATCCCCAGAATAAACCAAATGTAACGTGGGCACCATGTGTTCCTAGTGTTGTTAATAGAATTGCGGTAAATGCACTAGTTTGAAGTGTTGCACCAACATGGTAATAGTGAATAAACTCAAAGATCTCAACACTTAAGAAAGATAAGCCTAATAACAATGTTATCGCTAAAAAAGTTAGTGTTGCTTTTTTATTATTGATTCGCATCGCGTGGGTTGCAAGGCCAATTGTAAAACTACTAGTTAAGAGAATGATAGTTTCTAATAGCACTGGTGTAATTTCGAATATATCCGCACCAGATGGTCCGTTACCTATGCCGTTTTCTAAAGTAAAGTACGATGCAAATAAAGTACCAAATAACATAATTTCAGCACCTAAGAATATCCAAAAGCCAAGGATATTCATTTGGTTCTGATGTGTACCATATTCAAGAGGTTGCGAGTGATCAATTTTCATTAGTTAGCACCTCCATATTTATTTTCCGTTTCATTAATTTCTTCTTCTGAAATATAGTGGCCATGATCATGTTCAAATGAACGGTATGCCATCGTACCTAGGATTCCTATTAGGGCTATTACTACTCCTATCCAAATGCTAAAGACAAAGGAGAAACCGAGTATGAAGAATAATCCAGCCATAATAATTGGTATACCACTATTATTTGGCATATGAATCTTCGAAATTTTATCTTTAAATAGGGAGTGACCGTTTTTCTTTGCATCCCAAAATGCTTCAGATGAATTTACTACTGGTGTTACAGCAAAGTTGTATTCTGGAACTGGATTATGAGTCGCCCATTCTAATGAACGCGCATTCCAAGGATCTTGACCTACATTTCTTGGTGAATGGCGGAAGCTGTAGTATACATTGTATACAATTAACGCAAATGCAATGGCCATTAATCCTGCACCAAAGAAGGAAAGCAAGTTCAATGGACCAAATCCTGTTTCCTCAGAGTACGTATACATCCGACGTGCTTGCCCATCTAAACCTGTAATATACATTGGGAAGAAGGCAAAACAGAATCCGATTGATAGGAACCAGAATCCCCATTTTCCAATGCGCTCATTTAACATGAATCCAAACATTTTTGGCCACCAGTAAGTTAACCCTGCTAACATCGCAAATACGACACCAGGAATTATAACGTTATGGAAGTGTGCAACTAGGAACATGGTGTTGTGATATTGATAATCAGCACTTGCAATAGCTAGCATGACCCCTGTTACACCACCAATTGTAAACAATGGAATAAATCCTAACGAATAAAGCATTGGAACGGTAAAGCGTCTTTTACCTTTCCACATGGTTAACAGCCAGTTAAAAATCTTAATACCAGTCGGAACAGCAATCGCCATTGTAGTAATAGAGAAGATACTATTTACCGCTGGACCGTGACCCATTGTAAAGAAATGGTGAACCCATACTAAGAATGATAGGAACGAGATAATGACCATCGATCCGACCATTGATTTATAGCCATACAGATTACGTTGTGAGAAAGTAGAGATAATCTCACTATAGATACCAAATGCAGGGAGTATTAAAATATATACTTCAGGATGTCCCCACACCCAGAATAGATTCGCCCAAAGCATATCCATACCGCCATTTGTAGAAGCAAAGAAATGTGTACCGAATTGACGATCGAATGTACCCATTAATAATGCAATGGTTAGAACTGGAAAAGCAAATACAATAATAATATTTGTAACTAATGCAGACCATGTAAACATCGGCATTTTCATTAATTTCATGCCTGGTGCTCTCATCTTTAATATTGTTACAATAAAGTTTATACCTGTCATTAATGTACCGATACCGGAAATCTGTAAGGACCACATGTAGTAGTTAACCCCAACTGATTCACTATAATCAGTACCTGCAAGTGGAAAGTAATTCGTCCATCCTGCATCAGGAGATCCGCCAATAACAAATGAAATATTAAAGAGCATTGCTCCAGCAAAATATAACCAAAAACTAATCGCATTTAATCTTGGAAAAGCTACATCACGAGCTCCGATTTGTAATGGTACAACAAAGTTCATTAACCCAATTACAAATGCCATTGCCATGAAGAAAATCATGACAACCCCGTGTGTCGTAAATACTTCATTATAGTGCTGTGCATCTAAAAATGAATTATCTGGAACAGCAGTTTGCAAGCGCATCATAATCGCGTCTGCTCCACCTCGGAATAGCATTAGTAGTGCAGAGATTAAATACATCATTCCGATTCGTTTATGGTCAACAGTTGTTAACCATTCACGCCATAGATATCCCCATTTTTTAAAGTACGTAATACCAACAACAATGGCTATTAGTGTAAGTCCGATAGCGATCATTGAAGCGTAAATTAATGGACTTGGATGGGGGACGGCAAATCGTTCAAAAAATTCCATTATGTTAACCCCTTTCGAGTATTTCCATTTGATTACTTTTAATAGTATTGAAAGTTAATATTTTCTTAATGGTTTGAGTGGTCCTCGTGACTGTCAACATCTTGTTGATTATTATGTTCATGACTCTCATGATTTTCATGTTCCATATCATCACTTGAATCTCCATGGTGATGCCCTGCGTGTTCCCCTTCAGGAGCTGGATTAAACTCTAAATGTGTACCTGTAAATGTCATTTGACCAAGGTGCCCAGGCTCTAATAATTGCTCGAACTTTTCTTCTGTTAAAGCTTCAGCGGTAGAATGAATTTCTTCGACCCATTTATCAAATTCATCTGGTGATAAAGCTGTTGCTGTAAATGTATTTTTTGCAAATCCTTTACCACTAAAGTTAGCATTACGACCTGGATAATCACCTGGTACGTCAGCTACTATATTTATTTTCGTTACCATATCAGCCATTGCATATTTTTGTCCTGCAAGTTGTGGTATCCAAAAGCTTGTGATTGGTCCGTATGAGTATAATCGAAATTCTACAGGTCGGTCAGTAGGTAAAATGACATAGTTTAATGTTTCAATTTCTTGCTCAGGATAGCTGAAATGCCATTTCCAATTAGATGAAGCAGCATATATAACCATCGGCTCTTGATCTTCATAACCTTTAGGAACACTTTCTACTTCATAGGTTGATTTAACCGATACTATTGAAAGAAAAATAACGATTAACACAGGAATTCCAATAATGAGCCCCTCTACAATCGGATTACCTTCAATATGTGGAGGTTCATAATCCTCTGATTGTTTACTTGCTCGATATTTAAAAATCATAATGATTAACAATGTAATAACGACAATGACAATGACTGCCATGGTAAATATCGATAACCATATGACGTTTGCTGTCGTTTCGGCTTGTGGACCTTTTGGGTTTAGTACCAATAATGGTTCACAGCCAGCAAGTATTGTCGTGACTAATATTGCAAATGAAATAAACGCCAATTTGAGTTTCATTTTCTTGCTCCTTTCACCTTAACTAGGTTACTGTTCATAAATTGGACAAATTTGTGTGTTTGTTCACAAAGTACCGCTACCATATCTTATTACGATGTGAGAAATATTACAATGGATTGAGATAGGCTTCACAAAATGTTCAAGAAGATTTGTCTTTTTCGTGGAAATAGGAAAAAGTTGGATTTTATCTGTGGGGAATAGTGGATAAAAGGTTTCTTAGATGGAAATAAAAAAGTACCCCTAATAATTTATAGGGATACTTTTATACACTGTATTATAATTATGGCCCACCTCTTGGCCAATAACTTAGAAGAAATATAGTCTTTCGTAATTCCACCTAATATTAACTACCTAGGACGGGGAGTAGTCCCCGTCTTATCGTAGTTTATAGGTAATTCCTATATTATAGCCAAGCAGCACCTACGATGATTAGAAGGATAAATAACACGACAATCAATGCAAATCCATTGCCATATCCTCCGCCGTAGCCGTAACCGCCGCCATAACCGCAGCCGCCGTATCCGAATGACATTCTACATCCCTCCTAACGTACTTTTTCAGGTTAATCTGAGGTAATTATCCTCAGGCCAAAAACACTTTTACTTAGTGTTTGTTAATACTATATGAAAGCTCATTCTTTTTGACTGGGATAGATACCTAGATTTTAGGTAATCTGTATATTTGCCTAGCTGGTTAGATAACTATTTTTTCAGCGGGAATCTTGATTAAATCTTTAGTACGTATGCCTGTTTTCTTTACGTATTGTTTTACTAAGTAATACCCAACACAATAGCCGGCCATTTCTGGGTAAAAGCTATTACCATATAATAGATTAGTTGATTTTCTAGAAGTCTTAGATAAATCTTTATTTGGAAAGATTAAATCATTCCATATTTCTTTCAGTTCAGATTCTGAATAATAGGATGTCCATGGTGCAAGAGGTTTGGCCCCAAACCTTTCAAGTACCGCATTTTCCGCTATACCTTCCAAAATCACTACATCCAATAATGAATAATTTCTTTCCTTTTTAGGATCTTGGTAGAGTCTACAAATATGATTATACTCATGGGTAAAGAGCGCTTTTAGTTCTTCTTCTGTCGTTTCATCCGATATAAATAAAAACAATTTATCATGAAATGCAAGTCCGGTTCTTCCTTTATAATGCTCTTTTATTTTCCAGTTGTAAGAATTGGAGGGGAATATAAAAATAGGAACGTTTTTTCCAGACCATTCCTTTTGCAAGTATTGTTCCTCTTTTTTAATAATTTGCCATACGTTTTTATTTTTAAGCGTATTGATGAGATTTTCACCATTTTTTTCTGGTTTTTGATACATTCCATTTTTAATTAGTATGCTAGCAATCTCTCTATAATCTTCAAGATTAAACATTTCAGCGAGTTTTTGGAATATTTTTTCCGGCTTATCATATGACTTTTCCAGCCATTTATCTGTTTGGATTACGGTCAAACTTTTCACCTCTCCCTGTGAAAAAGAAAAGGATTCGGCAATGCTGGTGCCGAATCCACATAATTAGGAATCTTCTATTTCAATGTAATCAACTTCAGGTTTTGGCACTGTTATTGTTAAAACATTATCTTTATAGGATGCTTTTATATCCTCTTTTGGTATATCAAATGGTAATGTAATAACACGTTCTTTTCTAAAAAAACTTTGTTCTCTACGATTTCTGCTGTTTTTCTTATCTTCTTCATCAATTATTCGATAATCTTCTACACCTAATTTAATTCGATTACCAGCCACTTCAATCTTAATTTGATCCTTTTTGTAGCCATGTAGTTCTGCTTCAATTATAAAGTGGGAAGACTTTTCCTTCACATCTAACCAAAATGGATTAAGTTGGAAGTGATCGTTCATTTGTTTAAAGGAACGGTTAAAGAAGGTATCCATTTGTTTCATAAAGTCATGTAATGGGGTCATATCAATATCGAAGCGGCTAGGCAAGTTCTTTCTAGATGCCATATTGGTCCCCCCATAATCCTAAATTTTTACTATCAGAATATGCGATTCTTTGTAAAAAGTAGTGGGCTTTGATAAAAAGGCCAAGATTAGTCGGAAGATACTAATCTTAGCCATTTGTGAATGAGAGTATCTGAGAATATAACTGATGTGGCTTTTCCTCTGTTATTAGATGCCCACTCTTTTCATAAGAAATTAATTTGGCATTTGGTAAGTCGTTAGCTAGTTTTCTACCTATAACTAGCGGGACTACTTTATCTTCCTTACCCCAGACTAATAGAGCTGGGGTTGTTATTGTATTTAACTCTTCACTTTTTAGATCACCCTCACGATGACGTAACAATCGTACTAGTGATTTTGGGAAATTCTTGTCATGTAGAGGTCTTCCATATTCTTCAATTTGATCTTTAGTAATTAAGGAGTGATCATAGAATACATTTTTTAAATTTCTAACCACACTTTGTCCATTTATCTTTCGCTTTGCAAAAACGTAGAAAAAAGGAAGATATGTACTATATATCATGTAATTTTTTGCTCGTGGTAAATATCCTGAACTACAAAATAATATTAACTTTTTTACTCTTTTAGGTGAATTTTTAGCCGCAAACAATGCGATTTGTCCACCCATGGAATGACCTGCAATATATGCTTCATTTATGTCAAAATAATTCAAGCACTCGAGTACAAGCTTGGCGTAATTTTCGTATGAATAAGTAAAAATAGTGGATTTTTCGCTTTTACCAAAACCTGGTAAATCAATAGCGATTACCGAATATTGTTCAGCAAGTAACGGTTTTAATCGATTAAAGGTATATGTAGAAGCCACAAAACCATGGATTAGGAAAATAGTCGGTTTATCTTGAATAACATATTCACAATAAATGTTAGTATCTAGAAGTTTCAAATATCCTTTAGTGTAATCCATCTATTATTTTCGTCACCACCGATATTAGTCTAATCTTTAGTATGGACAAATTAAATAAAGTTATCATATCGGAAATGTTATTTTTTGGTTAAAAGTCCTAGACCTAAGAATCTATGTCCGCCTAAGTTTCCCAACTTTTTTAGTATAGATTACTTATTATGAAACGTTCACTCTCAAAGTATACTTTATCGTACATTCTGAGAGGAGGAGTTTCATGAAAAAGTTTTGGTTAGGAAGTATGGTGATGGCGGTACTTGTTTTATTATTTCCTGTTGTAGGAAGTGCTGCTCAAGATGAAGGGAAGTTAGAGAAGGTTAGTAGTAGCTCAGTATCGGTTTCTAAGGGTGAGTATGTAAAGGGTGAAGTAATTGTAAAATTTAAGGATAATGTTTCTGCTTCTAAGCAAAGTAATGCACTTAAAAATGTAAATGCGAAAGTAAAAGCGGATGTGGATGCTGTAAAATCACCGTTTTTAGTACTTGAGGTAGGGAATGTAGATGCAGTAGTAAAGGCTTTAAGTAATAATCCAAATGTAGAATATGTAGAACCGAACTATATTTTAACGGCAACTTGGACACCAAATGATACGTATTTTAGCCCTAGTTACCAATATGGGCTATTTAATACAAATGCTGATTTAGCATGGGATGTTACGCGTGGAAGTTCTAGTCAAGAAATTGCTGTACTCGATACAGGGGTTGACTATAATCACCCAGATTTAGATGGAAAAGTACTTTTAGGGTATGATTTTGTACAAAATGATAATACACCAAACGATCAAAATGGTCATGGCACTCATGTCGCAGGTATTGCAGCTGCTGAGACGAACAACGGCACAGGAATTGCAGGGATGGCACCTAATACAAAAATATTAGCTGTTCGTGTTCTAGATGCTAATGGAAGTGGATCCTTAGCAGATATTGCTGATGGCATTATATATGCAACGGATGCAGGTGCTGAGGTTATTAACCTTTCATTAGGATGTAACTGTGATACACAAACTTTAGAAAATGCAGTTAATTATGCATGGAATCGTGGTGTTGTAGTAGTGGCTGCGGCTGGTAATGATGGAGTAAGTACTACTTTTGAGCCTGCTTCATATTCCAATGTTATTGCGGTAGGTGCAGTCGATTCTAGAAATCGGAAGGCAAACTTTTCGAATTGGGGTACTTGGGTCGATGTGATGGCTCCAGGGGTAGATATTGCTTCAACCTATCCAGGAAATAGTTATGTGTATATGTCCGGTACATCAATGGCCTCTCCATATGTTGCTGGTCAGGCAGCCTTACTTACAGGTCAAGGGAAAAACAATGCACAAGTACGTGCTGTAATTGAAAATACAGCCGTTTATATGAGTGGTGTTGGTAGGTATGTACAACATGGGCTAATTGATGTGAATGCTTCGGTTCGTTATTAATTAACCGGTACTAATTACAAGAAAGTTAGAGGTAGCTTTAGTAGCTCTCTCTAACTTTTTTTAGTATCTTCAGATTTATTTATATTTCTACGATCTATATAAATGGTAGGGGAGCGGTATTCTTTTGATGCCCGTAAATCTGCTCCGGCAGCTTTAACAAAGGATATTGCCAGTAGTACCATAATAAACATGACTGGAAAACCTGCTACTATGCTAGCCGTTTGTAGTGCTTCTAAATCACCAATGAACATTAATACAAGTGGAAGTAATAAAAGTGTGAACGCCCAGAATAAGCGATTCCACCTAAGTGCTTCCCCACCAGGTACGTGTTTTTGTACTACTGCAGCTAAAATATATGAAGCTGAGTCAAAGGTAGTAGAGAGAAATACAATGGCTAAAATGGTAAAAATAATCACGATCAATCCAGAAATCGGTAACTGATTTAAGATGGCAATGATTGCAGCAGGTGCTCCAAATTCATTCATATATCCTATAACATCAAATGAACCAGAAAGCTGTAAATATAGACCGAAGTTGCCCAAAATACCAAAGAACATAATACAGCCTAGTGTTCCATAAGCAATTGTTCCGAGAATCATTTCTTTAATAGTTCTTCCATAAGAGATACGTGCTACAAATAGGCCAATAAATGGTGCGTAAACTACCCACCACGCCCAATAAAACACGGTCCATGATTCTGGAAATCTTGTTTCAGGATAGGCATCAAATGCGGCTAATGGTTCTAGCCAAGTCGCCATATGAAAGAAATTGTCCATGAGAACGCCTAAGCTTGTAAAGGTTGACTCACTAATAAATACTGTTGGGCCGAAAATGAAGATAAACAAAAGGATGAAAATAGCTAACCACAAATTAATATCACTCAAAATCTTAATTCCTCTATTTAGTCCAGAATAAGAACTTATCGCAAAAATCAACGTGCATACAAGCATAATACATGCTTGTAAAAATAGAGTAACTTGAATCCCTGTAATATCACTTATTCCTTCAGCAATCATTGGAGTCCCTAAGGCAAGGGTCGTACCAGCACCACCTAACAATCCAAAGATAAATAGGACATCAATGACTATACCTAAAGGACCATCTGCAAGCTTTCCAATAACAGGCTTAGTGGCAGAACTAATTTTTAATACTGGGCTTTTTCTAACATAATAGAAATAAGCAATAGGTAATGCTGGGAGGGTATATATTGCCCATGCTATCGGTCCCCAGTGAAAAATTCCATAGGTTGCAGCTAATTCAATAGCTTCTTTGGTTTTGGGCCCGACACCAAAAGGTGGACCTTGATAATAATAGGCCCATTCAATCATTCCCCAATATAAAATACTCGAACCTATTCCAGCTGAAAAGAGCATCGCTGCCCAAGAAAAGGTACCAAATTCCTTCTCTGTTCCACGTTTTCCTAATTTAATTTTTCCATATTTACTAAATGCGATATATAATATAAACAATAGTGCGAATAAGCCAAGTGCTAAAAATAGTACACCAAAATTTCCTGTAATAAAATTATTTACAGCATTTATAACGTTTGACCCAGCCTCTGGAAAGAATATTAATGGTAGGGAAACAGCTAGTAAAATAACTAATGCCCCAATAAAAGTTGGCCAGTCAATCAGTTTATTATTCATACAGACATTCCTTCCTGTTTATTACTTCTTAATATATAGTTAATATGCTCAAGTTCATTAATTCCATCAATGATTTACACACTTTTCTATTTAGCTCTATTCATTTAGTTTGATATATGGGAGGGTAAACTATGTTAATTGATAAAATTGGTATTGATGCTGGAGGATCTTTAGTTAAGCTTGCTTATTTTGAACAAGGAAAAATACATACGAAAACCTTTTCTAATCAAGAAATGGATAATGTTGTTAAGTGGTTGTCATTCTTGTCTCCTAATGCTGAGCTATATGTAACCGGTGGTAAGGCGCGTGCGTTAAATAAACTTTCCTCTAATAACTGCCATTTGATTGATGAATTTCAATCGGTTACAACAGGAACTAAATATTTGTTAAAAGAAAAAGGTATAGTAAATAAAGAGTTTATATTAGTTAATATTGGAACGGGGACATCTATTTTTCATGTTACCGCAAATTCGTTTGAACGTGTTTTGGGTAGTGGTATTGGTGGTGGAACATTGATGGGTTTAGGTTATTTAATTACCCGAAAAAAGGATTTTCAAACCTTTACTCAAATGTCGTCAAAAGGTGATTCTCGGAATAGTGATTTATTAGTGCGTGACATCTATTACCCAGAAGAGCCACCTATTGATGGAGATTTAACCGCAGCTAATTTAGGAAAAGCTCATTTGTATTCGGATGCAACAGAACATGATCACCTCGCTAGTGTCATGCAATTGATTGGGGAGACTATTTTATTATTAGCTAGTCAAGTTGCCACTAGAAAGAAAACTAGTCAAATAGTATTTATCGGTGGAACTGTCACGAATAATCCTGTATTAAAGGATGTTTTAAACCGTTTTCGTGACATGATGAATTATGAGCCTGTCTTTCTTGATAAAGGTACTCATGCTGGAGCAATTGGTGCGTTGATAGAAATTTAAAGAGCGAAACAGTTTCTCTGTTTCGCTCTTCTTTTAAGCATAATGTCCGCCGATTTTTTTACTGCGGTCTAATGTCACACCAGCATCAGTAAAGCTACTAGCGCGAAGGATGGCGGTTGTACCATATTTTTCGCGAATGGCATCCATACAATAGCCAATGTCATTTTTTTTAGATCGATCCTCAAATAAATTTAATTGAGTTTCTGCTTTATCATATAAATTATCTAGTGTCACATAGACGTGGCGAATATTACTATATCCATCATAAAACTCATGGAAAAGTTGCATGCAAATATGATACATATCCATTGTGACATTAGTAGGAATCGGGATTGATCTAGAACGTGAGAATCCACCACCCGTTTCTTTGGAGTAGGCAATTCCAAGGTGGATCGTTTTCCCGGTCTTACCAGCGGTTCTAGCTCTGCGACAAACCTCTTCACAAAGGTCTAAAATACAAACCCCAACCTCATTTTTTGTATAATCTCGTAAAAGAGCGATACCATGACCAAAGCCTTTTTGTTCATGTTTAACGAAATCCCCGAATACTGGACTTAAATCAATCCCCCAAGCATGCCAATAAAGCTGTTCCCCCATTATACCAAACCGTTTTTTTAGACGATCTAAGTCAAATCTTGCAAGCTGTCCAAGGGTGATAATGCCCATACGATTAAGATTTCGTTTCATTCTGCTACCAATCCCCCATATTTTTTCTACGGGATGTGGCCAAAGCTTTTCCTCGACATCTTCATACCGACACTCTGCTATCCCAACTTTTTTAGCATGTAAATCCATCACGACCTTTGCTAAAAATTTATTATCCCCAATGCCGATTGAACAAGTAATACCGAAGCTATCGAGAATGTCTTCTTTAATTTGATTAGCAATTTTCCAAGGGTCACCGAATAATTTTTCTAACCCATCTAGTGTTACCCATACTTCATCAACCGAATATTGGTGGATTGCTTCCTTTGGGGTGTATTGGTTAATTAGCCTAGTAATTTCTACAGAAACTTGAAGGTAATCGGCCATATGGGCTGGGACTATATGAATTGCAGGATCATTTGGTAACTCAAAAAAGCGGCTAACATTACTAATCCCATATTTTTCTTTCAAAGCAGGTGAAGCGGCAAGAACAATACTTCCAGATCTATTCGGATCTCCTACAACAGCAAGCATCGTTTCCATTGGATCATGTCCTAATTTAATTGCTTCAACGCTAGCATAAAAGGATCGCATATCAATACATAACACATTGTGACGTGGAAAAGTAGAATAATCCATTGTACCTACACCTTTCAATAAGAACATTTGTTCCTATATTATATGTTGGTCGCTCTAGATTATCAATGGAAATTTATTCATCTATTAAGTTTAATATTAGACAATTTCCTCATTTTCCTAAAAAGCATATAGTGTTGTATGGACAATTAAGGGGGGAAAAGGATGTATTATTGCTATCCGATCTACTTTTATCCACCACAACCACAATTTTTGGCTTACCGTCAATTTCCAGAAGTGGATCCTGATTTATTATATGATTCTGCTAATGAAACAAAGAAACTAATGAAAGAGGCAAGTGTTGTTTTGGATCGATTTGCATCATCAAAGGGGTTCGATAAACAGGTAATGACCGCTGCACAAGAATCTAATATGGATGAGGTGAAACGATTAATAAAATCGATTGGGATAACATCAGATGTAGATGTTCACGTTAACCCAGATGGTTTACGGTTAGAGTTTGTATCAATGGTTGGGAATACAGAATGCTGTAGATTAACCGTAGCGTTAAGATGGAATAAAATAGTAGGGCCAGTCAAACTTTGAACAGCATCTCCAATAGTTTTGGAGATGCTGTTCATACTAGTTTAACTGGCTTTTTTTATTTAGAAGGAGTCATTTGATTAGACTTTTCGTATTTAATTACTCCACCGATTACGGTCATTTCAATTTCTGTTTCCAATAATGCATCTGGGTCTTGCATTTTAAAAGGATTCTGAGACAAGACGGTCATATCGGCTAATTTTCCTCTAGATATCGTTCCTTTTATCGTTTCCTCATTAGTTGCATAGGCGGTTAATTCTGTAAATAATCGAAAAGCATCCACCATAGAAAGCTTTTCGTTTGGATTCCAGCCTTCATGGGATTCGCCAGGTAACTTACGAGTGACAGCCGCATGAATGCCAAGTAATGGATTGACGGGTTCAACCGGAGAGTCAGAACCACCAGCACAAATTACCCCGTGATTCATTAATGTTTTCCATGCATAAGATTTTTCTGAACGATTCGTTCCAAGTCTCTCCATTACCCAAGGGAAGTCACTTACTACAAATCTAGGCTGTATATCAGCAATACGGCTTGGGTTTACTAGCCGATTTATCAATTGTTGGTTAAGGACTTGCACGTGAATAAGTCTGTCACGATGGCTGACAGCAGGAAAGAGATCTAACACATCTAGAACATTCTCTAGTGCTTTATCACCGATGGTATGCACTGCGATAGGCATGGATAATTCACGTGTTCTTCTTACGATATCTGTCAATGCTTCTTTATCAAGCATTGCCTCTCCATAATGCTCTGGAGCATCATGATAAGGTTCAGACAATAATGCTGTTCTGCGCCCGAAAGCGCCATCAGCGAATATTTTAACAGCACCAATTTGAAGTGTTTCATTTCCATAGCCAGTATACATACCAGCATTTTTTAAATCATCAAGAAAATCATGATTAATTAAAAGATTTGTACGTAGACCAAGCTCTTCTTCATTTAACAAAGCATCATAAATCTGGTAAGTTTGCTGTAAACCACCTAGAAAAAGTGGATCATTCGAATGAACACTTGTTAGACCTTTTTCCAGGGCAAACTGAACAGCCTTTCGCATTGCTTGAAGAAGTTCTTCATAAGTTTTTTGAGGGATGTTTCGTTTAAAAATTTCCGAAGCGGATTCTAAGATTAATCCGGTTGGTTTTTTAGTATATTCATCTAAAACAATAGAACCGCCCTCAGGTATGGACATAGTAGAATGATAGTTACTTATTTCAAAGGCTTTACTATTTGCAACAGCCGCATGTGTACAGATTCTATTTAAAAACAGCGGGTTGTAAGGAGCAACAGAATCAAGCTCTTCCAATGTAGGGATAAATCCGCTTGTAAACAAGTTTTCATCCCATCCACCACCGAGTAACCACTCATTTGGTTTTAAATTGCTTGCTTTTGCGCGAATCTTATCTAGCATTTCAGTCTTCGATGATACTCCTGTGAGGTCTAAATGGATAAATTGCTCAGCAATAAGTGATAAATGAAGATGGCTGTCTACTAAACCAGGAGTCACCGTTTTACCATAAAGATTAATCACTTCACAAGCACCAGTATTCCATTGAAGTAACATTTGGTGCTCTTCTCCCATATCAATAAATCTACCGTTCTCAACAACCACTGCTTGAACATGTGGCTTAATTGGATTGAAGGTATAAAAATTGCCATTTGTATAAATTCTCCTCATGGTGGATCCCCCTAAATAACTAGACTTTAAAAATAGTCAAACTTAAGAACTGCATAAATATTAAGAACATCATACTAATCACCAAAAAGTAAGTCAATTATGTTTGAAATTATCTATAAGTAAAAGTTGTGTTAATATTTGAAAGATACGACCGAGATTTGTTGAATTTTGGCGATTCATAGCTTATGATTGATAAATAGAAAAGATGTTTTTATAGATATTGAACTAGTTTACTATTCAAGGAGAATAGTTTTGTAATTGATATTAACATGGGGGATAAAAAATGCGAAAGAGATTTAAACTCAAAAAAATTAGTCATCGGGATATAAAGATTGGTTGGAAGTATGGCTTAACGTTTGCCGTTGTAATCTTACTTTTTGTTGGGTCGTCAGTATTTGTATTAAACTCTATCAATGGTATGGGGAAAGATATTGAAGCATTAGAATCAAAAAGTGATATTGCTATGAATATTTCTGAAATGGGATCATTAACCCGGAATATGAGCATATATATCGTCTCTTACTATCAAGAGCCGGATCCAAGTCTAGTAGAATCCTTTAAGGAGAACCAAGTACAATATAATGAATTGGCAAGTAAAGTACGAATTAACTTAGATTCAAAAGAACAAGAAGAAATTTATCAAGAGGTAACCTCTTTGAATCAAGAAATGTACCGTATGTTTACAAACTATATTGTATCTGCAATTAATAATGGAAATATGGATGTGGCAGAATCATTTCTTCCCCAAATTAATGAAATAAGAAATGAAACAGTCGGATTATTAGATGAGTTAGTTGTTACATTAGATACAGAAAGAGAACAAGCAATTAATAATACAATTAAAAGCCAGCAGCAAACCTTTGTCACACAGCTAATTATCGTAGCCGTTACAATTTTAATTGGAATTGGGTTAGTTGTTTTCACTAGCCTTGCTATCTCAAGAGTCCTTAAAAAAGTTGTCCATATAAGTAACAGAATATCAGAAGGGGATCTCACTGCTTCTGCGATTGATTATAATGGTAGGGATGAAATAGGACAATTAGCTTCCTCTATGAGCAAAATGAGTACATATTTAAGAGAAGTGATTAGTCAAGTCTCAACGGTTTCCTATACTGTCACGGCGCAAAGTGAAGAACTGATGCAGTCTGCCGGAGAAGTTAGAGCAGGGTCTGAGCAAGTGGCAACAACGATGCAAGAATTAGCAGTGGGGTCTGAAAAACAAGCAGATGGAGCAAGTAACTTAACCCATACTATGCATCAGTTCACTCATCGGGTTAAAGAAGCAAACGAAAATGGTGAACTGATAGAGAAATCTTCAGAATCTGTATTAGATTTAACTAGTCGAGGAAATGAGTTAATGCAAGCATCTGGAGATCAGATGAATCGCATTGACGGAATTGTTAAAGATGCAGTAAATAAGGTTCGTGGACTAGATGAGAACTCTAAGGCGATTAGTCAGTTGGTTTCTGTAATTCGTGATATTGCAGATCAAACCAATTTATTAGCATTAAATGCCGCCATAGAAGCTGCACGAGCAGGTGAACACGGCAAAGGATTCGCAGTAGTTGCGGATGAGGTAAGAAGATTGTCTGAGCAAGTAGCATTGTCTGTAACCGATATTACAAATATCGTTAAAAAGATTCAAATGGAAACACGTGAAGTTACTGAATCATTAGAATTTGGATATGAAGAAGTACAACAAGGAACAAAACAAATAATTGATACGAAGGAAACCTTTAATGATATCAATCAATCGATAATGGATATGGTAAATAGAATTAAAGTAGTTAAAGGAAACCTTATGGAGATAACTGGAACAACACAAGAAATGAATGCTTCTATAGAGGAGATTGCAGCTATTTCAGAAGAATCCGCAGCAGGTATTGAACAAACATCTGCATCTTCTCAGCAAACTAGCAGTTCCATGGAAGAAATGGCAAAAAGCTCTGAAGACTTAGCAAAACTAGCTGAAGAATTAAGTGGTTTAGTAAGACAATTTAAGCTATAGATTAAGTGAAAAGCTAAGCAAAGTTCGGAACAAGGTAAGGGACAATATTAGGTTTTTATTTTGCCTTAAATACCTTTTGATTAACCTATTTCTTTATTTGACAGGTTAAAGTAATTGATTTATAGTATTATTTAAGAAAATTCGGAAAGGGTGTTATTTTAAGCAGATGTTAAATTAATCCTATTTTAAAACGGTGAGTTGAATAGTTGTACGTTAAAAATATTGGGAATAGCCCTCTTTTTAGCATGCAATTCATTCACACGTTGAATAGGATTAGACTCTGCTTAGTAAACCCGATAAATGTTTCGTAAACATTTATTAGTTTATTTTGTATGGATTAAGCTTCCTATTCAATTGTGGATAGGGGGCTTTTTTTAGTTAGAAAATGGGGTGAGATCATGCTTTTATTAGAAGCACAAGATATTATCTATGAAGTGGACGGTAAAGAGATTTTAAATGTAGAGAATTTAAAAATACAAAAAGGTGACTTTATAGGGGTAGTTGGGAAAAATGGAAGCGGTAAAACGACTTTAGTTAATGTATTGACTGGTAAGGAGCAAGATTATCTAGGGACGGTGCAATCTGAAGCAAGTATAGAGTTACTACCACAATTAAAGCTTATTAACACAACGAAAAGTGGGGGAGAACTCACTCAAGAATATATCAATGAAGTATTAGCTAAGAAACCACAAATTTTATTTGCCGATGAACCAACTACTAATCTAGATAAAGAACATATTGAAAAGCTAGAACAGCATTTAAAACGTTGGATAGGTGCGGTAGTAATAGTTTCACATGACAGAGCGTTTCTAGACGCACTTTGTAATAAGATATGGGAAGTGGATGGTGGTAAGGTCAATTGCTACAAAGGAAATTATTCTGTCTACCGTGAACAAAAAGATGCCGAGATTCAAAGACAACAAGAAGAATATCTTCAATATATACAAAAGAAGCGACAGTTAGAGCAAGCATATGAATTAAAAAAGAAAAAGGCAAGCAGAGCTACGAAAAATCCTAATAAGAAAAGTGACTCTGATGCAAATCAAATGGGTAGTGGCCCATACTTTGCTAAAAAGCAAAAGAAGCTAGAAAAAACAGCCAATGCAATCAAAACTAGAATTGATAAGCTGGAAAAAGTTGAAAAAGTGAAAGAAGAGCAGCCATTAAACATGGATATCGTTCATGAAGAGTTACTTGGAAAACGAGCAATTATTCGTGTGGAAGAATTGGAAGGGAGAATAGGAACAAGGTTATTATGGAATAAAGCAACCTTTCAGATTCATGCAGGAGACAAGGTGGCAATGATTGGGAGTAATGGAGTTGGAAAGACAACATTTGTTAAAAAATTGATGGTAAAAGAGAAAGGTATTGAAATATCGCCGTCCGTAAAAATAGGCTATTTTAGTCAGAACTTAGATATTTTAAATACGGAAAAAACCATTTTAGAAAACATCACGATATCCTCTTCTCAAGATGTATCATTAATTCGTACTGTACTAGCAAGACTGCATTTCTTTCAAGATGACGTTTATAAAAAGGTAGAAGTATTAAGTGGGGGAGAGCGAGTAAAAGTTGCATTCGCAAAAATTTTTCTTAGCGACATTAACACCATTGTTTTAGATGAACCAACTAATTTCTTAGATATTACAGCAGTAGAAGCACTGGAATCTTTATTAAAAGAATATAAAGGTACGATTATTTTTGTTTCACATGATAGACGGTTTATAGAACAAGTTGCAAATAAAATCATAGCCATTAAAAATCATCATATGAAGTTGTTTGAAGGTAATTACAATGCCTATATTAATTTTCAGCCTAAAACAATTGATGAAAGTGAACAAGACTTAATGGTTATTGAAACAAAGTTGACCGATGTTTTAAGTAGGTTAAGTATAAATCCTGAATCAGAGTTAGAAAAGGAATTTCAAGATTTATTAAAGAAAAAGAAGAAACTATTGAATAAAAAAGAGGTGTAGGGGAAGTCCTATACCTCTTACTTTTACGATTAAACTGAAAAAAGAGTGTATCTCAGGGAGAAGGAAATCTTACAGAAGATGGATCTAGGACTTCATCACTGCGTTTTGGAACAGAGCAGAAATTATCGATTATTAAAGAAGGAAGAGGCTATTGGAAGTACATCCCAACAGGAAATAATACCGTTCAGTTCTTAACTCAATACAACTATGAACCTAGATTTTGGCAAACTTGGTAATATAGTTGATCATTTTCTATATTTTCCATTAATAGGATGGGCAACAGCGATAAGTTTTGTTGTATTAATACGTTGGAGTGAGAACGTATATCGAGTAGAGAGCATTCAGAAGAGTCAAATGCTGGTGGTTTTTAACAGTAGGTAAAAGCACTTTTATGTTACCTGTAGAAGAACAATTTATGTAGGGATAAAATTGACCGAATTAAGCGATTCACATCAAATGTGAATATTTTCCTTGCCATTCTTACGGAAAGAGTACACTATTAAGAAGTTTAAAAACGAGGGAATATAATGGAGTAAAACACTCCTTGCGCATTCCTACTTCCTGGAGATGACAAGGAAAATTACACATTTAGTACATTTCTACTTATGGTTTAACAGTAGTTGGAAATGGCTCAGGCTCTTCATCGTTAGCAAAAAAGTTAGTTTGCCCTATGAAAGAGGCATTACTTGCTGTAGCTAGAAAACTACCAGATACAAGTAGGAATGTAACTAAAAAGAATGTAAAAATGGATTTCTTCATTCATTTTCACCTCCTTTCAAGACAAGTTATCTCAGCTATTGTTTTATAAGCTTTCTCATAATAATGGCTAGATAGCTTATATTTCCTGTTATCTTTGTAGAACTTTGCAAGTATTTTAGTGTAAAATACTTTTTCAAATATTAGTTCTTTTTCTTCTACAAAGGGTATAACTTCTTTTGTCATTAAATCTTCAAAAGTATCATCGATTCCATTAATTAAGTGCTTATATACGGTAAACTCGTATACATAAGTTGAATCAAGTGGATTAAGTGATTTAATTAAATTTAAACCTAAATCTAACCAGACTTTTGAATTTGAAATGTCACCTAAGTTATAATATTCTTTCATTAAACTAGAAATAGGTATTATCTTCATAGTATCAGAGTCATATTTTCTAAGCTCATAGCTTTTAAGATAATAATTAATAGCATCAGTAGGTTGTTTCCAATCCGAAAACATGGACCCAATGTTTTGATAACATAATTTTAATAATAAACTATTATCTATCTTTTCTACTATGTCGATAGCATGGTAATAGCTGGCTTTTGCTTTTTCAAATTCGCGTAGCCGTTGATACGATATCCCCAATATAATCTGACATTCAGCACATTTTTTTAGTTTATAATTTGGTTGGTAATAATCCAGTGCTCGAAGTGAATATAGTAATGATAAATGAGTTTGTCTACTTTTACTTGCTACATTGGCAATCAAGTAATAGAGATCATGTATTTCTTCCATTTTATGAAATAACTCTGCCTTATTAAGTTTTTCCGCTTCTTGATAGGATTCCAATGCCTTCTTATAAGATAATTTCCTATAGTGGTAGTTACCAATAAATTTATAAAAATAATATTTTTGAATGTCACTAAATTTCTTAGAGCTTTTTTGTAGTGAAGCGATTTGCTTTTCAGCTTCATCTAAGTCTTGAATTAAGCTATAGTAACATAGTTTATGTATTTCTATTAATGACAGGAGTTGCTTATCAATAGCACTTGATAAATTATTTTTAATACGGTTGTATAGTCTGATTGATTCATCTAATTTAGAATGTAATAAATGATGAAACCATCTAATAATGGTTTGGTCGGTAATATGTTCGTCTGAATCTAACATATTAATTTTGAGCTTTTCCCCCAAAAGTTCAATAATCTCATCCGGTGGTTCAGCGGTACCATTCTCAATCTTAGACAAGTAGGATACCGAAATAATTCCATTAGCTAAATCTGCTTGCGTCATATTTGCTCTTAAACGATTGATTTTAATTGCTTGTCCTAAATCATTTCCCATTTTTTTCACCTCTACGACTTCCATTATAATTAAAAAAAAGATAAAATACTATACAATAGTAATAATATTCAACAAAGTTAGAAAATACATAAAATGTTCCTGGATTTTGAAGTTTTTAAGGAAAATTTTCCTGAAATTAGGGTGAAAAAAAGAAGATTTATAAATTAAACTATGTTTATAAAGAAAGAGGGGTAAAGTAAATGAATGTTCATTGGAAAAGAATTGAAGAGTTAATTAATCTTGAGCCTAAGCTAGAAGGTGCATTAATAGGGGTAAGTATTCGCTCGAGAAAAACTGGACAAATATTATATGAGCATTTAGGAAATACCCGTCTTCACCCAGCTTCTAATATGAAAATATTTACTTGTGCGGTAGGATTGGAAGTTTTAGGGGAGGAGTATGCCTTTCCTACTGAACTTTGGATAGATGGAGATATAGTTGGACAACGATTAGAAGGGAACTTGTATATAAAAGGAAAAGGTGATCCAACTTTACTAGATAAAGATTTTGAGCAATTAGCCATAATAATCAAAGAAAAAGGAATTCAAGAAATAAGTGGAAATATTATAGGTGACGATACTTGGTATGATTCTATTCGGTTGTCGCAGGACCTTAATTGGAACGATGAGCATTATTACTATGGGGCTCAAGTTTCTGCATTAACGGCTTCCCCAAATGAGGATTATGATTCTGGTACAGTAATGCTTACCATATCTCCAGGAAAAAGCGAAGGAGATACACCAGAAATTGTGCTTACTCCAAAGACGAAATACATAAAAGTTTTAAATAATGCTACCACATTAGAAACAAATCATGAGGAAGAAGAAGCAGATATTATGGTAACTAGAGAACATGGTAGTAACATTGTTGTCGTAGAGGGAACTATTCCAAAATATTCTGCTAGTATTAATGAATGGGTAGCTGTTTGGGAGCCAACAGAATATGCATTAGAAATTTTTTGCAGATCTTTAAAGAAAAATGGAATTAGTTATTCCGGAGAAGTAAAAACTGGGAAAACACCAAAGGATGCCACTCAATTATTTGTTAGAAAATCTATGTCACTTGCTGAATTAAGTGTGCCTTTTATGAAATTAAGTAATAATGGTCATGGTGAAATCATTGTAAAAGAATTAGGAAAAATAAAGAATGGTATTGGAAGCTGGGATAGTGGATTAGAGGTATTAAATAAGACTTTGGAAAAGTTAGGTGTAGACACAAGTAAGTTAGTCATTCGGGATGGGTCAGGTATTTCACATGTTACGTTGATACCCCCGAATGTAATATCAGATTTCCTATTCCGAATTCAAGAGAAAAAGTGGTTTGATAGTTTTTATCGTTCTCTGCCAGTTGCTGGTGAAGCCGACCGAATGATTGGTGGAACACTACATGAAAGAATGTTTGGTTTAAATGTCCATGCAAAAACAGGAACAATAATGGGAGTTAGTACGTTATCAGGCTATTTAACCACAGATGAAGGGGAGGAATTAATCTTTTCTATTATGTTGAACAATCTTCTTGATGAAGAGGAAGGACCTGAAATTATTGATCGATTAGTGGAATTTATAATAAAAGAAAGCAAAACAATTTTTTCTTAATTGTTTTGCTTTCTTTAGCTAGCTTAGTGGGAGTAGAAGCTCTCTATATTTTTCATACCAAACTTTCCAATCTTCCATCCGGTCTTCTATCTTTTCACCATCTAAAATTGATATGATGACATCTAAACAAACATGCCAACCAGCCAAATCTTTCATCGTTTGCTCTGTAATTTCATTTATTCTTTCAATAAGAACTAAATTGCATCCACCCGATTCCTCTATTAATTCAAATCGAACGAGATTATCATCCCAAGTGAACTCAATTATTGATTGCTCCTCAAAATCAATAATATCCATTCTTTCAAAGCTGCCATCTCCCATATTAAAGGTAAGGTAGCCACCTTTTTTTAGTTCTGCAACCCGTAATTCATCAAACCATAAAGATAATCGGTCATTTTGAGTAAGCATTTCCCAGACGTTTACTTTTGGATGGTTTATGTGGCGTTCGAATGTAGCAATAAATTCGTCGTTATGCTTTTCTACTTTGGCTATCATGGAGTCACCGTCCTATTTTCATTAATATTATATTAAGTATAGCATTTATCATTTAACAAAGTGTATGTTCAATGTGTTAAATCCCCTGTGAACTTCACCTTGTTTGTAGTATAATAGATTCACTCACATTTTTTAAGCCTCATTATAAACCCGTTTTTTCCTCTAAAAATTCTTCAAAATGAAAGATGGTGTACGTTATGAAATTAATACTCGCTGAAAAACCCTCTGTAGCAAAAAACATAGCTGATGCTCTAAGAATTAAGGCTAAGAAAGATGGTTATTTTGAAGGGAATGAGTATATTATTACATGGGCATTTGGTCATTTGCTTCAATTGTACGATGCGAAAGACTATGATAGTAAAATGGCTAGATGGAAGATGGAAAATTTCCCGTTCATTCCTAGTAAATTTGAGTACAAAGTAAAAAGTAATCCGAAAAATAGACAGTGGGCAGACCAAGGAGCTAAAAAACAGTTAACGATTATACATAGTTTGATGAAAAGATCGGACGTTACCGAAATTATTTCCGCATGTGACTACGATCGGGAAGGTCAACTGATTGGTGATAGTATTATTTATCGTGCCAAACTGAATAAACCCGTTTATCGATTACTATTAAATGAATGGACGAAAGATGAAGTTCTACGTGGTCTTGAATCATTAAAATCTAATGAAGAATTACGTCCATTACAAGACGCCGGTGTTAGTAGACAGTGGGCGGATTGGTTAATCGGGATTAACTTAACTTCTGTTGCTACATTGAAATACCAGAAAGGGAAAGGAAAAGCTCTTAACATTGGCCGTGTTTTACTCCCTACGTTAAGGATCATTTATGACCGTGATAAGGAAATTGAAAATTTCATTCCTGAGGATTACTTTAAATTGGTTACAACGTTTAAAACAAAAAATAATGAGTTGTATGAAGGTACATATGTTGAAGAATCAGGAGATAAGTTTAAACAAAAAGTAACACTTCAAAATATCAAAGAAGAAATGGAACATAAAGTAGCAATTGTTACGGACAAAAAAGTAGAAAAGAAAAAAGAGTTTCCACCTTTTCTATTTAATCTATCCAACTTGCAAGGATATGTCACGAGTAAATATAAGGGATGGACTTCTGATAAAGTTTTAAAAGTAGCACAGTCTCTATACGAAAAGAAATTTATTACATATCCGAGAACATCTAGTACGGCACTAGAAGAAAGTTTAGTTGGGAAAACGGCTAGAGTACTTAAAACATTAGCTGAAGATTTACCTTACAAAGATGAAATTAAATTTATGAAAACAAAACGGGTGTTCAATAATGCAAAGGTGGAAAGTCATAGCGCGGTTATTCCCACTTACATGAAACCAAAGCGGTTAACTGCGGACGAGCAAATAGTCTATACAGCTATTAAAAACCGTTTTATTATGCAATTTATGCCTGTAGCAGAATATGAGGAGACAAGGCTCATTACAAAGATTCAAGATGTTGAGCTAAAAGGCTTTTTTGAATCAAAAGGAAAAGTGCAGCTAGAAGAAGGATGGAAAAAGGTAGAGAACGTTAATTCTAAAGATAAATTGCTTCCATTAGTAGAGAGAGAGGAAATCGTTGAGGTTACTGAGTCAGAAGTTACTGATCATGTTACGAAACCTCCAAAACCTCATACTGAAAAAACGTTATTACGAGTCATGGAAACGTGTGGTAAAAATGTTGAAGAGGATAATGAAGAAATGTTGGGAAGTATTTTAACTGGATTTAGTATTGGTACACCTGCAACTAGAGCAGAAACAATTAAGAAATTAAAGGATGTTGGCTATATTTCTTCACAAGGTAAGAATCTTGTAAGTACACCACTAGGCAGAAGACTAGTTGAAACTTTACCAGTTAAATCATTATTCGATTTAGAATTTACAGGAAGATTAGAAAAGACACTTTCAGATATTCAAAAAGGTGCAGTACCGAAAAAAAGTTTCCTTGAAACGATTTATAAATTCACAATGGAATCAGTCGAAATAATAAAATCAGATGAAGAGGTTACGATTCATGAGGTAACAAGTACTAAATCAAAACCTAGCAATGAAATTCTTGGTACTTGTCCGAATTGTGGTGGCAACATTATGGAAGGCTGGAAGGGATTCGGGTGTAGTAATTGGAAAGAAGGCTGTAAGTATGTTATTTGGAAAAATGATAAATATTTAGCAGCTTTACGAAAAAAACCTACAAAGACCTTAGTGAAAAATATCCTAACGAATAATAAAGCCTATGTTAAAGGCTTAACTAGTAAACAAGGCAAAAAATTTAATGCTTACTTGAGCTACGAAAAAAATCCTAATCAAGATTATTACTCCTGGAAAATGGAGTTTGAAAAGTAAAAGAAACCAAAAGCTAGTCTATCAAACTAGCTTTTGGTTTCTTTCATTATTTTTCATTTGATAGCTTTAGAATATCAAATATCTTGAACAAGATACTTAGTAGAATACCAATAATTGTAGCAAGACCCATACCTTTAAGTTCAACTTCACCAATTTGTATTACTGCTCCACTGATACCGATAACTAAAATTACACAAGTAAGAATTAGATTTTGGGATTTACTATAATCCACTTTTGCCTCAACTAACATACGGATACCACTTGCAGCAATAATACCGAATAATAGCAAGGAAATGCCTCCAAGCACTGCATCTGGAATGGAAGAAATGAGTGCAGATAATTTACCGATGAAGGAAAGTAAGATAGCAATTACTGCTGCTCCTCCAATTACCCAAGTAGAGTATACTCTAGTAATAGCTAATACGCCAATATTCTCACCATATGTTGTGTTCGGAGTAGACCCAACAAAACTTGAAAGAATAGTAGATATACCATTACCGATAAATGAACGATCTAGACCGGGGTCTTTAGCTAAATCCTTCTTCACTATATTAGATGTTACGAATAAGTGACCAATATGTTCTGGAATTAAAACTAGTGCAGCAGGAATTATGATTAAAATTGCGGACCAGTCAAATTGCATCGTGTAAAACTCAGGTAGTGCAATCCACTCTGCCTCTTTAACAGGATCGAAATCTACTAATCCGAAAAAGCAAGCAATAATATATCCAGCTACAAATCCAATAAGTATAGGAATAATCTTAAAGAAGCCTCGGAATGTTACCCAACCAATCACTGTGATTCCTAATGTTAATAATGCAACAGTTATTGCAGCCGAGTCAATATTTTCACCAATTAAACCAGCTTGACCTGCTGCAACCGGTACTAATTCTAATCCTATAACAGCAACAATAGCTCCCATCGCTGCAGGTGGGAATAATACATCAATCCATCTTGTACCCGCAACTTTTACAAGCAATCCAACTAATGTAAGAATAATACCTACTGCTAAGAAGCCACCAAGTGCATAACTATATCCAAACTTGTCAATGACAATTCCAACTGGTGCTAAAAATGCAAAGCTAGATCCTAGATAAGCGGGAATTTTCCCTTTCGTAATGAAGATATAAATCAATGTTCCGATACCGTTCATCAATAAAATAGTAGCTGGGTTAACCCCAAAGATAATAGGAACTAGGACGGTAGATCCAAACATTGCGAATAAGTGCTGAAAGCTTAATGGTAGACTTTGAAAGAAAGGTAGTCGTTGATCTACTTGAATTTCATCAAATTTTGCCATATATATTCTCTCCCTTAATTAATTAGCTCTACAGTTACCAGGTGAGAGATAAAAAAAGCACCTTAGCCTGAAAAGGCTAAGGTGCTTGATAAGCATAAGAATATAGAAATGGGCATAAACCATTTCTACTATATCTATAGACAGACGAACTGTCTTAACACCTTGCCAGTCTCACAGGACTGATTTAAAGGTAACCGTATGAACTTATCTAGATATTACACAATATCCTATTATTAGTCAATCAAAAAATTTTAATATGTATATTCCAATAATTGTTAGTAAAAATATACATATGCGATACATTACTCTTTTGTTTACCACAATATTTTGTATCATACTACCAGCAACCATTAGCGCAGAACATATGGTTACGGTAAAGCTTGTGAACTATATTGGCAATACAGATGAATTAACAATTGAAGTAAAAGGAGAGTTTTTCAGCTTAGATCCAACCTTACACATAGAAGAAGGAGTGAAATATACATTACAGTTGAAAAAGGGAGAGTTATATTTAAAGCAGGAGGGTAAGAAAAAACAGAATTTACATGGTAGTTTTGTTCTTATTCCTAACACATATGATAGAAACCATGTCATATATGTAAATGAACGGCCATATCTTGGGGCATTGGAATTTGTAATGGAAGAAAAAAACAATATACGTCCTATAAATCAATTACCGTTAGAAGATTATTTAAAAGGTGTTGTTCCTTTTGAAGTTTTTTCCTCATGGGGACTCGAAACGCTAAAAGCACAAACGCTAGCCGCTAGAACTTATGCTGTATCTAAACTTGGTGAAGTAATCAATGATACGATTAGTTACCAAGTATATGGTGGTTATGAGTGGGATAAGAATACAACGGAAGCTGTTGAAGAGACAGAGGGAGAGGTTATTACTTTCAATAATCGATTAATTGAAACCTTCTATTCTGCAAGTAACGGTGGAAAAACAGAGAATAATGCAAACGTATGGGGAGGAACAGCAATGAAGTACTTTCCTATTAAAGATGACCCATACGATCCTACTCATCCTTGGAAATTTTCTATGCATCAAAATCAAATTGATTATAGTACGATCGATTTTACGAATCCTAATTGGTGGGATAATACAATAGAGGAAGACGAAGAGATTTCTATTTCAATAAAAAATTGGTTAAATCGAAATGGATATCCAGGAAAGATAAAAATATTGGATATCCCACAATTTGAACTTAATGGTGATAAGCTCGCTTCTGGGAGAAGTGTTACAGGTTCTATTACGATAACTTTTATGAGACAGTTGCTCGAAGGCCTTATATTATTTGAACAAGTTAGTTTACAAAATGTTAATCTAAATCGAATTCGCCCAATGATTGGAGGAACACTTTTTAAAAGTTATTTAATTGATTCACTTGAACTTCAGGATAGTGTTTATACAATGAAAGGAAGAGGGTTTGGGCACGGTGTAGGAATGAGTCAATGGGGAGCTCACTTCATGGGCGAAAAAGGGAGGACCTATAAAGAAATTATTAGGTTTTATTACCCTGGGACAACTATAATGGATATTTCTTCTAAAACATTAAAATTGGAATATTAATAAAAAAACAGAGGTGGGACTCTGTTTTTTAATTTGAAATTTCTACTTACACGATATAACTTAGTTATTTGTTTTTAACAAATAGATTAACATCATATTCCTTTTTCATCATTTCCTTAATAGCACTAGTTTTATCCTGGAGGTTTAAATTTTTGGTGTCATTTAAGTGATCAATTGCTTCGGAACGTATTTTTGTTAATTTATCCTTTTCTTTTTTTAACTTTTTTTGAAAAAAATTATAGTACACAAGTGATAATGATATTAATCCAATCATCAAGAGATAAAATGGATTTAAAATAATATTTGCAAACGTTGTAAATGGATCAGAGACAGTAGTAAAATCTGTAAGATATAGCATACCAAAAAAGATTAACATAAGTATTAATGCACAGATAAGTGATGTATTTCTGCGAGTTTCATATCGTTCCTTCTCCTTTTGTTTCTTTATGACTTCCATTAACAAATTAATAGTATCCGTCGAAAGTCCTTGGAATTTTTCTAGTGGCATGTAAATCCCTCCCTTTTTCATATTTATGCTAGTCCAATCTAAAAAATCAATAAATTATATCGTTATGAAACATGGATATGTTTTTTGATTTATACATAATACTATAATTGGGACTTCTTGGTTAAACAGAAAGTAACTATTTTATAGAAGAGGTTGATACATATGAGTTCAAAGCCAAAAGTTGTTGTTTTAGGAGCAGGTTATGCGGGGATGATGACAACTAAAAAGTTAATGAAGAATTTATCTCCGGAAGAAGCAGAAATAATATTAGTCAATAAACATAACTATCATTATCAAACGACTTGGTTACATGAACTAGCTGCTGGTACGATTAACCCAAATCAAGTACGTATTATGATAAGCGATATTATTAGTCCTAATCGAGTTCGTTTAATTTATGACACTGTTGTGGAAATTGATCAGGAAAATCAAAAAGTTATACTCGAAAATAGTGAATTAATTTATGATTATTTAGTTATCAGTTTAGGGTATGAATCGAACACATTTGGTATTCAAGGTATGGATGAACACGCGTTTTTTATTGAGAATTTTGAATCTAGTCAGTTAATACGAGAACATATTGAATATCAATTCGCAAAATACCATAATGACCCAAATGCGGAAGAATCCAGCTTAGCTATTTTAGTAGGAGGGGGAGGTTTTACAGGAATAGAATTCATCGGCGAGTTAGTTGAAAAAATACCTAAGCTTTGTAAAAAATACGATATTGATAGAGGAAAAGTAAAAATCATAAATGTTGAAGCTGCTCCAACAATATTACCAGTTTTTGATAAAGATTTAGTAGCCTATGCCAAAAAGTCTTTACAAGAACGAGGGGCAGAAATAATTGAAGGTACCAAAATTAATGAGTGTACTGAAGAAGGCTTTATTGTCGGTGAAAACAATGAGCTCATTAAAGCTGGTACGATAGTATGGACTGGTGGTGTTAAAGGAAGCTCCGTTGTAGAAAAATCCGGATTTGAAATTACTAAAGGTAGAGTTACGGTTAACGGAGATTTGCGAGTTCCTGGTTTTGAAAATCTCTTTATTATCGGGGACTGTGCTTGGGTAATGAATAAAGTAGAGGAACGGCCTTATCCACCGACAGCTCAAGCAGCAATGCAGCATGCAAGTACATGTGCTAATAATATACGAGCATTAATTCGTAATGAACCATTAGAGGAGTTTGTTTTTAGTGATAAGGGGACTGTTGCAAGTTTGGGTGTGACGGATGCAATCGGCTCCATACTGAATGGAACCAAGTTAGTTGGTAAATCTGCTGCAACGATGAAAAAAGTTGTTGATGACCGCTATTTATTGTTACTCGGTGGACCAAAACTCTTATTAAAGAAAGGGAAGTTTCGTCCATTTTAATTTAAATGAGGTGTGTATGATGAAAAAGATTATGAAATGGTTAGTTATAGGAATTTCTACGATTATCGGCTACATCATTGCGAGCAGAAAAATGGAAGATAGTAGAGACTTTAGATAATTAAGTAAAGTATCTTATTAGAAAAACTCGCATTCGCTCGTTTTTTTGCGAATGCGTTAGTTTTTTATGCAGAAGGAAGAATAACTATACTTTTCTATTTTCCAAAAATTGTATGAGAGTGTTGTTTTCTGTACATGAAATTCTTCTTCCTTTCTAATAATATAAGAGGGAGGTGGGTTAATGAAAAGAGTTTTGATATTATGGATTTTTATATTTATACTTCAAAGTAATAACGTTTCTGCAAATAGCCTAGTCATTTCTGATGGTAATGTGAATGAGACAATCATTCGTGAAGATTTTGCGTATAGCTACATAGATACCATATTCGTTGATTTAGAGAAATTATCTATATTATTGGATCGTTTAGAAGAACAAGTTTATAAGCCACCAATAAATGCAACTTTAGATGATTATTGGTCCATAGTACCAGAAAAGCATGGCTATACATTAGATCGTGAAGGCTTTATTAGATTTTTTTATGAGTTTTTTTATAGTGATGTTTCGTATGAAATGAAAATTCCAAAAAAGAAGATATATCCAAAAGTAGATAGTGAATTACTATCAGATATTCGATCAAAAGAGATTGGAAGTTATTTGACATATTACCGAATGAGTAATAAAGAACGAGCACATAATATTCAACTTGCTGCTGAAGCGATTAATAATTACGTTGTCTTTCCAGGTGAGGAATTTTCATTTAATAAGGTAGTTGGTAAACGAACAGCAAATAAAGGGTATCAACGTGCACCAGTAATTGTTAGAGGAGAACTTTCTGAAGATATTGGTGGAGGAATATGTCAAGTATCTTCTACATTATTTAATGCAGTTAACCTAGAAGGCATTAAAATTGTCGAAAGATACTCCCATAGTCGGAAAGTTCCATATGTACCACCTGGAAAGGATGCAACGGTAAGTTGGTGGGGACCTGATTTTAGATTTAAAAATGAGTTTAGCCATCCGATACTAATAAGGGCAAAAGCTATAGATGGTAAAATGATTATTCGTATATATACTTCGGATGAGGTGAGAGTTAAATAAAGGATTGTTTCTCAAAAAAAATGAGAAACAATCCTTTACCATTAAGCTTGTTGATGTGCTTCAATTTCAATATTAATCTTTACGTCTTCTCCTACAAGTACACCACCTGTTTCAAGTGCAGCATTCCATACTAAACCAAAATCTTTTCTGTTAATTTTAGTGGAGCCACTGAATCCAGCAACATCATTTCCCCAAGGGTCCTTACCAACGCCTTCCATTTCAACCTCAAATGTTACAGGCTTTGTGACACCACGGATAGATAAATCACCAGTTATATCGTACTCATTATCAGAAGTTTTCTTAATCTCTGTTGCAACAAATGTCATTTTTGGATGATTTTCAATATCAAAGAAATCATTTGAACGTAAATGATTATCACGATCTGCATTACGTGTGTCAATGCTATTAAGGTTTACTGAGAATTCGATTTTAGCGTCAGTTAAATCATTAGGATCTGCTTCAATTGTCGCTTCAAAATCGGTAAAAGCCCCCTTTACCTTTGAAATCATCATGTGTTTTACTGTGAATTCTAACGAGCTGTGACTTTTGTCAACATTCCATACTGCTTTTGTCATAAACTTTCCCCTCCGTTAATAATATTTAATCCCTTACTTACTTTACGTAACTAATTATATATACATAAACAATTAAAGTCAATATACTTTAATTAAAATATTATTAATTAAAGATAAATATACTGGGTATTTTTGCCTCTTTTTAACAATTCGTATCGATTTTAATAAAGAATAATGGATTTCCATTTGCTTCGCCGTTACGAAATAAAGGACAACTGAAAATAATAATACAAAGTAGAGGAAAAGAGGTGTTATAGATTGGATAAAGGTACTGTTATACGGACAACTATCCTTTTTATGGCTTTAATTAATCAAATGTTAGTTATATTTGGTAAATCACCACTTCCAATTGATAGTGAAACATTAGAACAAATTATTGCATTATTATTTACTACTATTAGTGCACTAAATACATGGTTTAAAAATAATTATATAACAAAGAGAGGTATACAGCAGAGGGATACTTTACGAGAAAAGGGATTAATTAAAGTAAAGGAGAGGAAAACAACAAATGGCAAAACCGATCTTAATCATTGACCCTGGACATGGAGGTATTGATCCTGGCGGTGGAACTAATCGTTATTGGAAAGAAAAAGATTTAGCATTAAAGATTTCTCTGTACCAGTTTAATCGCTATAAAGAATTAGGAATACCTGTAGCGATAACAAGAACTACGGATAAAACGTTATCTCCTGATGAAAGAACGAGAATTGTTAGAGAAAGTGGAGCAAAATATTGTCATTCTAATCACTTGAACGCTGGTGGCGGTGACGGTGCAGAGGTTATTCATTCTATTTATGATGGTAAAGAAATGGCTGAAAAAATTGCCCAAGAATTGAGGAAAGAAGGGCAGAATGTGCGCCGCGTCTTTACTAGGACTTTACCTGGTAATTCAAGTCAAGATTATTACTTTATAATACGAGAAACTGGTAATGTGATAACAAACATTATCGAATATGGTTTTGCAGATTCACCTAGAGATGATATTGAACAATTACGGAACAATCATTTAGAATATGCAGAAGCAGTGGTAAGAGCTTTTTGTGATTATGCAGGTTACCATTACCGAAGTCCATCAGGAAATGTAGGTCATGTAGATGTTCCAATAAACCCACCCTCAAGCGGACCTGGTAATAATGGTGGAAACTCTGGTGCTATTAGTCAATATATTCACTTACCAGCATCAGAAAATTCGTGGAGAGTTTATCCGGTGAATGTTGCCCCAGTAAAAGGGAATGAGAAAGGGTTCTTAAATCCTGCCAAGTTCGGAGGTCTTACCTATAAAATTTTAGGTAATCCTCAAGCACATGTTTATATTATTGAAACTAGTGATTTCGGTAGAGTGCAGATATATGGACACCCGAATACCGGAGCTGTGATAAATCGAAATAGTAGTCAAACTGGAGGTAATTCACAACCAAGTGGGAATTTAGATCGCTCCACTGGGAAGCATTTACACTTACCTTCAAGTGCAACATCTTGGAGAGTGTATCCATTAGGTGTATCACCAGTGAAGGGTAATGAAGTTGGTTTTTTAAATCCTGCTAAATTCGCTGGATTATCATATGAGATTTTAGGAAGTACACAGCCAGATGTTTATATTATTGAGACGAGTGATTTTGGTAGAGTACAAATCTATGCGCACCCAAGTACAGGTGCAACGATTAATAATGATGATACTGGTGTACCCACTACAAGGCCGCCACAATCGACCACTCAATATTTAAATTTACCAGCATCAGAGAATTCCTGGCGTGTATATCCATTAAATGTATCACCAGTAAAAGGTAATGAGAAAGGCTTTTTAAATCCGGCAAAATTTGGTGGATTGAAGTATAAAATACTAGGCACAACTCAATCACATGTATATATTATTGAAACAAGTGACTTTGGCCGAGTACAGATTTATGGACATCCAAGTACTGGTGCAACCATTACGAAATGATAAAAAATGTGAGGATATCGAAAGACCTAGGTCTTTCGATATCCTCAATTTATTTCTAGTATAAAATATTTCGATTTCCAAAATATTTCTAGTGAAATATGATAAACTTATTGTTAATATATTTATTAGTTGAAATATTTAAATTCAGGGGAGAGATTTCATGCAACGAATTAAGGAATACGAGAAAACTTGGGATTTAGATGTTATTTTTTCAGGAGGCAGTGAGTCGAAAGAATTTCAGGCCTATTTGGAAACCGTATTAAATGAAATGCAAGACTTAATGTCTAGTGTTGAAGCATTTCATCCAGATGATAGTGAAAGTGCTACTAACCTAGCTACTATTGTTACAAAACTAGAAAAAACAATGAAGAAACTTAGGGAATCTTTTGCATTTATTAGCTGTTTAAGTGCACAAAATGTAAAAGATACCTCAGCAAGTCTACTTGTAGCAAAACGTAGTGAATTAGGTGCTAAAATGGGAGGCATTCGTACGACCTTAAACCAAAAGTTAGCTTCAGTTTCTGAACAAAAGTGGCAAGAAATGCTACAACTGGAGTCTTTACAAGAAGTTGCTTTTATATTAAATGAAACGAGAACAGCTGCGAAAGAGTTACTGCCTAGAGAGCAGGAAGTTTTGATTAATGATTTATCCGTTGATGGATATAATGCTTGGGGTCAGATGTATGAAGTGATTGTAGGGAAAATAACTGTAGAAATTGAAGAGGATGGAGAAGTTACTTATTATTCAGTTGGACAGGCAGCGAATAAAATGAGTAGTCCTGACCCGGAATTTCGTAAGTATGTATTTAAACAAATAAGTAAAGCTTGGGAAGACAATGCTGATTTATTTGGGCAGACATTAAATCATTTAGCTGGCTTCCGTTTACAAAAATACAAACATCGTGGATGGGAAGATGTTTTAAAAGAACCATTAAAAATAAATCGTATGAAACGAGAAACCCTAGATGTTATGTGGAATGCTATTTCCAATAATAAAAAACATTTTGTAAAATACCTAAATAAGAAGGCAGAACTTCTTGGTAAAGATAAACTAGCTATCTATGATATAGGTGCCCCTTTATCTAAAACAGTTAAAAAAGTACCTTATTCTGAAGCTGCGAATTTTATTGTGGAGAATTTCAATAAGTTTAGCCCTAAAATGGCAAATTTCGCTCAAATGGCATTTGAAAAACGGTGGATAGAGGCTGAAGACCGTGCTGGGAAACGGCCAGGCGGGTTTTGTACAAGTTTCCCAGATAGTCAACAAACGCGTGTATTCATGACATATTCCGGAACGACATCAAACATATCTACTCTTGCTCATGAATTAGGCCATGCTTACCATCAACATGTGATGAATGATATTCATGGTTTGAACCAAGGCTATGCGATGAATGTAGCCGAAACTGCATCTACTTTTGCGGAAATGATTGTTGCTGATGCTACTGTAAAAAGTGCAAAGAGTAATCAGGAAAAAGTCGCATTACTAGAAGATAAGGTGCAACGTAGTATTGCCTTCTTTATGAATATCCATGCTCGCTTCTTATTTGAAACCAGATTTTATGAAGAACGCAAGAATGGAATGGTGTCGGTAAATCGATTAAATGAATTAATGATAGAGGCACAGAAGGAAGCATATTGTGATGCATTAAGCGAGTATGATCCTAATTTTTGGTCATCAAAATTGCACTTTCATATTACTGGAACACCGTTTTATAACTTTCCTTATACATTTGGCTATTTATTTAGTCTTGGAATCTATGCTCATGCAAATAAAAGTGATAAAAGTTTTGAAGATGATTATATTGCGTTACTCCGTGATACTGGGCGTATGAATGTAGAGGATTTAGCTATGAAGCATTTAAATGTAGACTTAACAAAACCGGATTTCTGGGAAGATGCTCTAGCACTTTGCGTGAAAGACGTGGAAGAGTTTATCTCACTTTAATGAAGATTAATTGCCAAATTGAAAAACTTAAGCTACAATGTGAATAGCAAAAAAAGTGAATGAAATAGTCCACAGGGGGAGCCGGTAGGCTGAGAGTGAACAATTTGTTCTGACCCTTTGAACCTGTTAGTTAGTACTAGCGTAGGGATGGTGGCTTTTTTGATGGAATTATTAGCAATGTGAGCGGAAATTCCCCATCAGGAAGCTTCCCCTTGGCATTGCTTTTTTTGTGTTTGAAAATCAATTTATAAGATTTTTAAAATACAATTTAGGGGAGGAAATCGGTGTGAATTCTAAACGCACACTATTTTTAATTGAAGTTCCAATTTTTACAGCACTTGCTTTAGTGTTAGATTTAGTTCCATTTCTATCATTTAAAATATGGGCCCAAGGTGGTTCAATTTCGTTAGCAATGATACCAATTTTTATTGTTGCATTCCGCTGGGGAGTAAAAGGTGGGTTGCTATCAGGCTTTTTATGGGGTCTATTACAAATTGTAACAGGTAGCGCCTGGATTATGCACTGGTTACAAGGAACAATTGATTATTTAGTTGCATTTACAGTATTAGGTTTTGCTGGTATTTTTGCTAGTAAAATAAAGGAAGCTATAAAAGAAGGGAATACAAAAACTTACTTTTCCTATATCCTTCTAGGCGTCATTATTGGTTCAATGCTTAGATTTCTTGCGCATTTTGTAGCAGGTATAGTATTTTTTGAATCAGCAATTGATGGAATGAATATTTGGATATACTCGTTGTTATACAATATTAGCTATATTTTACCGTCTATAGTTATTTGTACAATCGGGATTTATTTCTTATTTCATAAGCAACCAAAAACATTGTTATCAGCAGCTTAATCTCTGAATATTTTATTCCGCTCACAACAAGGTAATCTCTACATAGAGGTTACCTTTTTTTAAAAAGGAGGTGTTTCCATGAAAGAATTAGTAGGAAAGTGTAATAGCTGTGGGAAAGAAGTATATTGTGAAAATGGTTTTCTTAATGGAGTTCATGAAGGTGGAGAACTATTTTGTATGTCTTGCGTACAACTATTAGAAAAGGATTAACTTAGTCGATATTAATCTTTAATAGTGCATACTATCATTGGAATTAAATAGCTTTACGTTAGAACTACTGAATCTAAATGTCTTCCAATCACCGCTGGTAGGTAATTCGCATAGGCTATAGCACAACGGTGAGAAAGGAAGATGGGTATGGAGCTTACATTAGCCCATTGGCTATATGGTATATTTACACTTGCTATTATTGTTACGATGATATTCCGCAAGGGTGTAGTTCTTCCAACATTACTCGGTACATTTGTTATTGCTTGGGTATATAATGGTAGCCTTGTAGATGGCTTTACTGCAATTTTTAACGCTAACTTAATAGCTGCACAAGAGTTATTTAGTATTTTTTTAATTATTACGTTTATGCTGGCGTTACTTAATTCATTAAAGGATTTAGGTGCTGACGTTCGCATGATTCAACCAATAGAAAAAATAATGGTAAATGGTCATGTTTCGTTCTTTGTATTAGTAGCAACAACTTATATAATTTCACTCTTTTTTTGGCCTACTCCTGCCGTACCATTAATATGTGCTTTACTTGTTCCGGCTGCTGTGAGAGCAGGGTTACCTGCAATTGTTGCAGCGGTCGCAATTGCTCTAGCTGGTCAAGGGATGGCTTTATCTTCAGATTTTATCGTACAGGTCGCTCCTAGTCTTTCAGCTACTGCAGCAGGGATCGATGCAGGTTTGGTAGCGGATAAGGCTTTGGTATTATCGTTAATTGCAGGTGGGGTAGCAATTCTTTTGGCTTATGTTTTAAATAGAAAATCAATTCGTTCTAAGAACGATCCATTAAATACATCAGAATTGACCACACTTAATACTGCTGAAAGCTCAAAAAATGAAGCAAAGACGAATAATCTCACAAGATGGAGTAGAGTATTTGCGGTGTTTGTTCCATTAAGTCTTTTAGTAGTAGTCATTTATATGATGTACAATAAGCTTTTTAGTGGAAGAGGTGGTTTAGTAGGGGGAGATGGAGCGGCATTTGTCGGAGGGGTTGCTGTTATTCTATTATTACTCTCCACTATAGCCTTTGGAAAACATCATGCTCTAGACTATATTACAAATCATATCACGGACGGCTTTGTATTTGCGTTTAAGGCGATGGGACCAGTCATTCCTATAGCAGGTTTTTTCTTCCTTGGTAGCGGAGATTTTTCGGGTAGCATTCTAGGAGTAGAGGAAGGACCATCCTTATTGTTTGGTCTTGTAGAGTCAACACAAGAGTTTCTTCCACAAAGTGCATTATTGGCTGCAATTAGTGTTTTAGTAATTGGAATAATTACTGGATTAGATGGCTCTGGTTTCTCTGGGTTGCCACTTACAGGAGCGCTTGCTGCATCTCTTGAAACGCCGGGGATGGATGCTGGAACACTAGCTGCTATAGGGCAATTAGGAGCAATTTGGACTGGTGGAGGAACGATTGTCGCTTGGTCTTCACTTATTGCTATAGCTGGATTTTGTGGTGTTTCGGTTATGGACTTAGTACGTAAAAACTTTATACCTGTCATTTTAGGTTTATTTGTGATGGTACTTGTAGCAGTGTTCATTCTGTAAATTTCAATAATATTAATTGGTCTCTCCAATTGAATTTGTTACAATCTTATTAAAAGGTAGAATATTCAGTTGGGGGTTTTCACATGACAAATCAAACTGTTGATATTGTAAAAGATTCGTTACAAGCTTTAGTTGACAATCAAGCATTTTTGCCAGAACTAAATGGGGAGAGGAGAACGAAAGCATTTACGTCCTTACTTTCGATTCTCTCCACTCCAAACCATGTCAATAAATCATATTTAAGAATTGCACTAGAGAATGGTCAAGTTGTTCGTATCCCTGCTTTTAGAGTTCAACATAATAATATATTAGGACCATATAAAGGTGGTATTCGTTTTCATGAATCGGTCAACGAGGAGGAAGTAGTAAATCTTGCTTCTTTAATGACGCTTAAAAACGCCTTACATCAGGTGCCATTTGGTGGTGGTAAAGGCGGGGTGATCATTAACCCCAGGGAATACAGTGAAAAAGATCTGTACGTAATTTGTAAGAAATATGTACAGTATTTCAGTGATATTTTAGGCCCTGATAAAGATATCCCTGCTCCTGATGTAGGTACTGGAGAACGGGAAATGGACTGGATGATGGGGGAATACAAAAGTATACGTCCAGGGGAATCATACCGAGGTAGTTTTACTGGTAAAAGCGTAGAAAATGGTGGGTCATTAGGACGGAGAGAAGCGACTGGTAAAGGAGTTTACTACACATTCCGATATCTCATGCATGACTTTCTAGAAAAACATGAAACTTGGGTTTCGGAGCGAGATAATAAATTTGCAAAGACTGTATTAGCTTTAAAAAGTAAACCATTAACAGTAGCCGTACAAGGATTTGGAAATGTCGGTTCTGTTGCTGCACTTGCTGCTTACCAATGCAATTATTTAAATAATAAAGTAGTAGCGGTAAGTGACCGGAATGTTACACTTCATAACTCGGAAGGACTAGATATTCCATCATTAGTGAAATTTTGTTCTTCCAATCATGGAGATCTTCCAACAACGGATATGGAGTTAAAACATATAGGTGTTAAGGCGGAAATTCTTAATCGAGAAGACGTACTGTCTTTAAATATGGATGTCTTATTTTTAGCAGCATTAGAAAATCAAGTTCATGATAATAACAAGAAGGGAATAAAGGCTAGAATAATAGTTGAAGGTGCCAATGCACCGGTTACAACGGAAGCAGATGACTATTTAAGTGAACAAGGGGTCGTTATCATCCCGGATATATTAGCTAATGCTGGGGGAGTAATTGTTTCCTATCTGGAGTGGTTGCAAGGTAGAGAAACACAGTTTTACCAAGAGGATGAAGTATTTGAAAAATTGTATGAAAAGATGAGTGACACCTTTGAAGCTGTTTTACCACAATTCTTTAATGATCCATTCCCTTTAAGACAAAACTGTTATATACATGCTGTAATGAAATTATCAACTATCCTATATCGTCAAGGTAAACTTTACTAAAGAAAATGATGTTGGGAAAAAGGAAAAATCAGGCACTTACAAAAATAAGTACGTATATATACAAGAACTTTATAATTTTTCTAATCTTGAAATTCTTTTTCCCAACTAAGATTTATCTTAGTACAGTAAAAAAAGGTGCTATTACTATTCCTATTGCTAGAATACACACGGCTATAGAACCAATTTTGCTTTTACCTTTCCAAAGTGTTATAGAAAACCCCATTGTATAGAAAAACATAATTATCATAACTACCCATGTCATCAATATCAATCTTTTACCTCCTCTAGCCTAGGCAAGTCACTCTGTCTCCCGAATTTGCCAAGTCTAGCTTGTACAGCTACATCAACTTTGATTTCTGGGTACCTTTTCATCCAATCAAAGTTTTCCCAGGCAGAAATTGTACTAAATTGTTTTCTCGCTGATAACGACCAACCAAAAGGATTTGCCATATACTCTTCTTGTGTCTTTTTAATAAAGTCTTCCAATTTCTTATCCATGTATTCCTTTAATGTTTCTTTTAATTTATCTCTTTTATCAAGATTCCTTGTATAATCTGTCATACTGTGATTTGACACAACTTCAAATAATAGCGGAACTGTCACTTTTATACTTGGTGTATTACTTTTTAAGTCCATTTTTAGCTTTAATGGCCCATCAGCCTCAATACGACTAACTATCCGATAATTTTCATCAAATGGATCTTCAAACGTTGCTAGGAAATAGCCTGATTTTAAAGTAGGATTCAGCAAATAGGCCATCCTTGTTTCCTCAATTGTTAGTGTATCGATCATTTTACCTTCTTTAAAAACCGCGGATCCTACAAACTGTGTATTGTTTGTCTCACCTTTGAAATGGAATTGTCCTGATGTAATGTTATCTGGATCTTCTTTAGATTGTCTGTCATTTTCTTTTTCGGTCGTAGCATATTTCGATAAAAATAGATCAGCATCAGCCTCTGTTATTCGAAAGAAAGTATTTAGTTCTGAAGGGGGGCTAGAACCGATTTCATCTCCAGTGTCCAGTATTTTTTCGAAATATTCATGTGGTCTTGTTTCAAGTAAAGGTGTATTATTTTGTAAGAATGTGGAAGTATTTTCTTTTGTTGTAATTAACGTAACATCTCTCCTAATTTCCATAGACTTCGTTGCGTCATATATCCACCTAATAAACTGATCATCTCTTGCAAATTCTTCTGATACCAATATCATACGGAGGAGATCATACGTAATTTGCTTCGCTATTACAGTATTTGCCAAACTTCTAGAAGAAATGAAGTCGGCTGCATCAAAAGTGATAATCTCCCTAGCAGGTTCACCGGAATTACTGGATTCTGCTGCAGAACCAGCTTCAGGATTAGAAATCAAATAAGTGATGCTAACCAAATTGTCATTGTCTTCCGCTTTATCTATTCCAATTGCTATGACATAAGCAAGTTCTTCCACTTCTTTCTGATCCCAGCATCCTGCTAGGATAAGAAGAGTAAAGAATAAAAATAATAACTTATCCCATTTTTTTCTTCTTTTCACGTTTAAACTCTCCTTTAAGTAGAGCGACGAACCATAATAAGCAAGGGAATATGAAAATAATTACCGATGACATAATTAAGAATGGGTCACTAATGTAAAATATAGTGAGGTTTGGGCTTTCTGGAATTAATCCGATGAATACAACTAAGGTAGCAATAGACGGAATGACGTATTCAAAATGCTTTATTCGAAATACTTTCCCAAATAAAAGTGCTGTAATATATAAGTAAATACTAAATCGTACAAATGAAGCAATTAACCAAAATGGTAGAAAAAATGTTTCCATATTTGTAATAAAGCCAACCGAAATAGTCCTGATTAATTCATGGTATGGATAATTCAATTGCATAGCATTTCTATAATCAAATAATAATATGTAGCAAACCATGGACAAGGCTATATTTAAGGTTACCAATATAAGCCCAATCCATGTCCCTTTTTTAAAGACTTTCTCATTTTTGATATTTGGATACAAAAAAATAAATATAGAAAATCAGCATAAATTGATAGTCTGAGCGAACTTTCCTTCATAATCTCCCATGGACCAGGACCTAATAATGGAAATAGAAAAGAGGAATTTCCTTTACCGATTGACAAAAATAGGGCGAAAATTAACGAAACCTGTAAATAGGGAAGTACGGTCCATGCTACCGAACCAATCTGCTCAAAGCCTCTTTTTGCCCCGTATGCACAAACAACCATTAATATGCCATATATTATGATAGTTGGTGTTTTGATAAAGTACATCGTTCCAATTATATCGGTATAGATAGTAGAATCAATCACTAAGGCAATAAATATCATGATCCATAAGACAAACATAATAATTGAAGAAAGGAATTTTCCAAGTATATTTTCAGTCACTTCGAAGAGACTTTGATTTTGGTAATTGGTAACAACCTTCGTCAACAATAAAATTGGAATCGCAATTATTAGACCATTAATTAGCGGAGTCATCCAGCCAGTATTATCCGTATGTTCAAATAAAATCGCAGGAGTATCATCTGTCAATTTCGTTGCTATCATAAGTAAGATAATTGCAATATATTCTTTTATTCCAATTAATTGTTTAGATTGTTCCATAGTAACCCCGCTTACTTCTTTTTGATATCTTTTGGCTTGACGTAGCCAGGTCGATAGGTTTCCCTCTGTAGTACCTTTCGGAAGATTTTATCATTTGATGATGTATAATGTGGAGTTAATGGTGACAGATAAGGGACCCCAAAGGATTTGATGGAAACCATATAAAATAATGCCATAGTAAACAAGGCTGTTAATCCGTACAAGCCCATGAAACTAGATGCAAAAATAAGTGAAATTCTTGCAATTCGTATGGTGAAATTCATGCTAAGATCACCAATGGCAAAGGAGCTCAGTCCACTTAAAGCTACAATAATGATTACGATAGGGCTAACAATATTCGCTTGAACAGCAGCCTGCCCTAATATGAGTGCACCAACTATACCAATTGTTGGCCCAATAGGACTAGGTACCCGTAAACCTGCTTCTCTAATGAGTTCAAAAGCAGTTTCCATTAGAATTACTTCTATTGCAGCAGGAAAGGGGACTTTTTCTCTTGTTGCAGCAATCGCTAATAATAAATCAGGAGGTACCATTTCAGAGTGAAATGTTACGACTCCGACATAAAGCGAAGAGGTAAATAACGTAATAAACAATGCAAGAATACGCAACAGTCTTGTGAAATTTCCGTATGGAAATCGTAAATAATGGTCTTCTGAAGAGTGATAAAATGACCAGAATGTTGCAGGTAAAACTAAAGAGTCAGGGGAATTATCCATTAATAATACGATATATCCATCCTCTAAAAACGAAGTAGCACGATCAGGTCTTTCTGTATACAAAATGGTAGGGAAGATGGAATATTTCCGTTCCTCAATCTGTTGTTCTAATAAACTAAGGTTTTGAATGGAATCAACATCTAAGGCATTTACCCGGTCTTTAACGTTTTGTAATAACTTTTCATTTGCTAAGTCTTTTATATATAGAATATAAAGGTCGTTATTAGAGCGTTTAGAGATTATTAGTGATTCGACAACTAAATTTGAACTTTTAATTTTTTTTCGAATTAGGGATATGTTAGTAGAAGCCTTTTCCGTAAATGCTTCGTTTGGGCCTTTTACAACTTTTTCATTTTCTGTTCTCTCTATAGATCTACCTTCAAACTTTGCTACATCGAGTAAGTATGCTATGCTCTCTCCTTCAATAAAAAGAGCAGCATATCCATTGTTTACCTTTAATACAATGTCATTAATGTTATTGTTTTCTTGAATAGACTGGATGGTAACAATTTCATTGATTCCTTTGGTAGGGTCATTGTTTTGGAGCAATGGCGTGATAATATAGTCGTCAATTACTCTTGTATTAGTTATGGTATTAATAAATAATATAGTTGCTTTTTTATCTGTTCCTGAAATAAGAAGGTCTCTCAGAATAACATCTTGATTATCTGGATAAGAATAGACCTTTTTAAAAGCATCAACTGTAATAGTTAAATTTGGGTTTATCTCTGTTATCTTATACACGCTTTCCTCATTCTTTGTTGAAACACTTTCTTCCTTTTTGTATGACCTTCTAATAAATCTCTTTACCATAAAAAGTATCACCAACTATTGTTTTGTCTTACGATTTCCAAGAATAGGTTAAATTATGTAACATATCCCAAAAATTAAACCCTATATGGAGTAGGGTTTATCGTAAAAATGGTTCAATATTTTGAATAGCTTTTTGTAATTTTTCACTATTTTGTTGATACATTTGTTTTGTCATTTCATTATTGGTCGAAAGGGCAAATAGTTCTAAGTCTGCTTGACATTTTTTCATACTTGCAAGTAGAAGTGGTTTTTGCGTTGGGGTCGGCACTGCAATTTTATCATCGTATAAGTCTACAGTCAGTTGGCCATCACTATCTACTTGACCTAGAAATACATTTTCGATACTGACATTCATTTTTTCTAGTTCGGCTTCTAACCATGTTGGATTCAATGAAAGGTTAGCTAAAGGTTCAAGAAGTGGTCTTCCGTCCATAATCACGGTTTCAGGTTGTTTATCAGGTGCAAGTTTTAATCCGAGATCCTTTGCTGTTAATGGGCGATTTTCTTTTTTCGGTAGCACACTTAATTTTCCTGTAGGTTCCATCACAGCAAATTCTACATCGGCAACTCGAAATATGTTTTTATCCCGAAGACTTTCTAATAAATCATCAGTTGAATAATGTTCCTTTTTTAAATTATCCTCCATAATTTTTCCGTTCTGGATTAATACAGTACTTCTTCCTTGAGCGAAGTTTCGAAATGCCTTACTTTTTAATGAGAGAAATTCAACTGCATAGGGAATGAGGAACCATATCGACATGGAAATTAATGAATAATATAAAGGACTATCCAAAGTACTTACATGAATGGCTACAATACCCCCTAATACAACTCCAGAAATATATTCGAATATATTTAATTGGGATAACTGTTTTGTTCCTAACCATTTGGTAAAAAGGAACAAAATAACGAGTAGTGTTATCGATCTTAAGGCAATTTGAATCCAATCTGGCATCAGTATTTTCCTTTCTACTTATTGTATTGAGGTTCTTCTCTAGCCAATAATAATACTTGCTTCTCTAAAGCTTCTTTAATTTCACGGATGACTTTTTCTGTTTCCTTATACTTTTTACTTGCTTCTAGTTCATTCGTTTGGCTAGCTAACATTCCCAAAGTTGCTTCAATGTTTTTTATTGTTGCAAAGCAGGTTTTCACTTGTGAAGCTACTGTCATTAAAACATACCGTCCTTTCTCATTACCCTTTAGGTTTGAAAATTAGAGCACCGATAAATCCAAATATAATCGCTGCTGAAATACCAGAGCTTGTAACCTCGAACATTCCTGTAACAACACCGATAATTCCATGCTTTTCTGCTTCTTGCATCGCTCCATGTACTAATGAGTTACCGAAACTTGTAATCGGTACAGTAGCACCCGCTCCTGCAAAATCAATTAATGGCTCATATAAGCCTAGCCCATCTAAAATAGCCCCCGCTACTACAAGTATGCTTAACGTATGTCCAGGTGAAAGTTTGAAGACATCAAACATAATTTGTCCAATTACACAAATGATTCCACCGATAACAAATGCCCAGAAAAAAATCATATAATATCACTCCCTATCTCAATAGATACGGCATGGGCGATACATGGTATAGAATCTTTTTGGTTCACACTAAGAGGGGAATGTAACGAACCGGTTGCAACAACTAATATTTTCTCCAATTCACCCTTTTTCATTAACTCTAGAAAATGCCCATAAGTCACTACAGCAGAACATGCTGGACCACTTCCTCCTGCTAATACTGGTTGATTTTCTCGGTAAACAGTTAGCCCACAGTCAACAAATTTTTCTTCTGGTATTGTAATATCGTTTTTATGGAGAAGGTCTAAAGCAACTTCTCTACCAATATGTGCAAGGTCTCCAGTAATAATGAGATCATAATAAGATGCATCAATATTTCGTTCTCTTAAATGAGTAATTATCGTATCCACTGCAGCAGGAGCCATAGCACCACCCATATTAAAAGGATCTGACATGCCCATATCTACTATTTTCCCAATAGTAGCAGAGGTTATTTGTGGACCATTGCCAGATTTTGCAACTAAGGCACAACCGGCTCCTGTCACAGTCCACTGTGCAGTAGGTGGTTTTTGGCCGCCGTACTCTGTTGGATAACGAAATTGTTTTTCTGCTGCTGCATTATGACTAGAAGTTCCGCTTAGAATGTACTCTGCCCCATTTCCATTAATGATAAAAGCTGCAAGAGCTAGGCTTTCCATTGATGTTGCACAAGCACTGAATAATCCGAAATATGGTGAGCCTAATGTCTTTGCAGCAAAGCTTGATGGTGTTATTTGATTAATTAAGTCACCGCTAATAAAAAAAGATACTTGCTCTTTGTCAATCGGACTATTTTTTATCGCATATTGACATGCCTCTTCCATCATCATTTGTTGAGCTTTTTCAAAGGAAGCTTGTTCTAACCACATGTCATCATGCAATATGTGAAAAGCATGTGGAATTTTACCATTTGCTTCAAATGGACCACCTACTGTTCCAGTAGATATAATTACTGGTTTGTTTTCAAATATCCACGTACTGTGTCCTGTAAGCATTTTAAAATCCACCCCAGGTCATAATAATTGTTTTTATTAATGCCACGACAAAAGCAGAAAATACACCAAATAAAATAACGGACCCCGCTAACTTAAACATATTACCGCCTACACCAAGGACAAAACCTTCTGTCCGATGTTCAATAGCTGCGGAAATAACAGCATTTCCAAACCCAGTAACTGGAACGGCAGAACCAGCACCTGCAAATTGACCGATTCGATCATATACCCCAAAACCAGTTAGTAGCATCGTAAGAAAGATTAAAGTTGCAACGGTTGGGTTTCCAACTGTTTGTTCTGTAAAGTCAAAGAAATAGATATAAAATGTTGAAATAAGTTGTCCGATAAGACATATAAATCCACCAACTAGAAATGCTTTTATACAATTTTTTACAATAGGTCGTTTTACTTCTCGTTTTTCTTGAAATGCCTGATAATTTTGTGCTTGAGGTGGTAGGTTTTTCTTCTTTTTATCTGCCATTCGTATCCCTCTTTCATGCAAACTAATTAGTTAGTATTATGTCTGTTCCTTTAAAAGCTTACTTATGTGTTTTAGTTTTTTTTCTAATTCTTTTTTTGTCATATCGTTAGTACGTAGTTTGTTTTCTATTTTTTCTAATTCAATTATTATTTTTTTATCTGTAACTAATTCAACTCGAATATCCGTATCCTTAAATTTATCATCCATTTCTTTTGATAGCTTCTTATTCATTTTTTGTAATCCAAATCTTTCGTGGTGAGGAATTTCAATTCCGATAATGAGTATCTTATCCGTATTTGCAGCAACCACTTTTGTAATGTTTTCTTTTTTGGATAGAGTTTGTTTCGCTTCGTTAGAAATGGTTTGGTCATACGTATTTTTTGCTGAAATTTGAGTAATATTATTGTGATTATTAGAAAAATCTCGTGAAGTGTCTTCATTCGCACAGCCTTGTATGAAAAATACAATGACCCCAAATAATACCAGAAACAGCCTTTTACTCATTCTTTTCACCTATTTCTTTTATTGATAGAAGAGGGGAGTGTGTCTCCCCCTAATTAAAAACCTTTATATTGTGGTTCTTCTTGTTCAATCTGTTGTACGCGTGGCTCCACAGTGTTTAAAATACTTTTCGCTTGTTGTGCAGCTTGCTCATATAATTGTTTTGCCTGTTTGTTTTCAGTTTGTAATGCAAACTGCTCGAAGCTAGCTTGGACACTTTTTAATCCTGCCACTGCTTGTTTAATTTGACTCCCTACAGTCATATATAGTCCTCCTCAGATTGAAAGTTTAAGGTGGTTGGAACAGCGCTTTAAAAAACTTTTGGTGTATCCATATTAAAAAAGGTGCTCCTAATGGAACACCTTTAGTAATTTACAAATAAGTGGGAAATAACCAAGTAAAAAACTGGCAATATTAATTTCCTTTTATATGGAATAAGACTTCATTCAATTCTTCATTTCCGTCTTCCACTTGTTCACTATTAATTGGGATGGAATCTGGTACTGATATAGCAATTGTTTCATCATCAACCCAACTAGCATTAAGTATGGGCCAATTATAGTCAAATAAATTATTGATTATTTCTTCATTCTCTAAAGTTAAGACAGACCAATCGACTAGGTCTATTACCACTATATTCGAAAGGGGATATTCTTGATTGGACGGTCTATTAAATTTTAATAACATTTTGCTTTCCTCAGGAGATATAATAAAATCCTCAAAAGAAGCTAAATCTGCTACTAAGTGTCCAGTATTATCACTACTTTGATCAAGTAACAAATAAGAACATTGGTCTTGTTGGCAAGAAAATTGCAGTAAGTATATTTCATTGTTATCTTTATTAAACAGTTTCTCGATTTTCATTTTTTCAATTACTGTTTTGGGTTCTTCTACTCCTTGTAAATATGCTTTTAATATTGGAATTTGTTTTAAATTTACACGAATGACTTCATCATCAACTGTAAACTCAATAAATTCGTCAACGATTTCATCTTCTATAATTTCCTCAATAAGCTCTGGCTCTTCATTTGCTTCATCCGGATTAATATCGACCTTGACAATTGCTGGTTCATTGTTGCTACAACCAACACCCATAACTAGGAAAAATAGTAAAATGCCAAGCAATTTTTTCATATCATTTAACACTCCTATAAAGTGTATAATTTTTAATATTATTATACAGTAATCCTGTAATTAAGAATATAAATAATCTTTTTAGTGTGCCTTTTCTTAATCTAATCGTTATCTTTTATAAAAAAGATTTGGTAAACTAAACTAAATGAAGAAGGAAGAGAGGGGGATAAAGATGAAAACGTTTCTTTTAAAACAGTTACAAATTGTTGAGAGTCAACATGAGGAGCTAGTAAAGACAGATATTGAATTAATTGACGGTCTTATAATCAACAGAGAAGATGATAAAAACACATGGCTTATAGAAGCATTTATGGATAGAAAGTACTTAGAATGGTTTGAAGATTTAAGTACAAGGCGTGACCAAGTCATGGTCGAAGTAAAGATATCTAAAGTAACCAATGCACCTGCAACCTTTATTACCTCTATTGACAGTATTAATAAGATTGGCAAACAGATTAATGTGATTTTTATGGGAACGATAGTAGATAAAAGAAAAAGTAAAATTGAAGAAATGCTTGGAGAGTTAATTAATCAAGGTTATCAAGGGGAAGAATTATTAGAGAAATTTAAGCAGCTACTATAAAATGGGCTAGACCAAACCTCTGCCTAGCCTATTTAATGAGTAGTTTCAAATGCCTCTAATAAGAAGTCCACTATATGTACGGCACGTACTGAATCAGACAATCCTTCACGCTCAATACCCAACTTCATTTGTAGAAGACAACCCGGATTTGCAGTTACAATTGTTTTGGCATTTGTCTTTTTTGTTTGTTCCATTTTGTAATCTAATATTTGCATCGACATCTTCGACTCAACAATATTATAAATACCTGCAGAACCGCAACATCTACTTGCATCATGCATTTCTACATAGGATACGCCATGAATCGATTGCAATAATTTACGTGGTTCCATGAATGTTTTTTGCCCATTTTTTAGATGACATGAGTCTTGGTAGGTAACGATTTGATTTGGCAATTTTAACCGTTCTTTATCAAAGTCTAACTCAACAAGAATGCTGGTAATATCTTTTATTTTATTTGAAAAACGTTCTGCTCTTTTCTTCCACACTAAATCATCTTTTAATAAATATCCATAATCGACTAAAAATGCTCCACAACCACCTGCATTTGTAATAATATAGTCAACATCTGCTTTTTCAAATGCTTCGATATTTTTCTTTGCCATTTCTTGTGCCTTGTTCCGTTCACCACTATGACCATGAAGAGCCCCGCAGCAATTTTGTGATTCTGGTATAACAATTTCGCAACCAGCATATTGTAGAAGTTTCATTGTCGCATCATTGGTTGTCATAAACAGAGTATCCATTAAACATCCCGAGAAGAAAGCAACTTTTTTCTTCTGTTCTTGTAAAGGAAGGAGATGTTTTGGTCGGTTTTTCAATTCTTTTTTCTTCGGTACGCTAGGGAGTACTTTCTCCATTGTTTTTAATGATTCAGGGAAAAAGCTCATAATACCACTTTTTCTTGCTACCTTTTGTAATCCAGACCGTTGATAAAATCCTAGTAAACTAGTAGCAGAAATCATTCTGTTTTGATTAGGAAAAATGTTGTTAAATACTAGTCCTCGGACCGCTTTGACAGGTAAAGTCTGTTTCTTATTTTGATATATGATATCTCGTGCCTGTTCTAAAAGATGACCGTATTTAACTCCTGAAGGACATACTGGTTCACAAGCTCTACATCCTAAACATAAATCCAATGATCTTTTAACATCTTCATCTGGCTCTATATCCCCATCTACAACTGCTTTCATCATCGCAATTCTACCACGAGGGGAATGAGCTTCATCCATCCCAGATTCAATATAAGTCGGGCAGCTTGGTAGACAAAAGCCACAGCGCATACAATTTAATAATTCATCATAATCCATTTTTTCTTTAAATTCGTTAGAAATTCTTGTCTTTTCTATTGTATTCATCATTTTTTAACCACCACCCGATTTTTATCAGGTAATAAAAACATTTTCCCTGGGTTCATAATATTATTAGGATCTAGTGCCTTTTTTATATTTTGCAGAACTTCTATACCGGCTTCTCCAACTTTTAAATGAAGGTAAGGTAACTTCATAGCTCCAACACCATGCTCTCCTGTGATAGTTCCGCCTAATTCAATCGCTTTAATGAAAATCTCTTCAAAAGCTTTTTCAACACGGGTCATTTCTTCCTTATTACGAATGTCCGTTAGGCAGGTAGGATGAAGATTTCCGTCCCCGGCGTGACCAAATGTACATATGGTTACATTGTAACGTTCTGCAATTTCTTGTATAAAACTTACCATTTTAGCTATTTCAGAACGTGGTACTGTAGCGTCTTCTAAAATAGTAGTTGGTCTTAAACGAGCAAGAGCAGATAAAGCAGATCTTCTAGCTGTTGTTAATGCTTCAGCTTCTTCAATAGACTTTGCTAGGGTTACTTCTACTGCTTCATTATCACGACATATGCTTGCTATTTTCTCCATATCATCATCAACAACTGATTTTGAACCATCTTGTTCTATTAACAAAACAGCTTTAACATTAGTTGGTAAACCTATCTGAGCAAAATCTTCTACAGCTTTTAGGGTAGGTTGATCTAAAAATTCTAAAGTTGCAGGGATAATTCGATTTGCTATAATACGAGAAACTGTCCGAGCAGCAGCGTCTAAACTTTGATAGAGAGCTAGCATTGTTTTTTTAGTTTCTGGTTTGGGAATGAGCTTTAACGTTGCTTCTGTAACAATTCCTAAAGTTCCTTCAGAACCAACAAATAATCGTGTTAAATCATAGCCAGCAACATCTTTTGCAAGCTTTCCACCAGTATGAATAATTTCCCCGTTAGGTAATACCACTTCAAGTCCCAGAACATAGTCCCTTGTTACACCATATTTAAGTCCGCGAAGTCCGCCAGAGTTTTCGTTAATATTTCCACCTATTTGGGAAATTTTCATGGAACTAGGGTCTGGTGGATAAAATAATCCTTTCTCATCAATTGCTTCCATAAGCGTTTGTGTAATTACCCCGGGCTGGGTGCGAACAGTTAAATTTTCTTCATCGATTTCTATTATTTTGTTGAAATGTTTCATTAAGAGAACAATTCCTCCGTATAATGGAGTGGTTCCCGCACTTAAATTGGTACCGGATCCTCGTGGTACAATTGGAATTTTATGTTCGTTACAGAGCTTTACGATTTGTGAAACTTCTTCAGTGTTTTTCGGTGATACTACAGCATCTGGTAAGGATTGAAAGCCAGGTGTAGCATCATAAGAATACATTAATAAACTAGTTTTAGAATCTTGAACGTTTTCCTTTCCAACAATTGCTATTAGCTGTTCCTTCAATTGTTTTGCTATCATAGACATTCTCCTAAATGTTTTTACTTTTATTTTAGAATAATATCTATTGTATGGATATAGATATTTATACGAAAATGGTTAAGAATTTGACTAGATTTTTAGGTTTTCCTCCAAGAAATAAAAAGCCATATAGAAAACAGCAATACTATAGGATTCTTTAGGATTAAGACCGGTTAGCTGTTCAATACGATTAATACGATAATGTAGTGTATTAATATGAATATGAAGTTCAGTTGCAGTTAATTTCATATTCAAATTATTTCTTAAGTAGATTTTCAAAGTATGTAATAATGATTCTTCCTTATATAGATTTGAAAGTACATTTGTTGTGAATTCTTTTCTTACTAAACTTCCTACTTCATCTAAACAAGATTCTAATAATAAATCATCATATGCTGTAATAGCAGAAGGAGGTGAAAGTTTTAATGCTTTCGTTGCCTTTTGATAGGAATCTTTTATGAGTAAGGAATCCGATTTTGTTCCGATACCTATTGTTATACTGATTCCTAACTTCGAACTAATGTAGCTCTGGAATGAGGTAAGTAGTTCCTTATATGATTTTAATCCATTCATTTTGTCTTCTTCATTAAGAAGAACTATTCGGTTATGGCCCCAACGAATTCCGATACATTCAAATTTTAATAATAAAAGCTTAAGTATTTCATTTAATCTATCTGAGTTGTTGGAAGTGTTTAATTGTATAACAGTGCATCTTAATGGAGGGGAAATATTTATATTCAGAAGACTACCTCGATTTAAAAATTGATCCGTTAATTCACGTAACTGTACCCATTCAAAGAAATATGCTTCCATTGCCCGAGCATGCCACTCGGTTTCTTGTATAAATAGGCTTTCACGTATTAGTAGTTCGGTCATCTTTTTCATGAGTGAAGCAAATGGAATTATTTCTTCAGGATTACCAGTTATGCCTATTACACCAATCACTTTATTATCAATAGATATTGGTAAGTTTACACCCGGTCTTATGCCTTTCATAGTTCTAACATGTTCAGCGGTTAAAATGGTGGTGGAATTGTTCTTTATTGTTAATCGCGCTCCTTCATGAAAATCACCAATTCTTGATATATCGGTACTAGCTATAATAATTGCTTCATCGCTAACTATAATAATATTCTCATTGATTAATTTCTTTGTTTCATTTATAATTTTTTGTCCGAGAGATGCGGTTAGTTTCATATGATAACCTCCAGTTTATTTGTTTCTTTGTCAAAATCGATTCTTTTCGTTATAATTTTTGAATGTTGTATGGTTTATTGTATAAGGATTTAGAGAAATTGTCGAAAATAGAGGACAATTTTTTGAATCGTGCTATAATTAAAATGAAAGTACTTCTCTAATCAATTAGGGTAGTTCAAGGAGTCTGTAAATACATGTTTTTACCAAAATCGTTTGCTAGGTGGATTAATACGTTATCACCAGTACGAATCATTTTATTTTTTTACTTAATAGCAGCTATATTTTCTACTGCCCTGATGAGTTTACCTATTGTTTACCAAGATGGGGTAGACGTAGAATTTATTGATGTCGTATTTACTGCGGTTAGTGCGCTAAGTGTAACTGGATTAAGTACGATTACAATTGCCGATACGTTAAGTACAGTTGGTATTTTTATACTTGCATTTATCCTCCAGCTTGGTGCTGTTGGTGTCATGGCTATTGGAACTTTTATATGGTTATTGTTAGGAAAAAAAATAGGTCTAAAGGAACGCCAATTAATTATGACGGATCAAAACCAAACGAATTTTGAGGGAATGGTTCGATTAATTAAACAAATTATCCTAGTATTAATTACTGTTGAATTTATTGCCTTTCTAATATTAGGTACATACTTTTTAAAATATTACTCTTCACCAGCTGAAGCATACTTACATGGTTTTTTTGGAACAATTAGTGCTGTTACCAATGGTGGGTTTGATATAACAGGTGAGTCTTTAGTTCCGTTCAAATATGATTACTTTGTACAGTTTATAAATATTTTACTTATCATATTTGGAGCAATAGGTTTTCCTGTTTTAATCGAAGTGAAAAACTTTTTATTTTCTCGTAATCAAAATCAGAAGGTAGTTCATTTTAGTCTGTTTACTAAATTAACAACGTTGACTTTTGCAATTTTAATATTGGTTGGTACACTTGGTATTTATTTATTAGATATAACCCAGTTTTTTGTAGGAAAAACTTGGCATGAGTCATTGTTTTATTCGTTATTCCAGTCGGTTACAACAAGAAGTGGCGGGCTTTCAACTATGGACGTAAGTGAATTATCGGAGTCTAATCACTTATGGATGTCATTCTTAATGTTTATTGGAGCTTCCCCTAGTAGTGCAGGAGGCGGAATAAGAACAACTACATTTGCTTTAGCAGTCATTTTCATTATTACATATGCACGTGGTGGCAGTGGGATCCGAATTTTTAGAAGAGAAGTACATGAAGAAGATCTTATGAAGGCTGTTACGGTTACATTAATGGCAATACTAATGGTGTTTATGTCTATATTAATTATTTCTACTTATGAACCTTTTACCATAACCCAAATTATGTTTGAAGTTACATCTGCGTTCGGAACGGTAGGTCTATCCTTAGGTATCACTTCAGAGTTATCAACCATGACTAAGATATTATTAATGATTCTAATGTTTATAGGAAGAGTAGGGATTATAACTTTCCTATTCATGTTTAAGAAAACAAGAAAATCAGGTGATTATCATTATCCAAAAGAGCGTATTAGCATAGGTTAAATTCAGGTACAAGTGAGGAGAAATCAAATGAATGAAAATCTTACCTTGCCATTAAATACTCAATTTTTATCCTTTTTAACGGATGCAATTGTAATCGTACGTGAGGATGGAATGATTATAGATTGTAACGAAAAGGCTTGTTCTTTATTAAATGTAGAACAAGTTACTGGTCAATCAATTGATAAGTTTTTAGATTTTCATTTATTGTTAGATGCTAGTCAAACTCACTTGTTAATGGAATTGAAAATAGAAAACAAAAAATTATTAGAAGTCAAGTCACGTCAGATAAAAGAGGGCGTGTATTGCTTAATTTTAGATGAATTATCGATTCGTAATCGAGCAGATGAGATTAAACGGTACATTAACCAAATATCAAATAGTTCTGTTGAAGGTATAGTGCTATATAATAAGTCGGAAATTATTGATTGTGATGAAACATTGGCTTCAATGTTCGGGTATACTTTGGAAGATTTAAAAGTTCAAACGATGGAACAATTAATCGAACCCAAAAGTTATAAAAAATTAATGGATAATGATTCGGTTGCAATTAATGGTATATTGGAATTAAAAGGTGTCCGAAAAGATGGTACATTGTTTTATATTGAAATAGTAGAATATCCTTATTATAAAAATGGAAAGATTGTTCGTGCTGCTAGTGTAAAGGATATAACTGAACGCATTGAAAACGAACACAAAATAGAATATATGGCGTATTATGATGAGTTAACAGATTTACCAAACCGGAATTTTTTTAATAAAGTGTTAAAAGAAGCTATCGTTCAAGCAAATGAACATAAGGAACAGATTGCAGTATTCTTTTTAGATATAGACTATTTTAAAGAAATAAATGACACATTAGGATATGCATTTGGAGATAAACTGTTGCAAGCTTGTGCAGGACGTTTAAAGCTGTTTCAACAAGTGGATACATTTATAGCTAGAATGAGTGGAGACGAATTTTTAATACTAGGACGTAATACTACAAAAGATGAAGCAATTCAATTAGCTGAAAAGTTGATTGAGGAATTTGAAAAGCCTATAACTATTGATAGTTATGAAGTTTATACAACAGTTAGTATTGGGATTAGTATCTTTCCAGAAAATGGTTTAACTGCTTCAGATTTAATTAAACATGCTGATTCTGCAATGTATGTAATAAAAGAAAAACATCGGAATTATTACAATATCTTTGAATCATCAATTTCTGAGAACTTTAAATCTATGTTAACGATGGAAGTGGAAATGAGAAGAGCAATGAAGGAAGGGCAGTTTGAACTTTATTATCAACCTCAAAAAGATTTAGTAAAAAATGAGGTTGTAGGATTAGAGGCACTAATACGCTGGAATCACCCTGAAAGAGGGTTCATAAGTCCTTTAGAGTTTATTCCGTTAGCCGAAAAAACAGGATTAATTATTGAAATTGGTGATTGGGTAATTTCTGAAGCTTGCCGTCAAAATAAAGAGTGGCAGGATAAAGGTTTTAGACCAATAACAGTTAGCGTTAATTTATCAGCGAAACAATTTTATCACCGGAACTTAGTTGATAAGATAAAAGACATTCTAGACGAAACTGGTTTAGCTCCTCATTATTTAGAACTTGAGATTACCGAAAGAATGGCAATGTCAAATGAGGAGGAAATAATAGAAACATTACATTCACTTCGAGAGTTAGGTGTTTTAGTGTCAATCGATGATTTTGGAACAGGATATTCATCATTTAAGTATTTAAGTGTTTTTCCTATTACAAAATTGAAGATTGATAAAATGTTTTTAAATGAGCAAAAAAAAGAAAATCGAGCTATAGTAAAATCAATTATCCATATGTCCCATTCATTAAATATGAAGGTAATTGCAGAAGGTGTTGAAACGGTGGAACAATTGAAATTTCTTACAAATGAACGATGTGATGAAATGCAAGGTTACTTGTTTAGTAGACCATTACCACCTAAGCAATTAACAGACTTTTTATCTTAAAAAATAGAAGCCCCTTGAACGATATAAGTACTACATCATTCAGGAGGCTTTTGTATTTATTGCTTTTTATCATTAATACTAATAATTTTTAATTGATCATTTTCATAGCCAACGGTAAACTCGTATTGAATATTTTCTTCAATTTGTTCTTCCTCATTTGGCTTTTTTTTCGTTAATGTAACATCCACCAAAACAGAAGCGTAGTTACTGTCGATAATAGTAGTTGATTCATGCTTATATTTTATATCTACCACTTGGATATAATCTTCACGAAAACTTGAATAAGAGTTTTCAGATTGAAGGGAATCTCCTAATAGAGAATAGGCTGCAACATAATCTCGAATAATAATACTATCTAAAAAATATTCCATTACATATTCTGCATCTTGAGTCATTTGATCTGGATCAATAGTACTTAATAAATCTTCCGTGCTAGTAAATGTCAGCTGACTATTTTGCGCTTCTTTAGACCAAATTTCTATTTCTTGAATAACATCTATTATCGGAATACTAAATCCTATTGTGCCATCCTGCGTACCAACAGAGTTTATGCCGATTACATTACCTGTATTACGGTTAATTAATGGACCACCACTATTACCGTGTGTAATAGGTGCTGAAATTTGATAAGCGTTTTTATAATCATAACCATCTACATTGAAATTACGTTCGGTACCAGAGATAATGCCTAATGTAACAGTGTTTTGAAACCCATGGGGGCTTCCTAATGCAATCACTTCATCGCCGATTTCGGATAAATTACCTCTTTCAATGGACAAGCCACTTTGTCCAGCAAGCTGTGGTACCCGAATAACAGCTACATCTGTTTCCTCACCAATACCAATTACTGCAGCAGGGTAGACACGGGCATTGGCGGTACGAACATAGATCGTTTCTGCTTCTTTAATCACATGCGCATTAGTTATAATATCGCCTTTCTCATTAAATAAAAATCCTGAGCCAGTTAATGTTTCATAATCATTATTAGCCTCGATTTGTACAACATTTTTTTCTGCTTCGTGAACAATCGTTTTTAAGTCAACTGAATTATTATCTGACTGTACCTGATTTATCATCGGATTACTTACTGTTAAATTGTCTGATTTCCAAGTGATATAAAGGTAGATAGAACTTGCTATTCCAATTAGAACGATGGCAATCGAAAGAATAATCGGAAGCTTAAGTTTATTATGTGACATGTTTTCACTCCAATAGATTGCTTAATAATTTGTATACCAAGTAACCTTATTTACATTGACATCGATTTTCTTCACATTTTGATTTATATCATAATGCGTAAATTCGAACTTTCCATTTTCATTAGGATACAAAGTATCTGGGTATACATAAACACTATTTGTAAGAAATTCGTTTTCATTTGTAAGTAAGGAATATTCTACTTGAATAGAACTAACGGGAATCGTTGCAACACTTTTTACTTCACCTTTTACTACTATATTACCTTGATTATCATTTTCTAATTTAACTGAAATAAGTTCGATAGCGTCGTTTTCATTCATTTCCCGTTCTTCTTCAGCTGTATCAATAGCCTGTTGTATACGTTGTTGTTGTGTAATCTCAAAAGATACTTTTTCCTTTTCTATTGTTGTTTTAAGACTTAGAAGTTTTTCTGAATTTGGTGCATACTTTAGCCCATCTTCTACTATTAATAAGGCATCACTAAACTGATTTTCAGATAATTGTTCACTTGCTTTCGTAAAAACGAAGTCTACTATTTGATTACGTATATTTTCCATAATTTGTGTTGCCTCATTATTGTTTATAGCATCAGCTTCCCAAAGCAAAACCTTTAACTCATCAATTGATGGATTTTGTTCAAGTAAACTTTTTAATTGTTTGGTTTTAACAGTATTTCGATATAAAACAATTTCATCTACTAAATGAGTGATTGCTTCACCATTAAAATTAGTCAAGAGAGACTCTGCATTATTTAATTTAGTTAGTGCAGATTGAAATTCCTGATTTTCCAGATTTTGATTTGCTTCTTCTAAAAGGGCTTTGACAGATGCTGTCTTTTGAATAAAGTCTTGAGCAATTTTGCCTTGTATGAAATTAGGCTTTGCTTTTAATGCTAGGGTGAAATATTCATTTGCAGACTTATAATCTCCTACTTCAAGACTTTTCTCACCTAATTCATAACGTTTTAATGCTTGATCAGATTGATTTTGTAAAAAATTATAAAAGAGATTAATAGCAAATAATACTATTACGAAGGTAATAATTGGTATAAACCATAATCTATTAAATTTTCTTTTATTATTGGAACGTAAGTGAATATCTTTTGGCAGCTCTACACCACAGCTTACACAATATAATTCTTCTTCTTTAACATAGGAGCCGCATTTTGGACAATGTAACAAAGTATTCACCTGCTTTCTTTATTCATTCGTTAATTTTCGTCATTATTTTTACTTCTATCTTAACACATTTCTCTTTATTTGAGGATGACTTGTGGTATGATATATAGGGTTAGTAGTATTTTAAAAATAGTGAAATAATACATATAATATTGCTAGGAGGTGCCGCATCATGTTTGAAACAGCATTTGCTATTCTTTGCTTTGTAATTCTTTTGTTCTTTATCGGTAGTTGTGTTTTTGATAATGAAAAATAAAATCAAAAAGGTTGTCTTTTTATGATGGAATCTAAAAAGACAACCTATATTAGTACAAATTGAGATTTATCGTGTTTTTGCCATTTCACTAAATGGATAAAAGACAAACTCTGATTTCCCGATTATTTCATCCTCCATGATAAAACCTAAACCATTCCTAGAATCTTTACTAATGGACCGGTTATCCCCCATTACAAAATATCTTCCTTTAGGTACCGTAATCGGCCCATAGTTACCGGTATGATTTTTAGCATCTTCTGTTAAAAATGTTTGTTTGTAAAGTTCATTATTGATATATAACTTATGGTTTCTTATCTCAATTGTTTCACCAGGTAGACCAATAATTCGCTTAACGTAATTTTTCTCTGGTCGATGAATAATTACAATGTCTCCTCTATTAGGTTCATCAATAATATAAACGATTTTATTAAATATAACCCGCTCTCCATCTTGAAGAGTAGGGTCCATACTATCACCCTCAACTATTGATGTTGCAAAAATAAACGTGCGTAGTATAAAAGCAAGAATGATGGCGATGATGATTGCTTTACCCCATTCAACCCATTCATTTTTTTGTTTTACTTCGGCCAAAGAAGACATTCCTTTCAGTGTTAAAAAGTTCTATTAAAAATTATTATATTATTATTATAACAATAATAAATGCTATTAAGGTAAAATTTTATTCACATTTAGAAAAAAGTATAAAAAATAATTTGTGAAAAAATCATTATCTATGCTAAATTAATATAAATAGTAAAGGAGGTATTGTAATCTATTTATGTGCGATACGGGCAAGCTCCTCAAAGATATAGAAAATTTAAGGAATGAAATGAGTAATGTTGCATTAACTAAAGGTATAGCAAGTTTAGAATCTATAACACTAAGTCAAGAATTAGATCGATTGTTAAATATCTATGAAAAACTGAAATCAGAAGAATTTAAAACTAGGAAAAAGAGAAATACTTAACTATCATATGGCTAATAGGAGGGATATCCTACTTGATGAATATCCCATCTAAACTAGCCTAAATAATATTTAGTATAATACTCCTCAATGCGATCAAGTCCTTTTTCTAAAGTATCATGACTGTACGCATAAGATAATCTCATATACTCCTCGCCGATTTGAGTAAAGCTTCCCCCAGGAACTAAAGCAACTTTCCCTTTTTTTACTAAATCAATACCAAATTCTAAAGAAGACATTCCTGGTTTAGAAAATTTAGGGAATAGGTAAAACGCACCGTTCGGCTTATTAACGGAAAGCCCCATTCTAATTAAACGATCATATACAAAATCTCTTCTTCTAATATAAGTATCCCGCATTTTTTTTGAATCATCTAATCCATTGGTTAAAGCTTCTAAAGCAGCATATTGACTAATCGAAGTGGCACAGGATACATTATACTGATGCACTTTTAACATATGGGTTGAAATCCATTCAGGGGCTAGTACATAGCCAATTCTAAAACCGGTCATAGAATGAGACTTTGATAAGCCATTAATCACAATCGTACGGTTATTAACTTCTGGAAAGCTAGAAATAGAAGTGTGTTGAAAGTCATAAATTAATTCACTATAGATTTCATCTGCTAGTATGAAAATATTTTTATCTTTTAATACGTGTACTAGTTCTTTTAACTCCGATTTAGTGAAAGAAGCCCCGGTCGGATTAGAAGGATAGGGAAGCACGACACACTTTGTTTTGTCTGTAATAGCTGATGCTAACAAATCACCAGTTAATTTAAAGTGATGGTTAGTTGTATCAACATGGATTGGTTTAGCACCTGCTAATGTAATCAATGGTTCATAACCAGGATAAATCGGAGCAGGTAGAATGACCTCATCTCCATCGTTTAATATTGTACGAAAAACAATATCAATCCCTTGGGATGCACCAGTTGTAACAATAATCTCTTTTTCCGGATGGAAACTAACATTATACTTCGTTTCATATAGTTTGGCTATAGCCTTCCTTAGTTCGATAATACCCGCATTATTCGTATATGTTGTTTTGTTTTCATAAAGAGCTCTTGTAGTAGCATCTTTAATATGTTCGGGGGTGTGGAAATCTGGTTGCCCGATAGTAAGGGAAACAATATCTTTTTCATCAGCAACCAAATTAAAAAACTTTCTTATCCCTGATATTTCAATCGTCTTAACTCGGTGATTTAATAAATGATCCACGGTTTTTCCTCCAAGTTTTTTTAGGTATATATAAATTATAGCAAATTTATAGAAATATTAGTTATATGACCAGATGTTAGTATAGTTTTAATAAAGTTCGTTCACAATGGATGTTAAGAAAGAATGAGGTGATGAAAATGATAATAGAATACATTGGGATAGTGAACTGGATTAAACTTTCACAATTACAATCTTTAGGAATGCCTCAGGAATTATTTTTTGTCTTCGTAATATTTCTTGGGATAGTTGGATGTTATTTCATAATCCGACCAATTACGTTGATATTATTATCGTTAAAATCAGAAAGACTTGTAAGCTACTTACTCAGTGCTTTAATATTTATTGTCATCTTTTTTTCGGTAGTTTTATTAGTTGGAAAAATAGATGTGATGACATATCAATTATTAAAATTATCATTACAGGCGTTAGCAATTTTTGGTTTTGGTTTATGTATTACGCATTTATTTAAACAATGGAGTAGAAGGAGGAAGAATATAAAAAAGTCTCACCAATACTAGTTGATGAGACTACTTTTTAACGATAAGTTTTACGTGGTGGCCAGTCCATTTTTCCAAGAGATGATGGTGTAAAATAAGAAGATGTAGTTTTCCTTATTGTTTTCTTATTTACAGGTTTATAGTCTATATACTGATAGATTAATTTCTTCGCTTGTGATAATGACATTTTTGTTTGGGGATTTCGATAATTTTGATCGAGTGATCCTAAATGTTTAAGTTCTTGGAAGTCTTCCTTCGTTGGAGGGATGTGAAAGTAATAGTCATCCACCTTAACTAAGAGGGTTGAATGTTGGTTACTAAGCTTCGGATGCTCGGAGAAATGTAAACCAATCTTCTTAGCGCGTTTTTCCTTTAGTAATCGTTTAATTGTTTCCTTTTTAATAAAATATAAATGTTGTGGTTCTGGAGCAGTTTTGGCGTGACGGTTCACAGTATAGATCGCTCTAGCTAAATCACTTAAGGAAACTGTTTCACTACTTGGCATTAATAAACCTCCTTATTCTTAAGTATATGTATTAATAGTATCTCAAAGCTTGTCCACTTTCAAATAATAATTAAAAAAATAAGAAGCCGTAAAATAGACTTCTTATAGTAACCCATCAATAAATTCTACAATTTCTGTTATTTGCTCTTCCGTTAAATATAGTCCATTATATCTTTTTATAGCATTACCTTCTTGGTTCACTATTGTTAAAGATACTCCATGGGCTAATGAGTCATCCTGCATTTGTTCAACGGGAGTTTTAAAAGATGTAACGGCAAATTCTTTGATGGTGTCAAAATCGTAACCAGTCAAAAATGTCCAATTGTCCTTATCAAATTCAATTCCTCGAACTTCTCCATATTCTTTTAAAACTTCTGGTGTATCATTTTCTGGATCAATACTAAACGATACAAATTCCACATCGTCAATTCCTTCATCCTGTAAAGCTCTTTCAATTTTTTGCTTATTGTATGTCATTTGCGGGCACTCTGTTTCACAAGTAGTATAGATGAAATCCGCAATCCAAACTTTCCCTTCCAGATCACTCTTACTAACTAGGTCACCGTTTTGGTTAGTATAGTTGAAATCTTCAACTTTATAAGAGAAGTCACCTTCACTTTTCGTACTGCTACATGCAGCTAGTATTAGTATTAGCCCAAATACTAGTAAGAATAGTAATTTTTTATACATTTATATTGCCTCCACATTATGTAAGTAGATTCCTTGTATATTTTAACATGTAAGTTAGATTAAAACTATGAATAAAATTTTACAAATAGAAAGAGAAGCCTAAGTGGACTTCTCCTAATTCCTTGTATAATCAGACCCATAACTGTAGTTGTAATAGTATGGTATAGGTACTGGGTAGGGAAGGGGGTAAGGATACCCATAGTATGGATTGAAAGCTTGATATAATAATGGCCCAACTACGAGTCCGGTTAGGAATGGTACAATTGGAAACACTCGTTCATCATATTGGTTATTTATGCTGATTGGATTGTAATCGGTATATGGTGAATTAGTACTCAAGTCAAACTCTCCTTTACAAAACGACTTATAACAATGTATGCGTAAGCCCGTTTATGAGAGCATGATTATTGAGATTTTAACGTAAAAAGAGTAATTTCAGGCTTACAAAGAAAGCGGTATGGAAGTCTTGTCGTACCAATTCCTTTACTTACATATAAGTCGAGCTTGTTAGAGTCAAATGTGTATTTTCCATCTACATATTTTTCCGCGAATGGAGGAGTATATAGGTGGCCTACAAAAGGAAATCTAACTTGTCCGCCATGGCTATGACCGGATAATTGTATATCGATTGGGAACTCTTGTGAAATGTCGGCAAAGTCTGGCTCATGTGCCATAAGTATCGTAAATAGGTCAGGATTTGTATTTTTTAACGCCTTTTCAATGTTGGGGCGTCCTAGCATCACATCATCTATACCTGCTAAAATGAGGCGATCTACATTTTCCTCTATAACATGATGGCTGTTTTTTAACAGTTTAAAATTAGCTTGTCTCATAACCTCATAAACAATTTCAGTCCCATATCCACCATGATCATGATTGCCATATACCCAAAATTTCCCTCTTGGTGCGTGTAATTTAGCCAGTAGGTTAGTAAGATTTGGATTCCAGCTATACTGATTAGGCTTATCTACTAAGTCACCAGTAAACACAATTAACTCAGGCTCTAGCGAATTTATTGTCGTTACAAGCGATTGAAATTGTTCCAACGTATAGTGGAAACCTATATGTGTATCAGAAAATTGAACTATCTTAAAATTATTAAATGAAGCTGGTATTTTAGGAGATTGAATTATTTCCTTATTAATCGTAAGCATATTAGGTTCAATATTTCTAGCATAATAGTAAGTGCCACCACTAATACCAAATAAAGTGAGGGAGCTACCTAATAGTTTTTTTAAAAAAGATCTTCTATTCATACTTTCACCTTCGTGAACCATAATGTTTTTAAATTATAGCATACATAACCTATTAGTACATTATGAGTTTATGGCTAGTGAAATGATTTTTTGACTTTTTTAATAAATATAAATAGTATGAAGTTAGTAAGAGTTTTAGGAGGAGAAAATATGGATGAAAAAATAGTTATCGTTACAGGAAGTTCAAGTGGAATGGGAAAGTACATGGCGAAAAAGTTTGCTGACGAAGGATGGAATGTTGTTCTAACTGGTAGAAAAAAAGATAAACTAGAAGAAGTTCGTAAAGAATTATTAGAGACAGCAACTGGGGAATTTCTTATCGTACCAATGGATGTCCGAAAGCCTGAAGATGTAGAGAGAATGGTAAATGATACAATAAATCATTTTGGTAGAATAGATTATTTAGTAAATAATGCTGCAGGTAATTTTATTGTTCCAGCTGAAGAGCTATCTGTGAATGGGTGGAATTCCGTAATTGATATAGTGTTAAATGGAACGTTTTATTGTAGCAGAGAGGTAGGAAAGTACTGGATTGAGGAAAAAATTAAAGGATCTATTATCAATATCGTAGCAACTTATGCATGGAATGCTGGTGCAGGAGTTATACATTCTTCAGCTGCAAAAGCTGGAGTTCTCAATATGACTAGAACATTAGCAGTAGAATGGGGGACAAAATACGGTATTCGTGTTAATGCGATAGCACCAGGGCCAATCGAAAGGACCGGAGGAGCTGAAAAGCTATTCTTATCTGAAGAGGCTGCGAAACGTACTCTGGAATCAGTTCCATTAAAACGATTAGGACAGCCTGAAGAAATAGCAGAACTTGCCTACTTTTTATTGTCAGATAAGGCATCTTATATAAATGGTGAAGTCGTTACGATGGATGGTGGCCAATGGCTTAATAAGTTCCCATTCTAAAAAAGAAGAAGTAGGCAAGTGTTTTTTATTATCATTTTGCCCCAGAAATATAGTTGGAAAATATATCTCCGGGGCTATATATGCATTTAATAAAATTACTTATATGCTACTTATAAATTAGTTACAATGATTACACGTGTGTGTGGATATGTTTTTTCCTTCGATTTGTAGGGTACAATGGCTAATGTGAAATGTGTTTATAAGTACGTCATTTCCTATTTGTATCAGTTTGTCACGGTCAATATCTTCCTCAACTACAATATGACAGCTTAGCATTGGTAACTCAGTTGTTATTGACCAGATATGCAAGTCATGAACATTGATTACTCCCTCAATCTTTAATAACTCCTCCATAATTTCACCTGGTTGAAGATGATTGGGTTTTCCTTCCATTAGCACATGTAAAGAATCCTTTGTTATTCGATATCCAGAAATGATGATAAGTACTGCAACAATGATACTAGCGATTGGGTCTGCTAAGTACCAATTAAATCCTAGAATTAACAATCCAGCTATAATTGCACCTAAAGATCCCAATACATCTCCAACTACATGTAATAAGGCACTTTTAATATTTAAATTTTCTTTTGAACCACCTTTTATCAGTAAAATAGCTACACCGACATTGACAAGTAGTCCTAATACTGCGATAAAAATCATTCTAGAATCTACTTGCTCTGGTTCAACAAAACGAGTTATTGCTTCATAGAATATATAGATGGAAATAAAAATTAACGTAACACCATTTATAAATGCCGCGATAATTTCAAAACGCTTATAACCAAAGGTCTTCTCTTTAGTGGCTTGGCGTTCGCCGATTTTAAATGCAAGTAAACTTAATCCTAATGCTGCCGCATCACTTAACATATGGCCAGCATCGGAAAGTAAAGCCAAACTATTAGTAAGGAATCCACCGATTGCCTCCACTATCATAAAAGTGAATATGGCAATAAAACTTATTAATAATACTCGTTTATTCGATGTATGGTGATGATGACCATGTTGATGACTATGATCGTGGTGGTGTCCCATTATACTCCTCCATTCGTATGTTTCGCATGATTTATAGTCTGTTCTAATAAATTCATGACATGGTAATCGTCAATCGTATAATAATACTTGTTCTTTTCTCTACGACTTTTTACTAATCGTAGTTGTTTTAGATATGCTAGCTGATGTGAAATAGTGGATTGTTGCATGTCTAATGTTTCCGCAATCTCTGTCACGGAACACTCACGGTTAAAAAGCAAGTGTAAAATCCTTATTCGAGTTGGATCGGAAAGTGCTTTAAACGTTAGAGACACTTGTTCTATGACTGCTTGATTAATTGATGTATATTCCATTAAAATGCACCTCATTTCAGAATATGAGCATATGTTCATATTATAAATTATATTATAACGTTTTTTCTTTATATTCAATAGATGTTGTACATGCTAAAATACACGTAAATATGTTACACTAATTATAGGTAGTAATGTTCGCCCCTTCATGTATGATTTTATGAAGTTTATAAAAGGAGTGGGTATAATGAGTTTGTTGCAAGATCGGGAATTAACAACATTAACTGTTCAAGATATGATGATTCCCTCTGAAAAAGTTGCCCATGTACAATTGAACAATCCATTAGAGCACGCTCTATTAGTCTTAGTTAAATCTGGATATTCAGCAGTTCCTGTATTGGACTCTGCATACAAATTAGAGGGCACTATTGGAAAAACAAAAATATTAAATGAAATCTTAGGACTTGAGCGTTTTGAAATGGATAGATTATCAGAGTTACAAGTGCAAGATGTCATGGTCACTGACATTCCAAGACTATTAAAGGGTGATACATTAATTGATGGACTAAAAGCATTAATTGATTATCCGTTTGTTTGTGTTGTAGATGAAGCTGGCTATTTTGATGGTATTCTAACTAGAAGAGCTATTCTAAAGGAAATCAGAAAAGATATTTATTCAGGGAAAAATAAACAGAACTAAAGCTAATATCCTTTGCACAACGTTGCAAAGGTTTTTTTATATTTTAATTGCTCAAAAGCAAACAGTTTGATAAAGTGAAAATTATAAAAATTATGAGGGGGCTTTACCATGAAAATGATGGATGCCAAAGAAATTATTAATTTTATTTCAAACAGTAAGAAAAGTACACCTGTTAAGGTTTACATAAAAGGAAATAATTTAAGCTCATTATCTTATGGAGCAATTCAAGCCTTTGTAGAGGACAAAAGTGGTGTTTTATTTGGTGAATGGGATGAAGTTTCTAGTTTTCTTAAAGAAAACGAAACAATGATTTCAGATTATGCCATAGAAAATGACCGCCGAAACTCAGCAATTCCTTTATTAGATTTAAAAAATATTAATGCAAGAATTGAACCTGGCGCAGTAATCCGAGATCAAGTAGAAATTGGTGATGGAGTAGTTATTATGATGGGAGCGATGATTAATATCGGTGCTGTAATTGGTGAGGGCTCGATGATTGATATGAACGCTGTATTAGGTGGAAGAGCAACAGTAGGGAAAAATTGTCATATTGGTGCAGGTACTGTTTTAGCAGGAGTAATTGAACCACCATCTGCCAAACCTGTAATAGTAGAAGATGATGTCGTAATTGGTGCAAATGTAGTTGTATTAGAAGGTGTAACTGTTGGTAAAGGTGCAATCGTAGCAGCTGGTGCAGTTGTAACAAAAGATGTTGAGCCATACACTTTAGTTGCTGGTACTCCAGCAAGAGTATTAAAAGAAATTGATGAAGGAACAAAGGCTAAGACAGAAATAGTAGAAGAGCTACGTAAATTAGATAATTAAAAGCAAGGGAGCACAAAAATGGAACTTGCAAAATTAATAGAAATACGTAGAGACTTACACCGAATCCCGGAATTGGGCTTTCAAGAATTTAAAACACAGGACTATTTATTACAATTTATTAAGGATATTGCAACTAATCGAGTAGAAATCGAAACTTGGAAAACAGGCATTCTTGTTAAGGTACAAGGATTAAATCCGAAAAAAATAATAGGTTACCGAACAGATATTGATGGATTACCTATACAGGAGTTAACTGGATATGAGTTTTCTTCTCTACATGATGGAAATATGCATGCATGTGGACATGACATTCATATGACAATTGCTTTATCTGCTTTAAAACATGTAGTTGATCATCCACTACAAGATGATGTGTTATTTATTTTCCAACCTGCTGAAGAAGGGCCAGGTGGCGCTTTACCAATGATGCAATCAGAAGCTTTTATAAGGTGGAAACCAGATTGTATCTTCGCTTTACACATTGCACCTGAATATCCGGTAGGAACAATAGCAACAAAGCCAGGCTTACTATTTGCTAATACAAGTGAATTATTTATCGATTTTATCGGGAAAGGTGGGCATGCTGCTTATCCTCATTTGACGAAAGATATGGCTGTAGCTGCTGGGAGTTTTATTTCTCAAGTACAAGAAATAGTGTCACGTACAATTGATCCGCTAGATAGTGCAGTTGTAACAATAGGTAAAATGACAAGTGGACATGTCCAAAATGCAATTAGTGAAACTGCAAGACTTGAAGGGACGATTAGAACCTTAAACCCTGACGTTATGACAATAGTAAAACAAAAATTAGAGAATATTTCTCGTGGATTTGAGATTAGTCATGATTGTAAAATTAATATAGACTATGGTTCTAATTATTATCAAGTATCTAATGACGAACGGTTTGTTAAATTGTTTCAAGATATGTTGGAGAAAAGTGAAGTTCATTTTGTTGAAGCGAAGAAAGCAATGACTGGTGAAGACTTTGGATTTATGTTAAAGGAGATTCCTGGTTTCATGTTTTGGCTAGGTGTTGATTCACCATACGGTTTACATAATGCCAAGCTAAGTCCTAAAGAAGAGTCGCTAGAAGTTGGAGCTAAGACGGTAATTCAGCTCTTACAAACAGTATCTGGAAAAATATAACCCCGCATATCTTCTTCACTTTCGGTAAAACTAATGATGTAAATTTGCATACGTAGAGGAGTGAAGAAAATGGCTAGAATCGGGGTAGAAGAATCCCTAACAGATGTAAAAGAGGCATTACTTGCAATGGGTCATGAAGTTATTGAATTGAAATCAGAAGCAGACACTGCACATTGTGATTGCTGTGTTATTTCAGGGTTAGACAAAGACGTGATGGGTATGTCAGACACTAGTATCGCAGGACCAGTAATAAACGCTAGTGGACAGTATGCGGAAGAAATTGCGCAAATGGTAAATGAAAAATTAAGTTAAAGCATGTAATAGAGGCTCCTTTTTAAGGGGCCATCTTTTTGGGATTTTTAACTTTAGAAAATTTTTTAATAAATTTTGAAAAAAGATATGGTAATTTATTTCGGAAACCGTTATATTAGTAATTACGTGAAAGAAATTAACTTCAGGGGGAGGGGAATGTATGGATACATTTAAAAAGCTCAAACAATTTTACTGGCCTTATAGAAAATACTTCTTTGGATCATTATTTTTCTTGTTTTTTGTAACGGTTATTACGGTTGTGTATCCTATCATTTTACAGTTAACGATTGATGAAGTAGTAGCAGAAGAGAAATACGAATTGATACCATATATTGCTTCAGTTTTTGTTGTTCTAATGCTTATTAAAGGAATTGCAACATTTTATCATCAGTTTTTAGGAGACCGTTTCGGTGTAAGTACCGTATATGAATTACGTGATGCCCTTTATAAGAAACTACAAGTATTATCGTTTAAATATTACGATAACGCTAAAACAGGAGATATTATGTCACGCTTAACAGCTGACGTAGAAGGGTTTCGCTTTTTCTTATCATTTGGATTTTCTGAATTGATAAGAATTATTTTACTTATTGGTATAAGTTTAAGTGTTATGTTTTATTACTCGGTGCCACTTACACTAGTGACTATGGCAGCTATGCCTTTCCTAATCATCGTAGCATTTCGATTCGAGAAAGTAGCTCACGTCGCTTTTAGAGGAATTCGTAAATCTTTTGGTAAATTAAATACAAGGGTACAAGAGAATATTAGTGGAATGCAGACTGTAAAATCATTATCAAGAGAAGACTTTGAAATTGGAAGATTCTCCACTAGCAATAAGGATTACCGTCAAAATTACATTAAAACGTCAGAACTTTGGGCAAAATATTTTCCACTAATGGAATTCATAGGGAATGTCTGTGCTGTTGCGCTTTTAGCTTTTGGTGGTTATTTAGTTATAAATGACAGTTTGAATCCTGGGGAATTACTAGCTTTCTTCAGTCTCGTTTGGTATATCATGGGACCTTTAATGAATGTTGGTTATGTCATTAATATGTTCTCACAAGCTAAAGCATCAGGTGAAAGACTTCGAGAAATTTTAGAGGAAAATGAAGATATCGTAATGAAGGAAAATGCTACTAAAGGATCCATTAAAGGTCATGTAACATTTAATAATGTTACGTTAACCTATACAAAAGATGATGATTCTGCACTTAAAAATATTAGCTTTGATGCTCCTCCAGGAAAGACAATTGGGTTAATTGGAGGAACAGGTTCAGGTAAAACAAGTGTTACACAATTAATTACACGATTTTACGAGCCGGAAAGTGGAGAAGTATTAGTAGATGGAAGACCAGTACAAGATTATGATTTAAAAACTTTAAGAAATCATATTGGATTTGTACTACAAGAGTCATTCCTATTCTCTACTACAATTCGTGAAAATATTGCATATGGTAATCCAGATGCCACAGATGAGCAGATTATGGATGCTGCTAAACGTGCACAAGCACATGACTTTATTATGGAAATGCCAAAAGGATATGACACCTTATTAGGTGAAAGAGGTATGGGATTATCTGGTGGTCAAAAGCAGCGTATAGCAATCGCGCGTGCTATATGTGTTGATCCTAGTATTCTAGTATTAGATGATGCTACTTCAGCAGTTGATATGGAAACAGAGTTCCGTATTCAAAAGGCACTAAAGGAAGTTATGAAGGGACGTACATCATTTATTATTGCTCACCGAATTTCCTCTCTAAAACATGCAGACGAAATAATTGTATTAGATGATGGGGAAGTTGTGGAGCGAGGTAGTCATGATGAGTTATTAAAATTAAATGGTGCATATAAACGAATTTATGATATTCAATATCAGGATCATGATACGATCATGAATGCTGTGAACTAAGGGGGGATATGGATGGCAAGTAAAATAAACAGTACTCCTGAAAAAAGACATTTAAAACGATTTTATTATACAGTTGATCAAGCAATAGAAAAGCCCTTTAACTGGAAACAAATATGGCGTTTACTTGTATATTTAAAACCATATACAAAGACATATTTGCTAGGTGCAATTATTGCTATGGTAGTTTCAACAGCTATCCGATTAGCAATTCCAATTTTAATTGGTAAGGCAGCATTTGATGTTGCGATTGCAAATAAAGACACAAAGCTTTTAATTAATCTCGTTATTATAATCGCAGTTCTTTACTTATTAAGTTACGTAGCAAACTATTTAAGAATAAAATGGGTAAACTTATTAGGTCAAAATGTAATTTACGATTTGAGACAGCATTTATTTACCCACGTACAAGGGTTATCAAATAATTTCTTTGATAAAAGGTCAGCGGGTTCCATTTTGGTTCGTATTATGAATGATACAAACTCCTTACAAGATTTGTTTTCAAATGGAATAATCAATTTATTAATGGATATCGTTACATTACTTGGTATTGTTACAATACTATTTACGTTAAGTCCTAAGTTAGCGATTGCTGTAATGGTTATCTTGCCGCTTATGTTTTATATTACGACGGTACTCAGAAGAAAAATTCGTCGTACTTGGCAGGAAGTACGTATTCAGCAATCTCGTATGAATTCACATCTTAACGAAAGCATTCAAGGTATCCGAATTACTCAATCCTTTACACAAGAAAAAGAAAATACAGAGTTCTTTAATGGATTAAATACAGATACTTATTCTGCTTGGATTGATGCTACGAGAAAGAGTGCTATGTTTCGTCCTTTTGTAGAAATGAGTAATGCGATCGGAACCGTTATATTAATCGCCTATGGGGCTCATTTAATTATTCTTGGACCAGAGGCTGGCGGTATTGCTGTTGGTACATTTATTTCCTTTGCGTTCTTTTTAGGGATGTTCTGGGATCCGATTTCTCGTTTAGGTCAGATGTACAATCAACTACTTGTTGCTATGGCCTCTTCTGAGAGAATTTTTGAGTATTTAGATGAAAAACCAAATGTCGATGAAGCAGAAAATCCGTATGATTTTGAAGAAATGAAGGGACATATTGAGTTTGAGAAGGTACAATTTTCTTATAATAATGATCGAATTGCGCTGCATGAAGTGTCTTTAGAAATGAAGGCTGGTCAGACGATTGCATTAGTTGGTCATACTGGTAGCGGTAAATCAACGATTGCTAATCTAATTAGTAGATTCTATGATCCTACAAAAGGCCAAGTAAAAATTGATGGGCACAATTTACGTGATGTATCGCTTAAGAGTTTACGTAAACATATTAGTGTGGTTTTACAGGATACGTTTATTTTCTCGGGTACCATAATGGAAAATATTCGTTTCGGGCGACCAGACGCTAGTGATGAAGAAGTAAAAGAAGCTGCTAAAGTTGTTGGTGCAGACGATTTTATTAAACGTTTAGCTAAGGGGTACGAAACAGAAGTAGAAGAGAGAGGTAATATTCTTTCTGCTGGGGAAAGGCAATTATTGTCCTTTGCACGTGCCTTACTTGCAAATCCAAGTATCATTATATTAGATGAAGCTACCGCTAGTATTGATACAGAGACAGAATTAAAAATTCAGGCTGCGTTACGAACACTGTTGTATGGACGAACAGCTATCATAATTGCACATAGACTATCTACAATTCGAGAAGCAGATAACATCTTTGTATTGGAAAACGGTAAAATATTAGAGAATGGAAATCATGAAGAATTAATGAATCTAAAAGGTGAATACTATCACTTAGTACGTTCTCAGTTCCAAATGCTTGATGCAATATAAGTTTAAAAGAAGTAATTTTCTATAAGGAAATTGCTTCTTTTTCTTACAATTGTTAAAGTATAAAGTATAGAAGTTTTTTATGGAGGAACTTGAATGAGAAAAAAAGAGTTTGCAGTAATTGGATTAGGTCGATTTGGGGGGAGTATTTGTCAGGAACTTAGTCGTGAAGGGATGGAAGTTCTAGCGATTGATCGCAATGAGGAGAGAGTAAATCAATTTAAACATATTGCATCTCATGCAGTAATAGCAGATGCAACAGATGAAACGACGCTAAAAGAGTTAGGTATTAAAAATATTGACCATGTTATTGTTGCGATAGGAGATAATATACAAGCTAGTATTTTAACAACAGTAGTATTGGTCGAGTTAGGTGTTCAACGAATTACCGTGAAAGCACAAAATGATTATCATGCAAAAATCTTACATAAAATTGGAGCTCATCAAGTAGTTCACCCAGAAAGAGACATGGGAAGAAGAATAGCCCACAGTATCATATCGAATAATATTGTTGATTATTTAGAGCTTTCGGATGATCACAGTATAGTCGAGGTAAAAGCAGGAAAGAAAATGATTGGTAAGTCAATTATTGAATTAGATATTCGTGCGAAATTTGGTTGTACTGTTGTTGCTATTAAACAGGGGAGACATATAAATGTGTCTCCAACGCCAGATGACACATTGTCAGAAGACGATATATTGGTAGTTGTAGGGGCCGATAAAGACATCGCACGCTTTGAAAGACAGTTAGTGATTGATGATTAAGGTAATATAAATAAAAATTAAAATAAAAGAAAGTCTCCTTAAATGGAGACTTTCTTTTATTATACCTCCATGATGATTGGTAAAATCATTGGGCGGCGCTTTGTTTTCTCATATAAGAATGGAGCAATCGTATCTGTAATTTCGTTTTTAATTTCAGACCATTGTGTTGTTTTTCTTTCCATAACTTTATTCAAGTGCGAGGAAACTAGTTTCTGTGCTTGGTTTATCATATCCTCAGATTCACGCATATAAACAAAACCACGAGAAATAATGTCTGGTCCTGCAGCTATCTTGAATTCCTTCATGTTAATACTTACTACAACTATAACTAGTCCTTCTTCAGAAAGAATTCGACGATCTCGTAATACGATATTACCGATGTCACCGATACCACTTCCGTCTACGTAAACTGAACCAGAAGGAATCTTTCCAGAAACTTGAGCACTATCTTTACTTAGAGCTAGCACATCACCATTATCCATGACGAAAGAATTTTCTAGGCTAACGCCACACATTTCAGCTAACTTAGTATGTTCTACTAACATACGGTATTCACCGTGAATTGGCATGAAATATTTCGGTTGCATTAAGCGTAACATAAGCTTTTGCTCTTCCTGACTTCCATGACCAGAAGTGTGGATATCATTTAATTTACCATGAATAACTTCTGCACCAGCACGATATAACATATTAATAGTCTTACTAACACTTAGTGTATTTCCAGGGATTGGTGAAGAAGAAAATACTACCGTGTCGCCAGGGATAATTTGAATTTGTCTATGTGTACCATTTGCAATACGTGATAATGCCGCCATTGGCTCTCCTTGAGAACCAGTACAAAGAATTGTTACTTCGTTTGCTGGTAGGCGATTAATTTCACTTGCTTCAATAAATGTGTCCTTAGGAGCCTGAATATAACCTAGTTCTTGACCAAGCTTTATTGCAGATTCCATACTACGACCAAATACAGCAACTTTTCGGTTATAGCGAACTGCAGCTTCAACCATCTGTTGTAAACGATAAATATTCGATGCAAAAGTTGCAAAAATAATTCTACCAGTTACACGACTGAAAATATCACTTATATTTGCTCCTACAACTTTTTCAGACAATGTAAAACCAGGTACTTCACTATTAGTACTATCAGATAGAAGGCAAAGGACACCTTCTTTTCCTATTTCTGCCATTTTTGCTAAGTTAGCCGGTTCTCCAACTGGAGTAAAGTCAAATTTAAAGTCTCCAGTATGCACAATATTGCCTGGAGGGGTTTTAACGACTATACCAAATGCGTCCGGAATGCTATGGGTTGTACGGAAAAAGCTAACAGATGTTTTACGGAATTTAATGACATCATCTTCTTGAATGGTATTTAATTTTGCGTTTCTTAGTAATCCATGTTCTTCTAACTTATTTCTAATTAAGCCAATCGCAAGCTTACCTGCGTAAATAGGAATATTAATTTCACGCAGTAAATAAGGAATCCCGCCAATATGATCTTCATGACCATGAGTAACAATTAAGCCTTTAATTTTATCTTGATTTTGCACTAGATACGTATAATCCGGAATGACATAATCAATACCGAGTAATTCGTCTTCTGGAAACTTAATTCCAGCATCAATAAGAATTATTTCATCTTGAAATTGTACTCCGTATGTATTTTTTCCAATTTCACCTAGACCACCTAGTGCAAATACCGCTGCCTGATCATTCTTTACAAATTTCATCTTCTAGACAGTCTCCACTTTAAAGTCTTCTGATTGTTGTTCATATGCTAAATGTGCTTCATCTAGTGGCTGGATAAATTCGATATTATAGTTGCGATTAGTTAATTTTTGTCTCACTTCTTTTTCAGAGTCTGCCTCGATATAAAGGCTTTTAGAGCGTTCTCGTACGGGTATTTCTAATCTTGATTCTTGATAAATAACTTTAAAAATCATTTTATCTCTCCTGTCTCTCTCTTTAACTTTAATTTTACCATTCAAAAAATTCATAAAAAGAAAAGAAATCTTATTAATTAATAGAACCTAAGCTTTTTATGTAAGTATCTCCGTCACGCGGAGATCTGATATAATTTCATTCATTTTAATATAACGATTGACTTCTAGTCTATCGTACATCATTACTATTTCCGTATTTTTACCATCCGTACACATGCATTCTTAACAAAAAGACAGGTGAATGATTATGTTAGATATATCATTATCGGTAGATTGGCTTATCATTATACCCTGCCTGTACTTCTTCTTTATTCTCCAAAAGTTGTTGGTACACGTCCTCGGCCTAAAAAATCTTTCCAACGCTTCTTTAGCTTTTCTTTTAGGCGACGTAACATAAGGACATACACTCCTTTCCAAAGATTAAAGAAAAGCATATAAAAATTCTACCGTCCAATCCCTCTTATTTATAGTATAGTATGGATTTGAAAATATTGAAATAAAAATCACCGATTTACTAAAAAAACATTTTTATAAAGATAGCTATAAGAACGTTAGAGAGATACCAAGGTCCAGTATCTTAAGTTTATTTTTCACATTTGGGTGATTTCTATGCATGATAATAAGTCTATAGAAGGGAGTATAAAACAGGCTGATCCTTATTACAAATCAGCCTGTAAATGATTATTCTATAGATTTTGCGTTTTCTGGGATGGTGAAAGGATTTTCTTTATTAATATGGTCATAAAACATAACCCCGTTTAGGTGATCAATTTCATGCTGGAATACGATAGCTGCATAATCTTTCAATCGAATTTTAATCTCATTTCCATCGATATCAGTAGCCTTTATCGTAATACGGGCATATCTTGGAACGAATCCCTCTACATTTCTATCTACAGATAAGCAACCCTCACCTACGGATAAAAATGCTTTTTCTACTGAGTGACTTACAATTTTCGGATTAAATAAACCATAGCTATACAATTTTCCATCACCATCTTCAAAGTGTACAGCAATCATTCTTTTGTTTATCCCTAATTGGGGAGCAGCTAAACCGACACCTGGTCTTAAATTATATTTTGCACAAATTATTTCATCTTGACTATTTTGTATAAACTCAAGCATTTCCTTTAATAAAGAAACCTCTTCTTTTGTTGGAGGTAATGTCACTTCATCTGCAACTTGCCTTAATGAAGGATGTCCCTCACGTACGATATCATCCATAGTAAGCATTTTGTTCACTCCATCTCTATATGTTTCTATAATTATTTTAAGTTATAGTCATTTAAATAGTTTATCATATAATTTATTTATAAGGCATAATTTTACTATAGGACAAGCTCTCAAAATTTATAAAATGAAACATTTTATTTTGTGATATACTAATAAACAGTTCGACATAGCCAAATATACAGCAGGTTAGGGGGATTTAAACGTGAAGATGAATCATTTTATTGTAGTTGTTTCGTTAGGAATAATATTGCTTTTAGCTGGATGTGGAAATAGCCCGGAAACTCAAATATATAATCATTTGGAAGAGGCTGTTCAATTAGAAGAAGGTTTCAAAGACCAGCAAGATGATATTACTAAGTTAGAGCAAGAAGAGCAAGAACTATATAAACAAATTATTGAACTTGGCATTGAAGAATTAGATCAGATTAACGAATTAGCTGATAAAGCACTAGGTTCAATTGAAGAGAGAACAGAAAAGATTAATTTAGAGAAAGAAAGCTTAGATGCTTCTCGTGCAGAATTTGAGAAGTCTCAACAATTCATAGAAGAGATTAAAGATGAAGAAATTAAAGAGAAAGCTAAAGCGATGTATGAAACGATGGAAAATCGCTTTGAAGCCTATGATAATTTGAATAAAGCTTATAATGAATCATTAGTACTCGAAAAAGAATTGTATGAAATGCTAAAAAAAGAGGATCTACAGCAAGAAGAATTACAAGCTCAAATTGAAAAGGTAAATGTAAAGTACCAAGAGGTAATCGAGGCAAATAGTGTATTCAATGAATTTACTTCTAAGTATAACGAGTTGAAAAAGAGCTTTTATGAAATAGCAGAAATAAACGTGAAATATGTTGAATAGTATTCAGCATCACATCAAAAAAATCTCATCGAATAATCGGTGAGATTTTTTTGGTTTAAAATATAACAGAGTGGAAGCTTAACTATAACAGTTTTTTTACAAAACACTGAACTGATAATCAAAGATGTGCAAATTAATAAAGCAAAGTAGTTGACCGAATATGATTAGATGAGCTACACTTTACTTGTATTCATAAATTGTACCAGTATTTTTTGCGAGATTTATGTAACAGTTTAAAGGCTGTTTCTAATCATAGATTACAACCGATTTGTACACAGGCATAAATATGAGCGAATGGGTACAGATTTTCCTAGTTTTTGGGAAGGATAGTAAAGATTAATTTAAAAGGATATATGAAAGGAAGAGGTGAACTATTTTGAAACACGTTTTAGAGAGTGTTGAAAGTCAGTTCGAAATGTTCCAGATTCTTAATGAAGATGGGAAAATTGTCAATAAGGATGACATGCCAGATTTGTCTGATGAAGATTTAAAAGAGCTTATGAGAAGAATGGTTTATACTCGTATATTAGATCAACGTTCAATTGCCCTTAATCGTCAAGGACGCCTAGGTTTCTATGCTCCTACTGCAGGGCAAGAGGCTTCACAATTAGGAAGTCATTTTGCATTAGAGAAAGATGATTTTATCTTACCAGGGTATCGTGATGTGCCACAGTTAATTTGGCATGGACTTCCACTTTATCAAGCATTCTTATTCTCTAAAGGACACTTCCATGGAAACCAAATGCCTGAAGGAGTTCATGCATTACCTCCACAAATCATTATCGGTGCTCAGTATGTTCAAGCTGCTGGTGTTGGCTTAGGACTTAAAATGAGAGGTAAAAATGCAGTAGCAATTACTTATACAGGTGACGGTGGTACGTCTCAAGGCGACTTCTATGAAGGTATGAACTTTGCTGGTGCATATGGTGCTAATAATATCTTTATTGTACAAAACAATGGTTTTGCTATTTCTGTACCTAGGGAAAAACAAACAGCTGCTAAAACTTTAGCACAAAAAGCTGTTGCTGCTGGTATTGAAGGTATTCAGGTTGACGGTATGGATGTTCTTGCTGTTTATGCTGCAACAAAACATGCTCGTGAACGTGCGGTTGCTGGTGAAGGACCAATGTTAATCGAAACTATGACGTATCGTTATGGTCCACATACAATGGCTGGTGATGATCCAACTCGTTACCGTTCAGCAGATCTTGACTCTGAATGGGAGAAAAAAGATCCACTAGTACGTTTCCGTAAATTCTTAGAAAGTAAGAAACTATGGTCTGAGGAAGAGGAAAATCAAGTAATCGAAAAAGCAAAAGAAGATATTAAAGAAGCAATTAAAAAAGCAGATCAATATCCAAAACAAAAAGTAACTGATTTTATTTCTAATATGTTCGAAACACTTCCTAATAATTTAGTAGAACAAATGGAAGAGTATAAAGCAAAGGAGTCGAAGTAAAAAATGGCACAAATGACAATGATTCAAGCAATCACTGATGCACTACGCGTAGAATTAAAAAACGATGAAAACGTGTTAGTGTTTGGTGAAGATGTCGGCCAAAATGGTGGGGTATTCCGTGCAACAGAAGGCCTACAAAAAGAATTCGGGGAAGATCGTGTATTTGATACGCCATTAGCTGAATCTGGAATCGGTGGTCTTGCAATTGGTCTTGCATTACAAGGATATCGTCCTGTACCTGAGATTCAATTCTTCGGCTTTGTATATGAAGTTATCGATTCAATAAGTGGTCAAATGGCGCGTATGCGTTATCGTTCTGGAGGTACACATACAGCACCAATTACTGTACGTTCACCATTTGGTGGTGGAGTTCACACTCCAGAATTACACGCAGACTCATTAGAAGGATTAATGGCACAGCAACCTGGTTTAAAAGTAGTTATTCCATCTACTCCTTATGATGCAAAAGGTCTATTAATTTCAGCTATCCGTGATAATGACCCAGTTATCTATTTAGAACACATGAAGTTGTATCGTTCTTTCCGTGGTGAAGTACCTGAGGGAGAATATACGATTGAATTAGGAAAAGCAGACGTTAAACGAGAGGGTAAAGATGTTACGATTGTAACTTACGGCGCAATGGTACATGCTTCATTAAAAGCTGCTGAAGAGCTAGAAAAGAACGGAATTGATGTAGAAGTTATCGATTTACGTACTATTTCACCAATTGATATAGATACTATTTTAGAATCAGTTAAGAAAACAAACCGTGTTGTAGTTGTTCAAGAAGCTCAACGCCAAGCTGGTATAGCTGCAAATGTTGTTGCAGAGATTCAAGAACGAGCAATTTTACATTTAGAGGCTCCAGTATTACGTGTTACTGCACCAGATACGGTATACCCATTCTCTGAAGCAGAGGAAGTATGGTTACCAAATTATAACGACATCATTGAAAAAGTAAACACAGTAGTGAAATTCTAAAAGTAAAAGGAGGCTATTTAAATGGCTTTTGAATTTAAATTACCGGATATTGGTGAAGGAATCCACGAAGGTGAGATTGTTTCATGGATGGTAAAAGAGGGCGAAGAAGTTAAAGAAGATGACATTCTTTGTGAAGTGCAAAATGATAAAGCAGTCGTAGAAATCCCTTCACCAGTAGAAGGAACAGTTAAAAAGATATACGTTCAAGAAGGAGAAGTAGCTATCGTGGGAGATACTCTTATTTCCTTCGATGCAGAGGGTTATGAGGATACTAGTAGTGAAGAACCTCAAGAAGCTCCTAAAGAAGAAGCGAAACCAGAGGCTCCTAAAACAGAAGCTGCACCAACTAATACTCAAGCAGATACTGATGTTGATGATACGAAGCGTGTCATTGCTATGCCTTCTGTTCGTAAATATGCTCGTGAAAACAATGTAAACATTAAACAAGTTACAGGTTCAGGAAATAATGGTCGAGTTACGAAAGAAGATATTGATAATTTCTTAAATGGTGGCACGTCTACAGCTACTAATGCAACTGCTGAGGAAGTATCTGAAACTAGTGAAAAGGCTACTAAAGCTCCAGTATTAGAAGGAAACTTCCCAGAAACTCGTGAGAAAATGAGCCCAATTCGTAAAGCAATTGCTAAAGCGATGGTTAACTCTAAGACAAAAGCACCTCACGTAACATTAATGGATGAAGTAGATGTAACAGAGCTTGTTGCACATCGTAAGAAATTTAAGCAAGCTGCAATCGATCAAGGTATTAAGCTTACTTACTTACCATATGTAGTAAAAGCTTTAGTATCTGCTTTAAGACAATATCCTATATTAAATGCGTCTATCGATGATGCTACAGAAGAAATTGTACAAAAACATTACTATAATGTAGGAATTGCTGCTGATACTGATAAAGGCTTATTAGTTCCAGTAGTTAAAAATGCGGATCGTAAATCAATTTTTGCAATTTCTGCTGAAATTAATGAATTGGCAGAAAAAGCTAGAAATGGTAAACTAGCACCAGATGAGATGAAAGGCGCTTCAAGTACAATTTCAAATATTGGTTCTGCTGGTGGTCAATGGTTTACTCCTGTAATTAATTACCCAGAGGCAGCAATTTTAGGTATTGGCCGTATTGCTGAAAAGCCAATTGTACGTGACGGAGAAGTAGTAATTGCTCCAGTGCTTGCAGTTTCCTTGAGCTTTGATCACCGTATTGTTGATGGTGCAACTGCTCAAATGGCCTTAAATCAAATCAAACGATTATTAAATGATCCACAATTAATCATGATGGAGGCGTAAGGATTATGGTAGTAGGAGATTTTCCAATTGAATTAGACACTTTAGTTGTCGGAGCAGGACCTGGGGGTTATGTTGCTGCAATTCGTGCTGCACAATTAGGTCAAAAAGTTACAATCGTAGATAAAGGCGCTCTAGGTGGAGTATGTTTAAATGTCGGTTGTATTCCTTCAAAAGCTTTAATTGAGGCTGGTCATTCTGTAGTTCATGCTAAAGGTAATGAAGATTTAGGAATTAAATCTGAAAATGTTACTTTTGATTTTGCGAAAGTACAAGAATGGAAAGCATCTGTTGTAAATAAATTAACATCTGGTGTAGAAGGCTTATTAAAAGGAAATAAAGTTGATATTCTAAGTGGTGAAGTGTATTTTGTAGATAAAAATACAGTGAAAGTAATGGATGAAAAATCTTCGCAAACTTATACATTTAAAAACTGTATAATTGCAACTGGTTCTTCTCCAATTGAAATTCCAACGTTCAAATTTTCAGAACGTGTACTTGATTCTACTGCAGCATTAGCATTAAAAGAGGTTCCTAAGAAATTAGTAGTTATCGGTACAGGATTTATTGGAGCGGAGTTAGGAACTGCTTATGCAAACTTTGGTACTGAAGTTGTATTCCTTGAGGGTGCAAAAGATATCCTTGGTGGTTTTGAAAAACAAATGACTGCACTCGTTAAGAAACGCCTAAAAAATAAAGGGGCAACTATTGTTACCGAGGCAATGGCTAAAGGTGTTGAAGAAACAAAATCTGGCGTTAAAGTAACGTATGAAGTTAGCGGAAAAGAAGAAGTAGTAGAAGCTGATTACGTATTAGTTACTGTTGGCCGTCGTCCAAATACAAGTGAAATTGGCCTTGAACAAGTAGGAATTGAATTAACTGAAAGAGGTCTAGTGAAAGTAGATAAACAATGTCGCACAAATGTTGAAAACATTTATGCAATTGGTGATATTGTTCCTGGAGCACCACTTGCTCACAAAGCTTCGTATGAAGGTAAAGTTGCTGCAGAAGCAATTAGTGGAGAGAAATCAGAAGTTGACTACATTGGTATGCCAGCAGTAGCATTCGTTGAGCCTGAGCTTGCATCAGTTGGATTAACTGAAGCAGAAGCAAAAGAACAAGGTTACAATGTAAAAGTAGCTAAGTTCCCGTTCGGTGCGAATGGTCGTGCATTATCATTAAATAATACAGACGGCTTCTTAAAATTAGTTACACGCAAAGAAGATGGTCTTGTTTTAGGTGGTCAAATTGCTGGTCCTAACGCTAGTGATATGATTTCTGAAATTGGTTTAGCGGTTGAAGCAGGTATGACTGCTGAAGATATCGCCTTAACGATCCATGCTCATCCAACACTTGGTGAGATTACAATGGAAGCAGCTGAGGTTGCATTAGGAACTCCAATTCATATGCTATAAGAATAGAGAAAAGTGAAGTCGCATTAGACGACTTCACTTTTTTAATATAGATAACACTAATTTTTTCTTCTCATTTCCATCTCTTTTATTTCCTGTTTGAATGACTTTAAAAGAGAAAATACAATTAATAGCAAAATAATTGTAAAGGGGAAGGCAGCAATGATTGATGCTGTTTGTAATGCTTCTAATCCCCCTTGCCACAATAATACGGCAGCAGCCCCCGATTGGATTATTCCCCAAACAAGTTTTACTGAATTTGGTGGATCAAGTCTCCCACCTGTTGTCTGCATCCCCAATACAAAGGTCGCAGAATCTGCTGACGTAATAAAAAATGTACTGATCAGTAAGATTGCAATCAGCGACATAAACATGCTAAAGGGGAAATTTTCCAATACAGCGAATAGAGCTGTTTCTTCACCAAAATTATTAACAAATCCATATATATCTTTACCTTGGAAAAATTCTAGATGGATTGCTGAACCACCGAAAACGGTAAACCAAAGTGCACCAAAAATTGTAGGGACTAATAATACCCCAAGAACGAATTCGCGTATAGTTCTTCCACGTGATACTCGAGCGATAAAGGTTCCTACAAATGGTGCCCATGCAATCCACCATGCCCAATAAAATATTGTCCAGCCTTTTATCCACTCTGTATTATCTTCATTAAATGGTGTCATTCGGAAACTCATACTCGGTAAATTTTGAATGTAGTTTCCAAAACTTGTTGTAAATAAGTTAAGGATAAATGTAGTCGGACCTAAAAGTAGCAAAAATATCATTAATGCTAAGGCTAGCACAATATTGGAATTGGACAAATACTTAATTCCTTTATTTAATCCGGTAGAGGCTGATAGCATATAAAGCACAGTAACAATTAATATAATCATTAGTTGGAAAATAAACGTTTGGTCAATCCCAAATACAAAGGATAATCCACCACTAATTTGTATCGCTCCAAAACCAAGTGATGTGGCGACTCCGAATACAGTAGCAAATACAACGATAAAATCTACTATTGTGCCCCACACCTCTTTACCTCTCTCACCAAACAACGGAACTAAGATACCACTTACCAATCCTGAGGAATGTTTTCTGAATTTAAAATAGGCTAAAGCAAGTGCTATAGTTGCATATACCGCCCATGGATGAAATCCCCAGTGGAAAAAACTATATTGCATTGCTGTTTTGGCAGTATCACTCGTAGTAGGATCCCCATATGGAGGATTATGAAAATGGGAAAGGGGCTCTGCAGCTCCCCAGAAGACTAAACCAATACCCATTCCAGCACTAAATAACATTGCAAACCATGTAATATAGGAGTACTCGGGTTTATCATTAGGTCTTCCAAGTTTTATTCCACCGTATTTTGAAAAAATAAGAAATAGGGAGAATACTAAAAAGAACGATGCACTAATTAAATAGAACCAGCCAAATTTATCAACAATATAGGTTTGGACTTTAGACGTAACATCTTGTAAATTGGCGTTCGGTAATATTCTATCAGGTATGACACCCCAAACAATGAATAACAAACTTATTATTACTGAAATATAAAATACTTTCGTTACCTTTTTCATAGAAAAACCCTTCCTATCTCTATTTGTTATACAGTATCTCTGTAATTACTATTTCCAACTATGGTGATAACTATCGAAAAAATATATAGGTTGTCTTCTTTTTTCCTGTCGTATAAACTGAATATATTAGGTTCACAACATCGGAGGGATAACATGAGAAATGTAGTAATACTATTATCATCATTATTTATTTTGCTCTTAACAGCTTGTGGTGATTCGAATTCTAAGCAGAATGAAGATAATAGATCAAATGAAACAGAAGAACAGTCGGACGAGCTTACTGGACAGGGAGAAGAAGACATTACTGATGAAGATAGTTCGGATGACAAAGCTGACGAACCTAATGTAAATGAAGGAAATCAAATACCGGAGGAAGATATTGAAGCACAATATCGTGTTTCTGAGAATTGGTCGCTTGTTCCAATTGAAGAAGGGACTAATGAGAATGTCGTCTTATTAACTATTGATGATGCCCCGGAAAAGTATGCTTTAGAAATGGCGAAAACATTAAAGGAATTAGACGCAGGTGCAATATTCTTTGTTAATGGACATTTCATTGACACCCCTGAAGAAGCTGAAGTGTTAAAAGAAATTCATAATATGGGATTTCTTATCGGTAACCATACTTACTCCCATGTTAATCTAAAAACGCTTGAAAATGATCTAGAAAAGCAGCGAGAGGAAATTGTAGGTTTAAATGATGTAATTGAGGATATTATTGGAGAAAGACCGAAATTTTTCCGAGCTCCACACGGTGTAAATACAGACTTCTCTAGAAAAATAGCTGAAGAAGAAAAAATGGTATTAATGAACTGGTCTTATGGTTATGACTATTTTACTCCATATATGAATAAAGATAAGCTAGTAGAAGCCATGGTATCTGGAGAGGGACCAGAGGTTGATGTACCATACTCTTTATTAAAACCAGGTGCAAATCTTCTCATGCATGACAGGGAATGGACAAACGCAGCACTTAAAGATATTATAACCGGTTTAAGAGAAGAAGGATATGAGATTCTAGACCCTCGATTACTAGAAACTATACAATAAAGGTAAATACTAAAAAATACCAGTGGATTTCATTCGCTGGTATTTTAATAACTAAATGTGTTATACTAATTTTGCATATTTTTATAATTAGTGCATACTATATTGGATAAAGTTATACAATTTCTTAAGGGGAGTGCAGGCACATGGGGACGATTGTATGTCAGAAATGCCAAAAGACCATTGAACATTATGAAAACGAGAAGGTGGCAGTCCTTTATGGCACCTGTCAAAAGTGTAAAGGTAAATAACGAAACAAATATAGCATAGATAAAAAATATGAATTGTTTATTAAGTTGCATAGACATGCAACTTTTTTTGTTATATTAATTATAAATGGTAGGATAAGGTTAGCATGACAATATTGGAGGGACGAGGATGTCGTGGAATACTAGGATTACAACGTTGTTTAATATTAAATATCCAATTATTCAAGGAGGACTTGCGTATTTGGCCTATGCAGATTTAGCAGCTGCTGTATCTAATGCAGGAGCATTAGGTCAAATTACGGCGATGAGCTTAGAAAGCCCTGAAGATTTAAGAAATGAAATCATTCGAGTTAAAGAACTTACTAATCGTCCGTTCGGAGTAAACTTTGCCATCGGACAGCATAATAGACCTTTTGAGGATATGGTACAAGTTGCAATTGATGAAAAGGTACCTGTAATATCAGTAACAGGTGGAAATCCAAAAGGTGTATTAGATATGGTTAATGGTCACCCAATAAAAACGTTAGTATTAGTAGCTGCTAAAAGACAAGCACAAAAAGCAGAAGAGTTAGGTGCAGATGCAGTAATAGTTGTTGGTCATGAAGGTGGGGGGCATTTAGGTAGAACAGATACAGGGACACTGGTGTTGACACCACAAGTAGTGGATAGTGTAACAATACCTGTCATTGCTTCAGGTGGTATTGTTGATGGAAGAGGACTAATGGCTGGATTAGCATTAGGGGCAGACGGTATTGAAATGGGGACTCGATTTATTGCAACAAAAGAATGTATCCATGCCCATCCACTATATAAAAAAGCGATAATAGAAGCAGATGAAAATTCCACAGTCATCATAAAACGTTCATTGGGGACACCAGCAAGAGCTCTTAAAAATACATGGACTGATAAAATTCTTCAATTAGAAGAAAAAGAAGTTGGTTATGAAGGATTAAAAGATTACATAAGTGGAGCAGCAAATAGAAATTTTATCCACAAAGGTGAAACGAATGATGGGTTCGGATGGGCAGGACAGGGGGTAGCAGGTATTCAAAATATACCTTCTGTACATGAATTAATTGAAAAAATAATATCTGAAGCAGAGGATATCAAAAATAAGTGGATAGAATGAGGTGAAAAAGGTATGAACTATTCTTATCCAATTGATACTAGTTGGACAAAAGAAGAAATAATTGATGTAATTCAATTTTTTTCATTAATTGAAAAGGCATATGAAAAAGGGATGGATCGTGATATTTTGCTTGCTGGTTATCGGAAATTTAAACGAGTTGTACCAGCAAAAAGTGAAGAAAAGAAATACTTTCAAGAATTTGAAAAGGACTCAGGGTACTCTCCTTACCAAACTATGAAAAAGGCTAAGGAAATAGAAAGTGGATTAATTAAAATGAAGAATTAAAAAATGAGCATTCCTAAAACAAGGAATGCTCATTTCTCTATGCTTGAAGTGCTAATTGGTAAAGAGGTAGTAACTCATTATACGTATCTTTTATAAGTTTAATTAACTCATCACCATTTGATACGGTATGCTCAGTTGGTGATAGATGTCTTCCAATGAGGAATTCTGCCTTTTTAACATCTCTGAATCGTTCTAAATGACTTTTATTTAATTGTTCAAGTGGGAAAGATTCTTTTTTCATATGATCAAGTGATATGACAAAGTCTTTCTCCAATTGTTTTATTGTATTAAAATTTGCTAAATAGCTTCTAGCTATATCACTTTTATTAGGTAGTTCATAAATGCATGCTAACCAAATAAAAAGATGGTCATCAAACAGGCCAACTTGGAAATGGGGATGTTTTTTATATCCTCTATTATTATGAGAAATCGCAAGCCAAGTATCTTTTGGTGGATTTACTGTTCGTCTTGCATGTTTAGCAATATGAAGATAGACTTCATTACCTAGTTTCGTGGAAAGATACTCAACCAATTCTTGTCCAATTTCACGAAATTTAGGCTGAATCCGAGTTTGAATCGCTTCCATTCTCGCATCTAATCCATCTATTTGAAAAGTATCAAAATCACTTTTGACAAATCCTTGTATACTCATCTATTATACACCTTCCTATTAATTATAGTTATTATTATGAACAAATAACTATAAACAAGTCAAGTGAAAAACAGATAGCTTAACTAAGTAATGGCCTATAGAAACCTTAACAAGAACGAATTTCGGAAAAAGTCATATATATAAAGAAACAAACAGATTGTTCATGAAAAACTTGGACAACATAGGTTATTTATCATAGGATTCGTTTGAAAGGGTGTGAGCTTTTTGAAATATATTTTAGAAGAAGTGAGGAAACAAGAGGAAAAGGAAAAGATTCCAGTTCTTCGTATGGAAATTGATTATGAATTATTAACTCTATATGATGCTTTACAAGCTAATGACAAAGTTCAAATTATAAAATCTAAAGAAAAGCTGAAACTGTTACGAGATAAATTAATAGAACTCCTAGATAGATAACCTACATTTTAAAGGAGGGGGATTTATTCTTCCTCCTTACGTATTTTCATTTGCTCCTCCAAGTCACTCATGTATACTCAAGTTTGATATTTTGATACTATAAATAGGAGTAGATATAATTGGAGGCAGTATTTATGGATTATAATACACGTGAAAACATTTTTAAATTAGCTAAAGAATGGGTGCTTGAAGCCGGCGGTAAAATTAGAAATACGATTGACGACCCCCTAGAAGTATCATCAAAGTCAAACCCCAACGATCTAGTTACGACTATGGATAAAAATACAGAAAAATTCTTTGTTAACAAAATTAAGACTACATTTCCAGATCATTTATTATTATCTGAGGAAGGGTTTGGAGATGACTTAGATTCACTTGATGGGACTGTTTGGATTATTGACCCTATAGATGGAACTATGAATTTTGTTCAACAAAAACGGAACTTCGCAATTTCTGTTGGAGTGTACCATGAAGGTATTGGTGAAATAGGACTTATATATAATGTGATGGAGGACGAATTATACTCGGCAAAACGTGGTGAGGGTGCGTTTAAAAATGATAAAAAACTGCCACTGCTAGAAAAAGGTATTCGCTTAGAGGAGTCGGTGATTGGATTAAATCACTTTTGGTTATGTGAAAATCGTTTGGTAGATGAAAAGGTTATGCAAAATTTAGTGAAAACAGCTCGTGGTTCTAGAACTTATGGGTCAGCAGCTTTAGAATTTGCTTATGTAGCTGAAGGTATTTTAGAAGGTTATTTAACGATGGGCTTATCGCCATGGGATATAGCAGCTGGTATGGTAATAGTGAGTGAGGTTGGTGGTATTACAACAAATATTGATGGTAACCCAATAAATATGGTTGGAAGAAATTCAGTGTTTGTTGGTCACCCAGATGTACATAAACGGATCATAGAAGATTTTATTCAGAAAGGAAGGAAGTGACTCAAATATTAGAGCCACTTTTTTTTCTTTTATTCGCAATTCCTGTACCCATAATACCGAATCCTAATACTATAAATAGAATAATAAGCCAAATGTTACGAAGTGCTATCGCAAACCCAACTCCGATAAACATCGATACTACTAACAAAGCTAATAATAACGCTGGTATATTAACCTTTTTCATTTAAGACACTCCTTCTAATGTACAATTATAAGTATAGTTCTTTTTATTAATCAGTTCAAAGTTTTTATTTTGATAAAATTTTCACCAAGGATTCTTTCCTGCGCTTCAGTTCACACTAGCAAGATTACAATTATTTTAGTATGATTAGTTTTGAACATACATAATGGGGGATTTAAATGGTTTATGAATTTGTAATGGAACAATACGGTGTGGAGCAAGTCTTTAATATACTTTACATCGTAAATTTAATACTAGCCGCAATTGCATATAAATTGGGTTTTGCAAAAAAACTTCCTATTTTGAAATCAGTTATTGTTTATATTTTACTTGCATTTGGAATTTTCGTTTTAAATATATTATTTATTATTGTGCCAGCAACGTTAGCTGCACAACCACTTCCGATGACAGAAAGCTTGGTCATTATTTGTGTAGTACTTGCGATTTATCGAATTCGATTGTATTTGCAACGACAAGCTAAAAAAGCGTAACTAAAAATAGCAGGAGACAATTCAATACGAATTGCCACCTGCTATTTTATTTAAATCAATTCATCTTCTTTTTTCTTTTCCTCGTAGAAACGAAAATTTCCAGTTGCTAGGCGTTCAATAGTTCTTTCTTTAATACGATCATTACATGTATTACAAAGATACATATAGGTTTTTCGATTTCTTAGTCTTTTTGCTTGAAGCGAATAATCTTCTATATTCTCCACTATATCACATAATGTACATTTTACTTGCATGTAACCACCCCAAATTGGACTATATTAATACTATAACATAACTATAAGGTATATGTTTATTTTCTATCTTCAAGAGGAACATTAAGATAAAAGGTAGAAAGGATGGTTATATGAAGAAGCGTTATCTAGTATCAGCATTAGGAGTAGGAGTCGCAGGCTATTTAATGGGTACTAAGAGAGTAAAAAAGCATCCTTCTTCAGAGGTTGAAAGAGAGATTGATGAAGATTTGACTTTCTTTAATGCGGGGAAACCAGATGAAGTGGATGATTTGGAAACCGACCAATTAGAGAATGCAAAAATGGTATCAGAAGGATCTCAATTTGGGGTTCAATATTATAATAATATAAAAGAAACGGAATAGAAGTAAATGAGGTATCCACAACTTAACTGGATACCTCATTTACTTTATTCTTCTCGTTGTTCTTTTTGGTTTTGGGATTGATCATCTACTATGTCATCCATTTTTCTCTTTTCATTTTGATCGTCAATAATTTGTTGATTTTGATCTGGTTCTTCTGGCCGGTCTTCTGGTAAAGGAAAATCAGGCATATATCTACCAACAATTGCAGCAACTTCATCTATAACACCTTGAATTGGATAACCTTGACTAATTTTATCATTCATTCCACGTATCCTCTCTAAAATATCACCATCTGCTACTACCACTGCTGTTCGTCCATATGGATCATGTTGAAGTGCTTCTATAACAGAGTATTTAATGCTACTGACTCGGGACCTATCTAATTCTTTGTCTACATCTATACCTACAACAGCATATGGTCCTATAACAATTGATGCAGCATCATTTACTTCGGGTACATCACCTGCAACATGGGCTAAATGATCTGCAATTTGTTCGTTTGAAAAGTCTCGATCTTCCCTTGGAGCAGAGTTTTTCACATTAATAATTCTGTCATTTGGATTCTCTTTTTCGGTTGGTAATGCATGATCTTCTTCGTTTTGTCCGCATCCTATTAGAAAAGTGGCGCATAGTCCTACAAAAATTAAACGAATAAACATCTAAAACTCCTCCTAAAAATGTGTAAATACAAGGCAATAACTATATAGTTATTTTGAGTATTAGATGTTAAATTATACAATAGAAAAAAGGATACTTAGGGTAACGGTAATGTTAGACTAAGTATCCCATTCTAATATGTCTTAATTTACGATAATTTTCTTTATTCCTTTTATCGGTTTTTCTTTGTTAGAACCGTCTTTATAAAATAAATGAACAGGTCCATCTTCTTTTAATGGTTTGCCATCTATAGCAAAGAGTAAATAGCTGTCGTACAAATCTTTTAATGGAATTATTACTTCCCCATTATTTGTAATTAATGTAACATCCTTTGCTACTGACTTTATTTCAGCGTGGTTCAGAAAATCATCTATTGGCATAACGTAAGAGTATTTTAAAATATTCTCACGCTCGTGTTTGGCTAAACTTCGATTAACTGGAGGTTTTGATTGAATTCCGCTAATAGCCCGTTCCCATCTTTCTTGAGCTGCTTGTGTATCGTCTAGTTTTTCATTTTTCTTAGTGTTTAAAAAAGCTTCTTCTAATATTATTTTTCGATCATCGAATATCCAAACAGTCGGATCCATTGTAATTTGGTATGTAACGTTTCCTATGATAGGGACAATCATATTTTTCCACCTTTCCGATTATTTATATACCTATTAAGAATATCAGACAACCGTCATAATTGAAATCTAAAAAGCACTATATTTCTACAACTTCTATTCCTATAGTTTTCATGAAACTAAAGTTTGCATTTTATAGTAGTACACGATAATATAATATTAGAGTAAATGTATATGTTCAAAGAAGAAAACAAGCTTGAAGTTAAAGTTTGTTAGGTGGAGGGGATATATTAATGCCAGAGGTAACGATAGATCATCGTGAAAAAGCCTATGCCCTTCTAAAGGCTGATGCTGATAAAATTTTGCGGCTAATAGAAGTACAAATAGACAACTTAACTATGCCGCAATGTCCATTATATGAAGAGGTTTTAGATACGCAAATGTACGGTCTCTCAAGAGAGATTGATTTTGCTGTTCGATTAAATTTAATTAATGAAGATGAAGGAAAAGCTCTTCTTGAGAATCTTGAAAGGCGTTTAAACATTCTTCATGAAGCAGCCCAAAAATCTGTTTAACACTTAGAGCATTTCGTGTGGAAAGATTTTGTGGTAAAAACTTTGCCTGCATATGAAATGGCAAGGTTTTTTTGTTTCATTCTAAAAATTATTACCAATGAACTTGTACGTACATAAAAACCGTAATAAGTTTTCATATTGGGGAGAGAAAAATGTATAAAAAATTGAAAGATTATGATTTCACATTACTGATAACACCAATAATCCTATCTGGATTTGGCATTATTATGATATATAGTGCTAGCATGGTATTAGCAGTTGTAGAGGGATATGAAAGTAATCATTATTTGCTAAGACAATTGCAATGGTTTGCCATAGGAATGGTTGGATTTCTGTTTACAACCTTTTTCCCTTATAAGAAGTATCAAAAGTTTATTAAGTTAATAGTTTTGGGGATTATACTTTTATTATTATCAGTTAAAATCTTTGGAACTGTAGCGGGTAATGCGAGATCATGGATAAATTTAGGGCCAGTAAACTTGCAACCTTCTGAATTTGCTAAACTTGGTATTATAATGTATCTAGCGTCTGTTTATTCTAAAAAACAATCCTATTTAAATAATTTTAATAGAGGAGTACTACCGCCTTTAATTTTAACTGGTTTAATACTCATCCTAATTGTTGCTCAACCAGACATAGGAACTGCTTCAATTATATTTTTAATTGCTTGTAGCGTGATATTTAGTTCAGGAATTCGTTTTAAGCATTTATTTGTATTAATTGCAATAGGTTTATTAGTGATAGCAATAGCGATACCCCAAATGGTTACGGAAGAAAGAGTTAGCCGTTTTACGGGAGCATATGCACCGTTTGAATCTCCAGATGATGACGGGTATCAACTGATACAATCGTATGTAGCAATTGGTGTAGGTGGTGTCACTGGTGAAGGCCTAGGCCAAGGGGTACAAAAGCTTGGTTACTTATTTGGGCCACATACGGACTTTATTATGGCAGTAATTGCTGAAGAACTAGGATTTATTGGCGTATTTATTGTTATTGGTTGTTTAGCAACTATTGTATTACGTGGAATATTTATTTCTAGGAAGTGTGATGATAGTTTTGGGGCATTACTAGCCATAGGTATTTCTTCCATGATTGGAATTCAAACATTCATTAACCTTGGATCAGCAAGTGGAATTTTGCCAATTACGGGGGTTACATTACCATTTGTAAGTTATGGTGGTTCATCATTACTCATACTATTAGTATCAGTGGGAGTTTTGAATAACATAGCCATGAATGTTAAAAGAAAGGAACAAGAACCAGTTCCAGTTACTAAACAAGACATACCAACTAATCCATTCACAAAAGGAGGAAGAAGATGGTCAAGTTAAACAAAATTAAAAAAGTATTAGTAGCCAATCGTGGGGAAATCGCTATTCGTGTCTTCCGAGCATGCACAGAGTTAAATATTCGTACTGTAGCTATTTATTCAAAGGAAGATTTAAGTTCATATCATCGTTATAAGGCAGATGAATCCTATTTAATAGGAGAAGGAAAAAAGCCAATCGATGCTTATTTAGATATTGAAGGAATTATTGCGATTGCAAAGCGAGTTGGGGTAGATGCTATTCACCCAGGCTATGGATTCTTATCTGAAAACATCGAGTTTGCAAGAAGATGTGAGCAAGAAGGGATTATTTTTATTGGACCTAAAAGTGAACATTTAAATATGTTTGGAGATAAAGTAAGGGCGAGAACTCAAGCATTACAAGCAGGTCTTCCCGTTATCCCAGGTAGTGAAGGGCCCGTTACTTCCTTAGAAGAGGTAGAAGCTTTTGGTGAAATGAATGGATATCCAATTATCATTAAGGCAGCTCTTGGTGGTGGCGGTCGCGGTATGCGTATCGTTAGAAGCGCGAATAATGTTCGTGAAAGTTTTGAAAGAGCAAAGTCTGAAGCAAAAGCAGCATTTGGTAGTGATGAAGTATATGTAGAGAAACTTATTGAACATCCAAAGCATATTGAAGTTCAAATAATAGGAGATCAATTTGGAAATATTGTTCACCTTTATGAACGTGATTGCTCTATACAGCGTAGACACCAAAAGTTAGTGGAAGTTGCACCGAGTTTATCCCTATCAGATGAAGTACGAGAAAATATTTGTTCAGCAGCAGTCCAATTAATGAAGAATGTGGATTACATAAACGCAGGTACAGTTGAGTTTTTAGTTAAAGACAATGATTACTATTTTATTGAGGTCAATCCACGTGTTCAAGTAGAACATACGATTACTGAACTTATTACTGGTGTTGATATTGTTCAAACACAGATTAAAATTGCTGATGGTCAGAATATACATGACCAGTCCATAGGAATTCCAAAACAAGAAGATATTAGAACACAAGGATTTGCCATTCAATCTCGTGTAACAACTGAAGATCCATTAAATAATTTCATGCCAGATACAGGGAAAATTATGGCATATCGTACAGGTGGTGGATTTGGTGTTCGGTTAGATGCTGGCAATGGATTCCAAGGTGCAGAAATAACACCGCATTACGATTCCTTACTCGTGAAAGTTTCTACTTGGGCACTTACTTTTGAACAAGCAGTTCTAAAAATGGTTCGGAATTTGAAGGAATTTCGAATTCGGGGTATTAAGACGAATATTCCTTTTTTAGAAAATGTCATGCTACATAAACAATTTATGACTGGTGAATACAATACGACCTTTATTGATGAAACACCAGAATTGTTTGTTTTCCCAAAACGTAAAGACCGAGGTACTAAAATGTTAACCTTTATCGGTAATACAACAGTTAATGGATTTGAGGGAATTGGGAAACAGAAAAAACCTAACTTTGATAATCCTTTGGTACCGAACGTTGAACATTTAGATTTTGCTAATGGAACGAAGCAGATTCTTGATGATTTAGGACCAGAGGGGCTCGCAAATTGGTTAAAAGATCAAAAAGAAGTTTTATTAACGGATACAACTTTTCGGGATGCTCATCAATCATTGCTCGCTACACGAGTTCGTACAAAAGATTTAGTTAGAATTGCTGAACCTACTTCAAAATTATTACCGAGCCTATTTTCAGTTGAAATGTGGGGAGGGGCAACATTTGATGTAGCTTATCGATTCCTCAAGGAAGATCCTTGGGAGCGATTATTAAAACTTCGTGATAAAATGCCAAATGTATTATTACAAATGCTACTTCGTGCAAGTAATGCAGTAGGGTATAAAAATTATCCTGACAACTTAATTCAGGAGTTTGTTGAGAAAAGTGCAAATGCCGGAATAGATGTCTTCCGTATATTTGATAGTTTAAACTGGGTAGAGGGTATGAGACCTGCGATTCAAGCTGTTAGGGACCAAAATAAAATTGCTGAAGTTGCTATGTGTTATACAGGCGATATCTTAGATTCGAGTCGTACTAAATATGATTTAGCCTATTATAAAAAGCTAGCAAAAGAGCTAGAACAATCTGGTGCACATATATTAGGTATTAAAGATATGGCTGGATTATTAAAACCTGAAGCAGCTTATCGTTTAGTTTCGGAGCTTAAAGAAACTATTGATATCCCGATTCATCTTCATACTCATGATACGAGTGGAAATGGTGTTTATATGTACGCAAGAGCGATAGATGCAGGGGTTGATGTTGTTGATGTAGCAAATGGTCCAATGGCAGGACTAACGTCTCAGCCAAGTGCACAAACGTTATACCATGCTTTGGATGGTAAAGATCGTCAACCGAAGATAAATGTCGGTAATTATGAAAAATTAGGTTATTATTGGGAAGCAGTTCGTCAATATTATCGTGAGTTTGAAAGTGGAATGAATGCACCACATACTGAAATTTACGAACATGAAATGCCAGGAGGTCAATATTCTAATTTGCAACAGCAAGCAAAAGCGGTTGGATTAGGTGATCGCTGGAATGAAGTAAAATCAATGTATCGCAGAGTAAATGATATGTTCGGAGATGTTGTTAAGGTAACTCCTTCTTCTAAGGTAGTAGGAGATATGGCGCTATTTATGGTCCAAAATAATTTATCGGAAGATGATGTTTACGAGAGAGGCGAAACAATTGATTTTCCGGATTCTGTAGTTGAGTTTGCGAGTGGTTACCTTGGTCAGCCATATCAAGGTTTTCCAAAAGAGTTACAAAGGATAATATTAAAAGGACGAAAACCTATTACGGAGCGTCCGGGTCAGTTACTAGATCCTGTTAACTTTGAGCATTTAAAAGAAACCTTATTTAAATCGTTAGATCGACAAGTTACTAGCTTTGATATGATTACTTATGCTCTATATCCGAAAGTATTTATGGATTATCATCATTTCTATGAGAATTATGGTGATGTTTCGGTATTAGATTCACCTACATTCTTCTATGGAATGAACATTGGTGAAGTAGTGGAGATAGAAATAGAGCAGGGGAAAACATTAATTGTTAAATTAGTTTCTATTTCTGAGCCGAGAGAAGATGGAACGAGAGTCGTATACTTTGAATTAAATGGTCAGGCTCGGCAAGTATTCATCCGAGATAATAGTGTTCAAACTGAAGTGACAACTAGGCAAAAAGCGGATAAGACGAATGAAAAGCACATTGGTGCAACAATGCCTGGTACCGTTTTAAAGGTAGTCTGTGAAAAGGGTCAACAGGTAGAAAAAGGTGATGAGCTTGTCATTACAGAGGCAATGAAGATGGAAACAACCGTTCAAGCTCCATTTACTGGAGTTATTAAATCAATTCACGTTCAAAATGGAGATACGATAGAGGTAAATGATCTATTAATCGAATTTGAATAAAAGTAACATTTCTTGTATACCATACTGTAACAAAAAATCCCGCATCAACTTATATAGTGATACGGGATTTTTTGATATATACTACATTTTTATTTAATATTAGATAATGCTTCTTCTGGAATAGTGTTTTTCTGTTCCATAACAGCACTTCGGTTTGATAGAAGACAGAAGTAGCTTAACATACCAAAGTAGCATGTAATAACTAATGCATGCATTAATGCAATACCTAAATTCAATAACGTAAATATAATAAGTGCTCCAAACAGAACTTGAAGAAGAATAAGTGAGAAGGTTGTAATCCAACCCCAAACCATAATTTTACTCTTTGGATACTCTTTCAAAATTCGAATCAATAAACTTAATGTCCAAATAAACAACAATCCTGCAAATAATCGATGGGCCATTTGTACCCATTGTTCAAATGTGAATGATGAGAAATCAAACGGGGATGTATTTGTGCAAAATGGCCAATCTCCACAAACTAAGTTAGCATTAACATGTCTTACTAATGCACCAGTATACACAACTATTAATGTATAAGTAGTTAGAGCATATATTTCTACTCGATGTTTCTTCCTAATATATAAAGAATCCGCATCGAACTTCTTATCAATCTCGAAAATAAGTAACATGAGTAAGAAAATCGTAGCAAAGGAAATTAGCGAGATTCCGAAATGAGCTGCTAGAACAAAATCAGATTGCCCCCACACTACAGCAGCTGCTCCAATTAGCCCTTGTAATACGAGAAATAAAACGGAAAATAAAGCTAAAAATTTTACTTCTCGAATGTTTCCAATTCGTTTCCAAGATAGATAGGCAAGGATAAGTACTACTATACCTACAGATCCTGATACTAGACGATGGCTTAGTTCAATTATCAATTCTATATCAATTTCGGAGGGGATTATTTCACCTTTACATAGTGGCCAACTATCACCACAACCATCTCCTGATTCTGTTTTAGTAACTAATGCACCACCTATAAGGACAAAAGTCATACCGATGACTGCTAGAACTGAGAGCCACTTTAACAATTTAATCATACTATCATTATCCTCTTCTTTTTCTTTGTTGTTATGTACTATCATATATTTATTATACCACTCTCCATGATAATCTTTTTTTAAAGCATAAAGCAATATATTTATGCGGGGAAAAGAGAATTGACACAGAATTGTTAAAGAATAGATGTATTTACTTGTGGAAGGTGTTGATATGAGAAAAAAACCTTGCAAAGTTTTTCATTGTCTGCTAGAAATAATATAGGGGATATACTGTAAACTTAGTGGTTAAACTTTTGACAAAAGCAATTACATATTTGATTAGGTATTTAGAAGGCAGAGTCAGCCTTTTATTTGTTTACAATGCAAAATTCACATAATTGTCAGAAGTTCTCATGAATTGTGACAGTTTTATCCTGGAAGGCAAATCAATTGTTAAGTTGAAACCGTGAACAATGAGCATTAATAATTAGCATACTTTTAGGTAATATTAACAAAGCTAGAATAAGTATGCTTCTTTCATATGTCCCTTTTATTTAGAGGTTTAAAGGGGGGATATACAGATTAACTTCAATAAGACAACTACCTCAAAAAAATGGGAGATGCTATTGTATAACGGTAATTGAAAAATGATAGTAAATGTCTAGTTGAATTACTATCAAAGAAGTAAATAGTACTTGCCTTAGTTACTTTCCTTTTAGATACAATATTTTTAAGTTTTTAAGGAATATTAAATATTGTCTTGTTATTTGTTCTAAAAGGAATAAATAGCTAATGGGAATACAGGGAGAAAATTCGAATTTGTTTCCCATAATTAATCATCATCCTTACTAATTTACTATATATAAGGAAGGAAATTTTGAAAGAGAGGTATAAATACATGAAAGGTTGGATGGGAAGATTTAAAGTTTTATCCCTATTGGGTTTAGTGGCACTATTTCTATCAGCCTGTGGTAGGGAGAACCTTACAGCGTTAGACCCTAAAGGCTACGGCGCAGAAAAAGCACTAGATCTAATTATTCTACCTACTGTTATCATGACTGTTGTTCTAGTTATTGTAATGGTTATATTCACAGTAGCGTTAATTAAATTCCGTAAGAAAAAAGGTCGAGAGGACTTTATTCCAAAACAAGTAGAAGGAAATCACACATTAGAAACAATTTGGACTGTTATTCCGATGTTACTTTTAATCGTCATCGCAGTACCGACAGTAATTTATACGTTTGATTTAGCAGATGAAGCGGATGCTAGTGATTCGTTAAATGTTAATGTAACTGGTAACCAATACTGGTGGCACTTCGATTATGATGGACTAGATATCCAAACGAGTCAGGATGTATATATTCCTGTAGGTGAAAAAGTTTACTTTAACATGCTATCTTCTGACGTTATTCACTCACTCTGGGTTCCAACTTTATCAGGTAAGCTTGACGTAAACCCAGAAAATGAAAATACGTTCTACATTGAAGCTTATGAAGAAGGGGTATATTGGGGTAAATGTGCGGAGCTATGTGGACCTTCACATTCTAAAATGGACTTCAAAGTTGTTGTAGTTAGCCAAGAAGAATTTGACCAATGGGTAGCTGATATGCAAAACGTTGATCCAGAAGCAGAGCCAGAATCTCAAGATGCAGTAGCAGGTAGAGCATTATTTGAAGAAAATAACTGTATTGCTTGTCACGCAATTGGATCATCACCTGTAGCAGTTGGTCCTAACCTAACGAACTTTGGTGATCGTTCAAGAGTAGCTGGAACAGAAGAATATTCGAAAGAAAATATAATTAAATGGATTGTTAATCCAGAAGAAATCAAACCAGGAAATAAAATGACTGGTAAGTATCCTAAAGTTAGTGAAGAAGATGCTGCATTAATCGCAGAATATTTAATGCAATTAAGTCCTTCAGAAATTACACCGGAGAATGCGGGTAACTAACTTTTTGAAGGTTTAGGAATGTAAGATCAATTAGGGAGGTTTATTTTGTGAGTACAGCAACTGCTCAGAAAACAAGCTTCGCTGCCGTATTATGGGATTATTTAACGACTGTTGACCATAAAAAAATAGGTAAGTTATATCTTTATGGTGGGGGTTTCTTTTTCCTTATCGGTGGATTAGAAGCTTTAATTATTCGTATTCAACTTATGAAACCAGAAAATGATTTTATATCTGCTGGTTTATATAATGAAATGATTACTATGCATGGTACAACAATGATTTTCTTTGCGGCCATGCCAATATTACTTGGATTAATGAACGCCGTCATGCCGCTACAAATTGGTGCGCGTGATGTCGCGTTTCCGTTTGTAAATGCTTTAGGTTTTTGGTTATTCTTGTTCGGTGGTATTATGTTAAACGTCAGCTGGTTAACTGGTGCTCCAGATGCTGGGTGGACTGCTTATACACCACTATCTACTTCTTCTCCAGGTCATGGAGTAGACTATTATGTTTTAGGTTTACAAATTTCCGGGGCAGGTACATTAATGGGGGGTATTAACTTCCTTGTAACAATTGTTAATATGCGTGCACCTGGTATGACCTACATGCGTATGCCATTATTTACATGGACTACATTCGTTATCAGTGTATTAATTTTATTCGCATTCCCAGCTTTAACAGTTGGATTATTCTTAATGATGTTTGACCGTATGTTTGATGCAGCATTCTTTGATGTAGCATTAGGTGGTAATAGCATCATCTGGCAACACTTATTCTGGATCTTCGGACACCCAGAAGTATACATTCTAATCTTACCTGCATTTGGGGTATTCAGTGAGATTTTTGCAACATTCTCTAGAAAGCGTTTATTCGGATATACAGCAATGGTATTTGCGACTATCTTAATTGCCTTTTTAGGATTTATGGTATGGGCGCACCATATGTTTACAGTAGGTATGGGGCCAGTTGCTAACTCCATCTTTGCGATAGCAACTATGGCAATTGCAGTACCAACAGGTATTAAAATCTTTAACTGGTTGCTGACCTTATGGGGCGGTAACATTACAATCAATAGTGCTATGCTATGGTCACTAGGATTCATTCCATCATTTACACTTGGTGGTATGACAGGGGTAATGGTTGCTACGTCTGTAGCCGACTACCAATACCATGATTCATACTTTGTAGTTGCCCATTTCCACTATGTAATAGTTGGTGGGGTAGTGTTTGGTATCTTAGCTGCTTTACATTACTGGTGGCCGCTTATGTTTAGAAGAATTTTAAATGAAAAGCTAGGTAAACTAGCATTTTGGACATTCTTTATAGGATTCCATTTAACATTCTTTATCCAACATTTCTTAGGTCTAATGGGAATGCCGCGTCGTTATTGGATATTCCTAGAAAACCAGCAGCTAGATACTGGTAACTTCATTAGTACAATTGGTGCTTTCTTTATGACATTTGGTGTACTTGTGTTTATATTTAATGCATTTTATTCTTGGGTCAAAGAAAAGCCTGCACCACAGGATCCATGGGATGGACGTACATTGGAATGGGCGGTTGCTTCGCCAACTCCTCATTACAACTTTAAACAGCTTCCATTGGTACGTGGCTTAGATGCTTTATGGATCGAAAAAATGGAAGGTAATGGGAAGATGACTCCAGCTGAGCCTGTAGGAGATATCCATATGCCAAACGGATCAATTCTACCATTCATTATGTCACTAGGATTCTTTATCGCAGGATTTGGGTTTATATACCATACTCAAAATAACTTTGCATACATTCTTCTTTTCGGAGGAATGGGCTTAGCACTACTATGTATGTTACTTCGATCTTTGAAAGATGATCTTGGTTATCATATCCATAAAGAAGAACTTGAAAAGGAGGCTGAATAATATGGCTGATCACAGTTTAAATCCAGAAACAATGCCACATCACCCTGAAAAAGCAACACTAGAAGGAAAGAATAAGTTTTTAGGGTTATGGTTTTTCCTTGGTGGAGAAACAGTATTATTCGCAAGCCTTTTCGGGACTTACCTAGCATTGAAAAATTCAACTGCTGGTGGTCCAAGTTCTGAGGAATTATTTGGTTTAGAGTTAGTTTTCCTGATGACAATGCTACTTTTAACTAGTTCACTAACTAGTGTGTATGCAATGTATCATATGAAAAACAATGATTTTAAGAAGATGCAATTGTGGCTTGGAATTACCGGTTTACTAGGTGTAGCCTTTCTTGCATGTGAAATATACGAGTTCTATCATTACATTCATCACTATGAATTCACATTCCGTTCTTCTGCGTTTGGATCTGCATTTTATACTTTAGTAGGATTCCACGGTGGTCACGTACTATTTGGTCTAACCTGGTTAGCTACTTTAATGATTCGAAATGCAAAACGCGGATTGAATCTATACAATGCACCTAAGTTCAATACATTTAGTTTATATTGGCACTTTATTGACGTTGTATGGGTATTCATCTTTACAGTGGTATACCTAATGGGGAAGGTGGCGTAATTTATGACAGATAACACCAAAACCAATGATTTTCATAAAGAACAAAATAAAGAAGAAATGAAAAAGCAGTTGATTACTTTTGCCACAATGATTATCTTTACTATTATTGCATTTGTCATTGTTGGTTCTGGTTTAATGAGTAAGATGCTTGCAGTACCTTTATTGCTAATACTAGCTGTAGTTCAAGTGGCATTTCAATTTTATTACTTCATGCATATGAAGGATAAAGGTCATGATATGGTCGCGATAATGATTTACGGTGGTGTATGGGCTGCAGTTTTAACTGTTGCAGCGTTAAGCTTAGTAATTTGGTGGTAATTATAATAGGATCAGGGATATTACTTCCCTGATCCTAATTTTTTTCTAATGTAATGCTAAGTCTTTAAAAAGTTGTCACAGTTTATCGGTGTTTGGAGTTGAAATTTAGGTTATAATGTAAGTTAGATATTTTATTTTACTTTGGAGTGAATAACATGTGGCTTAATTTACAACTATTTGGATTTAGAGCTTTATGGAGTCCCTATTTCTTACTATTTGTTGTTGCTTTAGGAATTACATATTATTTGATTACTGGTCCTTTGCGTCAAAGGCTAGGGTCTTTCGAAAAACCATCAATAAAACAGCAATCCTTTTTCTATATTGGACTAGTCTTGCTATATACTGTAAAGGGCGCGCCGGTTGATTTATTAAGTCATATTACCTTAACGGCACATATGATACAAATGGCAATTTATTTAATTCTTTTTCCAATTTTAATGATAAAAGGTATTCCAACATGGGTATGGGAAAAAGTATTATTAAAACCAGTTATTAAATCAGTAATGAAAGTACTTACTTTTCCATTAATTTCAATCTTATTATTTAATGTACTATTTTCGATTTATCATTTACCAGCTATTTTTGATTTAACAAAATCATCACCGGTCATACATACAATATTCCATGTTTTCTTATTATTATTTGGATTTTTAGTTTGGTTTCCGATCATGTCACCAATCAAACAGTGGCAAATATCTCATCCATTAGGAAAAATATTTTATATATTTGCTAATAGTGTACTAATTACTCCTGCTTGTGTATTAATTATTTTTGCCGATGTACCATTATTTGCAGCATATAGCTCTAATGGAGCGTGGCTACAAGCATTAGCATTATGTGTACCTTCTGATGTTTTACAAGGTTTAACTTCTACGTTCCAAATATCTGGTCCTGAAATGTTCTCACCTATGAGTACGCTTGAGGATCAGCAACTTGGTGGTATTATTATGAAGCTAATGCAGGAGATTGTATATGGGGTTATTTTGGCTAGAGTATTCTATGCTTGGTTTAGCCCAGAAACATTAAAGATTGACCCATTACCAACAACTGTTACAAATACAAATGATGTTTAAGTGAGAAAGGGGAGAAGAGTTCCGCTTACTCGAAATGAGAAGTGAGAACCTGAATTTATGGAAATTTTACCTACAATAAGTACCTTTTTTATCTTCTTAAGTGCTGTATTAGTTGCTATAGGATGGCGATTAATTGCTACGGATAGACCTAAAGCACATAAGAAAGCGATGATTTCAGCGGCAATAAGTGCATTGCTATTCTTTATTATATATATGTCGAGAACTATATTCATAGGAAATACTAGTTTTGGTGGACCAGAGGAACTCAAAGTTTATTATACAATCTTTCTAATATTCCATATTACGTTAGCTACAGTTGGAGCTGTTTTTGGAGTGGTAACTCTTTATCTAGCATTTAAACGTAAAATATCTAAGCACCGTAAAATTGGTCCGATCACTTCCATTATCTGGTTTGGATCTGCAAGTACTGGTATTGTAGTGTACCTGCTACTTTATGTACTATATCATGGTGGACATACAACAAGTTTGTTTAAGGCAATTTTAGGTACATAAAAAAAGTGATAGCTTATTGCTATCACTTTTTTTATGCTTTTACTTACAATTTAATGTTAAGCTTCAGAATGTCCGCTTCTCTTGCCGAAATGTAAATAATTAAAATTAATGGTCCGATTATAAATCCTAATAAGCCAAAAACTTGCAACCCAAGAAACATGGAGATTAATGTTGCTAGGGGGGATAATCCCATATGTTTTCCCATCACTTTTGGTTCTACCGTTCTTCTAATTGCTAGTAAAATGATGGCTAATATAGAAAGCTCAATGCCTGTTTGAATATCTCCAGCCATAAACATTATAATAGCCCAAGGCCCGAGTATTATGATTGAGCCGATAATTGGGATTAAGTCCACTAACCATATTATGAGAGACATAATTAAGGCGACTTCAGGTGCAATTATGAATAATCCTATTAAAGAAACTGCAAAAATAATCAAGCTAACTAAAAATTGAGCCTTAAAGAAACCAACTATTACGTTTTTAATTCGGTTATTCATGAATGTAACTTTTTCTGCAGTATCCTTTGTAAATATACTAAATGACTTCTCCTTTAATATAGGAAGTTCTAGCATAAATAAGAATAGGGCTATTAAATATACTAGAATACTCACGATATATTGCGGTATCTGAGAAAAAATCGATGCGATTTTGCTAATGGTTAATTTTTCTTTAAGGGTTGTATTTAATTGGGTTACATAAGTATCAAAGCTAGCAGTTACAGAATCCACAAATTCAGATGGCAAATCTTTTCCGTATTCACTTATCTTCTCTTCCCATTCATCATAAATTCTATTTATTTTATTAATATGGGAAGGAACATCTTCAACAAAGTTTATTGCCTGACCTACTGCTTTTGTAACGATCATAGTTCCTGCGACTCCAACTACAATAAGGAATAGTACGAAAACGATTATTACAGAAACTTTCCTGTTAACTTTGATTCGATACTGTATTGTTCGAACTAATGGATTTAATGCTAGTGCTGTTAATAAAGCGATAATTAAAGGGATAGAAATGGATAATACAAAATATCCAATAATTAGTAGTAAAAGAATAATTAAAAATAAGAATATTTTACGAAACAAAAAGCTATCTCCTTTCGGTAACCGGAAATTTCAGTATTATATATACAAAATATAGCATGAAATCATGTTTCTGGATAGGGATTTAACCTTTTCCATAAAAAGCAAACAAAAAATAAACCAGCTACTCATACTTGAGTAGTTGGTTTATTTAATTCTTTATCTCTCAATTTTTAGTTCTTTAAGCTCTTCACTAACTTTTTCTAATAATTTCGTTGCTCTTTCAACAAGATTCTCTGGGAAGTTTTCTTCTTCACCATATTCAACACCATGTGGATAATAATGTTTTCCTAATAAAGGAGATAATAACTTAATTACTGCATCCCCACGATCCACATCGCCTTCTAAAGCATAGCCTTGAATACGAATATAATAAGTAATATTTTTTTCATTGGAACCAATTTTATAATCATATGTAACTCTTTCGTAATCCCATTGCCCAGCACGGATAAACGCATTGTTTCCCATAATACGGTCTAATGGTTTAAGTTCCATTACTGTATCTTCAATTCCTAGGTTTTCTAATTTCATTTTCAACACCTCACATTTTTGCTCACTAAGTTAATAATAGTATTATTTGAGATAAGTTGCAATGAAAATGGGAAATTTTCCTTTATGTAGAATGTGGATACGCCATGAATTTGTAACTATTTAGCAATTATTGATAAGGAAAGTTAAATTTCCATTTATAATGCATGTTCTATTATAGTAAAACATATAGATTACTATAAGATTTAATAGAGGAGCTAGAGAAGATGCGATTAATTAGAGGTATTGTCGTATTAGTGATTACTCTTACCATAACATTTTATCTATTAGAAAAAAATCAACTAGAACCAAATGAAGCGATTGAAAGCAATAGTCATATGCTACCGCAAAAGAAACCATACCTTAACGAGAAGTCTGTCCCAGAAAATGTTATTGCAAAGGATAAATATAAAGGAAAACTATTCCATTGGGTCGGTACGAGTACGAAGGAATTAGAACAAGAATTAGGAGAGCCTAAACGAAAGGATCCTAGCTCCTATGGTTATACCTGGTGGGTTTACACGAATAATAAATCGCAATACATTCAATTTGGTATATTGGATGATAAAGTTCAAACTATTTATGCAACTGGTAATGACATACCTATTGAGCCATTAACAGTTGGTGCCAAGTATGATGCTGTTAAAGAACAGTTAGAGTTTAGTAAAGAAATCACATATAGTAAGGGTATATCTTCTTACACATTTTTATTAGACGATGAAGATTTACAAATGCGTCCTTTAGTAAAACTGTCTGATAACCTATTTTTACAAGTTTATTTTGATACGTTTACGAATAGGCTTTCATCTGTTCGAATAATGACCGGTGATATATTGTTAACTCAAAGACCCTACGGATTAAAATATAGAGGTACACTCCCTACTCCGTCTAATCTTTCAGATGAAGAATGGGAAAAAGTAGAGTATGGAATGGCGCGACAAATATTTGATATAACAAATGTTATTAGACATAGTTTTAATAAAAGAACATTAGCATGGGAAGAGCAGGTGAGTGAGGTAGCATTTTCGCATAGTAAGGATATGGCTGAGAACAATTACTTCTCTCATTACAGCTTAAATAACGAGGGTTTAAAGGAGCGGTTAGAAGCCGGGGATGTATATTATTTTGCAGCAGGGGAAAATATTGCTGCTCAATATGTTGATGCTCCAGCAGCTGTAGAAGGCTGGCTTAATAGTAAAGGTCATAGAGAAGCATTGTTACATGATGAGTATACACATTTAGGTGTAGGAGTATACAGGCTATATTACACACAAAACTTCCTAACGAGGCCTTTTTAGCATGAAGAAACAGTCTGAAATTCGTTCAATTTAACTCTTACTCATAAAGCCATTCTGGATCTGGATAAAGATGTGGGATGGCTTGTTTTTTTAATATTCCACGGTCTAATCCGTCAATGACTTGATTATCCCTATCTTGCTTCTAGGTATAATGCACAGAAGGAACGTTATAGCATAAATTATAGTATCTCCATATTTGCTAGGATAAAAGATAAGGGGTGAGAGGACTTGAGTAAAGATAAGTTACATCCGACCGTAACGAGATTTAGAGAATTTATTAACCAACATCCAAAGCTTCGAAAAGAGATTAGAAGAACAGGAAGGTCATGGCAAGAGTACTATGAAAAATGGATATTACTTGGTGAAGAAGATGAATTCTGGGATAAGTTTAAAGGGGAATCATCTGAGTTTAAAAATAAAACAGAGAACGAGAATGAAAATAAGGCTGAGTTATTTAGTCAGTTGCTAAAATATGCTGAAAAAATGGACATTGATAAAGTACAAAAGCAAGTACATCAATTAAGTGGAACAATTGCTACCATCCAGGAATTAATTGATCAGTACCAAGGAAGTAGAAAAGGGCCTAAAACCCAGGAGCATAATCCTTTCGGCTGGTTTAGGGATTAGTGATTGAGATGAATAAGGAAATATATACCTATTTACGAACTAGACCTGAACTAATAAACTTTATCCGTCACAATCCTGAGTGGTATCGTTATCTCTCTAGAGATCCTAATAGAGTGTCAGAAATTGAGATGGAAGCTAAACGTTTTTATGGAAAAACTATTTCACAAAAATTAGAAAAAGTGAACCAAAATGTACAAATGGTAGGAATGCTTTTGCAATTTGCAGAAATGATGAAAGATTAATTGTTTTTCATTTTCACCAAAAAGATGATAAACTATTGGTGGAGGTGAATTAATCTTGATAGCTACCTTAGAATATGTAGATATATTAGATCGATCTGAAGTGCTAGGGAAAATGATTTTGGAATCTGATGTATATGAAGCGTTTGAAGAAGCAAAAAAGGATTTATATAGTGATTCCGAGGCACAGCAACTAATTAAAGAATTTAATGCTGTGAAGGATCAATATGAAGATGTGCAAAGATTTGGTAGATATCATCCAGATTACTCTGAAATTATGAAACTCGTCCGTACGAAAAAACGTGCTATGGACTTAAATGATAAAGTAGCAGCTTATAAAATTGCTGAAAGAAATTTTCAAAGTTTATTAGATGAAATTAGTCAATATATAGCATTTAGTGTAAGTGAACAGATAAAAGTGCCAAAAGATGGTGGTGCACTTACTGATAGTGGCTGTGGCTGCGGAAGTGGCGGAGGCTGTGGATGTAAAGTATCCTAAGCTTTATAATATTGAATTTAACTTTATATTTTGATAAACTATTTCAAAACTACCTGAAATTGTGAGGATTCTTTATGAGAACGAATAGACAAGGGATAATTGTCTGGTATCAGCACTCTAAAAACATAAAGCAAATAAAACGATTAGGAAATGTCCTATATACATCCAAAAAGCTAAAATATGCTGTTATGTATGTGGAGCAGACTAGTCTGGAAGAAATTGAAAAGAAATTATTAAAATATCCATTCGTGTCACGGGTAGATCGTTCTTATAAACCTTTTGTTCGCACAGAATACGAAAACGCTAAACCCGATAAAGCAAAACAATATGATTATAAAATGGGAATATAAAAGGAACCTTCGTGAAAGTTTACGAAGGTTTTATTTTTATGATTTATACGGTTAAGAGATACATAGAAACATAACAATGAAAGGGGCGGACACAAGCAACCCCCACAAACAATTGACAAATAAAAAAACCTGCAGAAATAAATCTGCAGGTCCCTTTGTTTTCTTGCCAGAAAACAAAAAGGCAAAGGGAGAGGAGAAACCGGAGGAGAACTTATGGGGAAGTGTAAGTCTTCTCCGTGTTTTGAAACAACCAAGCTACGCATTAGCTGTTCCATTAAGCTATTATGTACAAAGGTAAAAATTATATACACTACAATTAATTTTTTCTTTAATGAATAATTCTATTTTATTAAAGTTTTTCTTTATGGTAGGATTGTATCGAGTGAATTACAGAGGTGAATGTCATGCGAGTTATTGCAGGAATACATAAAGGAAGGCAACTAAAAGCTGTACCGGGAAAAAGTACTAGACCTACTACGGATAAAGTGAAGGAAGCAGTATTTCAAATACTAGGACCATTCTTTAATGGTGGACAAGCACTAGATTTATTTGCCGGGAGCGGTTCTTTAGGGCTAGAAGCATTGAGTCGTGGAATGGAAACTTGTATATTTGTAGATAAGCATCCAAAAGCAGTACAGACAATAAAAGAGAATGTTTCTATGTTAAAGTTAGAAGATAACGTAGAAATATTTCGAGCAGACGCTTTTCGTGCTTTAACAGCAGCTGCCAAAAGAGAACTTAGATTTGATTTAATATTTTTAGATCCACCATACAACAAAGTAAATTATGAAGAACTACTAGATCTTATTGAAAAAGAACATTTATTACGTGTTGATGGGATAATTTATTGTGAGCATGATATAAATGATACCATGCCAGATTCCATTTCAAGTCTGACTATAAAAAAACAAGTTAAATATGGGGGAACTATTGGAGTAACGATCTATCAGAAGATTTAATTAAATAACAGAGGGGTGCTGGCATGTCAAGAATTGCAATTTGTCCAGGTAGTTTTGATCCGATTACTTTTGGTCACTTAGATATAATTGAAAGAGGTTCTAAAATTTTTGATGAGGTCATTGTTGCTATTTTTAACAACCGTACAAAGTCACCGTTATTTACGGTTGAAGAAAGAATAGAACTTATTAAAGAATCTACGAAGCATATACCAAACGTAAGAGTGGATTCAAGTGAGGGGTTACTAGTTGACTATGCGGAAGAAAAAAATGTGCAAGTTATATTGCGAGGTTTAAGAGCAGTTAGTGACTTTGAATATGAAATGCAAATCACTTCTATGAACAGAAAGTTAGAGTCTAAAATTGAAACATTATTTATGATGACAAATAACCAATATTCATTTTTAAGTTCAAGCATTGTTAAGGAAGTTGCAAAATATAAAGCAGACGTAACTGATCTTGTTCCTGTAGTAGTCGCAGAAGCTTTAAAAGGTAAATTTAAAAGATAAGTGAACAGGCTGTCTTTTAACGGTGATTTCCCGAGAAGGACAGCCATGTTTTTTATGATTTTTTGAAACGACGGTAAAGAATCACAAAAGCAAATCCTAAGGAAGCAATTGTCATAACTGGTCCAACCTGCTCAAGTAATAATAATACATTCATCCATTCACTATCAAAATCAGGATTTAGTACTGGCATATCTTCAATATTTGTCTCGATTCTGTTTAAGTATAAAGGTTTATATAATAAGATAACGAGAATACTTGCAATAAAACCATGTAAAATTCGCGAGAAAAAATACGGATAAAATTTAATGTTGCTTTTGGATATAATACTTGCCACTTGGGCTTGAACAGAAAACCCGTTAAATCCTAAAATGAAGCTTACAACGATAATACTAGCTATAAATGGATCAACATTTTCTTTCGATACCATGTTAGCACCAAGGGTAATTTCAAATAGCCCTGAAATAAATGGTAAAGCCAATTCAATTGGTAAGAAAAATATATGAAGTATGGACTGAAAGAAAGTAGCAATTAACGGAGTAAATCCTATTAAGAATAACATTTTGTTTAAGACAGAAAACAGGATAATAAACCCACCAACCATGACTAGGGTCTTAATGGAGTTAATTACTGCATCTCCCATGATTTCCCCAATTGGACGCTTGTCCATCATTCGTGTTTCATGCATTGCGTAAAATGCTCTTCTAATCGATATCTTACGACTTTCCTTTTTTTTGTATATATCCCTTTTTCGCCCGTAAAATCGCATGCAGATACCTGTTAACGCATTTCCAGCATAATGACAAAACGCTAAAAGTATCCCCAATTTCGCATCATGAAAAAAACCAATCGAGATTGCTCCAAAAATAAATAATGGACTTGAAGAATTACTGAAAGCTACTAGTCTTTCAGCCTCTACTTGTGTAAGTTGCTTTTGTTCTTTTAATCTTACAGTAATCTTTGCCCCTGTTGGATAACCACTAACCATTCCCATAACCCACGCAAAACTTCCTACGCCGGGAACATTAAATAATGGTCTCATAATAGGTTCAAATACAACTCCTAAAAACTTTACTACTCCGAAACTTAATAATAGTTCAGCAGTTATAAAAAAGGGCAAGAGTGAAGGGAATACTACTTCCCACCACATATCAAGTCCGCGAATACTTGCCTCTAGAGCATCATTTGGAAATTTAATTAATGTAAATGCGAAGAATATGGTTATAGTAGCAAAGCTAAAAGTTTTAATTATTTGCTTCAATATACTGCCTCCTAGTTGTTTGCTTAACTGTACTTATTTTTTTTATAGTAGTAAAATAAAACTAGTCTGATAATATACATGAAATAAAAGAAGTATAGTAAGACGAGTTATATATATTTATATCAATATACGCTTATACATCGCCTGAATATGCCATACACTTTAATCTAGATATAAGATTTTATTTTAAGTAAGGTATAATAATGGCCTGATTGAAGTTTTGAAAGGGGTCTCTTAAATGAAATTTACTAAAGGACAAGTAGTTTCTTTACTCGTAGCGATTTTTGTTGCATTTTTTCTTTCTACCTATGATTTACCATATTATATTCAAAAGCCTGGTGGAGCAGATGCATTGAATCCTATAGTAGAAGTTGAGAATAGAGATGAGAGTGAAGGAGATTTTCATTTAGTGACAGTAAGAGGGGGACAAGCGACACCTATTCAATATGCACTGGCGAAAATATTGCCTCATCACGAAATATTGGATATAAAGGATGTTCGACCTGAGGGAGTGTCAGACGAAGAGTATTTTCAAGCACAATTACATATGATGGAGAACTCTCAAGAAGCTTCTACAGTAGTAGCTTATACCGCTGCTAATAAGGAAATTACGATTCAATATAAAGGGGTTTATGTGGTAAGTGTAGTACCTGGTTTAGCTGCAGACGGAATATTACAAATGGGGGATCGAATCATTGGTATTGACGATAAGGAAATCAAAGAGTCAAATGATTTAATTTCCTATATTGAAGAAAAGAAGGCAGGAGACCAAGTAACGGTAAAATTTGTTCGTGATGACGAGGAAATCATTAAGGATATTACTTTAGGTGTAATTGACGAAGATACAAAGCAAGTTGGTATCGGAATTACGCTTGTTACAGATCGTGATGTAGATGTAAATCCTCCCATAAATTTTGCAAGTGGTAATATAGGTGGTCCAAGTGCGGGATTAATGTTTTCGTTAGAAATATATGATCAACTAACAGCAGGTGATCTTACTAAAGGTCATCAAATTGCTGGAACGGGTGAAGTAGATTATGAAGGTAATGTTGGAAGAATTGGAGGAATTGATAAAAAAATAGTAGCTGCTGACAGGGAAGGTATTGAGGTATTCTTTGCGCCGAATGAAGGTGGTCGTGGAGGAGATTCCAATTATGAAGTAGCGAAAAAGAAAGCAGAAGAAATTGGAACAGACATGATTATTGTTCCAGTAGATACATTTGAAGATGCTTTACGATATTTAAAGGAAGAATTGAAGTAACTATTTATAAAAGGACAGTCCATTCTTGGGCTGTCCTTACATTATTAAGGAACTAATACAGGTCCTTTTAATTCTTGCTTCATTAATGCATACCTCTTTTCAATTGGCAAAATACTATAATAAGCATTTGTAGCTCTTTCTTCAACCTCAAGCATTGGATGGATGTCGCGAGTTAATTTAGGGTATATTGGTACATTCATTTCTTTTTTATGTGTATTCAAGTATTCTTGACCTTTTTTTGTCATCCCTAATAAGCGTACATACTCTACGTGGTTCCTAGTAGTTAGTCTTTCTATTTCTGACTTAGTTGTATTCGTTAATAAATGGGCGAGTATTCGTTGAATTCTTGTCCATGTATAACGTTTCGTCTTAATTGCTTGTACCCAGTCATAGAATGTAGAAACTTCTTTTGCTGTTTTTTTAATACGATGTTCCAGCCCTTCTTCAACACCGTGGATATGAGCTAACTCTTCCACTGACATTGTTGTTACACGGTAATGGAGAAGTGGGAAATAAGATTCCCAATAATGTAATGTAGTTGCGAACGATTGGTAGTTTTGGAGTTCATGAATAGTGGCCGGCGGCATTGTATTTGTTAAATCGGAAAGTACCTTTTTTTCTTCCAATAATTTTTTTCTAATACTAGTTGCACTAGCAATGGATCCAGTTATTTCTGTATCATGATATTCACTATTCTTTCTTTTAATCGTAATTGGTTGAATGGGTAGATGGTTTTCCAAGATAGTACGTACATAACTAAAACCCAAAATATTATTAGGCTTGGATAAATCAATTCCATTTTTGGTTAGACCTATGGATTCATAGGCTAGTTTACTTGCTTCAGGAAACGAGTATCCTGCTTGTAAGTGGTGTCTAAGGTTGGTTTGGTAAGTTGGTTTATTATGGATAAACGCTTGATAGCCATTGATAAATTCTTGTATATTCCCTGCTTCACTACCAAAACAAATACTATTTACACCAAGTTCATGTAATGTTAAAACAGAACCTTTTGCAAATAAATCACTGCTTTGAACTGCAAAAACATATGGTAATTCTACTACGATATCAATTCCGGAAAGAAGGGCTGCTTTTGCTCGATGAAATTTATCCATAATAGCTGGTTCTCCTCTTTGTAGGAAAGAACCACTCATAACAGCAATTACACAATCTGCATTTGTTTGCTTTTTAGCTTGTTCAATATGGTACAGATGGCCATTATGAAAAGGATTGTATTCTACTATCAAACCACAAACATTCATGATTTTACACCTCAGTATTTATTAAATTATAATTTCCTGTTATGGTTGATTATAGAAAAACAGCTAAGGGAATGCTACAAATAAGAATATTTTTTTATAGTGTAAAGAAAATATATTGACAAAAGTGCATTTTCCTTTTAAAATTACTCTTGTTGCCTTGAGGTGAAATAAATGAAATTTACATTAGCTCAATTAAAGAAAGATGCTTTTAACAAGCCTTTCCATTTCTCAGGTGAAGTAGATGTTTCGGAATTGGAAACGATGAATAATGACATTCGAAAGATTAGTTCAGTTGAAGTCGAAGGTACGTGTAATATGCAAGGAGAACAATATTTTTTTCGATTTACTATTTCTGGAAAAATGATTTTACCTTGTGCTCGTACCTTAGTCGATGTTCCATACCCATTTGAAATTGAAGCTGAAGAAATTTTCTCATCATCTCCTTATAATAATGAAGATGATGATGCAGAAATTCATCCGATTCATGGAGAAGTGCTTGACTTAATGCCGTATATAAAGGAAAATATTTTATTGGAGGTTCCTTTTCGCGTATTCTCCGATGAAGTAGAAAAAACGGATGTACTTCAAAAGGGAAATGATTGGGAAGTACTTTCCGAAAAACCAAAAGAAGTGAAAATTGATCCACGTTTTAAAAAACTGGAGTCATTATTCAAAGATACCGAGAAAGAAAAATAAGAAATTATTTGATTGTTTTTGCTTTCGTATTTGAAGGAGGTGTAAGTCATGGCGGTACCTAAAAGAAGAACTTCTAAAAAAGTTAAGAGACAACGTCGTACTCATTTCAAATTACACGTGCCTGGCATGGTAGAATGTTCAAATTGTGGAGAATTAACTAAACCACACCATGTATGCAAATCTTGTGGGCAGTATGATGGAAAAGAAGTTGTTAACAACTAATACAGGAAATCTGAAAACAGATCACATCATTTGTGGTCTGTTTTTTTATATACATAATGACAGGGGATGATTGTAATGACAGAATTTATTCAGTATTCTTATATTCAAGATAAGGCATATGGAATAATTACTATAAATAGACCAAATAAAAGGAATGCAATATCACTTGAAATGGCAACTAGTTTAATGGAATGTATCGAAAGGGCAAAGAATGATAGTTTAAAGTTATTAATTATTACAGGTTCTGGTGAAACTATGTTTTGTGCAGGTGGTGATTTAAAAGACTTACACGGAGAACTAACGAATGAAGAAGCAGAGCAAGTTCTATTAAAAATGATGGATGTATTATATCAATTAACGATTTTTAATGTCCCTACTATTGCTCTTTTAAATGGTGGTGCGCTTGGAGGAGGATGTGAGTTAGCCTCTGCCTGTGATATTCGTATTGCTAAAACTAATAGTACATTTGGCTTTGTCCAAACGAATTTGGGGATTATACCAGGTTGGGGTGGGGGAGTCCTATTAGCTAAAAGAGTTCATCCAAGTTTTAGCTACCAATGGATTATGGAAGGTTCTATTTATAGTGCTCAAGATTTAGTGTTAAAAGGGTGGATTCACAAATTGGTAACTAATGATGATTGGAAAGATATGGACAAACTATTAGAACCTTATTTAACCAAATCTTTTAAGCAAATGAGGATTTTAAAAGAACAATTTCTCGACGAGATAGGTGTACTAGGATTGCGGGAGAAGATGGAAAAAGAAGTACATCAATGTGCGTCCTTATGGCAATCTGAAGAACATAAAAATGCTGTCTTAGCATTTCTAAATCGAAGCTAGTTTTTGGGAATAAAATTCGAAATTTATGGTAAAGAGTATTCTATCACTCCTATATCTTGCATACATTGATAGCAAAGAGATAAGGAGTGATGTTATGAATGCTACAAGGCAAGATGCCTGGACTGAAGATGAAGATGTTATATTAGCTGATACAGTGCTTCGCTATATCCGAGAAGGAAAGACGCAGCTTGAAGCATTTAAAGAAGTAGCGAAGCAGTTGTCTAGAACGTCTGCTGCGTGCGGGTTCAGGTGGAATGCAACAATTCGTAAGCAATATCAAGAAGAAATACAACGAGCAAAAGAAGAAAGAAAGCTCGGCGGAAGAAAAACAATATGGTCAGATGATGGATTAAAATTAGACCAAGAAAAAGATACAATAGAGTCAGCGATTATGCTACTTGAAAAGATGAAATCCAATTTTGCTGAACATCAAGATTTGGCTAAAAAAGAGCAAGAAAAGCTACTAAAAAAACTAGAAGAAGAAAATAAAAAGCTTAAAAATCAATTACAGCGTTATGAAAATGCCTGGGAGGAAATGGGCAACCTTTGGAAATGGATAAAAGATAAAAATTAATTTTCTCTTAAGCTCTTATAATATAAAACTAGACACAAAAGAGGCTTATCCATATGGATAAGCCTCTTTTCTATAGGAGGTATTTTAGGAATTGGTACGTTCTAGTACCCCATTTGGTAGCCAAAGCAGTGGATTTTGTCCGAAATCTCTTTCCATTTCATACTTTGCTTTTTGAAAGCCTAGTTTCTCCCAAAAACCATGTGAATTTACCCTTGGGTTTGTTTTAATTGGTAATGCATATGTTTTAGCAAAGTCTACTAGTTTTCTTCCATAGCCTTTTCCTCGATAATGAGGTAAAACTTCTAATTTCCATAATTCTAAATAATCATGTGGAGGGTCAAAAAACTTGTCATATTTTTTATCCACTTTATATAAGCTCATTCTTGCAATTAACGTATCTCCATAATATATACCGTAAAATGGTGAATCGCTATTGTTTTCCACTATGTTAGATTGTAAATCTTCTAGCATAGAAAGCTCTTGATTCCCATATTCTTTAAAGCGTTTGAATTCTTCTAGTGTTTTATAGTTAATTAATAGTCTCTCTACTTTTAATTCACCCATAGCATTTTTCATCCCCTCTGTTGTCAGAAAAATATTTAGTTTTTGTATATTATTTATTATAATACAATTTCCGATATATTTAAAATGCATAGTAACTTGAAAATATTTCCCATTTGCTTGTCACAAAATATTATTATTTTGATACAATTGAGAAATGAATCAACAGACAGTAATAAAAGGGGAACAATTACTTCATGTTAAATATTGTATTATTTGTAATAGCATTTGTTATAACGTTACCAATCCTTGCAACCATTGTTATGTATTATATCTTAAAATATCTTTATCGTAATCCAATTAAAGCATTTCATAAAGCTATAAATTGGTCTACTTTTTTATATATCTTAGCTGTCCATACTTTGCTTTCTTATTTATTTTCTGTAAATTATCTTGGTTATATTTTTGTATTGTTGTTATCGATTCTTACGGTACTAATTATTTTACAGTGGAAAAAATATTCGGAGATAAATTATTATAAAGCTTTTAAGTTATTATGGAGATTATCTTTCTTACTATTTTTTACGCTGTATATTGGACTAGTCCTATTTGGAATTGTAAAAAGTATTCTAGTATGACTTCAGTTTAATAGCTAGAAATTTATAATCAGCAAACATGAAATAATACTAGCTTTCTTGTACAATACGTTATAGACAAAAAACTCTAAAGGAGTACGTAATGAATGCGAATAGAACCAATACTTATTCAGAATCAAAATAAATTAATGCAAGATTATCGCAAACAAAATGAATCCATTATGGAATTTTTTGATTATGGAATTTTTGATTTTGAACATAGACTTAATGAGATAAAGGAACGCAATTATAAGCGAGATGAATTGGTGCAAGTTTTAATGGAACTAAATGAAGAATGGGATGCACCGAAATCAACGATAAAAAACATCGAGCGTTTAAAGGATGAGAAAAGTGTTGTTGTTATTGGCGGTCAACAGGCTGGAGTGTTGACGGGACCTTTATATTCGGTTAACAAGGTAATATCTATTATTCAGTTAGCTAGACAACAGGAGCGAAATCTAGGAATACCGGTTATACCAGTTTTTTGGATAGCTGGTGAAGATCATGACTTTGAAGAAATTAATCATATATATTTAAAGCAAAAAGACAAAATGAAAAAGTATAAAGTAAACCAGAGAATACTAGAGAAACGTCCTGTAACTGATATTGAAGTAGATAAATCAATTGTATCCGAATGGCTAGGGACAGTTTTAGAAGAACTATCTGAAACAGAACATACGAAGGAAATTCACTTACTTATAGAAGATTGTCTTAAGAAGTCAACTACCTATGTTGATTTTTTTGCACGTTTACTATTTAGGTTATTTGAAGAAGATGGATTAGTGCTTATTGATTCGGGAAATAAACAAGTGAGACGTCTTGAGACTCCTTATTTTGAAGAAATGATTCATAAACAACAAGATATTAGTAATGGTGTTGTTTTAGCATATGAGAAGTTAGCTGCTAATGATTATTCGGTAGCACTAGATGTAGCAATTGAAAACGGTAATCTTTTTTATCACAAAGATCAAGAACGAATACTATTAACTCGAAATACGGAAGGAAATTGGGTTGGAAAACAATTAGAAGTAAGTTTTAAGACAGATGAACTTCTTGAAGTAGCTAAAACAACCCCAGAAAAATTAAGTAATAACGTTGTCACGCGTCCTTTAATGCAGGATTTAATATTCCCAACCTTAGCTTTTATTGGAGGGCCAGGTGAGATTAGTTATTGGGCAGTTTTAAAACAAGCATTCCATGTACTTGAAATGAAAATGCCTCCTGTTGTCCCGAGATTATCTTTCACTTATATTGATCGTAAAATAGAGAAAACGATGAAGAAATACAATATATCTGCTTCGGCAGCATTAAATGGAAAAGTTAGTGCTATAAAAAAAGATTGGTTTAAAGAAAAAATAAATCCGCCATTAGATGAAACTGTAGATGAAATTAAACAAACTATTACGAAAGCCCATGAACCATTGCGTGAGATAGCAAAACAGGTACGATCTGATATACGAGACCTTGCCGATAAAAATTTAGCATATTTAATTCGTGATGTGGAATTTATGAGAAAACGAATAACGCATGCATTAGAAGAACAATACGAAAAAGAATTATATGAATTCATGTTGCTTGAGAATACCTTATATCCTGAGGGATTGCAAGAAAGGGTTTGGAATCCATTACCATTTTTAAATGAATTCGGAATAACGTTCTTTAGGGAGTTAACAGATAAAGATTGTTCGTTCAATGTGGAACACTTTGTCGTCTATATCTAATATCTACCACTTCTCCCCACTTTTTAAAACACTGCCTATCCTAAATAGCCAAAACGGCTCAAACGGTTATTATTCAATCGTTTGAGCAAAGGCTCTTTTAGGATAGGCAGTTATTTTTTTAGTTAATTTTAACTAATTTATCCTTATTCTATACTTTTTTTAAAAAATAAGTGGTGGAAAGTGGGGGGATGTGGTAATATGAGAATATGAAAGTGGGGGCGGACTACATGTTCATGGGTGAATTCCAACATAACTTTGATACAAAGGGCAGAATTATTGTCCCTTCTAAGTTCCGTGAAGAACTCGGTGAACGTTTTGTTGTCACTCGTGGATTAGATAAATGTCTATTCGCCTATCCCATGTCAGAATGGACAATCCTAGAAGATAAACTCAAAAAACTCCCACTCACTAAAAAAGATGCTAGAGCCTTTACGCGATTTTTCTTCTCGGGAGCAGTCGAATGTGAAGTAGATAAGCAGGGAAGAATAAATATTCCACAACCTCTTCGGAATTATGCGGGTTTAGATAAAGAGTGTGTGGTTATTGGTGTATCAAATCGAATAGAATTTTGGGCTAGCGAAAATTGGGAAGACTACTTTAATGAGTCTGAAGAATCTTTTGCAGAGATTGCTGAAAATCTAATGGATTTTGATATCTAACCGTAAAATCGCTAAAGAGGTGTCAACATGTTTGAACATTATACAGTATTAAAAGATGAATCAATTAAAGGATTAAATATTAAACCAGATGGAACCTATATAGACTGCACATTAGGTGGTGGGGGGCACTCAGAACGTATTGCCTCACAGCTTAATGAGAATGGATTGCTAATCGCCTTTGATCAAGATATAGACGCGCTTCAAGCGGCGAAAGAGCGACTTAGTACATATGAGGATCGAATTTTATTTATACACAATAATTTTCGAAATCTGGAAGATGAATTAAAGAATCATCACATTGACAGTGTAGACGGCATTTTGTTTGATCTCGGTGTGTCATCTCCTCAGTTAGATCGAGGGGAAAGAGGGTTTAGTTACCAGCACGACGCGAAGCTTGATATGAGAATGAATCAAGAACAAGAATTATCTGCCTTTGAAATTGTTAATGAATGGCCGTTTAATGATTTGGTATCGATTTTTTTTAAATATGGTGAAGAGAAGTTTTCCAAACAAATCGCCAGAAAAATTGAGGAATACCGAAAGTCGAAACCAATTGAAACTACATTTGAATTAGTAGATATAATAAAAGATGCAATCCCTGCACCTGCAAGGAGAAAGGGTGGACATCCTGCAAAACGTATCTTTCAAGCTATCAGAATTGCTGTTAACGATGAACTACAAGCTTTCCATGATGCATTACATCAAGCAGCGCGTATAGTAAACATAAAAGGGAGAATTGCGGTAATTACTTTTCATTCCTTAGAAGATCGTATTTGTAAACAAGCTTTTAAAAAATGGAGTACAAATAAGGAAACACCAAGAAATTTACCAGTAGTACCAAAAGAATACGAAGCTCCGTTTAAACTATTAAATCGTAAACCAATTGTAGCAAATGATAACGAATTAGAAGAAAATCGCAGATCAAGATCAGCAAAACTACGAATTGTAGAAAAAATCAATACGTGGACACCTGATTTTGAATATGGGGAAGGATGGAATAAATAATGGCAGCAAATCATGCGAGAAGTTGGGAACAATCATACTCTTCCTATCAACCTCAAGTTGAGAAAAGAGTAGTTGTTCGTAAAAAAGGTTGGATAACGAAAGGCGAAAAAATGTTATATTCATTCGTCGCAGCATGTCTTTTAATTGCTGGAGGGTTTGTCGTTTCTTATTCGTCTTCTATGGATACCTTAAACCGTAATATTCAAAATCTAGAACAATCCATAACCAGTCAACAAGTAGTGAATGAAAATTTAGTTTTTGAAATAAAAGATTTAAGTAGACCAGAGAGAATTACACAATATGCTAAAGAGCATGGACTAATGATTCAAGCAGCAGAAATAAAACAAGCTAATGCTTTCAATCAATAGTGAAGGTGATTACTCATGAACAAAAATAGAACAACCCATGCCATGGCTGGAGTATTAATGGTAATCTTCATCATGGCGTTTTTAATTGTTGCAGGTCGTTTTTTATATATACAAGCCTCTGGAGAAGTAGAGGGAGTATCTCTTGGAGCATGGGCGGAAACTGTTCGAACAACTTCTTATACATTAGACTCAGAACGAGGTAAAATATACGACAAAAACGGAATGACGTTAGCATATGATATGCCTACATACCGTATGTATGCAGTAGTAAGTGATAAATACACAAATGATCCAGATGAGCCACAGCATGTTGTTGATCCGAATGGAACAGCAGAAAAGTTGGCTCATTTATTAAATACGGACAAAGAATATATTTTAAGTCGGCTAAATGATGGTTTCGATAATGACCGTACACAGGTAGAATTTGGTACAGTAGGTAAAGGGATATCGCTTCAGACGAAAGAAGAGATTGAAGCATTAAAATTACCAGGAATAAAATTTATTCGAGAAAATATTAGATATTACCCAAATGGTCTGTTTGCTTCCCATATAATTGGATTTGCTCAGGAGACGGAATCTGAAGTAGAAGGGGAAACGAAAAAGGAGATTACGGGTATAGCTGGTATCGAACGTGAAATGAATGATTTATTAAAAGGGAAGAATGGATATATATCTTATCAACGAGATATATATAATAAAAAGTTACTTAACCCAAATGAAATTGTTCAATTACCTGATAATGGTGATGATGTATATTTAACCATTGATCAAAAGATACAAACAATACTAGAGGATGTTATGTCTCAAGTTGATGAGAAATATAAGCCTGAACGGATGACTGCTATTGTTATGAATCCGAAAACAGGTGAGATTGTGGCAATGAGTAATCGACCAAGCTATAATCCGAACAATCCCGCAAATGTTGAAAACTGGTTTAATGATGCTATTTCAACACCATTTGAACCTGGATCTACTATTAAAATGTTCACATGGGCCGCAGCGATTGAGTCAGGAGTATATAAAGGTGATGAAGGATATAAATCAGGTAGTTATCAAATTAGTGACAATATTAGACCTGTAAATGACTTTAATAATGGTGAAGGCTGGGGAGTAATATCCTATGATGAAGGATTTGCTAGATCGTCAAATGTAGCTGCAAGTAAATTAGTTTGGGAAAAAATGGGGCCAGATACCTTTCTAGAATATTTACATGCTTTTGATTTTGATAAGCCATCTGGCATTGATTTGCCAGGTGAAGTGAAGGGTGAAATTCTATATAACTGGCCAGCAGAGAAAATAACAACATCTTTTGGTCAAGGTAGTACTGCAACGCCAATTCAAATTATGAAGGCAGCAACAGCGATTGCTAATAATGGTAAAATGTTGAAGCCTTATATTATTGATAAAATAGTAGATTCTGATACTGGCAAAGTAATAGAAAGTCACAAGCCAGAAACTGTAGGTGAGCCTATATCGGCAGAAACAGCAGAACAGGTTAGAAATTTGCTGATTTCTGCAGTTCAATCTGAACATGCAACTGGTAGTCGGTTTAATATAGATGACTATTCAGTTGGCGGTAAAACGGGTACTGCGCAAATACCCAATCCAGAAGCCCCAGGTTATTTGACTGGAAATGAAAACTATGTATTTTCATTTCTTGGTATGGCACCCGCTGACAATCCTGAATTAATGATGTACGTATCAGTTAAGCAACCAACACTAGAGTTTGAAACAGGTATTGAACCTGGTTCTGCACCAGTATCCTTCATCTTTAACAATGTCATGCAAAATGCTTTACACTATTTAAATATTGAACCGGATAAAGGGGATAAAAGTAGTAATGTATCAGTATCAGAGATTCCTAATGTAGTAGGGAAGACAGTCACTTCCGTTAAGGAAACATTAAATTCCATGGGAGTAAATTACTCAGTCATTGGAACAGGAGATAAAGTAACTGATATTAGTGTTGAAGTTGGTACGAAGGTTTTACCTAACGAAAGGATATTAATCTTAACGAATAATCCTTCGATGCCTAATATCATTGGTTGGTCACTACGAGATGTTCTCAAACTAGGGGATATGCTAGAATTACAGATAGAAACATTAGGTAATGGATTTGTTATAACTCAGAGTATTGAAGAAGGTAAAGAATTATCAAAAGGCTCATATCTTGGAATAGAATTAAAAACACCAAGCGAAATTCATGAAATGAAAAAATCGGAAGAAAATACAGAAACCGAAGATGAAGCTGTCGATAATTTTGAATGATTATTTTCGACATTTTATGCAATAAATTGATAAAAAACAGTGTTCTAATCAATTTTTAACAACATATAGTTGATACAAGCCTATCTATGTGAAGGGGATGTATGATGAAACGTGTATCAACTGTAACAGTTAGAAAACGATTAGTCGCTGTTTTTCTTATTGGATTAATTGTCTTTGGGATAATTGATTTTCGTTTAGGTTATGTTCAGTTTGTGCTTGGTGATCAGCTAATGGATAAGGCAGATGAGTCCTGGAGTAGGAATATCGAATTTAAGCCGGAGCGAGGTAAAATTTTAGATGTAAATGGAGAAATATTAGCAGAAAATGTAACGGCACCTTCTGTAGTGGTTGTTCCTAGACAAATTAGTAATCCTGAGGACACAGCCAAAAAGCTAGCACAAATATTGGACATGTCTGAGGAGAAGGCTTTTGAATATGTAACTAGAAATGCAAGTTCGGTTAATCTTCATCCGGAGGGTCGAAAAATTACAGAGGAACAGGAAAGGGCAATTCGCACCTTAAATATGGAAGGTGTATACTTAGCAAAGGATTCAAGTAGACATTATCCTTTTGGCGATGATTTGTCACATGTTCTAGGATTTGCAGGGATAGATAATCAAGGTCTTATGGGATTAGAGCTATACTATGATGAAATGTTAAAAGGTAAAAAAGGGAGTTTATCATTTTACTCCGATGCGAAAGGTCGAAGACTAGAACAATTAGCAGATGTTTATAAAGCACCACAGGACGGATATGATTTAGTGACAACAATTGATTCTAAAATTCAAACAATAGTTGAACGTGAATTAGATTTGGCAGTGGCAACATACAATCCAGATGGAGCACTGGCGATTGCTGTTGATCCAGATACAGGTGGCGTATTAGCTATGACAGCAAGGCCAAATTTTAACCCAGAGAATTATCAGGAGGTGGACCCTTCTATTTACAGCCGTAATTTACCTATTTGGAGTACGTATGAACCTGGTTCAACCTTTAAAATCATTACATTAGCAGCTGCATTAGAAGAAGACATAGTGGATCTTCATGAGGACCATTTTCATGATCCAGGATTTATCGAAGTTGGAGGTGCTAAGCTTCGTTGCTGGAAAGCTGGAGGACATGGTGATCAAACTTTCCTGGAGGTAGTTCAAAATTCTTGTAACCCTGGTTTTGTACATTTAGGTCAAGAATTAGGCGAAGAGAAGTTGTTTTCTTATATCAAGGAATTTGGCTTCGGTACGGAAACTGGGATTGATTTACAAGGAGAAGGGTCGGGAATTTTATTTAAACCGGAAAATGTAGGTCCCGTTGAACTTGCAACAACAGCTTTTGGTCAGGGGGTATCGGTTACACCGATACAACAAGTAATGGCAGTTTCGGCAGCTATTAATGGTGGTTACTTATATGAACCATTTATTGCCAAAGAATGGATAGATTCTAGATCTAATGAAATAGTTTCGGAAACCAAACCTAAAATGAAAAACCACGTAATATCCGAAGAGACCTCTGAACAAATCCGATTGGCGTTAGAAAGTGTAGTAGCGAAAGGGACTGGGAGGTCAGCATACGTAGATGGATATCGCGTAGGAGGTAAGACTGGTACAGCACAAAAAGTTGGCCCAAATGGTGGATATTTAGAGAATAATCACATCGTTTCATTCATAGGTTTTGCACCAGCAGATGATCCAGAAATTGTTGTGTATGTTGCTGTTGATAATCCTAAAGGGGTTCGTCAATTTGGTGGTACGGTTGCGGCTCCTATTGTAGGTAATATTATTGGTGATAGTCTTCGTGTTATGGGGGTAGAACGAAGAACAGACGGCCTAGATAAAGAATATTTATATCCTGAACAACCAGATGTTGAGGTTCCAGACTTAATAGGGCTTGGTAAAAATGATTTATTACAAATTATGGCAAACTTATCAATTGAGTCCAGTGGAACTGGAGATTACATTATTGATCAAGAGCCTCAAGCTGGTACAAAAGTGGAACCGGGATCTACTATTCGGATCTATTTATCCGATAAGAAAGTAACCCGAGAGGATGAAGAAGAATAGTGGTGAAACGTTAAAATTTATCATATATTGTTAGAAAAAGATTCAGCATATCTTATACTTTTGTTATAATAAATTGGATGTGAGTGTATTTAAGAGGGGCATCTACCCTCTTAAATTACCCTCTTTTAGAGAATATTATGTTGGAGAAAGGAAGATGTCTTTATGCAATTAAAGCAAATTCTTTCTTTTCATCCATTCGCTAATCAATTCTCTGCACTTTACGACTTAGAAATTAACGCAATAAAAATGGATTCAAGAGAGATTACAAATGGAGATATGTTTGTTTGCATTAATGGATTTACAGTTGATGGACATGATTATGTAGAGGAAGCTATTGAAAAGGGTGCAAGTGTTATCGTTGCCGAAAGGGATATCAACGCATCTGTACCAGTTATCATAGTGGAAGATACGGTCCGCTTTCTAGCAATGGCTTCGGCACAGTTTTTCAATTTCCCCTCAAATGAAATTCCATTAATTGGCGTGACAGGTACAAATGGAAAAACTACTGTTACATACCTATTAGAGATGATATTTAATCAGTTTAGTAAGAAGACAGGTGTAATAGGAACCATTCAGATGAAAATTGGGGAAGATGTTTATCCAGTGGACAATACAACACCTGATGCATTATTTTTACAAAGTACGATACGAAAAATGATCGATTATGGAGTAGAACAAGTAATAATGGAGGTCTCATCACATGCTTTAGATCAAGGCAGAGTTTATGGATGCGACTTTGATACAGCTATATTTACTAATTTATCGCAAGATCATTTAGATTATCATGATTCTATGGATGATTATTTACGTGCTAAAAGTCTTTTATTTGCACAATTAGGCAACAGCTATCATCCGAATAAACGGAAATTTGCTATTATCAACCTAGACGATCCTGCATGTAAGAAGCTTATCCGATCTACTGCTCAGTCGGTTATGACGTATGGTATTGATCATGATGCAATGATTATGGCTAAATCAATCCAATTGACTCCAATGGGGACAACGTTTTTATTATGTACACCAAATGGAAATACTGAAGTAAGAAGCAAATTAATTGGAAAGTTTAATGTATCCAATATGTTAGCAGCAAGTGCGGCTGCACTGTCATACGGAATTCCTTTACGTGTAATTAAAGGTGCCTTAGAAACTATTCCTGGTGTGAATGGCCGTTTTGAGTTAGTGACACACAAACAATCGTTTTCTGTCATAGTCGATTATGCACATACGCCCGATTCCCTGGAAAATGTTTTAACTACAATTCGTGAATTTTCTAGGAAGAAGGTTTATGTAGTGATTGGATGTGGTGGTGACCGTGATAGAACGAAAAGACCATTAATGGCAAAAATTGCGTTAAAATATGCCGACGAAGCGATTTTTACTTCAGATAATCCTCGTACAGAAGATCCTCAGATTATTATTGATGATATGATAAGTGGATTGACGTGTGAAGAAAATAATTATCAAATTATAATTGATCGTAGGAAAGCTATTCATCATGCTATTGATAAAGCGGTAGAAGATGATATTATTTTAATTGCTGGAAAAGGACATGAAACATATCAACAAATTGGCCATACTAAGTATCATTTTGATGATCGTGAAGTGGCAAAAGAAGCACTATTACTTAAGGAGAATTAAATATGTTATTTACAGTAAATTGGCTAATCAATATTTTTCCTAATGTGAAAGGGAACGTTGAAGGAAATAAAGAAATAAAAAGCTATTTTACAGATAGCCGGTTGAAATCAGAAGACGCGTTATTTATTCCGTTGATTGGAGAAAGGCTGGATGGTCACGAATTCATAGAGCAAGCAGTTGAAAATGGTGCAATAGCATCCTTCTGGGACAAAAGTAAAGAGGTCCCAGTAGGATTACCAGATGAATTTTTGCTAATCTTTGTTGAAGATACGACCAAAGCATTACAACATTTAGCTAGCTGTTATCGTGATGATGTTAACCCAATTGTTGTCGGCGTAACTGGCTCTAACGGAAAAACTACTACAAAGGATATCATTGCTTCAATTGGTAAAGAAAAATTTAGAACTCACTACACAGATGGTAATTTCAATAACGAATTTGGTTTACCGTTTACAATTTTATCAATGAAACGAGATACGGAACTACTTGTATTGGAAATGGGGATGAGTAGTTTTGGTGAAATTGAGCTACTATCCCGTATTGCTAAGCCTGATTATGCAATTATTACAAATATCGGTGAATCACATATAGAATATTTAGGTTCAAGAGAAGGAATTGCTAAGGCGAAGTTAGAAATAATGAGTGGACTTCAAAAACATGGTAAATTAATTATAGATGGGGATGAACCATTGTTATCCCATGTACATGATTATCATAATGTTGTAAAAGTTGGATTTCATGAACATAATGATTTTATTATATCTGATATTGAATTAAAGAAAACAAAGACCTCTTTTACAGGTTCCGATGGGGTTCAGTACACGGTATCATTACTAGGAGCTCACAATGCTAAAAACGCAAGCTTTGGTATTGTATTAGGTGAACTAGTAGGAATCAAAAAAGAGGAAATTCAGCATGCTTTAAAATCTCTTAAACTAACTGGGATGCGTTTTGAAATGTTAACGGGTATTAACGGTGTTTCCATCATTAATGATGCTTATAACGCCTCACCTACTTCTATGATGGCAGCAATTGAAGTAGTTAAACAACTGGAAGGCATTCCTACGAAAATATTAGTTCTCGGGGATATATATGAATTAGGTGAACAATCAAAGAGTATGCATAAGGCAGTAGCAGAAGTCATAGATGATACCATTGCTCATTTGTATACAGTTGGAGAAGACTCAAAAGTAATAAGTGATATTGTTCGAAATGAATATCCACAATTAGTTGTAAAACATTTTGAGCAAAAAGAAGAAGTACTTGATGAGCTTAAGAAGCATTTAAATAATGAAACATTAATTTTATTTAAAGCCTCAAGAGGTATGAAGCTAGAATCTATTATAGATAAATTGAAATAATTAGGAAAAATGGTTGGACGGTTGGTAATAAAGGAGGAAATATCGTGAATATTCTTGGACTAGTAATAACAATAGCTATAGCATTTCTTATTACCGTCCTGTTGTCTCCAATTTTAATCCCTTTTTTAAGACGTTTAAAGTTTGGACAAAGCATACGGGAAGAGGGACCTAAGTCTCATATGAAAAAAACTGGTACCCCAACAATGGGGGGGCTAATGATTGTACTAAGTATTGTTATAACTTCTATAATAATGGCAAGTAAATATGGTGGGATTGGCTACGAATTAGGATTATTATTATTTGTTATTTTAGGTTATGGTTTCCTAGGCTTTTTAGATGATTTTATAAAAGTTGCTTTGAAGAGAAATTTAGGTTTAACCTCTAAACAAAAAATGTTAGGCCAAGTCATTATTGCTATAATTTTTTATATTATATTAAAGAACCAAGGATTCCCAACATATATTCAAATACCAGGAACAGATATTCAGTGGGATCTTGGAATCGGTTATGCAATATTAATTGTATTTATGCTAGTAGGAGCTTCGAATGGGGTTAATTTAACAGATGGTCTTGACGGATTATTATCAGGAACAGCAGCAATTGCCTTTGGTGCCTTTGGAATTCTAGCATGGTATGGTAATCCACAAGTTGAAGTTGCAATCTTTTCATTAGCAGTAGTCGGTGCATTATTAGGATTCTTAGTATTTAATGCACATCCGGCTAAAGTCTTCATGGGAGATACTGGCTCACTTGCACTTGGTGGTGCGATTGCAGCAGTTGCAATTTTAACAAAATTAGAGATTTTATTAGTAATTATCGGTGGAGTTTTTGTAATGGAAACTTTGTCCGTTATTATTCAAGTTATATCATTTAAAACTACCGGCAAAAGGGTATTTAAAATGAGTCCATTACACCACCACTATGAATTAGTAGGTTGGTCTGAATGGAGAGTTGTAACTACTTTCTGGTCTATGGGTCTTGTTTTTGCTGCTCTTGGTATATACATCGAGGTGTGGTTAGGTTGAATAAATTAGTTGATTTTCCGTATTCCCGTGTGCTTGTGTTAGGACTAGCCAAAAGTGGCACTGCTGCAGGCAAGGTTCTTCTTGAGAATGGTATTAGTGTTCGAGTTAATGATTTAAAAGCAAAGGAAGATGATGAGCCTGTACAGTATTTACAATCATTAGGTGCTGAGGTAATTGTTGGCTCACATCCGATTAATGTTTTAGATGATATTGACCTAATAGTAAAAAACCCAGGAATACCATATGAAAATATAATTTTACAAGCTGCACAAGAGCGAGAGATTCCAATAATTACAGAGATTGAGTTAGCTGGATTATTAGCTAAAGGAACAATAATTGGTATAACTGGATCCAATGGTAAAACGACAACAACGACGCTTATATATGAGATGCTGGAGAAAAGTAAACAGCGTGTAAAGCTCGCAGGAAATATTGGTATCGTTGCAACAGATATCGCTAGAAATTTGGAATCGGATGAAAAGATGGTTTTAGAACTTTCGTCATTCCAATTAATGGGTATTCAAAAATTCAAGCCCAAAATTGCTGTATTACTTAATATATTTGAAGCACACTTAGACTACCATAAAACATTGGAAAACTATAAAGAAGCAAAGGCAAATATCTTCCGGAATCAAGGAGAAGACGACTACCTTATTTATAATGCAGATGAACCAAATGTAGTAGATGTTAGTAGCAATGCTAAATCAAAAAAAGTACCATTTTCTGTTTCGATGAAATTAGAAACAGGAGCATGGGTTGATGGAGAATCTCTATATTTTAAAGAAGAAAAAGTCATGTCTTTAAATGATATTGTCCTAGTAGGTGAACACAATTTGTCTAATATTCTCGCAGCAGTTAGTGCAGCCAAATTAAGTGGTGCAAGTAATCAAGGTATTTATGATGTACTTTCAACATTTGCGGGAGTTAAACATCGCTTTCAATTCGTAGAAAAAATAAATGGACGTCTATTTTATAACGACTCTAAAGCAACTAATATTCTTGCAACACAGAAAGCATTAAAAGCTTTTAAACAGCCAATAATTTTACTAGCTGGTGGACTTGATCGTGGAAATGGATTTGATGATTTAATTCCTTATTTATCCCATGTAAAGGCCATGGTCTTGTTCGGTCAAACTGCGGATAAATTAAAGGATGTTGCAGAAAGAGCAGGAGTTCATATCATAAAAATTGCTCAAGATGTGCAAGATGCAGCACAAATGGCTTATGAAATTTCGGAATCTGGCGATGTTATATTATTATCACCTGCCTGTGCGAGTTGGGATCAATATAAGACCTTTGAAGAAAGAGGAGACATGTTTATACAAGCCGTGCATACAATAAAGTAGGGGCTTGTATAACAAATAAATGAACGCCCCTAATTCACTATAGAAGTAAGGGGTGTTTCTTTATGTTCAAGAAAGAGATGTCAATTAAGGACAGGCCAGACTATTTCTTGTTTAGTGTCATCATTTTATTATTAATAATTGGAATTGTAATGGTGTACAGTTCTTCTTATATATGGGCTGAGTATAAATATGCGGATTCTTTATATTTTGTAAAAAGACAATTACTATTTGCTGGTGTTGGAGTAGCGGGTATGTTCTTTTTTATGTACATTCCATATAGTAACTGGGCAAAATATTCAAAAATTATATTATTAGTTTGTTTCATCTTATTGTTACTCGTACTTATTCCAGGCGTTGGATTAGTTCGTGGTGGAGCTCAAAGCTGGATTGGAGTTGGTGCATTCAGTATACAACCTTCCGAATTTATGAAACTAGGACTTATAATCTTTTTATCAGTTTATCTCTCCGTAAATCAGAAATATATCACCTCTTTTAAAAAAGGATTTTTTCCAGCGTTGATTCTTGTTTTTACTTCATTTGGTTTAATCATGCTACAGCCTGATTTAGGTACAGGCATGGTACTTGTATTAACTTGTATGATTATGATATTTGTTGCTGGAGCTAGAATTTCACATTTTGTCGGACTGGCTATATTGGGTTTAGTCGGTTTTGCACTTCTTATCATTTCGGCACCCTATCGTATAAGTAGAATTACAGCTTTTTTAAACCCTTGGGAAGACCCTTTAGGCGATGGTTTTCAAATAATTCAATCATTATATGCGATTGGTCCAGGTGGTTTAATGGGTGTTGGTTTGGGGAATAGTTTACAGAAGTACTTCTACCTACCTGAACCACAGACGGATTTTATCTTTGCCATATTAGGTGAGGAACTTGGTTTTATTGGTGGTTCTATTCTACTTTTATTATTTGTTCTATTGTTTTGGCGTGGAATTAGAGTAGCAATTGAAGCACCTGATGCGTTTGGCAGATTTTTAGCTTTAGGAATCGTATCTATGTTAGTCGTTCAAGTAATGATTAATATTAGTGTTGTAATTGGTCTTATACCCGTTACTGGTATAACCTTACCATTTTTAAGTTATGGTGGTTCATCTTTAACGCTGACGCTATGCTCTGTTGGTATATTATTAAATATTAGCAAAAGCTCTAGAGTATAGATTAGTAATCGGGAATTTTTTAATGTCAATCTATTTGTTTGTGTACTATATGTTTTTGGACATGTTATGTTATAATCTATTTAACTCAGAATTAACGGCATCTAGTATGCCGTTTTCATGTGTTAATTTTATATAAAGGAAAGAATAGGGATGAAAAAAGAAAAGATTGTTTCAATAGAGGATAGAATACCAAAGTTGAAACAAGCCCGTAAAAAGAAGGCAAACAGACGCCTTGTATTTTACCTATCTATTTTTTTCTTCTTAATAGGTATCATTGTCTATCTTCAGTCACCATTAAGCCATGTTAAAACAATAGTTGTTACGGGTAATTCTTATTATCATGAAGATGAAGTTATTGATCTGAGTGGTATCACAAAAGATACTAATATATGGACAATAAAAAAAGAGGAAATTATTCAAACTCTTGAACTCAATCCATTAATAAACACTGTTACAGTAGAAACAAAGCTTCCGTGGACAGTTGAAATTCATTTAGTAGAGTATGAAAGAATTGGTTACATAAAGAAGCAAAATGAATACTATCCAATTTTAAGTAATGGTGCCGTACTCTCTGATAGTAAAAAAGAGCGCTTATCAGGAGATGCTCCTTTACTAGTGAACTTCACCCAAGATAATATTTTTGTTGACATGGCTAAAGAATTGAGTGAACTACCGAAAAATATTTTAAACATTATATCTGAGGTTCACTGGACACCTACTGATAAAAATAAAAATGTGATTACGCTTTATATGAGTGATGGTTTTATGGTTGAGTCTTCCATCCGAGATTTCTCTGAAAAGATGAAAGTATATCCATCCATCGCTTCCCAACTTGAACCGGAAAGTGAAGGTATTATCCACATAGGTGTTGGTGCCTATTTTGAACCATTCAATCAAGAAATAAAAGAAGAAGAAATTATTACAACTGATGGTGTCGAATAGGAGATAAGGTTTACTTTTTTTGTAGCTTGTTGGCGACTCTATTAAAATAGTAATAGTTTTTCGAGAGAAATATCTAATATATATTTCTTTTTTGAAGAAAATCCTTTAAAATAATAGATTATAGTATAGTTTAATAAATTTAATGAAATAATCTTCGCATTAAGAAAATATAGTTTGTTTTTTGATGCTTCTGAAATAGGAGGTGCCTTTGTTGAACAACAATGACATACTAGTCAGTCTTGATATAGGTACAACAAAAATTAAAGTAATTATTGGTGAAGTTTTAAATGATTCATTAAACATTATTGGCGTGGGTACAGCACAATCAAATGGTATGAAAAAAGGTGCTATAGTAGATATCGATCAAACCGTTCACTCTATTCGTAATGCTGTGGAACAAGCAGAACGAATGGTAGGAATGCAGGTAGATAGTGTGGTAGTTGGCATTAGTGGAAATCATATTCAATTACAACCATGCCACGGGGTAGTAGCTGTTCAGAGTGAAAATCGCGAAATTACAAATGAAGATGTAAAACGTGTAATTGATGGTGCTCAAGTAATCTCAATCCCACCAGAAAGAGAAATAATTGATGTTATTCCAAAACAATTTATAGTAGATGGACTTGATGAAATTACCGATCCAAGAGGTATGATAGGTGTTCGGTTAGAAATGGAAGGTACTATTATCACTTGTTCTAAAACAGTATTACATAACATCCTAAAATGTGTTGAACGTGCTAACTTAAAAGTGGCTGACATATGTTTACAACCACTTGCAGCAGGTACTGTGGCCTTATCTAAGGATGAGAAAAACTTAGGAGTAGCGTTAATTGATGTTGGTGGAGGTTGTACTACTGTAAGTGTTTTTGAAAATGACCATATAGTTTCAACTAGTGTAGTTCCTCTTGGTGGAGATAACATTACGAAAGATTTATCTATAGGACTTAGAACAACTACTGAGGAAGCTGAAGACATCAAGTTAAACCATGGTCATGCTTTTTATAATGATGCTCATGAAGATGAAGTGTTTGAAGCATCCATCATTGGAAGCAACGCAAAACAGAGTTTTAATCAACTTCAAATAGCCGATATGATTGAGGCGAGACTAGAAGAGATTTTTGCCTATGCTGAGCGAGAAATCCGCAGAATGGGCTTTCATGAATTGCCAGGGGGATATGTTTTAACTGGTGGTACAATGAAGATGCCAGGAGCTCTAGAGCTTGCGGGAGATGTATTCCAAGCAAATGTTCGAATTGCTATACCGGATTACATTGGAGTGAGAGAATCTCAATATACAGCAGGTGTTGGAACTTTACAATTTGCTTATCATAATGCAAAGATTCAAGGCAAGGATTTATTTCCTGCCATTACGGCATCAATGGAAGAACCAAAAGCAAAAAGAATGAAGAAACAACCTGCAAAAACAACTACAGTTAATGAAAACAATAAAAAAGAGTCTGGAATTGCTAATTTATTAAAGTATTTCTTCGATTAATCAGCGTTCCCACATTAAAATTAGCTTCTAGAAATCTTGTAATTAGCATATTAGGAGGAACGAAAATGTTAGAGTTTGATACAAGTATTGACCAATTAGCTACAATTAAAGTTATCGGTGTCGGTGGTGGCGGAAATAACGCTGTTAACCGCATGATTGACCACGGTGTTGAAGGTGTTGAATTTATAGCAGTTAATACGGATGCACAAGCATTGAATTTATCAAAAGCTGAAACGAAATTACAAATTGGTGGTAAGCTTACTAGAGGACTTGGTGCTGGTGCGAATCCTGAAGTTGGTAAAAAGGCTGCAGAAGAAAGTAAAGAACAGTTAGAAGAAGTACTTCAAGGTGCCGATATGATTTTTGTAACTGCTGGAATGGGTGGCGGAACGGGAACAGGTGCTGCACCTGTCATTGCACAGATTGCTAAAGACTTAGGTGCATTGACGGTTGGTGTTGTAACACGTCCTTTTTCATTTGAAGGAAAAAGAAGATCCAATCAAGCTGTTTCTGGAATCGATGCATTAAAAAATAATGTAGATACATTGATTGTAATCCCAAATGATCGCCTTCTTGAAATTGTAGATAAGAATACACCGATGCTTGAAGCTTTTAGAGAAGCAGATAATGTATTACGTCAAGGTGTTCAAGGTATTTCAGATTTAATCGCAAAGCCAGGTTTAATTAATGTTGACTTTGCTGATGTTAAAACAATTATGTTCAATAAAGGATCAGCTTTAATGGGTATTGGTGTTGCTACTGGTGAAAATCGTGCTACAGAAGCTGCTAAAAAGGCTATTTCATCTCCGTTATTAGAAACTTCTATTGATGGAGCGCATGGCATTCTTATGAATATAACTGGTGGTACTAACTTAAGTCTTTATGAAGTTCAAGAAGCAGCTGACCTTGTTACGAATGCTGCAGATGAAGAGGTTAATGTTATCTTTGGTTCTGTCATTAATGAAGACTTAAAAGATGAGATAATCGTGACTGTAATTGCTACTGGATTTGATGAAACGAAAAAGGTTGAGCAACCAACAAGACAACGTCCAGTTGTAAATCAAACACAACAAGCTGCAACTAGAATGCCAGAAGATGTAGCAAAAGATCAACAAGCTCGTCCTCGTCAAGAAGAAGAAGTACTCGACATTCCCACATTCCTACGAAACAGAAATCGAAACCGATAAAATAAATTAGATAGAACGTATAGTCATTTAATGGCTATACGTTTTTTGTTTTGTACATAAATTTAGAACCAGTATGGCCATTACAACTTAGAAAAATAATCTAGAAAAACTATTTTTCCCCTCTCGAAAGCCCTCGACATAACTAGTTGAAATAAGCTTATTTTTGCATACAAGAAGTGACAGACTTCGCTTTATGACTAGTTTATACTTCTTTTTATACTTCATCTTCAATACATTCTAAAAAGTTTTCTCATGAGCGAACCTATATAAGTAAGGAGTGAATTCCTTAAATGACATAGTAAAATACTTTCTTGGTACCTTAGAAAGGAAGAAAAGTATGACCATTTACCTTGACGCAGTTTGGGTATTAAATTTTCTTTTGGATTTTATGCTCTTGATGTTAACTCAAGCACTTGGGCGAGAGTATACATCAAAAAGAAGATTAGTTTTTGGGGCCTTTATTGCGTCTTTAATTGTGCCAATTACTCTATATTTTCCAAACACCTATATCTCTACGGTGTTCGGTAAGATACTATATTCTATTCTTATCATCTTGGTTACATTCCGTTTTATCTCTGTAAAACAAATGATAAAGCAATTTTTATTGTTTTACTTTGTCTCCTTTGCTGTTGGTGGGGCATTGTTTGGAGCACATTTTTTATTACAACATCCAATTTCTCTTTCCACTAATGGCCTACTAACATTTAGTTCTGGATATGGCGATCCGGTTAGTTGGCTATTTATGATTATTGGTTTTCCAATTGCTTATTTGTTCACGAAGGGTCGTATGGACAAGCACGTAATAGAAAAAATACGCTATGACCAAATTTATAACGTCACGATAACAATAAATAAGAAAAGTTGCTCTACTACTGGATTTATCGATAGTGGTAATCAATTAACAGACCCATTAACGAAAAAGCCTGTTGTTATATGTGATGAAACTTTTTTGAAACAATGGTTTGACCAGAATGAATGGGATCAGTTAAAACGAGCTTATGAAGAGCTAAATGTAGAAAGCATTCCTATAAATTGGGAGAAATATATTCAAGTAGTTCCGTTCCATGGTGTTGAAGGAAAGAGCAACTTTTTGTTTGCGCTTAAACCCGAAAAACTTTCCATTACTTATGAAGAGCAGCAAATTGTTGCTACGAAGCTTTTAATCGGAATACAATTTTCAAATTTAACTGATGACAAACGGTACCATTGTTTACTCCATCCCGAAATTATTAAATTAGCAACTATTCATTCAGCATAACAAAAAAGGAGCGATACAAATGGAAAAATTGAAATTAAAATTTCGTATTTGGTGGTATAAATTATTAGCTAGATTAGGGTTTAAACCAAAAGAAATTTACTATATAGGTGGTAGTGAAGCTTTACCTCCACCATTATCGAAGGAAGAGGAAAGTGAACTCCTTGTTTTGTTAACAAAAGGTGATTCTTCAGCCCGGTCCGTTCTAATCGAACGAAATCTACGATTAGTCGTATATATTGCACGTAAGTTTGAGAACACTGGTATAAATATTGAAGATTTAATTAGTATTGGTACTATTGGTTTAATTAAGGCAGTAAATACATTTAACCCTGAAAAGAAAATAAAGCTTGCTACATATGCTTCTAGGTGTATTGAGAATGAGATTTTAATGTACTTAAGGAGAAATAATAAACTAAAATCTGAGATTTCATTTGATGAACCGTTGAATATTGATTGGGATGGTAATGAATTACTATTATCCGATGTACTAGGTACAGAAGAGGATGTTATTACGAAAAATTTAGAAACAAAGGTTGATAAGCATTTATTACAGAATGCATTATCACAACTTAATGATAGAGAGAAACAAATCATGGAATTACGTTTTGGCCTAGTTGGAGAAGAAGAAAAAACACAAAAGGATGTTGCAGATATGTTAGGCATTTCCCAATCCTATATATCGCGTTTAGAGAAGAAAATAATTCGAAGACTAAAAAAAGAATTTAATAAGATGGTATAGCTTGATATATAACTATTTCAGGCGGGTTATACCTTCTAAAACGATGATTCTAATTGCATAAATTTTCCCTTCCTAGGAGATACTGTCCATGAACAGCATCTCCAACTGGGAGGGTACAGAATGACTAGACATAAAGTTGTAATTTGTGGTGTGGATACATCTAAATTACCTGTTTTAACAAATGAAGAAATGAGAAAGTTATTTATTAAAATGCAAGAGGGAGATATCCACGCAAGAGAAGAGCTAGTAAATGGTAATCTACGTTTAGTACTAAGTGTCATTCAACGATTCAATAATCGGGGTGAATATGTAGATGATCTATTTCAAGTTGGTTGTATCGGACTAATGAAATCAATTGATAATTTTGATTTAAGTCATAATGTTAGATTTTCTACTTATGCAGTACCGATGATTATTGGTGAAATTCGTAGATATTTACGGGATAACAACCCGATTCGCGTTTCTCGATCTTTAAGAGATATTGCTTATAAGGCACTACAAGTTAGAGAAAAGTTAATTAATAAAACATCCAAAGAACCTACTCCAGCTGAAATTGCTGCAGAAATGGGAGTTCCTCATTCTGATGTAGTATTTGCAATGGATGCCATTCAAGATCCAGTGTCATTATTTGAACCAATTTATAATGACGGTGGAGACCCGATATATGTTGTCGACCAAATAAGTGATGATAAAGATAGAGATGATACATGGGTAGACAAGCTTTCCTTAAAAGAGGGAATGCATCAATTGAATGAACGAGAAAAAATGATTCTGAATAAACGCTTTTTCCAAGGCAAAACACAAATGGAAGTTGCAGATGAAATCGGTATTTCACAAGCACAAGTTTCTCGTCTAGAAAAAGCTGCAATTAGTCAAATGAATAAGCAAATGTTTGAATAAGTTAAAAGGAATAGACAAATATGTCTATTCCTTTTTCTATGTCATTGACATCTGAATGAACTACTAGTCTAGTGCATATATATTAGGGTAAGGGTGGGTGAGTCGGATGATAACTTTATCAGATTTACAAGCAAAAGAATTAATTGCTATTAATGACGGAAGAAGGTTAGGTCATATTTCAGATTTAGAAATTGACCCGGATCGTGGGAGAATTGTTGCACTAGTTATTTACCTACGTGAAAAAAAGGGAGGTTTTTTTGGAAAACCTGATGAATTAATGATATATTGGGAGCAAATCGTAACAATTGGCTCGGATGTAATCTTAGTAAGAGATGTTGATGGGGCTAAATTGTTTCTAGAATGACTTCATAATATGTTACAGGGGGAATTTTTTTGCTAGATGTGTTCCAGTATAACGATAAAGCATTTCTACATATTGATAAATGGATGAATATTGCACCAGACTTAACAGTAGGATTTACGACTAGGTATGGTGGAGTAAGTAAGGAACCATTTCACTCCAATAATTTAGGATTGCATGTTTCTGACAATAGAGAGGATGTTCTGCAGAATAGAGAGAGATTAGCTTCTTCACTTTGCTTCCCTTTAGAAAACTGGGTGAGCGGAGAACAAGTTCATCAATCAAAAGTCTATGTTGTAAGTAATGATGACCGAGGAAGCGGTTCGACTTTTGTAGAGTCTTCTTTAAAGGGTATAGATGGATTAATCACTTGTGAGAAGGGGATACTTTGTACTGCTTTTTTTGCTGATTGTGTTCCATTATTCTTTTTTGATCCAAAAACTAGATATATCGGAATTGCCCATGCAGGCTGGAAAGGAACAGTTGGAAGGATTGCCGAGGAAATGACTAAGAAGTTTGTAGAGGTCGGAGCTAATGCTGAGGACATACTTGTTGCTATCGGTCCATGTATATCTAACGAAAACTATGAAGTGGATAATTATGTGAAAGAACGAATTCCAGAAGCATTTCAGAAAGAGGTGCTAACACCATTAGGTAATGAGCACTATTTATTAGATTTAAAGAAACTAAATGTCGAAATTCTTGTACAAGCTGGTATATTTCGTAGTAATATAGATGTAACAAATTACTGCACGTTTAGGGATGAGGATTTATTTTTTTCTTATCGTCGGGATCAAGGGAAAACCGGTCGAATGTTAGGTTTTATTGGTTTTACTGGTTAGTTAGTAAGGAGGAGTATTCACTAGCATGGATGTTTCAAAAAATTTAACAGAAATTAAGGCTAAAATGGAAGAAGCATGCAAATATAGTAATCGAAATATAGATGATGTCAACCTAATAGCTGTAACGAAATATGTTACAATAGAAAGAACGATGGAAGCTATCCATGCAGGTATACATAATCTTGGTGAAAATCGTCATGAAGGCTTCTTAGAAAAATTTAACTATATTGGAAATAAGGCTACATGGCATTTTATTGGAAGCTTACAATCAAGAAAAGTAAAAGACATTATTGATAAGGTAGATTATTTACATTCCTTGGATAGACTGTCATTAGCAAAAGAAATTGAAAAACGTGCTACATCTACTATTAATTGTTTTATTCAGGTAAATGTAAGTGGAGAGGGAACTAAGCATGGTCTACGTCCAGATGAAGTACTTCCCTTTGTGGAGGAGATTTCCGAATACTCTAAGATTAGAGTTGTCGGATTAATGACTATGGCTCCACATACAGATGATAAAGAATTATTACATAATGTTTTTCGCAATCTTCGTAACTTACGCGATACTATTAGAGAGAAAGAGTTTCATCATGCACCTTGTGAATTTTTATCAATGGGAATGAGTAATGATTTTGATATTGCTATTATGGAGGGTGCTACCCATATTCGAATTGGCTCTAAATTAGTAGGGTCGTAAATAGTGAGGTGAAATAATGAGTATTAAAAACAAGTTAAAAACATTTTTTGCTATGGATGATGACTATGAATATGAATACGTTGAAGAAGAAATTGTAGAAAGCCCCAGTATTAAAAATCAGCCTCCTAATCATAATGTGATCAACTTAAAAAGTGTTAAAACGAGCTCTCCCAAAGTAGTTCTATATGAACCGAGAACATTTGACGAAGCACAACAAATTGCGGATAACATAGTGAATAAACGGGCAGTAGTTATTAATCTACAACGTTTGGAAACATATGAGGCAAAACGGATAGTGGATTTCTTAAGTGGTACTGTGTATGCTGTGAATGGGGTTATTCAACGTTTAGGATCACAAACGTTTTTATGTGCACCGGATAACATGGATGTTTCCGGTTCTATTTCAGAGACTTTAGAAGAAGAATTAAATAAAGGATGGTAACTTAAGCTATGTGGCTAAATACACTTTTTGAGATTTTAGTTTATGCATTACGTATTTATAGTCTAGGATTAATTGTTTATATATTTATGTCATGGTTTCCTGGATCTAGGGAATCGTCTTTTGGTCGAGTATTAACGAAGCTATATGAACCGTATTTGGAGCCGTTCCGTAAATTTATTCCGCCATTAGGTATGATTGATTTCTCCCCTATCGTTGCTATTATTGTTTTACAATTAGCTGGAACAGGGCTTCTTGCTTTATATGATATTCTTTTCAGACTAATCTACCTGTGAGTGTAGTTGGATGGATATATATCAACATTTTCGTAAAGAGGAGCATGGCTTCATAGACCAAGTAATATCGTGGAAGGAACAAATTGAACGCTCTTTTATTCCAAGATTAACGGACTTTTTAGATCCAAGAGAACAACAAATAGTAGAAATGTTAATCGGAACAGAAAATGATGAGTTACAACTCCATTTATTTGGTGGCGGAAAGCATTCAGAGCGTAAACGAGCTATTATAGCTCCATTTTATGATGTAATCACAGAGGATTCCTTTAACATTTCTTTATTACAAGCTACCTATCATGAAAAGTTCGTCTCCATTGCCCATCGAGATGTGTTAGGTGCCTTTTTATCTTTAGGAATGAAACGGAAAAAAGTTGGAGATATCTTTGCCAATAATGGTAAAGTGCAACTACTTGTCGATAAAGATATTGCCTCCTATGTTTCCATGAACTTAACTTCGATAAAAAAATCATCTATTACATTTGAGGAAAAATCTTTTGCTAATTTAATTGAACAGGAACCGATTTGGTCTGAAACTGAAAAAATAGTCTCTTCATTAAGACTTGATACTATTTTGAAAGAAATTTATTCTATCTCGCGAAAAGATGCCCAAGCACTTATCCAAAAAGGATTGGTTAAGGTAAATTATCGTACTGTTGAAGATAGTAAGTTTTCCTTAAGAGAAGGAGATATGATTTCCTTAAGAGGAAAAGGTAGGAGTAAACTAATCGCCATCAATGGTCAAACGAAAAAAGAGAAAATAAAAATAACAACGGCGTTATTACAAGTATAGTAAAGAACAACTTTTTGATATATAATGGTATCAAATAGTTGTTTTTTTGCATTTTTTCTATAAAAATGAGCAAATATTGCAGGAAATACATAATTTTTGTCGAATTTTACTGTATACTTATAATGGACTTATTGTTTTTTTAAAATTCATAGGGAGGTTAACCAAATGCCATTAACACCACTTGATATTCATAATAAAGAGTTTACAAGAAGTTTTCGCGGATATGATGAAGATGAAGTTAATGAATTTTTAGATCAGGTTATTAAAGATTATGAAATGGTTATTCGTGAGAAGAAAGAAATGAAAGAAAAGATTGAGCAAATGAATGAAAAGCTTAGCCATTTCACCAATATCGAAGAAACCTTAAATAAATCCATATTAATTGCTCAAGAAACAGCAGAGGAATTAAAAGGGAATGCATCGAAGGAATCTAAATTAATCATTAAGGAAGCAGAAAAAAATGCTGATCGTATTATCAATGAGGCATTAAGTAAGTCTCGTCAAATTTCAATAGAAGTAGAAGAGTTGAAGAAACAAGCAAAAGTGTTCCGTACACGTTTAAGAATGTTAATTGAAGCGCAATTAGATATGATTGGATCAGATGATTGGGATGGATTGTTTGACTTAGAAGTTGGTAAGGAATTAGAACTAACTAATCAAGATTCGTAAGTCTTGACGTTTCATGAAATTTTACATATAATGCTTACACGTATAGGTAATAATAAGTAGAAATACGATGAAAGAGAAAGTATAAAAACAGGGTGCTTGTTTTAGCGATCTAGGGACTGGTGGAAGCCTAGTACGGCACGTTTTTAGAATATCACTCTTGAGTATCCAATTTGAAAGGAAACAAGTAGAATTGGACGTCTTATTCACGTTACGAATTTCGAGTGAATTTAAAATGGAGTGCATTTTAAATTTATAAGGGTGGTACCGCGAGTCTTCTCGTCCCTTCCAGGGATATGAGGGGCTTTTTTATTTTTTAATTTTTCATCAATTATGATTCGTTAAAACATGAGGAGGTAATAATCAGTGGACTATAAAGAAACGTTACTGATGCCAAAAACCGAATTTCCAATGCGCGGAAATTTACCAAATAAAGAACCACTTCGCCGTGAAAAATGGGAAGAAATGAACTTGTATGAGAAATCAGTTGAAAGAACAAAGGGTAGGCCAACCTTTATCCTACATGATGGGCCACCATATGCTAATGGTGATATTCATATTGGCCACGCGCTTAACAAAATTTTAAAAGATTTCATTACTCGCTATAAATCCATGTCTGGTTATCATGCACCATATATTCCAGGATGGGATACACATGGACTGCCGATTGAAACAGCTTTAACCAAAAACAAAAAAGTTAAACGTAAAGAGCTTTCCGTTGCTGAATTTAGACAATTATGCGCGGAATATGCACTTACCCAAGTAGATAGCCAACGTTCTCAATTTAAAGAACTAGGTGTACGTGGTGATTGGGAAAATCCATATATTACACTAACAAAGGACTATGAAGCAGCACAGATTAAAGTATTCGGTGAGATGGCTAAGCAAGGTTATATCTATAAAGGGTTAAAGCCAGTATATTGGTCACCTTCTTCTGAATCAGCGCTTGCTGAAGCAGAAATTGAGTACTATGATAAACGCTCTGCATCTATTTATGTTGCATTTGAAGTGGTTGATGGAAAAGGTGTCCTAGATCCAGGCGATAAGATTGTAATTTGGACAACTACTCCATGGACAATTCCAGCAAACTTAGGTATAAGTGTTCATCCTGAGATTAACTATGTATTAGTTGATGTAAATAATGATAAATTTGTTGTTGCAGAGGCATTATTAGAAACGTTAACTGCTGAGCTGGAATGGGCTAACCCTCAAGTTGTGAAAAACTTTAAAGGGCATGATATTGAGCGTGTTACAGCGAAGCATCCATTCTATGACCGTGAATCATTAGTTATGTTAGGTGAACACGTAACGACTGATGCTGGAACAGGATGTGTTCATACTGCCCCTGGTCACGGGGAGGATGACTTCTTTGTATCAAAACAATATGGGATCGATGCTTTTTGTCCTGTCGATCATAAAGGGGTATTCACTAGTGAAGCACCTGGATTTGAAGGAATGTTCTATGATGACGCTAATAAAGCTATCACCGAAAAGTTAGAAGAGGTAGGTGCTTTACTAAAACTGTCATTTATAACACACTCTTATCCACATGACTGGAGAACAAAAAAACCTACTATTTTCCGTGCAACAGCACAATGGTTTGCATCAATTAAAGATTTTCGTGAAGACATTTTAAACGAAATTAAAAAAGTCAACTGGTATCCATCTTGGGGAGAAACAAGACTCTATAATATGGTCCGAGATCGTGAAGATTGGTGTATTTCACGTCAGCGTGCTTGGGGTGTTCCAATTCCTGTATTTTATGGTGAAGATGGTACTGCGATTATTACAGACGAAACAATTGAACATGTATCAAATTTATTTGCTGAACATGGTTCAAATATTTGGTTTGAGCGGGAAGCAAAAGACTTACTACCAGAAGGATTTACTTCAGAGCATAGTCCAAATGGAGAGTTTACAAAAGAAACTGATATTATGGATGTTTGGTTTGATTCTGGCTCTTCACACGCAGGAGTATTACTGAACCGAAATGACCATGATAGACCAGCTGATGTATATTTGGAAGGAAGTGACCAATACCGTGGTTGGTTTAACTCATCTATTTCTACAGCGGTAGCAGTTACAGGTAAAGCTCCTTATAAAACAGTTATTAGCCATGGATTTGTACTAGATGGCAATGGACGTAAAATGAGTAAATCTCTTGGAAATGTTGTCGTACCAAGTAAAGTTTTAAAACAATTAGGTGCAGATATTTTACGTTTATGGGTATCTTCTGTTGATTATCAAGCAGATGTACGTATCTCTGATGATATTTTAAAACAAACTTCTGAAGCATATCGCAAAATTCGTAATACATTCCGGTTCATGCTAGCGAATTTGGCTGATTTCAATCCGGAAACAGATCGCGTTCCAGAAGTGGAAATGGAAGAAGTAGATCGATACATGTTACACCGATTACAACAACTAGTGAAGGAAGTAAGGGAAAGCTACGAAAAATTTGAGTTTTCACCTATTTTCTCTAACATTCATAATTTCTGTGCTGATGATTTAAGCTCATTCTATCTAGATTTCGCTAAAGACGTCCTGTACATTGAAGCTAGCGATAATCATCGTCGTCGTAGTATTCAAACCGGTTATTATGAAATTTTAACAACTTTAGTACAGTTATTAACGCCAATTATTCCTCATACTGCTGATGAGGTATGGGAATATATCCCTGGAGTAAAAGAAGAAAGTCCACAGCTCACAGATATTCCAGAGCCAAGAGTAATTGAAGGCTTTGAAGGTTTAGAAAGTAAGTGGGAACACTTCATGTCAGTACGTGATGATGTATTAAAAGCTCTGGAAGAAGCTCGTAATGAAAAAGTAATTGGTAAGTCATTAGAAGCTAAAATTACGATAGTTCCGAAAGATGATGAAACAACAGCCGTATTAAATGCAATTAACGATGTTCATCAGCTATTGATTGTATCTGAAGCATCTATAACCAATCAATGTGAAGGAACTACAGAATACCGTTATGTAGATATTCTTGTAGAAAAACACCCAGCAGAAAAATGTGAACGTTGTTGGGTTGCATCCGAAACAGTTGGGGAAAGTGAAAAGCATCCAACATTATGCTCTCGTTGTGCTGATGTTGTTGAAAGACACTATTCTGAGTAAAATATAATACATGGTAAAGGGTATAAACGAGTTCAAAGTTTATACCCTTTTTTTATATATTACAGATTAATATAACTCTTGATTACCCTTTAAATCATTGAATTTTTAATGGATACAGTATAATATTAACTAAGGATTTATAGTCAAATAATAGAGAAGTAGCTTAATCGGAGGGGTAACCGGAATGTATCGGTATTATATTTTAGCAGTATTAGTAATAGCGTTAGACCAATTTACCAAGTATTTAGTAGTTAAAAATATGGAATTATATGAACAAATTTCGATTATAGATGGATTCTTTTCTTTGACCTCACATCGAAATAGTGGTGCAGCATGGGGGATATTAGAAGGGAAAATGGGTTTCTTTTATGTGATAACATTAATTGTGGTTATCGGAATCATTTACTTTCTACATAAATATGGAAAAGAAATTAAATTATATGGTATCGGTTTAGGATTAATCTTAGGCGGTGCTATCGGTAATTTTATCGATCGCTTATTCCATCAAGAAGTAGTGGATTTTTTTGACTTCGTTATTTTTGGATATGATTTCCCTATTTTTAATATTGCTGATTCAGCATTGACTGTCGGTGTTGTATTAGTTGTAATTGCAACGCTAATTGAAGAGAAAAAGCAGAAAGGAAAAAGTAAATGACGTTACAGCATGTTGTTACAGAAACTGAAAATAAAATGCGGATAGACAAATTATTAGCAGAGATAAACTCTGGAGAGTCCCGTTCAAAAATTCAAGGGTGGATTTCGAAAGAACTAGTTATGGTTAATGATGAAATTGTGAAAGCAAATTATAAGTGTCAAGTTGGAGATGTAATCACCTGGAGAATTCCAGATGTTGAACCTTTAGATATTGAAGCAGAAAATATTCCTCTTGATATTGTATATGAGGATAGTGACCTATTAGTAGTGAATAAACCAAAAGGGATGGTAGTTCATCCTTCAGCTGGACACCAGTCTGGAACTTTAGTTAATGGCTTGTTATACCATTGTAAAGATTTGTCAGGAATAAATGGTGTGGAACGTCCTGGTATTGTTCATCGTATCGATAAAGATACTAGTGGATTATTACTAGTTGCCAAAAATGATATTGCGCACACTAACTTGTCTGAACAATTGTCTAATAAAGATGTGGAAAGAAAGTATGAAGCGGTTGTTCACGGTGTAATAAATCATGATACAGGCATGGTTGATGCACCCATTGGAAGGGATCCAAAAGATCGTCAACGAATGAGTGTTGTTGATAACGGGAAATCTGCCGTAACCCATTTTCAAGTATTACGTCGTTTTAATAACTTTACTCATATTGAATGTCAATTAGAAACAGGTAGAACACATCAAATTCGAGTTCATATGCGTTATATTGGGTTCCCGCTTGTCGGAGATCCAAAATACGGACCGAGAAAAACATTAGATACGAATGGTCAAGTGTTACATGCGAAAGTTTTAGGTTTTACGCATCCAACAACAGGAAAGTGGCTACGATTTGAAGTTGATGCACCAACTTATTTCCAGGAACTACTCGATCAATTAGAAATATTGTAGTTGACAGTATACGTTTATTTTGAAATAATAGAGCAAATGAATAAGAACCTTTAAATTTGAGTCCAGAGAGGCTAAAAAGGAATCGGTTTTTTATGGGATACGTATGATTAACCCCCTTTTTTCCTCATGGAGAAAAGGGGGGTTTTTATTTTGGAGGGAAACATTCATGAACAAGAAAACAGAAATCTTAGATGAACAAGCAATTAACCGAGCGCTTACGAGAATTGCACATGAAATACTTGAAAAAAATAAAGGTGGAGAAAATCTAGTTATTGTTGGAATTAAAACTAGAGGAGTCCCGCTTGCAAAACGAATACAAGAAAAAATAAAAAAAATAGAAGGTTTAACATTACCTATTGGTGAATTAGATATTACGTTATATCGTGACGATTTAGAAAAAGCTGTAGAGAAAAATGAACCTGAAATACGATATACTGATATTCCAGAAGACATTACGAATAAAAAGGTAATATTAATCGATGATGTGCTTTATACAGGACGAACTGTAAGAGCAGCAATGGACGCTGTGATGGATATAGGTAGACCTTCACAAATCCAGCTTGCTGTTTTGGTAGACCGAGGTCATCGAGAGTTACCAATACGTGCAGATTATGTAGGTAAAAATATACCAACATCAGAAAAGGAGATTATTGTGGTTCGGCTTAATGAAACGGACCAAACTGATTTAGTATCCATTTATGAAAAATAAATAGAAAGGACCTTTAAATAAATCCAGAGAGGTTTACAAGGTCGCTTTGATAACGTGCTAAAAAATTCTGCACGTGTACCTCTTTGCGACCAAAAGGCAAAGAGGTTTTTTTATTGGCTTACATTATAAGAGATAGGGGTGTTACTCGTGAATCATTTTATATCCGTTGATCAATTAACAAATGAGCAAATTTACCAATTATTAGAAAGTGCAACTAAGTGTCAATCAAATGAAATAAAAATCCCAAATCAATTATTTGTAGCAAATTTATTTTTTGAGCCAAGTACTAGAACGAAAATGAGTTTTTCTGTTGCAGAGAGAAAGCTAGGTTTAGAAGTATTAGACTTTCAACCAGAAACTTCAAGTTTAACAAAAGGAGAATCCCTTTATGACACAGTCAAAACTTTTGAATCAATTGGGGCCAATGCAGTAGTCATTAGACATAAAGCAGATAATTGGGTTGAAGAGTTGGAGGGATTCTCCATTCCGATTATAAATGCTGGTGCTGGTACACGGGAACATCCTACACAGTGCATGCTTGATCTTTTAACCATCTATCAGGAATTTGATAAATTTGACAATCTGAATATCGTAATGGTAGGAGATATCAAGCATAGTAGGGTAGCAAGGTCTAATGCCAATACACTAAGAAAACTTGGAGCTAATGTATATTTAAGTGCTGCACCAGGCTATGAAGATGAATCATTACCCTTTCCTTACATTACACTAGATGAAGCAGTTGAATTTTGTGATGTTGTGATGATGCTAAGAATTCAACATGAAAGACATGTTAAAAAGCATGAAACAAGTAAGTATTTGGAACGATTTGGATTAACGAAAGAAAGAGAACGGAGGATGTTACGTAATGCTATCATTCTCCACCCTGCTCCGATAAATCGAGGAGTTGAAATGGATACTGAGCTAGTGGAATGTAGTCGTTCAAGAATCTTTAAACAGATGCATAATGGAGTTTACATGAGAATGGCAATTTTAATGTATGTATTAGAAGAATGGGGGATTATCAATGAAAATCTTGTTAAAGAATGCTAAGCGATTGATGGAAAACGGAGAACTTGAACGTTGTGAGGTTTTAATTGAAGAAGGAAAAATAAAGGAAATTGGTTTATCGGTTGAAAATGGGGATATTGATCGAATAATAGATTGCGAAGATAAATTACTTACGCCTGGATTTATCGATGTACACATCCATTTACGTGAACCGGGTGGAGAGTATAAAGAAACAATTAAAACAGGTACAATGGCAGCAGCTAGAGGTGGTTTTACTACTGTATGTGCAATGCCAAATACAAACCCGGTACCAGATAATAAGGAAGTATTTAGTAGTCTACTAGAAAAAATAAAACAAGATGCTTTAGTTCGTGTCTTGCCATATGCATCTATAACGAAAGGATTAGGTGGTAATACGTTAATCGATATGGAAGGATTAGCTGAACTAAATGTATTCGCCTTTACAGATGATGGGGTAGGTATACAAACGGCAGACATAATGCTTCGTGCGATGAAAAAAGCAGCTTCAGTTGGAAAAGCCATTGTTGCCCACTGTGAAGATAACTCGATAGTCTATGGTGGTGTTGTTCATGAAGGGAACGTAGATAAACGCCTTCATTTACCAGGAATTCCTTCATTAAGTGAATCCGTTCAAATTGCTCGTGATGTGCTTTTAGCTGAAGCAGCTAGTTGTCATTACCATGTTTGCCACGTTAGTACAAAGGAATCGGTTCGGGTCATCCGCGATGCGAAGAAAGCAGGGATTAAGGTCACTGCAGAAGTTACTCCACATCATCTTATACTAAATGAAGAAGCTATTACCGAGGATGATGCTAACTTTAAGATGAATCCTCCATTAAGAAGTAAAGAGGATCAAGAAGCTTTAATCGAAGGCCTATTAGATGGAACGATTGATTTTATTGCAACAGATCATGCCCCACATAGTGCTGATGAAAAGGCGAGAGGCATGCTCGATGCACCATTCGGAATTGTAGGATTAGAAACAGCTTTTCCACTACTCTATACAAATCTAGTAAAAACGGGGAAATTCACATTAAGCCAATTAGTTAACTGGTTAACAGTAAAACCTGCGAAAATATTTAACTTACCATTTGGGAGATTAACTGAAAATGCTGTAGCAGATCTAACACTAATTGATTTAAATAAAGAAGATACTATTGATAAACACACGTTTTATTCTAAAGGGAAAAATACACCATTTCATAATTGGGAAGTAACTGGTATACCTGTACTTACTATTTGTGGAGGTAAAGTAGTGTATGAGGAGGAAAGCTATGTTGAAGCGTAAACTATTGTTAGAAGATGGAACTGTATTTACTGGCGTAGGTTTTGGAAGTGACCGTGAGATTAGTGGGGAAGTTGTTTTTAATACTAGTATGACTGGGTACCAAGAGATCATTTCAGACCCATCATACTGTGGGCAAATTGTAACATTAACGTATCCACTAATTGGGAACTACGGAATTAACCGTGATGACTTTGAAACAGTAGCTCCTTTCATTAATGGATTGATCGTAAAAGAATATAGTGAGTTTCCATCCAATTTCCGTAGCGATGAAACGATAGATAGTTATTTAAAAGCACATGATATTCCTGGTCTTTCTGGTATAGATACAAGAAAGCTAACCAAATGTATTCGTAATGCTGGAACAATGAGAGGTTATATTGCTAATGCAGAAGTAACAGATGAAGAAATTCTTGCAAGATTATCGAATATCCCAGTTCTACGCAATCAAGTGAAACAGACATCGACTTCCAATCCATATATAGTGCCAGGTAGAGGTAGACGTATTGTTTTAGTTGATTTTGGAATGAAGCATGGGATTTTACGTGAACTAACAAAACGTAATTGTCACGTAACTGTTGTCCCGTATAATTACAGTGCAGAAAACATCTTACGTTTAAAACCGGATGGAATTATGCTTACGAACGGACCAGGAGACCCACAAGATGTTCCTGAAGCAATTGAAATGATTCAAAAAGTCATCCATGAAATTCCGATATTTGGAATTTGTTTAGGCCATCAATTATTAGCCCTTGCATGTGGAGCAGAAACCGAAAAGATGAAGTTTGGTCATCGTGGTGGAAATCATCCGGTTAAAGATTTAATCAATGGCAAAACATTTTTAACATCACAAAATCATGGCTATGCAGTAAAAACCTCGACACTTACAAATACAGATTTAGAACTAACACAAATTGCATTGAATGATCATTCGGTTGAAGGAATTAGACATAAAGTTTTTCCTGCATTTTCCGTTCAGTACCACCCAGAAAGTTCGCCTGGTCCGGAAGACTCTAACTACTTATTCGATGATTTTCTTAGTTTAATAGAGCAAAATTCGACTAAACAGGAGGAGAAAGTTTATGCCTAAAAATAAAGACATCCAGAAAATACTTGTTATTGGTTCAGGTCCAATCGTAATTGGTCAAGCAGCAGAATTTGACTATTCTGGTACCCAAGCATGTCAAGCACTTAGAGAAGAAGGCTATACCGTCATTTTGGCAAACTCCAATCCAGCTACTATTATGACAGATCAGACAGTGGCCGACAGGGTATATATGGAGCCATTAACTGTTGACTTTTTAACGAAGATTATTAGAAAAGAGCAACCAGATGCAATATTACCAACATTAGGTGGTCAAACCGGTTTGAACTTAGCAGTAGAATTGGATAAAACAGGTATTTTACAACAGTATAAGGTAAAACTTCTAGGTACTTCACTACAAGCAATTCAAAAAGCAGAAGACCGTGAAAAATTCCGTAATCTAATGCAAGAAATTAATGAGCCAGTTCCTGAAAGTCGTATAGTGAATACGGTAGAAGAAGCTGTTGAATTTGCAGGGGAAATTGGTTTTCCTCTCATAGTTCGACCTGCCTACACATTAGGTGGCACTGGTGGAGGTATGTGTTACGACGAAAATGATTTAAGAGATATAACTCGAAACGGGCTATCATTGTCACCCGTTAACCAATGTTTAATTGAAAGAAATATTGCGGGATATAAAGAAATTGAATATGAAGTAATGCGAGATAAAAATGATCAGGCAATAGTTGTGTGTAATATGGAGAATATTGATCCAGTAGGCATTCATACAGGAGACTCTATTGTTGTTGCACCATCTCAAACGTTAAGTGACCGTGAATACCAGTTATTAAGAAATGCTTCTCTAAAGATTATTCGAGCATTAGAGATAGAAGGTGGTTGTAATGTTCAGCTTGCATTAGATCCCATTAGCTTCAATTATTATATCATTGAAGTAAATCCGCGAGTTAGCCGTTCTTCCGCCCTAGCTTCAAAAGCAACTGGATATCCAATTGCGAAAATGGCTGCAAAGATTGCTGTTGGATTAACGTTAGATGAAATCATTAATCCTATCACTGGAACAACATATGCTCTATTTGAGCCTGCACTTGATTATGTTGTTACGAAAATACCAAGATTTCCTTTCGATAAATTTGTAACTGGTGATCGAAAACTAGGTACACAAATGAAAGCAACAGGAGAAATCATGGCAATTGGTCGGAATTTTGAAGAATCTCTTTTAAAAGGGATTCGTTCCATGGATATCGGTACAGAAGAGTTAGGTTTAGCGAGTTTAACCTTTGCAACTGAAGACGATATTCTACAACGATTAAAAGCTGCTGATGATGAACGGATTTTTGTTATAGCGGAAGCATTTCGCAGAGGGATAACACTAGAGAAAATATTTAACCTTACGAAAATTGATCCATTTTTCTTAGAAAAGATAGAAAATCTAGTCAGGTTTGAAGAAGAAATAAGTAGTAACCCACTTTCAAATGAGATTTTACACCAAGCAAAACAAAAAGGATTCTCTGACAGCCATATAGCTAGACTTTGGAATCTAACCATCGATGAACTATATGTTTATCGTATCAAGAAAAAAATTATACCAGTCTACAAAATGGTGGATACATGTGCAGCAGAATTTGATTCTCAAACTCCTTACTTTTATAGCACATATGAGGAAGAAAACGAATCACTTCCGTCAGATAAAAGAAAAGTATTAGTTTTAGGATCTGGGCCAATCCGTATAGGGCAAGGGGTAGAATTTGACTATGCAACGGTTCATTCGGTGCTTGCTATAAAAGAGATGGGCTTTGAAGCAATAATTATGAATAATAATCCAGAGACAGTATCCACGGACTTTAGTATTTCCGATAAATTATATTTCGAGCCACTTACATTAGAAGATGTTATGAATGTTATTAATCTAGAAAAGCCTGAAGGAGTTATCGTGCAATTTGGTGGGCAAACCGCTATTAATTTAGCGGAAGGTCTTGCAAAAAGAGGAGTAACTATTTTAGGAACAACATTAGAGGCAATAGATAAAGCTGAGGATAGAGATAAATTTGAATTGTTACTGGATGAGTTGGGGTTACTAAGAGCTAAAGGAAAAGCAGTAAGAGAATTGAAACAAGCAGTAGAAGTTGCGGATACAATTGGCTATCCCGTATTAGTTCGCCCTTCTTATGTTATAGGTGGTAGTCGAATGGAAATCGTCTACAATCAAGAAGAACTGAAAGCATATTTGCATAAAACAGGTCATATTACTGATCGCCATCCAATTCTTGTAGATAAATATATTACTGGAATAGAAGTAGAGGTGGATGCGATTAGTGATGGCGAAACAACAATAGTGCCGGGAATTATGGAACACATAGAACGTTCTGGTGTACATTCCGGTGATTCAATTGCAGTTTATCCACCGCAACGTTTGTCAGATAAAGTAAAGGAAGAATGTTTTAAAGCGACATTGAAAATTTCACAGGCTCTTCGTGTTAAAGGACTAGTGAATATTCAATTTATAATCTGTGGTGAAGATGTATATGTATTAGAAGTAAACCCTAGAGCAAGTAGAACAATTCCTTTCTTAAGTAAAATTACGGGCGTAACAATGGCGAATCTAGCAACTAGATGTATTCTAGGTGAAAAATTATCCGATTTAGGTTATCAGTCTGGGATTCTACCAGAAACAAAGCAAGTATCAGTAAAAATACCAGTATTCTCTTTTGAAAAACTACGGAGTGTAGATACGATATTAGGTCCTGAGATGAAGTCAACAGGTGAAGCGATTGGTTATGACAAGACGATGGAAAAGGCGCTTTATAAAGGGCTTCTTGCAGCTGGTATATCAGTACCAAGTGATGGTGCAGTATTAATTACAGTAGCAGATAAAGATAAGCTTGAAATGCTACAGATTGCAGAGAGATTCCACCAACTTGGCTTCCAATTGTATGCAACAGAAGGAACAGCTTCTTTCATACGAAGTTCAAAGCTTCCAGTCATTGAAGTTGCAAAACTTGGTGCAAAGGAGCCGAATGTACTTTCTATTATCGAGGAAGGCAAAGTACAATTTGTAATAAACACATTAACATCAGGTAATAAACCTAGATCTGATGGCTTTATGATTAGAAGGATATCAGTGGAAAGAGGTATTCCGTGTCTTACAAACTTAGATACTGCGAATGCAATTTTAAATGTAATAGATTCTACAACATTTAGTGCTAACCCGGTGCAAACAAAAGAGGTTGTTCTTCTATGATTAGAAAAGTAAAAATGGAAATTCTATCTAAAACAATTATCGCACAGGACACTATAGAGATGGTTTTACAAAATGAACTGATCAGTAGACAGGCTAACCCTGGACAATTTTTGCATATTCAAGTTGGAGCCCATACGTTAAGAAGACCAATCTCCATTGCGGATTGTAATAGGGAATTAGAAACCGTAACCATATTATTTAAGGTAAATGGTCAAGGTACTAAAGAATTAGCGAACTATAATTCTGGTGAAAAATTAGAAGTACTAGGACCTTTAGGAAATGGTTTTCCAATTGAGGAAGATGTGCCATCAACTATTTTATTAGTTGGTGGTGGGATTGGAGTTCCCCCATTATATTATTTAGGAAAGAACTTGAAGGAAAAAGGGTGCAATATTATATCTGTCCTTGGATTTCAGCAGAAAGATCATATTTTTTATGAGGAAGAGTTTTTATCTTTAGGAGAGCTAATAATTGTTACGAATGATGGTTCTTACGGACACAAAGGTTTTGTAACTGATGTTTTACACGATATCAATTCCTATGACCGCTACTATTCCTGTGGTCCAATTCCAATGTTAAAGGCGCTAACAACTAGATTAGAAGGCAAAAAAGGCTATATATCCTTGGAAGAAAGAATGGGGTGTGGAGTTGGTGCATGTTTTGCCTGTGTAATACAAACTAAAGATAGAAGACGCTATAAGAAGATTTGTAAGGATGGCCCTGTGTTTACGACTGAGGAGGTTTATATATGACAACTCTTTGTACTGAATTACCTGGACTTTCCTTGAAAAATCCAATTATGCCAGCGTCTGGGTGTTTCGGGTTTGGCCGAGAATACAGTGAATTTTATGACTTGGGTAAGTTAGGTGCAATTATTATGAAGGCGGCAACAGGTAAAGAACGATTTGGTAATCCAACACCAAGAGTTGCCGAGACTACTGGAGGCATGTTAAATGCGATTGGGCTGCAAAATCCTGGCGTCGATAAAATTATTGAAACAGAGGTACCATTCTTATCCCAATATGACACTAATATTATCGCTAATATTGCTGGAAGTACATTAGAGGAGTATGAGCAAGTAGCAGCTGCTTTTAATCAAACTAATAAGGTCGACGCTCTTGAACTAAATATTTCTTGCCCTAATGTAAAAGAGGGTGGGATACAGTTCGGAACAGATCCTACTATGGCTGCTCGTGTAACAGAAGTGGTAAAAAAAGCTAGTAATCTACCTGTATATGTCAAACTATCTCCTAATGTTACTGATATTGTATCGATGGCAAAAGCAGTAGAATCTGCCGGTGCAGATGGGCTATCCATGATTAATACCATTACTGGCATGCAAATTCACTTACCATCAAGAAGACCACTTATTGCAAATAAAACAGGAGGTTTATCAGGCCCAGCAATTAAACCAGTAGCAATACGGATGATTTACGAAGTAAGCCAGCAAGTTTGTATACCGATTATTGGTATGGGTGGTATTCAAACAGCAGAAGATGTTCTAGAATTTTTGTTAGCCGGTGCAAGTGCAGTTGCAGTTGGAACTGCTAATTTTCAAAACCCATTAATTTGTTCAGAAATAATTGATGAACTGCCGACAACATTGGAAAAATATGGATATTCATCTGTGGAAGAAGCAGTTGGAAAGGGGATTACAGCATGACAAATTCCATTTACGTAGCTTTAGACTTCTCTAGCTGGGAAGAAGCAAATAGTTTTTTAGTAACTAATGATTTATATGGTGTTCCTGTAAAGGTAGGAATGGAATTGTATTACAAAGAAGGCCCAAAAATCATTGAAAAGTTAAAGGAGAATAATCACTCGATATTTCTTGATTTAAAACTTCATGATATCCCTACTACAGTCATGAAGGCAATGCACGTATTAGCTAAATTAGAAGTTGATATAGTCAATATACATGCACTAGGTGGAAGTGAAATGATTGTTAGAGCTAAGGAAGGCTTAATAAATGGTAATCCAAATGGTGAAACGAAATTAATTGCGGTAACGATTTTAACCTCCATGGAGGAACATGTCTTAAATAATGAATTGAAACTTACTGGTAATCTAACAGATACGGCAGTACATCTTGCAAAATTAGCATGTAACAATGGAGCAGATGGTGTAGTTTGTTCAGTTCATGAAGTTGAGGCTATTAAAAAAGCATGTGGTGATCCATTTATAACGGTTACACCAGGTATACGATTAACGCATACCGATTCTTTTGACCAAAAACGTATTGCTACCCCTAGTGTTGCTCGAAGTACTGGTGCTGATCATTTAGTAATTGGAAGAAGTATTACGAAATCTTCTAATCCAAAAGAAGCTTATAAATTAGCGGTTAAAGAATGGGAGGAAGCATATGACAATTAGTCGTGATTTGTCTAGAGAATTATTAAAAATTAAAGCAGTTCAAATTAATCCTAATGACTACTTTACATGGACTTCGGGGTTAAAATCACCTATCTATTGTGATAATCGAATTACGATGTCTTACCCTGATGTACGTATGAAAATCGTAACTGCTTTTGTTGAAAAAGTGAACGAAATGGAGATAAAACCTGACGTAATCGCTGGTTGTGCAACAGCTGGCATCCCACATGCTGCATGGTTAGCTGATAAGTTAAACCTTCCAATGATTTATGTTCGGTCGAAGCCAAAAGGTCATGGGAAAGGAAATCAAATTGAAGGTGGGAGTGTAGTTGGGAAGAAAATATTAGTAATCGAGGACTTAATTTCAACAGGTGGCTCATCTTTAGAAGCGGTCGAAGCGTTAAGGAGAGAAAAGGCTAGTGTGTTGGAAGTAATGTCAATTTTTACATATGGGTTAAAAAAGTCTCATCATAATTTTGAACTTCATGACATCACTTATCAAAGCTTAACCAACTATGATGAATTACTTCATGTTTTAGTAGAAGACGGTAAACTAACGAGTAAGGAAAAAGTAGTCCTATTAGATTGGCGCCATTCTATAGACTCATAAAAGGTTATGTAAATAAGTATATTTTTAATATATAATGAAAATGTATAAATAAAAATTATTACGAGGTTTGAATCATGAAAATTGAGGATTATGAATTACTTTTAAAATTAAATGAAATAGGTACTATCCGAGGCACAGCCAAGTCAATTCTTATTTCTCAACCTGCTGTTACACAAAGATTAAAATATATTGAGGAATATTTTGGTGAAACCATTTTCATACGCACACCTAAAAGTCTTGTGTTAACTCCTAGTGGTGAAATGATTTTAGAACATGCAAAGCAAGTTATGGAAAGAGAACAAGCATTAAAAAATATGCTTTCAAAATCGAGTAAAGAAGTCCATGGTACATTATCCATTGCTTGTTCTTCTTTAATTAGTCAGCGATTTCTGCCGAAAATATTAGGTGAGTACACAGCACTGTTTCCAAATGTGACGATTAATTTAGTGACCGGAATTAGTGAGGACATTCGAAAGAACCATAAAGACTATCATGTTTGTATTATTCGTGGGGAAAAGTTAAAAGAGTCAACAAGTATCCGTTTATTTGATGATCCGTTATACATATTTGATACAGAGCCTTTTCCAAAGGATTCTTTAAAAGAGCGTCCTCTAATCTCTTTTAAAAGTGATGATAGTATGCATGAATTGGTTGATAATTGGTTATATCATCATCAGCATCAAATCAAGCCTGTACGCAGTATGACGGTGGACCAAATAGAAACATGTAAGCAGTTTATGAAACAAGGAATAGGGATGGCAGTTTTACCAAAAAGTGTGTCAGATTCCATGATGGAAGAATTCCCACACATTGCGCTAGAACTAGACGGAAAACCAGTTACCCGCTATACATGGGTTTCCTATCAAGAAGGAATACGAGAACTACCTCAAGTTGACCAATTTATTAAAATGTTATCAAATGAAGCGTTTTTGTAAAAATAGCATTAAAAAGGAAAATATGACAAATTTCTTTATCATATTTTCCTTTTATATAGATTTGGTGCTTCAAAGCAATAAGGTAAATCACTTTAAACATATTATTAATTTTTCAACTTATCTACTACTGATTTCTCAGGTGTAACATAGAGGGTTCTTTGATTATCATAAATGACAAAACCAGGTTTGGAACCGTTAGGCTTTTTCACATGTCTAACCTTTGTATAATCTACAGGAACTGATGAAGAACCTTGTGATTTACTAAAATATGCAGCAAGCTGTGCAGCCTCCAATATAGTTTGTTCACTTGGTTCCTTAGACTTTATTACGACATGGGAGCCAGGAATATCTTTCGTGTGTAACCAAATTTCATCCCGATGAGAAAGTTTCATCGTTAAGTACTCGTTTTGTTTATTATTCTTACCAACTAAAATAGTAGTTCCATCCGAGGAAATATATTCTTCTGGCTTAGGTACTACTTGCTTATTTTTACGTCTTCCAATTCTTTGCTTTTTTAAATAACCTTCTTCTCGTAGTTCTTCACGTATCTCTTCAATATCCTCAACACCAGCTACATCAATTTGCTGTAATAATTGATCAAAATAGGCTAGTTCTTCCTTCGTCTTAATTATCTCCTCTTCCACTTTTACTTTGGAAGTTTTTAATTTTTGATATGTTTTAAAGAAGCTTTGCGCATTCTCACTAGGTGTTTTATTTGGATTTAGCTCGATATTAATCTCACTTTGTTCTGGATCATAATAATCGACTACTTTAACGGAAGAATCTCCTTGTTTAACCATATGCATATTAGCCGTAAGCAACTCACCAAGTTTCTGATACGTTTCGGCACTTTCTGCCTTCTTTAAAGTACGTGCATGTTTCTTTAACTTACGTTCGTTTTTATCACGTTCATTTTGTATGAATCGGTATAAGTCCTTTGCTTGTTGTTTGACCCGATCTCGCTCTGCTTTACCAGAATAAAAGGAATCTAGCATTTGATTTGTTGTAGGAAAAGCTTCCGTTTCTCCTTGAAATGAGCTAATTCTAAGGACATGAAAATCTTCTTTCTTGTCACGATAAATTGCTGGTGTGTACTGATGATGTTTAATTTCTTCTTGGAGTTCTGTAAACTTCTCCATATATAGCTCATTTGTGCCTAGCTTTGCTCTTTTGACTAATTCCTTTGCTATAAAAGGGGAGAAGCCAACCAATAATTGCACCAATTGTGAATCAAGCTTACCAGCATTAAAATCTAATTTTCTAATCACAGTTTCACCATCCACCTCTAATGGATTTAATTTATCCTGATTAGGTGGTGATACGTAATTAGAACCAGGTAGTACTGTACGATGTCTGTTTTGTGCAATCGTCACATGTTTCAAACTATCTATAATATGACCTTTTTCATTGTCAACTAACATAAGATTACTATGCTTACCCATTAACTCTATTATCAGTTTTTTGTATGATATATCCCCAATTTCATTTCTAGTTTTTATCGTAAATGTAATGATTCTTTCCATTCCATTTTGTTCAATCGTTTCTAAAATTGCTCCTGATAAATGTTTTCTAAGGACCATACAAAACATTGGTGCGTCTTGTGGATTATGGAAGGAATCCTCGGTGATGTGGACTCTAGAATATGTTGGATGAATAGATAATAATAAAACTTGATTTTTACCTTGACTTCGAACTGTCATGATAACTTCTGTATCAGTAGGTTGGTATATTTTTGTTATTTTTCCGGGTACAAGTAAATCGGACAATTCTTTTGTCACAGCTCTTGTTACTATTCCGTCAAATGGCATTTGACTCACCTCACTATCCAAATTATAGCATTAAATGGGACAAGTCTGCATAGATATCACTATAAGAATAAGGATAGTAATTGCTAATGAGGATAAGCATGGAGGAATGCGACGTGAAAAAGTGGTATCAATTAGATGTGGAACAAGTAGAGCAAAAACTTCAAGTAACCACAAATAGAGGACTTAGCTCAAAACAAGTGGAGCAAAGACAAAAGCAACACGGTTATAATGTGTTAGCATCAGCAAAAAAACAATCAAGATGGATTATTTTCTTTAAACAATTTCAGGATTTTATGGTACTCGTTTTACTAGCAGCCACATTGATAGCCGGAATGTTGGGTGAATATGTCGACGCGATTGCCATTATGGTAATTGTGTTAGTAAACGGAGTTATTGGTTATTTTCAAGAACAGAAAGCAGAAAAATCGCTAGAAAAGTTAAAAGAATTATCTGCACCAATGGCTAATGTGTTTCGTAATCAAAAATGGGAAAAGATTCCTTCAAAAGAACTGGTAGTAGGTGACATCGTAAAAGTTAGTAGTGGTGATCGTGTTCCTGCAGATATTCGAATTGTAAAGTCAAATAGTATGGAAACAGAAGAATCTGCCCTAACAGGTGAATCATTACCTGTAATGAAACACGCAACTGCCATTACTAGGAATGATTTAGATGCAGGAGATCAAGTAAATATGGGCTTCATGGGAACTTTAGTTACCCGTGGTTCAGGTGTTGGGATTGTTGTTGGAACTGGGATGAATACCGTAATGGGTCAAATAGCATCATTAATGACGAATACGAAAAAAATACCGACTCCATTAGAGAGAAAGCTTGCTGAATTAGGGAAAATATTAATTGTTGTTGCAATCCTACTTACTATTTTAGTAGTTATACTCGGAGTCATGCAGGGCCACCCTGTTTATAATATGTTCCTTGCAGGGGTTTCACTTGCTGTAGCTGCTATACCAGAAGGGTTACCTGCAATTGTTACCGTCGCCCTTTCATTAGGTGTGCAACGAATGATTAAAAAGAAGGCAATTGTACGAAAATTATCTGCGGTAGAAACATTAGGATGTGCCTCTGTAATCTGCTCGGATAAAACAGGAACAATGACAGAGAATCAAATGACGGTTAAGGAGATTTATTTAAATGGAGAAAACATTTCTGTAACTGGTGATGGATATGATACAGAAGGAACCTTCTTGCAAGGAAAGAAAAAACTTAAGCAAGATTATCCGAATCTTGAAACGATGCTATTATATGGACAAGTTTGTAATAATGCCGAACTTCAAGTGAAAAAAGGGAAGTACATTATAGATGGCGATCCGACCGATGGGGCATTGATTGTTGCTGCTAGAAAGATTGGATTAAATCATTTAAGTGGAGATAAATTTAAAATTATTAAAGAAATCCCATTTGACTCTGACCGGAAGAGAATGAGTGTTGTCGTAGAGGATGAAAATGGTCAGCGATTTTTAATCACAAAAGGAGCACCAGATGTTCTACTACCACGCTGTAACTATTTACTAGATAAAGAAAATAGAAAGATTTTAAAACAACAGGATAGAGACAGAATTGAGCATGCTATTGATAGCATGGCAGAAAAAGCATTACGTACGATTGCGATTAGTATGAGGCCGTTATCAACAGATATATCATTAGATTCTACTTTTCTTGAGAAAGATTTAACCTTTATTGGTTTATTTGGGATGATAGATCCACCTCGAAAAGAAGTAAGAGCAGCAATTTCAGAATGTCGTGAAGCTGGTATTAAAACAGTTATGATTACTGGAGATCATGTAAAAACAGCTCGTGCTATTGCAAAAGATTTAAATCTCTTACCAGACAATGGACTAGTTATAGAAGGCAGTCAGTTAAATCAGATGTCTACAGAAGACTTAGAGGATATAATTGAAGATGTTTATGTATTTGCTCGAGTAACACCTGAGCATAAATTAAAAATTGTCAATGCGTTTCAATCAAAAGGTCACATTGTTGCCATGACAGGTGATGGAGTAAACGATGCTCCAGCAATTAAAGCAAGTGATATTGGGATAAGTATGGGGAATAGTGGTACAGATGTAACGAAGGAAGCTTCATCTTTAGTGTTAATGGATGATAACTTTGCTACGATAAAAGCCGCAATTCAAGAAGGAAGAAATATCTATGAAAACATACGTAAATTCATTCGTTATTTATTAGCATCCAATGTTGGGGAGATTTTAGTCATGCTCTTTGCAATGCTATTAGGGATGCCACTTCCATTAGTCCCAGTTCAAATACTTTGGGTAAACTTAGTAACAGATGGCCTACCAGCGATGGCACTGGGACTTGATAAGGCCGAAGATGATGTTATGAAAAGATCACCAAGAAGTCCAAATGAAGGGGTTTTTGCACGTGGGCTAGGGTATAAAATTATTACAAGGGGTATTTTAATCGGAATAGTAACGTTAATAGCGTTTATTGTTACTTATCAAAATAATCCTGATAACCTTGTTTATGCACAAACAGTTGCTTTTACAACGCTAGTAATGGCCCAATTAATCCATGTATTTGATTGTCGTAGTGAAAAGTCAGTTTTTGACAGGAATCCATTTGAAAATATGTATTTAGTATTAGCGGTAATATCTTCCGTTTTATTACTACTTGTTGTACTCTATTGGGCACCACTTCAACCAATCTTTCATACCGTATCATTAGGATTACGTGACTGGTTATTAATCCTAGGTATGAGTGCATTACCTACTGTGTTATTTGGATTTACAAAGAAATAGATAACCAGAAGAGGCTGGGACAAAATTGTTTCAAGCTAAGAAAAATGAACCGTTATAATTAGAGCTAACCCACTCCGTGAAAAACGGATCTAGTTTAACACTTGTTCTTTTTCAGCTTAAACTTTTTAAAATGTCCCAGTCTCGTTCTCTTTAATTGGGATAATGATTGAACTAGAAAAATTATGCTATAATAAATGGTAGTCTAAAGAAGTAGGTGATATCGTTGGTTCAAAGTATGACTGGATATGGTACTAGTACTTTTACATTAAGGGATACAACCATTACGGTAGAAATTAGATCGGTAAATCATCGTTTTTTAGATATCGTTCCCAAATATCCTAGAACGTTTTTATTCTTAGAAGATAGAATTAAAAAAATAATTAAATCACACTTCAGCCGTGGAAGAGTGGAAATACATATAGACATGAATGGAGAAGGTTTTGTTAATAAGTCCATCGTGACAGACTGGGAACTAGTTGATCAATTCATTCATCAATTAAAATTGGCAAAGGAACGGTATTCTTTAAATGGTGAATTTCCTGTAACTGTACTTACTGAATTACCGGACTTAATTACGGTCTATGAAAATGAAGAAAAGCCTAATGAACTGAACGAACAATTATTATTCAATGTGGAAAAAACATGTCGACAAGTTCTTAAAATGCGTGTGGAAGAAGGCAAATATTTAATAGAAGATGTTCTAAAACGTGTATCAGTTATTCGAGATATGGTACTATTATTAGAAAGTAGAAGAGAAGCTGTAGTTGAAGAGTATCGTCAAAGAATCATAAAAAGGGTATCAGAATTTGTTGATACTCAAATAACTTCAGAAGATGGAAGGCTATATCAAGAAATAGCCTTATTAGCAGAAAAAGGCGATATTACCGAAGAAATTACCCGCCTACATAGTCATTTAGATCAAATGGAAGAGCTGTGTATGAATGATAACCCAATTGGAAGAAAGCTTGATTTTGTTATTCAGGAAATGAATCGGGAAGCGAATACAATTGGTTCTAAGTCGAATGATTCTAAAATTGGTAAATGGACAGTAGGCTTAAAAAGTGAAATCGAGAAAATAAAAGAACAAGTCCAAAACATTGAATAAAAGGTTTCTACCACTTTTATTTTCTCAAAAAAGCTTATATAATAAGTTAGAATAATTAAGGGGGAAGTTAAGTTGGGTTTGCAGTTAATTAATATAGGATTTGGAAATGTTGTTTCAGCTAATAGAGTAATATCAATTGTTTCACCTGAATCAGCCCCAATTAAACGAATTGTTTCAGTTGCTCGAGATAATAATAAATTAGTAGATGCTACATATGGAAGAAGAACTAGGGCGGTAATTATTACAGATAGTGATCATGTTGTCTTATCTGCAGTACAGCCAGAAACAGTTGGACAACGCGTACTTAGTCACGAAGAAATAGCTGATGAATAAATGGAAATATTTTAGGAGGAACAAACTTGATTGAAGAGAAAGGTATTTTATTTATTCTTTCAGGACCATCTGGTGTAGGGAAAGGTACTGTTAGAAAAGAAGTGTTTAAAAGAAAAACTGAATTACGTTATTCCATTTCGATGACAACTAGGGAGAAACGCCCTGGTGAAGTGGATGGAGTAGATTATTTTTATAAAACAAATGAAGAGTTTGAAAAACTAATAGAACAAGGTAAACTGTTAGAATACGCTAAATTTGTTAATAATTATTATGGAACACCAAAGGACTATGTTCTTGAAACTTTGGAAAAAGGACATGATGTTTTTTTAGAAATCGAAGTTCAAGGAGCAATGCAAGTAAAGAAAAATTTCCCCGAAGGTGTTTTTATCTTTTTATTCCCTCCTAGCTTAGAGGAATTAAAAAATCGAATTATAAACCGTGGTACTGAAAACGAGGAAGTTATTCTAAATCGTTTAAAGGAAGCTCGCAATGAAATTGAAATGATGGATGCTTATGACTATGTTGTTGTAAATGACGATGTAGAAAAAGCAGTGGATAAAATTCAATCCATTATTCAAAGCGAACATTGTAAAAGAGAGCGCATTGCAGCACAATATAAAAAATTATTGGAGGATGAACTTACATGATGTTAGAGCCATCAATTGATGAATTACAAGAAAAAGTAAGATCAAAATATTCCCTTGTTACGTTATCAGCTAAAAGAGCTAGACAATTACGTGAATTAAAAAATCTTCGTATCGAAAGCCCAAAATCGCATAAATTTGTCGGAATGGCACTTGAAGAAATCGCGGCAGAAGAACTAAAATTAGAAGAAGAACAATAAAAAACGTAAAATCCCTTGCATCTATAATGTAAGGGATTATTTTTTAGCAATAACGATAAAATAAATATTTTCCTGCTTACACAAGAAAAACAAAATTCATGAAGTATAGTTCCTCGTAAAACCACAAGTAGAATTTTCAAGTAGTAATTCAAATTACATTTCAAGTATTTGATTCGCTAAAAGACGAGTGGATGCCTAGTTTTTCTAATGTCCAAATTATGGTATAACTAGACTAGAAGATTTTTATGACTGGAAAGGTGTTTACAGAATATGATAAATAAAAATATTGTACTTGGCGTATCTGGTGGAATTGCAGCCTACAAGGCATGTGCTTTAACAAGTAAATTAACACAACAAGGTGCTAATGTAAAAGTAATTATGACCAATTCAGCAACTAAATTTGTATCACCACTTACTTTTCAAGCACTTTCACGTAATCCTGTATTTACGGATATTTTCGACGAGAAAGATCCTGAAAAAATAGCACATATTGAATTAGCAGATTGGGCTGATGTTTTTATATTAGCTCCTGCTACTGCTAATATAATCGGAAAAATTGCAAACGGCATTGCTGACGATATGCTATCTACTACTATCCTTGCGACAAAGGCAGATGTCTATGTTGCCCCTGCGATGAATGTGAATATGTATGGGCATCCTCAAGTTATGAAGAACATGCAGACATTAACTGACATTGGTTATCACTTTATTGAACCTGGTGCTGGTTATCTTGCTTGTGGATGGATAGGTAAAGGTAGGTTAGAAGAACCCGATACGATTATTGAAGTAATTAATTCACATCAACAAGATCGAGGGTTACTATCAGGTAAGAAGGTGTTAATCTCTGCAGGTCCTACAAGGGAAAAAGTGGATCCTGTACGTTTCTTTTCTAATCGTTCAACGGGCAAAATGGGTTATAAATTAGCAGAAGCTGCTTATGAAATGGGTGCGGAAGTAACATTAGTATCTGGTCCAGTTAACGAGACAATAACTAGTGCAATTAATGTAATTAATGTTACTACTGCTGAAGAAATGTATCAAGCTATGGTGGATAATTTTTCAAAACAGAATATTGTGATTAAGGCAGCAGCAGTTGCTGATTATCGTCCAAAAGTAACTCATGAGGAAAAGTTGAAAAAACAAGATGGAAACCTTCACATAGAATTAGAGCGTACGAAAGATATTTTAAAAGCCCTCGGTGAAAGAAAAACGGAACAATTTCTTGTAGGTTTCGCAGCAGAAACTAAAGATCATAAACAATATGGCATGGATAAGTTGAAACGAAAAAATCTAGATGCCATCGTTATTAATAATGTAGCACAAGAGGGGGCAGGATTTGGTAGTGAGACAAATATTGTTACCTATCTAAATAAAAATTTTGAAGAAACGGAGATACCGAAAGCACCTAAAAAAGAAGTTGCAAGGAAGATATTGAAGCTTATTTTACAAGATATGAAGGATGAGGAAGCGTGAGCATAGCTAAGGTAATTGTTGATGTCCAAGCTAAAACAATTAATCAAACATTTGATTACTTAATTCCTGAACGATTTCAAGATATTTTATCAGAAGGGATGCGAGTTGTCGTTCCATTTGGTCCTAGAAAAATTACAGGATTTGTAGTTGGAATAAAAGACTCATCTGATTTTGATAAGGTAAAACCCATTATCGAGGTATTGGACATTCAACCTGTTTTAACGAAGGAGTTATTAAAATTAGGGAAATGGGTAGCTGAGGACACATTAACATTATATATAAATGCTTATCAGGCTATGTTACCGCAAGTGTTAAAATCACAGTATAAAAAAGAAATAGTCCGAAACACATTAGAACCACTTTCTCCAGAATTAGAGGATTTATTTGCTGGTAGAGATGTTATAGGTTTTGAAGAATTCGAACAATCTATTATCCCTTATTCAAAATTACAAAAGGCGTTACAAAATAGTATTATTTCTATTAACTATTTAGTTAAATCAAAGATTACGAAGAAATTTGTGACGATATTAGAGCCGAATAAAGAGAGTTATTTATTAGAAGAAGCATTGATGGATTTATCGCCAAATGCTAAAAAGCAAAGGCAAGTTCTTTCATTTTTTATTCGAAATCCTGATCCTATAGAACAAACTAAATTATTTACAATATTAAATTCCAATCGAACTGTAGTAAAAGCTTTACTAGAAAAAAAGTTACTTAAAGAGTATAAAAAAGAAGAATACCGTAATCCTTATGATGAGAATGCATTCGAAAAGACACTTCCATTAACTTTAACAGCGCAACAAGAAGAAGCATTAAATCCTATAAAAGAAAAAATTAACCAGAGTAAACATGATGTATTTCTCGTTCATGGCGTCACTGGTAGTGGGAAAACAGAGATTTATTTGCAAGCAATTCAAGAAGTGTTAGAACAAGGAAAAGAAGCCATTGTATTAGTACCCGAAATTGCACTAACCCCCCAAATGGTTAAACGGTTTAAAGGGCGTTTTGGAGATAAAGTTGCGGTAATGCATAGTGCATTATCAAGTGGTGAGAAATATGACGAATGGCGAAAAATACAAATGAAAAAAGTACAAGTTGTCGTTGGTGCTAGATCTGCTATTTTTGCCCCTTTTGAAAATTTAGGAATAATTATTATTGACGAGGAGCATGAGACGACATATAAACAAGAGGACCAGCCAAGATATCATGCTAGAGATGTAGCGATTAAACGTGGGCAGTATCATAACTGCCCAGTAGTGCTTGGAAGCGCAACACCTACACTGGAGTCTTTTGCTAGAGCAAAAAAGGGAGTATATAAGTTAGCTACTTTAGACAAACGTACAAATGAAAAAGAAATGCCTGAGGTCGAAATTGTCGATATGCGCGAGGAATTACACAATGGTAATCGATCAATGTTCTCTACTAGGTTAAAGGAAAGTATGGAAAGTGCAATAGCACGAGGTGAACAAATCGTACTTTTACTAAACCGAAGAGGTTACTCTACCTTTGTTATGTGTCGTGAATGTGGTCATGTAAAACAATGTCCACATTGTGATATAGCACTTACTTATCATAAACGTTCTAATCAATTAAAATGTCACTATTGTTCCTACGAAGAGCATATGCCAAGACAGTGCCCTGAATGTTCTAGTGATTCAATACGGTATTTTGGAACTGGAACCCAACGAGTAGAGGAATCATTAAACGAACTTATGCCGCATGCAAGAGTTATTCGAATGGATGTAGATACAACTAGAAAAAAGGGGTCTCATGAAAAGCTATTAACAAGCTTTGCTAAGAGGGAAGCGGATATTTTATTAGGAACACAGATGATAGCAAAAGGTTTAGATTTTGCAAACGTTACGTTAGTTGGAGTATTAACCGCAGACTCGATGCTACATTTACCTGATTTTCGTTCAAGTGAGAAAACGTTTCAGCTACTTACTCAGGTAAGTGGTAGAGCTGGTAGACATGAATTACCAGGGCATGTTATCGTCCAATCTTACACACCAGATCATTATAGTATACAACTTGCAAGTCATTATGACTATAATCAATTCTTTCTACGAGAGATGCAAATAAGGAAGACATTTCGATATCCGCCGTATGTATATTTGTCATTAGTAACTGTATCACATCCTAATCATGTTAAGGTCGTTCAAATAACCCAACGAATTGTTCAATTACTATTAAAAGTTGTAGGTGAAGACACAGTTGTCCTTGGACCAACTCCGTCACCAATTGCAAGGATGAAAGATAGATATCGTTACCAATGCATGATAAAATACAAAAATGAACCAAACTTAAGAAAATACTTAAAGAAAATAATTGATCAATTTGCTGAAGAAGTTCGAAAAGAAGACTTATTAATAACAATCGATATGCAACCATATCACCTTATGTAGAAAGAAGGTTAATGAATGAAACGAATTGTATTTATGGGGACACCTGATTTTTCAGTACCGATATTAAGAGAGCTAATACACTCAGAATATGAAGTTTTATTAGTTGTGACGCAGCCAGATAGACCAAAAGGTAGAAAAAAGATTATTACACCACCTCCGGTTAAAGTGGAAGCAGAAATTCATGGAATTCCAGTGTTTCAACCGGAAAAGATTAAATACGAATACCAAGAAATATTAGATTTAAAGCCAGATTTAATTGTTACGGCTGCATATGGTCAGATTTTACCGAAAGAACTTTTAGAAGGTCCAAAATTTGGGTGTATCAATGTTCATGCATCTCTACTTCCTGAATTACGTGGAGGAGCACCAATTCATTATGCAATAATCCAAGGGAAAAAGGAAACTGGTATTACCATTATGTATATGGCTGAAAAATTGGATGCAGGTGATATTTTAACACAAAGAAGTATTCCAATTGAAAAAACGGATCATGTAGGATCACTTCATGATAAGCTATCTGGAGTTGGTGCGAGTCTTTTAATGGAAACTTTACCGAAACTTTTCGCTGGTGACATAAAGCCAATTAAACAAGACGAGTCTAAAGCAACATTCGCTTCCAACATTAGACGGGAACAGGAAAAGATTGATTGGAATAAATCAAATACTGAGATATTTAATCAAATACGTGGTCTCCATCCTTGGCCGGTCGCTTTTACCATGTATGAAAATAAAACAATGAAAATATGGTGGGGTGAACCGGTTGACCAAGAGTTTATAGGAGAGCCGGGCGAAATCATTTCTAAAGAAAATGATGAGGCTTTTATCGTGGTATGTGGAAATAATAAGGGAATAAAAATTACAGAAATACAGCCAGCAGGAAAGAAAAGAATGACTGTAAAAGACTATTTACAAGGGTCAAGTAACAGAATCCAAGTAGGTTATAAAATGGGTGAATAATATGAGTAAATATCTTCTTAGAAATACAGCAATAGAGCTATTACTTCGAATAGAACAAGATAGTGGTTATAGTCATCTTTTGATCAATCATGAGATTAAATCAAAAAATATCTCTCCGAAAGATGAAGGACTACTGACTGAACTAGTATACGGTACGTTACAATATAAGATGACATTAGACTATTATATTGCTGCCTTTATCGATAAAAATAAAAAACTGTCTCCTTGGGTTAGAATGCTTTTAAGAATGTCTATTTATCAAATGATTTATCTCGATAAAGTTCCAGATCATGCGATTATTCATGAAGCTGTTGAAATTGCTAAACAAAGGGGACATAAAGGTGTTGCCTCATTAATTAATGCGGTACTTCGTAATATTCAGCGAAACGGAGTCCCTAGTACTAATGATATAGAGGATCCTGTTAAGCGGTTAAGTATCGAAACGAGTCATCCAGAATGGTTGGTTAAGCGTTGGGTCAATTGTTATGGATATGAGACGACAAAAGAAATGTGTGTGGCAAACTTACATCATAAACCAATATCCATTCGCATTCAGCCTATGAAAATATCTAGGATAGAAGCAATGGAGCAATTAGAATCAGACGGATTTACAGTATCACCTTCTACTTTTTCAGAACAAGGTATTATCATTGAAAAGGGAAATATTTTGAAATCGTCTTTGTTTACTAAAGGGATGATTACCATTCAAGATCAAAGCTCCATGTTAGTAGGAGAAATGATTAATGCACAGCCGGGACAAACCATACTAGATGCATGTAGTGCTCCAGGAGGAAAAGCGACTCATATTGCTGAAAAGATGCGTAATGAGGGGAACGTTTTTGCCCATGACTTACACAAAAAGAAAATTAAGTTAATTGATGAGAAGGCTAAGGAACTAACACTTACCAATATAAAAGCAGAACAAATGGATGCAAGAAAGTTAAGAGAGCGTTATGAAGAAGATACCTTTGACCGAATTTTAGTAGATGCTCCATGCTCTGGGTTGGGAGTAATGAGAGGTAAACCAGATATAAAATACAATAAAAGTGAAGAAGATATTGAAAGACTTTCAGAAATTCAAAAGGAGATTCTTTCAACCATTGCACCATTATTAAAGCCTAATGGATTGTTAGTGTATAGTACATGTACCGTAGACCCTAGTGAAAATGAGAAAGTTGTACAAGATTTTTTAAGTCGTAATCAAAACTATGAAATTGATCAGGAATTTTTTAATGAATTACCATCAGAATTAAAAAATGCACAAGGTGTAACAAAATATGGGCTACAATTATTTCCACAGAACTATCAAACGGATGGCTTTTTCTTAACTAGATTAATGCGAAAATCATAATGTTTGAAAATATAATAAAAAATACCTAATATGGATATTCTTATTTGGTGAATTGTGTAATACTTATATACAAAAATAAGTGGTGCTAAGATAAGGGGTGGTAGAATGGAAGGACATTTTTTGACAGACCGTGGTCAAGTCAGGAGCCATAATGAAGACTCTGGTGGGATATATTCCAATAATCGTGGACAATACCTAGCTATCATTGCGGATGGCATGGGTGGTCATCAAGCCGGAGATGTCGCTAGTGAAATGGCAACTACACTTTTAGAAGAAAAATGGCGGAAGAATGAAGGATTAGAATCCCCAGAAGAAGTGGAACAATGGTTGAAACAGGCTCTAGAGGAAACGAATACTTCAATCTATCAGCATTCACTTGAAAGAAAAGAGTGCCAAGGTATGGGAACAACCGTAGTAGCTGCAGTATGTACGGAAGATTTTATTACGGTTGCTCATATTGGCGATAGTCGTTGTTATTTATACAATGAATATAGTTTTAAGCAAATTACAGAAGACCACTCTTTAGTCAATGCATTAGTACAATCAGGACAAATTTCTAAAGACGATGCCATGTACCATCCAAGAAAAAATGTTGTTCTAAAGGCACTTGGTACAGGTGATTTTGTTGAGCCCGATATCCAGACTATTAATTGGGAGAACGGAGATATACTATTATTATGTTCTGACGGTTTAACAGATAAAGTACAAGATGATGAGCTTGCTGGATTCATAAAATCTACTAATGAAATAGAGGAAGTTGGAAAAAAGCTTATCGATTTAGCAAATGAACGTGGTGGGGAGGATAATGTTTCACTTATTATTATTCAGCTTGAAACATCCGTGGGAGAAGGTGAACCGTCGTGTTAAATGGTCATCTGCTAAGTGAGCGATATCGAATAAAAGAAAAAATCGGTGGAGGCGGGATGGCCGATGTTTATCTAGCTCAGGACATTATATTAAATAGAAAAGTTGCAATCAAAGTACTTAGGTTAGAATATGCCAATGATGAAGAGTTTATTGCCAGATTTGATCGTGAAGCACAGTCTGCTACTAGTCTATCCCACCCCAATATAGTTACCATCTATGATGTTGGGGAAGAGGACCAAATACTATATATGGTAATGGAGTATGTAGATGGAATGACTCTGAAGGAATTTATTCAGCGTTATGGTCCAATAGATGTACAGGAAGCAATCGAAATAATGAAGCAAATTACTGCGGCCATTTCCCATGCACATGATAATGGGATTGTTCATCGTGACATAAAACCTCAAAATATATTAATTGATACATACAGTCATATAAAAGTTACCGATTTTGGAATTGCTGTTGCGTTAAGTGCCACATCACTTACACAAACGAACTCAATCTTAGGTTCTGTTCATTATTTATCACCTGAACAGGCAAGAGGTGGCATGGCAACGAAAAAGTCAGATATCTACTCATTAGGAATAGTATTTTTTGAGATGCTTACTGGTAGATTACCGTTTTCTGGTCAGTCACCAGTTTCAATTGCTCTGAAGCATTTGCAAAGCGATACACCATCTGTAAGAAGGTTTAGTCCCGATGTGCCACAAAGTGTGGAAAATATCGTATTAAGAGCGACCGCAAAAGACCCGTTCCATCGATTTAATACAGTTTATGATATGGAAGACAGTCTAGAGGTTGCACTTTCTCCTGACAAATTGGACGAGCCTAGATATACACCACCGACAGAAGTAGGTGAAGAAACAAAGGCGATTCCAATAATTACGGAGAACTACTTAGAAAACGCTCATCAAGATACGATTGTTCATCAAGCAAATGCGGAAACGAAGAAAGTAGTAGAGAACGGAAAAAAAAGTACATCTACAAACTTCAAAAATAAGAAAAAGCGAAATAAGAAACTATTAATCACTTCTATTATCGTATTTATAATATTGGTAGCAACTTTGATAACGTTTTTTGTAGTACAAGGATTAACGAAGCCAAAGGATGTTACGATACCAGATGTAATTGAATACGATTACCGTGATGCTAAAGAGGAATTAGAGGATCTGAATTTGATTGTGGAACGAGAGGATGTTTTTGATGAAGAAATTGAAGAAGATAAAGTAGTCAGAACCGATCCTAGACCTGGTCAAACGGTAAAAGAAGGAAAAACTGTAACAATTTTTGTAAGTCAAGGGAAGCCTAGAAAAACGTTTGGCGATTATGAAGGTGAACAAATTCGAAATGCTGAGCGATTACTTAAAGAACTGGGATATAATGATATCGATGTTAATGAAGTTTTTTCCGACGAACCTGAAGGGGTAATAATTAAACAATTACAGCCAAATGTCGGTGATGAGGTTGTTCCTAGTGATACGAAAGTAATATTTGAAGTTAGTAAAGGTAAAGAACCTATAGAAGTGGATAACTTGATTGGTCTAACACGAGATGAGGCTGAGCAATATTTAACTGCAAAAGGTTTAAAAATAGTCATACATGAAGAGAACTCAGATACTGTGCCAGAAGGTCATGTTATAAGGCAAGATCCGAAAGCTAAAACAGAGCTTCACGAAGGTGATAATGTTAACGTTTATATTTCCTTAGGTCCGGAAGTATTGCCACCTAAAACATATCCAGTAACACTTTCCATAGATTATACTGGAGATAACCAAGGAGATGGCGACAACGGTAATAATGAACCAGTACCACAACAGATTACGGTATATGTTCAAGATATGAACAATCCGGATATTACCGTTGTAAAAGATGATTTTACTATAACCGAAGACAGACAGTATACACTAGAATTAGTAATAGAACATAAAAGTCAAGCAAGGTATAGAATAATGCGTGATGGCGAGGAAATTTATGATGAAACAATTCGTTATGAAGAAGGTGAATAAATGCCAGAAGGCAGAATCATAAAGGCTCTAAGTGGATTCTACTATGTACAAACAGAAGATGATGTGTATCAATGTAAAGGTAGAGGCGTATTCCGCAAAAAAAATATATCACCCCTTGTTGGTGATTTTGTATCCTTTGATGTCCGAGAAGAAAAAGAAGGTTATGTTACAGAGATAAAGCAAAGGACGAATGAATTAGTTCGTCCTCCTATTGCTAATATTACACAAGCAATTATTGTTAGTTCTGCAGTAATGCCAGATTTTAGTACAACATTACTTGATCGATTTTTAGTGTTAATAGAAGCAAAAGGAATCCAGCCAACCATTTTTATTACGAAAACTGACTTACTTTCAGAGAAACAGTTAAAAGAGATTCAAAAATATCAAGCAGATTATGAGGCAATCGGTTATAAAACAGAAATGTTCTCGATTAAACAACCAATGGATATTGAACGTATTAAAGATTATTTGAAAGGTGAAGTGACTGTAATTGCAGGACAATCCGGTGTAGGGAAATCATCATTAATTAATGCTTTAAGCCCTGAGACAGAATTAAAAACAGCTGATATATCTAAAAGTCTTGGACGTGGGAAACATACGACAAGACATGTTGAATTAATAGAAATTAATGGTGGATTAGTAGCTGATACCCCAGGGTTTAGCGCGTTAGATTTTGATCAAATTGAAGCAGAAGAATTAACCGATTGCTTTCCTGAGATGCATGAAATAAAGGACACTTGTAAGTTTAGAGGATGTTTACATTCGAAGGAACCTAAATGTGCAGTTAAAGATGCAGTAGAAAACGGAACTCTTCCAGCTTATCGATATGAGCACTATTTAAGTTTTTTGGAAGAAATACAATCAAGAAAGCCGAGGTATTAACATGGTAAAAATAGCACCCTCCATATTGTCAGCTGATTTTGCGAAATTAGGGGAAGAAATACAAGACGTAGAAAAAGGAAATGCAGATTACATTCATGTCGATGTTATGGATGGTCATTTTGTTCCTAATATTACCATTGGTCCATTAATCGTTGAAGCAATAAAACCAACAACGAAATTACCGTTAGATGTTCATTTAATGATTAACAATCCAGACCATTATATTCCTGCATTTGTAAAAGCAGGAGCATCCATTATTACTGTTCACCAAGAAGCATGTGTTCATTTACATAGAACGATTCAGTTAATTAAGGCAAATAATGTTAAAGCTGGAGTTGTTATAAATCCTGGTACACCTGTTGAAATGATACGCGATGTATTAGGTGATGTGGACTTAGTATTAATCATGACTGTAAACCCAGGATTCGGGGGACAATCATTTATTGAATCTACTTTAGGGAAAATTAAGCAAATAGCAAGTTGGCGTGAAGAATTTGGCTATTCCTTTGAAATCGAAGTTGATGGTGGGGTTAATGTATCGACAGCTAAACGATGTGTTGATGCAGGTGCCGATGTGTTAGTTGCAGGTAGTGCAGTGTTTAATCAAGAAAATAGAGAGCAAGCAATATTAGATATTCGCAATGCTTGCGGAAATTAGAGGCAAAAGCATGACTAAAGTTGCCATTATAGGAAATGGCCCTTCTCATTTGATTCCAGAATTATCTATATATCAAAACGAAATTGATATTTGGATAGGAGCTGATAGAGGGGCTCTTTCTATTATCAAACAAAATATGGAACTAGCCTATGCAGTAGGTGATTTTGACTCTGTAAATGATGCTGAACTCGAACTCATTAGAAAACATGCTATACAGTTTGAACAGCACCAAGTGGAGAAGGATGAAACGGATTTAGAACTTGCACTTAACATAGCTAAATCTATACATCCAAGTAACATTTACTTTTTTGGTGTAACAGGAGGAAGATTAGATCATACTCTAATTAATATTCAGTTGTTAGATCAATTAGTTAAAGAGAAAATGACTGGCGTAATTATCGATCGTTTTAATTATCTTGAGTTACATTATCCTGGCTCCTATTCTATTGTGGAAATGAAGGATTATCCAACCATTTCTTTTATTCCTATTACACAGGAAGTGAGTGGTTTAACACTTCTTGGTTTTTATTATCCTTTAACGAAGGCAACGATCAAAATGGGGTCAACTCTGTCTATTTCGAACAAGCTAAAATTAAATAATGGTACTTTTTCATTTGAGGATGGCATAGTATTAGTTATAAGGAGTCGTGACTAAATAAGGTAGCGATTCATGTAAGTGTTGTTGGAAATGGAGGAGGGCGAACTTATGAAATTTTATACGATTAAGCTCCCTAGAGTACTCGGAGGATTTGTACGCATTGTGATTGGGATTTTTAAGAAAGAAAAGTAAGGTTTATTTGCTTTTGTCAATAATTGGCAGAAGCAGTTTTTTTGGGTATTAAATTATTGCCAAGCCCGCGGTCCCAAAACACTCGGCTTTCCTGTGGGGGCTAGTGAGCCAGGCCGTTATTTAAGAATTTTAACGGTAGCCTTGCACCGAGAGTAGCTTGCTTCGTTGTATTACTAGCAGATGAAAGTGTATACTCGGGTCTCAACTATTCCACTGTTACAGTGGGAGTTATCGTGTTTTGTGGCCGCTAAGTGCATAATTTAATAAAACCTTGCTATGAAGAAAAACAATAGAAAAAGCACCCGTTTAGTTTGGGTGCTTTTAGCTAATAACTAATGTATCAGTAAAATGAATAAGGTATATATTATACGCGTTCCACTTTACCTGATTTAAGTGCGCGTGCAGAAACATAAACACGTTTTGGTTTTCCATCTACCATAATACGAACTTTTTGCACATTAGCTTTCCATTTACGTCTGTTGGAATTCATAGCGTGTGAGCGTTGGTTTCCACTAGTTGTTTTACGTCCAGTAACAACACATTTTCTAGCCATGTTAATCCCTCCTAATCTAGAAAAAAGTCAATTTAATACTTATACAATTTACCATAACTATGAAAAGAATGCAATAAGTATATAAAGAATTTTCACTTGACAGAATGAATGGAATCGTTCATTGTTATAAGAGGCGAAAAGTGTCATCTGTTTTTATATTATTAATTTCGCCTAGATCAATTTCTTACTAAATGTATTACCTAATGTGCAAAAACATAATAATTGTAGTAAAATTATCGGTAAGATTAATTGCCTGAAGGAGGATTAAAATGTCCATTGAAATGAATACGAAAGATGGTCATGTTACTATAACGAATGAAGTAATTGCTACAATCGCTGGTGGTGCAGCTGTTGAATGCTACGGAATTGTTGGTATGGCATCTAAAAGTCAGATTAGAGATGGTATTGCAGAAATTCTTCGTAAGGAAAACTATTCACGAGGAATCGTAGTAAGACAAGAAGACAATTCCTTACATATTGATATGTATATTATTGTTAGTTACGGTACAAAAATCTCTGAAGTAGCTCACAATGTGCAATCTCAAGTAAAATACACATTGAGCAAAACATTAGGACTTGAAATTGATTCCGTAAATATTTACATACAAGGGGTACGTGTAGCAAAAGACTAATTTGCACGCCTGTTTAGAGGGAGGAACTATTGTGGCAGTACAAAAGCTTGACGGTATTATGTTTTCTCAAATGGTGCTTACTGGAGCGCATCATTTAACGAATAATGCCAAAAAAATTGATGCACTAAATGTATTTCCGGTACCAGATGGTGATACTGGAACGAATATGAATTTATCTATGACATCTGGTGCAAATGAAGTTAAGAAGAATAAATCTGAAAATATCTCAGAAGTGGCTCAATCATTTTCAAAAGGTTTGTTAATGGGTGCTAGAGGAAATTCTGGAGTTATTCTTTCACAAATCTTCAGAGGGTTTGCGAGAGGGATGGAAAATAAATCTTCTTTAACTACTAAAGATTTAGCAGTTGCGTTTGATTCAGGTGTGCATACAGCTTATAAGGCTGTTATGAAACCTGTTGAAGGAACAATTTTAACGGTTGCTAAAGACGCGGCAAAGAAAGCAGTCGAAATTGCTGACTATGAAGTTGATGTCATTATCATGATGGAAAAAGTACTACAAGAAGCAAAGGCTTCATTAAAGCGTACTCCAGATTTATTACCAGTTCTAAAAGAAGTAGGTGTAGTAGATTCTGGTGGTCAAGGACTTGTAACCGTATATGAAGGATTTGTTTCTGCGTTAAAAGGTGAAGAACTTCCAGATGAAGTAGTGGAAATGGATGATATGATAAATGCAGAACATCATAAATCAGCACAGGATTTCATGGATACTTCTGAAATTGAATTCGGTTACTGTACTGAATTTATGGTTAAATTTGAAGAGGATAAACTAAAAGATAATCCTTTTGATGAGAATGATTTTCGTAACGAATTAAGTGAGCATGGTGATTCGCTACTAGTAGTTTCTGATGACGAAATTGTAAAAGTACATGTTCATACAGAATATCCTGGGAATGTGTTAACAATTGGTCAACGTCACGGTAGTTTGATCAATATGAAAATTGAAAATATGCGTCAGCAACATACAGAAATTGTTGGTGATAAAATTAAGCCACAAGCACCTAAAGAGAAAGCAGATTTCGGTATCGTAACAGTCGCTATGGGTTCTGGTTTGAAAGCTTTATTTGAAAGCCTTGGAGCTACAGTAGTGATTGAGGGTGGACAAACTATGAACCCAAGTACACAGGATATTACGGAAGCTATCAACCAAGCTAATGCTAAAAATGTTATCGTATTACCAAATAATAAAAATATTGTAATGGCTGCAGAGCAAGCTGCAGAATTAACTGAAGTTAATGCTGCAGTAGTGGCAACAAAAACAATTCCGCAAGGGATAAGTGCATTATTAGCATTCCACCCAGAAGAAGATCTTGAATCAAATAGAGAAAATATGCTTGAAGCAAGCTCACATGTTAAAACTGGGCAAATTACGTATGCTGTTAGAGATACACAAATCGATGGAATTTCGATTGAAAATGGTAACTTTATGGGGATTGCAGAAGGTAAAATCGTAACTACTCATAAAGAACGACTAGAAGCTGTAAAACAATTATTTAACGAATTAATTACAGAAGATGATGAAATACTTACTATTTTATCGGGTGAAGATGTTTCGGAAGAGGAAGTAGCTGAATTAGTAAGTTATATTGAAGAAAACTATGAAGATGTTGAGATAGAAGTTCATAACGGTAATCAACCAATTTATTCTTATATTTTCTCGGTTGAATAATAGTGATTAACTTCGATTAGTAAAAATATAGTAATAAAATAAAGCGTGATTTCGAAATCACGCTTTATTTTATCAAGATAGTATAATGAAAAACAGCTAATGGACCATAATCCATTAGCTGTTCTTTTAGATACCTGCAATTTTTAATACAAAATCACATACGAAAAGTAAAGAAATAATCATAATGGCTGCAGACAATTCCTTTTGCTTACCTAGTGCTAATTTCACAATAGGATAAGCAATAAAACCGAATGCCATACCATCAGCGATACTATACGTAAATGGTATCATAACTACAATTAAAAATGCTGGGATTGCTTCAGAAATATTATCTAATGGAATGTGACGGATATTTTGCACCATTAGAAATCCTACTATTATTAGAATAGGACTAATTGCTACATTAGGAATCATAGTAATCCACGGTATAATAAATATAGTAGATAGAAATAATAAACTCGCTACAATAGCAGCTAATCCTGTTCTTCCTTTAGAGGCAATTACTGCAGCATTCTCGGCAGCAGAAACGGTAGGCGATGTCCCTAAAAATGCGCAAGTAAGGGAAGAAATAGCAGTCGTTTTATATCCTCTATTGTAAGCTTTTTCTCCACGCCCTAACATTGACAATTGCCCATTCACTAACCCCATATTCTCAAAAATAAGGATCATTGCTAGCGGAAATACTGCTAGCCAAAATGAAAGTTCATTCATTGCCGTGAATGCTGGAATAAAAACAAGTTCACTCGATACTTGATCTATTTTAGTGCCAGGTTCAATTATGCCAAAAAAGTAAGCCAATAATGTGCCAATAACCATCGTTACTAAGAAATTAGCAGGTACATTTTTTACGAATAAAAATATCGCAATAAATAACGTAAGAATACTAACGAGAATAACAGGTGAACTAAAATCACCGATTGCTATTATAGTACTCTCACCACTAGTAATTAAGCCACTTTTCTCTAGTCCAATTAAGATTAGAAATAAACCTAATCCAACACTAATTGCGTGCTTTAAGGAATCAGGGATTGCTGCTTTTAATAGAACACCTAATTTAGTGAAAGCTGTCAATAAAAATATGATAGATGCTACTAATACTACTGCAAGCCCTTCTTGAAAAGTTAAGCCATTACCTTGTACAATGGAGTAGGCAAATAAAGCATTTATTCCCATTCCTGGAATAAGAAGTAAAGGCAATTTACCATATAACCCCATTAATAATGTACCAATGAAACTTGCTAAAATAGTTGCCATCATTCCAGCTTCCAGTGTGATTCCTGTCTCACTTAAAATAGAGCCATTAACAACGACAATATAGACCGTAGTTAAATAACCAATTATTCCAGCAATGATATCATTACGGTAAGTTGCGTTTGTTTTCTTGGAAAATATAGGCATGTTAACTCCTAAAGTCTTCGTATCCCTCTCCCACCCGATTATAAAATAATCAATTTTGATGCTTATTTATAATCCACAAATGATTATTATAATAGTTTTTGATATAATTTACAATAGGTGTAAAAATCATGAAGAATTAAAAAGGCGGTGTCAAAATGAAATACAATTCCGTTTTCGATATTATAGGTCCCGTAATGGTCGGACCATCTAGTTCACATACTGCTGGCGCTGCACGAATTGGATTAGCAGCACGCCACCTGTTTGGGAGACAACCAAAATGGGCTAAAATCCATTTATATGGCTCGTTTGCTAAAACATATCAAGGTCATGGAACCGATTTTGCTCTAGCAGGAGGACTACTAGGGTATGAAACAGATGATACGAGAATGAGTAAGGCGTTGAATATAGCAAAAGAAGAAGGACTTGAAATAGAATTTATAGAAGATAGTGCTAAGACCGAACATCCGAACACGGTACGTTTAATAATTGGAGATGCTAAGGAACAATTAGAAATTGTTGGTATTTCTATTGGTGGAGGTAAAGTCGAAATTACCGAATTAAATGGATTTGAATTGAGACTTTCTGGTAACCATCCAGCTATTCTCATTATGCATAATGATAGATTTGGTGCTATTGCATCCGTAACAAAAATTCTAGCAAAGCACGAGATTAATATTGGACATATGGAAGTTAATCGTAAAGATGTGGGAAAAGAAGCGTTGATGGTCATAGAAGTTGACCAAAATATAGAAGATGATATTTTAAAAGAATTAGAAAAAGCTGACCATATTATTCAAATTGCAAAAATTGTTAGCTAGAGGAGAGAATAAATCATGTTCCGAACAGTTGCGGAGTTAGTAGAAATCGCAGAAAGAGAAAATATCCTAATCTCTGAAGTGATGATCCGTCAAGAGATGGATGTAAAAAATAAGACCCGTGAAGAAGTTTATGCAGAAATGGAAAATAACCTGCAAGTAATGGAAAAGGCAATAGAAGATAGCTTGAAAGGAGTTCAATCTGTAACCGGTTTAACTGGTGGTGATGCAGTTAAAGTACAAACCTATATGCGTGAGAAAACACCTTTATCTGGTCACTTAATGCTTGATGCGGTTAGTAAAGCCATGGGTACAAATGAAGTGAACGCAGCAATGGGTGTAATTTGCGCAACGCCAACTGCTGGAAGTGCGGGTGTAGTTCCTGGAACATTGTTCGCTGTTAAGGAGCAATTGAATCCAACTCGTGAACAAATGATCCGTTATTTATTTACAGCAGGTGCATTTGGTCTTGTTGTTGCTAACAATGCTTTTATTTCGGGTGCAGCAGGTGGTTGTCAAGCGGAGGTTGGATCTGCTGGTGCAATGGCTTCAGCTGCAATTGTAGAAATGGCAGGGGGCACACCACAACAATCCTCAGAAGCATTTGCTATTACATTAAAAAACATGTTAGGTCTAGTTTGTGACCCTGTTGCAGGATTAGTAGAAGTGCCATGTGTAAAACGAAATGCTGCAGGTTCATCATTAGCTATTGTTTCTGCAGATTTGGCACTAGCAGGAGTTACAAGTCGTATACCTTGTGATGAAGTTATTGGAGCAATGTATCGAATCGGTAGACAAATGCCTGTTAGTTTGCGTGAAACAGGGGAAGGTGGTTTAGCCGATACACCGACGGGGAGATTTTTAAAGGAGAAGATTTTTGGCGCTTAGGATAAATCGGACCTATTAGCTAAAAAATGTACAGTTTGGAAAGAGTGATTGTAATGCTAGATTATTCTGTATCTGATGTAAAGGGAATAGGGGAGAAATTTGCAGATGATTTAACTGCTATGAATATTCATACGGTTGAAGATCTTCTGTTTCATTTTCCTACTAGATACGATGTACTAGAAATTCTTCCCCTAAGTGAATTAATCCATGAGGATAAAGTGACAATTGAGGGAAGGGTATTAAGTGCCCCTTCTCTTTCCTTTTTTGGTAAGAAAAAATCTCGACTTTCTTTTAATGTGGAAGTAGAGAATATTGCAGTAAAGGTTGTCATGTTTAACCGTGCATTTGCTAAAAATCAGATAAATATTGGTGATACTATTACACTTACTGGTAAGTGGGATGCGCACCGTTTACAAATAACAGTCAGTAACTATCAAAAGGGTTCTATGGAGAAGTCCACTAATATTCAGCCAATATATTCTGTAAAAGGTGAAGTTACGAACTTCCGTTTAAAAAAGGCTATTCAACAAGCTATTAAAGACTTTGGTGATGAAATCGAAGAAATACTACCTCGTGATATGATTAGAGAATATAAGATACCTACTCGTAAAGATGCGGTTAAAACGATGCATTTTCCAGAGAGTCGTGTTTCATTAAAGCATGCTAAAAGAAGATTTACATATGAAGAATTTCTATTATTCCAGCTTAAGATACAAATCTTACGGAAAAGGCGTAGAGAGCAATCGGCGGGAAATGCCCAACAATATGACGAATCTAAGATTCAACAATTCATAAGCAAATTTCCCTTTGTTTTAACGAATGCTCAACAAAAATCATTAGATCAAATCTTAATCGATATGAAATCACCACATCGGATGAATAGACTTTTACAAGGAGATGTGGGGTCTGGGAAGACTGCAGTTGCAGCTATTGGTCTATATGCTTCAATAACCGCTAATAAACAAGGTGCACTAATGGTTCCAACCGAAATTTTAGCTGAACAGCATTATCAATCGTTAAAAGAAATGTTTGGGGGCTTGGCGAGAATAGAGTTATTAACGGGTTCTGTCAAAGGGAAAAAACGAAAAGAGATATTAACGGATCTTCAAAATAACGAAGTCGATATTCTTGTAGGAACACATGCATTGATTCAAGATGAGGTTCATTTTGATGATCTAGGTCTTGTTGTAGTAGATGAACAGCATCGTTTTGGTGTAGAACAACGAAGAGCACTTTCAAATAAAGGGTTATACCCAGATGTTTTATTTATGACGGCTACACCAATCCCTAGAACACTTGCCATCACTGCTTTTGGAGATATGGATGTTTCCGTAATTGATGAGATGCCTCAGGGTAGAAAAGAGATTGAAACTTATTGGACAAAAGCAAACACATTTGACCGTGTTTTAAGTTTTATCGAAAAGCATGTTAATGAAGGAGAGCAAGCATATATTATTTGTCCGTTAATCGAGGAGTCAGAAAAGTTGGATATTCAAGACGCAGTTGATTTGTACAATCAATTAGTTGATTATTATCCTGATTCAATTAGGGTCGGACTAATGCATGGAAGGTTACACCCTAACGAGAAGGATCAAGTGATGAAAGAATTTGCTGCTAATGAAGTTCAAGTTCTTGTTTCCACTACAGTCGTAGAAGTAGGTGTTAATGTACCGAACGCTACTATTATGGTGATTTATGATGCTGAACGATTCGGATTATCCCAATTACACCAATTAAGAGGTAGGGTTGGTCGAGGAGACAAGCAAAGTTATTGCATATTAATAGCGGACCCTAAAAGTGAAACCGGTAAAGAAAGAATGCGTATTATGACAGAAACGAATAATGGCTTTGAATTATCGGAGCAAGATTTAAAATTACGTGGTCCTGGGGACTTCTTTGGAACGAAACAAAGTGGATTACCAGAGTTTAAAGTAGCGGATATGATCCATGACTATCGAGCACTTGAAACAGCAAGAAATGATGCACAAGAAATTATCCAATTTAACTTACTAGATGAAGATTCAGAGTACGAAAATTTAAGAGTTTTGTTAGAGAATGAAGGAGTTTTTGATACAGTTCTTGACTAATTCTTACTTGCATAATTCCAATATGTAATATATATTACTATTAGTACCAAGTCATAATAGCAACAATTATTACCCTAAAATATTGAAAAGTGGATGGTGCTTTGATGAGGATACCGAAAGTAAAAAGACAAGAAAAACTAAAAGATACGATTGAAGAAACTCCTTTTATTACGGATGAAGAATTGGCTAAAAAATTTGATGTGAGTATCCAAACTATTCGACTTGACCGAATGGAACTATCGATTCCTGAGCTCAGGGAAAGAATCAAAACGGTTGCGAAACATCAATGGAATGAAACGGTAAAATCGTTACCGTTAGAGGATGTAATTGGGGAAATTATTGACTTAGAACTTGATAAACGTGCGATATCTATACTTGATATAGGTAAGGAGCATGTTTTTACTAGAAATAATATAGCTCGTGGACACCATTTGTTTGCACAAGCGAATTCACTTGCAGTAGCAGTTATAAATGATGAATTAGCTTTAACAGCAAATTCAGTACTTAAATTCAAAAGGCAGGTTCGTCAAGGGGAACGAGTAGTTGCAAAGGCCTTTGTTCAAGGAACGGATGAAAAAGGGATGACAATTGTTCAAGTTGATAGTTTTGTAGACAGTGAAAAAGTCTTCTCTGGCGAATTTCATATGTATCGGTCAACGGAGAAAAAAGGAGATTAGCAAATGAAAATTGCAATAGATGCTATGGGAGGCGATTATGCACCCAAGGAAATTGTATTAGGTGCAATGGATGCCATCCAAGAATTTGATAATTTACATATAACGCTTGTTGGGGATGAGAAACAAATAACAGAGTATGTAACTAACAGTGAAAGAATTACTATAGTCCATGCTGATGAAGTAATCACTGGAGATGATGAGCCCGTTCGAGCTGTAAGACGAAAGAAAAACTCATCTATGGTCAAAATGGCTGAAGAAGTAAAAGAAGGTAGAGCTGATGCGTGTATATCTGCTGGAAATACGGGCGCTTTAATGAGTGCAGGACTTTTTGTGGTTGGTAGAATACCGGGTATTGATCGTCCGGCACTTAGTCCTACTCTTCCTACTCTAGAGGGAGAAGGATTTCTAATGTTAGATGTTGGTGCTAATGTCGATGCAAAACCAACTCATTTGGTACAATATGCTATTATGGGGTCTGTTTATGCAGAAAAGGTAAGATCTATTAAGAATCCACGTATTGGCTTATTAAATATCGGTACGGAAGATGGTAAAGGCAACGATTTAACGAAGAAAGCTTTTGAATTAATGAAAAAAGCACCGATTAACTTTGTAGGTAATGTGGAATCTCGAGATTTATTAAATGGAGTGGCGGATGTCGTTGTAACGGATGGTTTTACGGGGAATGTAGCATTAAAAACGGTAGAAGGAACTGCGGCTTCATTATTCACTATGTTAAAAGAAACCTTTATGTCTTCACTGAAAACAAAGCTTGCTGCTGGGCTAGTGAAGAATGACTTAAAAGGTTTGAAAGATAAACTAGACTATTCCGAATATGGCGGTGCAGCTTTGTTTGGCTTAGCGGCTCCAGTGGTTAAAGCACATGGTTCATCTAATAGAAGGGCAATTTTTAGTGCAATAAAACAAACTACCCATATGGTTGAGCACCGTGTGATAGAGACGATAAAAGAAACCGTTGAATCGATGCGAGTGGATGAGGAGGATAATGAATGAAGAAACTAGCATTTATGTTCCCAGGACAAGGGTCGCAAACTGTTGGTATGGGAAAGGAAATTCATGATGCATATCCAAGTATCCAACAATTATATATAGAAGCAAATGAAGTACTTGGAAAAGATTTAAAATCATTAATGTTTGATGGGCCATCAGAGATTCTTACTGAGACAGAAAATGCACAACCTGCTTTATTACTAGCTAGTATTGCTGTACAAAAATTACTTGAAGCGGAAGGTATTCATCCCGATATGGTAGTTGGTCATAGCCTTGGGGAATACAGTGCTTTAGTAGCGGCCAATTCTATTACGTTGAAAGATGCACTACCACTTGTTGCAACACGCGGTCGTTTAATGGAAGAAGCCTTTCCTAAAGGGCAAGGAACAATGGCGGCAGTGTTAGGTCTATCTGCAGAGGAAATTCAGGAAGTTGTTGAAACCATTACGGACGAAGTCGTTGATCTTGCAAATATTAATTGTCCTGGCCAAATCGTTATTTCAGGTTCAGTTCAAGGTGTTCAAGAAGCAAGTAATAAACTGAAAGAAAAAGGTGCAAAACGAGTTATTCCTTTAAATGTCAGTGGACCATTTCACTCTAGATTAATGGAAGCTGCAAATACTGATTTTGCTACTTACTTAAATCAAGTTGATATTAGAGATGCATCGATACCTGTATTTGCAAATGTAACAGCCAGTCCTGTTACGGATCGAAATGAGATTAAGGAGCTTCTTTTAAAACAATTATATTCTCCTGTTCGGTTTGAAGAATCCATTCGTAATATGTTAGAAACCGGCGTAGAGGCTTTTGTTGAAGTGGGTAACGGTAAGGTGCTTAGTGGATTAGTGAAGAAAATTGATCGTAAAGCAACTATTTTTACAATACAAGACGAAAAATCCTTGAATGATTTTATTACTTGGTATCGAGGTGAATCTTAATGTTGAATGGAAAAACCGCTATTGTTACGGGTGGCTCTAGAGGAATTGGTAGAGCTATCGCCCTGGAATTAGCTGAAAAAGGCGCAAATATCGTCGTAAACTATGCTGGTAGTGAGGCTAAAGCACAAGCTGTCGTTGATGAAATTAATGCGATTGGTGTTAAAGCTATTAAGTTCCAAGCAGACGTCGCAGATGAAGAACAAGTGAAAAATATGATAAAATTGACTACCGAAACATTCGGTAGTGTAGATATTCTTGTTAATAATGCCGGAATTACTAGAGATAATCTATTAATGAGAATGAAAGAATCAGAATTTGACCAAGTTATTAATACGAATTTAAAAGGTGTCTTTGTTTGCACAAAGGCTGTTACACGTCAAATGATGAAACAACGTTCTGGAAGAATTATAAATGTCGCTTCTATCGTAGGGGTAAGTGGTAATCCAGGACAGGCAAATTATGTAGCTGCTAAAGCAGGTGTGATTGGTCTAACTAAGACGACTGCTAAAGAATTAGCTTCTCGTAACATATTAGTAAATGCTATCGCCCCTGGCTTTATATCAACAGATATGACGGATGCATTGTCTGACGAGCAAAAAGAGGGAATGTTAAGCATGATACCTTTGGCCAAATTAGGTGAACCGGAAGATGTAGCAAAGGTAGTTCGATTTTTAGCTTCAGATGATGCAAACTATATAACCGGCCAAACTATCCATATTGATGGTGGCATGGTTATGTAAGGATAAACAACTTTGAAGGGAGGTGAAAGTTTTATGGCAGACGTATTTGATCGTGTAAAAGAAATTATTGTTGATAAACTTGATGTAGAAGAATCAAAAGTAACAATGGAAGCATCTTTCAAAGATGATTTAGAAGCAGATTCATTAGACGTAGTAGAGCTTGTTATGGAGCTTGAAGATGAATTCGATATGGAAATTGCTGATGAAGATGCAGAAAAAATTAACACTGTTGGTGATGCTGTAAATTACATAAAAAATTTACAGGGCTAATATAAATGTTTAAGGTCTCGCTTTAGAACGCGAGACTTTTCCATATATCAACAAGAGGTGGCAAGTATTAATGGATCGTAAAAAAATAGAACAGCTGCTTAATATTGAATTCCGTAATATTGAGGTAATAAAACAAGCATTTACACATTCATCTTATGTGAATGAGCATCGTGATATCCTTACATCAGATAATGAAAGATTAGAATTTTTAGGGGATGCGGTTTTGGAACTTGGAGTTTCACAATATTTATATCGAAAATTTCCTAACATGCCCGAAGGAGAAATGACTAAATTACGTGCTGCTATTGTATGTGAGCCCTCTCTAGAAGCATTTGCTCGCAGTTTAAATTTGGGTGAACATATTCTGTTAGGTAAAGGGGAAGAGATGACAGGCGGAAGAAATCGACCAGCTCTTCTTGCAGACGTTTTCGAAGCTTTTTTGGGTGCGCTTTATTTAGATCAAGGATTCGATATAGCATTAAACTTTTTAGAAAAACATGTATTTCCTAAAATAGACACAGGTGCTTTTTCGCATGGGATGGATTATAAGAGTAAGTTACAGGAGATTGTACAACAAGATAAGAATCAAACAATTGAATATCAAATTGTTGATGAGAGAGGTCCTTCACATAATAAAGAGTTTGTTGCCGAATTGCTTATTAATGAGAAAGTGCTAGGATCTGGAATTGGACGTACGAAAAAGGAAGCGGAACAACGAGCTGCTAAGGATGCTCTAGATAAGTTAGGAGTTTAAAATATAGTAGGAGGCTGTCTTTATGGACAACCTCCTTTTTAATTGAAGTTTAGATTCTTACTTTTCTTAGCTCTTCAATAAATGCTTGTGTTTCTGATGCAGAAAGGTTTCCTTTTTTTACAACGATATCATACATAAACTTTATATCTTCGTATTTGGAGATGTCGTAGTCTTCTACATCAAATAAAGAACGATTTACGACGGCTAGATGGTTAGCTAGTTCGTTTAATATGTATGTAAGGTTTTCTTTTGTTGCATTTTCTAAATTCATTTTACACCTCTATTTGTTATAATAATGTGGGTAAACCTTATGTTTACTTCTTTTGTTGTTATAAATATGATAAAATAAATGCATTAAAAAGCCAATAATTAAATTGTTGTTTATAGTTTTTTATAATTACCTAACGAGGTCTGCTTTTTGTAACACTCCACTTTGCCGTGGAGTCCAGGGAGTTAGGTACTACTACATGAGTAAACTTCTTTGTGGCCTTGCTAAGTGAAAGTTAACTACAAAGTGAACAGTTAGATTATGGATAACCAGCAGAGATCAGCTTGGCCACTATTCCATTAAGGGAGTCTCTGCATAATATAGAGCGATCACAGTTTCATTTTTAGTTGATTCAATTTAATAATATCAATACTTATAATACAGAGAAAAGAGAAAATGGAATCGGTAATAATTATTGGGGAGATTCGTTTTCAGTAGGAGAATGTTTATGTTTTTGAAACGTTTAGAAAGTGTAGGTTTTAAGTCGTTTGCAGAGCGGATATATGTTGACTTTGTTCCGGGTGTTACGGCTGTTGTTGGTCCTAATGGTAGTGGTAAGAGTAATATTACCGATGCTATCCGTTGGGTATTGGGGGAACAATCTGCTAAATCACTACGTGGTACGAAAATGGAAGATATTATTTTTCAAGGTAGTGATTCTAGAAAAGCATTAAATGTAGCTGAAGTTACGTTAGTTTTAGATAATAGTGATCAAACAGTACCACTTGATTATGATGAAGTAAGTGTAACGAGACGGGTGTATCGTTCTGGCGAAAGTGAATTTTATATTAATAAACAGTCTTGTAGACTTAAAGATATTGTCGATTTATTTCTAGATTCTGGTTTAGGAAAAGAAGCATTTTCTATAATTAGTCAAGGTAAAGTAGAAGAAATTTTAAGTTCTAAATCAGAAGAAAGAAGAACTATTTTTGAAGAGGCAGCTGGAGTTTTAAAATATAAACAGCGAAAGAAAAAGGCAGAGTATAAACTTGCTGAAACACAAGAGAATTTAAACCGTGTAGAAGATATTATTTATGAAATTGAAAATCAGTTAGAGCCATTAAAAGCCCAAGCAGAAAAAGCGAAAGAATACTTAAAACAAAAAGACTTGCTTAAACATCAGGAAATTTCTTTACTAATAACAGAAATTGAATTATTACATGAAGAATGGCAAGGGTTACTTAAAGAAATTGAATCCGAAAAGATGGATGAAATAGCACTAAAAACACAAATTCAGAAGAAGGAAGCAAGTCTAACTTCTGAGCGAGAAGAAATAGAACGTATTGATGATAAGATAAATGAACTACAAGAACGTTTACTTACGACAACACAGCAACTTGAACAATACGAAGGAAGAAAGCAAGTATTCCACGAACGAACAAAACACTTTGCTGAGAATAAAGAAAAACTAGAAATTCAAAAAAATGAAGCGAAAGAGTTAATGGAGAGATTAGAATCTGAACTTGTAGAAGAATCAAAACGATTAGCGGAACTTCAACAAGAGAAGAAAACTACAAAGAAAAAAGTTGAAGAGCTAAGGACTAAACTTACTACAGGTAAAGAAAGTCTACAGGAGCAAATTGAAGAGCTTAAGTCGGAATACATTGAATTCCTTAATAAACAAGCAGCAAAAAGAAATGAAAAACAGTCGATTGCTCAGCAAGTACAGCAAATCCATGCTAAAAAAGATAAACAATCTGATAAATTCCAAGACTTAATTGACCTAAGAGAAAATTATTCAAAGCAGTTAGCGGAGGCTAACAAGTTAGTAGAGTCTGCTGAAGAAGACTATCGTAATAAGAATGAATCATTAAAACAATTGAAACTGGATATTGAAACAAAACGTAATAAATATCAAGACTCTCAAACAAAGCTTTACCAAGGATATCAATATATTGAAAAGCTAAAATCAAAAAAAGAGATGCTTGAAGATATGAAAGAAGACTTTCAAGGATTCTTTCAAGGTGTTAAAGCAGTACTTAAAGCCAGAGAAGACGGGAAACTATCCGCAATTCATGGGGCAGTAATAGAATTAATCGATGTGCCTAAATCTTATATTACAGCGATAGAAACCGTACTCGGAGGTCAAGCACAGCATATTATAGTCGAAAATGATGCCTCTGCTCGAGAAGCAATTGCTTGGTTGAAACAAACAAATAGTGGAAGAGCAACATTTTTACCGCTTGGGTCCATTCAGCCGAGATTTGTACCGCAGGATATATTAAAACAAATAAATAATCATCCTGGTTTTGTAGGTATTGCAGGCCATTTAGTTACAACAAATCCTACTTTCCAAAAAGCGATTGATCATTTAATGGGACATGTTGTGATAGCTAAAACACTTAAGGATGCAAATGACATTGCACGTATCGTAATGCGTAAGTATCGAATTGTTACTTTAGATGGTGATGTTGTGAATCCAGGTGGCTCTATGTCTGGTGGCGCGCAGAAGAAATCAAATTCGACTCTTTTTACGCGAGAAAAAGACTTGCAAGAATTAACGGAGAAATTAAATGAATATGAACTAAAAGCACAAGATTTCGAAAAGCAAGTAAAAAGTCAAAAAGACCATTTAGCAATACTAGAACAAGAGCTTCAAGAACTTGAACACAAAGTAAATGAAAATCAATATATCCTTCAAGATGCTAAATCCAATCAAAAGGAAATTGAATTAAAACTTGCTTCGTTACAAGAAAATCTTTCTGTCTATGATCAAGACAAACAACAATATGACAGAGATATAACACTACTTGAAAATCGGAATCAGGAGTTAAATGCAGAACTTAGCTCGATTGAAGAAAAGTTACAAGCATTTCAATCTCAAATTGATACATTATCTAAGCAAGAGCTAGAATTTAAGGAAAATCAAGATCAACTGCAACATGATTTTCACCAATATCAAGTACAACTTGCTGAACAAGAAGAACGTGTAAAAAACCAACAAGAGAAAACGAATATATTAAATGAACGATTAACAACACAATTCGATCAATACGAGAAAATAGTTCAAGAGCTTGAGGATCTTATTGCTATATCACAGTCTGAAGAAACAGAAGAAGATATCAATGAAAAGCTTCAAGAGAAAAGTGAAGAAAAAGATTCCATTACAGCTTCGATACAGCAACTACGTTCCAATAGAATGACTCGTACACAAAAAATGCAAGATGAGGAAAGAGAGTTAAAACAAGAAAGTAAGAAACACCAAGATATAATGCAAAAGATCCAGCAGAAGGAAGTTAAAGCAAATCGAGTGGATGTTGAACTTGAAAATCGTTTATCTGTCTTACAAGAAGAGTATATTATGACATTTGAAAGGGCGAAACAAGAGTTTCAAAAGGTTGAAAATATCGAAGAAGCAAAAAATAATGTCGCTGAGATTAAAGCTAATATAACTCGTCTTGGAAATGTTAATCTAGGTGCGATTGAAGAATATGATCGTATTCTTGAACGTTATACGTTCTTAACAGAACAAAGAAATGACCTAGTAGAGGCTAAGGAAACATTATTCTCTATTATTAAAGAGATGGATGAAGAGATGGAACATCTATTTAGTACTACCTTCTCACAAATAAAAGAGGAATTTGAAGTAGTTTTCAAACAACTATTTGGTGGTGGTCATGCTGAATTAAAGCTAACCGACCCTAATAACTTGTTAGATACTGGTGTCGACATCATTGCACAACCACCGGGGAAAAAACTTCAAAATTTAAGCTTATTATCGGGTGGAGAACGCGCATTGACTGCTATCGCTTTATTGTTTGCTATTTTAAGAGTTCGTCCAGTACCATTTTGTGTTCTAGATGAAGTTGAAGCAGCATTAGATGAAGCAAATGTTGTGCGTTTCGCAAAATATGTTAAACATTATAGTGAAAATACACAGTTCATTGTAATTACACACCGTCAAGGTACGATGGAGCAGGCGGATGTTTTATACGGAGTAACGATGCAAGAGTCTGGAGTATCTAGATTAGTATCGGTTCGTCTAGAAGAAACAAGAGAGCTTATTCAGTCGTAAAGGAGAGCTAAGATCATGAGCTTTTTACAAAAGTTAAAGAATAAATTTAAACAAGACAATCAAGAGGAAGTTTCAACGAAATATAAAGAAGGAATGGAAAAAACAAGAAAATCCTTCTCTGGCAGGATAAATGATCTAATCGCGCGATATCGTAAAGTTGATGAAGATTTCTTTGAAGAATTAGAAGAGGTACTTATATCAGCTGATGTTGGTGTCATGACAGTCATGGATTTGATTGATGAATTAAAATTCGAAGTACAACGCCGTAATATTAAAGATACTTCGGAAGTAAGAGAAGTGATTTCAGAAAAATTAGTAGATATTTACTATGGTGATGATGATGAAGAAATTGAAACAATAAACCTTCAAGAAGATGGTCTTTCTGTTGTTTTAGTAGTAGGTGTGAATGGTGTAGGAAAAACCACTTCCATTGGAAAACTAGCACATAAGCTTAAAGCAGAAGGAAAAACAGTGATGCTTGCAGCTGGAGACACTTTCCGTGCGGGTGCGATTGAACAGTTAGAGATCTGGGGTGAACGTGCCGGAGTAGAAGTTATTAAGCAAAATGCTGGTAGTGACCCAGCAGCTGTTATTTTTGATGCAATTAAAGCAGCAAAATCACGAAATGTTGATGTCTTATTATGTGATACTGCTGGAAGATTACAAAATAAAGTAAACTTGATGAATGAATTATCGAAAGTAAAACGTGTTATTGAAAGAGAAATACCAGGTGCACCACATGAAGTTTTATTAGTATTAGATGCTACAACAGGCCAAAATGCGCTGAATCAAGCAAAAACCTTTTCTGAATCAACAGATGTTACTGGAATTGTATTAACAAAATTAGACGGGACTGCAAAAGGTGGTATTGTCCTAGCAATTAGACACGAGCTGAATATACCAGTTAAGTTTGTAGGGCTTGGTGAAAAAGCAGAAGACTTACAAAAATTTGATGCGAATGCATTTGTTTATGGTTTATTTGCTGATATGTTAGATCAACCAAATGAAGAATAGGTTTGTCTTCTACTTGCAAAAGGTTTTCGTGTTCGTTAAGATAAAATGTAAAGGGATTTCACTTAACAAGGGGTGATGAAATGCTAGAGAAAACGACGAGAATTAATTATTTATTAGATTTTTACCAAGCATTACTGACACCCAAACAACGTAGTTATATGGAAATGTACTATCTTGAGGATTATTCTTTGGGGGAAATATCAGAAGAGGCAAATGTTTCAAGACAAGCAGTGTATGATAATATTAAACGTACCGAAGCAATGTTAGAATCCTATGAAGAGAAGCTGCATTTATATGAAAAGTTTGAGAATCGGATGAAGCTTATTCAACAAATGGAAACATATGTTGCTGATTTAGGAGATGAACTCCTTCGTACGTATATTAACCAATTAAAAGAATTAGATTAGGGGGACACCTTCTATGGCATTCGAAGGATTAGCCGACCGCCTGCAAAATACGATAAAGAAAATTACTGGAAAAGGGAAAGTTTCTGAACAAGATGTAAAAGAAATGACTCGTGAAATTCGACTTGCATTACTTGAAGCGGATGTTAACTTTAAAGTAGTTAAAGATTTAATTAAACGTATTAAAGAACGTGCAGTTGGGCAAGAGGTAATGGAAAGCCTGACGCCTGGTCAACAGGTTATTAAGGTCGTAAAGGAAGAACTAACCGAGTTAATGGGTGGAGAGCAGAGTAAAATAGCTGTAAGTGACCGCCCACCAACCGTCATTATGATGGTCGGCTTGCAAGGTGCTGGTAAAACAACCACTACCGGAAAGCTTGCTAATTTATTAAGGAAGAAGCATAATCGTTCACCTTTATTAGTAGCCTGTGATGTATATCGTCCGGCTGCTATAAAGCAATTAGAAACGTTAGGAACTCAATTGGATATGCCGGTTTTCTCCATGGGAATAGAAGCAAATCCAGTTGATATAGCAAAAAAAGCAATTGAAAAGGCAAAAGAAGACCATCATGACTATGTTCTAATAGATACTGCAGGTAGACTTCATGTAGATACAGACTTAATGGGGGAATTAGAACAAATTAAATCGACCGTTAAGCCTGATGAAATCTTCCTTGTAGTCGATGCAATGACAGGACAAGATGCTGTAAATGTTGCAGAAAGCTTTAATGAACAACTTGATATTACAGGAGTTGTATTAACTAAGCTTGACGGTGACACTCGTGGTGGTGCGGCATTATCTATTAAAGCAGTTACTGGTAAAGCTATTAAATTTGCTGGTATGGGTGAAAAACTTGACCAATTAGAACCATTTCATCCTGAACGTATGGCTTCACGTATTCTAGGAATGGGGGATGTGCTGACCCTAATTGAAAAGGCACAAGCATCAGTAGATGAGAAACAAGCAAAAGAATTAGAAGAGAAGATGCGAAATGCTAGCTTTACATTTGATGACTTTTTAGAACAGATGAGTCAAGTAAAACAAATGGGGCCACTAGATGACTTATTAGCTATGATTCCCGGTGCGAATAAAATGAAGGGTCTTAAAAATGTTCAATTTGATGATAAACAGCTTTCTCATGTAGAAGCAATTATTAAATCGATGACAAAGAAGGAACGTCAAGACCCAAGTATTATGAATGCCAGTCGTAAGAAAAGGATTGCTAAAGGATCTGGGACTTCTGTATCTCAAGTAAACAGGCTATTGAAGCAATTTGATGAGATGAAGAAGATGATGAAACAGATGACGAATATGCAAAAAGGAAAGAAAGGAAAAGGATTTAAACTTCCTTTTAATCCGTTTTAATTTAGAAAAGTCCTTGATTTATATATAGTTATCAACTATTATAATAGATGTAATGTAAAAACACTTTACAGACTTTCAAGTTTCTGATAAAATCAATTCTTGTGAGAACATATTAATGGAGGTGCAAGTAATGGCAGTTAAAATTCGTTTAAAACGTATGGGTTCTAAAAGAAATCCTTTCTATCGTATTGTTGTAGCAGATTCACGTTCTCCTCGTGACGGACGTTCTATTGAGCAAATTGGAACTTATAATCCTGTAGTAGATCCAATTGAAGTTAAAATAGATGAAGCAAAAGCACTTGACTGGATGGCAAAAGGCGCTAAGCCTAGCGATACAGTACGTAACTTATTCTCAAAAGAAGGCATCATGAAGAAATTCCACGAACAAAAAACTAATAAGTAAAGTAGTGTGATATCATGAAAGCCCTAATAGAATCGATTGTTACACCATTAGTAGATTACCCAGAGGATGTTGTTGTAACAGAGAAGGAAGAAGACACAAAAATTGTCTATCATCTAACTGTTAATCAGAATGATGTTGGTAAGGTAATTGGGAAAAATGGCCGTATTGCAAAAGCGATTCGTACAGTAGTTTATGCTGCAAAGTCAGATGCAAATAAACGAATCTATTTAGATATCATGTAAGGGAAAGGGAAACCTTTCCCTTTTACACATTCTTTAAAGATTCTCTGGATTCAAAATTAGTTAGGTAACTACATATGATAGATGCTCTAATTGGTCTAACACGGACTAATGTGTATATTTACCACTAAAAAAAGTGAGGGTAGAGAGTGAGGAATTTAAGTGAATATAATAAAGAAAGTTGTTATAAAACAAATTATTACAGAAAAAAGTAAAGCAGCTTTAAGAGAAAAATTCACGAAACATAGAATGCGACTTGAACAAGAGTGTCAACAGTTGTTATTTGAACAACGTAAATTACAAAACAAAAAAAGCATGTCCAAACAGGATCTTCACGATCGATTTCAACAAGAGATAAAAAATAGAAAAGAAAAAATTAAACTAGTAGAGTTTAAAATAGAGCAATTGGAAATGCTAGAAATTGGAAGCGAAATTGTGGAAAGTGAAGTTGAGGCTCTTGTTGAGGTAGAAGTTGGTACGCATTGGAAAGATATAATGGAACAAACAGCAATTATTATAAAAGATGGCAAAGTTGTTAGGATAGATAACTAAAAAGGTGAGAGATATGGAAGAGAAAATGTTTACCGTAGGGAAAATTATAAATACACATGGAATTCGTGGTGACTTAAAAGTTCTTCGCGTAAGTGACTTTGAAGAACGCTTTGAAATAGGTAACACTTTATTTTTGGTGACGGATGAAAAAGTAGTTCGGGAGTTAGAAATTGATGGTCATCGAATCCATAAAGGATTTGATTTAGTACACTTTAAGGGCTTAGATAATATAAATGATGTGGAACATTTTAAAGGATCAGCCCTAAAAATTAAAGAATCACAGCTTACCGAATTAGATGAAAATGAATATTACTATCACGAAATAATCGGTTGTGAAGTATTTACGACTGATGGAGTTAGTCTTGGTCAAATTAAAGAGATATTAGCTCCAGGTGCTAATGATGTATGGGTTATAAAACAGGCTAAAGGGAAAGATATTTTAATTCCATATATTGAAGAAGTAGTTCGTGAGATTGATGTAGCAGCTAAACGAATCGTTATACAACCGATGGAAGGATTGCTTGAGTAATGCAAATTGATATTCTAACTTTATTTCCTGAAATGATTGAAACGGTATTCAATACGTCAATTTTAAAAAAAGCACAGGAAAAAAATAAATTTCAGTATAACCTGGTAAACTTTCGTGACTATACGGAAAACAAGCATAATAAAGTAGATGATTATCCATATGGTGGAGGGGCTGGAATGGTTTTATCACCCCAACCTATATTTGATGCGGTTGAATCTATTACAAAAGATAAAAATTCGAAACCTCGTGTTATCTTAATGTGTCCGCAAGGTGATAGGTATACACAGAAAAAAGCAGAGGAACTTTCAAAAGAGGAGCATTTGATTATTATTTGTGGTCATTATGAAGGATACGATGAGCGAATCCGAGAACATCTAGTTACAGACGAGATTTCCATAGGTGACTACATTTTAACAGGAGGAGAGCTTGGTGCTATGGTTGTGGTGGACAGTGTTGTAAGACTTTTACCAGAAGTATTAGGTAACCAAGAATCAGCCCCACAAGATTCCTATTCTACAGGGTTACTAGAGCACCCTCATTATACAAGACCAGCTGATTTCAGAGGAATGAAAGTCCCTGAGATACTTACATCTGGTGATCACGCCAAAATAGAAGCCTGGAGAAAAAACGAATCCCTAAAAAGAACTTACATGCGGAGAAGAGACCTACTAGAAAATTTCCCTCTAACAGAGGAAGAAAAAGAATTTATACGAAAATTAAAAGAACTAGAAAATAAAAATGACTAAATTAATTGTATTATGGATACACGAAGGGGGATGTATTCGAACCACTAGTTCGGAAGCTATCTTATAATTTTTTAAGTTACTAGTTGAAGTATACTTTGTATTGTGATATATTATTTATTGTGCTTAAGTGCGACTTAGGTACTTATAAACGATGTTCCGCTGTTACCTATCGGAAATAAGAGCATTGGTTTGGAAGGAGTTGAACAGGATGCAAAAATTAATCGAAGAAATCACACAAGATCAGCTTCGTAACGATCATCCTGATTTCCGCCCAGGAGATACTGTGAAAGTTCACGTTAAAGTTGTTGAAGGCAGTCGTGAACGTATTCAGGTATACGAAGGTGTCGTTATTAAACGTCAAAATGGTGGAATCAGCGAGACATTTACAGTAAGAAAAATTTCTTATGGTGTAGGTGTTGAACGTACTTTCCCAGTACATTCACCTCGTATTGATAAAATCGAAGTTTCACGTCGTGGTATCGTACGTCGTGCTAAACTTTACTATCTTCGTAATCTACGCGGAAAAGCAGCACGTATTAAAGAACGTCGATAAGACTAGAAAACGAAAAAAGCATTTAGAAAGGAGCTTGGTATTTTATGCAAGCTCCTTTTTACATAATATAATAATAGCTACATGGTAATGAATATAACTATAGAAATAGTAGATTTCGGAGGTTGAATTATGGCCAAGAAAAGAAAAAATGAGTGGTTAGATTGGATAAAAGCTTTATTAATCGCATTCGGTTTAGCCTTTCTTGTAAGAACCTTCTTATTTACACCTATTATAGTTGATGGTCCTTCTATGCAACCGACATTACACGATCGAGATCAAATGATTGTTAATAAGTTTTTATACAAAATAGATGAGCCAGAACGGTTTGATATCGTTGTGTTTCATGCTAATGATCAAAAAGATTTTATTAAACGTGTAATTGCCTTGCCAGGTGAACATGTGGCTTATAAAGATAATATTTTATACATAAATGGTCAGCCTATAGAAGAAAAGTTTTTTCATGATATTGATGTGGACGTTAGGACATACGATTTTTCATTAGAGGAACTTACAGGTAATTATACTACAGTTCCAGAAGGTCATGTCTTCGTCTTAGGTGATAATCGAACTAATTCAACAGATAGCAGGTTACTAGGGCCAATTCCAATGGATCAGATTGTTGGGAAAGCAAGTGTTATCTACTGGCCATTTGAAAGATTTGAATTCATAGGAGAGTAGAACCGCAATGACAATACAATGGTTTCCAGGCCATATGGCGAAAGCGCGAAGAGAAATAGAAGAAAAGCTAAAGTTAGTTGACTTTGTAATGGAGCTAGTGGATGCACGTGCACCACTTTCGTCCCAGAATCCGATGCTTCAGCAAGTGTTACAAAGTAAATCCAAAATGATTTTACTAATGAAACGAGATTTAGCAGATTCAAAAGTAACGAATGAATGGATTGAGTATTTTAAAGAAAAAGATATACCGGCTTTAGCTGTTAATGTTAATGACAAAGCAGATATTAATCGGGTTATCCAATTAGCAAAGGAATTAGGCCAACAGAAGCTAGAGAAATTATTAAAAAAAGGAATACAGCCTAGACCTGCTCGAGCTATGATAGTAGGGATTCCGAATGTTGGAAAATCAACCCTAATCAATCGACTTGCCAATAAAAAAATAGCTAAGGTAGGAGATCGACCAGGAGTAACGAAGCAACAGCTTTGGATTAAAGTTAAAAAGGAATTTGAATTATTGGATACTCCTGGTATTCTTTGGCCGAAATTTGAAGATCAAGTTGTCGGTTATCGTTTAGCTGCCATAGGCACAATTAAAGATCAGTTATTATCTTTACAAGATATCGTTACTTTTGTGATTAATTATTTGAAAGAGTACTATCCTTCTTCATTAGAAGAACGATACAAAATTGAACAGCATGAAGAAGATATGTTAGAAATTTTTATTAAAATAGGCAAATTTAGAGGTGCGCTTGAAAGTGGTGGAACTGTCAATTTTGATAAAGTTTCAGATATTGTGATTCGTGATTTAAGAACAGGCCGACTAGGAAACATTACTTTAGAGCGACCGAAAGAGTTAGAATAAGGCATGCATCAATTTGATGGATGTCTTTTATTTTTTCTTTAATATGCCGATATAATTAGTAGAAAGAAAGGTGTTACTATGGGGAAAAATTCGATTTCTGAAATAAAAGCTTTATTAGAATCAGGGGCAATAACCGTTGAAGAACTCAATACATTAAAAGCTGATACACGTAAAGGTGTTCAAAAACTAGTTCAAACTTATGAAAAACAAAAACTTAAACTAGAAGCTTTAGAAAAAGCTTATTATGAAATGGCTACATATGAAAGACGGAGCTATCAGGATGGCAAAAATTTAGTTGCTGGTATCGATGAAGCGGGGAGAGGTCCTTTAGCAGGTCCAGTAGTAGCTGCAGCGGTCATATTACCAACTGATTTTAAACTACTTGGTTTAAACGATTCAAAGAAATTAAATGAAGCGAAAAGAAATGAATTCTTTGACATTATTAAAAAAAATGCTATTTCATTTGGAATATCTATCGTAGACAGTCAAAAGATTGATGAAATCAATATTTTAGAAGCTACCAAATTTGCGATGAAGGATGCACTATCTCAATTAAATCCGCCTGCACAGCATGTTTTAATCGATGCTGTAAAACTAGAAAATTTACCTTGTAGTTCAGAATCCATTATTAAAGGAGACGCAAAAAGTGTCTCGATAGCTGCTGCAAGTATATTGGCAAAAGTAACACGAGATAGACTAATGAAGGAGATTCATAACGAATTTCCAATGTATGATTTTCGCTCTAATATGGGATATGGAACGAAGTATCATATCGAAAAATTAATGGAATATGGGGCTTCCCCATATCATAGGAAGTCTTTTGCCCCAGTTAAAGAGAATATAAAGTGAGTGATTAAGTTGAATATTCAGGTGGTATTACAAAACCAATTATCTAAATTAAAAGAGCCTGCCCAAACACTTCGGCTCGGTCAGATTATTCAAGGGCACATTTTAAAACTTTATCCTAATAATAAAGCCCATATTCAGTTAGGGATGATGCAATTAATTGCCCAGCTAGAAGCGTCACTTGAAATTGGTAATAAATACCATTTCCAAGTGCAATCTATGGAAAATATGACCCATCTTAAAGTATTAGGGGACCCATTACCTAAAAGAGCACCAAATGAGATGAATGCCACTATTCTTTTACGTCAAATAGGTCTAAATAATACTAAGGCAGTGCAAGAGTTTGTAGCGGTTCTTTTACATGAAAAAATTCCATTTGATAAGGGGCAAATACAACAGGCTATTCCACTTATAGAGTCTTCCGCAAATAAAGAACAGGCTAAAGCAGTGCTGAAAGAAATGATTGTAAATAGAATGCCGATTACGGACTCTGTATTCCAAGCTTTATCGGTTAAACAATTTGAGAGTTTTACAGAAACAATAAAAGCAATTGAATACGAATTACGTCAAAATCATACAGGATACCACCACCAAATTACAAGTAATAACTTGAACAAACAACTTCATCAACTTACAGGAAATACAGGACAAATCCAAATAGCACTAATAAACACTATCGCTGAGAATCCTGAGATTTTCAATGTATTAAAGGCAATAGGAATAATAGATGATAATATACCGTTTAGTACATGGTCTAGTCGGGTAAAACAAAATCCGGATGGTGTTAAACCGAATATTACTCACTATTTCAACGTAGAAACTGTAAAGCAATTGCAGACAATAATCTCACAACTTGATAAGGTGCACATTCAAGCTAATACGTTTCTAAATAATTGGGGAAACGTTCTTCAAACTAGTATCATGAATCAAATTCCTTTATCAGAAGAAGCTTTTACTATGTTACAAAATGAACTAAATCGAAGCATATTTCAACATATTCCAATGAAGCATATGGAATTAGTTAATCATCCAAAGCATTTACAAACTTTAGCGAGTAATGTAGAAGTATTAGGTAAACAAGAAAATTTTGTTAAGATTGATCATTTTTTACAGCATTTCATTAAAGAATCCTTTACTGAGCAAGTAAGAACGGTCTTACAAGATGTAGGTTTACAATACGAAAAGGCCATTCTTCAAGATGAGAAAAATCCTTTGCACTCACTAAAAGGGATGGTTTTGCAATTAATACAATCAAGTGATGGAGTTTTACAAGAGCAAGGAACTAAGCTATTACAATTTATTAATGGATTGCAATTACAATCATATAGTGAAACAGATAAGATGCTTCAGGCAAATCTTCTGTTACCTGGAGAAGGTCTTGGTCTTGATAAGGATGTCGCATTATCCTTTGAAGGGAAAAAAGATGAAGATGGTAAGATCAATCCCGATTATTGTCGAGTGGTGTTTTTTCTAGATTTAACTAATTTGGAAGAGACAATAGTTGATATGCAAGTTCAAAAGCGGTCTATATCTATTACAATTTTAAATGACCATCCGATAAATACTATTACACAGTCGTTGAAACCACTGTTGAAGGAAGGGTTACAGCGATTAGATTACCATTTATCTAATATTACGCTTAAGCCGCTAATGAATCAAAAGGATACAATGAAAAAGCAAAATCATGTTTATAAAAATCAACCAACTTCATATCAAGGAGTTGATTATCGTATATGAATTCAAGTAGGAAAAAAGCAGTGGCTTTAACTTATGAGCAAGATAAGGAATATGCTCCAAAAGTAAGTGCTACAGGAAAAGGATTAATTGCTGATAACATTATTAAAAAGGCGAAGGAAAACCATATTCCAATTATGGAAGATAGGACCCTTGTAGAATTACTTTCAGAATTAGATATTAATGAAAAAGTACCTGAGGAGTTATATCAAGCTGTAGCTGAAGTATTCGCTTTTATATATAGAACCGATCAAAAGGTAACTAGTTTAAAGAAATAAAATTACGACAAAAATTGGCTCTTTTCTTGTACAATTTTCTAATATTTAATACAATGAAAATGCAGTGATTTTTGATGGGAGGACAAATAATGAATATTCATGAGTACCAAGGAAAAGAAGTTTTACAGAGTTTTGGTGTAAAGGTTCCTAATGGATATGTTGCATATACAGTTGATGAGGCTGTTGAAGCGGCAAAAAAATTAGGTACATCTGTAACTGTAGTAAAAGCGCAAATTCATGCTGGTGGACGTGGTAAAGCTGGTGGAGTAAAGGTTGCTAAGAATTTAGATGAAGTACGTACATATGCTGAAGAAATTCTTGGTAAGACACTTGTAACACACCAAACTGGTCCAGAAGGAAAAGAAGTAAAGCGTTTACTTATTGAAGAAGGCTGTGATATTCAAAAAGAATATTACATTGGTGTCGTTCTTGATCGTGCTACTTCTCGTGTTGTTATGATGGGTTCTGAAGAAGGTGGTACGGAGATTGAAGAAGTTGCGGCAGCGACTCCAGAAAAAATCTTCAAAGAAGTAATTGACCCAGTTGTAGGACTTTTACCTTATCAAGCTCGTAGACTAGCATTTAATATGAATATTCCTGATGAGCTTTTAAGTAAAGCAGTAAAATTTATGACTAGTTTATATCAAGCATTTATTGAAAAAGATTGCTCTATTGCAGAAATTAACCCACTAGTTACTACAGGAGATGGGGAAGTATTAGCGCTTGATGCTAAGTTAAACTTTGATGATAACGCATTATACCGTCAAAAAGATATTCTAGAATACCGCGATTTAGATGAAGAAGATGAAAAGGAAATTGAGGCATCTAAATATGACCTCAGCTATGTTGCATTAGATGGTAATATTGGCTGTATGGTTAACGGTGCCGGCTTAGCTATGTCAACAATGGACATCATTAAGCACTATGGCGGAGAACCCGCTAACTTCCTTGATGTTGGGGGCGGTGCTACTGCTGAAAAGGTTACAGAAGCATTTAAAATTATTCTATCCGACAAAAATGTAAAAGGTATTTTTGTAAATATCTTTGGTGGAATTATGAAGTGTGATGTAATCGCTGAAGGTGTAGTAGAAGCAACCAAGCAAGTCGGACTAAATCTTCCATTAGTTGTTCGTTTAGAAGGTACTAATGTAGATTTAGGTAAGAAAATTCTAAATGAATCCGGATTAAATATTATTCCTGCAGACTCAATGGCTGATGGTGCAAAGAAAATTGTATCTTTAGTTAAAGAAGCGTAATGGATTTAAAATCTTGTATATTAATAGACTAGATTTTGGAAAGGACGGACTATAATGAGTGTATATGTAAATAAAGATACGAAAGTAATTGTCCAAGGAATTACTGGTGGAACAGCTAGATTCCATACGAAGCAAATGCTTGAATATGGTACTAAGATTGTAGGTGGAGTGACACCGAAAAAAGGTGGTACAGAAGTAGAAGGAGTTCCTGTATTTAATACCGTTCAAGATGCTGTTGATAAAACAGGTGCTACCGCTTCTGTTATTTATGTACCTGCACCATTTGCAGCTGATGCGATTATTGAAGCAGTAGATGCAGAACTAGACCTAGTAATTTGTATTACAGAACATATCCCAGTACTTGATATGGTTAAAGTTAAGCGTTATATGGAAGGTAAGAAAACACGCTTAATTGGGCCAAACTGCCCAGGTGTTATAACTGCTGATGAATCAAAAATCGGTATTATGCCTGGTTATATTCATACCAAAGGTCATATCGGTGTAGTTTCTCGTTCTGGAACATTAACGTATGAAGCAGTACATCAATTATCACAAGCTGGTTATGGTCAAACTACTGCTGTAGGAATTGGTGGAGATCCAGTAAACGGAACTAATTTTATTGATGTATTAAAAGCATTTAATGAAGACCCAGAAACTTATGCTGTAGTTATGATTGGTGAAATCGGTGGTACTGCAGAAGAAGAAGCAGCTGAATGGGTAAAAGCGAATATGACGAAGCCAGTTGTAGGGTTCATTGGCGGAGCAACAGCACCTCCAGGAAAACGTATGGGTCATGCTGGTGCAATCATTTCTGGTGGTAAAGGTACAGCCGACGAAAAAATCAGAGTGATGAATGAATGTGGAATCCAAGTAGCAGAAACACCTGCAGTTATCGGAGAAACAATGATTCGTGTACTTGAAGAAAAAGGTTTAGCAGAAAAGTGTAAAACTCACTAATCAATAAAATATTAGGAACCTAGAGGGAAACTTCTTTTAGGTTCCTTAACCTTATATTCTACTTGAAAGGATGGGACAATTTGTTACATAATAAAAGACAAAGATTAGTGCATCTCCATCGTTGTCAAGGGATGACGAGAAGAGTTCTACGAAGATTACTCCATTTAGACCCCTCTTTATCACAGATTTATTTACTATCTATAACCTCCATAAGTAACTATCTCTCAATCAATAAAAATCAAGCTGAATCAATTTACAAGGACCTTCACAATCTGCGGTTAATTAATGAAACAATTACCGATTTACATGCATATAACGTAATAACAATCGTTGACGAGAACTATCCTCCTATGTTAAAAACTATTAAAGACCCACCTGTAGTATTATATGGCTACGGAGACCAATCCTTATTGTTAAAATGCCCATCGATTAGTGTAATAGGTACAAGAAATCCCTCAAAAGATGCTTATAAAAAAACGCGTTATATTATAAGACCATTAATTAAGGATAATTGGGTGATTGTTAGTGGGATGGCAAAAGGGATAGATAGCTTTGCACATCGAATAACGTTAACTGAAGATGGAAAGACGATAGCTGTTTTAGGTAGTGGTTTTCAACATATATATCCGAGAGAAAATAAGTTACTATTTCATCAAATTGGTGAAAATGGATTGGTACTTACGGAATATGCTCCTAATGTACCACCAAAAAAATATCACTTTCCGGAAAGAAATCGAATTATAAGTGGTTTAAGCTTTGCTACGCTAGTGATTGAGGCGACTGAAAAAAGTGGAACTATGATTACAGTGGATCAAGCTTTGGATCAGGGAAGAGAAGTTTATGCAGTGCCAGATTCGCCACATTTACCGCAATCCAGAGGTTGTTTAAAGCTCATTCAAGAAGGTGCAAAAATCGTATTATCTCATGAAGATATTCAATTGGACTGGAATCAACAACTTGTGAGTTTACGTAATATCTAATCGTTAGCTGAAAATCAGTGTATGTTTGACAATTACTCCGTATATATTTATTATTAGTGAGGATTTGATATTGATTATTAATGAATACAATTTTTTTATTATGAATGGGTTTAATCAGAAAATGTTGACATTTATTACATCTATTCTTACATTAAGATGTATAGTACGTTTAGGACACGAATGATTTAGGATTTTATATGTACTAGGTTTTTCGTTACCTCAGACTAAGGAGGAAGAGGATGGCAGACTATCTCGTAATTGTAGAATCACCTGCAAAAGCGAAAACAATTGAACGATACTTAGGAAAAAAATACACAGTAAAAGCTTCAATGGGACATGTTATTGACTTACCAAAGAGTCAAATGGGTGTCAATGTAGAAGAGGGTTATAAATTAAAGTATATAACTATTCGTGGTAAAGGTGATGTGCTAAAAGATTTGAAAAAATCAGCTAAAAAAGCTAAAAAGATTTTTCTTGCTGCCGACCCGGATAGAGAAGGAGAGGCAATTGCATGGCATCTAGCACATGCATTAAATGTAGATGAGAACTCTAAATGTCGTGTAGTATTTAATGAAATAACTAAGGATGCTATTAAAGAATCCTTCAAAAACCCACGTTCCATTGATAAAGATTTGGTGGATGCACAGCAAGCGAGAAGAGTTCTTGACCGTTTAGTTGGATATAATATTAGTCCATTATTATGGAAAAAGGTTAAAAAAGGACTTAGTGCTGGACGTGTACAATCAGTAGCATTAAAGATGATTATTGACCGAGAAAATGAAATTAATGATTTTAAACCTGAAGAGTATTGGTCAATTGAAGCTAACTTCTTAAAGGATAAAGAGGCATTTGAAGGAACGTTTTACGGAATCAATGGTAAAAAATTAGAGCTTAAGTCCGAAGCGGAAGTTAAAGAAGTTTTAAATAAGTTAGTAGATAAACAGTTTAAGATAGATAAAGTAACTAAAAAGGAAAGAAAGCGAAATCCAGCATTGCCTTTTACAACTTCATCATTACAACAAGAAGCCGCTCGAAAATTAAACTTCCGTGCTAAGAAAACGATGATGATAGCACAACAACTCTATGAAGGAATTGATCTTGGCAAGGCAAGTGGCGGTATAACTGGTCTAATCACATATATGCGTACAGATTCAACTCGAATCTCGGAAACAGCAAAAAGTGAGGCTAAAGAGTATATAGGAAATAAATATGGTAATGAGTATCTAGGTTCAGAAAGAAAAGAAAAGAAAAATGAAAATGCACAAGATGCTCATGAAGCTATCAGACCCACTTCAGTGATGAGAGAGCCTAATTCTTTAAAAGCTGTACTATCTAGAGATCAATTACGTCTTTATAAATTGATTTGGGAGCGCTTTTTAGCAAGTCAAATGGCACCAGCTGTTCTTGATACTATGACAGTCCAGTTAGTAAATAACGACATAGAGTTTCGTGCTACTGGTTCAAAAGTTAAATTTAAAGGGTTTATGAAGGTTTATGTAGAAGGTACGGATGATAATAAAAAGGAAGATGATAAATTCTTACCTAACTTAGAAGAAGGTATGATTGTAAACGCCAGTGAAATAAATCCGAATCAACATTTCACACAACCACCTCCACGCTTTACAGAAGCAAGACTAGTGAAAACAATGGAAGAACTTGGAATTGGTAGACCATCTACTTATGCTCCAACATTGGATACTATTCAACGTCGTGGTTATGTATCCTTAGACAACAAACGATTTGTACCAACTGAATTAGGAGTTATCGTAGTTGACCTATTAAAGGAATTCTTCCCGGAAATTATTGATGTAGAATTCACTGCTAAAATGGAGAATGACCTAGATTCCATTGAAGACGGTGAAGTAGAGTGGGTAAATATAATAGATGATTTTTATCACGATTTCCAAAAGCGGTTATCTATTGCAGAAGAAGAGATGGAAAAGATAGAAATTAAAGATGAGCCAGCTGGAATTGATTGTGAAAACTGTGGCCATGAAATGGTGTATAAAATGGGGAGATACGGAAAATTTTTAGCGTGTTCTAATTTCCCTGAATGTAGAAATACGAAACCAATATTAAAAGAAATTGGTGTAACATGCCCTAAATGTAAGGAAGGTAATGTAGTAGAGCGCAGTTCGAAAAAGCGTAGGGTATTTTATGGCTGCGATCGATTCCCAGAATGTGATTTTGTTTCTTGGGATAAGCCAATTTCACGACCATGCCCTAAATGTGAATCACTTTTAGTAGAGAAAAGATCGAAGAAAGAAACTCAAATTATCTGCACACAATGTGACTACAAAGAGAACACCCAAGGATAGAAAAGGAGTCGCCCCATAACGAACTGCCCCCCGGTTGTTAGATTAACAACAATTTGAGGGCAGTCTACAATGGGCGACTTTGTTTTATTTATGTAAAAATTAAGTAAAAAAAGCAATTTGTCTTGCGAAATATAAGTATTGTATGTTAGGTTGTCTATTGTGTTCTAAATGTTTCACCATTTTTGAAAAGGGTAAATAATAATTAAAGTTGTGATTATAATTTTTGCACAATTGGTAAAAATATTGAATAGGTGATAATTTATATAATTTGAAGGTATCGAATTATGTCGAAAAAAGTAGTACTTCTTTATTGACTATTTATATTTATATCGCTATAATTGTCCAGTGGTAAGCGAATCTACTTGACAGCATTTAGGTGCACGATTATAAGTATTGCAACCAATTCAGAATTTTGTTACAATTTTGTTAAGTTCGTTGCAATCTTCATTTCATATATGGTATAGTTTTATTTGGCTGTTAAGTTGAGGTGAGTTTTTGGATAATCTTGCACTATACAAAAAAGCATTTACAGAATACCTTCAAATTGAAAAAAATGCTTCACCATACACAGTAGAATATTACAATCATGACTTAGAAGAGTTTTTTACTTTCGTACTTCAAGAGGGATTTGAATCTGTTCAAGACATTGATCAACGCTCTGTCCGTGTATTTTTAACTACTCTCTATAATCGAAAACTTTCTAGGAAATCTGTATCTAGAAAGATTTCTAGCCTACGTACTTTTTTTAAGTATTTAGAAAGAGAAAATGTTATAATCACAAATCCCTTCATGCTAATAAGCTTACCAAAAGCTGCCAAACCTATTCCAGGATTCCTATATAAACAGGAAATGGAAAAACTTTTTGAAGTAAATGACACTAATGATCCTTTGGGGCAACGTAATCAAGCTTTATTAGAAACGCTCTATGGAACGGGAATTCGAGTAAGTGAATGTCAGAGTTTAAAATTGAAGGATATCGACTTTTCTATTGGAACAATGCTTGTGAAAGGAAAAGGGAACAAAGAACGTTATGTTCCTTTTGGTAGTTTTGCTGAAAAGGCACTTCAATTGTACATACAAGATGGTAGAAAACAATTACTCGAAAAGTCAAATGCGAATTCCGAAGCTGTATTTCTAAATTCAAGAGGAAACCCGATAACAACTCGAGGCATTCGGTTAGTTTTAAATAATATGATGGAAAAAGCAGCACTTACGATAAACTTACATCCCCATAAATTAAGACACACCTTTGCAACGCATTTATTAAATGAGGGTGCCGATTTGAGAACAGTACAGGAACTCTTAGGACATGACAGTTTATCATCTACGCAAATTTACACACATGTAACGAAAGATCATTTGCGCAATATCTATTTAGATAGTCACCCGAGAGCTAAAAAGTAGGAATAACGGATGAGGTGATTTAATTGGCACAAGAAATTCATGCCACCACAATATTTGCTGTTCAGCATAATGGACAATGTGCAATGAGTGGTGATGGACAGGTAACACTTGGAAATTCCGTTGTTATGAAGCACAAAGCAAAAAAGGTTCGTAGATTGTATAATGGTCAAGTTTTAGCTGGATTTGCCGGTTCTGTGGCTGATGCTTTTACCCTTTTTGAAAAGTTTGAAGGGAAACTTGAGGCGTTTAATGGTAATTTAACTCGTGCTGCTGTGGAATTAGCGCAAGAATGGCGAAGTGACAGGGTATTAAGGAAGTTAGAAGCTATGCTGATTGTCATGAATAAAGAAAGCATGTTATTAATTTCTGGAACTGGTGAAGTAATTGAGCCGGACGATGGTATTCTAGCAATTGGTTCAGGTGGAAATTATGCACTAAGTGCTGGCAGGGCCCTTGTAAACTATGCAGATCATCTATCAGCAAAAGACATAGCTTTAGCTGCCATGAAAATAGCTGGTGAAATATGTGTGTTTACAAATGATCAAATTACGCTGGAAGTACTTGATTAAAGAGGAGGCCATGCATAATGAGTATTAATTATACTCCGAGACAAATTGTAAGCCAACTGGACAATTACATCATTGGCCAACAAAGTGCTAAAAAATCTGTTGCAGTAGCTTTACGAAATAGATACCGTAGAACTTTATTGGATGAAAAGTTAAAGGATGAAATTGTCCCAAAAAACATTCTAATGATTGGACCAACAGGTGTAGGTAAAACGGAAATTGCAAGACGGCTAGCGAAGCTTGTTGGAGCGCCGTTTGTGAAGGTTGAGGCTACTAAATTTACAGAAGTAGGTTACGTCGGAAGAGATGTCGAATCGATGGTGCGGGATTTAGTAGAAATGTCCCTACGAATGGTTAAAGAAGAGAAAATGAATGAAGTCATGGGGAAGGCAAAGGAAGAAGCTGAAAGAAAGCTAGTTAAACTTCTCGTACCGCAAGTTAAAAAGCAATCTACTATTTCTAATCCATTTGAAATGTTATTTTCTGGTCAAGGTAATCATGATGATTCTGAAGACGGAGAAAAAGATGAAGAGATTAAGAATAAACGAAGTAGAGTTGCACATCAACTTGCAATGGGGGAACTTGAAGAACATATTGTTACAATTGAAATTGAAGAAGTTCCGCCTTCCATGTTTGATTTATTACAAGGATCTGGAATGGAACAAATGGGTATGAATATGCAAGATGCTTTTGGACAATTTATGCCAAAGAAAAAGAAAAAACGTAAACTTCCTGTTTCTGAAGCAAGAAAAATACTTACCCAGCAGGAGGCTCATAAGCTTGTAGATATGGAGGAAGTATCACAAGAAGCAATAACTAGAGCTGAACAATCTGGCATTATTTTTATTGATGAGATTGATAAAGTTGCTGGTAAACAAGATAACTCACCAAATGTATCCCGTGAAGGAGTTCAACGAGATATACTGCCTATAGTTGAGGGGTCAACAGTTGTAACAAAGCATGGTTCAGTTAAAACAGACCATATGCTATTTATTGCTGCAGGAGCTTTTCATATGGCAAAGCCATCTGATTTAATTCCTGAATTACAAGGTAGATTTCCAATTCGAGTAGAATTAGAAAAACTTTCAGTTGAAGACTTTGTTCGTATATTAAATGAGCCTTCAAATGCTCTATTAAAACAGTACCAAGCATTGTTAAAAACGGAAGGTATAAATGTTGTGTTTACAGACAAAGCTGTAAATAGAATAGCAGAAATCGCCTTTCAAGTAAATCAAGATACTGATAATATTGGTGCAAGAAGGCTTCATACAATACTAGAAAAATTACTAGAAGATTTATCATTTGAAGCTCCAGATGTTTCGATGGACACGGTTGAGATAACACCAGAATATGTCGATCAAAAACTAAGTACAATTGTTAAGAATAAAGACTTAAGTCAATTTATATTGTAAAAAAATTAAAAATTGGAGGAATAACTAATAATGGAACTATTAGACCGCGCAAGAAAAATTAATTCAATGTTACAAAAGGCAACAGGTAAATCAGTAAATTTTAACGACATGGCTGTTTCGCTAACAGAGGTAATTAAAGGGAATGTATTTATCTTAAGTAGAAGAGGTAAATTACTAGGCTATGCAATCAATCAAGAAATTGAAAACGAACGTATGAAAGCTATGCTTGAGGAAAGACAATTTCCAGAAGAATATACTGAAGGTCTATTTCATATTCATGAAACGACACCTAACTTAGACATTAATAGTCAATATACAGTATTTCCAGTGGAAAACAAAGATCTATTTAAAGATGGACTAACTACTATTGTACCTATTATTGGTGGTGGAGAGCGTCTAGGAACGTTAATCATCGGTAGATTAAAAGAAGCTTTCAATAATGATGACTTACTATTAGCCGAGTATGGAGCTACAGTAGTAGGAATGGAAATACTTCATGAAAAAACTGAAGAGATTGAAATGGAAGCAAGAAGTAAAGCGGTTGTTCAAATGGCAATTAGCTCACTTTCTTACAGTGAACTAGAAGCAATTGATCATATCTTTGAAGAACTTAATGGGCACGAAGGATTACTAGTAGCTAGTAAAATTGCAGACCGTGTAGGTATTACAAGATCTGTTATTGTTAACGCGTTAAGAAAGCTAGAAAGTGCGGGTGTAATTGAATCTCGTTCTTTAGGTATGAAAGGTACTTACATTAAAGTTTTAAATGATAAGTTTTTAGTAGAACTGGAAAAATTACGTTCTAGATAATGTGAAAAACACCTGTGGATAATTATCCACAGGTGTTTTTTTGCGGTTTTATTACTCTTTATGGTAGGTAGTAAATAAGAACTAGATTTCGTGTATAATGAACTTAATATTTTACATATTTCTACATAAAATTTTTATTTAGAGACAAAATGGAAATATTTACATAAAAATCGAAAGGGCATCTAGTGAAAAATACCTAGTATTATGCTCCTGTTTTCCTTCGTTTTCCAGAAAACTGTCGAATTTTGATAGACTTTGACCAAGATATAAATTACAATATTCGTATAGAATTTTTAATTTGTGTCCGTCTTTATATTTTTTTATTAATGATTTAAGGAGGGTGAAAAAATGAATCTGTTTAGCGGGACAATTAATACATTACAGCAATCACTTAATTATGCTTCCGTAAAGAATCAAACGATAGCCTCAAATATTGCGAATGTAGATACTCCGAATTATAAGGCAAAAGAAGTTGTCTTTAAAAATGTGCTTCAAGAAGAACTTACAAACACAATAACAGCTAAGCGAACACACTCCATGCATTTAACGTTTGAACAAGGGCAAAAACTTCCATATAGCATTGTTCAACGAAATAACACAATGTTTAATCATAATGGAAATAACGTAGATATCGATAAAGAGATGGCAGAGTTAGCCCAAAACCAAATCTATTATCAAAGTTTAGTGGATCGTATAAATGGTAAGTTTAATAGTTTACAGACAGTAATTAAAGGAGGCAGATAATATATGTCTATCTTTAATGCGTTTAACGCAAGTGCAAGTGCACTAACAGCGCAACGTTTACGTATGGATGTTATATCGTCTAATATCGCCAATGCTAATACTACAAGGGCAACAGTGAACGAGAATGGGGAGTTTGTCCCATACCGAAGAAAAATGGTAGAAATTGAACCTAGCGATAAAAGCTTTCAATCTTATTTACATAAGGCGACTAACATGTCCAACAATCCAGCTAGCGGTGTGAAGGTAACGGGGATAGTTGAGGATGAAGAACCCTTTAAACTAGTATATAATCCAACACATCCGGATGCTAATGATGCTGGTTATGTACAGATGCCAAATGTTGATCCATTAAAAGAAATGGTGGATTTAATGAGTGCAACTAGATCGTATGAAGCCAATATTACAGCGTTAAATGCTAGTAAAAGTATGCTAATGAAGGCGTTAGAAATTGGTAAATAAGGAGGAAGAAAATGAGTTTATCTATAGGTGATTTAAATAATTCCTTAATAAACGCTACAGATGTTAAGAAGGTAACTACTCCTGGTGAAGCTCAAGCAAACTTTGCCAATTTATTAAAAAATGCAATTAACAATGTTAATGAACTACAAGTTGTATCTGATAAAAAAACAGAAGCCCTTGCGATGGGACAGATTAATGATTTACATGATGTTATGATCACTGCGCAAAAAGCTAGTGTTACTCTACAAGCAACGGTAGAAATGCAACGTAAGGCAATTGATGCGTATAACGAGATTATGAGAATGCAAGTTTAAGAAAACTTATATGTGTTATATCGGAATAATTCGCAATTGTTTAACAAAAAAAATTAAAATTAATAATCAATTTTTTGTAGATTGAACAATGGTTATTAATTTGTTTTTGAATTTGGCGGGGGAGTACATGAACAACGATAAAATAATGAAATTTAATGAAACGGCAAAGGCATTTTGGTCAAACAGATCGAAAGGTCAAAAAGGTTTAATAATTGGTTCTTCGCTTGCTGTTATTGCTTTAATAGTAGTAATTTCATTATTTGCGACGAAATCAGATTACGTGCCATTATACAAAAATTTGTCCATTCAAGAGGTAGGTCAAATAAAGGCGGAGTTAGATGCACGAGCTGTTCCATATGAGATAGGCGAAGGTGGTTCAACTATTTCCGTACCAAAGGAACAAGCAGATAGCTTGCTAGTTGATTTGGCAGGTTTAGGGATACCGAACAGTGGCAGTATCGATTATTCCTTCTTTAGTGAGAATACTTCTTGGGGAATCACAGATAATGAATTTAATGTAATGCACTTAGATGCAATGCAAACAGAACTTGCTAATTTAATTAAGAGTATTCAAGGAATCAATGATGCGACTGTCATGATTAATATGCCTAAAGAGCCGATTTTTGTTAATGAAGCAACACAACCGACAAGTGCTTCTATAGTTATTCAAACAGCACCGGGGCATCGTTTCGAAGGAAATCAAATAACGGCATTATATCAATTAGTATCAAAGGCCGTACCTAATCTGAATCCTGAAAACATTACGATTATGAATCAATATTCAGAGCACTATGATATGAACACAGATACCTCTAATGGTTTCCAAGATGTTTATTCATATCAGCAAACAGTTAAACGCGATATTGAAAGAGACATTCAAGGAAGATTACAACAAATGCTCGGTACGATGGTTGGGATGGATAATGTCATTGTATCTGTAACTGCTGATGTGGATTTCACTCAAGAAAATAGAGTGGAAGAAATTGTGGAACCAGCTGATCAGGATAATATGGAAGGTTTGCCGGTCAGTGTTGAGACTATTCATGAAACATATACAGGTTCCGGGGCTAATCAAGTTGGCGGTACTGCAGGTGCTGGAGAAGGTGATATACCTGGATATGAAGGTGCTGACAATGGAGACGACGGAGAATATGAGTATATAAAAGAAACTGTAAATAATGAATTTAATCGAATACAAAAGGAAATTGTAGAAAGTCCTTATAAGGTTCGTGACTTAGGAATTCAAGTTGCGGTCGATCGAATGGATAATGAAGGTAATAGATTGAATGCAACCCAAGAAGAAGAAGTAAGGAATAGTATAGCTGATATTTTAAACTCAATCATTACTACTTCTGTTGATCCAGGATATCAACCTAATGAGGCTATAGAGGACCAGAATAACACGAGAACTTCAATTGTTTTTCAGGAATTTAGTCCTTCTGACACCACTACACTTGAACCTGGATTTAGAGCACCACTTTGGATGTATATTGTTGGTGGAGTATTACTATTAGTCATTGTTATTTTAATCATTTTATTGCTTAAACGTAGAAGCAAGACAGAAGAAGCTCGCGAAGAAGCAATTGCAGCTGATTCTGTGGAAACAGTACCTGATTTAGAAACAACAGAAGAAACAGAATCTATTCAGCGTAAAAAGCAATTAGAAAAAATGGCAAAAGATCGACCAGAAGAATTTGCGAAATTACTACGCGGATGGTTAGGAGAAGATTAGGGGGGTGAGAATATGGCTAGACAACAACCACAATTAACCGGTAAACAAAAAGCTGCAATTCTCTTAATCTCTCTAGGACCAGATGTTTCAGCACAAGTTTATAAACACTTAACAGAAGAAGAGATTGAGAGATTAAGTCTTGAGATATCGTCCGTAAAAAAAGTAGATGCAGGTATGAAGGAAGATGTCTTAGAACAATTTCACCAAATCGCACTTGCTCAAGATTATATATCACAAGGTGGTATTGGCTATGCAAAAACAGTCCTTGAGAAGGCATTCGGCGAGAGTGAAGCAAGTAACATTATTAATCGCTTAACTTCTTCTTTACAAGTAAGGCCGTTCGACTTTGCTAGAAAAGCCGATCCGCAGCAAGTATTGAATTTCATTCAAAATGAGCATCCGCAAACTATTGCTCTAGTGCTATCCTATTTGGATCCAGAGCAAGCGGGTCAAATCTTATCAGCTTTGCCACAGGAAATGCAAGCAGATATTGCAAAACGTATCGCGACGATGGATTCTACATCTCCAGAAATTATTAGTCAAGTAGAAGAGGTACTGGAACGAAACATAGCTTCTTCCTATACAGAAGATTATACGCAGACAGGTGGTATTCAAACTGTCGTCGAAGTATTAAATGGCGTAGATAGAAGTACGGAAAGAACTATTCTTGATGCATTAGAAATTCAGGATCCAGAACTTGCCGACGAGATTAAAAAACGTATGTTTGTCTTCGAAGATATTGTTATCCTTGATAATCGTGCGATACAGCGAGTTATTCGTGAGGTAGAAAACGAAGACTTACGCTTAGCGCTTAAGGTATCTAGTGATGAAGTGAAAGATATTGTGTTTAAGAACATGTCACAACGTATGGCTGAGACGTTTAAAGAAGAAATGGAATTCATGGGTCCAGTTAGACTACGGGATGTAGAAGAAGCACAATCACGTATTGTGGCAATTATAAGAAGACTTGAAGATATTGGCGAGATTGTAATAGCTCGTGGTGGAGGAGACGATATCATTGTCTAATACCGAGTCTAGTTTGAAGAAAGTTATACAACTTAAACAGATCCAAAGACCAGTAGTAGAAGAACCGGTTAACTACGAAGCCCAATTACAATTAGAACTAAGCAAGCTAAAAGAAGTTAAAAACGAATTGGAAGCAATAAAAAAAGAACGAGAAAGTATGATAGCAGATACAGAGAACCAAATTCTACTAGCAAAAGAAAATTGGGAGCAAGAAAAGATTCAGTTGATTGAACAAGCAAAACAAAAAGGTTATCAAGCTGGCTTTGAACAAGGTAAAAATGAAAGTCTAGAACAATTTTCTCACCTAATTACCCAAGCAAACGGGATAATAAATGATGCAAAGAAAGATTACCTAGTAACGGTTGAAAAAAGTGAGGAAACGATTCTAAAACTTGCTGTCCATGTAGCAGAAAAAATCATGAGGCAACAATTAGCTGATAACCCAGAATTCTTTGTACCTATCGTAAAAGAAGCTATTTCATCCATAAAAGATCAACGAGAATTATCCATCTATCTGCATCCAGATAATTATGAATCTGTACTTTCGCAAAAGAGTGAGTTAGAAAGAATACTCGACTCAAGGGCAAACCTTTCTATTTATTTAAATGAAGCATTAGAGAAAGATAGTTGTTTGATTGAGCATCCATTTGGAAAAATAGATGCTAGCATCCATACACAACTTAATAAAATACACCAAGTTTTATATGAAATTGTAATGGAGCAAAAAGAATGAAGCTAGAAAACTACTTTAATGCGATAGAGGAAGCCGATGTTTATAAACGGTATGGAAAAGTTCAACGGGTCGTCGGGATTATGATTGAATCTGTTGGTCCAGCTGCTAATATTGGAGAGGTTTGTTACATTCATCCAAATTTATCCAATAAGAAAAAGCCAGTACTAGCAGAAGTAGTTGGATTTAACAATGAGAATATTATTCTCATGCCTTACAATGAAGTATCTGAAATTGGGCCAGGCTGTCTTGTTGAATCAACTGGAAAACCATTAACGGTCAAGATTGGTAGGAGTTTAATTGGTAACGTAATTGATTCTTTAGGAAAACCATTAGACGATTCCGAATTACCGAAAGGGTTATCCAATTATTTAACGGAACAATCACCACCTAATCCAATGTCTCGGCCAACAATAACCGAACCTATCCAAGTTGGAGTAAAGGCAATCGATTCGATGCTTACAGTAGGACAAGGACAACGTATTGGGTTATTTGCAGGTAGCGGAGTTGGAAAAAGCACACTACTTGGTATGATTGCAAGAAATAGTAAGGCGGACATTAACGTAATTGCGCTTATAGGAGAGCGTGGGCGAGAGGTTAGAGAATTTATAGAGAAGGACCTTGGACAAGAGGGTTTAAGTAAGTCCATTCTTGTTGTAGCTACATCTGATCAGCCAGCTTTAATGAGGATTAAAGGAGCTTACACAGCAACTGCTATTGCGGAATACTTCAGGGACCTTGGATTAAACGTTAACCTTATGATGGATTCCGTTACTCGTGTAGCGATGGCCCAAAGAGAGATTGGATTAGCAACTGGTGAACCTCCTACAACTAAAGGGTATACACCTTCTGTTTTCTCTATCTTACCAAAGCTACTAGAACGAACCGGTACAAATAATAATGGTTCGATTACTGCTTTTTATACGGTATTAGTAGACGGCGATGATATGAATGAACCAATTGCCGATACAGTTCGGGGGATATTAGACGGACATTTTGTCATGGATCGTAAATTAGCAGAACAAGGACAATATCCAGCAATAAATATTTTGAAATCTATCAGCCGGGTAATGAATCAAATTGTATCAAATGAGCATCAGGATCTTGCCCAACAGGCTAGAGCATTAATAGCTAAATATGAGGAAAATAAAGATTTGATTCAAATTGGTGCGTATAAAAGAGGCACAGACCATGAGATTGATAGAGCTATCTCTTACTATCCAAAACTAATGTCATTCTTAAAACAAGATGTTTTTGAGAAGTTATCATTTGAAGAAACTATTGATAGTTTAAAAGTAGTGCTAAATGGGGGTAGTTGAACATGGCAGGAACTCAAGTCTTAACTAAAATACTTGATATTCGTGAGAAAGAGAAAAAGGATGCTCAGCTTGCTTATCGTAGATCTGTAGATATCTTTGAAGATATTGGCACGAAACTTTTTAATCTATTACAGAAAAAGGAAAAGGCAGAAGAAGCATATGAAGAAGCGTTAAGCTCAAATATGCATATTGAATTCATTCAAGATCAGTTAGCATACATGGAACGATTAAAAAGGGAAATAGAGGAGCTACAAGTTCAAGTTCAACAAGCAAGGGCCAATATGGAGTCTAAGCAATGGATCCTTTCAGAAGCACATATCGAAACAAAAAAGTTTGAAAAGATAATTGAATTTCGTACTAATGAAACAGTAAATCAACAAAAACAGAGAGAAGAATCATTTATGAATGAAATATCCATTCAACAATATTTAAGTCACAAAAATAGGTGAGTTCAAAAATGGCGAAACAAAGAGTGATGGAAGAAAAAGAGAAAATGAACCCTTTTCTATGGTTCCTATTTGCCATAGTAATTCCTGTTATTATCGCAATTACTTTAACTGCTATCGTATTAGCAATGGCTGGGGTAAACGTAGTTGATTGGGCGAAGAATACAGGAAATAATATTCCGGTAATCTCTTCATTTATTACAACAGATGAGGAAGCTAGTCAGATAAAGGAAGAGGAAGATATCCAGTCTAGATTTGATAAGAAGGATGCGGAAATTGATGAATTGACCCAGGAAAAATTGACCTTGGAAAATACGATTGAACAATTAGAACAAAAAATTGCCAAATTAGAAAGAGATTTGGATGTAGCCACAAATCAATCGGAAAAAGACGAATCATCTGAAACAATTAATCAAATTTCAAGCTCGTTTAAGGAAATGAAAAATAAACAAGCAGCATCTATCCTGGAACAATTAGACACAGGAGCTGCCTTTATTATATTAAGTGATATGACTAGTGAGGATCGCGGCTTAATTATGGAGAACATGGACCCTGAAAAAGCGGCTGAGATTACCAAACGTTTTATAAACCAATAAGTGCATTTACTTTGAAAGGGGGTGAATATATGAATGCGATCGCAATGCTTGGGGCTTTAGTTCCATCCATAACAACAACAACAATGAAAAATGCAAATTCGCGTAATGCTTCCCCTTTGTTTGCGATGCTATTGCAACAACATGGAAATCAAGGTGGAGAGGCAACATTAGTACAAGTAAATGATTCCGATAATGGTTCTACGAATCTATTAGAACTATTAGCGAGTATGGATACAAATATTAGTAGATTGTTATTAAATTCGAACTCGCAATCTTTGGAATCTAAAGATATTGATCATACATTTATGGATATCGAGTCTTTATTAAGAAATATTGAAAGCTTAGACGTTAATATGGAATCTTTAGTAAAAAGTCTTCGTGATTTGGTAAAGTTAGAGGATTATGGTATTAATCCAAGTACCTTACAAGAGTTAAATTTTAATTCTGAGGAGACTTTAACTATTCTAAGTAAGATAGAAAATGACCTTAAAGAACCAATCCAACTAGATCAAAATGTTCGAATGCAGGAAACATTACAGCAAATATTTACTAATTTTGAAAGTTTACTATCACTAGCAAATACGAAGGATGAGCTTAAAAAAATAGCTCCTCAGATTTTAAACTTATTAAAGCAATGGACTGCTATTCAAAAAAACTTAGAGAATTTTAAAGGTACCCAAGGAAAAGGTATTGAGCTTAGTGATATCAAGATAAATCAAGTATGGAAAGATATACTTGTTGCTTATCAAAACCGAAATTCGCTCACTACTAAACAAATCTATCATTCTAATTCTCAGGTTACGGCAAAAGACGTCGTGAAATGGCTAGAGAATGCCCTGCAAAATCAAGAGGGTATCGATAAAATGATGTCCATTCAACAAAATAGTTTTCAAAGTAATACAGTAATGCCCAAGTTGGAACAATATGTCATTTTTATGAACCAAGCACAGAGTGGACAATCCGTAGACCAACAACTCATTGATCAGTTCCAACAAGTAATGAAAACTAGTAAGTTTCTTTCTATGCCGAATGGTATGAATCAATTGTCCATTGCACTCAGACCAGAAAATCTCGGGGAAATGATGGTGCGATTAATAGAAGTTAATGGTGAAATGACAGTGAAAATTGTTGTTAGTACCCAGGCGGCAAAAGATATGCTTGAATCCAATATTGGACAACTGAAGCATATGTTTTCACCACAGCAAGTCGTTATTGAACGACAAGATCTAGCCGGGGGACAAGGTCAACCACAAACAAAGCAACATGACGAACAATCACTTCAAGGTCAAAATCAAAGCCAATCCAATGAATCAGACCAACAACAGGAAAGTAATAACAGTGGAGAAAACTTTGAGGCTCAGTTAGAAGAATTGATTCAAAACATGGAAGGGTAGGTGAAAATAGTGCCAACTATAGATCCTTCGTTATACTTGAAAAATCAACCACAGACAAGAGGGGTTCCGGATAGTAACCTTGGGAAGGATGATTTTTTAAAAATTTTAATGACGCAAATTCAAAATCAAGACCCAACGAATCCGATGGACGACCGTGAATTTATTTCACAGCTAGCTCAATTCTCATCTTTAGAGCAAACGATGAATATGGCAAATGCTATCCAAGGATTAGTTCAAAGCCAACATGTTAACCCTATCGTGCAACATAGCCATCTTATTGGTAAAACTGTCACTTATCAAAATTATGACGAAGAAACTGAGAAATGGCTACCTAAGCAAAGCAGTGAAGTGATAGGAGTTAGCCAAGTCGATGGATATGCAATACTGGAATTAGCTAATGGTGAAAGTGTATATGCAGATTTTATACTTGAAATTAAGGATACGAATGCAAGTAATGAGAGTCCAGAAGATGGAATAGTAGATGAAGAAACTGAATAATAGGGTCTGAAATAAAGGAAGTGAAATTTATGGATCATCGGATTCATCAGGTACCTAGTAAAGCCTTACAGTTTCCCTCGTCACATAAGCCAAAAAATGTTCAAGGTGTAGATTTTAAATCGATTTTAAAAGAGCAACAAGAACTAAAAGTTAGCAGACACGCTAATGAAAGGCTCCAAGAACGAAATATTTTCTTGAACAAAAAGCAGTGGCAACTTATTAGTGATAAAGTGAGTGAGGCTAAGCAAAAAGGAGTTACCGATTCACTTGTTCTGATGAATAACACAGCACTACTTGTAAGTGCAAAAAATAATACTGTGGTAACTGCAATGAATTTAGAGGAAGCTTCAAATCGAGTTTTCACAAATATTAACGGAACAATTTTAATTAACGAATAGGCTGGACCCTTATGGGAGGCCAATAGCTGTTGACCGATTGATACAGCTACATAATACCAAAAAAGGGGAGAACTAAATTATGTTACGTTCAATGTATGCAGGTATTTCTGGAATGAAAAACTTCCAAACAAAATTAGATGTGATTGGTAATAACATCGCCAATGTTAATACTTCAGGTTTCAAAAAAGGCCGTGTAACGTTCCAAGATATGATGAGTCAGATGACTTCAGGCGCACAAGGTGCTACAGCAACTCGAGGTGGGGTAAACCCAGCACAAGTTGGTTTAGGATCTCAATTAGGTTCCATTGACAATATTCATACGCAAGGTTTCCGTCAAACTACTAATAATCCTTTGGATTTTGCATTAGAGGGAGACGGGATGTTTATAGTGGCAAGTGGTGGTCTAACCGGAGATACTTTTAATATGGATAATGCAAATTTATCATATACTCGTGCAGGGAATTTTTATTTAGACGAGAATGGTTACATTGTAAATCCACAAGGTTTATATCTAGTTGGAGCTGGTGCAGATGCTGATGGTACTATTCCAACAGATGGAACAACCAATACACCAAGCACTTATGTTCGATTACAAATACCGGAAGATGCACAAAGTTTTAGTGTTCAATCAAATGGTATAGTAAACTATGTTGATCAAACTGGTGAAACCCATGTTGCCGGGCAAATTGCCTTAGCGAATTTTTCAAACCCTGCTGGCCTACAAAAGGCGGGAAGTAACCTCTTTTTGGCAAGCGAAAACTCTGGAGAAGCTGTTAGAGTATTACCAGAGACTGGAGGTACAGGATCAATAGTCAGCGGTGCATTAGAAATGTCAAACGTTGACCTCTCAGAAGAATTTACCGAAATGATTACTGCTCAACGTGGTTTCCAAGCTAACACAAGAATTATTACAACTTCAGATGAAATCCTACAAGAACTCGTTAACTTAAAACGATAATAGGGAGGTAGGTTGATGTCTTAAGGAGGGACTTCTCCCTCCTGGATATCTTCTTCCAATATTATGATTAAACTGAAACGATTAAACGGTGAAACCTTTACATTAAACGCTTTTATGATAGAACAAATTCAATCTTATCCAGATACGACCATTACCCTAATCAATGGGAAGAAAGTTGTTGTGAAAGATTCCGAAGTAGAAGTAACTGAACTTATAACATCTTATTATAAGAGAATAGGTATTATACATTCACTAAGTGAGGTGGGGAATACAAGTGAATAAATTTGTCAAAACAATGCTATTATCATTAGTTATCATTATTTTAATCGGTGTTGTCGCTGCAGTCGTCGTTTTAAATGTTCTAGATAAACGAGATAAGGATGAAGAACAATCTATTGATGAGATTGTAGAGTATTCATATCAAACTCCTGAAATAACAACCGACCTTAGTGATGGTAGTTTTGTACGTATACAATTTCAAATCATAACGGATGGTAAGGATGCAAAGGAAGAGATTGCAAAACGTGATTTCCAAGTTAGAAACATACTTATCAAAGAGTTAGCAACAATGGATGAGGAAGCCTTTAAATCAGGTCTTTCTGAAGTTGAGGATATCTTGAAATTAGAACTAAATAAAGTAATGACAGAAGGATCGATTCAAGAAGTATATACAATTAACAAAATTTTACAGTAGAAAAATTATACTCCGATATGGAGGTGAGTATCTTTGGCAGATGAAGTTCTTTCGCAAAACGAAATTGACGCCCTTTTATCAGCATTAACAACTGGAGATATGGATGCAGAAGAACTGAAAAAAGAAGAAAGTGAAAAACGAGTTCGTGTTTATGATTTTAAACGTGCTCTCAGATTTTCAAAGGACCAAATCCGAAGTATCGGTAGAATTCATGAAAATTATGCAAGGTTACTTACAACTTTATTTTCTTCGCAGCTCAGAACATATGTAAATATTACGGTTGCATCAGTTGACCAAATCCCATACGAAGAATTTATTCGCTCTATTCCTAAAGTAACTGTGTTAAATCTCTATAACGTTTCCCCTTTAGACGGGAGAATTATTATGGAAGTTAACCCGAACATAGCTTATGGAATGCTTGATAGATTGCTAGGTGGGAGAGGGGATTCTATTAATAAGATAGATAATTTAACGGAAATAGAGACCATATTAATCTCTCAATTGTTTGATAAAGCAACTGTAAGTCTTAAAGAAGCTTGGGCGTCATTAATTGATATAGAACCTGTATTGGAAGATATGGAAATTAATCCGCAATTTTTACAGTTAGTTTCACCAAATGAAACAGTAGTGGTTGTTTCACTAAATACAGCTATTGGGGAAGTTAGTGGTATGATTAATATTTGCATACCGCACATTGTTCTTGAACCGATCATCTCAAGGTTATCGGTACAATATTGGATGCAAACTACTACTAAAAAGCGAGATCCAGAAGCAGCTGATAAATTAGCAAAAAATATTGAGAGGGTAGAAGTAGATGCAAAAGCGATTCTTGGAGAAACTTTGATGAGTATTCAGCAATTTTTAGATTTAAGTTCCAATGATGTAATTGCATTAAATCGTCCAATAGATCAACCATTAGTTTTAAAAATAAATGATGAGCCTAAATTCCATGTACAACCTGGTAAATACAAAAATAAATTGTCTGTTCAGGTGTTGGAAGAAATAAAGGAAGGAGTTGAAGAAAATGAATGATGGAATGCTTTCCCAGGATGAAATCGATGCTCTATTAAATATAGGTGCTGATGATTCCGAAGAAAATACAAATGAAACAGAACATAATTCTATTGATATGAATGAGTATCTTTCATCGATAGAAATAGATACGCTAGGTGAGATTGGGAACATTTCATTTGGAAGCTCTGCAACTACGCTTTCAACTCTACTAAATCAAAAGGTAGAAATTACGACGCCAACTGTATCTATTATTTCTAGAGATAAGGTAGAAGAAGCATTTCAATTTGAACATGTAAATGTTCAAGTCAATTATGTAGAAGGTTTTACAGGTAAGAATGTCCTTATTATTAAAAAAGAAGATGCCCAAGTGATTTCAGATGTAATGCTAGGTGGTAATGGTCTTGGACCTTTTGGAGAGCTTAACGAAATTCATTTAAGTGCTGTTCAAGAAGCGATGAATCAAATGATGGGAGCAGCAGCAACAAGTATGTCAACGGTGTTTGAAAAACGAGTTGATATCTCACCACCATCGATAACACAATCTAACGTTGCAGAAGAGGCTGAAGAAGGAGAACCAGATGTATATGTAAAAGTTTCCTTCCAACTTAAAGTTGGCGATCTAATTGACTCTAATATTATGCAATTAATGCCAGTGCCTTTTGCAAAACAATTAGTTGCTGAATTACTAAATAATGATCAACAGAGCCGAACAGAATCAGCGGTTGCTGTAGAACATTTAGATGAAACAATTGTTTACCAAGAAGAGTTATCACAAAATTCAAATCTTGAGCAATCTCTAATTCAAGAAACTAGCCCTGTTCACGCAGTTGGTAGAACGAGCGAGCCACAGATGATTGGTAATTCAATGATTCAAAACAAATCTAATATTCAACAAGCTGAGTTTTCAAATTTTGAACATCAAGAACCAACTGTCAGTCAGCCAAGAAATCTAGACATGTTACTTGATATTCCATTAAAAGTAACAGTTGAACTAGGAAGAACTAGAAGAAGTGTTAAAGATATTTTAGATTTAACGAGTGGGTCTATTATTGAATTAGATAAACTAGCTGGTGAACCAGTAGATATTTTAGTAAATGAAAAATTGATAGCACAAGGTGAAGTAGTAGTAATTGATGAAAACTTTGGAGTTCGGGTGACGGATATCATTAGTCAATCTGACCGACTATTGAAGCTGAAATAATCATACTAGGAGGAATTAGACATGAGTAAACGCATCTTAATCGTAGATGATGCAGCTTTTATGCGAATGATGATCAAGGATATTTTATCGAAAAATGGTTTTGAAGTAGTTGGTGAAGCGCAAGATGGACAACAGGCAGTTGAACTGTATCAAGAGCTTAACCCAGACTTGGTTACAATGGATATTACAATGCCAGAAATGGATGGGATATCTGCTTTGAAGAAGATTAAAGAAGCTAGCCCAAATGCGAAAGTAATTATGTGCTCTGCTATGGGACAGCAAGCAATGGTAATTGATGCAATTCAAGCCGGAGCTAAAGACTTTATTGTAAAACCTTTCCAAGCGGACCGTGTAATTGAAGCTATCCAGAAAGCATTGGATTAAGAAAAGGTGAGAACCTTGGGAAAGAAAAGTTGTTTGGGGATTCTTTTTGGTTTGTTACTATTCCTATTAGTTTCCCCTTCAAATGTTTACGCTGATGGAGATAAAGTTAGTGATTGGTATGATAATGAAAACGATTCTGAGCAAGAATTAGATGGTTCTGATACTAATAGTCCTGATAATAGTAATCAACAACCTGTTAGTGAAGTATCAGAAAATGGCTCTTTAGCTTTTGACTTAGTAAAAATGGTTTTTGCTTTATTTCTTATATTAGCGTTGATTTATTTATTGTTAAAGTTTTTAAGTAAACGTAACAAGCTTTTCAATCAAGTAAAAACGCTTGAAAATCTTGGTGGTATATCTGTTGGACCGAGTAAGTCCATTCAAGTTATTCGAGTTGGTGGCAAACTTTACCTTATAGGAGTAGGAGAGAATGTCCAACTTCTTGAAGAGATAGTAGATGAGGGAATGAAAGAAGAGATACTATCTAGTTATCAGGAACAAGCTGATTTCAAACCAGAAAAGATCCTTTCATTATTTCAAAGTAAAAATAATCAAGCGACTGAAAAAACGGATAATGCTAACCAAAACTTTAAAAATCTTTTTTCTAACGAACTAGAAAAGTTAAAGCAAAATAGAAGGAATTTAATGAATAAACATACCGAGAAGGAAGATAACCATGAATGAATTTATCGATATGTTTTCTAGTTCAGATCCAACAAATGTTTCGACATCCATAAGATTAATTCTATTGCTTACGATTTTCTCTTTAGCACCTGGAATATTAATCTTGATGACGAGTTTTACGAGAATAGTTATAGTTCTTTCGTTTGTCAGAACATCACTTGCAACGCAGCAAATGCCACCAAATCAGGTGTTAATTGGACTAGCACTATTTCTAACATTTTTTATAATGGCACCTACATTTAGTGAAGTTTATGAACAAGGATTGCAACCTCTTTTTAACGAGGAAATTTCACTTGATGAAGCGTATGATCGGGCTAGCGAACCAATTAAAAGTTTTATGGCAAAGCATACAAGGCAAAAAGATTTAGCACTATTTTTAAGCTATGCACAAGTTGAAACACCGGAATCTATACAGGAAATACCACTAACCGCACTTGTACCAGCTTTTGCAATCAGTGAATTAAAAACAGCATTTCAAATGGGTTTTATGATCTTCATTCCATTTCTAATTATCGATATGGCAGTTGCAAGTATTCTAATGTCGATGGGGATGATGATGTTACCACCTGTCATGATTTCACTACCATTTAAAATATTACTTTTCGTTATGGTAGATGGATGGTATTTAATTACTCATTCATTATTGTCTGGGTTCTGAGGAATTTGGAATAAGTAAAAGGAGGGTGTTTAGGAATTGAGTAGTGAATTTGTATTATCTTTAGCAGAAAAAGGCATTTATACGATACTTTTAATAACAGGTCCACTGCTTATTTTGGCACTCGCTGTTGGTTTACTTGTTAGTATTTTTCAGGCAACCACACAGATTCAGGAACAAACCCTTGCTTTTATTCCTAAAATTGTAGCTGTTTTAGTCGGTTTATTATTTTTCGGTCCATGGATGCTAACAACTTTGATAGAATTCACGGCTGATTTATTTCAAAATTTAAATCGGTTTGTAGGGTAAACGATGATAGAATTAATTAATTTAAATAGTTTTCCTATCTTTTTGCTTATTTTAGTACGAGTATTAGGGTTCTTTGTCACAATGCCTTTATTATCTTATCGAACTATTCCATTACCCTTTAGGATTGGAATAAGTGTGTTTTTAGCCTTTATTATGTTTTACACAGTTGATGCAGCTGCGATTGAAATTGATGAAGTGTATTTCTTTTTAATTATTAAAGAAGCACTTGTCGGAATTTTGGTAGGTCTAATAGGCTATATTATTATTTCTGCCGTACAGGTTGCTGGTGGGTTTATAGATTTTCAGATGGGGTTTGCCATTGCCAATGTTATGGATCCTCAAACCGGTGCACAAAGTCCGATAACAGGGCAATATTTTTATATAATAGCTTTACTATTTTTATTATCGGTTGATGGTCATCATTTGTTAATAGACGGAATTGTAAATAGTTATACATTTATTCCATTAGACACTTTTATTCCATTTCAAAATGGTAGTATAGCAGATTTTGTTATTAAGGCATTTAATAATATGTTTCTTATAGCTTTCCAAATATCAATACCTATAGTTGGTTGCTTATTCTTAGTGGATGTAGCACTTGGGATAATAGCTAGAACGGTTCCCCAGTTGAATGTTTTTGTAGTTGGGTTACCATTAAAAATATTAGTAAGTTTTGTAGCTATTCTAGTTTTCTTAAGTCTTTATATCGTTTTAGTTAAAAATTTATTTAGTTACATGTTTGAAGTTATGCAAGGACTTATGACTTTATTTGGAGGTGCTTAATTTGCAATTGACATTGGATCTCCAATTCTTTGCCGGGGAGAAAACAGAAAAAGCAACTCCAAAAAAACGAAATGATGAGCGGAAGAAAGGAAGAGTAGCAAAAAGTCAAGATGTAAACACAGCTTTCTTATTAATGTTCGTTTTGGTGATTATGGCAGTATTTGGAAGTTTTATGAAGGATAGTATGCTTGCCTTGTTTCAACATACGTTTACAGAATTTATTCATTGGAACTTAACAGAAAAAACTGTATTTGCAATTTTTACAGAAAGTATGATTGAATTTGCCAAAATAGTTGGACCAGTCATGCTCATAGCGATTATAGCTGGTGTTACTTCCAATTTAATGCAAGTCGGATTTTTATTTACGACAGAACCGTTAAAATTCGATTTGAAGAAGATTGACCCAATTCAAGGAGCTAAACGTATTTTTTCGCTTCGTGCAATAGTGGAACTATTAAAATCCTTACTCAAAATAGTATTAATTGGTGCCATTACGTTTTTTATCATCTGGTTATTTAAAGATGATATGTTAATGGTAGCCTTTAAAAATGCAGATGGTGCAATGGCATTTTTCTCAAGAGTAACATTAATAATGGGGATTGCAGCAACAGTAGCTTTACTTTTGTTAGCAGTTTTTGACTACGCTTATCAAAAATACGACTTCGAAAAAAACATACGAATGTCAAAGCAGGATATTAAAGATGAATATAAGAATATTGAAGGAGATCCTTTGATTAAATCTAAAATAAAAGAAAAGCAAAGGCAAATATCAATGCGTCGTATGATGAGTGAAATTCCAAATGCAGATGTTGTAATTACAAACCCAACCCATTATGCCATTGCGATAAAATATGATGAAGAAAAAGCAAGTGCCCCTTATGTCGTTGCCAAAGGTGTAGATCACATTGCATTTAAAATAAGGGAAGTTGCTAAGGCAAATAATGTGACAACAGTTGAAAATCGACCATTAGCAAGATCTCTATATGCCTCAGTGGAAATTGGTGAGGTTGTACCAGAAGAATTTTACCAAGCGGTTGCTGAAGTACTAGCATATGTATATCGCATGGAGAAAAAAGTTTAAACCCTAAGGAGAGACTTCCATGAAACCCCGTGATTTATCCGTATTATTAGCCGTAATTTTAGTCATCGTCATGTTAGTCATCCCACTACCTGGATGGCTATTAAGTGTGTTCATCTTAATTAATATTATTCTTGCGTTAATTGTACTGTTAGTATCAATGAACACTCAGGAACCATTACAGTTTTCCGTTTTTCCAACCTTACTATTATTACTAACATTGTTTAGACTGGCATTAAATGTTTCCACAACTAGATCTATTTTAAGTAATGCTGACGCTGGTGGGGTAGTGGACACGTTTGGTTCATTTGTTATTGGAAATAGTCCGTTAGTCGGCTTTGTAGTTTTCGTCATTTTAGTAATTATAAACTTTTTAGTTATAACAAAAGGATCTGAACGTGTATCTGAAGTTGCAGCTAGATTCTCTCTAGACGCTATGCCAGGGAAGCAAATGAGTATAGACGCAGATTTGAATGCAGGACTTATTTCGGAACAAGAAGCAAAGGATAGAAGAAAAAAGGTAGAGAACGAAGCGGATTTTCACGGTTCAATGGATGGTGCGAGTAAGTTCGTTAAAGGAGATGCGGTTGCAGGAATTATTATCGTATTAATTAATATTTTCTTTGGTATTGTCATTGGCATGATGGACAAAGGATTCTCCTTTCAAGAAGCAATTGATACGTACATGAGACTAACGGTTGGTGACGGGTTAGTTAGTCAAATTCCTGCTTTACTAATATCTACAGCAACAGGTATTGTTGTTACTCGAAGTACTGCTACAGGAAATAATTTAGGAAGTGATGTAGCTGAACAATTACTCCAATACCCTAAGTTGTTATTCATTGCTGCCGGTACTATATTCTTATTAGGCCTTACACCGATTAACTTCTTTTTAACAACGATAATTGCTGGAGTATTGGCACTAGGTGCATACTTTATGATGCGAAAGCAAAAAGTACCAGTTGTAGCTGATGAAGAAGAGGAAGATCAGGTGGAAGGATCTGCTTTGAAAACACAGGAAAATGTTATTAACCTTCTTAGTATGGATCCAATCGAATTTGAATTTGGTTATGCACTTATACCATTGGTTGATGCAAAACAAGGCGGCGACTTATTAGATCGTGTCATAATGATTCGTAGGCAGTTAGCAATTGAACTTGGTATTGTAATTCCGGTAGTGAGGATTCGGGATAATATCCAATTAAATCCAAATGAATATCGTTTGAAAATAAAAGGAAATGAAGTAGCAAAAGGTGAAATTTTACTGGATCACTATTTAGCAATGACTCCGGACATGGATAATGATTTAATTGAGGGGATTGAAACTCAAGAGCCGGCATTCGGCCTACCAGCAAAGTGGATAAGTGAAGAAAATAAAGATGAAGCAGAGCTATCTGGATATACTGTTGTTGATCCCCCTTCAGTTGTATCAACTCATATTACGGAAATCATTAAACGTGAAGCACATACTTTACTAGGAAGACAAGAAACGAAAGAGTTAGTTGATCATTTAAAAGAAAGTTATCCGATTTTAGTAGAAGAGACAACACCAGATCCATTATCAATTGGTGATATACAGAAAGTTTTAGCGAAATTATTAAGAGAAAATGTTTCTATTAGAAATCTGCCAATAATATTTGAAACGTTAGCTGATTTTAGTAAGCTTACGAATGACCCCGAGTTATTAGGTGAATATGTAAGACAAGCATTATCTGCTCAAATAACGAAGCAATATGCAAACCAGGAAAATTCTTTAAAGGTAATAACCGTATCTGGAAAAGTAGAAAAGAAAATAGCTGAGAACATCCAATCAACGGAGCATGGAAATTATTTAGCATTAGATCCTGATACACAGCAGATGATAATAAAAGCTATTAGTGAAGAAGTAGAAAGATTAGCACTTCATGAAGAAAATGCAATTATTTTATGTTCTCCAGCAATTCGGATGTATTTGAAGCAATTGCTAGATCGTTTTTTACCTCAAGTCGTCGTATTATCGTATAACGAGCTAGAACCTACTGTACAAGTTCAAAGTGTTGGAGTGGTGAATGTAGCATGAAGGTAAAAAAATATGTAGCACCTACAATGCCAGAGGCAATGAATCAGGTTCGTAAAGAGTTAGGATCAGATGCAGTTATTTTAAGTTCTAAAGAAATCGAAGAAGGTGGATTTCTAGGCTTTTTTAAGAAAAGTAAAATAGAGGTAATTGCTGCGCTAGATAAAAGTCCTGTTAAACAAAAGCAAATTTCGAATGTGAAAATATCAGACGCAAGTCTTAAGCATGTTAATTCTAGTAGTTCAGTGGAATCAGACCTCATGAATGAAATAAAAAATATGAGAAAAATTTTAGAGAGTCAATCAACTCAGCAAAATATTCAACGTTTCTCTCTCGATTATCAAGTCGTATATCAGCATTTACTTGATCAAGAGGTAGATCAAGATTTAGCAGCCAACATAATTGAAAATGTTGTGAGTAAACAAAATGGTAATGATAACTCTATAGATACCCGAACCATTGCAAAGGAAGTAAAAATAGAAATTGAAACACGACTATCTGATTTGTCATTTGTTGGAATACCCAATAATGCTAAAATTATTCATTTTGTTGGTCCGACTGGAGTTGGTAAAACGACAACTATAGCAAAAGTTGCTGCAAACAGTATGTTACAAGATAAAAAGAAAGTAGCATTTATAACGATGGACACATACCGTATAGCGGCAATTGATCAATTAAAGACCTATGCAAAAATATTAAATACTCCTGTTGAAGTAGTTTATTCAGTTGAAGATTATAAAAACGCAATCGAAAAATTGAAAAGCTATGATTTAATTCTTGTTGATACAGCTGGTAGAAATTATCGTGATGAACAATTTGTAACGGAATTATCGAAGAACATATTATTCCAAGATAATGTAGTCAACTATTTAGTATTATCTTTAACAGCAAAACCTAAGGATGTTAAGGAAATTTACGATAATTTTCACCGAATAAATATTAAAGGTTTTATATTTACAAAAATAGATGAAACGACACAGTACGGTAGTTTAATTAACCTTCCGCTAATCCAAAAAGTTGATATTTCTTATTTGACTAACGGACAAGAAGTACCTGATAACATTTTGAAGCCAACAAAAGAATTCATTAGTAACTTATTAGTAGGTGATTTAATTGATTCATGACCAAGCAGAAAGTTTAAGAAGAAAGTTAGAGGAAGCTTCCAATACTACTATAGAGCAAGCTAAAACGATTTCTTTTGTTAGTGGAAAAGGCGGGGTTGGCAAATCGAATATTGCGGTTAATTTTTCACTTGAGCTTTGTAAACAAGGTAAAAAGGTTCTATTGGTTGATTTAGATATTGGAATGGGGAATGTAGAAATCCTTCTTGGATTACAAGCTAAAAGAACCATTGTGAATTTAATGCAGGAACAATTGCCTATTTATGATATTATGGAACTAGGACCAAATAATCTAATGTTTATTGCTGGTGGTACGGGATTATCAGATATTTTTTCCGTGGATAAGCAAATAACGAATTACTTTCTAGATCAATACAAAAAAGTATTACAGACGTTTGATTTTATTATTTTTGATATGGGAGCTGGAGCAACACAAGCAAGTATCGATTTTGTACTTGCTTCAGATGAATGTATTGTAGTAACTACTCCCGAACCGACATCTATTACAGATGCATATAGCATGATTAAGTATATTGCAAAACATAACAAGAAACTACCTATGTATGTGATATTAAATCGTTCCGACAACATAAAAAAAGGATTAACAACCGTAAAACGATTCCAAAAATTGATTGAACAATTTTTGCAAATCGATGTACAATTTCTTGGTGTAATACCAGAGGATAGGGCTGTATCAGCTGCCGTTATAAAACAAGCACCATTTACTATAGAGAATGGAAATTCGCGTGTTGCTCAATCTATAAAACAACTATCTGAAAATTACCTTAATAGACAAGTAGGAACGATTATCAAGGAATCTTCTACATTTGTTGAAAGGCTAAAAGGTCTATTAACTAATAAAGGAAGGTGAACATAATGATTCCCATTCGTGTAATCGTGATCGATGACTCGGCATTTATGAGGAAAATGATTACGGATATATTAGAGAGCGACAATCGAATCAACGTTATAGCAACTGCAAGGAATGGGGCGGATGGACTTAAGAAAATAAAAGAATTATCACCTGATGTTGTTACGTTAGATGTTGAGATGCCAGTTATGGATGGAATTACTGCCCTTACTTATATTATGAAAGAACATCCATTACCAGTCGTTATGCTCTCTAGCTTAACGAAAGAAGCCACAAACAGTACGTTACAAGCTATTACGAATGGTGCAGTAGATTTTATTACAAAGCCATCAGGTTCTATATCATTAAATATTGCCGATATTAAACAAGAGATTATTACTAAAGTAATTGCTGCCTCAGAAGTTGATGTTACTAAAAATTCCGAGAGTAGTGAAACACCTAATTTAGTTGCTACGAAACAACCATTTGCTAAGACGTTTATATTAGTAGGAACTTCAACTGGTGGTCCACGTGCATTACAACGATTAATAATGGATCTACCAAACGATTTTTCAAGTCCTATATTAATTGTACAGCATATGCCAGCCGGATTTACTAAGTCCCTTGCAGAGCGGTTAAATAATCTCAGCAACCTACATATTAAAGAGGCAACACATGGGGAAATCATAAAAGATAAAACGGTCTATATAGCACCAGGTAATTATCATTTGAAAATTAGAAAAGTAGGAACCAGCCACGCTATTGAACTAACGCAGGAGGAAGAAAGAGGCGGTCATAGACCTGCAGTTGATGTTCTTTTAGAGTCTGCTGCTGAAATTACAAGGGTTAACAAGATTGCTGTCATATTGACTGGCATGGGAAGTGATGGTTCAAAAGGAATTGAACGATTAAAGAAGCTTGATTCCGACACTATCATAATAGCTGAATCAGAAGAATCAGCTATTATTTATGGGATGCCAAAAGCTGCAATTAAAACAAATGCAGTTAATTATATAGTTCACTTACATCAAATGGGAGAAATGATTTATAAGCTAACCAATAAATCTGGGGGGATGTAGAATGGATACAACACAATATTTAGACGTTTTTATTGATGAAAGTAATGAACATATAGAAGTACTCTATAAAAAATTACTTGAATTGGAAAAATCGCCTAGCGAGAAAGCAATTATAGAAGAAATTTTTAGAGCAGCACATACATTAAAAGGGATGTCTGCAACAATGGGCTATAATGATCTTGCCACATTAACTCATACGTTAGAAAACGTTTTTGATGCTATTCGTTATGACCGTATCCAAGTTCAATCCGAAATGATTGATTTATTGGTTGATACTGTTGACCATTTAAATACAATGGTTGAAGATATAGCAAGTGGTGGAACTGGATCCCTAGATGTAACCGGAGTAGCGAGAAAGCTAGAAATGATTGAAAAAGGCAATTCGCTTCCAGAAGCTAGTAATGAAAAAGTAGTAGAGGCTGATTCTACTAATCTATCTAATGTATTTACTGACTTAGATGAATTTGAATTATCTATTCTTAATGAATCTAAAGAGCGTGGATTTGAAAACTACGAAATAACGGTAACGTTACGAGAAGATTGTTTATTAAAAGGTGCTCGAGTATTTATGGTTTTTGAAGTTCTGGAGCAGCTAGGGGAAGTAATTAAGTCTGAACCTTCTGTGAATGATTTAGAGGAAGAAAACTTCGAAAATACTTTTTCTGTTATTCTAGTATCAAGTCAAGACCAAAATGAAATCGCGGCAAAAATTAAAAAAGTATCAGAAATTGAAGAAGTTAAAGTAAATCATTTCTCAGTAAGTAAATATCGCGAGTCAATAGAAAATGAAGCATCTTCAAATCCGATTGAAGAGACTACTGTTTCAATCGTAGAAGCGAAGGAAGAAAAAAAGACGAAAGAACAAGAAACAACTAAAAGTACAAATAATAAAACGATTCGTGTTAATATTGAAAAACTTGACGTCTTAATGAATTTATTTGAGGAGTTAATTATTGACAGAGGACGCCTAGATCAAATTTCTTTAGATTTACAAAATGCGGATTTAAAAGAAACAGTAGAACGTATGGCTAGAATTTCAAGTGACTTACAAAATATTATTCTAACGATGCGTATGGTTCCCATTGATACTGTTTTTAGTAGATTCCCAAGAATGGTCCGTAAACTTGCAAGAGACTTAAATAAACAAGTAGATATTGAGATTGTAGGGGCTGATACGGAGTTAGACCGAACTGTAATTGATGAAATTGGGGATCCGATTGTCCACTTACTACGTAATGCCATCGATCATGGTGTGGAAACTCCAGAGGAAAGAAAACGCAAAGGCAAACCAGAGAAAGGTACCATTGAATTAAAGGCATATCATAGTGGAAATCATGTTTTTATTGAAATTTCTGATGACGGTGCTGGAATTAATAAGGAGAAAGTTTTACAAAAAGCAATTAAGAACGGTATTCTTAACGAACGTGATGTGGAAAGTTTAACGGATCAACAAGTCTATGAATTGATTTTAGAAAGTGGTTTTTCAACAGCTGATAAAATTTCAGACATTTCTGGTCGTGGTGTAGGACTTGATGTCGTCAAAAACACAATTGAATCTTTAGGTGGAAGTATTTCAATTGATTCAGAGCTTAATAAAGGGTCTGTATTTTCTATTCAACTACCACTTACTTTAACCATTATATCTGTATTACTAGTTGAACTAAATAAAGAGAAGTATGCGATACCACTTTCTTCTATTATTGAAACAGCAATTATTTCAAAAGACCAAATCCTTTCAGCGCACCATAAGAAGGTTATTGATTTCAGAGGAAAAGTAGTTCCTTTGGTTGATCTAAAAGATATCTTTGGTGTTGATAGCGAAGATAGTGATGACGAATATACTTCAATCGTCATTGTGAAAAAAGGTGAAAAAATGGCTGCATTAGTTGTAGATTCATTCATTGGACAACAAGAAATCGTACTAAAATCACTAGGTTCATATTTAAATAATGCTTTTGCAATTTCGGGAGCTACCATTTTAGGTGATGGAGAAGTTGCTTTAATCATAGATAGTAATGCAATCATTAAATAAGAGAATTTAATTCCTAAGGGGGAAGACGAAATGGCTAATGAAACAGCAACCGAAAAGAAAGTTATCGTATTTCAATTAAAAGATGAGGAATTCGCAGTATCTGTACAGCAAATTGGATCAATTGAGCGTATTCAACCAATCACTCGAGTACCAAATACAGCTGAATTTGTTAAGGGTGTAATCAATTTAAGAGGGGTAGTAACACCAATCATCGATCTTCGTTCACGTCTAGGAATCGAAGAAACAGCATATACGGATTCTACTCGTATTATTATTGTTAACTTAGAAGAAATGGAAGTTGGATTAATTGTTGATGCAGCAAATGATGTTATTGATATTTCAACAGATTCTATAGAACCTGCTCCTGAAGTGATTGGTGCAGTTAACGCTGATTATATTGAAGGTGTAGCAAAATTAGAAAATCGTCTACTAATATTATTAGACCTTAAGATGGTTCTAACGAATGAGGAAATTAGCGACTTAAAAAACGTAGAAGGTTAATAATATGAATTATGAACAACTTTCGCTTATTCAACTTGATGCGTTAAAAGAGATAGGTAATATTGGGGCAGGTAATGCAGCTACTTCCATGTCAAAACTAATTCATAAAAAAGTTGATATGGAAGTACCAAGTATCGACATCGTGGCATTTGATGAAGTTATGGAGATGGTTGGGGGTGCAGATAAGTTAATTGTCGGGATATTATTTCAAATACTTGGCGAAGCACCTGGTATGGTTTACCTTTTATTTTCTATTGAGGAAGCGGAAACGCTTATTAAGGAAATGACGAATAATGATGAGATCTCTTTATCTATTGATGGAGAGCAAAGTGAATTAGCTATCTCTGCGCTTCAAGAAGCAGGCAATATTTTAACAGGTTCTTATTTATCCGCTCTTTCTGATTTTACTAATATTAATATGCAGCCATCTATACCACATTTAAGTGTAGATATGGCCGGTGCAATTCTAACAGTAGGTTTACTACAAGTTTCGGAAGTGTATGATTTTGCAATTATAATCAACACTAAAATGAATGATGCAGGAGAAAAGCAAAAAGGGATAAACGGTCAGTTGCTATTACTTCCTTCTCCAGAATCATTTAATAAAATTTTTCAAGCCCTAGGAATACAGGGTTATGAATAATAATCAGACAGTAGTAAAGATAGGAATAGCGGATTTAAATATTGTTAAAGCGCCAGATGTCATCAGGACTTCTGGTCTTGGTTCATGTGTCGGCGTTGTCATTTATAATAAAAATAAAGAAATTGCAGGTATGGCACATGTGATGTTACCAGATTCCAGTCTAGGGAAGCAAGAAACATTAAATAAACATAAATATGCTGATACAGCTATAGATATTTTGGTAGAAATGTTACTAAATAATGGTTTACGAAAAAATCAATTACAAGCAAAAATCGCTGGTGGTGCGCAGATGTTTCATATTACTACTGAAAATGACATGATGCGTATTGGTAAACGAAATGTAGAAGCTGTTTTAAACAAGCTAGCTGAACATAATATTCCGGTGGTTTCATCTGATGTGGGTGGGAATTTTGGGCGTACAATAGAATTTGACCCACAAACTGGCCTTTTAAAAATACGGACGATTACAAAGGGTGAGCACGTCATCTAATCGTCGATGAACTATGTTAATTAAAAATAGGACAGGGAGGAGCACTTCGTTTTGAGTACAAAAATCTCTCCTCTAGAACAAGATTTATGGAATAAATGGAAAAACTATCAAGATAATGAGGCAGCTAATCAGTTAATCCAACACTACATGCACATAGTAAATTATCATGTTGAAAGAACAATGAGTCATTTACCAAGTAGTGTGTTGAAAGAAGATATAAGAAGTTTAGGATTATACGGGTTATATGATGCATTAAAAAAGTTTGATCTTGATAGAGATTTGAAATTCGATACATACGCCTCCTTTAGAATCCGAGGTGCTATTATTGATGGCTTAAGAAAAGAAGACTGGTTGCCAAGATCTATACGGGAAAAAACTAAAAAAATAGAACAGGTTACCCAGAGGCTAGAACAACTCTATAAAAGGGAACCTAGCTCCGAAGAAATAGCTATGGAATTAGATATGTCAGTACAGGATGTAGAAACATATGTAAGAGATGCGCTTTTTGCAAATATGCTATCCATTGAAGATAAACCAAAAGATGGTACAAGTGAACATAAAGAAGGAATTGGTTATTCTATACCAGATGATAAAAGCGTCCAACCAGATGAACATATTGTGAAAAATGAGCAGTATAAAGCTCTTGCAAATAGTATTAAAGGGTTAAAAGAAAATGAGCAACTAATTATCAGTCTTTTTTATCAAGACGGATTGACATTTACGGAGATTGGACAAGTTCTTGGATTAACAACATCTAGAATCTCTCAAATTCATAAAAAAGCAATTTTTAAATTACGTAATAATTTGAAAGAGGCTTTATAATGCCTATTTTAAAGGAGTAGCAAAGTTATGACCGAGCTAAGGCAATTTTTTAAAATAGCTACAACGAAGGACCGTATGATAGCCGAACTTCAATATACAGATGAATATCTGGTGAATCGTGATAGTGAAATTACAGTAGAATCCGTAACTAATTTACTTGCAGAACATAACATCGAATATGGTATACATCAAGAGAATATCCAACATTTAGCTTGCGGTATTCCTCTTGAAGATTTTCCGGTCCTAGTAGCCGAAGGGAAAGAACCCGAACCAGGAAAAGATGGCGAAATTCATTATGAAATTAATTTTAACCCCAAGGTAGAAAAAACAGATAATTGGAATTTTCGTGATGTCATGCTTATCCCATCAGTTAATGATGGTGATAAGCTTGCTGTCGTTACGCCACCTACCGAAGGGACAGTAGGTATTGATGTGTATGGTAATACTGTGCCTGCTAAACCAGGAAAACCCGCTAAACTCAACCCGGGTAAAAATGTCCGATATGAAGAGGAAAGTTTAGCATTTTATGCCGAGTGTGTTGGGCAAGCAAGTGTACAAGGTAATTTTATACATGTTCATCCAGTTTATGAAGTTACAGACACGTTATCAATGAAGGAAGGAAATTTAGATTTTATTGGAACGATTGTCATCAGAGGGGATGTTCCTTCCGGTTACCAAATAAACGCGGGTGGAGATGTTAAAATTTATGGTATGGTCGAGGCAGCCACCATAAAAGCAGAAGGGTCAATTTTTATATCAGAAGGATTATCTGGTCTTCAAAAAGGATATATTGAAGCGGGTGAAAGTATTCAGATTGGGTATATCAACCAAGGATTAGTCCATGCAGGGAAAAATATATATGTTGAAAACTCTATCCTTCATAGCGAATGTGTTGCTGGTAGTGAGTTAGTTTGCCAACGTGGTAGTATTATAGGTGGTCAGTTATCAGCGGGGGAATTAATTGAAGTTAAAAATGTCGGCAATTATATGAATACTAAAACAGAGCTAATTCTAGGACAAAGTCATAAAGAGTTAGTTCAAATTGAAGAACTTCAAAGGAAAAAGCAGGAAATACAAGATACTTTGGAGAAGTTATCTATTATTGGCAAAAAGTTATCGCTTACTCCTAATATAGAATCCAACCCCAAAATGATGGAAACACTCAAAAGACAAAAGGCTTCATATGAAAAAAATAAAGTTTTATTAGATACAATAGACGAGCAGTTGTCTGAGGTGACAAAAGAGTCTAATGAGAATCGTGCTAAATTAACGGTTACTGGAAATTTATACGGAAACACGATTGTAACTTTTGGTAAATATAAACGAGTAATTAGTACTGCTTATAAACAAGTAGAATTTGAGCTACTACGTAATGAAATCTTTATGCGTTCGTTCTAATCAAGTATGTTGAAATTAAAATCACATTTGATTGTAGCGAGAAGGACGTGATTCTTTATGAGTTGGAAATCTGTTGAAATGCAGGTTGCGCTTCCAAGAACACAAGATGTAGGTAAACTTCAAGATCAAATGACAAAATCCAATCAGCATTTTCAGGAAGCATTATCCCAAAGTCAGCTTATTCAGGAGAATGAAAAAAGAAAAAAAGTACAAGAGTTTGAAGCTATTCATTTACAAAAAGACGGTCAGAAGGATAGCAATGTATCTAGAGAACCTAATATGGAAGCTAATTCTAACTCAAATACTATACCTGCTATCAAACATCCCTATCTAGGGAATAACTTTGACATTAGGAGCTAATAGTTTTATGACATCATTTTTATTTATAGTGAGCTTTATCTTACATATTGTTTCAATCGTTGCTATTTATACTTTAAGTAAGCAACTTTCTATGAATAAATCAACAGATAATAGTGCGGAAATTATAACCTTAATGGAAGACTATTTAGAAGAGATTAGACAGGAAAATAGAATCTTACAAAAAGAACTTTCTGGTTCTAATGAAGAAAAAGGAGAGGTTTTTTCTACTCCATCTATGAAAGAAGCAATACAGCCAGCTAAAGAACAAATACAGGCAGAAAGTTTATATAATCCACTAGGCAATGACGAAGTTCAAGATGAGATAGAAGTATCTCAACAGTCTCGAATTTTAAAGCTATACCAAGAGGGTTTAAATGCAGATGAAATCGCTCGTAAACTAGGTTGCGGAAAAACAGAAGTGGAATTAATTATAAAGTTTCATGAAAAAAGTAATATTTAGCTTGATAACAAGATTTCGGTATGGTATATTTATTTTTGGTGTAAATACAAAAAAATATTATTTATAACCACACACGTTTGTTAATTTGTATAAAATGGTGCCAAGTAGGTCTTTATACAGAAATGATGCAAGCGGAGGAAAAAACCAAGGAGGAAATAATAATGTCAGTAATTTCTATGAAGCAATTACTAGAAGCTGGTGTACATTTCGGACATCAGACTCGCCGTTGGAACCCTAAAATGAAGAAATATATCTTCACTGAGCGTAACGGCATCTATATCATCGATCTTCAAAAAACAGTTAAGAAGGTTGAAGAAGCATACAACTATGTAAAAGAATTAGCTGCAAACGGTGGTACAGTTCTTTTCGTAGGTACAAAGAAACAAGCTCAAGATTCTGTTAAAGAAGAAGCAATCCGTTCTGGAATGTACTATGTTAACCAACGCTGGTTAGGTGGTACTCTAACTAACTTCCAAACAATCCGTAAACGTATTAACCGTTTAGTTGAGATTGAAAAAATGGAAGAAGATGGAACATTTGAAGTACTTCCTAAAAAAGAAGTTGTTGGCTTGTTAAAAGAGAAAGAACGTCTTGTTAAATTCCTAGGTGGAATTAAAGATATGAAAAAACTTCCAGATGCTTTATTCGTAATCGATCCTCGTAAAGAGCGTATTGCTATTGCAGAAGCACACAAATTAAATATTCCTATTATCGGAATTGTTGATACAAACTGTGATCCAGATGAAATCGATTATGTGATCCCAGCTAATGATGATGCTATCCGCGCTGTAAAACTTCTTACAGCTAAAATTGCAGATGCAATTCTTGAAGTTAAACAAGGTGAAGAATTAGAAGTAGCTGAAGAAGCTCAAACAGAAGATTCAGTTGAATCCACTGAAGAAGCATAATTTCTAAAAAAGGTCAGGTGATAAGAGGATAAGCCTTTTATCACCTTTTTTTAAGGCATGTAATAAATTCATAAGGTAATGCTAATAGAAACAATTAACAATACTAAGGAGGATATTTATGGCTATAACTGCACAATTAGTAAAAGAATTACGTGAAAAGACTGGTGCTGGAATGATGGATTGTAAGAAAGCACTAACTGAAACAAATGGTGATATTGAGCAAGCAATTGACTACCTACGTGAAAAAGGTATTGCTAAAGCGGCTAAAAAAGCTGATCGTATTGCTGCAGAAGGATCTACATATATTGCGTCAGAAGGCAATACTGCAGTACTTTTAGAAGTGAACTGTGAAACAGACTTCGTAACGAAGAACGATCAATTCAAACAATTACTAGTAGATTTAGGAAATCATTTACTTTCACAAAAACCTAGCTCTGTAGAAGAAGCACTACAACAAAAGTTAAATGGTGAAGGTGATACACTAGAAACTTACATTAACTCTGCTGTTGCAAAAATCGGAGAAAAAATCTCTTTACGTCGTTTTGAGTTATTAACTAAAACAGACAACGATGCTTTTGGTGAATACCTTCATATGGGAGGACGTATTGGTGTTCTAGCTTTATTAGAAGGAACTACTGATGAAGCTGTTGCGAAAGATGTTGCTATGCATGTTGCTGCTGTAAATCCTAAATATGTTTCTCGTGATGAAGTATCTGAAGATGTAATTAATCACGAACGTGAAGTTCTTAAACAACAAGCTCTTAACGAAGGTAAACCGGAAAATATCGTTGAAAAAATGGTTGAAGGTCGCCTAGGTAAGTTCTTTGAAGAAATTTGCTTGCTTGAACAAAGCTTTGTTAAAGATCCAGATCAAAAAGTTAAAAAATATGTGGAATCTAAAGGTGCTTCAGTTAAAACTTTTGTTCGCTATGAAGTAGGCGAAGGGATGGAAAAACGTTCTGAGAATTTTGCAGAAGAAGTAATGAGCCAAGTCAAAAAATAATGATGAAGGGTAGGGGACACATATGATGTTCCCTATTTCACCATAAGTACATAGATTATTGTACTAATTAAAATCTATTCTTAGTGGAGGTTATTATGACGACAGCTCGTTACAGTAGAATTGTTCTAAAATTAAGTGGTGAAGCATTAAGTGGAAACCAAGGATATGGCATTGAACCAAAAATTATTCAATCTATTGCAGATCAAATTAAAGATGTTGTAGCTTTAGGAGTAGAGGTTGCTGTTGTTGTCGGTGGAGGCAACATATGGCGCGGAAAAGTTGGTAGTGAAATGGGTATGGATCGGGCAACCGCTGATTATATGGGGATGCTTGCCACCGTAATGAATTCGTTAGCATTACAAGATGCTCTTGAAACAATTGATATACCTACTCGTGTTCAAACATCAATTGAAATGCGTCAAGTTGCGGAACCATATATTAGAAGAAAGGCAATTCGCCACTTAGAGAAGAAGCGAGTTGTTATTTTCGCAGCAGGGACTGGTAATCCATACTTTTCAACAGATACTACTGCAGCACTTAGAGCAGCTGAAATAGAGGCAGAAGTTATTCTTATGGCCAAGAATAATGTGGATGGTGTTTACTCTGATGATCCTCGAGTAAACAAAGATGCGAAGAAATATGAAAACATTTCTTATATGGAAATGTTAAATGAAGGTCTCGGTGTTATGGATTCTACTGCATCGACATTATGTATGGAAAATGATATTCCACTAATTGTTTTTTCTATTACGGAAGAAGGAAATATTAAAAGGGTTGTCCAAGGTGAGACAATCGGTACAATAATAAGGGGGAAATAAACATGACTGATCAAATTATGAATGAATGCCAAGATAAAATGAAACAAGCTGTACAAGCATTTTCAAGAAATTTGGCTACAGTTCGTGCAGGAAGAGCTAACCCTGCTATTTTAGACAGTGTTTTCGTTGAATATTATGGTGCTAACACGCCATTAAATCAATTAGCGACAATTTCTGCTCCAGAAGCTCGTTTACTTGTCATTACTCCTTATGATAAAACAGCAATGGGGGATATTGAAAAAGCAATTCAAAAAGCTGATTTAGGTTTATCACCATCAAATGACGGTAATGTAATTCGAATTAATATTCCTCCACTAACAGAAGAACGTAGAAAAGAACTAGTTAAAGTTGTAGGAAAATATGCAGAAGAATATCGTGTTCAAGTAAGAAATATCCGTCGTGATACAAATGACGCACTTAAAAAGGCTGAAAAAAACGGAGAACTTACGGAAGATGAATTGAGAGATTCTCAAGAAGAAGTACAAAAACAAACAGATAAGCATATTGCTGAAATTGATCAATTAGCTAAGAAAAAAGAACAAGAAATAATGGAAGTTTAAGCTTGTTATATTCTAGTATTTCCTATACGATGAAACATAAATAAGCCCTCTTATTTAAGGGGGCTTTTGTATTCTCATTGGATTATCGTTATAATAAGAGTGATATTTTGCATCATTATAACCATCATGCATTTGTGCTATTATGATACTATAGAAAAATTGCTTTGTCATATAAGCTTGACTTATAGCATAAATATTAAAGTATTTTTATACGGTTTAACACCAGTGTTCGGAGGAATAGTATGCCAATGAAACTTCCTTTTTTCAGATCAAAAAAAGAAGCACAACCTATACAAGCTGAAGAGTTAACTAATGTACCAGAACATGTAGCGATTATTATGGATGGAAACGGACGCTGGGCAAAGCAAAGAGGTCTTCCTCGAATTGCTGGTCATAAAGCTGGTATGGATGTTGTAAAAGAAACAGTAGAATTAGCTATTAAGTACAAAATTAATGTTCTTACTCTTTTTGCTTTTTCAACAGAAAATTGGTCTAGACCTAAACATGAAGTTGAATACTTACTAAGGTTACCTAAAGAATTTTTACATATTTATTTACCTGATTTGATTAAAAATAATGTTCGTATTGAAACGATAGGTGATTTTGACTCATTACCTAATTATACAAAAGAAGCAGTTCAATATGCCAAAGAAAAAACGAAAAACAATGACGGACTGTTATTAAATTTTGCTCTAAACTATGGAAGTAGAAAAGAAATTCTAAGTGCGATTAAATCAATAATGAAGGATTTCGATGACGAGAAATTCTCAGTGGAACAGGTGGATGAAAATCTTCTTTCACAGTATTTATATACTCATGATTTACAGGACCCAGATTTATTGATCCGTACTAGTGGAGAACAGCGGTTAAGTAACTTCCTTCTTTGGCAATTAGCATACACAGAGTTTTGGTTTACAGATATATTGTGGCCAGACTTTAACGAAGAAATATTTGTTGAAGCGCTCATGGACTATCAGAATAGATCTAGGCGATTTGGAGGTATTTAAGGTGATGTATCAGATATGAAGCAACGAATCGTAACAGGAGTTATCGCATTAATTTTATTTATTCCTTTTGTAATTTATGGCCAATTACCTTTTTCCATTGTTGTTTATTTACTTGCAACAGTTGGATTATATGAACTCCTTAAAATGCATAAAATAAATTGGCACTCTGCACCGGGGCTAATAGCTATTGCTTTATTATGGCTAATATTGTATCCAGCTGCTAATGAAGATTTACCCTTTACAATTCCAAATAGTACAGCTCAAATTATTTTGGTATTTGTTTTAGGCTTACTTGCCTATACAGTATTACTAAAGAACAAATTTACTTTTGACGATGTAGGGTTTGTTTTATTAGCTGTATTTTATGTAGGAATGGGATTTTTCTACTTGTTACAAACTAGAAGTGGACTGGATGGACTAGCCTACGTCTTTTTTGCCTTTCTGTTAATTTGGTCTACGGATACAGGTGCTTATTTTACGGGAAGAGCTATAGGAAAGAAAAAATTATGGCCAGAAATTAGCCCTAATAAAACGATTGAAGGGGCAATAGGAGGCATTATCCTTGCTGTAGTAGTTGGGGTTGTCTTCCATTTGCTATATCAATTTCCATATAGTATAGCGTCGATTATTGTTATCTCAATATTGGTTTCTATTTTTGGTCAAATAGGAGACTTGGTTGAATCCGCATTTAAGCGTCATTATGATATAAAAGATTCAGGTAAGATTTTACCAGGGCATGGTGGCATCTTAGACAGGTTTGATAGTGCAATATTTGTTTTTCCTGTCCTACATTTAATCCTACAATTAATAGGTGGGTAATCCTCCGAAAATGGGATAGCCTTTTTCTACTTCAATAAAGGAAGGTGTTATACTTGACAACAGTTATAGCGTTTATATTTATGTTTGGACTTTTAGTTTTTGTTCATGAATTAGGACATCTAATATTTGCTAAGCGTGCCGGGATGCTTGCCCGAGAATTTGCAATAGGTTTCGGTCCTAAAATATTTGCCTTTACAAAAAATGAAACATTATATACGATTCGATTATTACCAATCGGCGGATATGTACGTGTTGCTGGAGAAGACCCAGAGATTATAGATTTAAAACCTGGTCATCATATTGGTCTAGAATTCAATGAGGAAGGCAAAGTAAATAAAATAATCGTGAATAACAAATCTAAGCATCCGAATGCTCGGGTAATTGAAGTAGAAAAAGTTGATTTAGACCACCAATTAATTATTCAAGGTTTTGAAATAGACGAAGAAGATAAACTTTTACATTTTGACGTTGATCGTAAAGCATTATTTGTAATGGATGAAAAGGAAACCTTAATTGCTCCATACGATCGTCAATTTGCTTCAAAGACTCCAGGACAACGTGCAATGCAGTTGTTTGCAGGTCCATTAATGAATTTCTTATTGGCAATATTTATATTCATTATTTTAGGGGTAGTACAAGGTGTCCCAGTTGAAGAAGCAAGATTAAGCCAAATTCAACCTGGTAGTCCTGCTGAAGAGGCTGGTCTTATGCCTAATGATGAAATAATCCAAATAGATGATCAATCGATAGCTACTTGGGAAGAATTTACTTCCATTGTACGTGCTAATCCGAGTGAAGAGCTAACAATGACCGTTTTAAGAAATGAAGAAACACTTCATTTAACAGTCGTACCGAATGAAATAAAACCAATCGAAGGTCAAGAAGGGGAACCGATTGGACAAATTGGTGTATATCAAGCGATGGAAAAGACCTTTTGGGGCTCCTTTAAATATGGAGCAGAGAAGACATATGAAACAACCTCGATGATCTTAACAAATTTAGCGATGTTAATAACAGGCCAGTTAGGAATTGATATGCTATCAGGACCTGTTGGTATATATAATGCTACAGACCAAGTAGTGCAAACTGGTTTTATGAACTTCCTAATGTGGACTGCGATTTTAAGCATTAATTTAGGTGTAGTAAATTTAGTTCCACTACCAGCACTTGACGGTGGAAGATTATTATTTGTTGGTATTGAACTTGTTCGCGGAAAGCCATTGGAACCAGAAAAAGAAGGAATCTTCCACTTCGTAGGCTTTGCCCTATTAATGTTACTAATGATAATCGTAACATGGAACGACATACAACGATTGTTTTTATAATTTAAGCTGGTATACGTTACCTGTTTAAATAGTAATTGTCTATTATCCAGTAATTAATAGAACAAAGGTTTTAATGAAATGATTACCAGATTAAAATGGTTGTTTCAGTTTATTAAAGAAGATAGTATAATAAATAGAATAGAAAACGTACAGGGACCCTTGTCTTCATTTTCATGACAAGGGTTTCCATTGTTTTATTTTTTTATCCTGATATGTTTAAAGTGCAGGAGGACTATGAGAATGGATATTTCAAAAAAAGAAAAAATGAAATTATTGCTCGAACAAATTGAAATGCCAGTTGAACATATTCAACAATACCTTCAAGTAAGTGCCTTAAGAAAACTAGAAATCTACAAACTAAAAAAGATTTGGCATTTCCATATTGATGTTGAAAAAATATTGCCCTCGAACATATATCAAGAATTATTAACAAGATTAAAGCATGCATTCCAGCAAGTGGCAGCTATTGAATTAACCTTATATGCAGAAGACAATTTCTGTAATGAGGAATTGGTATGTGATTATTGGCAACTATTTTTACAGATGACTCCAGATATTTCCCCTGCTTACCGAGATTTAGTTTTAAACCAAAAACCTAGAGTTAACGGTAATAAGATTATGTTAACTGCTAGAAATGAAGCAGAGGCCAGTGCATTAAAAAAGCGGTTAGATGAGAACTTTAAAGCTTTCTGTCAAAAAACCGGGATGGCGTATCACCCTCTAACAGTAGAGGTGAAAACCGAAATAGAGGAAATTCAAAAGTTTCGTGAGCAAAAATCAATCGAAGATCAAAAAATGATCCTTAAAACAATACAAGAAAAAGAAAAACGAGATAAGGAACGTCATGTAGAAGAAAGTCAGCCTTTTGCCTTAGGTTATAAAATTCAAGATGAAGCAGTAGAAATGCAGCAAATCCAAGAAGAAGAAAAACGGATTACAGTGCAAGGGTATGTCTTTGATGTGGAAATTCGTAAACTTAGATCTGGCAGAAGCTTATTGATTGCGAAAGCAACTGACTATACAGATTCCTTGCAAATTAAAATGTTTTCTCGAAATGATGAAGATGCAGCAAAGTTTGAACAGCTTAAAAAAGGCATGTGGATTAAAGCAAGAGGTAGTATTCAAACAGATATGTACTCTAATGAGCTAGCTATGATGGCAAATGACATGCATGAAGTACAAGTCGCTTCTCGTCAAGATACGGTAAGCGATGATGAAAAAAGAATAGAATTTCATGCCCATACTACAATGAGCCAACTTGATGCTGTTGTTTCACCAGCAAGATTAGTTGAACAAGCTGCCAAGTGGGGCCACAAAGCAATCGCTATAACTGACCATGGTGGGGTTCAAGGTTTTCCAGAAGCATACAATGCTGGGAAGAAAAATGGAATTAAAGTGTTATATGGTGTAGAAGCAAACCTTGTAGATGATGGAGTACCGATTGCTTATAACGAGGCAGACGTAGAATTAAATGATGCAACATACGTCGTTTTTGACGTTGAAACAACAGGACTCTCAGCTGTATATGACACAATTATCGAACTTGCTGCTGTAAAAATACATCAAGGTGAAATCGTTGATCGTTTTGAGTCATTCGCAAACCCACATCATCCATTATCACAAACAACAATAGATTTAACCGGAATTACGGATGATATGGTAAAAGACGCCCCTAATATAGACGAAGTTCTTAGAAAATTCTATAGTTGGAGTGAAAATGCTGTATTTGTTGCTCATAATGCTAGTTTTGATATTGGATTCTTAAATCAAGGCTATCAAAAAATCGGTTATGAAAAAGTGACAAATCCTGTTATTGATACTTTAGAGTTAGCTCGTTTCTTATTTCCAGAATTAAAAAATCACAGATTAAATACGCTCTGTAAACATTTAGACATTGAGTTAACACAACATCACCGTGCGATTTATGATGCAGAAGCTACTGGCTATTTATTGTGGAAATTAGTAAAAGCAGTACTTCAAAAGGATATTACAAACCATAACCAGCTAAATGATCATATGGGTGAAGGTAATGCTTATCAACGTTCTAGACCATTCCATTGCACCTTAATCGCGCAAACCCAAGAAGGATTAAAGAACTTATATAAACTAGTATCCTATGCGCACATTGATTATTTCTACCGAGTACCACGAATTCCAAGGTCAATATTGCAAAAGTATCGTACTGGTATTTTAGTTGGGTCTGCATGTGATAAAGGTGAAGTATTTGAAACGATGATGCAAACGTCTAGTGAAGAAGCGGAGAAAGTAGCAGAGTTTTATGATTATATAGAAGTTCAACCACCAAGCAATTATACTCATCTTATGGATAGAGAGCTTGTTCAAAATGAAGCGCAAATTTTAGACATTATAAAAAAATTAGTTGCTTTAGGAGAACGTTTGGATAAAAAGGTTATTGCAAGTGGAAATGTTCATTATATTGATGATCATGAGAAAATGTATCGTCAAATATTAATAGCATCACAAGCTGGTAATCCACTAAACAGGGTTACTTTACCAGATACTCCATTTCGAACTACGAATGAGATGTTGGAATGTTTTAGCTTTTTAGGAGAAGAGAAGGCAAAGGAAATTGTTGTTCTTAATACACAGGCGTTAGCAGATGAAATAGAAGACATCTCACCTGTGAAAGATGAATTATATACACCCAAAATTGAAGGTGCAGATGAAGAAATTAGAAACTTATGCTATACACGAGCGAAGTTCATTTATGGTGAATCAATTCCCAAAATCGTTACGGATCGATTGGAAAAAGAATTAGATAGCATTATTAGTAATGGATTTTCTGTTATTTACTTAATTTCTCATAAACTAGTAAAAAAATCATTAGATGATGGTTATTTAGTAGGTTCAAGGGGATCTGTCGGATCTTCATTTGTAGCAACGATGACCGAAATTACAGAAGTTAATCCTTTACCGCCTCATTATGTTTGTCCGGAATGTCATTATAATGAATTTATTACAGATGGTTCTTATGCTAGTGGATTTGATTTACCTGATAAAGATTGTCCTACATGCGGTACATCACTAGATAAGGATGGACAGGATATACCGTTTGAGACATTCTTAGGATTTAAAGGGGATAAGGTACCAGATATCGATTTGAATTTCTCTGGTGAATACCAGCCAAAGGCACATAATTACACGAAGGTATTATTCGGAGAGGATTATGTTTATCGTGCAGGTACAATTGGTACTATTGCTGAAAAGACTGCTTACGGGTATGTAAAAGGTTACGCATCTGATAAGAATCTTGTCTTTAAACATGCAGAGGTAGATCGATTAGTGAAGGGTTGTACTGGTGTAAAACGTACTACTGGTCAGCATCCAGGAGGTATTATTGTAGTTCCTGATTATATGGAAATCTATGACTTTACACCGATTCAATTTCCAGCAGATGATCGAAAAAGTGAATGGAAAACAACACATTTTGATTTCCATTCTATTCATGACAATTTATTGAAGCTCGATATACTAGGACACGATGATCCGACTGTTATTCGTATGCTTCAGGATTTAAGTGGAATCGACCCGAAGACTATTCCGACAGATGATAAAGAGGTAATGAAAATCTTTTCGAGTACGGAGTCTTTAGGAGTAACACCAGAACAAATTAATAGTAAGACGGGTACATTAGGTGTACCAGAATTTGGTACAAAGTTCGTACGTCAAATGCTAGAAGATACAAAACCAAAAACTTTTGCAGAATTAGTTATTATATCTGGCTTATCACATGGTACGGATGTATGGTTAGGAAATGCTCAAGAGTTAATCAATGAGGGAATTTGTCAACTTCCTGAAGTAATTGGTTGTCGTGACGATATTATGGTTTATTTAATGCATAAAGGCTTGGAAGCTTCACTTGCATTTAAGATTATGGAATCAGTGCGTAAGGGTAAAGGATTGCAGGACGAGTGGATTGTTGAAATGAAAAAGCATAATGTACCAGATTGGTATGTAGAATCTTGTAAAAAAATTAAATACATGTTCCCTAAAGCACACGCTGCAGCTTATGTGTTAATGGCAGTACGTATAGCTTATTTCAAAGTACATCATCCAATCTTCTTTTATGCTGCATATTTTACAGTTCGTGCTAGTGACTTTGACTTGGATACAATGGTAAAAGGGTCAGAAGCTATTCGTAAGCGTATTGAAGCAATCAATATAAAGGGAAATGATGCATCACCTAAAGAAAAAAGTTTACTTACGGTTCTTGAAGTTGCACTTGAGATGTGTGAGAGAGGATTTTCGTTCCAAAAAGTTGATCTTTATAAGTCTAAAGCTTCAGAATTTGTAGTAGACGGGAACACATTGATTCCGCCGTTTAACGCTGTAGAAGGCTTAGGAACGAATGCGGCGATAAATATCGTGAATGCTAGAGAAGAAGGCGAGTTTCTTTCCAAAGAAGATTTACGTGAAAGAAGTAAGATTTCGAAAACGGTTCTTGAATATTTGGACAATCATGGTTGTCTAGAAGGTATGGAAGAGAAAAATCAATTATCTTTATTCTAAATTTCAAACAAGTAATTTTAGAATTTGGTTTGAGAGGTTTCCTTTTGTGGTATTTATTCATGAAGGGATCACCTCTCATTTTCTTCCTTAAACCTAGGTTATGATATTTCTTGATAGAACCTTTCATCCTTAGATATAATTGTAATAAATTCGAGTGTGATATAGTAATACATACATAAGCATGGATAAAAAGATAAGGATGTGATCAATGATGCCAGATTTGATTAAAAGCGATGATATTCATGAATTCCTTATGCTAAATCGTACTCCTTTTGAAGAAAGACTTCTTAGCGTGGCGGTAAACGTTCGGGATAAGATAAATGAAATACATTTAATTGGTAATATTAATCTATTAGATAATGCCCACCATTTAGTACTATTAGTTGTGGATCGTAAGTTTAAGGAAGTAGAAGAATTTGCAAAAAGAGAAGGTATTGTTTGGGCAAAACATGCGATGACCCTTAGTTTTAAATTGGAATGGATTCGTGCCATACGTAAAACTTTTTGGGAGTTTTTACATCATTTTGATGTTTTATTAGGAAATAACGAGAAAGACAGTGAAAGTTTCTACGTAGAAACTAGTAATTATAATGAACTAATTGATTCATTTACAAATAGTTTTTTTATAAGCTACTCAAAATATAAAGATGAATTAATAGAAAGACAACAAAAGTTGGTTAATAATCTTTCTGTGCCTATTATTCCTATCACAGAAGATGTATGTATATTACCTTTAATTGGTACAATTGATACGAATCGAGCAAATATTATTGAGGAAAAGGTATTGCTGGAGGTAGGAAGACTTAGAATCCAAACATTAATAATGGACCTATCAGGAATTGCGGAGATGGATAATGAAGCAATTAAGTTATTCTTAAAATTATTAGATGGTGTGGCGATGATGGGAAGTGAACTAGTTATTACTGGTTTACGCCCAGAAATTGTACGAAACATGATTAAACTTGATGTTGAATTCGGTGGAAAAGCAACTACTAAGGCATCACTTCAAAAGGCATTACAGGATTATTTAAAACTTGATAATAGTAAAAGTAATAAAGAATCTTTAGTTGATTTATTTTCCAAATAAAGAAATGTAAGTGTTTTTCCGTTAACTTCTTGCAAGCAATTATTACTTATGGTATATTTTAGAAGTAAGTATCGATAGTATCGGACTAAAGAGTGGGCATCTCCCACTCTTTCTTCGTAATCTGCCTACCTTGTGTAAACTTCCCTTGCCTTCTTGGCAAGGGTTTTATATTGTTTTGCTATGAAATGAAAAACAGGTAGTTAGTCAATAATAAGAATAGTAAGTACAGCTAGAGATAAAAGGAGGAAGGTAAGATTTGAGCTCTCAGGTTGTTAACACTACAGAAGAATTGGTTCGGCCAATTTTAGAAGAAAAGAATCTAGAATTAGTTGATATCGAATATGTAAAAGAAGGTAAGAATTGGTTTTTAAGAGTTTTTATTGATAAAGAAGGCGGAATAGATATAACAGAATGTGGCGAAGTGTCCGAACAATTGAGTGAAAAGTTAGATGAAGTTGACCCAATTAAGGAAGCGTATTTCCTAGAAGTTTCCTCACCGGGAGTAGAACGCCCATTAAAAACTGTAGAGGACTTTGCAAAAAGTGTAAACAAAAATGTTTATGTAAAGTTATTTGAACCAATCAATGGCGAAAAGGCATACGAAGGAATCTTGATCAGCTTCTCAAATAATATTGCTACCATTGAGTACAAAGTGAAAACACGAAAGCAACAAATAGAGATTCCATTTGAGAAAATAGCAAAAGCGAGACTCGCAGTTGCACTATAAGGGGGAAAAGTAGAAAATGAGCAGTCAATTGTTTGATGCAATTGAAAATTTGGGTAAAGAAAAAGGTATTGATAAGGAAATCTTAATTGAGGCTTTAGAAGCTGCTTTAATATCAGCTTATAAAAAGAATTTTAAGTCTGCTACAAATGTTCGTGTGGAGTTAAATGAAGCATCTGGTACAATGCGAGTTTTCTCACGAAAAACTGTTGTAGAAGAAGTAGAAGATAGCCAACAAGAAATTTCGTTAGATGAAGCTAAGAAAATTGATCCTAACTATGAAGTTGAAGATGTTATTGAGGTAGAAGTAACTCCAAAGGATTTTGGTAGAATTGCTGCCCAAGCTGCTAAGCAGGTTGTAACTCAACGAGTTCGTGAAGCGGAAAGAGGCGTGATATTCAGCGAGTATGCTGACCGTGAAGAAGATGTTATGACGGGTATCATTCAACGAATTGATCCGCGATTTGTTTACGTGAATTTAGGTAAGATAGAAGCAAAACTACCGGAGTCTGAGCAAATGCCAACAGAAGATTATCAGGTTCATGATCGATTAAAAGTGTTTGTCACTAAAGTTGAAAACACAAGTAAGGGACCACAAATCTTTATTTCTAGATCACATCCTGGTTTACTGAAACGATTATTTGAAATGGAAGTACCCGAAATTTATGACGGGATTGTTGAAATTAAGTCTGTTGCAAGAGAAGCGGGAGATCGTTCTAAAATAGCTGTATTTGCAGAAGACCAAGAGATTGATCCAGTCGGCTCATGTGTAGGACAAAAAGGTCAGCGTGTACAAGCGATTGTGAATGAATTAAAAGGAGAAAAAATTGATATAGTTGAGTGGTCTGAAGACCCTGTTGTATACGTTTCTAATGCGCTAAGTCCGTCTAAAGTTATTCGAGTATTAGTAAATGAAGAAGAAAAATCTACTACGGTTATCGTGCCAGATTATCAATTATCTCTTGCTATCGGAAAGCGCGGGCAAAATGCACGTCTTGCTGCAAAACTTACTGGCTGGAAAATTGATATTAAAAGTGAATCAGAGGCACGTGAAGAAGGCTTATTAACGGAAGAAGAAAATACAGATTACGCAGAAGTCGAAGAGGATTTATTCGAATAAGGGAGAGGGAAGTATGGTTGGAAAACGAAAAACTCCAGAGCGTAAATGTGTCGTTACTAACGAAATGAGACCTAAGAAAGAGCTTATCCGTGTGGTTCGTAACAAAGAAGGAGAGGTCTTTGTAGATTCTACTGGGAAGAAAAATGGTAGAGGAGCTTATCTAACAAGAGACCTTGAGGTAATTAATAAAGCTGAAAAGATAGGTGTTTTAAGTAAGCATTTGAATGCGGAAATTAATGCTTCCATTTATGAAGAATTAAGAACACTTGTAAGTGATCAAAATGAAAAGTAATTATTTAAATATTATAGGTATAGCATTTCGAGCAGGTAAATGTTCTACAGGGGAAGAAACTATCGTCAAAGACATACAGAAAAAGCGAGCAAAATTAGTACTTATAGCAAATGATGTAGGTCCACAAACACGAAAAAAGCTTACGGATAAATGTAATTCATATGATGTTCCATATGTGATTGTGTCCGATGACCGAGATACATTATCAAATGCTATCGGAAAATCCCATAGAGTAGCTATTGCAATTTTAGAAGAAGGTTTTGCCAAAAAATTAGAATCTCTACTCGGGTAAATAAATTCGGGGGTGAACGTATGCGTAAAATGCGTGTATATGAATATGCGAAACAACAAAATGTCACAAGTAAAGATGTAATAAATTTTTTGAAAGAGAATAATATTGAAGTTTCTAATCATATGTCAACAATTGAAGATGATACGATAACGAAATTAAACCAAAGATTCTCTAAAAACCAAAGCAATCAAACAAAATCAACAAAACAACCAAATCCTGAGAAAAAAACTAATCATCAGGAAAATAAAAAAGAAAAAGGATCAAATTTGAACTCAAATCCGAATACAAACAAGCAAGTACAACATACTAAAAAACAAATGAATACTAACAACCAGAAACCAAACAACAATAATAAACAACATAATAAAGGACCAAAAAACAAAAAGAACAAACCTAATAAACAAGTCGCTCAACAGCCAGTTGTCAAAGAAACACCAAAAGAAATTAAGTATTCTGGCACATTGACTGTAAGTGAGTTGGCTGAAAAACTAAACAAGGAAGCTTCTGAAATAATTAAGAAACTTATGTTCTTAGGTGTTATGGCAACGAAAAACCAAGACCTTGATGATGACGCGATTGAATTAATTTGCGCAGAATTTGACGTTGAGGTTGAAAAGGTAATAATTTTAGAGGATACAGACCTTGATAAATACATGGAAGAAGATGACGATTCTGTATTAGTGGAAAGACCAGCTGTTGTGACCATTATGGGGCACGTTGACCATGGGAAAACGACACTACTTGACTCTATACGTAATACAAAGGTTACTGCTGGTGAAGCAGGTGGTATTACCCAACATATTGGAGCGTATCAAGTTAAAAAGGATGGTAAAAAAATTACTTTCCTTGATACACCAGGACACGCAGCGTTTACAAGCATGCGTTCACGCGGTGCTCAAGTTACAGATATTGCAATTATCGTCGTAGCCGCAGATGATGGTGTAATGCCACAGACAGTAGAGGCAATTAACCATGCTAAAGCAGCAGAAGTACCGATTATAATTGCTGTAAACAAAATGGATAAAGAATCTGCTAACCCTGATCGTGTGATGCAGGAATTAACAGAGTATGAATTAGTTCCTGAAGATTGGGGCGGAGATACGATATTCGTTCCGCTATCAGCATTAAAAGGTGAAGGCATTGATGATCTTCTTGAAATGATTGTTCTTGTAACAGAAGTTGAAGAACTAAAAGCAAATCCAAATCGTAATGCAACTGGTACTGTTATTGAGGCACAGCTTGATAAGGGGCGTGGATCTGTTGCAACATTGCTAGTGCAAAATGGGACACTTCGTGTAGGGGATCCGATTGTTGTTGGTAATACATTTGGTCGTGTACGTGCAATGGTAAACGACCTTGGTCAACGTGTTAAAGAAGCAGGGCCATCTACTCCTGTAGAAATTACTGGGTTAAATGAAGTACCACAAGCTGGAGACCAATTCCTAGTATTTGATGATGAAAAAACTGCTCGACAAATCGGAGAAGCTCGTCAACAAAAACAAATCCAAGAGAATCGCTCTGAAACAAATAAAGTTAGCTTGGATGATTTATTTGAACAAATCAAGCAAGGTGAAATGAAAGAAATCAACGTAATTATTAAGGCTGACGTTCAAGGCTCTGTAGAAGCACTTGCATCGTCACTTCAAAAGATTGAAGTAGAGGGTGTCAAAATTAAAATTATACACACTGGTGTCGGTGCAATTACGGAATCAGATATTATATTAGCCTCAGCTTCTAATGCGATTGTAATTGGATTCAACGTCCGTCCTGATGCAAATGCTAAAAACACGGCAGAAAACGAGAAAGTTGATATTCGTCTTCACCGTATCATTTATAAAGTTATTGAAGAAATTGAATCAGCAATGAAAGGGATGCTTGATCCAGAATTCGAAGAAAAAGTTATTGGGCAAGCAGAAGTTCGTGAAACATTTAAAGTTTCCAAAGTCGGAACAATTGCTGGTAGTTATGTAACAGATGGTAAATTAACACGTGATGCTGGAATTCGCCTAATTCGTAACGGAGTTGTTGTTTTTGAAGGTGAAATCGATACGTTAAAACGTTTTAAAGATGATGTAAAAGAAGTTGCTCAAAATTATGAATGTGGTATCACAATTAAGAATTATAATGATATTAAAGAAGGCGACATTATTGAGGCATTTGTCATGGAGGAAATTGAACGTAAATGATTTTCTTTCTTGAAGTAGAATGCATGATGTACGACGGTCACTCATTGAAAGATAAACGTTCCATTATCAAACGATTATTAGCGAAATTAAGAAATGAGCTAAATGTTGCGGTAACAGAACTTGATTATCATGATCTCTGGCAACGTACAAAGTTAGGCATCGTAACGATAACAAATGAACGCAGCCATGGTGAGCAAGTAATGCAGGAAGTACTTCGAGTAATTGATACGTATTCCGAATTAGAAAGAACGATCTCGAATTTAGAAATTGTATAGCTATTTCGGAATACAGGTGCTTAAATGAAGAGGTGATTGCTATGAGTAACGTACGAGCAAATCGAGTGGCGGAACAAATGAAAAAAGAACTTGGTGAAATCTTAACAAGAAAGATTAAAGACCCTCGTGTTGGTTTTGTTACAGTAACAGATGTTGAAGTTACAGGTGACTTGCAACAAGCAACTGTATATATATCAGTACTTGGGGATGATTCTAAGAAAAAGGATACATTACTTGGTCTAGCAAAGGCAAAAGGATTTATCCGTTCTGAAATTGGGAATCGAATCCGATTAAGAAAAACACCTGAGATTACGTTTGAATTTGATGAAGCACTTGAATATGGAAATCGTATCGAAACTATTTTACGTGATTTAAACAAGCAATAATTCAATAGTCTAAAAATAAAATCTGGCTCTTTGTGGGTCAGATTTTTATTAAGACTAGACTTTTTGGGGGTATTTATTTAATGGATGGTATTTTACCACTTTGGAAGCCAAAGGGATTTACTTCCCATGATTGTGTGATGAAAATAAGGAAATTGTATCGAACAAAAAAAGTAGGACATACAGGAACACTTGACCCTGAAGTAGAGGGTGTTTTACCAATATGTATCGGTCAAGCTACGAAAATCGTCCAGTTTCTTACAGATACAACAAAAGTGTATGTAGCAGAGCTCACATTAGGAGCTTCAACAGAAACGGAAGATGCGCATGGAAACATAGTAGAAAAAGTAGAAGTAAAAAAATTTCCATCTAAACAGGAAATAGAAAACGTGTTACAATCTTTTAAGGGTGAGATTGTCCAAATTCCACCAATGTATTCAGCCGTGAAAGTTAATGGTAAAAAATTATACGAATATGCACGTGCTAATCAGCATGTTGAACGTCCAAAGAGAAAAGTAGTAATCCATGATATTAACTACCTTACTTCTGAAGACAAAAGGAATACCATTCGTTTCAACGTAATATGTTCCAAAGGGACCTATGTAAGAACGTTATGTGTAGATATAGGAAAACAATTAGGATATCCAGCCCATATGTCTGATTTAGTCCGTGAAGAAACAGGGGCAATACATAGGCATGATACGGTAGATTTTGAAACAATAGAAGAGGCATGTTCTAATGGAGAAGGACAAAGTCTTCTGTTACCGATTACAAAAGGTCTAACTCATCTTGACGCATATTATGTTGATGAATATGTAAAACAAAAAGTATTAAATGGGCAAAAACTTAAAATGCCAGATCAAGCTTTACAGACCAATCCGTTTAAAGTAATGCACGGAGAGAGATTATTAGCAATTTATTCCATACATCCTGAAAAAGAGCATGAAATAAAACCGGTTCGCGTCTTCAGCGAATAATGAAAGTGTAGGTGAAAACATGAAGACTATTGAAATATCGTATCCCCATTCAATTAAAAAAGAAGAATTAAAAGAGTCGGTAGCCGCTTTAGGATTTTTTGATGGCATTCATAAAGGACATCAAGCAGTCATTAAACAGGCCGTTTCAATAGCAAACGAAAAGAATATGGAAAGTGCAGTCATTACTTTTTATCCACATCCATCTGTTGTTTTAAGGAATAATCACGATGTGAAATATATAACTCCACAAAAGGAAAAAGAAGCGGTATTACAAGAACTTGGTGTTGACAAATTATATATTATTACATTCAATAAGCAATTATCGTCATTATCGCCTCAGGAATTTATCGATCATTTTATTATCGGTTTACATATTAAGCATGTAGTTGCCGGCTTTGATTTTACATACGGTCATAAAGGTAAAGGCAATATGTGGGATATAGAGGAGTATTCTCGTGGATTATTTGATTATAGTGTTATTGATCAAGTATCTCTAGATAATGAAAAGGTTAGCTCTACTAAGATTAGAAAATTATTAGCATCTGGTGATGTTGAGAAAGTAAATGAATTATTAGGGAGAGCACTAGTAACGATTGGTATAGTAATTGAGGGAGATAAAAGAGGAAGAGAGATTGGTTACCCAACTGCAAATATAAACTACTCTCAAGAAGCTTTACTACCAAAACCCGGTATATATGCTGTAGGAGTATTGATAGATGGTATACGCTATAAAGGTATGGCTAGTCTTGGGATAAACCCCACTTTCACGGAAAAACGAACAAGTCTTTCTCTTGAAGTGAATATTTTAGATTTCGATGATAATTTGTATGGAAAAGAATTATTAATAGAATGGTATAAGTTTTTCCGAGATGAGGAAAAATTTAATAGTGTAGAAGAACTTATTCAACAAATGGAACAAGATGAAAGGTTAATTCGTAACTATTTATCTTCACTTATTTAGTTTGTATAGGAATTCTTTATAATAATCTCTTGCTTTTTTTCTTAAAAAGATGTAAGCTATAACAGTTAAAACCTTCGCTTGGCAAATCGAAACTCCGACGTTTGCTAGGGGACAGGGGATATCAAAAGTAATTAGGAGGTGGCCATACATGGCTATTACAAAAGAACGTAAGAATGAAATCATTAATGAATTCAAGGTTCACGAAAGTGATACTGGTTCTCCAGAAGTACAAATTGCTGTATTAACAGAAGAAATCAATACACTAAACGAGCATTTAAGAATTCATAAAAAAGATCATCATTCACGTCGTGGTCTTTTAAAAATGGTTGGTAAGCGTCGTAACTTACTTAACTACTTACGTAATAAAGACGTTACACGTTACCGTGAATTAATTAAAAAACTTGGCTTACGTAGATAATGTAAAAAGCAGGAGTAATCCTGCTTTTTTTCTACGTTAATACATAGATGAAATTTACATTCATGTTTATTAAGTATAAAATAAAGAATAGAAGTGTTTTATGAAAGGAGTACTTAAACTTATGGCAGAAGAAAAACAAGTATTCTCCACAGAAATAGCCGGGAAACCGTTTGTTGTAGAAATTGGAGAATTAGCGAAGCAAGCAAGTGGTGCTTGTATGGTCCAATATGGTGATTCATCTGTACTTGCCGTAGCGACTGCATCAAAAGAACCAAAGGATTTACCATTTTTCCCTTTAACTGTAAACTATGAAGAACGATTATATGCAGTAGGTAAAATTCCTGGTGGATTTATTAAACGTGAGGGTAGACCAAGTGAAAAAGCGATACTCGCATCAAGATTAATTGACAGACCGATTCGTCCACTATTTCCGGATGGATATCGAAATGAAGTACAAGTAATTAGTACTGTAATGAGTGTGGATCAAGACTGCTCTACTGAGATTGCTGCGATGGTAGGTTCATCAATAGCCTTATCGATTTCCAATATTCCATTTGAACAACCAATTGCTGGTGTTCATGTTGGACGTGTCGATGGTGAATTTATTATTAATCCAACGGTTGAACAAGAAGCAAAAAGTGATATTGAATTAACAGTAGCTGGTACAAAGGATGCTATTAACATGGTAGAAGCAGGTGCAAATGAAGTGCCTGAAGAGGTAATGTTAGAAGCGATAATGTTTGGCCATGAGGAGATTAAACGATTAGTAGCTTTCCAAGAAGAAATTGTCCAAGCTATCCAGCCAGTTAAGTCTGAATTTGTTCTGTTTGAGTTTGATAAAGACTTAAAAGAAAAAGTAGAACAAGAAGCAAAAGAAAAATTACTTGCAGCTATTCAAGTAAAAGAAAAACATGCCAGAGAAGATGCTATTAGCGAAGTGAAAAAAGAAATATTAGCTTCCTATGAAGAAGAAGATTCTGAGGTTATCTCACAAGTTAATTCCATATTAGATAAAATGGTGAAAGAAGAAGTTCGCCGATTAATTACGAAAGATAAAGTTCGCCCAGATGGACGTAAAGTTGATGAAATTCGTCCACTATCATCTCGTGTAGGCGTTCTACCAAGAGCACATGGTTCCGGTTTGTTTACTCGTGGACAAACCCAAGCTTTAAGCGTTTGTACCCTAGGAGCTTTAGGAGACGTACAAATTTTGGATGGTTTAGACTTAGAAGAATCTAAACGCTTCATGCACCATTATAACTTCCCACAATACAGTGTTGGGGAAACTGGACCAATGCGTGGACCAGGTCGCCGTGAAATTGGACACGGTGCACTAGGTGAAAGAGCTCTTGAAAAAGTTATTCCATCTGAAAAAGATTTCCCATATACGATTCGTCTAGTATCAGAAGTATTAGAATCAAATGGTTCAACATCTCAAGCAAGTATTTGTGCGAGTACATTAGCGATGATGGACGCAGGTGTACCGATTATTGCACCAGTTGCTGGTATAGCTATGGGACTTGTAAAATCTGGTGATGACTATACGATTCTTACTGATATCCAAGGTATGGAAGATGCATTAGGTGATATGGACTTTAAAGTTGCTGGAACTAGTAAAGGAGTTACAGCACTTCAAATGGATATTAAAATTGATGGTCTATCTAAGGAAATTCTAGAAGAAGCACTAACACAAGCGAAAAAAGGTCGTATGCAGATTCTAGAATCAATGATGAAAACAATTAGTGAACCAAAAAATGAATTGTCTCAATATGCACCGAAAATTTTAACGATGTCTATCCATCCAGATAAGATTCGTGATGTTATTGGACCTAGCGGAAAGCAAATTAATAAAATCATTGAAGAAACTGGTGTTAAAATTGACATTGAACAAGATGGTAGTGTGTTTATTTCTTCTACTGATTCTACAATGAATGAAAAGGCGAAACAAATCATTGAAGATATTGTTCGTGAAGTAGAAGTTGGTCAAGTCTATTTAGGTACGGTTAAACGTATTGAAAAATTTGGCGCATTTGTTGAAATTTTCAAAGGTAAAGATGGTTTAGTACACATATCTGAACTTGCAGAGGAAAGAACCAATAAAGTAGAAGATGTCGTGAAGATTGGTGATCAAATTATGGTTAAAGTTAAAGAAATCGATCATCAAGGAAGAGTTAACCTTTCTCGAAAAGCAGTATTAATTGAACAAAAAGAGAAAGCAGAAAAATCAACACTGTAATATATTCTACAAGAGAAGCTGGATTTCCAGTTTCTTTTTTCATTTTCCCATTTCATATCTTGTCCTCTACTTTCATATATATGGAAGGGAGGAGTGATGTTATGAATAAGTACCGGAATTATATTAATTTAATTGTATTTGTAATGATTGTGATGGTATCGTTCAATATAGATCAAAACCCTTTTAAAGCGGAATATCAGTCGGTTTATGCTCCGATAGAATTTACCAAAGCAGAAGATCCTCTTTATCAAGAGATTGAAGAGAAAAGTGCTGCATACAACGAAAATCCAAAAGATGCATATATAGACAGGGTATGGAAGAAGATACCGGGAAGAAACGGTCGAAAAGTAAATATTAATGCATCTTATGAGCGAATGAAAAAAAATGGGAAGTTTAATGAGGACTTAATTGTATATGAACAAATCCCTCCTAAAACTTCATTAGAAGATCTAGATCCAGCACCTATTTATCGAGGACATCCTGAAAAGGAGATGGTATCTTTCTTGATAAATGTATCTTGGGGTACAGAGCATATTCCAGAAATATTAAAAATATTAAAAGATCATAATGTTAAAGCAACATTTTTCATAGAAGGTAAATGGGCAAAAGAGAATGTAGATTATGTGAAAATGATTGCAGAACAAGGGCATACTATAGGTAATCATGCTTATAATCATCCAAATATGGCTAGATTAGGTCGTGAAGAAATAAGGAAACAAATACAGGATACGAACGAAGTGATTCATGCTATTACAGGGAAGACTCCTAAATGGTTCGCTCCACCTAGTGGTAGTTTTTCAGATGAAGTAGTACAGGTTGCCAGTGAACTTCAGATGGATACGATCCTTTGGAGTGTGGATACAATCGATTGGAAGAACCCATCAGTAGATGTTATGATAAATCGTGTGATGGGAAAATTACATCCCGGAGCAACGATTTTAATGCATCCAACCCCATCAGTTGTAAAAGGTTTACCGACCTTAATAAAAGAGATAAAAGCAAAAAAATATAGAATAGGAACAATTGATAAATTATTATCAGAAGCACGATAGCTTTAATACAGGAGGAACTACCTTGATAGAAAAACATACTAGTAATAATGGATTAAGAATTGTACTAGAAAAAATACCTTCCGTAAGATCTGTAACAATAGGTGTATGGGTTTTAACAGGTTCCAGAAATGAAAATGATCTAACTAACGGTATCTCTCATTTTATTGAGCATATGTTCTTCAAAGGTACAAAAACACGTACAGCAACAGATATTGCTGAAGCCTTTGATTCAATAGGTGGGCAGGTTAATGCATTTACATCTAAGGAATATACATGCTTTTATGCTAAAGTATTAGATACACATAAAGAGCATGCACTAGAAATATTAGCGGATATGTTCTTTAATTCATCGTTTGACCCCGATGAAATGGAGAGAGAAAAGAAAGTAGTCTATGAAGAAATCAAAATGTATGAAGATACCCCCGATGATATTGTTCATGATTTAATTGCTAGAGCTTCTTATGGGAACCATCCATTAGGTTATCCTATATTAGGAACAGAATCGCATCTAAAGACATTTACACCAGAAACTTTACGAGCTTACATTAACGATCAATACATACCAGAAAATGTCGTTATATCGGTTGCAGGGAACGTAGAAAAGGAGTTTATTTATAAGGTAGAAGATTATTTTGGACACTATGAATCAGCTACAAAAAAAACTGACATCATAAAACCGTCTTTCTTGAGTGAAACAATTGAACGACATAAAGAGACCGAACAAGCCCATCTATGTATTGGATATAATGGGTTATCTGTTGATTCAAATGAAGTATATAGCTTAATTATCCTTAATAACGTTCTAGGAGGAAGCATGAGTTCTAGACTCTTCCAAGAAGTAAGAGAAAAAAGGGGACTTGCATATTCCGTCTTTTCCTATCATTCCTCCTTCTTAGACAATGGACTACTCACGATATATGCCGGAACTGGAAAAGAACAGCTCCCATTACTTAAGGAAACGATAGAAAACACAGTTGAAACTTTAGTTGAAAAAGGATTAACTGATAAGGAACTTAGAAATAGTAAAGAACAGCTTAAAGGTAGTTTAATGTTAAGTTTAGAAAGTACTAACAGTAGAATGAGTCGAAATGGTAGGAATGAATTATTATTAAAGAGACATCGTACACTTGATCAAATGATTCAAGAGATTGATGCGGTTAGTCATGATTCCATTAAACAAGTAATTGAAATGACTTTTGGAAGTAATCCCCCAGCGGCGGCTCTTATTGCTCCAAAAATGGAATAATATTTAAATGAATTTAATAAAAAGATGATCTGGTTAGCCCCTGATCATCTTTTTTATACAGAAGATAACATAGCTATTTAATACATGCATATACTCTTATAAATATGGCTTTAGGGGGGGCATAAGTGGAATGCGTTATAATGATATAAGTAATAAGGAAATTGTTAATATCACTAATGGAAAACGTTTAGGGATATTAGGGCAAACCGACTTAGAGATAGACGAACATACAGGGCAAATTCAGTCTTTTCTTCTCCCGAATTACAAATGGTTCGGTTTAAAGAAAGAAGGGGAAGTTGCGAAAATTCATTGGCATTCCATAAAAAAAATTGGTGAAGATATGATCATGATTGAAGCGGAGTAATTAAATGTAAGGCTAGTATCTTATTAGAGATACTAGCCTTTTTTTGTCATTTTATTAACTAACATTCACTAACCGCCTATTTATTCATAAGCTATAAAGAAAATGCTTTAACAAGAAAATCGAGATAACTGTTTTCATCGATGACTTTTTTAAAGTTGGAGGGTGTTCTAGGTAATGAAACAATTAATAGCTGTAATAGGCGGAGATGCTAGATATTTAGAACTAATAAGACAACTTCAAGCTATTGAAAATATAGATTTGGTTTTAGTTGGATATGACAAATTAGAGCAAGGTTTTACTGGGGTAAATCAAACAGACTTTAACGAATTAGATGTTATGAATTTAGATATTATAATTCTGCCTATCACGGGTACAGATGAAAAGGGCAGAGTAGAAACAATATTTTCTGACCAAGACATCGTTATTACAGAGGAATGGTTAAGTAATGTGAAAGATAAAGCTATCGTTTTCACCGGAATTACCAATAAACATCTCTCGGAACTAATGGAGAAAACAAATAAAACATTAATTCCACTATTAGATCGAGATGATGTCGCGATATATAATTCAATTCCCACTGCAGAAGGTGCCATTATGATGGCAATTGAAAATACCGATTATACAATCCATTCTTCACGAGTTATTGTAACTGGATTCGGTAGGGTGGGAAACACCGTAGCAAATAAATTTGCGGCATTGGGGGCAAAAGTATCGGTTGCTACAAAAAACTCAACTGACTTAGCCAGAATAACGGAAATGGGCTTAACCCCAATAGCACTAAACCGATTACCAGAATATACAAGTGAATGCGACTTATTAATTAATACGATACCTGCTAAGGTGATAACGAAAGATGCTATACAAAATCTTCCTTCTAATGCTGTAATCATTGATTTAGCTTCAAAACCAGGTGGGACGGATTTTGATTTTGCAAAACAAAGAGGAATTGAGGCGATTCTAGCAAGGAGTTTGCCTAGTATAGTAGCCCCTAAGACTGCTGGTAAGATTTTGGCAGATGTCATCATTCAAATATTAACGAAGGAAAAGGAGTTATTAGAATGGATTTAAAAGGGAAAAGAATTGGATTTGGTGTTACTGGGTCACATTGCACTTATGAGGCAGTGTTTGGACCAATGGAACGGTTGATGGAATTAGGTGCAGAAGTTGTTCCTGTTGTAACCTATACGGTCATGAATGTGGATACGAAATTCGGTAAAGCAAAGAATCATATTGACCGAATAGAATCCATTACTGGAAAGAAGGTCATCTCTACAATGCCCGAGGCAGAGCCGTTAGGTCCCAAACATCCACTTGATTGTATGGTAATTGCTCCTTTAACTGGTAATTCCATGAGTAAGTTTGCTAATGCTCAAACTGATTCTCCACCATTAATGGCCGCGAAAGCAACAATGCGGAATGGCTCCCCTGTTGTGTTAGGTATTTCAACAAACGATGCACTTGGCTTAAACGGAGTAAATTTAATGCGTTTAATGGCAAGTAAACATATCTACTTTGTACCGTATGGTCAAGATGATCCATTCAAAAAACCCAACTCTCTTGTAGCTAAAATGGAGTTATTACCAGATACTGTTTCAGCTGCATTAGAAGGAAAGCAATTGCAACCAGTATTAGTACCTTTTTCTGATTAAACTGTGATAGAATATATAGTTAAGATTCAGATGGTATTAAATTATCAATATTCTTCTTGGGGAAGGGAGTCATCAACATGACAAAAGAGAAATTATATAATGTAGCAGTAGTTGGAGCAACAGGGGCAGTAGGCCAAAAGATTGTGAAATTACTAGAGGAAAGAAAATTCCCAATAAATAAGTTAAAGCTTCTATCCTCCAAGCGTTCAAGTGGAACAAACATAACGTTTAAAGAGCAAGAAATAATTGTAGAAGAGGCAACAAATGATAGTTTTGAAGATATAGATATTGCATTATTTTCCGCTGGTGGGGCTGTTTCGAAACAATTTGCCCCTGAAGCGGTTAAACGAGGAGCGGTAGTAGTTGATAATACGAGTGCATTTCGTATGGACGATGGAGTACCATTAGTAGTACCGGAAGTAAATGAAGATGATTTAGCATCCCATAATGGGATTATTGCTAATCCGAATTGTTCAACGATACAGATGGTTGCTGCATTAAAACCGTTAAAAGATGCATTTGGTTTAAATAAGGTTATTGTTTCCACTTATCAAGCAGTATCTGGAGCTGGAAATCAGGCTGTAGAGGAGCTAAGAACTCAAGCTGAAAAACTATTAAGAAATGAAGAAATCGTACCAGGAATTTTACCAGTAAAAAGTGATAAAAATCATTATCCTATCGCATTTAATGCGTTACCACAAATTGATTTATTTGATGAAAATGGTTACACATTTGAAGAAATGAAAATGATTAATGAAACAAGAAAAATATTACACGAACCAAATCTAAAAGTTTCCGCGACTTGCGTGCGTCTTCCATTTTTCACTTCTCACGCAGAAAGTGTATATATTGAAGTAGAGAAGGAAGGATTAACAACAGAGGATTTATGGAAGGTCCTAGATCATGCAGAAGGTATTATCTTACAGGATGATCCAACTAATCAAGTCTATCCAACACCACAAAGTGCAGCAGGTAAAAAAGAAGTCTTTGTTGGCCGAGTAAGAAAGGACTTAGATGAAGATAAAGGTTTTCACTTGTGGATAGTATCAGATAACCTACTAAAAGGTGCTGCATGGAATACAGTACAAATAGCAGAACGTATCCTCAAAAAGAACCTGTTATTAAAATAAATTGTTAGTTAGGTAGAGGTGTTTAAAACGTGCAGATATTAGTTCAAAAATTTGGTGGAACTTCTGTACAAAGTAAACAAACTAGACAACATGTTATAAAACACATTGAAAATGCACTAAACAACAAATATAAGCTTGTAGTTGTCGTATCTGCAATGGGGAGAAATCCTGCAGCCTATGCGACCGATTCTCTTTTGAATTTGGTTGATTATCCAGAGCAATCCATATCAGATCGTGAACTTGATATGCTAATGGCTTGCGGTGAGATTATTTCTTCAGTTGTTTTATCAAATGAATTAAAGAAAAAATCGATAAAATCAGTAGCGCTAACTGGAGCACAGGCAGGAATACTGACAAATGCAGATTATAACCAAGCGAAAATAAAAGAAGTGAATCCAACACGTATTTATAATGAATTAAAGACAAATGACGTAATAGTTGTAGCAGGATTTCAAGGGAAGAATGAAATTGGTGAACTTACTACAATAGGTCGTGGTGGCAGTGATACGACCGCTGCTGCATTAGGTGTAGCAGTTAAAGCTGAACGAATTGAAATATTTACCGATGTTAATGGGATTATGACTGCTGATCCAAGAGTAGTGAAAAATGCACGTGCTCTTGATGTAGTCACATACCAAGAAATTTGTAATTTGGCCTATCAAGGGGCAAAAGTAATTCACCCTAGAGCAGTAGAAATTGCAATGCGCGGGAAAATACCGGTGTTAGTACGTTCCACCTATAAAGAAGGTGGGGGAACATTAGTGACAAATGTGCAAAGTAATAAGTCTGCGGTAGATGTGTCGGAACGATTAGTAACAGGTATTGCTCATTTAGCAAATATTACGCAAATTAAAGTACAGACGAAGGAAAAAGAAGCATATCGGTTACAATCAGAAGTATTTAAAGCTATGGCAGATGCAGGGATATCAATCGATTTTATTAATATATCTCCGACTGGGGTAGTTTACACTGTTCCGGACATTCAAGGAAAGAAGGCCATTGCTAGGCTAGAAGATAAAGGGTTCCATCCAACAGTTATAAAAAACTGTACTAAGGTTTCTGTAGTTGGTGCTGGGATGAATGGTGTGCCTGGAGTTGCGTCAAGAATTGTGCAAGCACTAACGAATGAGGGAGTACAAATTTTACAGTCAGCAGATAGTCATACGACTATTTGGGTATTAATACCAAGTAAAGATGTTTATAAGGCAGTAAATGCATTACACGATGAATTCGATTTAGCTAAGGAATCAACAATTTTACATGACTTTATAATAGAAAGGTGAGTATATATGAATTTTGGTAAGATTTTAACTGCGATGATTACTCCTTTTCATGAAAATGGAGCAATCAACTTTGATGAAACAACAAACTTAGTAAACTATTTAATTGAAAATGGAACAGAAGGCCTAGTAGTAGCTGGAACAACAGGAGAATCACCTACACTCACTACAAAGGAAAAGATAGAGTTATTTTCACATGTAGTAAAAATTGTTGATAAACGCATCCCGGTTATTGCTGGAACTGGAGGAAATAATACGCAAAGTTCAATTGAACTGACAAAAGAAGCAGAAAAATGTGGTGTAGATGCTGTTATGCTAGTTACTCCTTATTACAATAAGCCGAATCAAAATGGGTTATATGAGCATTTTAAAGCAATTGCTGGTGAAACAACATTACCAGTAATGTTATATAATATTCCAGGTAGATCGGTTGTAAAAATGTCTGCAGAAACGATAATTGAATTAAGTAAAATAGAAAATATCGTTTCAGTTAAAGAGGCAAGTGGGGATTTAGATCAGGCTGCTATGATAATTGAAAATACTAGTGATGATTTCACTGTATACAGTGGTGATGATGGTTTAACTTTACCAATGTTAGCTATTGGTGGAGATGGTATTGTATCAGTAGCAAGTCATGTCATAGGGAATGAAATGCAAGAGATGATTACAGCATTTGAACAAGGTGATATCAGTAATGCATCACGTATCCATCGTAAATTACTACCGGTAATGAATGGGTTATTTGAAGCGCCGTCTCCAACTCCAGTAAAAGCTGCCCTCAAAACAAAAGGTATTAACACCGGTTCAGTACGATTACCATTAGTACCTTTAACAAAGGAAGAGGAGAAAAGGCTTAAAACGCTTTTAGATAATCTTGTCTTATAATTAATAGCTATTTTAAATTGATACTGTTATGGTAAGGATTCCTAAAGAAAAAGGAATCCTTTTTCTTTAGGAATGTATTTAATCGTAAACGCCCATACTATATTTATAGTGATTTTTGAAAGGAGTTTACCAATCATGGAAAAAGACACAGGGAAGAAAGAAGAACAAGAAGAACAATCTGGTGGACCATCATCACTTGTACAAAAAATTCAAGCTTTAGGTCAAACCAACGTCCCACAAGCACCAGACTCTAACATCCATGTATTATCAATCATCGGCCAAGTTGAAGGTCATATTCAACTACCACCACAAAACAAAACAACTAAATACGAGCATATACTCCCACAATTAATAGCTATCGAACAGAATCCTAAAATTGAAGGAGTTGTTATATTATTAAACACTGTTGGCGGTGATGTTGAAGCAGGACTTGCATTATCGGAAATGATTGCATCTCTTTCCAAGCCAACCGTATCCATTGTATTAGGAGGTGGACACTCTATTGGAGTCCCTATTGCAGTATCAACAAATTACTCTTTCATCGTACCTACTGCAACTATGACTATTCATCCAGTTCGATTAACAGGACTAGTAATTGGTGTTCCGCAAACGTTTGAATACTTAGATAAAATGCAGGAGAGGGTAATTAACTTTGTCGTAAATCATTCCAATATTAAAGAGGAAAAGTTTAAAGATTTAATGTTTGCCAAAGGCAATCTAACACGAGATATTGGCACAAATGTAGTTGGAACTGATGCAGTAAAATATGGATTAATAGACGAAGTAGGTGGCGTGAAAGAGGCTATGGTAAAGGTTAATGAATTAATTAATGAGACAAATGGACAACAAGATCCGGAGGTAATTCAATGATTCTTTATACCCCTTTATCCGATTCTGAAGTTTTTCCTACAGATGAGATAGTGTTCCGTAATCGACAATGCATTACATATGAAGGAAAAACTGTGTATGTAGAAAAGAATGGTAATGGAGAATATCAGCTAGTTCAATTATTATCAACAGACCCGAATGATTATTTAAATGTTAAGTATGCTCCAGGTACGATTCTATCATAATTGCAATCGTTAAATTTGGCTATATATGATATACTATAGTTAATCAGCATGATAATATACCCTTGCCTATTTGTGGCAGGGGTTTGTTTTCATAATCAGCAGTGAGTAGTAAGAGGGTGAGTGTATGGCGAAGAAGAGAAAAAGAAAAAAGAAAAAAAGTACATTAAAGAAACAAGTCCAGTTCGAACTACTTGGGCTATTATTTGTATTTTTAGCAATCTTTGGTAGTGGTGCTACTGCTATTAGTGGTGGAGCTATTCCAAATGGATTAGAGCATATCTTTCGGTTCTTTTTAGGAATATGGTATTTTACTGCCTCGTTATTCTTATTATGTATTGGGCTTTATATTGTTGTAAAAAGACGCTATCCGAACTTTTTACATAAGAAATTCGTCGGTTTCTATATTATATTACTAGGGACACTATTATATACACATATTCAGACATATGAAAGTTTACTAGAGGCTTCAAGTAATACCTCTATTTTAAAGGCGACATGGACAACCTTTTTTGACTTTGTTGCAGGAAATGCTACTTCTGGTCAAACTGGTGGAGGTTTAATAGGGGCATTATTATTTGCCTTTTGCTATTATTTATTTTCATCTGTTGGTGCCAAAATTGTAGCAATCTTTTCGATATTAATTGGCTTAATTTTTCTGACTGAGTTTTCTTTAGGTGATTTCTGTACAAAATTGGTGAAAAATAGTAAAGCTAACATTATTACTTTGAAAGAAAAAGTGAAAACTAGAAAAAATGATAAAGCTCAAGATATAGACGATGTTATAGAAGAGGAATATAATCCTATAGATTCAATAATAGAAACGAAAGAGGAAGAGTATCCTGCTGTAACTTATGCTTTTGATGAACAAGTGAATTCGGAACCTAAAGTGTCTACTGAAAATATAAATAAACCTGCTATAGGAGTAGATGATGGAGATGATGATGTTGAAGTTTTGCCAATGACAGAGGCAGAAAATCCAGAATACATCTTACCATCACCAAGTCTATTGACTGAACCGGCACAAAATTCGCAATATCATGATAAAGCACAAATACAGTCTGTAGTTAGAAAACTAGAAAAAACGTTTCATAGCTTTGGTGTTAAAGCTAGAGTTACGAAAGTTAATGTTGGTCCAGCTGTTACCAAGTATGAAGTTTATCCAGAAGCAGGTGTAAAGGTTAGTAAAATCGTAAGTCTTCATGATGATTTGGCTTTGGCATTAGCAGCAAAAGATATTCGAATTGAAGCACCAATTCCAGGTAAATCTGCTGTAGGAATTGAAGTACCAAATCAAGAAATTGCAATGGTGTCACTACGAGAAGTGTTAGATACCATTACGAATAATCATGCTTCAAAACTTTTAGTTGGATTAGGGAAAGATATCTCTGGAGATGCGATTTTAGCAGAGTTAAATAAAATGCCCCATTTACTAATAGCAGGTGCTACTGGAAGTGGAAAGAGTGTCTGTGTAAATGGTATTATTACAACGATTTTAATGCGAGCAAAACCCCATGAAGTAAAAATGATGATGATAGATCCAAAGAAAGTAGAGTTAAATGTTTATAATGGAATTCCGCACCTTTTAGCACCTGTCGTGACGGATCCGAAAAAAGCTTCACGAGCTTTAAAAAAAGTAGTGTCTGAAATGGAAAGACGATATGAGTTATTTTCTGATACGGGCACCAGAAACATTGAAGGGTATAATGAATATGTTCGTAAATACAACCGAACACTTGATGAGACAGAGCAACAGCCTAATCTTCCGTATATTGTCGTTATTGTAGATGAATTAGCAGATTTAATGATGGTTGCTTCCAGTGATGTAGAGGATTCCATTACAAGACTTGCTCAAATGGCTAGAGCCGCAGGTATTCATCTTATAATTGCAACACAGCGACCTTCCGTAGATGTCATTACGGGGGTAATCAAGGCAAATATTCCATCTCGTATTGCTTTTAGTGTATCGTCTTCAACAGATTCTCGTACAATTCTTGACTCAGGTGGGGCAGAGAAACTACTAGGACGTGGGGATATGCTATTTCTTCCTGTTGGTTCTTCTAAGCCAATTCGTGTTCAAGGTGCTTTTTTATCAGATGAAGAAGTAGAAAGAATAGTTGATCATTGTATCGAACAACAAAAGGCAAGTTATCAGGAAGAGATGATTCCAGAGGATACAAATGAAGTAGTAGAAGAAGTTGATGATGAGCTTTTTGATGATGCAGTACAATTAATAACAGAAATGCAAAGTGCAAGTGTGTCGATGTTACAAAGAAGATTTAGAATTGGTTATACAAGAGCAGCAAGATTAATTGATGCAATGGAAGCAAGAGGAATAGTAGGTCCTTATGAAGGGAGTAAACCTAGAGCAGTACTCGTTCAACAAACAGAAGAAAAAACTTCATAATTAGTCTTCTTGAATAAAAATAAAGCTAGGTGACAATGTATAAATAAAAGTTGTCATCTAGCTTCTTTTAATAATAAATTGATATATTTTTATGACTATTCAATAGATTGAAATCGCTTCAGGTTAGTATTTTGGGAATTAGTATGTAATAAATGAAATAATCTTCGTATTTTTGGTGAAAACTATTTATTTGTTTTCAATTTAATGATATATTATTCAAGGTATGAGTTGTCAGTATTTGTCGGAAATTAGTTAACCTAATGGTTTAAGAGCAAATACTAGGGGGGACCTTATGTCCATTAAATCAGATTCTAGGCATTTATATTTGCAGGTAATTGATAAAATCAAACAAGATATAGAGACTGGTATTTATAAAGCAAATCAAAAGTTACCGTCTGAATTTGAATTATCCAAAACATTAGGCGTTTCAAGGGCAACATTGCGTGAGGCACTTAGAATTTTGGAAGAGGATAATGTTGTAACAAGAAGACATGGAGTAGGTACTTTTGTAAATCAAAAGCCTATTGTATCCTCGGGCATTGAGCAGCTTAGCAGTGTAACATACATGATTGAACAAGCTGGTAAGAAACCAGGATCACAATATTACTCTACTGAACTAATTGAACCTACGGATGAAGAGAGAACAATATTTAAACCATTTGCGTTAACCGAATTAGTAAAAATGGAGCGGGTACGTACTGCAGATGGAATGCCAGTAGTATTTTGTATTGATAAAGTACCACAAGGATTAATTCCGATTGAGGAAGCACATAAAGAAGATTCATTATTCAAGCTAATGGAAGACTTTGCTGGTAAACGAATAAGTTATGCAATTACTTATATTGAACCAGTTAGTTATCATGAAAAAATTTTCAATATACTAAATTGCGATTTTGATCAATCGCTTCTTTTACTTAAGCAAATGCATTATACAGAAGACGATAAACCAATTTTATATTCTTTAAATTATTTTCGATCTGACGTATTTAGTTTCCACGTACTGCGGAAACGTATATAACTAATGCACTTTACTTTTAGGGGGTGATTCTTGGAGGTTTATAGGACTAAGGATGTAGTTGTTATTGACAAATACTTATTTTAAAAAATATTAGGGGGTATTATCCATGAAGAAATTAAGCTTTTTACTTGTTTTGATTTTAGGATTAGGATTATTACTAGCAGCATGTGGCGGTGGAGATGACACTGATACTACTGATGGTGGCAATAATGATACTGGTAATGACGCAGGGTCTGAGGAAGCAAGCGATTTTAAAGTAGGTATGGTTACAGACTTAGGTGGAGTAGATGACAAATCATTCAACCAATCTGCATGGGAAGGTTTAGTAGCTTTCGGAGAACAAAATGGTTTAACTGAAAATGAAGGTTATCGTTACGAGCAATCGAATGCAAAGGAAGATTATGTTCCTAATTTAACTCGTCTAATCCGTGATAAATATAATTTAATTTATGGAATCGGTTTTGAATTAAAAGAAGATTTAACAACTATTGCTGAACAAAATCCAGATACTCATTTTGGTATGGTTGATGAAGTAGTGGACCTACCAAACGTTGCAAGTATTACTTTCAAAGAGCATCAAGGTTCATTTCTTGTAGGTGTTGCCGCTGCTCTTAAAACGAAAACAAATAAATTAGGTTTCGTAGGTGGAATCAATTCCCCATTAATTAATAAATTTGAAGCTGGGTTTATTGCTGGTGCTAAATCTGTTAACCCTGATATTGAAGTTGACGTGCAATATGCAGAAAGCTTTGGTGATGCTGCTAAAGGTAAGTTAATCGCAGCTAATATGTATGACAATGGTGTGGATGTCATTTATCACGCTTCAGGTGGTACTGGTAATGGAGTATTCAACCAAGCTAAAGACATTAAACAAAATGATCCAGAACGTGAAATTTGGGTAATCGGTGTAGACCGTGACCAGCATGAAGAAGGACAAGTTGGCGATCAGAATGTAACATTAACTTCTATGATTAAACGTGTAGACGTTGCTGTTGAAGAAGTTTCAACTATGTCTTTAAATGGTGAATTTCCTGGTGGAGAGCAACTAGAATTCGGTCTTGAGGAAGACGGTATTGCTTTTGCTACAACTAATCAGGAAGCTATGACAGAAGACATTATTAATACGGTTAATGAGTGGAAAGACAAAATTCTAAATGGTGAAGTAGAGATTCCAGCTTCTCATGAAGAATTAGAAGAATTCGAAGCAGGACTTTAAAAAACGTTTGAGGCTGTCCAAATGGTCTAACACATCTTTTGGGTGGTTGTTAGACCATTTATGGCAACCTCAATCTTTTTGCTTTTTAAGATCCTCAAATGAAGAAGATGCTTAGCATCTTTTTCATTTGGTGATTTTATTTTATGAAATCATATTATTTTATTATAGAATCAAAGAGAGATTTAAGAGAGGTGACATAAGTGGAATATGTAATCGAAATGTTAAACATCCGAAAAGAGTTCCCGGGTATTGTTGCAAACGATAACATTACAGTCCAATTAAAAAAGGGTGAGATTCATGCCCTATTAGGTGAGAATGGAGCAGGGAAATCTACTTTAATGAATGTTCTATTTGGGTTATATCAGCCTGAATCTGGTGAAATCAAGGTAAAAGGTGAAACAGTTAAAATTACCAATCCAAATATAGCAAATAACTTAGGCATTGGAATGGTTCACCAACATTTTATGTTAGTCGAACCTTTTACGGTTACACAAAACATTATCCTTGGAAGTGAGCCCAAAGGTGCTTTAGGTACTATTAACTTTAAGAAAGCAGAAAAAGAAATTCAAGAAATTTCTGACAGATATGGATTGAAAGTCGACCCTTCAGCAAAAATTAGTGATATTTCTGTTGGTATGCAGCAACGTGTAGAAATTTTAAAAACATTGTATCGTGGTGCCGAAGTACTTATTTTCGATGAGCCGACTGCTGTATTAACTCCTCAAGAAATTAAAGAACTAATTGAGATTATGCGTTCTTTAGTTAAAGAAGGAAAGTCTATAATCCTAATTACTCACAAATTAAAAGAGATTATGGAAGTTTGTGATCGTTGTACAGTAATTCGAAAAGGGAAAGGTATCGGAACAGTAGAAGTCAACGAAACTAATCCTGATGAATTGGCTTCTCTAATGGTAGGAAGAGAAGTAAGCTTTAAGACAGAGAAAAAGCCAGCTAATCCACAAGATGTCGTTCTTCAGATTGAAGATTTATATGTTCAGGACGCAAGAAAAGTTGACTTAGTAAAAGGATTAAATTTAGATGTACGTTCTGGTGAGATAGTTGGGATTGCTGGAGTTGACGGTAACGGTCAGTCGGAGCTAATTGAAGCGATAACAGGTCTTCGTAAATCTCGTTCAGGAAATATTAAATTAAAAGAAAAGAATATAACCAATTTAAGTCCTAGAAATGTTACGAAAAGTGGTCTAGGTCATATACCACAGGATAGACATAAGTATGGACTAGTACTTGATTATCCAATTGGAGCAAATATTGTACTTCAAACGTATTACCATAAGCCATATTCAAAAGCATCGATTCTAAATTATAAAGCGATTTATGAAAAAGCCAAAAACATTATCGATGAATATGATGTACGTACACCGAGTGAATATACACCTGCTCGTGCACTTTCTGGTGGTAATCAGCAAAAAGCAATTATTGGTCGTGAGATTGATCGATCACCCGATTTATTAATTGCTGCTCAACCTACTCGTGGTCTAGATGTTGGGGCAATTGAATTTATTCATAATAAATTAATAGAAGAACGTGACAAAGGTAGAGCAATCCTACTTGTATCGTTTGAATTAGATGAAATTATGAACGTTAGTGATCGAATTGCTGTAATGTTTGATGGAAAAATAGTTGCCAATTTAAAGCCGGAAGATACAAATGAGCAGGAATTAGGACTGTTAATGGCTGGTAGCACAGTAAATGGGGTAGGTGATTCAAATGACATCAAGTAAAAGACTATTTGGTATTATCGTACCAATCATATCAGTTATTTTAGGATTAATTGTTGGTGCAATTATTATGATTGCTTCTGGTCACAACCCAATAGATGGGTATGTAGCTTTATGGAATGGAGCTTTTTATGATGCATTTACAATCGGTGAAACTATTAGAAGAATTACCCCATTAATATTAACAGGACTTGCTATCGCTTTTGCATTCCGTACAGGTTTGTTTAACATTGGTGCTGAAGGTCAAGTTATAGTGGGTTGGTTAGCGGCAGTTTGGGTTGGAATTAGTATTGAAGCTCCAATGATTGTTCACTTACCATTAGCAATTTTAGCTGGAGCAATTGCTGGAGGATTATGGGGGCTAATTCCCGGATTATTGAAGGCTAAAATTGGCGTTCATGAAGTAATCGTAACCATAATGATGAATTACATTGCTATGTTTGTCTCCAACGAAATTGTCCGCTCTGTTTTAACGGAACATAGTACTTCTACAGAGAAAATAGCAAATACAGCTTCTTTAGGTTCAGAATGGTTACAAAGTATAACTTTTTATTCTAGAATGCATTACGGGATATTAATAGCTCTTTTTGCTGCAGCTGTGATGTGGTTTATTATTGAGCGGACTACTTTAGGATATGAACTAAAAGCAGTTGGTTTTAATAAACATGCTTCTAAATATGCGGGTATGAATGTAAGTAAAAGTATTATCCTATCCATGGTTATTTCTGGTGCTTTTGCTGGACTAGCTGGAGTAATGGAAGGTTTGGGAACATACGGAAATGTATCTGTTATTTCAGGATTTACTAACTTAGGTTTTGATGGTATCGCTGTTGCCTTATTAGGTGCTAACAACCCGATTGGAGTAGTTTTAGCAGCAATTCTATTTGGTGTGTTAAAAGAAGGTGCTGGAGAAATGCCAAGTGCAGGTGTTCCGACAGAATTAGTAGATATCATTATAGCAATTATTATTTTCTTTGTCGCATCTAGTTATATTATTCGATGGGCATTACAACGTTTTAAAAAGGAGGGAAATAAATAATGCATTTACTTGAATTAATTATACCAACTGTATTATTCTTTTCTGCTCCGCTAATATTTACTGCATTGGGAGGCGTGTTTAGTGAACGTGCAGGTGTTGTAAATATTGGACTAGAAGGATTAATGGTTATTGGTGCATTCGTAGGAATAGTTTTCAATCTGACATTCGCAGATGTTCTTGGGGGCTGGACTCCATGGATTTCTTTACTAGTAGCTATAGTTGTAGGTGCCATTTTCTCTATTATCCATGCAATAGCATCTGTATCTTTTTATGCTGATCAGACTGTAAGTGGTGTAGCAATAAATATGCTTGCACTTGGTTTAGGTATTTATTTAACAAAAATTTGGTATGGAAAAGGTCAAACGGATATGGTAGAAGAAGGATTTAATTCAACTACAATTCCAGGGTTATCTGAAATACCAATTATTGGCCCAATCTTTTTTGAAGGGATATATGTTACTTCCTATATCGCTATTGTTCTTGCCATTATCGTTTGGTTTGTTCTGTACAAAACAGCGTTTGGTCTACGATTACGTGCAGTAGGTGAACATCCGATGGCAGCTGATACGAATGGTATTAACGTATCTAGAATGCGTTATGTTGCTGTTATATTATCAGGAGCACTAGGTGGGCTAGGTGGAGCGGTATTTGCTTTAACGATTGTAGACAACTTTTCCCATTCTACTATCGTGGGGCAAGGATTTATGGCACTTGCTGCTGTAATCTTTGGTAAGTGGCATCCGCTAGGAGCAATGGGGGCTGCTTTATTCTTTGGGTTTGCTCAAAGTTTAAGTATTGTAAGTTCTGGAATTCCAATCTTAGAGGATATCCCTCAAGTGTACTTACTTATAGCACCTTATGTTCTTACCATTCTTGCTTTAGCTGGGTTTATCGGTCGTGCTGATGCACCGAAAGCAAGTGGAGTTCCTTATATTAAAGGAAGTAGATAAATTTTTATAGAAAACTGGCTTGAGTTTAAATTTTCAAGTCAGTTTTTTTTTTTTTGCTGTTTTCTTCTTAAATGGTAAACTATGGTTATTAATAAAACATTCATTGAATATGAAAAAAAGTACAAACTAATGGTTAGCTCGTTTTGAATGTATAAAATTGGAGGAAGGACTATGTCTATGATTCAAGAAGATGTAAAGAAATTAAATGGTTTAAATTTACATGTAATACCGAATGATAAATTTAAAACGGTAAACATTGTCATTAAATTTAAGGCCCCTTTAAGTCGTAATACGATTACCAAAAGGGCACTAGTACCCTATGTTTTACAGCAAGGGCCAAAAGAATATCCAAGTCGTAAAAAATTACAAATCGCTTTAGATGATCTTTACGGGGCGGTTTTGTCTATTGACGGTGGTAAAAAAGGCAATAATCATATACTTAGTTTTCGGTTAGAGGTAGCAAATGAAAAATTTATTCCAGGAGAATCCAATATAATCGAGGATGCGATCCGCCTATTAAAGGAAGTGATTTTTAAACCAAATGTAAGTAATGATTCTTTTGATAATGAAATTTTTAACCGCGAGAAAGATACGTTAAGACAGAAAATCAAATCGGTCATTGATGACAAGATGAAATATGCCAATATGAGATTGATTGATGAGATGTGTGAAGGCGAAGCATATCAATTACATGTTAGCGGATATGAGGAAGATCTCGACAAGATTACTGCTTCTGATTTATATCAATATTATATGAACTTGTTAAAAGAAGATCAAGTAGATGTTTATGTGCTTGGAGATATTGAGATAGAAAAAATGGAGAATATTATCAGTAATAATTTCACATTAGAGAATAGAAGTTTAACGGTGAACCCCGTAAAAGAAGAACAGCGTAAAACTTCGAGTAAGCCTAAAGAAGTAATCGATAAACAACGTGTCCAACAAGCAAAGCTTCATATCGGCTATCGTACTAATATATTGTATCATGATGAACATTACCCAGCTCTACAAGTATTTAATGGTATATTTGGTGCCTTCCCTAGTTCTAAATTATTTATAAATGTACGAGAAAAAAATAGTCTTGCTTACTATGCTTCGTCCAGATTAGAAAGTCATAAAGGGCTGTTACTTGTGTTTAGCGGTATTGCTCCAGATGATTACAAAAAGGCAAGAAAAATTATCGAACAACAAATGACCGCGATGAAAAATGGTGAAATTAGTGAAGAAGAGCTTGAAGAAACAAAGGATTTAATTGTCAATCAATTATTAGAAACATTAGATCATCCTCAAGGTATAATTGAGATGCTTTATCAGCAAGTAATTTCAGAATCGGAATTACAACCTAATCAGTTAATTGAAAAAATTAAAGCAGTTAAAGTGGAAGACGTTATTGAAGTAGCGAAGCAAATTGAAGAAGATACTGTATATCTACTAACAAGTGAAGGGGGAAATAGTAATGGGTAAAAAACAATATTCTCATATAGATGAGACATTACATCAGAAAAAGTTAGAAAATGGCTTAACCGTGTTTTTATTACCAAAACCTCAAATGGCTAAAACTTATGCTATATTCTCTACTAACTATGGTTCTATTGATCGAACTTTTGTACCGATTGGGGAAAAGGATAAAATAACAGTACCAGATGGGATTGCCCATTTCCTCGAACATAAATTGTTTGAAAAAGAAGATAGGGATGTATTTGCAGATTTCGGTAAAAATGGTGCATCTGCAAATGCATATACATCATTTACGAAGACAGCCTATCTGTTTTCCGCAACTACTAATGTAGAAGACAATGTGAAAATATTACTTGATTTTGTTCAAGACCCTTATTTTTCTGAGCAGTCAGTTGAGAAAGAGAAGGGTATTATCGGTCAAGAAATAAAAATGTATGACGATCAACCTGATTGGCAGTCGTTTATGGGGACTTTGAAAAGCTTATTTAAAGAAACTCCTGTCAACATTGACATTGCAGGAACGATTGAATCGATTAATGAAATTACGAAGGATGACCTTTATACTTGTTATAATACTTTTTACCATCCCGAGAATATGACCTTATTTATTGCTGGTAATTTTGAACCGGAGAAAATGATGAATCTAATTGAAGAAAATCAAAAAGCGAAAAGTTTTGATAAACTCGATGAAATAAAACGTGACTATCCTGATGAACCGGCTGAAGTTGCAAAGAAAGAAAATACAATGGAAATGTCGGTTTCTGTTGCAAAGTGTACGGTGGGGATAAAAGAATCTACAGAAGAATTACAAGGTGAAGATTTTGTGAAAAAAGACCTTCTTCAAGACATGATTTTAACGTATTATTTTTCAAAAAGTGGTCAGTTTTACGAACAACTTTACCAAGAAAAGATGATTGATTCTAGTTTTTATTTTGAAACGAATTTAGAAAAAAATTTCGGTTATTCGATCATTGGTGGAAATACAGATAATCCGGACGAGTTTATTGAAAAGCTAAAAGAGTTGCTGCTTTCAACCAACTCTGAAGAGATATTGGAAGAAGATTTTGAACGGATGAAACGGAAGAAAATAGGACAATTGTTAAGGTCCATGAACTCACTTGAAAATATTGCGAATAAGTATATTCATTATCATACTGTTGGTGTTGACTTCTTTGAATTAATTCCAGCAATTCAAAGCTTAACAGTTGATGATGCCAATCAATTTTTAAAAAACTGGATTTCGGAAGAACGATTAGGTATTTGTAAAATTGTTGGACAGTAATAAGGAGAACATATGGGGACAAATGTTTTAATTATCGGAGCAAGCGGAGAAATTGGCAGTCAAATAGCACTTCAACTAGCCAAAGAAGGGTACTCATTAATCCTTCATTATAACCAGAATGAAAAGAAGATGGAATCAATTCAAAGTGTTCTTCCAGAGAATTGTCTTTTAGATGTTATTCAAGCAGACCTAACTAAATTAGAAGAAGTAACTAGTTTACTCGAGCGTATCGTTTATCCGATTGAAGCCGTTGTTTTTGCAAGTGGAATTGCTTATTATGGTTTGTTTCAAGAAACTCCAGAGCAAATGATTGATGACATGTTATCGATACATGTTAAAGCTCCCTTAACTATCGTCAAAAAAATACTACCCTCCATGATTAGAAGGAAAGCAGGGAAGATAATCTTGATTTCCTCGATATGGGGAGAGATAGGTGCCAGTTATGAGGTATTATATTCTACGGTGAAAGGCGCACAAAATTCATTTGTAAAGGCATTAGCAAAGGAAGTCGGGCCTAGTGGAATTAGAGTAAATGCTATAAGTCCAGGATTTATTGATACAAGAATGAATCCACTTTCTTCCGAAGAGAAAGCACAATTAGTGGAAGATATTCCTCTTAACCGGGCGGGTAAACCTGATGATGTGGCAAATGCTGTAAGCTTTTTACTTAGTAAAAAGTCATCCTATATCCATGGAGAAGTATTACGTGTAACTGGTGGTTGGGATTAAAAATAAACCTCTACTCGTATTGTTACATGCATAATCAATGGATAAAATCAAATACTATGCATGTATCATGAGAAGGAGGAATGAAAATGTCTGTACTTGACAATTTTGACTCATGGAAGCAATTTTTAGCAAATAGATTAGAACAAGCAAAATCACAAGGTATGTCTCAAGATACTATTTCTCAAGTTGCTTATGAGGTTGGAGATTATCTTGCGAATAGTGTAGATGCTAAAAACAGTGAAGAGGCAATACTTCGTGAGCTATGGAATGCTGCTTCAAAAGAAGAGCAACATGCAATTGCTAATTCAATGGTTAAATTAGTACAAAATCAAGCTAATCAATAAGTTTTAACAATCAATAAAAGGAAGCTGCGCATAGTTCGTAGCTTCTTTTATGTTAAACATAAAAAATCTTTTGTATTAATTTTCATTAATAGCTTTAAACAATAGTAAAAATCATTTATTATAATTATGTAGGAACTTTTTGGTTAATTTTGCAAAGGAGCGTTTTAGGTGGCAAAGACAGAGTGGTACTTAGAATACGAAATTCAAATAAATCGCCCCGGATTATTAGGAGAAATTTCTTCTTTGCTTGGAATGTTATCAATCAATATTGTCACCATTAACGGTGTTGAAAACGGTAGAAGAGGTATGTTGTTACTTTCTGATAATAATGAACAAATAACTCGCTTAAAATTAATTTTACAAACAATGGAAACTATTCAAGTAACGAAATTACGTAAATCAAAATTGCGTGATCGTCTTGCAGTGAGGCATGGTAAATATATACATAGAGATGCAGATGATCGTAAAACGGTTCGGTTTGTTCGCGATGAATTAGGTTTACTAGTTGATTTTATGGCTGAATTATATAAGCAGGATGGGCATAAATTAATTGGTATTAGGGGAATGCCTCGTGTAGGAAAAACAGAATCCATCGTAGCAGCTAGTGTCTGTGCTAATAAACGTTGGTTATTTGTATCGAGTACTTTAATCAAACAAACCGTTAGAAATGAATTGATTGCAGGGGAATATAGTAGTGATAATATTTTTATCATTGATGGTATTGTGTCGAAGCGAAAAGCAAGTGAAAAACATTGGCAGTTAATTCGTGAAATAATGCAGCTACCGGCTATTAAAGTAGTAGAACACCCGGATATATTTGTGCAATCAACAGAGTATAATATTGATGATTTTGATTATATTATAGAACTACGCAGTGATGAAGATGAAGAAATTACATATGATGTCGTTGAAAATACACAGTTTAACCTAGGAAACAGCTTTTCGATGTTCGATTATTAAATGGATGGTGTTATATTATGGGTATTGGTGCAAGATTAAGGGAAGCAAGAGTTGCAAATGATATTTCGCTAGAAGAACTACAAGATACGACTAAGATACAAAAGAGGTATCTTGTTGCAATAGAAGAAGAAAATTTCTCCGTTTTACCCGGGAAATTTTATGCTAAAGCGTTTATTAAAGAATATGCTATTGCCGTAGGATTAGAGCCGAATGAACTAATGGAGGAATTCAAACAAGATATTCCTTCGACAGAGGAAGATACTACAACACAATATACAAGGATTGCTCGTTCAAGAAAAGATAATATGCCTACGAAAAATAATGCTATTTTTTCATTTATTCCTACTTTAATAGTTGTCATATTAATTATCGGAATTCTCTTTATAGCATGGTGGTTCTTCACGAAGTCTAATGAACAAAACGAGGAAACTCCACAAACCGATCAAACAGATGGCGGTGAGTTTTATCGACCAGAAAATAATAATGCAAATCCTAATCCTAATCCGGACGAAGATGATGCTACTGATGAAGAGTCAAATGAAGATACAAATGAGGAAGAACCTGCAGACGATAGTGGCAATCAAGACGAAAATGTGGAAGAGGAGCCTGAGTTAAATATTACAGTAACGGAACAAGGTGTACCACCTAAACCACAATCAGAGCTGGAAGTTACGAATGCTGGTGAAGAATTAAACTTTGAGTTTTCATCTACTGAAGATGTTTGGTTAGATGTTCAAAACGATAATGGACAAAGCTTTTATAGTGCTATGGTAAAGCCTAATCAACCTGTGGAGTTAACGCTAACTGGTGAAACTCGTATTTTATTAAATATCGGTAATGCACCCGGATTAACTGTAAAGATTAATGATGTTCAATTAGAATATCCTGTTGATCCATCATTAAGAGGTGCTGACCATCAACGTCTATGGTTAAATGTTGTAGAATCAAATGAATAGGATAAAACCCTTCTAAAAGCAGTATGCTGAGGAAGGGTTTTATCCCTTTATCATGAAGGAGTAAGGAAAATGAATATACCAAATAGAATAACTTTATCTCGAATTTTGTTAATACCTATCTTTATTGTAATCATGAGTGTTCCATTTAATTGGGGAGAATGGGATATTGGGAATTCCTCATTGCCAATTTCACATTTTGTTGGCGCATTACTATTTATTATTGCGTCTGCAACGGATTGGATTGATGGCCATTATGCAAGAAAGCATAATCTTGTTACGAATTTAGGGAAATTTTTAGACCCATTAGCAGATAAATTATTAGTTTCTGCAGCGTTAATTTTACTAGTTGAAATGGGATTAGCACCTGCTTGGGTAGTAATTATTATAATTAGTAGAGAATTTGCTGTCACAGGCTTACGCTTAGTTGCTGCTGGTGAAGGAATCGTTCTTGCGGCAGGTAGTATGGGAAAATTAAAAACAGCTACACAAATGATTGCTATCGCTGTTCTTCTACTACATAATTTCCCGTTCTCATTTATTGGATTTCCTTTTGGAACGGTAATGCTTTATATTGCCCTATTCTTTACAGTTTTTTCAGGGTACGATTATTTCGTTAAAAATTGGCATGTAATGAGGGATTCGAAATAATGAATCAAAATAAAGCTGAAATTATTGCGGTTGGTACTGAGCTTTTATTAGGTCAAATTGCTAATACAAATGCACAATGGATTTCCGAACAGCTTGCTTTATATGGATTAAATGTATTTTATCACGGTGTGGTCGGGGACAATCTAACAAGGGTAAAGGATACATTTGCTTTAGCAAATGAACGTTCTGATGTTGTCATTGTTACTGGTGGTCTAGGGCCAACCGATGATGATTTAACACGTGAGGCTTTTCAGTTAATTAGTGGCTTTAACATGATAGAGCATAAACCATCGATGGAGAAAATTGAAGCATTTTTTGCTAAACATCATTCTATTATGACACCAAATAATCGCAAGCAAGCAAGAGTTTTTGAAGAAGCAATAGTTGTGAATAATAAGGTTGGCATGGCACCAGGAATGCTTGTACATTATAATGATACCATTTGGATATTCTTACCTGGTGTTCCTCGAGAAATGAAAGCTATGATGCTAGAGGAAGTATTACCAATTTTGAGAAAAGAATTACAGCTTAGTGAGATTATAAAATCATATGTTCTTCGCTTTATTGGAATTGGTGAATCAAAGCTAGAACATGAGTTAAAAGAAATAATTGATCAACAAGACAATCCGACTATAGCACCTTTAGCCCAAACAAATGGTGTAATAATTCGTTTAACGGTTAAAGCCAAAGAAGAGGAAGAAGCAATAATAAAATTAGAACAGACGAAGGAAAAAATTCTAGCTAAAGTTGGAAAGTATTATGTTGGTATGAATGATGAAACTGTAGAAAAGGCTATCATCAATAGGTTACGGATGCTCAATTATACGATTGCTTCTGCAGAAAGCGTGACAGGTGGTAAATTTATTGAAAAAATTATTTCTGTTTCTGGTGCCTCCGATGTGTGTATAGGTTCAATTGTTTGTTATGACAAATCGCTGAAACGGGATATATTACATGTATCAGATGAAATTCTTGAGTCGCATGGAACGGTTAGTAGTGAGTGTGCATTAGAAATGTCAAAAAATGTAGCACATAAGCTAAGTTCTAATGTAGGAATAAGTTTTACTGGCGTTGCCGGTCCTAATTCTGTAGAAGGAAAACCTGTTGGTACAGTTTATATTTCTGTTTATATTAAGAATAAAAACCATCTAGTAGAAAGATTTGAGTTTACTGGTGATAGAAATGGTATTCGTCAGCGTGCTGTTCAAAAGGGTTTCGAAATTTTATTAAATCTACTAAAATAATGAAACACTAAGTAATAAATCATAAAAAATCGATTATATGGTATTCATTTTCCTTATAATCGATTTTTTTGTAGATTAACAAGTAAAAAAAAGGGGAACATTTATTCGTTTTTTTACTTGGCAAAATGAAGAAAACAATGTATGATAGATATAGTTAATTTAAGGAGGTAGTTTCGTTGAGTGATAGAAAACAAGCCTTAGACATGGCTTTAAAACAAATAGAAAAACAGTTCGGTAAGGGTTCTGTTATGAAATTGGGAGAACAAGCAGGCCAGAAACTAGCAACTACTTCTAGTGGCTCATTAGCATTAGATATTGCATTAGGGATTGGTGGATATCCGAAAGGAAGAATCATTGAAATTTATGGACCAGAGTCATCAGGTAAAACAACTGTTGCTCTACATGCTATTGCTGAAGCGCAAAAGGCGGGTGGGCAAGCGGCATTTATTGATGCGGAACATGCACTTGATCCAACGTATGCAAGGGCATTAGGTGTTAATATTGACGAATTGTTACTATCACAGCCTGATACAGGGGAACAAGCATTAGAAATTGCTGAAGCATTAGTTCGAAGTGGGGCAGTTGACATCTTAGTAGTAGACTCCGTAGCAGCCTTAGTACCAAAAGCAGAAATTGAAGGTGAAATGGGAGATTCTCACATGGGTCTGCAAGCTAGACTTATGTCACAAGCATTAAGAAAATTATCAGGTGCAATTAATAAATCCAAAACCACTGCAATTTTCATTAACCAAGTTCGTGAAAAAATCGGTGTTATGTTTGGTAATCCAGAAACCACTCCTGGTGGACGTGCATTAAAATTCTATTCATCTGTTCGACTTGAAGTTCGTCGTGCGGAAACGTTAAAACAAGGTAATGATATGATTGGTAATAGAGCAAAAATTAAAGTTGTAAAAAACAAGGTTGCACCACCTTTTAAAACAGCAGAGGTAGATATTATGTATGGTGAAGGTATTTCTATAGAAGGTGAAATACTTGATATTGGATCAGACTTAGATGTTGTACAAAAAAGTGGAGCATGGTATGCGTACCAAGGCGAAAGATTAGGTCAAGGAAGAGAGAATGCAAAAGTATTCTTAAAAGAAAATCCAGAAATTATGGATGAGATTCATCAAGCTATCCGTGATCATTATGAATTAGATGGTGTTGCAGAAGTTGATTTAGAGGACGGGGAGCCAACACAAGAAACACTTGATGTTTAAATTTTAAACATAATTAAGGGGTCTGTCTTTCTAACATATATGGTATGTATCTCATACGTATATGTTAGAAAGACAGACCTTTTTGTATTACATAAAATTTTGAAAACAATATTTGTAATATTTTTGTCGATTCCTTGACATTATTTTTCTAGACAGATAAAATTAAATTGTATAATTTTATATTTTTATTATACGAATTTTAAATTATTCATTGAATATGGTACATGCCGACAATTTAAATGAATGAACCGAAACAATTTTATAGCAAGAGGAGGTGAAAACGTGGAAGACTATCTACTCATCTCCATTTTGCTTGCCGTAATTTTCCTTATAGTCGGTTTGTTTGTTGGTTATCTGATTCGTAAATCTATTGCGGAGGCTAAAATTTCTAGTGCGGAAAACTTAGCGAAGCAAATAGTTGAAGAAGCACATCGAAATGCAGATGCCGCTAAAAAAGAGGCGCTTCTTGAGGCGAAGGATGAAAATCATAGACTTCGTCAGCAGACAGAGCAGGAATTACGTGAACGTCGTTCTGAAGTACAAAAGCAAGAAAATCGCCTGATGCAAAGAGAAGAAAATCTGGATAGAAAAAGTGAAACATTGGATAAGCGCGAGTTGATGCTAGAAAAACGCGAACAATCGCTTACAGAAAAACAACAACAAATTGAAGAAATGGAAAGCAAAGTGGAAGTATTGCTACAAGAGCAGCAAACGGAGCTTGAACGCATTTCTGGATATACTACTGATCAGGCAAGAAGCATCATTTTAGAGCGGCTTGAAAAGGAATTGGCACATGAATCAGCAATTATGATAAAAGAATCTGAAAATCGTGCAAAAGAAGAGGCGGATAAGAAAGCGAAAAGTATTCTATCTTTAGCTTTACAACGCTGTGCTGCAGACCACGTTGCTGAGACTACTGTATCTGTTGTGAATCTTCCAAATGATGAAATGAAAGGTCGTATTATTGGTCGTGAAGGTCGAAATATTCGTACGTTAGAAACGTTAACGGGAATCGATTTAATTATTGATGATACACCAGAAGCTGTAATACTTTCTGGTTTTGACCCTATTCGTAGAGAGACGGCTCGTATAGCGTTAGAAAAACTAGTTCAGGATGGCAGAATTCACCCAGCAAGAATTGAAGAAATGGTGGATAAAGCTCGTCGTGAGGTGGACGAATTTATACGAGAAGTTGGGGAAGAAACAACATTTGAGGTTGGGGTTCATGGTCTACATCCTGATTTAATTAAAATCCTTGGTCGCCTAAAATATCGTACAAGCTATGGTCAAAATGTATTGAAGCATTCAACAGAAGTTGCATATTTATCAGGTTTACTTGCTGCTGAATTAGGTGAAGATGAAAGATTAGCAAGAAGAGCTGGATTGCTTCATGATATTGGTAAGGCAATTGATCATGAAGTAGAAGGAAGCCACGTTGAAATTGGTAAAGAGCTTGCAACGAAATACAAAGAACACGAAGTCGTAATCAATGCGATTGCTTCTCACCATGGTGATGAAGAAGCTACTTCCGTCATTTCGGTATTAGTAGCTGCAGCAGATGCATTATCAGCTGCGCGCCCTGGTGCTAGAAGTGAGACATTAGAAAACTATATCAAACGTTTAGAGAAGCTAGAGGAAATTTCTGAGTCATTTGCAGGTGTTGAAAAATCATTTGCAATACAGGCTGGTAGAGAAATTCGAATCATGGTTAAGCCAGATGAAATAGATGATATAGATTCTGCACGTATTGCGCGAGATATTCGTAAGCGTATTGAAAGTGAGCTTGATTATCCTGGTCATATTAAAGTGACAGTGATTCGTGAAACTAGAGCAGTAGAATATGCTAAATAATATGTACGGAGTAAGTGGGGGATAAAAAGCCCCCACTTTTTGTATTTTCTAATAGACCATATATTATTTTGACATTATTTAAAGGATATGAAAAACTAAAACTACATAGAAATGATAAGGATGATTAAAACAATGAAAATTTTATTTATTGGTGATGTTTTTGGCTCTCCTGGAAGGGATATGGTACATGAATATTTACCTAGACTAAAAGAAAAATATAGACCACATGCGATTATTATAAATGGAGAAAATGCCGCTTCAGGTAAAGGGATTACAGAAAAAATATATAAACAGTTTATGGAACTAGGATCACATGTGATTACGATGGGGAATCACACTTGGGACAAAAAGGACATCTTTGAATTTATTGATGATGCTAAGAATTTAATTAGACCAGCAAATTATCCAATAGGTACTCCTGGTAAAGGATTAACTTTTATAAATATTAATGGAACTGAAGTAGCAGTTATGAATTTACAAGGGCGCACATTCTTACCAGCTATTGATGATCCGTTTACAAAGGCTGATGAACTAATTGAAGAGGCAAAGAAAAGAACGAATATTATCTTTTTAGACTTCCACGCTGAAGCTACGAGTGAAAAACAGGCTATGGGTTGGTATGTAGATGGTCGTGTAAGTGCTGTTGTAGGGACCCATACACATACCCAAACTGCAGATAATCGCATTTTACCGAATGGTACTGCATATATTACTGATGTAGGCATGACGGGACCTTATGATGGAATATTAGGAGTTGAACGGGATGCAGTTTTGAAAAAGTTCTTAACAAGCTTACCTGTACGGTTTGAACCGGATACGAATGGAAGGAATCAGTTAAACGCTGTTTTAGTCACTATAAGTGATGACAATGGAAAGGCAAGTAATATTGATAGAATTATCATAAATGATGACCATCCATTCTTTTCTTAAAGCCTTCTGGTAGCATGGATATTTGAATTTTTTGAATTGTTGATGCATAATAAGGTTATAAGCTAACGCCTAAAAGAATATAGTAGCAATAGAACTATAATAGGAAATGAAGGAGGTACTAGTATTGGAAATATTGAAGGTCTCAGCTAAATCAAACCCAAATTCAGTAGCGGGAGCACTTGCGAACGTATTACGCGAACGTGGCACAGCAGAAATACAGGCTATTGGCGCTGGTGCATTAAACCAGGCCGTAAAAGCAGTTGCTATCGCTAGAGGATTTGTGGCCCCAAGTGGAGTAGATTTAATTTGTATTCCAGCTTTTACAGATATTATGATTGACAACGAGGAAAGGACAGCAATTAAATTAATTGTTGAGCCGAGATAACATAATGTATACATAGTGCTACGCTTCCTAGCGTAGCACTTTTTTATTTCCGCTTACCAATATAGTTGACAATATATATAAACTAGGTAGAGGACTAAGCAGTGCAAATACACGCAAACCGCTTGAAAAGATAAACATTTTTTACTGTGCACGAAGTTTCGTTTCGAAAGTGTTTCATTAAGAGATTATTAGCAGCCCACGGTAAGGAGACGTTACGAGGTACTTTCGAGAATAGGTCGCAATGATGCTGTAAGTAAAAGGCTAGTATATTCGAACCGTGGATTACAAGCTATGCTAAAATTTAGTTTTAAATTTATTGTGTCGTTTTCTCACATTTATTGTTAAATTCAATGAAAGGCTTTATACTGTAATAATGAGTAACTATACATATTAAATTCCTGAGCATTAGAAAGGAGTTCGTCTGATGAATGAAAAACAACGACTTGAACAAGCACAAATAAATCCAGTTCAATCTACTGAAATTAATTCAGAAAAAGATAATATCGAACGTATAAAGAAGATGTCTAGTGATGATTTAATTGCAAAATATTTTCAAACAAGTTATCAACCACCTGATTTAAAAAAAGCTAGAAAGCGTCGTAGGGAAGAAGTGCAATTTCATTATGACTTTAACATCCCAGAAGATATGCAGGAAATCGGAAAAGGGAAAAAGTTCCTTATCCGTACATATGGTTGCCAAATGAATGAACATGATACAGAAGTCATGGCAGGTATACTAACAGAGATGGGATATGAGTCTACTACAGAAACTAGTGAAGCAGATCTTATTTTACTTAACACCTGTGCAATCCGTGAAAATGCAGAGAATAAAGTATTTGGTGAGATTGGCCATTTAAAGCCTTTAAAAGTAGAGAAGCCAGACTTAATTTTAGGGGTCTGTGGTTGTATGTCCCAAGAGGAGTCTGTTGTTGACCGTATCATGAAAAAGCATCAACATATAGATTTAGTTTTTGGTACACATAATATCCACCGCTTGCCGCATTTAGTAAAAGATGCAATGTTTGGTAAAGCTCAAGTGGTTGAAGTTTGGTCTAAAGAAGGGGATATAATTGAGAACCTTCCAAAAGTTCGAAACGGAAAAATAAAAGCATGGGTTAACATTATGTATGGCTGTGATAAATTCTGTACGTACTGCATTGTTCCGATGACGCGTGGTAAAGAAAGAAGTCGTAGGCCAGAGGATATTATTCAAGAAGTTCGTCAACTAGCTGCAGAAGGTTATCAAGAGATTACTTTACTCGGACAAAATGTGAATGCTTATGGGAAGGACTTTGAAGATATTGATTATCGATTTGGTGATTTAATGGACGATATTCATAAGATTGACATTCCAAGAGTTCGTTTTACTACATCTCATCCAAGAGACTTCGATGATCATTTAATTGAAGTATTAGCTAAAGGTGGTAACCTACTTGACCATATTCATTTACCAGTTCAATCTGGTAGTAATGAAGTCTTAAAGCGAATGAATCGTAAATATACTCGTGAAGATTATCTTGAATTAGTTCGCAAAATTAGAAAAGCAATCCCCAATGCGACATTAACTACAGATATTATTGTAGGGTTCCCGAATGAGACGGAGGAGCAATTTGAGGAAACGATGTCTCTAGTAGAGGAAGTAGGCTTTGAAGCTGCCTATACATTTATTTATTCTCCACGTGAGGGTACTCCTGCAGCAAAGAAAAAAGACGACGTACCAGAAGAAGTGAAAAAGCAACGGCTTTATCGTTTGAACGAACTAGTAAACAAACAATCTGCTGCTTCCATGAAGTCTTATGAAGATAAAATAGTTAAAGTACTTGTGGAAGGTGAAAGCAAAAAAGATCCAAATGTTCTTGCAGGATACACAGAAAAGAACAAATTAGTTAATTTTAAAGGACCTAAATCGGCAATTGGTAAAATTGTAGAAGTTAAAATAACAGAAGCAAAAACATGGTCCTTAAATGGTGTCATGGTCGAAAATACAGTTGAGGTGAAATAAATGGCAGAATATACACGCACACAAATTCTTGAAGAAGCAAAAAAACTTGCAGATATGCTTGCAAATACAGAAGAAATTGATCGTTTTAAGCAAGTAGAAACTAAGATAAATGAAAATAAAAAGGTTCAAAAATTAATCCAAAAAATAAAGACGTTACAGAAACAAGCTGTTAATTTCCAAGCCTATGAGAAAAGAGAAGCTTTAAAACGTATAGAGGATGAAATTGACCGACTACAAGCAGAGATCGATGAAATTCCCATTGTACAAGAATTTAAAGAAACTCAGATTGTAGTTAATGATGTATTACAGCTTGTTTCCAAAACAATTGCACGTGAAGTTACGAATAAAGTTATTGAATCAACAGGTGGAGATCCGTTATCAGGAAAAACAGGTAGTGGAGAGAGAAATAGTGTAGGTTGTGAGCATTAATAAAAACAAGCAAGAGATAATAATATTTCTTGCTTGTTTTTTATATATCCCTATAACACGTTCTCTGAAACGGTTATAGCCCAATTTTTAACATTCTCCTCAAGTCTTTCTACATTCATTATGCACTTTAGGTATTTGTCTTGCATAAAATGACTATGAAAAAAGAGGAGGTAAACGTTATTATGAGTTTTCTAGATAAAGACTATCGAGAAATAATTACAAAAGCGGTTATCGGTAAGGGTAAAAAATTCACGCAAGCTACTCATTCCGTTTCGCCATCACATAGACCTACAAGTATCCTTGGATGCTGGGTGATTAATCATCTTTACAATGCAAAGAAAAAATCAGAAGATACCATTGAAGTTAACGGAAGCTATGAAATTAACATTTGGTATTCTTATAATGATAATACAAAAACAGAGGTAGTAACAGAACGAGTGACATACAGTGACTTTATCCCTCTAGGTGTATTAGACGAAAACTGCATTAGTGATGATTATGATGTGATTTGCAAAGTGCTTCAACAACCAAATTGCTTGGAGTGCAGAATTTCCAACCAAGGAAATAAAATTCTGGTAGATATTGAAAGAGAATTCTTAGTGCAAGTGCTTGGTGAAACGAAAGTATTTGTTAAAGTAAAGCCTAACGCACACAAATTACAAGATGATGAGGAAAGCTGGGATTACACGGTGACAGAGGATGAGTTAAGTGATCTTAATCCAGATTTCCTAGAAAGTAGCTCAAGTAGTAGAAGTAAAGATTAATGAACTTACGGGGGATGTTCCTCGTAAGTTTTTTTTTGAACGCAAGTTACACTTCTGCTACTACATTTTATGCTATAATATTAGAATAATATGTAGGCTTTTGGAGGATTTTGTAATGGCAAAATATACACCGATGATGGAACAATATTTAAAGATTAAAGCAGAATATAAAGATGCGTTTTTGTTTTTTAGATTGGGAGATTTTTATGAGATGTTCTTTGAAGATGCCATTCGTGCATCAAGAGAACTTGAAATCACGTTAACTAAACGTGATTCTGGAGGAGAGAATCCCATACCAATGTGTGGGGTACCATACCACGCAGCTGAAAATTATATAAAGAATTTAGTGGAAAAAGGGTATAAAGTAGCCATCTGTGAGCAAGTGGAAGATCCTAAGAATGCTAAGGGTGTAGTAAAGCGTGAGGTCGTACAACTTATTACTCCTGGTACGGTAATGGAAAGTACAATGTTAAACGAACGGAACAATAACTATATTGCTAGTTTATCTCATTTTCAAGATGGTTCATATGTAATAGTCTATTGTGACCTATCTACTGGTGAGAGTAGAATAGCGCAGATTGCATCAAGTTTTGACCGTGTCATTCATGAATTCTATAACCAGCCAATTAAGGAAATAGTTGTCTCATCCAGTCTACCTGAAGAATTACAAAGGCAATTAATTGACAGGCTTCAAGTAACCCTATCTTATCAGGATGAAGTAACCTTTAACGGAGAGTATCGAAATATTTGTGAGAATCTCAATGATGAACGTTTAGTAAAAGCTTTTAGTCGGTTATTAAATTATGTACAGCATACGCAAAAGCGTTCACTAGATCATTTAAAACAAGCTGAAATACTGGAGCTGAATGATTATCTTTCGCTAGATATGTATTCCAAACGAAATCTGGAATTAACGGAAACTATACTTCGTAAGGGAAGACATGGTAGTCTTTTATGGGTTTTAGACAAGACGGTAACTGCTATGGGATCTCGGATGTTAAAAAAATGGCTGGAAAGGCCTTTACTAGATAGAATCCAAATAGAAAAAAGGCTAAAAGCAGTTGAAGGGTTCTATCAATCATTTATGGAAAGAGACGCACTTCGTGAAAGTTTGAAATCAGTTTATGATTTAGAACGATTAGCTGGAAGAATTGCTTTTGGTAATGTCAATGCAAGAGACTTAATTCAGTTAAAAAAATCATTAAAACGGATTCCAGAAATCAGAGGATTACTAACAACAATTAATAATGATGAGATAACGAACTTAGCGAATCAATTAGAATATCCTGAAGACATAGTAGACATTCTGGAAACAAGTATTATGGAGGACCCACCAATTTCAATTAAAGAAGGGTCGATTATTAAAGATGGCTTTAACAAGCAACTTGACGCTTATCGAGACGCTACCAGGAATGGAAAGAAATGGATAGCAGAACTGGAACAAAAAGAAAAGCACGAAACGAATATTAAATCATTAAAGATTGGATACAATCGTGTATTTGGTTATTATATAGAAGTTACAAAAGCAAATTTACATTTGTTGCCTGAAGGAAGATATGAGCGGAAACAAACATTGACCAATGCAGAACGATTCATAACTCCAGAATTAAAAGAGAAAGAGCAGCTTATTCTAGAAGCAGAAGAAAAAAGTGTGGAACTAGAATACAGCTTATTTACCGAAATACGTGAAAAAATAAAATCAGAAATTCCTAGATTGCAATATTTAGCAGATGTAGTTAGTAAGATTGATGTCCTACAAGCTTTTGCAACTGTCAGTGAAGCGAATAATTATCATCGACCAACTTTCACAGAACATCAACTTCAAGTGAAAAATGGTAGACATCCCGTCATTGAACAAGTTATGGATGATGGTACGTTTGTACCAAATGATATTCTCTTAGATGATGAGAAGAGTATACTTTTAATTACTGGGCCGAATATGTCAGGTAAAAGCACGTATATGAGACAGCTAGCATTAATTGCGATAATGGGACAAATTGGTTGTTTTGTTCCGTGTGATGAAGCTGAACTAATTATCTTTGATCAAATATTTACTCGTATCGGTGCCGCAGATGACCTCGTTTCTGGACAAAGTACGTTTATGGTAGAGATGCTTGAGGCAAATCACGCAATCGAACATGCAACTGAGCGAAGTCTAATTTTACTTGATGAAATTGGACGAGGAACAAGTACCTATGATGGAATGGCACTTGCGCAAGCTATAGTGGAATATATTCATGATCATATCCATGCGAAAACATTATTCTCCACTCACTATCATGAATTAACAGCATTAGAAGATAACTTATCGAGACTTAAAAATATTCATGTTCGTGCAGAAGAATATGAAGGAAATGTTGTATTCCTTCACCAAATTAAAGAAGGTGCGGCAGACAAAAGCTACGGTATTCATGTGGCTAAACTTGCTAGCCTGCCGGATAAATTGATTGATAGAGCAACCGTAATTTTGAATCAATTAGAAAATTATGATGTTGAAGAAAGAATACAAGGAAATAATGAATCAAATCAACTTTCGCTTTTTGAAGAGGAAGTAAACCAAGTTAAAGAGAAAACTCCTATAGCTTCTGAAGAGGGTAAATTAATAGAGGCTTTAAATCAAATTGATTTATTTGATATGACACCAATTGAGGCTATGAATGAGTTACACCGATTACAAAAGTTAGTGAAACAAAATATTAAGACAAAGCAGTATAAATAGAAAGGGTTCTTTCTAATGAAAATATTTCAAATGCCAGATGCATTAGCAAATAAAATAGCAGCAGGAGAGGTTGTTGAAAGACCTTCTTCTGTTGTGAAAGAATTAGTTGAAAATAGTATAGATGCTGGTAGCAGCTGGATAAAAGTGGAATTGAATGAAGCTGGGCTTGAAGAAATTAAAATAATTGATAATGGGGAAGGCATGGCTGAAGATGATGTTGAACGAGCGTTTCTTCGTCATGCGACTAGTAAGATAAGAAACGAATCGGATTTATTTCATGTAAATACGCTTGGGTTCCGTGGAGAGGCTTTAGCTAGTATTGCATCGGTTAGCAGACTTACAATTAAGACTTCACAAGGTGATTCGGCTGGAACATTCTTATCACTTGAAGGTGGAGTCGTTAAGGAACGCGGGAAAAGTGATGCTAGACAAGGAACAGAAATTACCGTATCTGATTTGTTTTACAATACGCCAGCCCGTCTTAAATATATGAAAACACTTCATACTGAACTTGGACATATTACCGACCTTTTAAATAGGTTGGCGTTATCCCACCCAGAGGTTCGCTTTGAGGCAACACATAATGGCAAGCCTTTATTTAGGACACCTGGTACTGGAGATATGCTACAAGTAATTTCGCAAATATATGGTATGGGTGTAGCGAGAAAGATGCTGCCGATTGAAGGAGAAACATTAGATTTTAAGATTAGTGGATATATCGCTAAACCAGAAATCACCCGAGCATCTAGAAATTATATCTCAATTATTTTGAATGGTAGATATATAAAAAGCATACCTTTAAGTCAAGCTATAATTCGTGGCTATCATACGTTACTACCTATCGGACGATCTCCGATCGCAGTAATCAAAATTGATATGGATCCAATTCTAGTGGATGTCAATGTTCACCCGACAAAACTTGAAGCGAGGTTCAGTAAGGATAAGGAACTATTTGGATTAGTTGAAAAGTTGATTCAGAATACATTTAGACAAACAAGGCTTATACCTGAAATAGTTCAAAAGCCTGTGGAAAAACCTAAACAATCCTTTCAACATGCATTTGACTTTAATAAGAATAATAACATGCTGAAAGAAATGGTAGATACTACTAAACAACTAGATAAGTTTCCTAGTTATAAAACAGAAAATAGCCCTGAACATGTTATGGAAAACATACTGGTAGAGGAGATAGAATCGAATGAACTTGAAGAGAATGTATCAGATAAGAGGGAAATAAATGATGACATTCTAGTCGTAAACGAGGAAATCATTCCTTCTCGTGAACGTGTGCCAACCATGTATCCTATCGGTCAACTACACGGAACATATATACTTGCTCAAAACGAAAACGGATTTTACATGATAGACCAACATGCAGCACAGGAAAGAATCAAATATGAATTCTTTAAGAAGAAGTTAGGTAGAACAAGTAATGAAGTGCAGGAACTATTAATTCCACTCACCTTTGAATTTTCAAAGCAGGAATCAATATTTATTGAGCATTATAAGAACGAATTAGAAAAAGTTGGGTTATTCTTTGAAGATTTTGGTAATCAAACATATATCATTCGCTCTTATCCGAATTGGTTTCCTAAAGGGTTTGAAGAAGAAGTCATTCGTGAGATGATTGAGCAAATCATGCAAGATGAAAAAATTAATGTAGAATCTATTCGAGAAGAAGCTGCAATTTTAATGTCTTGCAAACGTTCGATTAAAGCAAATCATTATTTAAATCATGACGACATGTTTCGTTTACTAGAAGATTTAAGGAAAACAACGGATCCATTTACATGTCCACACGGTAGACCGATTATTATTCATTTCACAACCTATGAACTAGAGAAAATGTTCAAACGGGTGATGTAATAGGTATATTTCATCTGCACTTCGATAATGATAATAGTAAAGGCGGTAGAATAAGGTAGTATGTGACTTTGTTTTAGCTAATGCTACTAGCCAAAGAGGTGGAGTGCAGATGGAAAATCAAAAACTAATCAATTTTTTAAATCAATTACTATCTAATCAATTTGTAATGTATGTTAAACTGCATCGATATCATTGGTTTGTACAAGGAAGACATTTTTTTCAACTTCATGAGTTGTTTGAGGAAATGTACGTTAAGTTTGCAGAAGACTTGGATACGGTAGCGGAAAGAATATTGATGATAGATGGTAAGCCATTAGCGACTATGTCAAAATATTTAAAGGAAGCTACAATAGTAGAAGCAAGTGCTGATGATGAAGAAGAAGAAATTATAGATCAACTACATAATGATTACAAACAACTTATAAAGGAAATTAAAGACATAGGATTTGAATTAGCAGAAGGAAGAAATGATGAACCAACAAAAGATTTGCTAATTACACTTCTAGGAAGCTATGAAAAATATGTTTGGATGTTATCACAATATCGAGCATATAAATAAAAGAATGGAATATTAGGGGAAGATGAATGAAACAGAAAGTTATTGCCATAGTTGGTCCAACCGCTGTAGGTAAAACGAAACTTAGTATTGAGGTTGCAAAGAAATTTAATGGGGAAATTATAAGTGGCGATTCTATGCAAGTATATCGAGGAATGGATATCGGCACAGCGAAGATTAAAATAGAGGAAATGCAAGGCATACCTCATCATATGATTGATATTAAAAATCCTGATGAAAACTTTTCTGTTGCAGACTTCAAGAAATATGTTCAACAATACATAAAAGAAATATCAGCAAGAAACCACATTCCAATTATTGTAGGAGGAAGTGGTCTTTATATACAATCGGTATTAAGCGATTATAATTTCTCAGAAGAAAAGAGAGATGATGCCTTAACGAAAAAGTTAGAAGCGGAAATGGAAGCGGAAGGAATTGAGCCTCTATACAATCGCTTGAAACAAATAGATCACGTACAGGCCGAAAAGATTCATCCTAATAATTTTCGAAGGGTTATTCGAGCTTTGGAAATATATGAGAAAACTGGACTTACGATGACAGAGTATCAAATGCACCAACAAAAAGAAATGCCTTTTGATAGTATGCTAATTGGATTGGAAATGGAACGATCTATGCTATATGAACGTATTAATCATCGTATTGATTTGATGGTTGAGGAAGGGTTAGTAGAAGAAGTTCATAAATTAATAAGTGAAGGATATTCGAATTGCCAATCTATGAAGGCAATTGGCTATAAAGAATTGATTCCTTATTTCAGAGGAGAGACGACTTTAGAAGAATCGATTGAATTATTGAAACGCAATTCTAGACGATTTGCCAAAAGACAGTTTACCTGGTTTAAAAACAAAATGGAAGTTAATTGGTATAATCTAACTCCATTAACAATAAGTGAAAAATTTAATGAGATTTTAATTGATTTAGCAGGATTTCTTAAAAGTTAAGTAGAAATATATAGTATAGATAGAAAAGAGGAGGAAATTTAGGTGGCGCAATCTGTGAACATTCAGGACCAATATTTAAATCAATTAAGAAAAGAGCATATTTCAGTTACTGTTTTTCTTACGAACGGTTTTCAGCTAAGAGGCATCGTAAAGGCTTTTGATAATTTTACAGTATTGTTGGAGTCAGAAGGAAAGCAACAGTTAATTTTTAAACATGCAATTTCTACTTTTGCACCAGCTAAAAATGTAAATCTTGATAAAGAATAAAAGGAATATTCCTAAAAATACGTGTCGTTCCCAATGGGTCTGTCCTCCAAAATAGAATGATGTTTTGGGGGGCGGACCTATGTTACGTTACAGGTAAACGATATAGGCATTTGTCACAACTTTATCCCTCTGAACGTATAATAAGATGACTAAGGAGTGATAAAGTTGACTACGCAAAAGATTCATCATAAAAATGGTAAAATTAATATTGTATTACAAGATAATAAAGCAGCTAAAATAGATAACAATAAGCGTGAGGAATATGTAGGCAAAGAACCTTTTGCTCATATTGATCAAGAATTATCCTCATTTGTTGGATTAAGTGATCTGAAACAAAAAATAAAAGAAATCTATGCAACTATCATTATAAATGAAAAGCGAAGTCAAATGGGGCTATATAATTCCAAACAAATTCTGCACATGCTCTTTAAAGGTAATCCTGGCACAGGAAAAACGACAGTGGCGAGGAAATTAGCTAAAATATATTTTGAAATGAACTTATTATCCAAGGGACATTTTATTGAAGCTGAAAGAGCGGATTTAGTTGGTGAGTATATTGGTCAAACTGCTCAAAAGACGCGTGCACTTATACAAAAGGCGATGGGTGGCGTACTTTTTATTGATGAAGCATACTCACTAGCACGTGGCGGAGAACGAGATTTTGGTAAGGAAGCTATTGATACTCTCGTAAAACATATGGAAGATAGTGGTAATGACTTTGTATTAATATTAGCTGGGTATCCTTACGAAATGGACAGATTTTTAACCCTTAATCCCGGTCTGAAATCTAGATTTCCGTTTATACTTGAATTCCCTGATTATGACGTAGATCAATTAATGGATATAACGCGACAAATGGCGTCAGAAAGAGAATATCAATTATCTAAGGATGCAGAGTGGAAACTAAGAAATTTCCTCTATAAACAAAAAAATGATCCTACTAGTAACTTCTCTAATGCGAGATTTATCCGTAATGTCGTAGAACATGCGATTCGAATGCAGGCGGTGCGATTATTATATAAGGATAATATCTCTCCAGATGAGCTTATATTGTTAACAGGTAATGATTTAAAACTAGAAGACATTCAGTCCATATGGTAATTTTATTACTCAACATAGCGACATAAATTATAGCAGTCAATTAAGGAGAGAATGAGTACAATGTCCGAAGAAAAAGTAGTTGTAATAGCTGTTAAAAAGCCGCAGCAGCAGGATGATTATTTTGGGTCTTCACTTGAAGAACTTATATCACTTGTAGATACTGCAGGTGGTACTGTTGTAGAAGTAATCACGCAAAATAGAGAACGAATTCATCCTGCTTTTTATATTGGTGAGGGCAAAATGGAGGAAATTAAACAAAAAATAGATGAACTTGAAGCTGACATAGTTATATCAAATGATGAATTATCAGCTGGGCAATCACGAAATTTAAGCGATTACTTTGATAGAAGAGTAATTGATAGAAGTCAACTTATCCTCGATATTTTCGCAAAAAGAGCAAAAACGAAAGAGGGTAAACTTCAAGTAGAACTAGCGCAATTACAATATTTATTACCTCGACTACGTGGGCAAGGTGTTCAATTATCTCGGTTGGGTGCAGGTATTGGTACACGTGGTCCTGGTGAAACAAAGCTGGAAACAGATCAACGACACATTCGTAGACGCATAGATGATATAAAAAGGCGGTTGAAGCAAGTTGTAAAACAGCGTGATCAATATCGTAAACGTAGAAAACAAAATGAAGTGTTTCAAATTGCTATTGTTGGTTACACCAACGCTGGAAAGTCAACATTATTCAACCGGTTAACGGATAGCGAATCTTTAGAGGAAGATAAATTATTTGCAACGTTAGATCCTCTAACGAGAAAATTACAATTTACGTCCGGTCTAGAAGTTTTAATTACGGATACGGTAGGATTTATTCAACAGCTCCCAACTACATTGATAGCAGCCTTTCGTTCTACTTTAGAAGAAGTACAGGAAGCAGATTTTATTCTTCATGTTGTGGACAGTTCACATCCAGATAATGAGCAACATCAAGATACGGTTATAAAATTGCTCGACGAATTAGAGAGTAGTTCGATACCGATGTTAACGGTTTATAATAAAAAAGATCTTATAAAAAATGATTTCATCCCGAGAAATCGGCCCTATATCATTATTAGTGCTTTGGAAAATGAAGATCTAGTTCGATTAGTGAAGAAAATAGAAGAAGTGCTGATAAAAGAATGGGAGCCTTATCAAATTAAAGTCGAAGCGGATAAAGGTAATTTGCTTAATCGTTTTGAGCATGAGACAATTCTTAAGGAAAAAACATTTGAAGAAAATACTGAATCCTATATTGTAACTGGATTTATTCGTCCGGAACATCCGCTTAAGGGTATTGTAAAGGAGAAAAGTTAGAAACATGAACGAAATAGAGAGACTCGTAGAACAAGCAGAAAAAGACATTGCAACAATTCACATGGAAATTAATAAAAAAGTGGAAGTGAACCAAAAAAGAGTATTAGATGCTTTCCGAAATAATAAAGTAAGTGATAGCCACTTTAATTCTACAAGTGGCTATGGTTATGATGATATTGGACGAGATACATTGGAAGCTGTATATGCCGATGTGTTCGGAGGAGAGTCTGCTATAGTAAGGCCACAATTGGTATCTGGAACTCATGCAATTACTACAGTATTTTATGGGTTGTTAAGACCTGGTGATGAACTAATTTATATTACGGGAAAACCGTACGATACTTTAGAAAATGTAATAGGATCAGATGGAGAAAATACTGGATCACTCAAGGATTTTCAGATTACATATAATGAAGTATCTTTAACAGAGGAAGGTCAGATTGATTATCCTGGAATAAAAGAAGCAATAAATGATAGAACAAAAGTGGTCGCTATTCAGCGTTCAAAAGGATATGCAAATCGACCTTCCTTTACAGTTGATAAAATTGCGGAAATGATAAGCTTTGTTAAAGGATTAAAGGAAGATGTCATAGTGTTTGTTGACAACTGTTACGGAGAATTTGTTGAAGAAAAGGAGCCGTTACATGTTGGTGCAGACATTATGGCTGGGTCTTTAATTAAAAATCCAGGTGGTGGAATTGTACGTGGTGGCGGCTATATCGTTGGACGAGATGACCTAGTTACATTATGTTCGTACCGTCTCACTGCACCGGGGTTAGGAAAAGAATTGGGAGCAACATACAATCTACTTCAGGAGATGTATCAGGGCTTTTTCCTATCACCACATATTGTTGGTGAGGCGTTAAAAGGAGCAATCTTTACATCTAGGTTATTAGAATTGTTAGGATTTGTAACAACACCATACTATCAAGAGAAACGAACTGATTTAATCCAATCGGTGACATTTGAAACTCCGGAACAGATGGTAGCATTTTGTCAGGCAATCCAACGAAATTCCCCGGTGAATTCTTTTGTTACGCCTTATCCAAGTGAAATGCCTGGCTATGAAGATGAAGTGATTATGGCAGCGGGAACATTTATTCAGGGGTCTAGTATTGAACTATCTGCAGATGGTCCAATTCGAGAACCTTATACTGCTTTTGTACAAGGTGGACTAACATATGCCCATGTAAAAATTGCGTTAATCGAGGCTGTACAAGCTATAATACAGGAAAAGTAATCTAGAAAATTGAAAGTTTAGAGATGATGTTAACTTACCTAACATTTTGTTGACAGAATAACTCACATTTAATATAATAATTTTGTAAAGGGAGGTCATAATCATGAATGACACAGATCGACGCTCCATGCCTTTATTCGGAATTGGTATTGTAATGAAACTTACTGAACTAACCGCTAGGCAGATTCGCTACTACGAAGAGAATGAATTAATTCATCCAGAGCGAACAGAGGGGAATCAACGACTATTCTCATTCAATGATGTAGATCGACTACTAGAAATAAAGAATTATCTAGACAAAGGTTTAAATCTTGCTGGTATCAAATTGTTACTTAACGAAGAAGACTCTGAAAAAGAGCAAAAAGAAGAAGAAAAAGCATTACCTCAAAAGCAAAAATCAGACCTAACCGATAAAGAGCTAAGAGCGATTTTGAGACAAGAAATTACCGAAGCGAATCGGTTTGGAAAAGCGAACCTAAGGCAAGGTGAGCTTGCTAGATTCTTTGTTAATAGGTAAATAAGTAGGTATAGAGGGAAGGAGTTTCCTACTATATTAACTTTATTTTAAATTTTAGGAGGAGAAAAATTATGGGTTACACTAGGGAAGAAATTGAAAGAAAGATTAAAGAAGAAAATGTAAAATTTATTCGACTTCAGTTTACAGACATGCTAGGAACAATTAAAAATGTCGAAATCCCATTAAGTCAATTGGAAAAAGCTCTTGATAATAAGATGATGTTTGACGGTTCTTCAATTGAAGGTTTTGTTCGCATTGAAGAGTCTGACATGTATCTTTATCCTGACTTAGATACATTTGTTGTGTTCCCTTGGACTTCTGAAAAAGGTAAGGTTGCACGCTTTATTTGTGATATTTATCGTCCTGATGGTACACCATTTGAAGGTTGCCCTCGTTATAACTTAAAGCGTAATCTGAAGAAAATGGAAGAATTAGGCTTTGATGCATTTAATATTGGAACAGAACCGGAATTTTTCCTATTCAAATTAGATGAAAAGGGAGAGCCTTCATTAGAACTAAATGACCATGGTGGATATTTCGACTTAGCTCCTACTGATTTAGGAGAAAATTGCCGTCGTGACATCGTGTTAGAATTAGAAGAAATGGGCTTTGAAATTGAAGCATCCCACCATGAAGTTGCTCCAGGGCAACACGAGATTGACTTTAAATATTCCGACGCATTAAAACATGCTGATGATATCCAAACATTTAAACTAGTAGTTAAAACAATTGCTAGAAAGCATAATCTACATGCAACATTTATGCCAAAACCATTATTTGGTGTAAACGGATCTGGTATGCATACAAATATGTCTTTATTTAAAGGTAATGAAAATGCATTTTACAATCCGAGTGGAGATTTAGAATTAAGCGAAACTGCTTATCAATTTATTGCGGGTATTGTAAAACATGCAACTGGATTTACAGCTGTTACAAACCCTACTGTTAACTCTTATAAACGCCTAGTACCTGGTTATGAAGCACCAAGCTATGTAGCATGGTCAGCAGCTAATAGAAGCTGTCTAATGCGTATTCCGAACTCTCGTGGACTAAGTACTCGTGTTGAAGCAAGAAGCGTCGATCCAGCTGCTAATCCTTATATGGCATTATCAGTATTATTAGCTGCGGGTCTTGATGGAATCCGTAACAATTTAACACCGCCTCCTGCAGTAGATCGTAACATCTATGTTATGTCAAAAGAAGAACGCGATGAAGTTGGTATTAAAGATTTACCATCATCTTTAATTGATGCATTACAAGAACTGAAAAACGATGAAGTAATCGTGGAATCTCTTGGTGAGCATTTATTTGAACACTATATTGAAGCAAAAGAGATAGAATGGGATATGTTTAGAACGAGCGTCCATCCTTGGGAGAGAGATCAATATCTAACTAACTATTAATAATAAAAAACCGGTAATTTAAAGGCAACCCCTTTAGTTTACCGGTTTTGTTTGCAAATAATAGTACTATACTGAAATAACTAGAACTAACGCCTATTGCTTAAGAGAGCAATAGGCGTTAGTTAATTTTATAGGGGAAATATCTTTATTAATGAATGTGGCGATACAAGCCAACTACTTTACCGAGTATGGATACATTTTTATATATTAATGGTTCCATCGTAGTATTTTCAGGTTGCAAGCGAATATGATCCTTTTCTTTAAAAAATCGTTTTACAGTTGCTTCGTCATCTTCGGTCATTGCTACAACAATATCACCGTTTTGAGCAGTATTTTGTTGTTTGACGATGACCATATCACCGTCTAAAATACCTGCCTCTATCATACTCTCACCATCAATTACAAGTACAAATAGATTTTCATCTGGACCTGCAGTCGAACTAGGAATTGGTACAAATTCTTCAATGTTTTCAACAGCAGTTATCGGGATACCAGCTGTTACTTTACCAATGACAGGTGCATATCGAGCTTCGTCTCTAGGAATATTACTTTCCTCATCTAAATCTAGTATTTCAATAGCTCTAGGTTTAGTAGGATCACGTCGTATAAATCCTTTACTTTCTAGTCTAGAAAGGTGTCCATGAACAGTGGAGCTCGAGGCAAGGCCTACTGCTTCAGCAATCTCTCGAACAGATGGTGGATAGCCCTTTAATTTGACTTGTTCTTTTATGTATTCAAGTATTGCTTGTTGTCTAGTTGATAATTTAGTCATCTATTAAACACCTCGCACATATAATTTATTATTGCTAGTTTATCATCGATAAGAAAAAAAAGCAAACATTCGTTCGAAAAAAACTGTTGACAAGAGCGTATGTTCTGTTATACTAAAAATACGAACAGAGGTTCTTGTAATGTAAAGAAGAAGGGATGATGGAGAAATGTTTGGTAAAGTAAATTTGACAGATTTATTTTATATTGTTGGTTTTGCTTTAACATTAGGATTCTTATACCTTTCATTAATTAGTGCATAATAGGAGAATTATAAATTGAATGTAATTATTTACTGCCGTGTGAGTACAGATAAAAAAGTTCAAGAGACATCATTAGCTAGACAAAAAGAAGAATTACTTCAATTGGCTAATCGGTATCAGTTTAATGTCATCAAGTGCATAGAAGAAAGAGCAAGTGGATATGAAGTGGAACGTGATGGGGTTTTTGATATGCTAGAGTCATTTGAAAATGGACAAGCAGAAGCTCTTTTAATTCAAGATGAGACAAGACTTGGCCGGGGCAATACAAAAATAGCTTTATTTCATCAACTAACTAAACTCAACGTCCAAATTTTTAGTTCGATTCATGATGGGGAGCTTGAGTTATCTGAATCTGATTCAATGGTACTGGCTATTGTAGGGATTGTTGAAGAGTATCAACGGAAGATACATAACTTAAAAATTAAGCGAGGAATGAAAAAGGCTATAGCTAATGGGTATAAACCTGCTCATAACCTTACTAATCAACATTTATCACCAGGTAGAGAACGGAAAGAAGTGCCAATTGAAGAGATTATTCGATTACGAAATAATAACCTTACGTTCAGTGAAATAGCAAAGACCTTAAATGGTCTGGGTTACGAAGTATCGAAGGCTACAATCCATCGAAGATATCAAGAATACCAAATAATTGATTCAGATTAACTGAAAAGGTAATATTAAAAAGCAAGAGCATCCAATGTTCTTGCTTTTTAATATTTTCATGATATGAACCTAGGAGGTTACTATATGATTTCACAAGATAAACTTGACCGAATTAATGCGTTAGCTAAAAAGGCAAAAACTGCTGAAGGATTGACGAAGGAAGAACAAAAAGAACAGAAAACATTACGGGAAGAATATTTAGGAAATGTACGAAATTCCTTTAAAAATCAGTTGAAAACAATGACAGTTATTGATCCAAAAGGCAATGATGTGACACCGAAAAAACTTCGTGATATGCAGGAAAGAAACCAAAAACACTAGACATAGTAATGCTATATTAAGGAATACTAGAAATATGGTAGGCTGTCATTACTTATAGCTAGTTACTTAAGGAAAGGAGTAGAAATTATGTCAATCAACATAGAACAGATGTCAATTAATGCAATCCGTACATTATCTATTGATGCTATTGAGAAAGCAAATTCTGGTCATCCTGGATTGCCTATGGGGGCAGCTCCAATGGCATATACTTTATGGACAGATTTTATGAACCATAATCCGAAGAATTCTAAATGGTTTAACAGGGATCGTTTTGTTTTATCAGCAGGACATGGATCAATGCTTCTTTATAGTTTACTGCATTTATCGGGGTATGACGTTACAATAGATGATATAAAAGCGTTTCGTCAATGGGGCTCTAGAACTCCAGGACACCCAGAAGTTCATCATACAGATGGAGTTGAAGCAACGACTGGCCCTTTAGGTCAAGGGATTGCTATGTCTGTTGGAATGGCGATGGCAGAAGCGCATTTAGCTGCCAAATATAATAAAGAAGATATTCAGGTTATCAACCATTATACATATACACTAGTTGGTGATGGTGATTTAATGGAAGGGATTTCTCATGAAGCAGCATCCCTAGCAGGTCATTTGAGATTAGGAAAATTAGTTGTATTGTATGATTCGAATGATATTTCTCTCGATGGAGAGTTAAACCGTTCATTTTCTGATAACACAGAAGAACGATTCCGATCTTATGGATGGCAGGTTATTCGGGTGGAGGACGGAAATGATATAGTACAAATCCGTTCTGCAATAAAACAAGCGAAAGAAAATACGGAACAGCCAACATTAATTGAAATTAAAACAGTAATTGGCTATGGTTCTCCAAATAAATCGGCTTCATCAGCTTCTCATGGTGCACCACTAGGAGAAGATGAAGTAGTATTAACGAAGGAATTCTATCAATGGGGACATGAAGACTTCCAAGTTCCTAATGAGGTATATACTGATTTCAAGGAAAAGATTCAAGTTAAAGGAGAAAAACTTGAAAGTGATTGGAATAATCTTTTTACCACTTATAAACAAAAGTATCCGCAAGAAGCTAATGAATTAGAAATGGCAATTCGAGGGGATTTGCCAGAAGGTTGGGCAGAAAATCTACCTAAATATGAAGTAGGAAAATCATTAGCTACAAGAGCATCTTCAGGTGAGGTAATAAATGCAATTGCTCAAGAAATCCCTAACTTCCTTGGTGGTAGTGCAGATTTAGCTGGGTCTAACAAGACTACAATAAATGGGGAGGAAGACCTCACAAGACATAATTATAGTGGTAGAAATATTTGGTTTGGTGTACGTGAACATGCAATGGGGGCAGCATTAAACGGTATGGCTCTGCATGGAGGTCTAAAAGTGTTTGGCGGTACCTTCTTTGTATTTAGTGATTATTTACGGCCGGCAATACGTTTATCGGCAATCATGAATACACCAGTTACGTATGTATTCACACATGACTCTATTGCGGTTGGAGAAGATGGACCAACCCATGAACCGATTGAACATTTATCTTCATTTAGAAGTATGCCAAATCTCTCTGTTATTCGCCCAGCAGATGGTAATGAAGTGAATGCAGCCTGGAGACTTGCGGTAGAATCGACCGATCAACCGACACTCCTTGTCTTAACAAGACAAAACTTACCGACGCTAGAGGGGACTAAAGTAAACGCCTATGAAGGTGTCAAACGTGGAGGCTATATTCTAAGCGATGCTTCGAAAGAAACTCCAGATGCTATATTAATTGCTTCTGGTTCAGAAGTACAACTTGCAATGGAAGCACAAAAAAATCTTAGAGAAGACGGTATAGATGTAAGAGTAGTTAGTCTTGCATCATGGGATCGTTTTGACAAACAGGATGAAAGCTATAAACAAAAAGTATTACCAAAAGCAGTTAAAAACCGTATTGCAATTGAAATGGGATCACCATTAGGCTGGGAGCGATATGTAGGTCTAGAAGGAAAAGTGATGGGTATTACAACTTTTGGTGCATCTGCGAATGGTGAAAAGCTTATAGAAGAATACGGCTTTACGTTAGAGAATGTTATAATCAATGTGAAGAATTTAGTTAAATAAAATCCAGTAGTAATAGTCCAATTCGAATAAGAATTGGACTTTATTTATTTTCGACAAAACTAGTGATATTTTGTTTCGCAGTATGACATTATTTTTTAATAGATTACGTATAATAGATGGAAAAGGGGAGGGAAGAAATATGAAAGAATATAAAGTATATTGGATTAAAGAAGAATTTGCTAAGCATTATTATTATAAGTGTGACATTCTATTCCGATTTTTAAAAGAACACTATTACAATCAATTACGTAATGACTTACTTATGCAATTTAATTTTATAACCGAGAACTTCCCAAAGGATCCTCTAATCTCACAATTAATTAGACAACCTAAAAATACTTTGCGAAGAGAGTATAGTATGGATAAGCTAGAAATAGGAAATAAAAGAGAATTTATTACTTTACATATTGAAGAAAAACATATAAAATTTCGTTGTGAAACATTACAGGATGCTGAAGCATTATTATTTCCTACTTTGAGACGGTTTCATCCATATTTATTCATCATTGATAATGATTATGAAAATTATGGATGGATTTCGCCTGTAAAGATTAGTACTGCATATAATAATGACCAAGTATTGTATTCTTAGAACTGTTTTACTATACTGTATAAGAGACAACACGAAGGAGGAAACGAATAAATGGACGTAATTTGGGTCGTATTAATTGCTATAGCAGCTTTAATTGCTGGTGTTGCTCTTGGATTTTTTATTGCCAGAAAATACATGATGAGTTATTTGAAAAAGAATCCACCAATTAATGAGCAAATGCTACGTACGTTAATGATGCAAATGGGGCAAAAACCTTCACAAAAGAAAATTAATCAAATGATGCGTGCGATGAATAATCAAATGGATAATAAATAGCGTTCTGCAATAATGAAATACTAACATAAGTATACATTGCACAGAGATAACCCGTACTAAATCCTAGTAGGGGTTTTTTCATGACAATATTTTCGTCTAATTGTCAAAATCATTAAGCATTCTTTTGTAATCCTTTTGTTATAATGAGTAATAGACACAGAAATTCAGGAGGCTAATTATGTCTGAAATAAATATTTTTCTTGCATTTGGAGCAGGGTTTCTTTCATTTGTTTCTCCATGCGTTTTACCACTCTATCCTGCTTTTTTATCATACATAACAGGTATGAGCGTTAGTGAAATTAAAGATGAAAATAAAATGTTAAATCGTAATAGTATTTTACATACTCTTTGCTTTTTAATTGGTTTTTCAAGTATTTTTATTGTGTTTGGTTTTTTTTCTTCAGCCATTGCACAATTTCTTGTAACATATCAAGATATAATTAGGCAAATTGGAGCTCTATTAATTATATTCTTCGGTCTAGTTATTGTAGGGATATTTAATTTCAAATTTTTAATGAAAGATAAGAAAATCACCTTTAAAAACAGACCATCTGGATTTTTAGGATCGGTTTTAATAGGTCTTGCTTTTTCTTTAGGGTGGACGCCATGTACTGGTCCAATTCTTGGGGTTGTATTTACATTAACAGCTACTGAGCCAAGTAAAGGGATGGTAATGATGATTGCCTATATTTTAGGGTTTTCCATCCCGTTTTTTGTATTATCCTTCTTTATCGGTAAATTGAGTTGGATTAAACGCAATAGCCATAAAATTGTTAAAATCGGTGGATATATTATGATTGCTTTAGGAATTGCATTATTTTTCGATTGGTTGACAAAACTAACTGCATTCCTGGCAGGGTGGATAGGTTTCTATGGATTTTAATGGTAAACTATATTATTATAATACCTATAGATATTACATAAGGAAGTGTTGTTTTTGATTAAACCTAATAATCTGATATTACAAACTGCAACTGCTTTAATTGCCTTTATATTATTAGGGTTTTCTGTTTACTTATTTTTCGCAGGCCATAATGCTCCTGGTGGTGGATTTATAGGTGGATTAGTTACCGCAGCAGCAGTAGTTTTACTATATATGGCATACGGAATAGACTTTGTAAATAAAATATTGCCGATAAATTTCCGAGTACTTATACCAGTTGGGTTATTGGTTGCGTTTTTAACAGGTTTAGGGTCATTCTTATTTGATGCTCCTTTCCTATCACATACATTTGGGTATTTTGAATTTCCGATATTTGGAGAAGTAGAACTTGCAACAGCTATGCTATTTGACTTGGGAGTATACTTAACAGTAGTTGGAGTAACCGTTACAATTATTATAAATATAGCAAATGATACAGGATCAGAAGTTTGATTTTATATAATTGGGGGATTTGTTAAATGGCAAGAATTTTAATAGTTGATGATGCGAAATTTATGCGAACTACATTACAAACGATCCTAACAAAAAGTAACCATGAAATAGTAGGAGAAGCAGAAAATGGGGAAGAAGCTATTTCCTTATTTTCCGAGCACCATCCTGATTTAATAATTATGGATATAACAATGCCTGTTATGAATGGAATCGATGCAATTAGAGAAATAATGAAAATTGACTCTACTGCTTTAGTAATTGTTTGTTCTGCAATGGGTCACCAAAAAGTTGTAGTAGAAGCTATTGAATTAGGGGCAAAGGATTTTATTGTTAAACCATTCGATGAACACCGTGTACTAGAAACGGTAAATCGCGTTTTATCATAAACTGCTAGATAACTATACACGAGAAAGAGTGTTATTATGTTTTGGATTATAGCAAGTACAGTGGTAGCATTTATGATGGCTTCCGTAATGATAGTTGTACGTCTAAGAGCGTCAAGGAAACCAGCTTCTGTAAAGAGAATTATTCTGCCACCATTATTTATGAGTACTGGTGCTCTCATGTTTTTCTTTCCGGAATTTCAAATAAAGTGGATACAGGTCGTAGAGGCTCTTTCTGTTGGAATTATATTTTCTATTTTTCTGATTAAAACCTCAAAATTTGAAATCCGAAAAGAGCATATTTATTTAATTCCTTCTAAAGCTTTTATTGTGATATTATTTGTATTACTAATTGCTAGAGTTATATTAAAACTATTAATAGGTGGGACAATTTCATTGGGGGAAACGAGTGGGATGTTTTTCCTGTTAGCTTTTGGTATGCTTGGCAGCTGGAGGCTAGCTATGTTATATAAATATAAACAATTAGAAAAACAATTAAAGGTGCCCTCATCATCGTGAAGGCACCTTTTAGTTTTTAGTGTATTTCGCTTGCCAATTGGTTCGATAATCGTCTTTAGATAATTTAAATAACGGTTCATAAGGATATACATCAATATCTTTTTCTTTTAATTTCTTTCTTAAAAATTTATGATCTCGCTTCGGAGTTGCAAGAATATAACCTTCGATGACAGTTTCTTGGTTTATGATAGACAATCCTTTATCCAGTGCAACCTGCCCTATTTTGCTAGCTATTTTTTGCCTAGCTACATCACGAAATAATTCTGGAACAGGGGATACGAATTCTTCAAGTAAGTCTTTTTCTCCTTGATTCCACATATGTTTCGTTTGTTCTAAATAATGTAGTTCCCAATCCATCATGGATTTTCCATCTTCCTTTGGAAGCTGTTTTAGGAATTTGCGAAACATGAAGTATCCGCCAATTGCCATGAATCCAATCATGAAGAATCCCCAAAACACTATAATATATGACATAATATCCACCTTTTTCTCTTATTACTCTTTGCAAGACATACATAATTTAGTTGATAATTAGTAACAATACTGTAATTTTTGCTTCTAAAGAGTTAAAATTCTGATAAACTTATTACTTTTAGTAATTATCTATGCTAATATTATTATAATTATAGTTTTCTTTTTAAACAACTTTCATATTTGGATAAATATCAACATATAGTATATTAAACTTGAAAGTTTGTATGAAATTGTAGTAAAGGGGCGGATCCGATGGAGAAAGAACCAAATAAAGACAGTATAGAGCAAAATTCAGCAATTGTAATCAGCCCTTTTGATAATGTTTTGTCATCATCTTCTAATCATAATAATAGTCTAGCAAATTTGCCAGAGTTTATTACAAATTGGATAGAACAAAATAGTAGTGAATTTTTTTCTATTTGGGATAAAAGAGGTACAGGTGTTTACTTTTCAAAGGCGGTTGAACCAATTCTAGGATTTAAGCCTCAGGAACTTATAGGGAAATCCTATACAGAATTTATTCTTCCAGAGGATATAGAATACATAAGGAAAGACTTTAATAAGGAAACATTTACGAATCAAACGTTTAATGCCCATATAATGAATATCAATCATAAATACATATGGTGTGAGAGCAAAGTTGCTAAAATGAAAGATCCCATAAGTGGCGAACATATTTATGTCTGTACTTCAAGAGACATTACAGATAAGAAGGAAACAGAGGAAATGATCATTCGGTCTGAAAAAATGTCTATTGCTGGTCAATTAGCAGCTGGGATTGCGCATGAGATTAGAAATCCATTAACTTCGATAAAAGGCTTTCTGCAATTACTACAAGCTGGAGTTAATCGGAAAGATGTTTATTATAAAATCATGATCGACGAGATTGAAAAGATGGAAACGATAACGTCGGAGTTATTATTTATATCGAAACCGCTTACGGATAATAAAAAGCAAGAGTCTATTTTACAGATGATTAAAGATGTTATGGAATTGCTAAGACCTCAAGCGAATTTAAAAAACATCTTAATCGAAATCGTCGGAGAAGAAAAGTTTATTTATTGTGATAAGTCGCAAATTAAGCAGGTTTTAATCAATATTTTAAAAAATGCAATCGAAGCGATGGAGGATGCTGGGGTTATTACAGTTACATTAAAAGAATCGGATGCGGAAGTTAGAATAGATATAGCTGATGAAGGACCTGGTATCGATGAAGAAGTTATCCATAAACTTGGTGAACCATTCTTTACTACGAAACAGCAAGGTACTGGATTAGGTTTAATGATTACGAAACAATTACTGGAAAGGCATAATGCCAAATTAGAGATATTGCAAAATGAAGTAAAGGGAAGTACATTTCGTATTATTTTTCCAAAATAGCACTTTTATGAAAATACTTTTGATATAATTAAGTGGAAAAATAAAAATTAAAACTGTATAACTAAAACTTATCATCTTACATAAGATTTTTGTATATTAAATCGAGTATGAAACGATTGTTTTATACTCGATTTTCCTTTAATATGATAATGAAAGAAAACTAATAGAATTTGGAAGCGCTTATGATAATTTGATATTATTTCGTTTATAGCAATTATTCCAAATTCAGATTGAAAGGGGTTTATGCAAATGGGAGAGAATAGTGTCTTCAATGCAAAGAAGAAATTCGATCTTAATGGTAAGTCTTATAACTACTATCAACTAAAAGCATTAGAAGAATCTGGTTTAGGAAAAATTGATAGATTACCATTTTCTATTCGTGTTCTTCTAGAATCTCTCGTTCGTCAATATGATGGCCGTGTAATTAATGATGATCATGTAAAAGCATTAGTAAAATGGGGTACTAAAGATGGTAAAGGGGTAGATGTACCGTTCAAACCATCTCGCGTTATTTTACAAGACTTTACAGGGGTACCTGCTGTTGTTGACTTAGCTTCACTACGTAAAGCAATGGTAGATTTAGGCGGTAAACCTGATCAAATTAACCCTGAAGTTCCGGTTGATTTAGTAATCGACCACTCTGTGCAAGTAGACCAATACGGTTCTACAAGTGCACTACAAGCTAATATGGATTTAGAATTCAAACGTAATGGAGAGCGCTATGAGTTCTTACATTGGGCTCAAAAAGCATTTGACAATTATCGTGCTGTTCCACCAGCAACTGGTATTGTTCACCAAGTTAACTTAGAATACATTGCAAATGTAGTACATGAAGTGGAAAATGAAAATGGTGAATATGATGCATTCCCTGATACACTAGTTGGTACTGACTCACATACTACGATGATTAATGGACTAGGTGTACTTGGATGGGGTGTAGGTGGTATTGAAGCAGAAGCAGGTATGCTTGGTCAGCCTTCATATTTCCCTCAACCAGAAGTAATTGGTGTTAAATTTACTGGAAGCTTCCCACAAGGAACTACAGCAACGGATTTAGCACTTAAAGTTACACAAGTACTACGTGAACGTAATGTAGTAGGGAAATTTGTTGAGTACTATGGACCAGGTTTAAAAGACATGCCACTTGCAGACCGTGCAACTATATCTAACATGGCTCCTGAGTATGGTGCTACATGCGGATTCTTCCCAGTTGATGAAGAAGCACTAAACTATTTACGTTTAACTGGTCGTGATGAAGATCATATTAAATTAGTTGAAAAATATTGCAAAGAAAACAACTTATGGTATTCACCAGATTTAAAAGATCCTGAGTACACTGAAGTTGTGGAAATTAATTTATCCGAATTAGAACCAAACCTTTCTGGTCCTAAACGTCCACAAGACTTAATTCCACTATCTAAAATGAAAGAGGAGTTTAACAAAGCTATCACAGCACCACAAGGTAATCAAGGTTTTGGTTTAGATAAATCTGAATTTGATAAAGAAGTAACAGTCAAATTATCTAATGGTAAAGAGACTGTAATGAAGACTGGTGCTATTGCAATCGCTGCAATCACATCTTGTACAAATACATCAAACCCATACGTTATGTTAGGTGCAGGATTGCTTGCTAAAAAAGCAGTAGAAAAAGGATTAGAAGTTCCTGCTTTTGTTAAGACTTCATTAGCACCAGGATCAAAGGTTGTTACACGTTACTTAGAAGATGCTGGCTTAATGCCATATCTTGATAAGTTAGGATTTAGCTTAGTTGGTTACGGTTGTACAACTTGTATCGGGAACTCTGGACCACTTTTACCAGAGATTGAAGAAGCAATTGCGAATAATGATTTAACAGTAGCTTCTGTATTATCTGGTAACCGTAACTTTGAAGGTCGGATCCACCCGCTAGTAAAAGCAAACTATTTGGCATCACCACCATTAGTTGTGGCATATGCACTAGCAGGAACTGTAGATATTGACTTAGCTAAAGAAGCAATTGGAACAGATGCAGATGGCGAACCTATTTACTTAAATGATATTTGGCCATCTATGGAAGAAATTAAAAATGAAGTTAGTCGTGTCGTTAATCCAGAAATTTTCCGTAAAGAGTACGAAAATGTATTCAACTCTAACGAAAAATGGAATGAAATCGATACAACTGACGAGCCTTTATTCGAGTGGGATGAAGAATCAACATATATCCAAAATCCACCATTCTTTGAAGGTCTAGCAAAAGATGCAGGAACTGTAGAACCATTAAACAACCTACGTGTAATTGGTAAATTTGGTGACTCTGTAACAACTGACCACATTTCACCAGCAGGAGCAATTGCTAAAGACATGCCAGCAGGTCTTTACTTACAAGAAAAAGGAGTTTCACCAAGAAACTTCAACTCTTATGGCTCCCGTCGTGGTAACCATGAAGTAATGATGCGTGGTACATTCGCAAACATCCGTATTCGTAACCAAATCGCTCCAGGTACAGAAGGTGGATATACAACTTACTGGCCTACAGGTGAAATAATGCCAATCTATGATGCAGCAATGAAATACCAAGAAGAAGGTACGGGATTAGTAATCCTTGCTGGTAAAGATTATGGCATGGGGTCTTCACGTGACTGGGCTGCTAAGGGTACAAACCTTCTAGGAATTAAGATGGTTATTGCAGAAAGCTTTGAACGTATCCACCGTTCTAACTTAGTTATGATGGGTGTACTTCCATTAGAATTTGAAAAAGGTCAAAATGCTGAAAAATTAGGTCTAACTGGTAAAGAAACATTCAACCTAGAGATTGGTGAAGATGTTAAGCCACATGATCTTGTAAAAGTAACTGCTATAGATGAAAATGGTAAAACAACTGAATTTAAAGCTGTTGTACGTTTTGATAGTGAAGTAGAGATTGATTACTATCGTCATGGTGGTATCTTACAAATGGTACTACGTAACAAATTAGCTTAATCAAAATGGAATGGGCTCCTTGATAGGAGCTCATTTTTTATGTAAAATGTGAAAACTCTATGACATATGAGTTTATTTCTTTATATATTGAGGCAAGATTGTATATTATAGACATAGGCTAAAGATGGATTACATATATGTAGGGAGTTTATACTATGATTAAAAAGTTTGTCGGTATAGGAATATTACTTGCGCTTGGCATAGCTTTAGTGATAAACGTTGTAGATTTTGAAAAAAAAGATGGACAAGCAGCATCAGGACCAAATTTAGTCGATGTAACTGGAGATCCGTCTGTTGATGGTGTGACAATAGTCTCTCCGAGTGCTAGAGGAATAAATGAAGGTGACACTGCACCAGATTTTGAATTACCATTGTTAAATGGTGACACCGTGAAACTTTCTGATTTAAAGGGTAAAAAAGTACTAATAAATTTTTGGGCTACATGGTGTCCTCCTTGTAAAGAAGAAATGCCAGAATTAGAAAGATTCTATGAAGAACATGGTGATGAAATAACGATAATTGCTATTAATGCAACCGGTTCTGAACGTAATGAGCAGGCGGTTCGTGATTTTATTGAAGAATATGGTTATACGTTTCCAGTTGCAATAGATAACAATAATGAGACTACAGACACTTATATGGCTATGACTATCCCAACTTCTTATTTCATAGGCTCCGATGGAGTAATTCAAGCTCCTCGAAAAGTTGGACCAATGTCATATGATTTTATGGTCGATATGATGAATTCTTTAAACTAACGTATATAATTTTACAAAAATTATTATAAAAATAGTATGGAATGGTAATACTTCTATATAAAAAGGGAGTGATTACCATTTCTTTAAAAAAGCGTCTTTCATTTGAAGAACTGGTTCAAACGAATAGACAACAAATCTTGTCAGATCGAGAAATATTGGACCGAATTGAAGATAACTTAGAAAAAAGAGCACGTGACATTTTGTCAAAAAGAAAAGAAGCATAATTTGAATGAAATTATTAATCTAATTTTTGAGGATGGGATATCAATTATATTCCGTCCTCTTATCCTTTTTATAATCATTATTTTTACCTGCATAGTTATAGAAGATAATCAAAAAATAACAATGCTAGTGGCAACATGATTTTAAAAAAGGAGGATATACATGAACGAAAAACAGCAATCCCCAAAACCAGATGATCGTAGTGATAACGTAGAGAAACTTCAAAATATGGTACAAAATACGATCGAAAATATTGAAGAAGCACACGAAACAATGCAATTTGCTTCAGGTGAAGAAAAACAGAAAATAATCGATAAGAACAAACGTCGTGAAGAAGCAATTGAAGGATTCCGTTCTGAAATCAAAGATGAAGCACAGGACCATTAGCATACAATTAACCTCAAATCTATTAAAGGTTTGAGGTTTATGTTTACTCCTAAAATACGCTTAAGTCAGTTTGTTTATTCTACCTTTACCTGTATGGTAAACTAACAATACAAGGGTAAGGAGGACAACAAACTTGAAAAAGATAAAATTTCCCATTGAAGTAAGATATCAAGAAACGGATCAAATGGGTGTAGTTTACCATGCGAATTATCTAGTATGGTTTGAAATTGGTAGAACGAAATTCATTGAACATTTAGGATTAAGTTATATTGAAATGGAAAACAATGATATCGTGTCTCCAGTTATTGATGCTCAACTTTCGTTTAAAAAACCTGTTAGATATGGAGAGAAAGTATTTGTTAAAACATGAATTTAACAATATGACGGATTACGTACGGTATATGGTTATGCTATTGTAGATGAAGATGATGACATTAGGGTAACTGGGACAACGAAACATGTCATTGTAAAGAAAGATAGCTTCCGGCCAATTTCATTACGAAAAGCGTTTCCTAATTGGCATGAGTTATACATGAAGAATATAGTAGGTGAGGAGTAGTGGCTTTTGGATTAAAGAGAGAAGAATTGAAAAGCTGGAAAAAGCAAGTAGAGAGTGGAGAAATCGCCTTTCTGACTCATTACTGGTTAGATAGCCGTTTTCCTGGTTGCACAACTGTAACGAAAGTTGGTTGTAAGAATCTTGCTAAACTAGTTCATTGGGGTGAGCAATATCATTTAGATCCAAAATGGATTCATCATGATGATAACTACCCTCATTTCGATTTGTTTGGGGACAGGCAAAAAGAAATTCTTACAAAAGAAGGGGTATGGGACCAAATTAACAAGTTTAATTTATAACTATGCGCTCAAATGTACTTCACTTTGAGCGCTTTTGTTTTTCTATTTTTTCAGGAACGTAGTCAACCCCACCTGGATGAAAAGGATGGCATTTGCTAATTCTTTTTATGGTTAAATAACTACCTTTAATTGCACCGAATCTACGTACCGCTTCAAGTCCATACTCAGAACAGGTTGGATAGAACCGACATGTTGATGGTGTAAAAGGACTAATGGCACTACGATAGAATTTTATAAGTCCTATTACGATAAACTTCATATATTAACCTTCTTTTTTGAAAGATTAAAATTTATTATAACGTATTGTTGCAATAGCATCATGCATGTGAATAGATTCTTCGTTTTGACATGTAACTTCAAAACCCTTAATAAAGTCTAGTTCATATAAGTCTGCTGCAACTAACCTTGCCATGTCTTCTACAAATCGTGGGTTTTCATACGCCTCTTCAGTCACCATTTTTTCATCAGGTCGTTTTAGTATAGGGTGTAATCGTGAGCTTGCATTACTTTCGGCTGCTTCTAATAATGCAAGTTTCCAATCTATATCAGATTCATCGAAGTCTTTGATTAGGCTAGCTTTCATAGATACTTTACCTCGTTGGTTATGTGCACTATACTCACTAATTTCTTTTGAGCAAGGACAAAGAGTAGTAATAAGTACATCCATACCAACCTCTATGGCATGTCCCTCCTCTTGAGTATAAGAAACTTCAATAGTTAAGTCTGCATGATTTAATCCTGCAAATTTAGTATTAGGAGCTTCTCGTTCATAAAACCAAGGAAAATGAATTGCAATTTTGGAATCTTTCTGACCTAATCTGTCAGCAAGTTCAGCTGTAAATTCTTTTAATATAGAAAAATCAGCTTGAAAACCATTTTTACTATAAGAAGATAATTGTTCCATGAAACGACTCATGTTTGTACCTTTACTTGATTGTTGTATACTAGATGTAAATGTAAAAGATGCAACACTAGTCTGTACTTCTGGGCTAGTATGACTTCGTATCATAATCGGATGTTTAACATTCGTTATTCCAACAGAATCAAGTTCAAATAAAAAGTCTTTTTGCATATTTTGCAAATCAGCCATTTTATCTTTTTCGATGGGCTTCTCTTTTGGACCGGGTTCTACTGATCCGAATAGTTTGTGTCTTTCTTCCTTAGTAGGCAGTTGTATATGCGGTATGTTATTTGCGTTCATTACTATTTCCCTTTCTAATGCAAGACTTGTCTCTTATCAAAGTATAAGGCAATTATTCCATATATTTCAATCATACCGCTTTTACATCCACTTAATTTTAGGCTCTGTTTTATTTAATATCCGCTTTATGTTTGCTAGATGGCGATAAACAACAAATAAGGTTAACACGCCTACGACAATCATTAAGCCAATGTCTCCAATAAATAGCGTTACTATAAACGAAACTAAACCAGTGACCATGGAGGAAAGAGACACATACTTAGAAATTTTTAATGTTAATAGAAATGTTAACACCATAACAGCAAATAAAATAGGATTTACTCCAAGAATAATACCACCAGAGGTAGCGACAGCTTTTCCCCCTTTAAAACGAGCGAATAATGGGTATGTATGTCCAATTACAGCAAATATACCAATAGCGAGACGATATACATCAGCGTCAAAAAATAACGGGATTAGAGTTGCTAAAGTTCCTTTTAGAATATCAGCTAATGTTACAATAATCCCTGCTTTAATACCTAACACTCGAAATGTATTGGTACCACCAAGGTTACCACTTCCATGTTCACGAATATCGATATTATAACCAACTTTTCCAACAATTAGGGCAGATGGGATGGAGCCTAATAAATATGCAATTATAGCAAACAGAACATATTCCATTTCATTTCCTACTTTCATCTTTAAATTTAATTATGTTTATTTTATCATGAACTATTAGGATAAGGTACTAAAACAAAATAATTTATGATATTTAACAAATTACTAATTATATTTTAACTTACATGCTAAACTAACTATAAGTATAATCGAAATGAAGGGAGTAACCAAGCATGCAGAATCCTAGTAATGAAGAAATTAAAGAAATATTACAATCAGCAAAAACAATTGCAGTAGTAGGGCTTTCGGACAACCCTGAAAGAACATCCTATCAGATTTCTAAAATAATGCAAGACATAGGTTATCGGATTATTCCAGTAAATCCTACGATAGATGAAGTGTTAGGTGAAAAGTCATATGCAACTCTACTGGATATTAAGGAACCTATTGATATTATTAATGTTTTTAGAAGACCAGAATTTCTACCAGATATTGCGAAAGAAGCTGCGCAAACAGAATGTAAAGTATTCTGGGCACAACAAGGGATTACGAATGATGAAGCGTATGAGTTTTTAAATGAAAGAGGCTATACTGTTATTATGGATCTTTGTATTAAAGTTGCACATGCTGTACTCGTTAAAAAGTCGTAAAAGTTGGATGGCAAATGTCATCCTTTTTTATTTGGGAATCATTTAAAATAGAATGCTCTCACATAGAACTTCTATACAAGACAAAATATGTTGTAGTATACTAATAAATATTGTGCTGGTAATGAGAGACCTTTACAAATAACAAACACCTGTTCTACTATATAAATAATAACAATATGAACAATTGGTGAAGGGAGCAAACGGATTTGGACAAGACACCTTTACATTATTCTGATGATTCCATTCAAGTACTTGAAGGTCTTGAGGCGGTTCGGAAAAGACCTGGGATGTATATTGGTAGTACTGATCATAGAGGATTACATCACTTAGTATTTGAAATTGTAGATAACGCTGTCGATGAAGCACTAGCTGGATACGGAAATGTTATTAAAGTTAAGATACATAAAGATAATAGTATCTCAGTTGAAGATAGTGGGAGAGGTATCCCGACTGGTAAGCATAGTACAGGTAAATCGACAATGGAAGTAATATTCACCGTATTACATGCTGGAGGAAAGTTTGGGCAAGGTGGTTATAAAACGAGCGGTGGATTGCACGGTGTAGGAGCTTCAGTAGTAAATGCATTGTCAGAATGGTTAGAAGTAACCTCACATCGTGATGGTGAAGTATATTTTCAACGTTTTGAAAATGGCGGAGTTCCAGTGGGTTCTAGTAAAAAAATTGGAACATCAAAAAAGACAGGCTCACGAATCCATTTCAAACCCGATTCTTCTATTTTCTCTACGACCGTATTTAGTTATGAAACGATTTCAGAGCGTTTACGAGAAGCAGCTTACTTATTAAAAGGCTTACGTATTGAGATTAAAGATGAACGCACAGAGGAAAATGAAGTATATGAATATCCTGATGGACTAAAATCCTTCGTTCACTATTTAAATGAGGACAAAGATCCACTTCATGACGTAGTTTTCTTTGAGGGTGAACAACAAGAGATTGAAGTAGAATTTGCCTTCCAATTTAATGATGGTTTTTCAGAAAACGTTTTATCATTCGTTAACCATGTCCGTACAAAAGATGGCGGTACCCATGAATCGGGAGCTAAAGCAGCGATAACGAGATGTTTTAATGAATATGCAAGAAGAACCAATGCTTTAAAAGAAAAGGATAAAAATCTTGAAGGTACTGATATTCGTGAGGGATTAACAGCGCTAGTATCAGTCAGAATTCCTGAGGGAAAACTTCAGTTTGAAGGTCAAACGAAAGGGAAATTAGGTACTTCAGAGGCACGTTCTGCAGTAGATGCGGTAGTATCTGAAAAGCTAAACTTCTTCCTTGAGGAAAACCCAGATATTTCTGGCTTACTTGTGAAAAAGGCTATAAAAGCAAAAGAAGCAAGAGAGGCAGCTAGAAAAGCTCGTGATGATGCTAGAACTGGTAAAAAGAAACGTCGTAAGGATACTATTTTAAGTGGGAAGTTAACACCTGCGCAATCAAAAAACCCTGAGAAAAACGAATTATATCTGGTTGAGGGTGACTCTGCTGGTGGGTCTGCAAAACAAGGAAGAGATCGCAAATTCCAAGCAGTATTACCACTGAGAGGTAAAGTTATTAATACAGAAAAAGCTAAGTTGCAAGATGTTTTTAAAAATGAAGAAATCTCAACAATCATTCATACTATCGGGGCTGGAATTGGTCCTGAATTTACATTAGAAGATGCAAATTACGATAAAATTATTATTATGACAGATGCTGATACGGATGGTGCTCATATTCAAGTGCTATTATTAACGTTTTTCTATCGTTATATGAGACCATTAATTGAAGCTGGTAAAGTATATATTGCCCTGCCGCCTTTATATAAAATTTCAAAAGGCACTGGTAAAAAAGAACAACTCATCTATGCATGGGATGATGATGAGATGCGAGAAGCAGTTAAAAAGTTTAAGAATGGTTATATTATACAGCGTTATAAAGGGCTAGGAGAGATGAATGCGGATCAATTATGGGATACAACGATGAATCCAGAAACTAGAACTCTAATCCGGGTAACCATTGAGGATATTGCTCGAGCGGAGCGTCGTGTTACTACGTTAATGGGAGATAAGGTTGAACCTAGAAGGAAATGGATTGAATCCAATGTAGAATTCGGATTAAATGATGATCCAAATATACTAGAAAATGATAAAATTCACTCATAAAAATAGATTTAATAGTTAAGTGAAGGGGGAAATGGCTTGTCACAGTCAGAAAAATTTCTCGATCTTCCATTAGAAGAAGTAATCGGTGATCGATTTGGTAGATATAGTAAATATATAATTCAAGATCGTGCAATTCCAGATGCACGCGATGGTTTAAAACCTGTTCAACGTAGAATTCTATATGCTATGTTTCGAGAAAAAAACACACATGATAAACATTTTCGTAAATCCGCAAAAACTGTTGGTACTGTAATCGGGAATTATCATCCACATGGTGATTCATCTGTATATGATGCGATGGTACGATTAAGTCAAGACTGGAAGATGCGAAATGTACTTATTGAAATGCATGGGAATAATGGTAGTATGGATGGCGATCCACCAGCAGCAATGCGTTATACGGAAGCGAGGCTTTCAAAGATTTCGTCGGAACTACTACGTGATATTAATAAAGATACAGTAGATTTAATGCCTAACTTTGATGATACGGATCATGAGCCAGTTGTATTACCTGCCAAGTTTCCTAATCTTTTAGTGAATGGTTCAACCGGAATATCAGCAGGTTATGCTACTGATATTCCACCACACAATCTAGGAGAAGTAATTGATGGTGTAATCAGACGTATCGATAAGCCGAATACTACTACTGAGGAATTAATGAAAATCATTAAAGGCCCAGATTTTCCAACTGGCGGTATTATTCAAGGTGTAGACGAAATTAAGAAAGCATATGACACTGGTAAAGGGAAAATTGTTGTCCGTGGAAGAGCAACCGTTGAATCGATTCGCGGGAATCGTGAACAAATCGTAATAGATGAAATTCCATATGATGTAAATAAAGCTAGTCTAGTTAAGAAAATTGATGAGTTACGATTTGATCGAAAAGTAGAAGGAATTGCCGAAGTTCGTGATGAAACTGACAGAACTGGATTACGTATCGTTATTGAGCTTAAGAAAGATGTAAATAGTGAAGGTGTTCTTAACTTCCTTTATAAAAATACAGATTTACAAGTTACCTATCACTTCAATATGGTGGCGATACTTGATAGAACACCGAAGTTACTTTCTTTAGCTGAAATGCTTGATGCTTATATTTTACACCAAAAAGAAATTGTAACGAGGTCTACTAAGTTTGATTTAAAGCAAGCTAAAGATCGTTCTCATATTGTAGATGGATTAATTAAAGCGATTTCCATACTAGATGAGTTAGTTGCTACTATTCGCGCATCAAAAGACAAGCAAGATGCCAAAAATCAAATTATGGAAAAATATGATTTTACAGAAAGACAAGCGGAAGCGATTGTGATGTTACAGCTTTACCGTTTAACCAATACAGATGTTACACAGCTTCAGGAAGAAGCAGAAGAATTAAGAAAGAAAATTGCGGAGTACGAATCTATTCTAGGAAGTGAAGAGAAATTACTGGAAACAATAAAGAATGATTTAAAAGAAATGAAGAAGCAATTTTCAGAGCGACGCAGAACAGTTATTGAAGACAAGATTGAAGAACTGAAGATAGATATTGAAGTAACGGTAGCAAGTGAGGATGTGTTAATTTCTGTAACGAAGGATGGCTACATTAAACGTACAAGTATTCGTTCTTATGCAGCATCCAATGGAGAAGACTTTGCGATTAAAGAAGATGACCATTTAGTTGGATTAATCGAGGCCAATACAACAGATAAGATCTTAGTGTTTACGAATAAAGGAAAATACTTATATATTCCTGTTCATGAGCTACCTGATATTCGTTGGAAGGATATTGGACAGCATATCTCAAACATAGTCCAAATAGATAAGGATGAATATATTATCCATTCTTTACCTATAAGAGAATTTAAAGATGATGAATATCTCATATTCTTTACGAAGAATGGTATAGTTAAGCGTAGTGAATTGAAAATATATGAGGCACAACGCTATTCTAAAGCACTTGTCGCTCTTAATTTAAAAAATGATGATGAAGTGGTAAGTGTTTGCCAGACTAAAGGCTATTCTGATGTATTTATCGCATCAAATAAAGGATATGGACTTTGGTACCATGAATCGGAAGTTCCTGTAGTTGGGCAACGTGCAGCAGGGGTTAAAGCAATTCAATTAAAAGACGGTGAATATGTAGTAGGCGGACAAGTCTTTGATGACTTATCTGAACCTTCACTTGTTGTCATTACACAGCGTGGAGCTTGTAAGCGAATGAAATTACGAGAATTTGAGAAATCAACAAGAGCAAAACGTGGTTTAATTATGTTAAGAGAGCTGAAAAATAAACCGCATCGTATCGTTGGGTTCTTTGCTACTTATGAAAAGGATACAATTTCCTTCACGACATCGAAAGGGGAAACACATCAGATTTTCCCATTAGAATTAACGAATAGTGATCGATATAGCAATGGATCCTTTGTCATTGATGCAGATAATCAAGGTGAAGTTGTAGAAGTATGGAAGGAAGCGAATTACGAAAAACCGTTTGATCCTACTATGGATTAGTGAAAGAAGACAGACTCGTCTATATGACAGTCTGTCTTTTTACTAAGTAATATTTTGGTATAAGGAGAATCAGCAATGATTATAACTACAGCCGGGAGAGTTACTAGTCAGCTAGTAGCTAAAGCAAAAAAACTATCCCATGAGTATAATATCCCCTTTAAAGAAAGGCACGGAGTTTCTATTGCTCAATTAAAATCACTTTACCAAGACGATATTATGATTGTAGGTAAAGACCGAATAGATATCTCACCCTATCAAAGTGATAAAAATTTATTTTTCCATCCCAACTTAGCAATGATTCGAGCAAAACGTATTTTAAAAGGGGAAGTTGAACCACTAATTACAACAGCAAAACTAACTAGCGGGAAATCTTTTTTAGATTGCACATTAGGCTTAGCTTCAGATAGTATAATTGCTAGCCTAGCTGTCGGACCCGATGGAAGGGTAGTCGGCATCGAAGGGAACGAAATACTATATTTGTTAGCAAAACAAGGCTTAGGTTCTTTAGCAACTGGAATTTTGGAATTCGATCAAGCAATGAGAAATATAGAAGTAGTTCATTTGGATCATTTAAAATTTTTACAACGAGCTGAATCGAATTCTTTCGATATTGTTTATTTTGATCCCATGTTCCATGAAGGAATTAACGAGTCAAATGGTATCAACATAATTAGAGAGCAAGCCATTACTACTGATATAACTACTGAAATTGTAAGGGAAGCAAAAAGAGTAGCAAAAGAACGGGTCGTGCTTAAAGATCATTGGAAGAGCAATAGATTTAACGAATTAGGGTTTATCCAATTTAAAAGAAAAACATCACTTTTTCATTATGGAACGATAGAAATACAAAAATAATTTTATCTTTATAAATTGCGAAAATTATGATAAGCTAAAGTGGAAAATTAGAGAGGAGGGCTTCTGACGAATTTAAGAGATAAAATTATCGATGCGGCGTTACATTTATTTGAAAAGAAAGGTTTTCACGGTGTAACGGTTAATGAAATTGTTGATAGTACTGGCACTTCAAAAGGCGGATTCTATCATCATTTTACATCTAAAGATGAACTTTTATTTGTTATACATGATACGTTTATTACGTATGTATTAGAAAAAGCATACATAGCAAAAAACACCTATGACTCTCCGACAAAGAAATTAGAGCAAATTATTAAAAATTTTGTTCAAGTGTTTGATTTATATAAGCCACATATTTCAGTATTTTACCAAGAAAATGTATACTTAAAAGCAAATTATGAGGAACTAATTAAGAAAAAGCGCGACCAATTTAAGAATATTATCATTGATACCATCCGTGAAGGAAAAGATGTAAATGAATTTCGAGAAGACTTGTCAGCAGAAATTACCGGGATGGCCATATTAGGAATGGTTAACTGGACATATAAATGGTATAAAAAGTCTGGCGATAAGTCGATCGATGAAATTGGCAATATTTATGTGGATTTAATTATGCGATCAATTTTAAAAGAAAAAATGTAAGCGGTTAAATAAATGAGATAATTCAATTAGTTTCTAAACGAAAGTTGTATTTTTTTAAAATATTACCGACCAACCAGTCGGTCTTATATAAACTAAGGAGGGGAACATATGGATTTTAATTTAACAAAAGAACAAACAATGATTAGAAAAATGGTACGTGATTTTGCGGAGGAAGTTATTAAGCCTCGAACAGTTGAAATTGATAAAGAAGCAAAATTTCCTTTAGATATCTTTGAACAGATGGGTGAACTTGGTCTACTGGGAATTCCTTTTCCAGAAAAATACGGTGGCTCAGGGGGAGATACGTTATCCTATGCAATCGCCGTAGAAGAAATCGGACGTGTCTGTGGGAGTACTGGCTTAAGCTATGCTGCAGCAGTTTCTTTAGGAGCTAGTCCTATCTATTACTTTGGAACCGAAGAACAAAAAGAGAAGTATCTAAAACCACTAGCGGAAGGGAAAGCGCTAGGTGCATTCGGTTTAACGGAGCCAAATGCTGGTTCTGATGCTGGAGGAACAAAAACCACTGCAGTAATAGACGGTGATGATTTTATTATCAATGGTGAAAAATGCTTTATTACGAATGCAAGTTTTGCAAGGACGTTAATAGTCACAGCAGTAACTGGTAAAAATGAAAAGGGTAAAAATATTATTTCAGCAATTATCGTTCCTACAGATACCGAAGGAGTAAAAATCACAAGCAATTACGATAAAATGGGTGTTCGAGGCTCCGATACAGCAGAAATTGTCCTTGATAATGTTCGTGTTCCAAGGTCTAACCTACTAGGTGATCCACAAAAAGGATTTAGCCAATTTTTATATACATTAGATGGTGGGAGAATTTCAATTGCTGCTTTAGGCTTAGGTATAGCACAAGCATCATTTGAAAAAGCATTACAATACGCTAAAGAACGTAAGCAGTTTGGAAAATCTATTTCAAATTTCCAAGCTATCCAGTTTAAACTTGCAGATATTGCAATGGAAGTAGAACTGTCTAGAAATATGGTTTACAAAGCAGCTTGGCTAAAAGATAATAATCAACCATTTACGAAAGAATCGGCTTATGCGAAATTATTTGCTACAGAAACAGCCTTTCGAGCAGCAAATCAAGCTATCCAAATTCATGGTGGATATGGGTACATGCGAGAATACGAAGTAGAACGCTATTTGCGTGATGCTAAACTACTTGAAATTGGTGAAGGTACATCTGAGATTCAGAGACTTGTTATTGCTAGACAATTAGGTTGCTAGACTACAAGTAGATTAAGGAGTGAAAAAATGATTTCTAAAGTACTGATAGCAAATCGTGGTGAAATTGCAGCAAGAGTGATTAGAACATGCAAGAAAATGGGGATTCAAACCGTTGCAGTCTATTCTGAAGCAGATGAACAAGCACCATTTGTATCTATGGCAGATGAAAGTTACTTAATTGGTCCCTCACGCGTAAATGAAAGTTATTTAAATGTGGATAAAATCCTTCAAGTTGCAAAGGAAGCTGGTGCGGATGCAATTCACCCAGGATACGGTTTTTTGAGTGAAAATAGCAAATTTGCAGAGGCATGTGAATTGAAAGGTATTACATTCATTGGCCCAACAAGTAAAGTGATAAGCATGATGGGAAGTAAGATTGAAGCGAGAAAAGCAATGAAAAAAGCGAATGTTCCAATTGTACCTGGAACAGAGGATGCCATCACTTCTAAAGAGGAGGCAGTAGAAATTGCAAAGGAAATCGGATATCCCATTATGTTGAAAGCTTCCCTAGGCGGTGGTGGAATTGGGATGCAAGTCGTAAATAGTGATGAAGAATTATTTAAAGCGTTTGATAATAATGCTAAACGAGCGGAGAGCTTTTTCGGGGACGGCTCGATGTTTCTAGAAAAAAAGATTGAACATGCAAGGCATATTGAGATTCAACTTTTGGCAGATAACTTTGGCAATGCTTTACATTTATTTGAACGTGAATGTTCTATTCAACGCCGCAATCAAAAGGTTATGGAGGAAGCTCCTTCGCCATTTATATCTGAAACAACTAGAAATAAAATGGGAAAAGCAGCAATTGATGCTGCGAAGGCAATTGGTTATACAAACGCAGGAACTATTGAATTTTTAGTCGACCAGGACGAAAATTTTTATTTCTTAGAAATGAATACGAGAATACAAGTAGAACATCCTGTAACAGAAGAAATTACAGGAATAGATATTGTTGAAGAACAAATTAATGTAGCAAATGGAAAGACATTGGCTATTAAGCAAGAAGACATATCGATCAATGGGCATGCAATCGAAGCTAGAATATATGCCGAGGATCCGAAAACATTTTTCCCTTCACCAGGCCATATTACAACTTTTGTAGTACCAACTGGTGAAAATATTCGATTAGAAAGCGCAGTAAAAGGTGATTACCAGGTTACACCCTTTTATGACCCAATGATTAGTAAATTAATAGTAAAAGGTCAAAATCGTAATGAAGCTATCAAGTTATTAATTGAGACGTTACAGAAAACATCTATTGAAGGAATTAAAACAAATGTACCTTTGCTTTTAGAAATTGCTTGTCACGAGGCGTTTCAAGCAGGTGAAACAACCACTAAATTTATTGAGGAATATTTCAGTACAATAAAAAAATAACATAATGTATTTAGGAGGAGAAAACATGGAAGAAATTAAAGCAATAATGGCTGGTAATGTTTGGAAGGTATTAGTATCTGTAGGTGACACAGTGGAAGAAGATCAAGATATCGTTATTCTAGAATCAATGAAGATGGAAATTCCGATAGCCGCAGAAGAAGCGGGTACTATTAAGGAAATCAAAGTTGCAGAAGGTGATTTCGTTAACGAAGGCGATTGTTTGGCAATTATTGAAACTAACTAAATTTAGGAGGATTTTATGACCTTAGTGAATTTAGAAATTGTAGATAACCATATAGCTGTCATAACGTTAAATAGACCTGAAGCCGCAAATGCCATGTCTAGAGCACTTTTAGATAATTTAGATCAAGTCGTATTAGAAGTGAATCGTAACCAACAAATTTACTGTGTGGTTATTACTGGAAGTGGAAATAAAGCTTTTTGTGCTGGCGCTGATTTAAAGGAACGTAGTGGAATGACGAATGAGGAAGTCGTTAAAGCAGTTCAATATATTGGAAAGACCGTAACAGAAGTAGAATCCATCAACGTACCAGTAATTGCAGCACTAAACGGTGTAGCATTCGGGGGTGGATTGGAATTAGCTCTCGCATGTGATATAAGGATCGCTGCTAATACGATAAAATTAGGGCTAACAGAGACATCGTTAGCAATTATCCCTGGAGCAGGAGGAACACAGCGTCTTCCTAGATTAATCGGAATAGGAAAAGCAAAACAATTAATCTATACAGCAAAAGCAATTACAGCTGAAGAAGCATTTTCTATTGGATTAGTGGAACAGTTAACTACTGAAGATGAACTCCTTGACACAGCTATAAATATCGCTAAAACAATTGCTAAAAATGGACCAATTGCACTGCGTCAAGCAAAAAGTGCCATTAATCAGGGCAGTCAAGTAGATCTAAAAGCCGGTTTAGAAATAGAACACTTATGTTATAAAAAGACCATTCCAACAAATGATAGATTGGAAGGGTTACTAGCTTTTAAAGAGAAACGATCCCCAGTATACAAAGGAAATTAAAGAGTTGGAGGTCAGATAATGTCTTATATAGAAGAACTGCAAAAGAGAGTCGAGCAAATAGAAAAAGGTGGAAAAGAAAAGTATCATATCGCAAATGAACAAAAAGGAAAGCTATTTGTTCGTAAACGTTTAGAGCTCTTATTTGATGACGGAATGGATATTGAAGATGCTTTTTTCGCCAATTGTATGGATGCGTCTTTACCATCGGATGGTGTCGTAACAGGTATTGGAAAAATTAATGGTCAAGATGTTTGTGTCATGGCGAATGATTCAACAGTAAAAGCAGGATCCTGGGGTAAAAGAACTGTAGAAAAAATTCTTCGTATTCAAGAAACAGCACTTACACTAGAGCTACCAATTATTTATTTAGTAGATTCAGCAGGTGCTCGAATTACCGATCAAATTGAAATGTTCCCAGGAAGAAGAGGTGCTGGAAGAATTTTTCATAATCAGATAAAGCTTTCCGGTCGTGTACCACAAATATGTTTATTATTTGGACCATCTGCTGCAGGGGGAGCTTATATTCCGGCTTTCTGTGACATCGTTGTGATGGTTGATGGAAATGCTTCCATGTATCTTGGTTCTCCAAGGATGGCAGAAAAAGTTATTGGAGAAAAGGTAACATTAGAAGAAATGGGCGGGGCAAAAATGCATTGTACTGTGTCAGGAGTCGGTGATGTATTAGTGAAAACGGAACCTGAAGCAATTACTTATGCTAGAAAATATTTAACTTACTTCCCACATAACTTTAGAAATAAACCTAAAGATTATGAGCCAATTGCTCCAAAAGAATTTGAAAAATCAATTGAAGAAATTATTCCAGAAAATCAAAATGCTCCATTTAATATGTATGATTTAATTAATAGAATCATAGATGATGCTAGCTTCTGTGAAATTAAAAAAAAATTTGCTCCAGAATTAATTACCGGACTTTCAAGAATAAATGGAAAATCGGTTGGGATTATCGCTAATCAGCCTAAAATGAAAGGTGGAGTACTTTTCCCTGATTCTGCTGATAAAGCGGCAAAGTTTATTCAGCTTTGTGATGCATTTAATATTCCGTTGCTATTCCTAATGGATGTACCAGGATTTATGATTGGTACAAAAGTAGAACGTGCTGGAATTATTCGCCATGGAGCAAAAATGCTTGCAGCAATGAGTGAAGCTACAGTACCAAAAATATCAGTTATTGTCCGAAAAGCATACGGAGCAGGCTTATATGCGATGGCAGGTCCTGCTTTCGAACCAGATTGTTGTATTGCCTTACCAACTGCTCAAATCGCTGTTATGGGGCCAGAAGCTGCTGTAAATGCTGTTTACGCGAACAAGATTGCCGAATTGCCTGAGGAAGAGCGGGCAGAGTTTATTAAGCATAAACAGGATGAATATCGGGATGATATCGATATTTATCGTCTAGCAAGTGAGCTGGTTATTGATGCTATTATTGAACCAAATAATTTAAGAGATGAATTAATGAATCGTTATCGTATCTATGAAGCAAAAAATGTAGTTTTTACCGAACGAAAGCACGGAGTTTATCCTGTATAAAAGGAGAAGATGACTCAAATAAGAATTTATTTGGGTCATTTTTTTATGGGCATTTATCTAACATCTTAGTAGTTTTTACATATAATATATAAAATCCACGGATTAATTTACCATAATTTTATTATGTAAACTAATAAATGTTACGTGATGTGTAAATCTTATTATAGAGGGGAATATTAATTGGAAAATGGATTGATTATTTTCAAGTTTAAATAAATTTAAGATGGTGAAATAATGTTAATCAGAGACTTCATGATACATGATGTAATAAGTGTAAAAGAACATACAACCATAAAAGAATTATTAGAGTTATTAGTTACACATAAAATTGGAGGAGTTCCAGTAGTTAATGAAGAAAATACATTGGTTGGTGTTATTAGTGATGGGGATGTCATTCGCTATTTGAAACCAAATAGTAGAACAGTATTTGATATGTTTGCGGTTGTTATGGTTACAGAAAAGGAAAAGCTGACAGATAAATTACAGTATGTGTTAAATAAGCCTGTGTCAAACATAATGAAAACAAAAGATATAAAAACACTTAGCCCGGAGCATGATTTGGATGATGCACTTCAAATGTTCTCACATTACCACTTTAAAAAGATTCCAGTTTTAGACCATTCACATAAGGTACTAGGCGTAATTAGTAGAGGTGATTTAATACGGCATATTACAACGGAACTAATCCAAGGTAGTAATATTAGTTAAACTGGTTATCTTGAAATTACTTAAGTTCATAAGTGTCAGATAGTTTTCGCCATAAATAATAATCCCTACTTTCCCCATTGGTAGTGGATTATTTTTATATTTTTCGAACGATTTGTAATGATAAAACCCTTGTAAAGGTGTAGTAATGATGTGAAAGATTAGGATATAATAGATTTATGAAGAAGAAATAAAGGGGTTAGTTTCGTGAGAGCAATTCAACAACAGACATCCGTATTAAATAATGATAATTTATTAGGTATCTATCATGTTATGATGCAACATGGTGATGAAGTAAATGCTCAAAAAATAATTGATCTTTATAAGAAAAAACAATCGAATGAATATATCATTGGTTTTACAGGTCATTTTTCAGCTGGGAAATCCTCGATGATCAATGCATTAATCGGTACAGATTTATTACCAAAAAGTCCAATACCTACTAGTGCAAATATCGTTAAACTCTCCTCAGGTGAGGGTGTTGCAAGAGTGTTCTTCCATAATGAGGAACCGATTGAGTATGATGAACCTTATGACTTGGATATGATTAAGGAATATTGTAAAGATAAAGACTCTATCCAAAAAATAGAGATAAGTTCAAGTCAACCAATTATTCCGGAACAGTGTTCTATTATTGACACTCCAGGAATTGATGCTGCAGATGATACTGACCGAATAATTACGGAATCTTCTTTACACCTCGTTGACGTGTTATTTTATGTAATGGATTATAACCATGTTCAATCTGAATTAAATTTAATGTTCCTAAAAAATATCCAATCTATGAATATACCATTCCATATTATTATAAACCAAATTGATAAACATAATGAGGAAGAACTAACTTTCCAATCATTTAAGAAGAGCATTAAACAAACGTTCGATCAATGGGGATTATCCCCAGAAGAAGTGTATTTTTCATCACTTTATAAGCAAGACATGGAAATTAATCAATTTGAATGTATTAAAGAAAAAGTCAATACATTATTGTTAGAGAAAAGAATACAACGAATTGACTCATCTGTTGAAAATATTATCGAATCACATAAACATTTCTTAGAAGAAAAGTATGACGAGTCCGTTCATCAAGTTTCGAATGTCGAAGGTCTAGATGAAGATTTGTTTAACAAAATAGAGAACCTACAACAAGACATGGAAACAGTAAAGCAAAAATCGATTAATCTAGAAAAGGAATTTATTGATGATCTCAATCAAACATTGAAAAATGCTTATCTTATGCCAGCAACGGTTCGAGATAAAGCGTTAAGTTTTTTAGAATCCCAACAAAAAGATTTTAAGATTGGTATTATCGGTGCAAAGAAAAAAACCGAAGAAGAACGCGAAAAGCGATTAGTTGAATTTCTTTCTTCAGTGACGGATAGCATGCATGCTAGTATTGAATGGAAATTCCGAGAAAAAGTTACAGAGCTACTTAAAAAATATTCGATTATAAATCAAGAAATAAATACTATCGTTCAGCAGTTCTCTGTTGCTATTAGCCCTGAAGATTTAGTAAACCAAGTTAAGAAAGGTGCTATTGTAAATGGTGATTACGTTCTAAATTATACAAACAATCTCGGCCATGAAATAAAAACAAAATACCGAAATACAGCGCGAAATTTATTAACAAATATTATAAAAATTATCGAGAACGAATCTAAACAAACGATAGATCAATATGAAAAAGAATTGCAAGAAAGTGAAGAACAAACAAATGCTCTCGAAAAATTGCATTCTTTAAAAGAGGTTTATAATAGACAGGTAGCTCGTATTGAAATGCAGCTACGTTCTCCGGAGTTCACGAAAGAAACTGAGGATAAAGTAAAAAAAAGTATAGAAAAAGTAACCTTTATTAAAGGTAAGACTTTGTCTAAGGTGGATTACATTACAGAACCAGAAGAAGTGGTGCCATATGTGAAGCCTTTAGAGAACGATGTTCCACAAGTACAAGAAGTAATGAAAGCAATTGAAAAAACAGTTCAGATTGTGGAGGAATTACCTGCATTTGAAACAATTATGAAAGAGTTAAATTCACGAAAACAGCGATTAGAAAATCGAGAGTTAACCATTGCCTTATTCGGTGCTTTTAGTGCGGGGAAATCATCATTTGCAAATGCGCTGATTGGGGAAGGTGTTTTACCATCGTCACCGAATCCTACAACTGCAGTAATTAACCGGATTACTCCGGTAACAGAAGAATTAGAACATGAAACCGTTGTAATTCATATGAAGGATCAAGAAACGCTTATAAAAGATTTAGGTAACATACTAAAGCATTTTACTCCTCCTAGGTTCTCTGATATTGGTAGCTTCTTAAACTGGATTAAACAAAATGATATACAACATCGTGAAGATTTGAGTAAAATGTATCAGAATTATTTACAAGCAATGATTAAAGGATATGACGAGCATAAGGAATGGATTGGGAAGTCTCGGAAAATACACTTAAGTAACTTTGCACCATATGCGACAGATGAATCTAAGGCTTGTTTTGTAGAATCTATTGATTTGTATTATGATTGCTCTATAATGAAAAGGGGCATTACTTTAGTAGATACACCAGGAGCTGACTCTGTCAATGCAAGACATACTAATGTAGCTTTTGATTATATAAAAACTGCTGATGCCATACTTTATGTAACGTATTACAACCATGCGATAACAAAAGCAGACAAAGACTTTGTCATGCAATTAGGAAGGGTTAAGGAATCTTTTCAGCTTGATAAAATGTTTTTTATCATTAATGCATCAGACTTAGCAAATGACGAAACTGAATTGCAATTAGTAAAAAATTATGTTAAAGAACAGCTGGCTAAACTAGGAATTAGAAATCCAAGAATATATCCAGTATCAAGTAAAAAGTCATTAGAAGAAAAAATAGCAATAAAACCAATTAACAAAGAGATAAGTGAATTTGAAGAGGATTTTTATACGTTTTTAGAAAATGAATTATCACAGCTAGCGATAAAATCTACCTTACATGAATTACTTCGGGTAAAACAATTATTAGATCACTTCATAAAGAAAGCAAGTTTAACCGAGGTGGAAAAGCAACATTATAAAGATGAATTATTAAATAAAAAAGAAAAGCTGTATGCAGAAGTTAGTTCTCTCGATATAAATATTTATAATGAAAGAATAAATCAAAAAATATCCAAACAATTACATTATGTAATTGAGAGAACAGGAATTCGTTTCCATGATATGTTTAAAGATAAATTTAATCCGACGACAGTAACGGAATCTGGACGGAAGGCAGTACATCAGCTACAAAAGAATACAATTGATTTACTAGACTATGTTGGTTATGAACTTCTACAGGAGGCTAGAGCCGTATCGCTGCGGATTGAGTCATATATAAAGGAACAGCATGTAGACGTAATGGATGCCTATACTCAGAAACTTCTATCTGTTGAAAGAGATTTTAGCTTACCATCTATTGAAGTAATTCAACTGGAAACACCATTATATTCTCAGCCGCTTCAGGATATAAACTTGAAGGTATTTGAAAAAGCTTATTCGTTATTTAAAGGAACAAAGGCATTCTTTGAAAAAAATGAAAAAGAAAAAATGAAAGAAGCTGTTTATCAAATTATATTACCAGAAATCCAAAGGTTTATTGAACAAACTAGTGAAAAAATGATGGAACATTACCATGATCAATGGAAATCCAATATAGAGTTAACAACAAGAAAAATTCAAAATGAGATTGAGCAATATGTTACGAATAGTTTAGAAATTCTTGAAGATGTTATTGATCTAGACCTTTTAATGAATAAGGCAAAGAATATATCTGAACTGTTGGACAGTATAAACTAAAGGACGTGTAAAGATGAAGCAATCTATACTATTAGTTGATGGAATGGCCTTACTGTTTAGAGGTTTTTTCGCAACATCGATTCGTGGGAACTTTATGAGGAATGAAAACGGGGTGCCGACCAATGGAGTCTATCAATTTGTAAGGTATTTATTAGACGCGGTAAATACGTTTCAACCTACACATGTTATTTGTTGTTGGGATATGGGTAGTAAAACATTTCGGACAACAATGTATGAGGACTATAAAGGAAATCGCTCAGCACCACCAGAGGAGTTAATTCCACAATTTGATTTAGCGAAGGAAGTAGTAAGTGCTTTTGAAATGCCAAATGTTGGTATTGAAAATTACGAAGCAGATGATTGTATTGGTACAATAGCTAAACAATTTTCAAATGAGCATGAGGTATTAATTCTCACAGGTGATCAAGACATTTTACAACTTATCGAATCAGGAATTAGTGTTGCGATTATGAGGAAAGGTCAAGGCAACTATGAAGTATTTAATGAAGAAAACTTTGTTGAAAAAAAAGGTCTTTCTCCAAGACAAATTATCGATTTAAAAGGATTAATGGGGGATTCTTCTGATAATTATCCAGGTGTTAAAGGTATTGGGGAAAAGACTGCTTTAAAGCTGTTACAAGAACATGAATCGATTGAAGGATTACTAGAAAATATGGAACAGCTACCAAAAGGAGTACAATCAAAAATAAAGGCAAATCTTGATATGCTTCATCTGTCTAGGAGTCTTGCAGAAATACGTTGTGATGTACCGATTGATATTACGCTAGAAAACGCAACTTGGAAATATAATCGTGAAAAAGTCTCTAGTAAGTTTGAGGAGCTGCAAGTAAAAAATTTGATAAAGCTTCTATCTTAATCTCGAACAAAAACCTGTATTTAAGTACAATACAGGTTTTTGCTTTTCAATCACTATTAACGGTTGTTGTTGTTATTGTTGTTATTGCGATTGTTGTTCTTATTATTGTTGTTATTGTTGTTGTTGTTATCTAAATCTTCATTTAGAAACTCATTCGCAAACTCAACGTTATCATTGTTGTTTCGATTGTTGTTATTGTTATTGTTGTTGCGATTGTTATTGTTTTTCGCCATTTTCTGACCCTCCTATATTTTTATTGTGAAATAAACATTGTTCATTTCACCTTACAAAATGTATATTTCCCCGAATATCATTTTTAATTCGTATTTTTTTAACAAAATTATCCTTTTTTAACTTTGTACATCTTACCTTTTGTATGTAATAATAATTACAAAAGTATAAAATTTTTATAAATTAGGGGAAATTATGAAGAAAAAGCATTATTACATAATTATTAGTACATTAATTACTTGTGGGTTACTAGCTTTCATCGAACACGGTTTGGAAATCAATTATTTAATTAAAACAGGACTAAAAATAATTTTGTTTTTCCTAACGATATGGTCGTATATTATTCTATTTAGCGATTTCCGATTTAAAGATCCTGTTAATCTGGAGAAAATAACCTTTAATGAATGGAAAAGAATTATTCTGCTTGGATTATCATCTGCTACAGTCGTTCTCATTGCATATCTTATATGTTTACCATTTATAGATTTGAGTGCAATAAAAAGTGATTTAACAGACCGATTAGGTATAACTACTACTACTTATATTATTGTAGGTATTTATGTTACTTTTGGAAATTCATTTTTAGAGGAATACTTTTTCAGAGGGTTTATATTCTTTAATTTACCAAAAAAGATAGGATACATGTATAGTCCTTTACTTTTTGCATCGTACCATATTCCGATGATTGCATTTTGGTTTAGTCCGACTCTTATTGCAATTTGTTTTGTTGGTTTATGGATTATTGGATTAGTATTTCATAAAGTGAACGAACGGAATCGAACTATTTGGGCTTCATGGATGATCCATATATGTGCTGATATCATGATTATATTAATTGGGTTAACTCTTTTTTATTAATTAAAAGTACCAAGAATAACCATGCATTACTATAAAGTAAAAGAAGAAAATAGAAGCAGGGGATTACAAAAAAAGTAATTTGAGGTGACATTTTTATGTTAAAACGAATTATTCCGTTGCTTCTGGCGATATTGATTACCTTTCCAATAGGAGCAAGTGCTGAAATCAAAATGTTTAAAGAACCACCTTTTGATTTTTATAAGGTTTCTAAAGGAGATACATTCTGGTTTATCGCACAACGCTATGGCTTAGACTATCGTGAATTGATGAGGTTAAATCCAAATGTGGTTCCAACGAATATGCAAGTTGGGTCTGTAATTAGACTTAGAGCAACTGCTCCAAGTCCGACTACTTTTGAAGAACAAGTAGCACAACTTGTTAATCAAGAGCGATCAAAGGCAGGGTTATCTCCATTAAAACACAGAGCTGACATAAAGGCTGTTGCAGAAAAGAAGGCAGCGGATATGATTAATTCCAACTATTTCTCTCATACAAGTCCTAATTATGGATCACCATTTGATATGATGAAGACGTTTGGCATTTCGTATCGTACAGCTGGTGAGAATATCGCAAAAGGCCAAAAAACTCCACAGGAAGTAATGAATGCTTGGATGAACTCTTCAGGACACAGAGCGAATATTTTAAATCCTAAATTCGATTCCATTGGTGTTGGATATTACAATGGTGCTTGGGTACAAATGTTTACAGGGTCCTAATCTTACAAAGGTCTAATTTAGGTTCGCCTAATTAGACCTTATATGTTTAATATGGGAGCGGAAAAAAATGATTGAGAGTCTTGTTAATGCTCTAGAAAAACATCGCAATGATGAGAATGCATATTATATGGAAAAATACATGAAGAATCGCTTTACTTTTTTAGGTATTAAAACACCTGAAAGAAGAATGGTATCCAATGCCTTTTTTAAAGAAATTGGTATTTTGAATCAACCATTTAACAATGACTTTGTGATTGAATTGTGGAGGATGGAAGAAAGAGAATATCAAAATATTGCCTTGGATTATATAGAAAAAGTACTTGGAAAAATTACTAAAGAACATATTGATTTATTTGAGTCTTTAATCACAACGAAATCTTGGTGGGACACTGTTGACATGCTCGCACAAAAACCAATAGGTAAGATTGCTATGGATTCACCACAATTTATACTAGGTAAAATAGACGACTGGGCTAGTCACCAAAACATGTGGCTAAGACGAACTGCTATTTTGTTTCAGCTCAAATACAAGAATAGGACTGACGAAGAACTTTTATATCAATACATAAAATTAAATTCTGATAGTAAAGAGTTTTTTATACAGAAGGCTATCGGCTGGGCGTTGCGTGAATATTCTAAAACTAACCCTGCCTCAGTTAAGTCATTTATACAAGAAAACAATCTTGCTAAACTCAGTATTCGAGAGGGAAGTAAATATTTATAACATTGTTATTATTTAGTGAAACGATTGGCATAAGAGCTTGCGACAAAGGAATTTGGTTTTATCTTTGGCTCTATGCCTAATGACTCCATTCTACCGACCATTTCATTGACAAAAACCTTAGTCCTATTTTTATTCGTAGCTCCTATATCAATATGACCTTCTATTGTAAAGGAAGATCCTTTGTAAATATATGGTAGGACAATATCAATGAGCTGGCTCTTTTTATCCTCAGAAAACATGGATACAACTTCTTCTGTTAAGGTTGTTTCATAAGAAATTCTCTCATGTAAAATCGTCATTTTCCTCGGTACTATTACTTTTCTAATACAAGCCCATGCACCTTTCGATTCGCATTGAATAACGATACCTGTTATAAACCTTGTATAAGTTGGGTGTATTTGAGAATCTGTTCCAAATATTAGTTTATAGCGTCCACTTGGATCCTTTTTCATAAAACGAACGATATGATGAAAGACTTCGTTAAAGGTCATGTTTTTATTTGTCAAGTTTTGAAAACTAAAATCTAACAATCTTAGATTAGGCACTATTTCAAACCTCCTAAACGTTAATTACTTATTATTTATTTTTGCGAAAGATTATCCTTCTATTCTTATGAGTTTGTAAATTATAAATTAGAAATAATTATAAAAATATAGATAAATCATCTCAGCTAATAAAATATTTGGAAGAAAAATCTGTAAATACGATATAATTTATATTTTCTCTATGTTATAGTTAAATCAAAAAATAGTTTACATATTTTAGAAAAGATTAGGCTGTTTTGTTTTATAGGAGGGTTAATGTGCGGAAGGTAAAAAGTTTAGTAGTTTTCTTTTTCTTATTTGTATTTCTAACGCCTGTAGAGGTACCAGCAGAAGATAATCTTGAAATATCCATTACATACGGTATAGAAGGTAAAGTTCAAATGGGCAAAGGCTTCCCCGTAACTGTAAAGGTATCAAATAAAGGAGATACGGTATCCGGAGATTTAGTGTTTTTTTCAAACCCAAATTATGAATCAGTTGGAAATATTGTCGTTCCTGTAGAGATTCCGAAGGGGGAAGCTACTTCTATTCAAGTTTCATTACCTGGATTTAGTGATAATTATTTCTATAGTGGGCCAAATAATCAGCGTCAATCGCTTGTTAAGTTTTATGAAAATGGATGGGAAAATGGCAAGGAAGTTGAGCTTGATGGAAATACAACAAAAAGACCATTAATTTTTCCTGAGCAACGACTTATCATTGGTGTACTAAGTGAAACACCAGATTCATTAAATTCGCTAAAGACTGCAAGATATAGAAGTCAACCAATAGAGTTTATAAATGTTTCTAAAGATGATTTAGCCTCAGAATCTAAAGGTCTAGAGGTATTTGATGTATTAATGATTAGTAATTACCAAATTTCAAATCTTTCTGATCAACAAATAGATGCATTAAGAGATTGGGTGACATCTGGTGGACATATTATGTTTGAAAGTAATCCACTACTTGAACAACATGTTGGTTTCAATGAGCTAATCTTAATCGAGGTAGAGGATCAAAAGTCATTTAGTGAATTACATTTCTTATCTAGCGAAAAAAGTGAAGATCTACCGAATTTTGATAACGTAGAAATTAGTACCGGAAAATTAAAAGAAAATGTGGAAATTGTATTTGCAGACCATTCTATTCCGATGGTAGTTAATAAAGATTATGGTTTAGGGGAAATTACCCAATTTGCTTTTAATATAGGGAGCGAGACATTGTCCAAATGGGATGGTTATTCAACTTTTTGGACAGAAGTACTTCAAAAAACAGTAGACAAGGATATGAACGGTCAACAAACTTACGCTAATGAAGAACTATCATATCGACTTGGAAATATAGTTGAGACGTACCCTTCATCTTTTATCCCAGTTAAAACGTTAGTTATTTTATTTGTTATCTATTTAATTTTGATTATTCCAGGACTTTATTTCTTTTTAAGAAAAATAGATAAGCGTGAAATTTCATGGATTATTATTCCAGTAGTTGCTATTATTTCAAGCTTAGCGATATTCATTGTTGGAGCAAAAGACCGTATTGGAGGATCCCAAATTAATAACGTTAGTATTCTATCCATTGATGATAAAGGATATGCAAGTGGGTATGGAGCATTTTCATTACTAACAAATAGTGGTGGTAACTATCCAATAACGATTAAACCTAATGAGTTTCTAGCCTTTCCTTTGTATCGTTACAATGGGTATGATAATCCTGATATCTCTGCTGTTCCGATGGTGGAAAAAGGATTAAATCAAACAAGAATTTCATTTTCTAATGTTGAATATTGGTCAATACGCTCTGCGATGGGAGAAATCAATTCGATTGAAACTGGAAAGCTAGAAGCAGATTTATGGGTAGAGAATAATAAGCTAAAAGGAACAGTTACGAATAATTTACTGTTTGATGTTGACGATGCCTATTTACTGAGTGGTTCAAAAGCATATCCGTTAGGATCAGTAAAAGCTGGTGAAACCATTAATGTAGAATCTGGAATAGATACTAAAAATGTTCAAAATATAATTGGTGCACCAAGATCTAGTGTTGCTAAATCTGCAATACCTGGTTTCTATAATCAAAACAATTATGGTGGTTTAACTGAGCCAGATAGTAGGGAGAAATTAGTCGAGTGGAAGAAGTTCGGATTACTCGATTCTATTATGTATTTTGACATACAACCGAATAGTCAAAAGAAACCTTTATTAGCTGCCTTTACGTCTGAACCAATAACTGAAATTTCATTAGAGGATAAAAATTTGAAAGAGATTCATTCCTTATCGGTTGTGACTCAAGGAGTAGATGTGGAATTACGCTCATTATCTGGTAGCGAATTTAAGCTGGACCAAAATGCTATTATTCCGGAAATCTCGATTGTTTCAGGCAGCCAAAGTTTTATCCATCATAATGGTTTATCTTATGGTGATAATTTTGTAGTCGTAGAACAAGGTGAGTATCAATTGACATATCAACTTCCAGTTGAAATGGGTCTTAACAATATTAAAATCAATACTATGAAGCTCAGACACCGTACGACAGAAGATACGAAATATAGTATTTATAATACTAATAAAGAAGATTTTGTCCCATTAGCAGATAGTCAAACTACTTTTAAAGAGGATGCTAACGATTATATTTCGGAAGATGGAAAGGTAGTCGTTAAATTTGAAAAAAGTGGAATAAGTGATTCAGAAATTACTATTCCAACTCTCGAGCTGGAAGGAGAGTATGAATAATGATAGAGACAATAAACCTTACGAAAAAATACGGTTCTTTTACTGCACTTGACTCATTGAATTTAAAAATTGAAAAAGGTACTGTATTTGGTTTTGTTGGACATAATGGTGCCGGTAAATCAACTACCTTTTCTATTTTAGCAACTTTATTAAAACCCACTTCAGGAACTGCATATATAAATGGGATTGATGTAACAAAAAATCCGAAACAAGTTCGAAAACATATTGGTTATATGCCTGATTTCTTTGGAGTATATGATCAATTCAAAACAGTTGAGTACTTAGATTTTTATGGAGCAAGCTATGGCATTCCAAAAAAAGAACGGGAAGTATTAATCTCGCAGCTTTTAGAACTGGTCAATTTGTCTCATAAAAAAAATGATTATGTAGACTTGTTATCCCGAGGGATGAAGCAAAGATTGTGTCTTGCGCGCTCATTGATTCATGACCCAGAAGTATTAATCTTGGATGAGCCTGCATCTGGTCTTGACCCAAGGGCTAGGATTGAAATGAGAGAAATTTTAAAAGAGTTGAAGAACATGGGAAAAACAATTATTATTTCATCTCATATTTTACCTGAGCTGGCAGAGATGTGTGATGAGATAGGTGTTATAACAAATGGTAAATTGGTAGCTTCTGGTTCAGTATCTTCTATCCAAAAGCAGCTTCAATCTAACAAAATCATACATGTTAAACTTTCATCTAATTTAGAAAAGGCTATACAATTTTTTGAAGATGAACCGAAAATCAGTGGGCTATCAAGACACGAAAAAGATGGGAATTCATTAGTATTTTCCTACACTGGTACCGACGATGAACAAGGAGATTTACTCAAAAAAGCTATATTAGAAGGATTGCCAATTATTAGTTTTAACGAAGAAGAAACGGATTTAGAGGATGTATTTCTAGAAATTACGAAGGGAGTAGAATTTTCTTGAAATCACTATTTATTAATCCAGTATTAAATAAAGAAATAAAGCTCCGGTTTCGTTCGTTTAAAGGATTTTTGGGCTTATTCTTTTACCTTGTAGCTTTAGGCATAATTGGGATGGGGTTTATTATCGTAAATACTGTTGTCTCCTCGTCATCTGTTTTTAGCCCTGAGCAAAGTCGAATGATGTTTATGGTGTTATCCTTTGTGCAACTGGCGTTGATACTGTTCATGACCCCGGGTTTAACTGCAGGTGTTATAAGTGGGGAACGTGAGAGACAGACGCTGAATATTTTGCTAACAACACCACAATCATCAACAAGCATTATATTAAGTAAATTATTATCATCTATTTCTTATTTACTTTTAATGATGCTTTCATCCATGCCGATTTACAGTATTGTATTTTTGTTTGGCGGTGTTTCGCCTAGTTTATTAGTATCCACTTTTAGCTTATATTTCTTAACGATGTTTACTATTGGAAGCTTAGGAGTATTATTTTCTACGTTAATTAGAAAAACCATTATTTCGTCGATTGTGACGTATGGACTTACATTATTTTTAACAGCAGGAACTGCGTTTTTAATAATCATTGTAGGGGATTTATTTTTTTATCAAAATAGTAGTTCGGTATTCCCTTATATCTTGGCAATGGTAAATCCGTTCATTATTTTAATGTCAACATATGAACCGTATATGATAGATGAAATTCAACGAACATCAGGCATAGATTTTTCTCTAGTTGCAAGTTTTGTTATCACATATTTCGTTATATCCGCACTTGCATTGTGGGTTAGTATTATCAAATTAAGGCCAAGAATGAAGGCTAAAAAAGGAACGGTAAGTAATGAATGATAACCAACAATTTTTTTCTTTATTAAAAGTTGCAAAGCGCAAATTAGTTTTTAATAACTTAATTAAGTATTTCCATTATGGTTTACTTGGTTTAGGTTTTTCTATGGTGCTATTAATGTTACTTGCAAGAATTGTTGTGATTACGCATTTAACGAATAAATTTTTTTATTTAACTCTAGTGTTTTTTCTTGTATTCATCATACTTATAGTAATTAAGCGCCCTACAAATAAACAAGCTGCAATACTTTTTGATGAATTTGTTCAAGAAGATAGGGTCCAAACAGCCCTCAATTATATTCATGATTCATCTATCATGAGTCAATTACAGCGAAGAGAAGCACTAACTAAAATGAAACAAGCATTGTCAAAATTGCAAGCTAAACGAATAAAATTGCTTTACGTGCGTCCCATTACTATCTTTGGTCTTCTATTAATTTTTACAGTTACGCTTTATTTTCTACCTAGTAACACCATGAAACTTGCATTAGATAAAGAGAAGGACCAGGAAATCGTAGAGGAATCCAAAGAGAAAATTGAGGAGTTAGCAAAAGAGGACGAATCAGAAAAAATAAAAGAATTAGAGGATCAAGCTAAGAAGATAACGAAAAGTAAGGATTTGTTGGAGCACCTTCTTAAAGAAGAAGCAAACCTTGCTCAAGAAGTTCAAAAGGCTAAACAAAATGATAATAAATTAAAAGAACTTGCGAAAGCAGTAAATGGCTTAAAAGAGCTTTCAGAAGCGTTAAATGAAAAAGATTCACAAAAGCTAAGTAGTGCATTAGACAATTTATTAGACAGAGAAATGGCTTCTTTGTCTGTCGAAGAAAAAACTGCACTTAAAAATCTTTTAGCACAGTTGGGAGAACAAAATAATCCGGATTTATCGGAATTAACCGAGGAAAAGTTAAGTGAAATGCTTGCTGTTTTAGAAGAAGAGTTAACGAATTTAATAGAAAGCTCTAATGGTTTAAACGAATTATTAGCCATTCAGCAACAAGTACAAAACTTGGCGCAAGCATTACAACAAACTATGCTTCATAACGGTTTAGCAAATTCTAATCAATTAGCTTTTGATAATTCGAGTAATTCTAATCAAAGTAGTAATTCAACATCTAGTGAACAAAATGGCTCTTCAAATCGTGAAAGTCAAGGTGGTTCCCAAGCGGATGGGAACAATAATGGACAAGGAAACGGAAATGGAGAAGGTAATGGATCTGGTTCAGGAGCTGGCAATGGTTCTAGTTCGGGAGATGGAACTGGCACAGGTACAAGTAACGGTACTGCTAGTGGAGGTTCAGGAGCTGGGTTTGGGCAAGGATCTCGTGAATTGACTATACCAGAAAGACTTGAAGGAGATGAGTCCATTGAAGATGATTTTGCAGAGCTAGGTGAGGGAGGTAGTGAATATCAAATAACCCCTGAGGGAGTAGTTATAAAAGGTAATGTTCGGTCTTATGAAGAGGTATATGGCGAATATGCAAACACTTATCGAAGTAGTGTAGATCGATTAGATTTACCTTCATATCTAGAAAATGTAGTAAAAGATTACTTTAGCGATTTAAACCCGGAAGGAGAATGAATCTTGATCGATTTAGAATCCAAAGAAAAGCAACTCGAGGAAATTACGGAAATAATATCTAATGTAAAAAAAGAAATTAGTGCCTTTATAGTCGGGCAAAATGAAGTTATAGACCAAGTACTGTGGACTATATTCTCAGGCGGCCATGCTCTATTAGAAGGGTTACCTGGACTAGGTAAGACGATGTTAGTAAAAACAATTTCTGAAGTCATGGATTTAAGTTTTTCTAGAATTCAGTTTACCCCAGACTTAATGCCATCTGATATTACAGGAACAATGCTTATTGAACCAGGTGAAGATGGAAAAAAACAGGAATTTATCTTTCATCAAGGTCCGGTATTTTCCAATATTGTTCTTGCGGATGAAATTAATCGATCTACACCGAAAACACAAAGCGCTTTACTGGAAGCAATGGGAGAAAAGACGGTTTCGATCATGGGAGAAACTAAACAACTACCTGAACCATTTTTTGTTTTAGCTACACAGAATCCACTAGACTTAGAAGGCACTTATCCACTTCCAGAAGCACAAATGGACCGCTTTTTAATGAAAATTGACGTCCAATACCCAACTAGAGATGAGTTAAAACAAATCGTTATGAATACAACCGGAATAGAATTACCACAAGTGAATAAGATAATCAACCAACAGAAAATTCAAGAGGTTCAACAGTTAGCAAAAGAAATACTTCTCTCAGAAGAAATATTAGATTTTGCAGTAAATATTATTATGGCTACACACCCTGACCAAGAACAAAGCATTGACTCTGTAAAAAAATATGTGAGATATGGCTCGGGTCCTCGTGGTTTACAAGCATTAATCCGAATTGCTAAGGTAAGAGCATTATCAAAAGGACGCTTCCATGTTTCAAAAGGAGATATTAAACAAGCCATAAAGCCAGTATTACGACATCGCCTATTCTTGAATTTTGAAGGTGAAGCAACTGGTATAACAACAGATGAACTTATTGATGAAATAGTAACAGCAACTGGAGAAATTTCATGAACGAGCCGCTTTTAACTAGTAAATTAATGTATCAACTCGATAAATTTCGATTTCAGTCACGAAATATGAAACGTGGACATCATAAAGGTGGTAGACGTTCTACTAAACAAGGTACTTCATTAGAGTTTTCAGATTATCGCATATATCAACCAGGAGATGACCTACGTCAAATCGATTGGAATGTTTTTGCTAGAACGAACAAACATTATATAAAACGGTTCCTAGATGAGAAAGAGTTACTAGTAACTGTTTATCTTGACTGTACGAAATCTATGAGTCTTATTCCGGAGAAATGGCAGTTTGCTAAAAGACTTACAGCAGCAATTGGCTACATGTCCTTAAGCGCAGATGATCGAGTTGGTATTTTTCCGATTGGATCCACTTCTCATCCTTTTGGCTATAAAAAAGGTAAAGCTTTTTCAAATAGAATCGTTCACTATGTAGATAATATCTCATCTAGTGAATCGGAATCTACATTTTCGGATTCTGTTCCATCATTCATACAACCGAAATCTAGTGTATCCATTCTTATTAGTGACTTATTAGAACCTATTGAACTACTGGAGAAAGCATTAAAGAAACTACAAGCTTATAAACAAGAGCTATATGTTATACAGCTTTTAGGTCATGAAGAAATAAATCCTCACTATCATGGGGATTTAGAATTATTAGATAGTGAAACAGGAGATAGAGTAAATGTTTCGATGAATAGAATAGTTAAAGTGAGATATGGTGAGCGTATAGCTAATCATTTGGAAACGTTAGAGAAATTTTGTCATGGGCGTGGCATTGGTTTTCTTTCATGTCAAACTAAGGATTCTCTTGAAGATGTTCTATTTAATCGAATGCCATCAAAAGGGTGGGTTTAGGTGAGGTGATTTCATGAATTTTATTACACCTATCTTTTTCTTATTGACCGTATTTCTATTAGCGGTTATATTATTTTATTTATTTCGAAAACAATATGACAGACAAGTAATACCTTCAACCCTCCTTTGGCAACAAGTAATGCAGGAGTGGCAGGCTACTAAATGGTGGAAAAAATTACAGAATCACTTACTACTGTACCTCCAGCTCTTTATATTATTACTTTTAATAGTAGCCCTTACTAGGCCTTTTTTGGGTATGAATGTGTTATCTGGTGAACATATTGTAATAGTACTTGATACATCTGCATCTATGACTGTAGTAGAAGAAGCGGATGAAACGACCCGCTTTACAATTGCAAAAGGCGAAATGGAGGAGTTGATAGATCAACTTGATCAACAAATGTTAACTGTTATTTTAGCGGAAGAAGTACCAACCATACTATTTTCGAATGAAACGGATCCGAATGTCATGAAGTCTAAAATTAACGAAGTAACTCCATCTTACCAGCATGGTAATGTGGAGAAAGCGATAGACCTTGGTATCCAAATATTATCAGGAACAAGTGGAGAAATCCATGTTTATTCGGATTTGGTAAGGAAGGAACAAGTCAATACCAACTATTTACAAAATAAATTAGTCGTTCATAGCATTGGAACTTCTAAGGAAAATCTATCATTGCATACATTTGGTGTATCGCAACATACTGACGGAATAAATGGCTTACTAACCGTTTACAATGAGTCAGAAGAAGAACAGCTTGCTAGAATTACAATTGAATGTGATGGGCAAGTACTAACATCGTTTCAAGAATTAATTGGGCCAGGAAAATTAGTACAGCTTCCTATATCAGATTTACCAGTTAAACCTTATTATAAAGCTGTTTTGAATTATGAGGATAACTATGTAGTCGATAACACGTTGTTTGCTTTTTTAGGAGAAAATACGTCGCCTACTATTCATGTTGTTGGTGAGATTAATTCTTTTACGGCGAGAGCATTAAATTACTTCACTACAGATCTCATCCAGTCCGATAACCTTTCAAATGAAACAGACGAAAATGTTATTTATATTTTAGAAGATGCACCAGATAATGAATGGCCAAATGGACCGGCGTTAATTTTTTCCCCTACCGATGGGGAATCAATTCATATAAAGGATAAAGAGAATTTACAAGATCCGGTACAAATTATAGAAGATACTTTATTTCAATATGTCGATATGGAACAGGTTTACATTCAATCAAGTAAGCCATATGTCATGCGAGAATTAGAAACAATACTCGCAAGTGGGGAAATGCCACTTATTAGTAAAGGTTACTATAAAGGAAATCCTATTATTCTAGTTGGATTTAATATATCGGATACAGATTGGCCATTACATTCTAGTTTTCCAATATTTTTATATAATGCTATTAACTTTTTAACTGAGAAACAGCAGTTTTTAGGTTATGTTAAACCAAGTGAAAAATTACCTGTATCCCATGATAGTCAAGCAACTAATGGTGTCATTGTTAATGAAACTGATCAGGAAGTTATGAATGTAAATTTAGATGAATCCTTTATTCAAGCTCCCCGTATACCAGGTTTATATAAACTTATAGAGGAAACGGAAGGTAGTAAATCAGAAAGACTATTCACAGTTGCTATAGATACCGAAGAAAAGTATATTCATACAGGCACTAGTTTCATAGTAGAAGCTAATGAAGAAAATGCTATTAATAGTGAAGAAAAGCCGAATGAAATATGGCATTGGTTAGTGTTAGTTGCATTCGTAGTATTATTAATCGAATGGGAGGTTTATCGACGTGGGATTACAATTTGAAGAACCATTATTCCTCCTATTACTTATTCCTGTGTTATGGCTATTGTACCATTTTTGGCGTAGTGTTACATTAAGCTCCAATACTGAGAAGAGAATCATTATTACCCTTCGTTTTCTTATATTTACATTAATTATTCTAGCTTTGGCAAACCCAACTATAAAGTTTCCTGTGGAGGGAGTAACAACTGTTTTTGTAGTAGATCATTCCGAAAGTTTACGAGATCAACAGGATAACATGTATGAGATTATGGAAGAAGCGATTGAAGGAATGAGCGAAAAAGATACGTATGCGATTATTTCGGCTGCAGAAGATGGACAAGTTGTTCAGGCTTTATCTAAACGAGAAAAAGGGATTATTTCTAATGTTAATCCAGATAATACCTCCTTTACTAATTTAGAGGAAGGTTTACAAGTAGCATCAAGTTTAATCTCGTCTAGTTATAACGGAAGAATAGTTCTATTAACTGATGGAAATGAAAATATTGGTGATGTTAAAAGGCAAATTAGTATTCTAAATTCACAGGATATAGAGGTAGATGTTATTCCCTTTAACACTACGATTGAAAATGATATTGTATTAGAGCGTTTTGAGGTACCTAGAAATCTTTTTTTAGGGGAACAGACGACCATTCATACGAATGTTTCTAGTACAATAGACACAACTGCAAGACTCCGTATTAGTAAAAACAATGAACTGGTTATCGATGAAACAATACAAATAAAACAGGGGACTAATGTCTATTCCTTTGATTACTTGATTGACTCTACTGGTACACATAGCTTTCAAGCTGAACTAAGTTCAGAAGGAGATGAAATTCTACAAAATAATGTAGGATACGCCATTTCTACTGTAGAAGGAACCCCTAAGGTGTTACTAGTTGAAGGTTCTCAAAATGAAGCAAGTAATATTGAACATGTATTTGATGCATCAGGTGTAATCGTTGATACGATAAGTCCTACTCGTTTACCGACTACGTTAACAGGCGTATTAGATTATGAGAGTATTGTCTTTAGCAATGTATCTGCTACCGATGTTACACAGGTACAAATGGATGTTATTGAAAGTGCAGTTAAAGATTTTGGATTAGGATTCATAATGACTGGTGGAAATAAAAGCTATGGTTTAGGTGGGTATTTCAAAACGCCAATCGAGAGATTATTACCAGTGGAAATGGACTTAAAGGGTAAGAATGAATTACCATCTTTAGGACTTATTATTGTATTAGATCGCTCAGGAAGTATGGCAGGATATAAAATGGATCTAGCCAAGGAAGCTGCAGCCCGTTCTGTAGAGTTATTACGTGAAAAAGACACATTAGGTTTTATTGCTTTTGATGACAGCCCATGGCAAATAATTGAAACTGGCCCACTTGAAAATAAAGAGGAAGCGGCTGAACAGATACGTTCTGTATCTGAAGGTGGGGGAACGAATATTTTTCCAGCGCTTGAATTAGCATATGAACAATTAACGCCATTAGAACTGAAGAGAAAACATATCATCCTTCTAACGGATGGTCAGTCGGCAACAGATCATGATTATATGGAAATTATCTCGAATGGGTTAGAGGAAAATGTCACATTATCAACGGTAGCTATTGGTAGTGACGCAGATCATATGTTATTACAAGAATTAGCAGAAGAAGGAAATGGTAGGTATTATGATGTGTATGATGCATCTATCATACCGAGTATTTTATCTCGTGAAACAATTCTATCGACTAGAACATACATTGAAGACAATCCGTTTTTCCCTATGTATATAGAAGGAACGGAATGGAATCCTATATTTCAACAAGGTGTTCCACAAATGAATGCATATGTGGCAACTGAACCAAAATCAAGAGCAGAAAAAATTTTAGTTAGTGATAAAGGAGATCCAATATTAATTAGATGGAAGTATGGATTAGGAAATACTATTGCTTGGACTTCTGATGTAAACGGAGAATGGGCAGGTAACTTTCCAATATGGGAACAATGGCCAAATCTTTGGAATGAAATGTTAACGTGGAGTTTACCGTCTTATCAGCAAGAAATGTATCATGTTCAACAAGAGGTTAACGGAAAAGAAGTAATCTTATCCGTTTCTTCAGATAACAATAATGTTTTACCACTTGAAGCAAGGTTACTAGATGAAAAGGGAAATGAAATAGATGCTCAAATAAGACCGACTGCACCTGGAGAGCATGAAATAACATTCCAAGCGGAAACCGGCGTATATTATTTACAGTTATCAAAATTAGAGGATAATCAAATTTCTAGTACGTATCAAACTGGGATAGTAGTTCCTTATTCGAAGGAGTTTGATCTTGTTTCAAAAAATAATTTGTTATTAAACGAAATAATCGATCTAAGTGACGGACAAATTATTGAAGATCCAAAGGATGCATTTCGAGAGATAGTAAATCGGAGGGTTGATAGTCAACCAATATTCACACAACTTTTGCTTGCTTCCTTTCTATTATTTTTTGTTGAGATTGCAATTAGAAGGTTTGGAACGATTCCCATTCTTGCAAAGCTAAATCAAAGAAAAGAAAATTTAAAGAAAAAGCATGAAGGAAAGAAGAAAACTCTAAATCAAACGTTTGACCAATTAAAGTCAGCTAGTAAAAAGAGAACAAGTTCTCCAATAACGACAAAGAAGCAAATTCAACATGTGGAAGCGAAGCCTAAAAAACAATATAATAATAACGTATCTTCAACCTCCGAACCTAAACCATCCTACATACAGGAAAGTACAGAAGATCGTATGAAACGCTTATTAGATGCAAAAAACAGAAAAAGTAGATAGAAGTAGGAGATTTTAACCAGGGTATCAATAGGTAAAAGAAGTAAGAAAAAATTCATCCACGAAAGATGTTATTAGGGATATAAAGTGTAACTACAATAGATGATAAGTTGCTTGAATAGGCAAATAGAACAATACCGAATCTAATTTGGTAATAATAAATTATAACTACCTATAGGTAAATATAATAAAACAATCACAATCAGAGTCTAATTGAATGTGATTGTTTTATTATATTTAAAAACTCATTTTAAATGAGATCACTCGATACATCAGACGTGCATCTCTACCTAATTTATCTCTCCTATGCAAGTATGGTTGGAGCTGTCTTAAAAACACATCATCACAAACTCTTCTTGAAACAGGGTTACGATAGCAAATATCATGTTGCATGCAAAAATAGTCGAGTTGATTGGTGGGTGTCCCTGGACCACTACATCTTGGCCCACAGTATCGATATCCCGGTAAACATACCATCTTTATCCCTCCTTTATCTGCAACATTATTGAAAATATATAAGTTTTTAAAACTATATATGTTATTGGGCTAATATAAGAGAGATGAGATTAATTGCAGCTGAAATGAAGCATACAAATAGATTAATACAATTTATTCAGGTATTCTGTATAAGTGAAAATTTTTGTCAGATTATTTGAAAGTAGGAGAGAGGGTTTATATGCAGAATATAGCTATAAATAGAAAAATGATTGTTACATTACTTCTAGCTGGATCTTTTATTGCCATTTTAAATCAAACGTTAATGATTACAGCAATTCCTCCAATTATGGAAGAAATGGGAATTACACCAAACACTGCTCAATGGTTAACGACAGTGTTTATGTTAGTAAATGGGATCATGATCCCGGTTAGTGCATTTTTATTAGAACGATTTACGACAAGACAATTGTTTATTACCGCAATGAGTATATTTGCAATTGGAACGTTAGTTGCAGGAATTGCTCCTAATTTTTCTACATTATTAGTAGGGCGAGTTATCCAATCCGCTGGAGCGGGGGTAATGTTACCTCTTATGCAGACTGTATTTCTAATGATATTCCCTGTACATAAACGTGGTGCAGCTATGGGCTTAATTGGTTTAGTCATCTCGTTTGCACCAGCTATTGGTCCCGCCTTATCTGGGTATGTAACAGAGCATTCTTCATGGAGATTGTTATTCTTTATTATTCTGCCAATTGCGATTATCGATATTGCTGTTGCCTTTTTTGCGCTGAAAAATGTCACGGAACTGCAGAAGCCTAAATTAGATATTATATCAATTATTTTATCGTCTTTTGGATTTGGTGGATTACTATATGGGTTTACATCTGCCGGAAATAATGGGTGGTTCGCTTTGATGACTATTCTATCACTAGCTGTTGGATTAGTAGCACTTATTGGATTTATATTACGTCAATTAAAATTAAAGCACCCTATGCTCGAGTTCAGAGTGTTTACTTATTCTATCTTTCCTTTAGCTGTTGCAATTGGAATGATTACTTTCATGGGATTAATCGGGGTGGAAACGTTAATACCTCTTTATATGCAAAACATGCGTGACTTTACTGCCTTCGAAGCAGGGCTAGCATTGTTACCTGGGGCATTAATAACAGGTTTCATGTCACCAATAACTGGTAGAATATTTGATAAATTTGGTGCCAAGAAATTAGTTATGGTTGGTTTACTCATTATAACTGTTTCATCACTTGCTTTTATTAATTTAGATACGACAACATCATTTGCCTATATGACTATTATGTATGGAATTCGAATGTTTGGTCTATCTATGGTCATGATGCCAATAGCTACTGCTGGTTTAAATCAATTACCAAAACGATTAATTCCGCATGGTGCAGCGATGGATAACACGATGAGACAAATTGCAGCATCTATTGGAACTGCCATACTCGTTACCGTTATGACGACATCAGAAGAAAGTGCAATAAGTAAGGAAATAGTAAATCCTGATATTTACGGTGCAAATATAGCATTTATCGTGGTAGCTGGATTATCCTTTATCGGATTGGTCATTTCTTGTTTTATAAAAGACCAACGACTACCACAGGAGGAATTAGAGAGAATAGATCAAGAGAGATTAAAAGAAAGAGAACTTAAAGAAATAGAACAATAGAAAAATTATAAATAGCCGGATATCCTTTTAGGGTATCCGGCTAAATTTATGACACAAAAAAGCCCCTCTACCATTGTAAGTAGGGGAACTAAACATTATTAAGAACCTATGTTCGTTATGTGGGACATTTTAAATAAAGCCCTATATTGGCTAACTTTTATAATATTAGTATAAATCATTTTGTAATATAAGTCTATATTTTTCTGAAATTTTAATTTATCGTTGAAAATACCTGGCTGGGGATATTTATGAGGGGGGTAAAAACGTTGAAGTGGCTTTCCTGGGATTTAAATTTAAAAACTAGATTGATAGGTGAAACGCTCTTTAATATGTTATTTTGGATGTATTTTCCGTTTTTGACAATATACTTTAGTGATACGCTTGGGCTCGTTGAGGCAGGTTTAATGATGACGGCACCTTCATTAATTAGTATCTTTGGCGGAATGATTGGTGGCTATATTACCGATCAATACGGAAGGCGAAAAATTATGCTCATTGGGGCATTTATGCAGGCTCTTTTCTTTGCACTATTTGCACTATCCTTTTCCCCTTATATGGATTACATTGCTTTTCTTGGAATAAGTCTTGGTAAGTCTATCTACCGGCCCGCAAGTTCGGCAATGGTTGCTGATTTAGTTCCTGAAAATGAAAGAAGGAGTGTATTCGCGACTTTTGTATCAGCTAATAATCTAGGAGCGGTTTTCGGTCCGATCATAGGTGCCGTTTTATTTTTCCAATATCGAAGTGAGCTTTTATGGACTTGTACGGTAGTTACGTTTCTCTATTCCATTGCTATCTTTTTCTTAATCAAAGAAACGATACCTATAAAAAACGAGGAAGATGTACAAAGGATGAAATTAATATCAGTAGTAAAAAATCAAGTTCTCAACTATCTCGTCATACTTAAAGATAAAGTTTTCTTTCTATATATACTTGGCGGTATTTTTATAACTATATCGATTATGCAATTGGACCTTTATTTAGCCATTTATATAAGAAATTTTGTTCCAACGCAAAATTTATTTTCTATAGGAGCCTGGACAGTACATCTAAGTAGTGAAGAAGTGTTTGGTTGGATGTTAGGACTTAATGGATTATTATTTGTTATTTGTGTAATCCCGGTAATCAACATGTTGGAAAAATGGAGTGATAGAAATTCTTTGATTCTAGCAGCCAGTTTATCTGGAGTAGGTATGTTTTTAGTTGGATTGACGACAAACGCATGGTTACTATTTGGAATTACAATCATTTTAACTTTAGGTGAAATCATTCATGGACCTGTCGTACAAAACTTTATCAGTAAGTATGCACCAATAAATGCAAGAGGACAGTATATGGGGGCATCTGATCTTCAATACTCACTCGGGAGATTCGCTGCACCAATTACAGTTGTATTTTCTGTATCATTATCTCCAATTTTAATATTTGGCTTTATTATGACCTGTGCAATAGTTAGTGCAATAATCTATATCATTATGTTTAGGTTATTATCAAATATATAGCGTGAGGTGTAGTAGTGTTAACCAATGAATTAATTATTCCAGTTCCCTTTATCGCTCGATGCGCTAATTAAGTATCCTAGCAAATAAGCAACTACCAATTATAAATTCATAGTAAGGTGCACCGATGTATGCGTGCTACTCAGATTACAAAGTAATAATATTTGTTACAAATCTCATTAGAATATAGAGGTGTCAATACTATATCCATGTTATTTTATTCATATATTGCATTTATTTTCCAATTAATTAGATGGAGCATTTGTCCATTAACTTAAATAGTACTAGTATTTTTAACTGATGAGTATGGTTTATTAACATTCTAAACAGTCTTAATGGAAAAATAATCCATAATTATTACAAAAAACGTGTGCTATGATGTGGTTGTAAGTTGATAAACAAATTTTCATCGAAAAAGGAGCGGGAAGTTCAATGTTTAAAAAAATAGGTATTGTCACAGCCTTATCAGCGACTTTAATTTTGGGAGCAGCTTTTGATACGGCAAATGCTGAATCAAATACCTCATATAACTATAAAGTCTACTATTCAATTAATGGAGAAAATGGTAATTTAAGTAGGGAAGATGCACAAGTTAAAATTAATGATTTATTCAATAAATGGATGGAGAAATATCTAATTGATTGGGAAGATTCAAATGAGGAACCAGTTCAAAAAGAAGAACCTTCTCAACCAGAAAAGCCTGAGCAAAACCAAACGCAGGTAAGTGAACCAACGAAAGAACAAGCACCTGTACAAGTTCCATCTAAAGAACAAGTAACACAAGAAGAACCAGATAATGGCCAATCTAATATTTCTGAACTTAGTCAATTTGAGCAAGATGTAGTCGATCTTACTAATCAAGAAAGAGAGAAGTATGGTTTATCACCGTTAAAAATCGATTTAGAATTAAGTAAAGTAGCGAAAGAAAAATCTCGTGATATGGCATCAAACAATTACTTTAGCCATAATAGTCCTAATTATGGTTCGCCATTTGACATGATGAAAAGCTTTGGAATAACTTACCATACTGCAGGAGAAAATATTGCCAAAGGTCAACGCTCTCCAGAGGAAGTAGTCAATGCATGGATGAACAGTGAAGGTCACCGTGCCAATATTTTAAACGCGAACTTTACACACATTGGTGTAGGATACGTGGAACAAGGAAACTTGTGGACACAACAATTTATCGGTAAATAATTTTTATACATGAAGAGATTAGCGGTTCTGCTAATCTCTTTTTTGTCATTACTATACAAATAGTTTTTAATATATTTTTCAACTATAAGCATATTACTTGGTGTTAGTACTAGGTTCTATATTATAATAATAGACATTCCTCTTTAACTGTCTCAGTACGGTTAGGTGGATATTATAAAAAAGATTGGAGATTATTATGACATCAAAGATTAAACTACCTACGTATAAATATTACACAAATGGTGAATGGAAAGAGAGTAATACCGGACAGACTATTGATATTCAGTCTCCGTATCTTTCAGAAACATTGGGTAAAATTCAATCGATATCACAAGATGAAGTTGATGAAGTAATTAGTTCCGCTCATGACGCTCAGAAATCGTGGGCCAAGGTTTCATTACAAGACCGTGCGAACTACTTATATAAATGGGCAGATGAACTAATCAATATGCAAGATGAACTTGCAGAAATTATCATGAAAGAAGTTGGGAAAGCTGCTAATGATGCCAAGAAAGAGGTAGTACGTACAGCTGACTTCGTCCGATATACAGTTGAAGAAGCACTCCATATGCATGGCGAAAGTATGATGGGGGACAGTTTTCCTGGTGGATCAAAGTCAAAGCTTGCCATTATTAATCGTGTACCAAGAGGGGTTATACTTGCGATTTCTCCGTTTAATTATCCAGTAAACTTAGCAGCAGCTAAAATCGCACCAGCATTAATGGCAGGAAATGCAGTTGTCTTTAAACCAGCTACACAGGGTTCCCTAAGTGGTATTAAGATGATTGAAGCCTTAGATAAAGCTGGACTACCAAAAGGTATATTAGGATTAGTTACTGGCCGTGGATCAGTAATTGGTGATTATTTAGTAGAACATAAGGGAATAAATATGATTTCTTTCACTGGCGGAACAAAAACCGGTGTACAGCTTGCTAAAAAAGCAAGTATGGTTCCATTAGTACTTGAACTAGGTGGAAAAGATCCTGGTATTGTAAGGGAAGATGCTAATTTACATGAAGCTGCGAAGCATATTATAAGTGGAGCTTTTTCCTACTCGGGACAACGCTGTACAGCAATCAAACGTGTATTAGTTCATGAAAGTGTAGCTGATAAGCTAGTAATCTTGTTAAAGGAACAAGTTGAAAAGCTAACGGTGGGATCACCAGAAGAAAATAGTGTAATTGTTCCATTAATTAATACTAAATCAGCAGATTTTGTTCAAGAGTTAGTCAATGACGCTGTAGAAAAAGGAGCAACAGTAGTAACTGGAAATAAAAGAGAAGGGAATTTAATTTATCCAACTCTCTTGGATCATGTAACAGAAGAAATGGATGTTGCCTGGGAGGAACCATTCGGACCAATTCTTCCTATTATACGAGTTTCTTCAGATGAAGAAGCGATCCGTATTGCTAATGAATCAGAATATGGCTTACAAGCTAGTGTCTTTACTAAAGATATAAATCGAGCATTCGCAATTGCCAACCGAATTGAAGCAGGTTCTGTTCAAATAAATGGTCGTACTGAACGTGGCCCAGATCATTTTCCGTTTATTGGTGTTAAAGGTTCTGGTATGGGTGCACAAGGAATACGTAAGAGTCTAGAGTCTATGACACAGGAAAAAGTAACAGTATTAAATATAGTAGAATAAAGTATTAAATATAGTAGAATAATTAGTTTAATGATCAGGGATATTTTCCCTGGTCTTTTAATTTTAGACTATAAGTAGTTTATATCGTAAATGACCAGTTGCACAATAATACTAACGATTAAAACACAATTATATTTTTTGTTTTTAGTAAGTATTATTGTGAGACTGTAGAATTAGCCAATTCGACGAAAAACGTAACATTTCTATTTAAATTTACATTATAGTTCGTACAGTTACATTATAGATAGTAAATTTACAATAAAGTTTATAAACAAATTTTTACAACCTCTGCCCTTAAATAGGACAGAGGTTTTTTTTGTTGGTTACTATATAGTGAGTGAAAATCCTACAAATAATCGTTATTATTTAGGGACTGTCTGAGCTAAGAATTGCTTTTTTATGTTAAAATGCATATAGGATTCTGAATTTTAAGTTCTTCAACTAAATGTACAGGTTAGTGGAAGAAAGGGTTACAAATAATCAATTAGGGGTGAAAAGGATGAAAGAAACCATCATTCAATATATGAAGCGTTTTTCAAATTTAAGTGATGCTGAACTTGAAAAAATAGCTGATGCTCTCCAGGTAACCACCTTTGAAAAAGGAACCATTTTATTACATCAAGGTGAGGTTCCGGACAAATGTTATTTTATCTTAAAAGGGTGTGTACGACAGTATGCGGTAGATGAGAACGGGAAAGAAGTCACCTATAACTTTTTTACTGAAGAGGAGAGTGTCACTATATTTAACCAGAATGCGAATGATTTATCCTCCAACTATACAATCTGCTGTATGGAAGACTGTGTTTTAGTTGAAGGTGATTTAGCAATCGAACAGGATATGTACAACTTATTTCCTGGTTTAGAAAAAATGACGCGCAAAATCATAGAAAACAATATCAGTGAAATGCACTATGATTTTGCAGCGTTTATGTCCTCAACTCCCCAAGAACGATACGAAGAACTACTGAAAAAGAGACCCGGGCTGGAAAACAGAGTACCTCAGCACCAACTAGCAAGCTATCTCGGTATAACCCCTGAATCATTATCTCGGATCAAAAAGCGCATTAATTAGGGTCACTTTTGAATTTGTCTATGGTCATATTTTTCTTCCTTTCAACAAAAGCCAAATCCCAAATGCAAGCTCCCCAATTGTCATTGGGATGATTAAAACCATTTCGATGAGAGAAGTTGTTTTGTCTAATTGTGGAACGAAACCATGTAAAACATGAGTTAGCATGTAGCTTCCACCTGCTATAACTAATAGGATACTGATGACTTTTGGAATGTAGTTCGACTTCAATGCAATAATTCCTATCAAGATTAGATGTGCACCGAATATGATTAATCCTAGTGACCAAATAGAATCGAATGCCGACATGGATGCCATAATATCAGAGGGTGCAAGTTCAGTAACTTCACCAGACATTTGTTGGCGAACTAGGTTGCTCGAAATCAATAGGTGGGAAACTGCCATGGCTAAAATTGCGGTGTAGATAAGACGAAGCCACCCAGCCAAAAGCGATAATTCACGATGAATCGGTTTCAAGAATACATAAAAAGCCCATGAAACTAAGATATCCGATAGAATTATCACAACCCATCCAAGTATTCCCAATTGGAATAAAGATAGCGATGCTTCGATATTTTGTAAGGTGATGACAGCTTCAGCACTGACTACTAATGAATTATGAACATACCCATACGAAAAAGCAGCAGCCATGCCCATAATAATTAAGGATATTCCAGCAATAACGGCGGGAATGTGTTGACTATTGAACGAATTACTTTGATTTGTCATGTAAATCCTCCTTTTTCAATTTTATTTATTGTAATGGAGGAAGTCAGGGACCTCATTGACTTAAGTCAATAACTTCTAATCTTTTCTGTATGCCCAAAGACTTTTTACCTTATTTAAAGCGACATTTACTTACATAGTACCTTATAAAACTTTTGCAATTACATTTTTAGTCTTTGGCTATTTCAATTTTTTCTTTAATAAACGGGAACTAAAGTAAATTTGATTAGCACAAGGGGGGATAGCCTTAAAGGACGGTCTCATGGGAAATTCAAATGTTTTTATTAAGTTATTAATATTATTTGGATAGTAAAAAAAATAAGCGATATTTTCATCATCAAAGGTAAGTAAGAAGGGGTTTTCCGTTACAGGAATAAATAAGATTACTTCATCTATTAAAGCATTAATCCATTTATTTTCTTATTGGTAAGATGGATCTAACGGGATTAAATCATATAACCTTAGTCTGAAATTGGTTTGAATGCAAAGCAGAGTAAATACAAAAATGCACAAAAAGATATAATTGACCAGTGACACAAAAGTACTGAAGTTATAAACCTTGTTAAATTAAGGTTTTTTATTTTTGTTTTAGTATAATTGTGTCACTAAATTATGACACAATTATACTAAATATACGTTCCAATGACACAAAAATACTTAATATATGTTATTCCTCGTTTTAATCCATATTTCATTTATCTGTTTTAATTCTATAGAAATATATTTAGGAAATTTAATAGTGAAAGTCCTAACCGTGGAATGGTTTGTGATAAATTTAAAGGAATTATTATTTTTGGATACCAAGAATCACAAATGATTATAAAAATGCTCCAATGAATTAACCATTTATTCCTTCTGAACGATTTATTCTAAAAAACTCGCATTTTTCTTAATTGAAATTTTTATACTCGTTACTCAATATAATGATTATTTTTTATAATGGCAGTAATCCACATTAGAGCCGGATAAGTAAGTAGTTTAGCTAAGTTTTATGTGTTTATGTTAAAATACATATAATAGTTCGAATATTAAGTACTCCGAATAACGGAGTAAACTAGTTAATTTAATAGCGAATTAAATAGATAAACACAGAGAAAAAGGGGGAGTAAAATAATGATTGATGAACAAAAGGCTATTACTTCAGTATTGGAATTTCTACACGATGAAAAGAGAAGGACTTTACTTGTAAGAGGTTACGATAACGAAGCAAAATTAAAGGTAGTTCTCTCCTGCCTAAATAAAGAGTTTAAACTAGGAATTATAAGAACAAGTGCTATGACTGACATAGCAGATCATATTAATCGAGCTTTTAAAAGGGATTTGTTACCTAGCGCTGTAAAATCAACAGCTACATATAAATTGGGGAACATGACTGTTAACATAAACAGTTATGTAACTCATACACAATCTAATCCTAAAGGCAATGAGAATACTTTTACTTTATTTTACCCTGTACAACTGGTTCTAGATAATCCTAAAAGATTAAGCAGATTTATAGATGAAATAGATAAAATAAGATCTAAGAAAGTAATATTAATCACCACAAATGAGTGGAGTATAGAAAAATGGGATATTGAAAATTACATGGATGAAGTTTACTTTTATAACGTAGAAAATGACAACCTACAGTTAATCAGAAATCTAAAGAATAACGGTGCAATCTAAGAATCAGGAAAGAATTGAAAGTACCAATGTGTGGTTTTTTCGTTGTAGAACTGGCTGGATTGCCAAAGTAGTTTTACTACACATAGATTGGGAGGGGTAGGATGAATGGATATTTTTTTGGAGAATTTAATCCAACTGCAATTATCTATGATGGTTTTTTTACCTTGAATAACGGCACAAATACACTTAAGATAAAAGGCACTATAGTAAATTCTTTTAGTTATATATATGAAATAAAATTTACAGGTGAAATAATAGATGATATCTATAACAATATACTTAACTCCCAGTTACTAGGAAAATATACTCTACAAGCTGGCAATTTCGTTGGCGAAGGATACCTTTATAGAATATGTGGGAATATTGTATTCGGCAAAATTCTTAGGGAAATACAGTATGAATTAAAAGAGATGAACAAACTAACCTTTTCTTTAGTAAATCTAATACCTATAGGAGATAAAGTCATAGAAGAAGAACGTAGAACATATCTTGGGTTTTCTTCTCTATTATTTGATGATTGGTCAATAGAATTAGAGAAGAAAATAGATTATAAGCAAATATACGAAGAACTGGAAACACACAAAGGATTTGCTAATACACACATTGGTAAACTTACCAATAAAAACAATGAGAATTTCACCTATAAAGACGCTAAGGTAATTTTGAACAAATTATATTCATATTTGTCATTTATTTGCGGGAGAAGAATTTTCCCTTGCGAAATAAAAGGGTATAACAACCTAGAGTTGGTTTTTTCTAGTTATGAAAATAAACTGATAGATACCTGGTCAACTCTTAATACGTGGTATCCTAAAAACAAAAAAGAAATATTTCCGGAATTATTTCAAAACTTTTCTTTACTTTGGGAAAGGGAGCCTTGGAAAAGATCAAAGAATTTACTGCTTGGTACCTATTTTGAGTGTTTCTCACATGTAACACTTGAAAACAGGATTACAAATATCCAAATAGCATTAGAGCTGATTTCAAAATTGTATCTAGTAGATGATATGAAAGAATTGTCTAATAGAAAATTCAAAGGGAAAGATACTACTGAGAAATTAGAACATTTATTTATAAGTATGGGAATAAATTTAGACTCACTATTTGATTATATTAAGAGAAAAAATCTAGATACTGACAATCCAGTTGAATTTCTTGTAAAAGTTAGAAATTCTATTGTTCATCCAAAGAAAAAAGTTATGCTTTCATATGAAAACTTAAGTTGTGCATATCATATTGGTATATGGATGCTGGAGATGTGTGTATTAAGACTACTTAATTATAGTGGTAGATATAATAACAGATTATCAAAGAACAAATGGCATGGTGATGTAGAAAATGGAGGTAGCTATTACAATGTACCGTGGCTTAAATTATAATGAAGTTCCTAGTTTAGTAAATACTTTTAGGTGCTTATGCACACTACCCAATTACACTGTGACAATGAGTAACGGCACATGAATAAGAAGGCATGCTATTCCTGTGTTAGCAATCGATATGAGTTATATTTTATTTACCGACACAATTTTTTACCATTGGAGAAGAATACTATGTATCAAGAGATTAGTGTTGTAACCGTAAAGGAAGCCTCAAGTGTTAGTATAAGATATCTTACATTCTTACCATGATTTACTTTGCTTATAGTTAACTTTAATATGTCTTTTAGGTTTAAATTAAAGGATAATTAACCATTCACTATTTGATGCGTTAGTAGAAGTGGCGAATGCTGAAACATAAACTTCAATAGAGCGAAGATTATAATTTTCGCTCTTGTACTATTGCCATATTTTGTATATTATCTAATCAAGTGAAGAATAATTAATACGAGGAGGTATAACATGTATAGCCCTGTCGTTGACCCTTCCAAAAAGCATTATGGTGCAAACTTCTGGGATAGTTATAGTAACAAAATTAATAGAGATGTTCATTTTTATAGTGATTTAGAATATGACCATTGGATTCATATTGAAACCAATCCAAATGTTGTAGATTTTTGTGAGAAACCAATGAAAATAAAAGGCATTATAGATGGCAAAATCCATGAAACAACATTTGATATGTGGATAAAATGGAAAGACGGTAACGAAGAATTTATTGAAGTTGCCTACAATAAGGATGTGCTGAATCGCAAAGATACCAAAAGACGTATTTTCCTTCAGAGAGAGTGGATTAAGAATAATAATCGTAATTACCGAATTGTTGATGAAACTCAAGTTAGAAAACAACCACTATTAGATAACCTCAAAGTTATACTTCCATATACTAAAGATTTCTATAAATTAAATGAGATTTCTATATTCTCGCTTTTAAGATATATTAATGAAAAACCTGCAACATTCCAAGAGTTAATAGATAATACTAGCCAAAAAGACGTTTTTACTTTCTACCAAAATATATTTTACCTATATTATGAAGGAAAAATCAATTTTAATATTGAGGAGCAACATTTCAACTATTTAACAAAGGTGTGGAGAAGGTATGAGTAAATATAAAAGGCTATTAGATCAACCGAATATACCAAATGAATATCTTAATAGAACGACTTGGCCAACAGTAAATGAAAATATATTATTGGATAATGAAAAGAAAGAGATATTTATAAAAAGAAAAAAAGCTATAGATATGTATATTGATAATGAAAAGACTATTAATGAAATTTGTAAGATAACAAATATTAATCAAACGGACTTATATAGATTATTAAAACGTTGCTTAGAAATAGATAATACAGGACAACCTTTTGGATATAGGGCTTTGATTCCAAACTTTAGAGTTAAAAGATATACCCGTGAAGAAAATATCGATGGTTTTTTTAACGATGAAGAGAAGAAGCTCACTGGAGCCTTTATGAAATTTCTTCGCAAATTCCCTGATATCGAAGATGAAATAAATGAAATGGTTTTTAAAAAGAAAAAAAATAACCCCACAACTAACATTCCTTTGGGAAAAGATCTGCATAGAAAATTTGTTAACATATGCAAAATGCATCCTTTAATTGATTTTAATAAAGGAGACTATCCTTCTAACACTGAAGATTTTGGAAAAAGGTCATTTTATAGGTATATAAGACAACTAAAGATAAATAATCCCCACAAATCCATAAATGCATATGGCAAAGACTCTGAAGTTCTTCTAAGAACAACAGGTGAGGGTGATAAATCAAACAATATCATAAGACCCTTCCAACGTGTTGAATTTGATGGGCATAAAATAGATACATCTATTGCCATAAAATATACTTCACCGGAAGGTGATGAAATTACAGATGTAATGGAACGTATTTGGTTATTAGCTATAGTTGATTGTGGAACTAGTTGTATATTGGGTGCTACTCTCGTGTTAAATAAAGAATATTCTGCATCCGATGTACTTACATGTATTAAAACCAGTATTCTTCCTAAGTCTCCAATTGAACTAATGATACCTGGTCTTAAATATCCTGAATATGGTGGTTTCCCATCAGATATTATTCCTGAAACCCAATATGCTGTTTGGGATGAGATGTTATTTGATAATGCAAAGGCAAATATTGCCAAAATAGTAAAAAGCAAACTTAAGAAGATAGTTGGATGTCAAGTAAATACTGGCCCTGTTGGAACTCCGACGAGGAGACCATTGATAGAGAAATTTTTCCATTTACTCGAGATAAATGGCTTTCAAAAATTAACTACCACTACGGGTAGCAATCTAAAGGACTCCAAAAGACAAAATCCTGAAGAAAAAGCGGTAAAGTATGAGGTAACTTCAGATGAAATTGAACAACTTTTGGAAGTTTTAATTACAGAACGTAATGGAACCCCCTTACAAAGTTTAAATGGACTTACCCCACTCGAAGCAATGCAACAGCGAATTAACAGGAAAATGCCATATAGAAAGCTAGATGAAGAATATAGGGATGGCTATGAATTTCATACAATTGAAATTGAGCGGGTTATTAGAGGATCTTTAAAAAATGGGAGAAGACCTCATATTACCTATATGGGCACGAAATATAGAAATGAAGTTCTTTCTGGAGCCTTTAATCTTATAGGTGAAAAATTAACTTTAGTTATAAACATTGATGACTTGAGAATGATAAAAGCCTATTTACCTAATGGAGCAGAACTAGGAATTCTGAAAGCAACCGGTAAGTGGTATATTCATAAACACAGTCTTAAATTACGTAAAACAATTCTTAAATTAGTTAGGGAGGGACAATTAAAAATTTCATTAGAAGAAGATAATCCCATAGAGGTATATCATCTATATTTAAAAGAAAAGGCAAAAAATAATAAAAGTGTGAGGAATCAACTTGCATCGTTCGAAAAATCTTTGAGTCAAGATAAAAAAAACACAGATAGCTTAAATAGTGATTCTTTAGATTCAACTCCCAATAGTAATTCAACTGACACAAAAATATCAAATTTTCCATCTCGGCAAGCAAATGGTAAACAGAATTCTACTAATATAAACAAGTATAAAAAAAGGGAAAGATTCTCTTTTAATTCATAAAAAATGAGGTGTAGAAATGTCTAACGCTTATAAAAACAGCTCAAAACCAGAGATTTCAACAAGGCCTTCCATTCCTAGTGGAGGGCACCCAATTGAGCAAGGTGACTATTTAATTGATACTATTTCTATAAACGAATTAGCAGACTCTGTACTGAAATGGATTAATTTAAGAAATCCTGGAGCGGTTATTTATGGTGAGCCACGATTAGGAAAAAGCTATGCAATAAAATATATTCAGAAGGTCTTCGATTTAAAATATAAAAGTCAATGGTTTACTTATATAGTTAGAACGAGAAAGATGAGAAACCCTAATGAAAATCGTTTTTTTGAACATTTATTAAAGGATATTGGACATGAACTCTATAATATAGGAAAAGTAGATGCTAAAAGAGACAGATTAATTAATTTCCTATTTGAAAGAGGAAACCGTTCTATTAGGAACCAAATCGTATTATTTATTGATGACGCACAACGATTAGGCACTGTAGAATACGAATGGTTAATGGATGTTTATAACGAATTAGAAAGCTATGGAATAACACTAACAACAATCCTAGTTGGACAAAAAGAATTATCTAATAGGAGAAATACTTATTTAACATCAGACAAACAAATTGTTGGTAGATTTATGATTCATGAAAATAGATTCTATGGATTAAGAGAACCTGAGGAGTTAGCATTTTTATTATCTTCTTATGATGATGTTACGGAGTATCCAACGAATAGTGGTTGGAGTTATACGCGTTACTTTTTCCCAGTTGCTTATTCGGAAGGGTTGCGTCTAGAAAATGAAACTGAGGTAATATGGCAATGTATTCAAGAAATTAGGGCCAAAGCAGGAGTAAAACATAAAATAGAAATACCAATGCACTATATGATAGCTATTATAAATTATGTATTAAAAAAATTTGGTGCTAATGAGGGGAATGAAAGATGGCCAACTACAAACATGTGGCTTGAAGCAATCATTGAATCTGGATATGTCAATGCTGCTGAGGTAATCAGTTATGATGATTAGATTAACTTTTCCAAACAGAAATTCTAAACAATCCTCATATACATGGAATCCTTCATGGATAGGACTCTTTGAATCACCTTGGAGTATATTGAAAAAGTTCCAGGAAGTAAATAGTTTAAATACTAGGGAACTGAATGAAGTATTGGCCATTGAAGGATTTAAAACTGATAAAAGAGTTTCGTTGTATGGTTTGGGTCAGTTGGATAGAAATTTAACAAAACAAGCCCTTCAATTTGATCTTATACAAGAGAATAAGCTATTACTGCATAAGTTACTCTCACCGTTATACAACTTTAAAGGAGATATTGAACAGCGCTTTTTACGGCAACATTTAACATTTTGTCCCGCATGTTTGGTGAACAAATACCATTCGTTACTTCATCAATTCCTTTTCATACATAAATGTCCTTTTCACTCAATAGAATTACTCAATGACTGTCCTCAATGTAATCAAAGGATACCTTTTGAGCTAGATGATACTTATTATAAATCACCATTCGTTTGTAAGTGTGGATTCGAGTTCGCAAAATTTGACCGACGTATTAATACTCTTACTACTATTAAAATAAAAGATTCTAATATTATGAAGTGGTTAAAATATGAAAAAAAATTTATTCATTCTGTTAATTACTCACTTCAGTTTATGGAAGGGTTTGGAAAAGATAGTAGCTATCAAGAAGAAGATTTCAAATATAATCTTTCAGATATATTTTTTGTAGTAGAGAATAACAAAGGCTTTATTCATACAAAAGAGAAGATTTCACTAACTAGGTCTATCCCTCAAATAATTAACACAAGGGAGAAAAAGCTAAAAAAATACAAATTAATTTTTAATAAAGATCATATAATTAGCGACCTTCAATCTGAGTCCTATTTGATGTGTAATCAATTATTTAAATCTATTGCTAGACACTTGAGAAATACAATATTAAAAAAACATATTGGGTGTATTAAAAATTTCACTAGATACTCGGACAACTTGGTACTTGAGGATGTTTGTCCATATGCTATTGCCTACATAATATGGAGAAGTAGACTGCAGAATTTTAAAAGTATGGATTATGTGGACAACTATGGTACTACACCTTTTTGTAGAGAGCATTATACTAGATACGGTTACCCAATAGTAAATGGTTATGAATAAATTGATAGAATTCATTCGACTATCCAACGCGAGGAAGAATCTGGAAGAAGAGCATTATTCCACTGGAAAATGAATCGCATCGTTGGTGAATATATTCTAGCTGATTTTAAAAGGTGTTTAACAGCTGCCAATGATTTCGTAACTGGAAAAGGATTTGATTGGAAGTATATTGACAGTTTTAACCTCTTATCGAAAGTAATTATAGCAACCCCAAAAAATCCGTTAAATTCATATCTTCTATATATAAAGTCGCCCATCCTTATAACTGAAATAGTTAAAGAATATAGGTGCCCTAATAACTTCTTTAAAAAAGGTAGATTTAGGGGAAAGGAATATAAATTTATTAAACCGAACTTTGAAATATTAGACATATTAGACAAATTATATTTTAAATAACTCACATAAAATTATTCTATGGACACTCTCAAAGTTATTCTGAGTGTCCAACTTTTTTATGACTAAATTATATATGAAAGGGGAAAATAGGAAAAAATAAGAAGGTATGACGTAAATTGAAAAAAGATTTAAAAGTAACCTGGGATAACAATTGGATTAATGAATTTGAATCTCCATGGGGAGTATTTGAAAAGTTTAAATATGCTAATTCTGTTCGGAGCGAAGATATTTTATCCTTATTTAGTAAACCGAAAACAACACAAAAAAACAATACCAGGGAATGTAGATATAGCTTGTATACTGTAATTGATTTTGATGATGAACTGATTCAAAATCTTATGGGGCTTTCCTTAAAAAGTATTGTGGAAAATTACGAACAGAAACTATGTTCTGTATTTTTCAAAAGCAAACAAGGGTATCCTGAATATTTTAAAGATAATATGCAAATATGTGAAAAATGCTTAAGTATTGGTTTTCATAGCATTCTACACCAATTTAATCTAACTAACACATGTCCATATCATTTAACAAAGCTAAGGAATAATTGCCCTAGGTGTAAGAGAAGAATTCCATATATTTTGTCAGATGATTATATTAGCTCTCCATTTCAATGTATTTGTGGCTTTATGTTTATTAAGGAGAATTCCATAAGAAATATTTTTATAGAATGGAAAAAAACTCGTCAATTAGAGATAAAGGATAAGCAAATTAGTGAATGGATTGCCATTAATAGAATAGGGAAGTCAAGTAATACTAGGATCTATTTGTATCATAAAAATACTCAAATAGAATCTTTAAATTCATTGATAAATCATTTCAACTTTAAAAGATTATGTTTTGAATTTAATTCAGCAAACTTTACAAAAGAGAATGTCACTATACAAGTTCCAGAACTATCGGTTTTGAATGATAATTTAAGAGAAGAAATTTATAAATCAACACGCCAAACATTTAAATCTATAGTTCGTTATTTAAAGAAAACAATACTTTATAAGCATAAACATTGTATCAATAAATATAAGAAAATGTTTTACGGAGACGACAATTGCCCATTTGCTTTTTCATTTGTTCATTGGAGGAAAAATATAGAAGGATTAAAAAACTATTGGGAGGTAGAAAACGGTACTCATCTGTTAAAAAAACAGTCTGTTTTGTATTTTGATTTTGCTTCGAAACAAGACAGTACTTTTCTTGAAGAATTCATCATTTTATTCCAAAACGGTGTCAATGGCCAACAAGTAAGTAAAAAAGAGTTAATATATATGATAAATAGAACAATGTCTATATTAATTATAAATCATTTTTATAACTGGTTAAGTTACGCTAAGATAAATGGATGTAAAGCAATTCATCATAATGGATTACCGTTGCAATATAAGAAGTTGCCACAATTCTTAATTCAATTTAAATTAAACGGGAATTCAAATTCAATTAGTTTTTATAACATAACAAATAATTACATAGAAAGTGAATTTACTAATCTAAAATGTCCTAACAGTAGTAATAAGGGGAATTAATATCAATACTTGGACTCAGCATTATATTTTCGTTCTTCACGTTCTCTTTGTTGTTTACTTCTGATAAAAGCTTTTCCTCGTTTCAATCCTAGTTTATATAACTCCATATCTTTTCTTAAAAGCTTAGAGATCTCTTCTTCAGTTAAAAATATTTTTGATTTATATACAGGTATTTCAATATATTTCATGAGTATTCCGCCCTTAGTATTATTTATTTTAGTATCGAACAATTATACATTTCTATACTAGAGTAATTACGTAAATTTGCTTAGACAGTAGTAGACATACTTGCTGCCCCGCCAACTACAATAACTTACATTAAAGAGACTTACGGTCTCTTTTTTATTAAAAACATTTTATGGCTTTCATCAAATTTTCATATTAGACGGATAAGATACAGTTGGACAGTGTTTCGAAAGTGAGGAAATGCAGGTGGCGATAGCAAGCAAATTGACAGCAATTGGTATAATAGCCCTTAGTCTAGCACTAGGATATCTTTCTTTATATTTATTTAGTGATTTAACGAAAGAAAAAAAGAAAAAGCATATGGAGGAGCTAACCTCACAACTTATTAATTTCGTTATCTTTATTTGGGTAGGGAAAATTGTATTAAATATTACTATTTTTATTTCCGATCCTCTATCCATTTTAGCCTACCCAAGTGATTCGAAAGCCTTTTATTTTGCGATTGTACTAATAGCTTTATTACTCTTTTATAAAGCGAAACGGAAAAACTTAGACGTACTTCCTTTATTGGAATCCTTTGTTCACATCTTTCTTATCAGTTCGTTTGTTTATGAATTTATTCAATTTGTTATAGAAGATAATCCGTATGCTTTAGGTTATTTAATCCTACTAACTATTCTAATTGGTTTCTTCTTCTTCCTTAGGGAGCGTATCACAATTCCAGTTTTATTAATCGTTATAATAACGATGTGGTCGATTGGAATGCTGGTATTGTCATTTGTTCAGCCTTTTGTAACTGTTTTTGGTTATAACATGGCACCATGGTTTGTTGGATTGTTTTTTACTACCAGTATTGGTAGCTTAACTTATAAATTAAGAGAGAGGGATGCATAATGGGTATTATTGAAGCCGATACAATGCTGTTAGCTGGAATGCTTTTAGCGATAGGAGCAGGGGCATTATCTTTCTTGTCGCCTTGCGTTTTACCGATATTTCCAGCTTACATATCATACATAACTGGAATAAGTGTAAAAGAGTTACAGGGAAATAAGAATAGTAGAATGGTGCGGCAGTTATTTGCCCATTCCATCTTCTTTTTATTGGCTGTTTCACTTGTCTTTTTAAGTTTAGGTGCAAGTGCATCCTTTTTGGGACAATGGGCACAAAAGCTTTTAATTGGGGATTCTGGCTTACTCATTCAACGGATAGCAGGGGTATTAATCATCGTAATGGGTTTATTTATTGCTGGATGGATTAACATACCTGCTCTCATGAAGGAACGACGTTTTCATTCCACAAGAAAGCCTGCAGGTTATATTGGAACTTTTTTTGTAGGATTAGGATTTGCTGCTGGTTGGACTCCGTGTATTGGGCCTATCTTTGGATCGATTTTACTTCTTGCCGCTAGTAATCCAGGTCAAGGAATGTTTTATACGTTCATGTATGTCATAGGATTTGCATTGCCATTTTTAATTCTCACATTCTTCATAGGGAAAACAAAATGGATTGTAAGACATAGTAACATCATTATGAAAATAGGTGCAGTTATGATGATCATGATGGGGTTAGTTCTATTCTTTGGATTAATGCCACGTATATCCGGTTTTCTACTTGATTTAATTCAAGATACTCGGTTATCGAGACTAGGATAAGGACGGGGTTAAAAATTTAGTCCTTTAGGAGGTTTGGTTAATGAGAAAGTGGATTCTAATGATCATTGTTATTGGTATGCTAGGTTGGGCAGTATATGATTTTATCGACTCCAACAGAAAATCAGCTGATCAAGTTAAGAGTGAAGACGATGTACAGTTAACGGAAGAAACGAAATTAGGCGAAGAAAATGAAGAAGCAGATGAGCCAGTTATTGGATTGGAAGTCGGAAACAAGGCACCAGACTTTCAGCTGCAAACTTTATCTGGTGATACGGTAAAACTTTCAGACTTTCGTGGGAATCGCGTGATGATCAATTTTTGGGCTACATGGTGTCCGCCTTGTCGAGCAGAAATGCCAGATATGGAAAGATTCCATCAGGATAAGGATGTTGTGATCCTAGCAGTGAATTTAACAGATACGGAACCTAGTCTTGAAGATATTGAGAAGTTTTCAGATGAATATAAGCTAACATTTCCTATTCTGTTAGATGAAAATTTAGATGTAGCGACTCTATATATGATACAGCCAATACCAACCACTTATATGGTTGACTCCAATGGGATAATTGGTTTTAGAGCATTTGGAGCAATGAATTATGATTTAATGGTCCAAGAATTTGAGAAGATGGAGTAATCATTCCATGCATAATTTAGGAGCTTGGAGGAGAAAAGAATGAAGTTTCATTTAGGAGAATCTGGTGTCATTCAAGGGGACTTCGAATATGGAAAAATAGATATTTCAAGTAAACCCGACATTGGCTTTCGACCAGTACAGTTACTCATTTCGTCACTTGCGGGTTGTAGTGGTGGGATGTTAAAGAAAATATTAGTAAAGAAACGTATTAATTTTGATTCGATAGATATTGAATCAGATCTTGAACGAAATGAAGAAGAAGCAAATAGAGTTACGAAAATAACCCTTCACTACATTGTTTATGGCAAGAATCTAGATATTTCCAAAGTACAAAAATCACTGGATTTAGCAGTGAAAAACTGTGCCATGGTACAGTCAGTTAAAGATGCAATTGAGATTGTTGAAACGATTGAAGTTAGAGAAAAATAAGGGGATTGTGGTTTGCAAGGTTTGAGAAGATGGCATAGAGTGTGTAGTATAGTGGGCAAGGGGTGAGAGGATGAAACAAACGATATTAGTTGTAGAAGATAATAAAATGATTCGGGAATTAATTAAGATTTATTTAAAGAAAGCAGGCTATGACGTGGTAGAGGCTGCAGATGGAGAAGAAGCTAAAGAGGTTTTTTTAACGAAACATCCTTGCCTAATTATACTTGATTTAATGCTTCCGAAACTTAGTGGAGAAGAATTTTGTACATGGGTCCGTGAACAAGAACGTAATGAAGTATCGATTATTATGCTATCCGCTAAATCTCGTACGGAAGATAAAATAAAGGGGTTAAAAATTGGTGCAGATGACTACTTGGTGAAACCATTTGAGCCAGAAGAACTTCTAGCGCATATCGAAGCGGTACTCCGTCGTACGGGCCAATTCTGTCAAAAAATTGCTTACGATGGCCTCTGTATCAAACCACGAAAAGGAGAAGTGCTACTTTTTGATCAAGAAATCAAATTAACGAAGCACGAATTCAATCTTCTATATTACTTTATGGAGAATCCAAATTTAGTTATCTCTAGAGAAAATCTCATCAATCAGCTTTATCCATATGCAGATAAACTAGTGCTAGATCGAACAATAGATGCCCATATTAAAAAACTACGAAAAAAAATTGAAGAAGATCCAGCTACTCCGAAACGAATCATTACAGTTAGAGGAATGGGGTATAAATTTGTTAAAGAATAAATGGGGAAATGGGTTAGTTCCCAAACAATTTCTTTTCCGACTTACTCTTATTAATATATTAGTTATTACGTCCTTTGTAGGTCTTAGTAGTTGGGCAATTTATAATACGGCATGCGTACTCGCGGATGGATTAGTCTCTATGAGTAATCAAAAACAAGCCAAATTTGAAGCTACCTTACTACAATATTTGTGGATATTCAGCATTTCCACAATTATCATTGGTAGTCTGACACATTTTTATTTAACAAAAAAACTTATCCATCCATTAAGAGAGCTAATCGATTCCACAAAAAAAATGAAGTATGGGAAGTATCCTGAACCTATTACAGTTAAACCTGATGGAGAAATTGGAGAATTAATTAGTCACTTTAATGATTTAGTGAGTCAAATAGAAGCAAATGAACAACACCGAAGAAAGCTAGTCTCTGATTTATCCCATGAATTTCGAACTCCTTTATCAAATTTAAATGGGTATTTACATGCTCTGCAAAGTGGTGTGCTAGAAGGGGATAATAAACTGTACCAATCCTTATATGAGGAGTCAAAACGACTCATTCACTTGGTAGAACAAATGGAACAATTAAAAGAATGGGACTATATATCCAATCAAAGATTTACACAAAAAGCTCCTAGTAATATGAAAAAATTGGTGGACCAAACTGTGGAAATGTTTCGTTGGACTTTAAAACAGGTAAATATTAAAGTTGTTGTTGATGTTACTTCTAGTATAGTTATGGTTAATAGTGGTGCTATAACACAAGTGATTAGTAATTTATTAGATAATGCTATCCGCTATTATGAAGGAGAAGGACCAATTACGATAAAAGGGAAGATGAATCAATCGACATATTATCTGTCTTTAACAGGACCTGGAAAACCTATTTCGATTGAAAAACAAGAAAGGATATTTGATCGTTTTTATCGAATTGATCATTCAAGGTCACGAGAGTTTGGTGGGTCAGGATTAGGGCTGGCTATATCAAAGGAGATTATAGAACGTCATCATGGTAAGCTAGATGTTAGTTCAGATGGGAATATTCATACGTTTTGGTTTGAATTGCCTGTGGAGGAGAACTACTGAGAGTGGGATTGCGTGAATTTCTGATATATGTCCAGATGCAGAGTGTGCATGGGGCCAATTTTAAAGAAGATGCGCCCAACAAAAATAAAAAATAAATTAATCGGTTGACTTTTTACCCCATGGGGTATATTATAGGTCGTGTAATTGATTTTCACTTGCGAAATGAGTGGAAATTTGAAAAGGCATCAAAGAGAAGTCGTTATCGAGAAACGACTATTTTATTACAAATACAAATACCCATGCCGGTATTTGTATAGATGCCATAAAATAAACTAATAACCAAGGAGGGAACGGAATGATTCAAGCTAATATGCGGTTAGATGCAAAAGGCTTAGCATGTCCAATGCCAATTGTGAAAACTAAAAAAGCAATCACGGATATAGAAGAAGGCCAAGTGTTGGAAATCCAAGCAACAGACAAAGGATCAAAAGCAGATTTAGCAGCTTGGGCAAGTTCTGTAGGACATCAATATTTAGGAACAGTGGAAGAAGGCGATGTACTTTACCACTATATTCGCAAAGGTTCTAATGAGCCAGAAGTAGAAAAAAGATTCGAACATACTGTTTCGCTTGATGAGATTGAATCACGAAATGGTTTAATTTTAGACGTTCGTGAAGCAGCAGAATATGCATTTGGTCATATTGAAGGTGCAAAATCCATTCCAATGGGAGAACTAGAATCTCGCCTAGCTGAATTGGATAAAGTACAAGAAATTTATGTGATTTGCCGAACAGGGAAACGCTCTGACTTGGCAGCACAGCTATTAGCTAATAATGGTTTTACAAAAGTTTATAACGTTCTACCGGGTATGAATGAGTGGAACGGTAAAATAACAAAAGAGGTCTAGGAGGAATTTATTATGTCAGAAAAGGTAGCTATTATTGCATCAAACGGTGGAGTGTTTGATGCATACAAAGTATTTAATATCGCAACTGCGGCGGCAGCTTCAGAAAAAGAGGTACAAATCTTCTTTACGTTTGAAGGACTTAACTTAATTCACAAGCAAACTATGCACAATTTAGAAATGCCTACTGGAAAAGAACATTTTGCTGAAGGATTTGAGAAAGCTAACATTCCTTCTATTCCACAACTAGTGGAAATGGCTCAAGAACTTGGGGTTAAATTTATTGCTTGTCAAATGACAATGGATGTTATGGGTCTTACCAAAGAAGATTTCGTTGATGGAATCGAAGTTGGTGGAGCAGTAACATTCCTAGAGTTTGCTAAAGATGCAGCACCAACACTAACTTTCTAAATTGATTTTAAAAAATTCATGCAGTGGAAAATTTCTCCACTGCAAAAAAATCGAATTTACTATACCTAAGGGGGTAATTTTAGAAAATGACAGTAAACAAATGGACAGTAGCACAAGTTGCTCGAAAAGTAATCGGTAATGAAGAACTATTTATTCTGGATGTACGTAACGCGGATGCGTTTGAGGATTGGAAAATAGAAGGACATAAATTTGAGTATTTAAATATTCCTTACTTTGAATTGTTAGATGGGGTGGGAGATATTCTACCTAAGCTTCCAACTGATAAAGATGTGCTAGTAGTATGTGCAAAAGAGGGATCTTCTGTCATGGTAGCGGAAATGCTATCAGAAGCTGGTCGTGAGGTAGCTTACCTTGAAGGCGGAATGAAATCCTGGAGCAGCTATCTAGAACCAATTAAAGTAGCTGATTTAGAAAATGGCGGCGAGCTATACCAATTCGTTCGTCTAGGTAAAGGTTGCCTATCTTATATGGTGATCTCTGAAGGGGAAGCTGCAATTATTGACGCAGTACGTTTCACTGACGTATTCACAAACTTTGCAAAAGAAAAAGGTGTAGTAATCAAGCATGTATTTGATACACACTTACACGCTGACCATATTTCAGGTGGACGTCACATTGCTGCTGAAACAGGCGCAACTTACTATCTACCACCAAAGGATGCAAGAGAAGTAGTGTTTGATTACGCACCGCTAACAGATGGACTAAACGTGAAAATTGGTGCATCTCAAATTGATGTAAATGCACTATACTCACCAGGTCATACGATTGGTTCAACATCATTTGTTATTGACAATCAGTATCTATTAACAGGTGATATTCTATTTATTGACTCTATCGGTCGTCCAGACTTAGCAGGACTTGCTGAAGACTGGGTAGGCGATTTACGTGAAACATTATATATACGTTACCGTGAACTAGCAGAGGATTTAGTTGTTTTACCTGCCCACTTCATGATCATCGATGAATTAAATGAAGATGGTACTGTGGCAAGAATACTAGGTGATTTGTTTAAAGAAAACCATGGTCTAAACATCGGAGACGAAGCTGAATTCCGACGTACGGTTACAGATAACCTACCACCACAACCAAATGCATATCAACAAATTCGTCAAGTAAACATGGGTAAAATCACTCCTGACAATGACGAACAAACAGAAATGGAAATTGGTCCAAACCGCTGTGCGGTACGTTAATATTTGATTAAGTTGAGAAAATTCGGTTGATGTTTCAAAAAAAACGATTGATAACCTTGAGTTTTCGGTTGATGGTCTATAAATCTATCAATAATTTAAAGGTTTGGTTAAACATCTACTCATTAGCCTAAACAAAACAAAATGATAAAGGAGTTTTTGATATGAACATTACAAGAACATTAGATGCCAAAGGACTAGCTTGTCCAATGCCTATCGTTAAAACTAAAAAAGCAATTGATACGATTAATTCTGGGGAAGTGCTTGAAGTAGTTGCAACAGACAAAGGTGCACTAAGCGATATTCCTGCATGGGCAAAATCAGGTGGTCATAATGTATTAGAACAAAAAACAGAAGATAATGTCCTATACTTCTATATTCAAAAAGCGTAACGAAAACCAAATAGCGATTAGCAATCACTACTCGCTTTTCTAAATTAGAAAGAAGGTTTGTTAATGGATATAACATTTATCATCGTCATATTTGCAATTGGATTTATTGGTTCTTTTTTATCTGGTATGCTAGGTGTTGGCGGCTCGATTATTAAATATCCAATGCTATTATATATTCCACCATTATTCGGTCTAGTAGCATTTACAGCCCATGAAGTTTCAGGAATAAGTGCCGTACAAGTACTATTTGCTTCCATTGCCGGAGTATGGGCTTATCGTAAAGGTGGATACCTAAATAAGCAACTCATCATCTATATGGGAGGAGCTATCTTAATAGGTAGCTTAATTGGTAGTTATGGATCTAGCTACCTATCCGAACAAGCAGTGAATGTAGTATATGGTATTCTTGCTGCAGTTGCTGCAGTGATGATGTTTATACCGAAAAAGCAAGTAGATGATATGGAACTAGATGAAGTGACCTTTAATAAGCCACTTGCAGTTATCTTAGCCTTAATTGTTGGAATAGCATCTGGAATAGTAGGAGCAGCAGGTGGTTTCTTACTTGTACCAATCATGTTAACTGTTTTACACATCCCTACACGAATGACGATTGCTACAAGTTTAGCAGTAACCTTTATATCGTCTATCGGTGGTAGTGTTGGTAAACTCGTTACCGGTCAAGTAGATTACTGGCCAGCACTAATTATGATTTTAGCAAGTCTACTAGCAGCACCACTTGGAGCAAAAACTGGTAAGAAAATGAATACTCGAATTTTACAAGTTATTTTAGCTCTTATGATTGCTGGTACTGCAGTAAAGATATGGTTAGATATTTTAATGTAGTTATTAGTATTCTAAACTGTCATTTTGAGACAGTTTAGATAGCAGGAATTTATACCTAATATATACTTGACCAAATACCCATTAGGGTATAAAATAAGTTTATCCTATTATAATAGGTGGTGGACATGGGTACCTATTTTATTTTAATTGTTGGCTCACTTTTATGTATAATGTTATATAGAAGATATTTTCCTGTACGAGGTATTCCATGTAAAATGTCCGGTCATGATAAGACAAGCACTGTTGTTTTAGACATAAGGGACTATAACATTGAAACTAATCATAATCAAAGTGATATGCGTATACCATACGCATATTTGAAAAGATTTGTTCAAGAAATCCCACACCAAACATTACATGTGATTGCAAATGATCGCCTAGAGCTTAATTTAGGGTTAAGATATTTAAGAAGCAAGGGATATCAAGTTGCTAGTTATCATATAAGTAACTGTCCGTGCAGAGAAAAGGAGTGATAAAGAATGGAATATGATAAAGCAGTTGTCAATCGATTAAAACGAATTGAAGGTCAAATCAAAGGCGTTTTAAGTATGATTGAGAAAAACCAAGACTGTAAAGATGTCATTACTCAGTTATCTGCTTCACGAAGTGCAATTGATCGTACCATTGGTTTAATTGTAAGTATGAATTTAGAACAATGTGTTAGGGAAAATATAGAAAAAGGTGAAAACACGCAGGCATTAGTAAAAGAAGCAGTAGATTTATTAGTGAAAAGTAGATAAGATCAGCAATTCAGTTGCAAAGGAAGAGTTGTTGAACTTTTCTTTTTGATTAAAAATATACCCCTATGGGTAAAATGGAAAGCTTTATTGGAGGAAATTATAATGAAAGAAATTACAGCAAAAGAATTAGAACAAAAATTAGTATCAGGTGAGAAGCTAAATATTATTGACGTTAGAGAAGATGTGGAGGTTGCTACTGGTAAAATTCCGGGTGCAAAACATATCCCACTAGGTCATATTTCTGATCGTCTTGAAGAATTTGACAAAAATGAGCATTACTACATGGTATGTCGTTCGGGTGGTAGAAGCGGAAATGCATGCCAATTCCTAACCCAAAATAGTTTCAATGTAACGAATATGTTAGGTGGTATGCTTGCTTGGGAAGGAGAATTGGAGTAATTTCTCCTTTTCTCAAATAAAAAAATAAAAAAATAGAGGAAATGAGATGGGTATTATGGAATGGATTTTGTTAATTTTAATTATCGCATTTTTAGTCAATCGTTTCATGCCAATTAAGGGCATTACGAATATAAGTGTTCAAGAAGTAAAAGATAAATTTAAGGAAAACAATGTACAATTTATAGATGTCCGAACACCAGGCGAATATAAAGCAAATCACCGCAAACCTTTTAAAAACATTCCACTTTCTAATCTTTCTGGTAAGATGGATAAACTTGATAAGCAAAAAGAAATTGTTGTTATTTGCCAAAGTGGAATGAGAAGTACAAAAGCTGCTAAGATGCTTAAAAAACAAGGCTTTGAAACAATTTACAATGTAAAAGGCGGCATGAGTGCTTGGATTTAAGAAAGGAAGACGATTATGGCAAGACAAGTAACACCTGAAGAAGTAGTTAGGCGTCTTCAAGATGGTGAAGAAGTGACCGTAATTGATGTTCGTGAAATTAGAGAAGTAGCAACTGGTAAAATCCCTGATGCTAAGCATATCCCATTAGGACAACTTGCATTACGCAAGGATGAATTAGACAAGGATAAAACCTATATCATTACTTGTCAATCTGGTAATCGTAGTAAAGCTGCTTGTGGAATTCTTGTAGCATTAGGATATAAGGTAGAGGAAATGCTCGGTGGAATGAATAACTGGAGTGGTAAAACCGAATGAATAACAACTCTAAGGAGATGAATATATGTTTCATTATACTGTTGAAACGTCAAAATTAATAGATGAAGCGATACAATCACTGGAAGAGAATTTGAAAAAAGAAAAGTTTGGTGTACAGTGGCAGTTTAATGTTCAAGAAACATTGAAAAATAAGGGGTTTAATTTAGAAAGTCCTTTTACTGTACTTGAGGTATGTAATCCTCAAGAAGCACAAAATGTTTTATCAGCAAACCAACTTATTGGATATTTTCTTCCTTGCAAAATCGTAGTATATGAAGATAAACAAGGAAAAACAAAAATTGGAATGCCAAAACCAAGTAGCCTCATTCAAATGATAGAGGATGAGTCTTTACAGGATGTTGCCACTGATATTGAGAATAGATTAATAGCTTGTATTGATAAGAGTAAGTAATAATCAATAAAGTAGTCCATTAACAATGAGACTGCTTTATTGCAGAATAAATATTAGAAATAGAGGCTTATCTAGAATGAAAAAAGATGTAATACTGTACACCACCACGATGTGTCCGGTATGTGGAATGGTTAGAGATTTTTTAACTAATATGAATATAGAATACGAAGAAGTTAATGTAGATCTTAATCTATTAGAAATGATTAAACTTATTGGGAAAACGCGAAGATTCTCTGTTCCTCAAACAAATATTAACGGTGAATGGGTTTTTGGTTTTGATCCAGTTCGCATACTAGAAGTGTTAAATACCAAGGCTAAATAGCTTGAAAGGTGTTATAACACTTATTCTTTACTATTATAAATACCCAAAGGGGTAAGTTTGATTCAAATAAAATAATGGAGGTTCAATTATGGAAAAGAACATAACCGTATATACAACAACACAATGTCCCTATTGTACAATGCTTAAAGGTTTTCTATCACAAAACAACATTCCGTTTACAGAAGTGAATGTCGAAAAGGATCCGTTGATGATGCAAAAGGTTGTTAAACAAACAGGACAAATGGGAGTTCCTCAAACATAAATTAGCGGTAAGTGGGTTATCGGTTTTGACCCTGAAAGCATTGTTGAAGTACTAAAGCAATAAGGAGTTTAAGAAGGGTGAAAAAATAACACCCTTTTTTAATTATCAAAATCATATAGTGGATTTAAAATAATGCACTACCTACAACTGAAGGATTACTAAGTAAGCAGTTACTCCTCGCTAAGCTGTTAAAGATTCAAACATCAACTCATCATCATGAAGGAACAAAATTAGTAATTCACATTGGGTGAATGTGTGAAAGTATGTAGTATACAACTAATTAAGAAAGGATTGATAAAAGTTGAATAATTGGAATACTCGTTTTCAAACAGAGAGTTATGTTTATGGGAAGGATCCAAATGCTTTTTTGGAGAAATTTCATAAGAAAATACCAATTTCAGGTGAAGCTTTGGCCATAGCTGAAGGAGAAGGGAGAAATGCTGTTTTCTTAGCAGAACAGGGAATGAAAGTTACCACATGGGATTTTGCTGAGTCGGGGCTTGCAAAAACAAATAAGCTAGCAAAAGAACGAGGGGTAGTGGTCTTGACTGAACTAGTAGACTTAAATGAAGCAAACTGGAGTAAAGACAAATGGGATGAAATTGTATGTATCTTTGGACATTTCCCAACAGAGCTTAGAAAAAACACTTAAAGGTGTAAAGGCAGCTGTAAAGCCAGGTGGTTATTTTCTAACAGAGGTGTATTCGCCTTACCAGATTCCTTATAAAAGTGGCGGACCACAAAGTCAGGACTTTCTGTACAAACCAGAAGAGTTTTTAAAAACATTTGGTGATTGCCGCATTGTTCACCTATTTATGGGAGAAGTTACCCGTCACGAAGGAGAACTTCATAAAGGTCTAGCACATGTTATTCAATTTGTTGGGCAGAAGCCAAACGACTAACTTGGTCTCTAAATTCCCTATTTTGCCTAACATAATGTTTTTTTGATGAATCAAAAGTAAGTGTTGATGCCATGAATGAAGTTATTGAAAAGCTAGGTTATGATGTTTAGGCTTAATTATAAGAATAAAAATCAGCTTTTCTATTATATCTTTGAACAAACTGACTAGTATGACAAACCTATTGTCTATAAAAAAGTTAAAATTTCAAGGAATTATATATAAAACGCAATACATTTATGTTATAAATCTATGACACGAAAGTATTGCGTTTATATTAATTTAACACAAACTGTTGCTTTTATTATCAATGGATACTATATAATAAAATTGGAATAGAGGAGAGTCTCTTTTATGGAAGATCTCCGGTATAAAAAATTGAAAACAACTCTGGGTTATTTACCCATCCATGTGGAATTAAACGGATATTTCGACCAGCATTGATGCCATATAAGAGGTTTAATAGTTTAATGTTAGATAATGCACCCCTATATAATATAGCGAAAAACTTTTAAGGTGATAGGACTCCCGTAAAGAACACATCTAGATTAAGGAAGTGTTCCTGCTTTTAAGTACATATTATACCCATCAAACGTTGCACCTAACTTATGATAGAATTATTTATACATAATGAAACAGAAAATTATATTATGAGAAAATTAATAGATAGACGGTCGAGGGGGATATTAATGGGAAAAGTGAAAAATCAACATTATGTGCCTAGGTCATACTTGAAGTACTTTGCAAATGAAAAAGGTCAGTTATGGGTTTACGATAAAGAAACGGATGCTGTTTTTCCTAGTAATATTACTAACGTTGCATCGCAAAAGTATTTTTATGATATTCCCTTTGACGAAATATTTCAAGTTATATCCGAAGATGAGAAGAAAAAACTTGAAGAAGAGCTATCGAAATTGGGTTTCGATACAAAACAAGGTGGCTATAAAACGATTGAACAAGGAATTGAGGAATTCTTCTCTACAGAAATTGAAGGTCCTTATAAGAGTTTATTAGAAAATATTAGAAGCCGCTATGTATTAAAGCCTAATCCTTTATTTTCGGAAGCGCTAACTGTAGAAGAACGTCATCCTCTATCGCTATTTATTGCCTATCAAATTGTTAGATCTAAAGAATTCCGTGAGGGTCTAATTGAAACCCAAAAAGGGGCATTACAAGCAATGGTTGATAGACTGGCAAAAATGCAAGATAAAGACTATGAATACGGGAGTATGACCGTAGAAAAAGAGCATGAATTTCCTAGTGTTGAACATGCTCAGTTTATATTAGGAGATTTTCCAATCATGTTAGCGCAGTCTTTGGTTAATCATTGTTGGATAGTAGGGGTAAACAAAACCACCATGCCATTTTACACATCTGATAATCCTGTCGTTAAAGTTGCTCATAAACGTCATCCAATAATGTCATACGAAGGATACAATTCTGAAGGAATTGAAATAGCACTACCTATTTCACAAAAGCATATTTTAATCATGTATGAACGAACCTATCATAAGAATTACTTGGAGCTGGAAAATTCCTTTGTTCCAATGAAAGATGTTCAAAATGTTATATATTATAACTCCTTACAAGTTTATCAATCCTACCGCCAAATATACTGTCATGATAAAAGGTTTCACTTAATAGAGAAAATGAAGAGAAAGTATGGTTCCTTAAAGAGAACGCCAAAGGAAATAAAAGTTAATGGACGAGATTTCTAAAAACTGCGATTAAACAAAAAAGTAATAAAAATAGTTTGATTATAGTACCAATTTTCATATATAAAACGACTTATAACTGGATGAGAAGCCACTAAAAATTGAATATAGTTAAATAGTGTATTAATTTCTACCAATAATGGGTGCAGCTAAAGAAAAACTTCTAATATTCTATTAAAATATGCGTTAGATAAACAAGGTGATCATTGGAAAATGATTACCTTTTTTTTATTTAATAAAGCAAAAATATATTTGGTGTATTTTAGGATTAATTTAAAGAGATGGATTTAAAGGTACAGGTTAATAATAGAAAAACAGAAAGTTTTAAAACAATAAATTAACAAACCAAGTTAGTATTTTTCTTGATATAAAGGTCACGTACTCTACTTAAAATATCTAAATAAGTTGTATCCGTTTCCATATTTCGATAACATATTATTGCATAGAAATAAAAAATTAGGGATTACCAGTTGAGAAATGTACAAAAATTAAAAAGGGGGAATTGTTATGGAGAGAAAGAAATTCGAATTTGTTAAACCAAAGATTGTGAAGACTGTTGAAAAAGACCCAGAATCGATTTTTAGGGAATTACAAATACCAAACATAAAAGGCTTATGGTCCCAACAAGCTGATATTTTACGGGAATATTATAATAAGTTTAAAACAAATCCAGATGTCGCTATTGAACTACCAACGGGGACAGGTAAAACTCTTATCGGATTATTAATTGCCGAATACAGGAGAAGGTGCCATCAAGAACGTGTACTCTACTTATGTCCAACTAAACAATTAGCAAAACAAGTTTATTCTAAGGCAAAGGAATATGGTTTGCCAGCAAGCCTGCTTATTGGCCCGCAGAAGGAATATTCAGAGGAAGAGTACGGAAATTATGTAACTAGCAAATCCGTTGGCATTACTACATATAGTGCTGTTTTTAACACAAACCCTTTTAAAATGGATGATGCAAATACCATACTGTTGGACGATGCTCACTCAGCAGAAAATTACATTTCATCATTATGGACAGTAGAGATAAAAAGAAAAGATAATAAGGAAGTTTTTGAGAGCATTATTGAATTATTCAAGGAAGATATTTCAGATTACAATTATACGAGAATAATGAGTGGTGATAACGAACATTATAAGCCGATTTATGATCTTATTCCCTATCCAAAATATCTTGAAAAACTACCTCAATTGATACAATTGCTTGAAACAAATATCACTGAATACGGTAATGCCAAACACCCATGGTCAAAAATAAATGGAAACTTGGAAGCGTGTCAAATGTTCTTTTCCTGGGGAGAAATTAATATAAAACCACTAGTCCCACCTACAAAAACTCACTCTGCATTTAGTGATGCGAATCAGAGAATATATATGTCAGCAACACTCGGAGAAGGAGGAGAGCTTGAAAGAATTTCAGGGATAAGGAAAATTAGTAAGATACCTATTCCTAAGGGATGGGATAAATATAGTAATGGAAGGAGATTAATTCTTTTTCCAAATAGAATTTTTAATCCAGATGATGCCATGAAAGTGGCGTTTGGTACAATTCGTAATCAAGGAAGGGCGTTAGTTCTATGTCCGGACAACCGTACTGCTCAGTTTTTTATTTCAAAGATGGAACAACAATTACCAGAATATACAATATTGGATTCATCAGCCATAGAAGACAGTTTGGAGCCATTTTCATCAAAGGAAAAGGTCGTGCTTGTGCTAACCAATAGATATGATGGGATAGATTTATCCGGGGATACTTGTCGCTTACAAATTGTGTTTGGGATGCCTGAGGCTACAAACTTACAAGAAGGATTTTTGTGGAATAGATTAAATGCGAATGCTGTGTTGAGTGAGTTAGTGAAAACCAGGATTACGCAGGCACTTGGAAGATGCACACGTTCAAATGATGACTTTGCAAATGTTATTATGCTAGATCCTAATCTATTGAAATTTTGTTCTAAGCGAGAGAATTTAATAGGATTTCACCCGGAAATTCAAGCAGAAATTGAGTTTGGGCTTAGTAACTCGGGGAAAATTGAATCAGTTGAAGAGATGGTCGGTTTTATGAATGACTTCATAACCGATAAAGAATACTTTACTGCTATTAATGATGCAGTGACGGAAATTCGAGAGGAATATGAGAAAAAAACTAAGGCTGAGGTTCAAAAACTAACACTTAATGTTGAAAACGAAATTGATTTTACTTATGCGTTATGGAAAATGGAACTAGATAGAGCTCTTGAGAAAGCAAAATTAATACTAGAAAAATTGAGTGGTGGTAAGGAACTTGAGGGTTATCGTGCTTGGTGGTATTACATCGCTGGTAATACAGCATTCTTAGCTAAAACAATGATTCCGATAGACCCAAATTTAGACAGGAATTATTATTCATCTGCATTAAGAATGTCCAACGGTATTTCATGGTTAGCTGATTTGATTCACACCGTTCCTACGGAAAAAGACGTTCCACGAATTGACCCTTACCTTGCGATACAAACAGATAACATTGAAATGGTGTTGAATAATCTAGGGTTATTCGGAGTTATGTTTGAAAAAAATATGAAGAAGTTGTTGGATCTGATTAACAACGATGACGCCAAAAAGTTTGAACAAGGATTGGAGCATCTAGGCAGAATACTTGGTTTTGAGGTTGTCCTTCCAAAAGGGGATACAGTTCCAGATGGAGTTTGGTACTTAAGAGATAAGTTCTTTGGATTTGAAGCAAAGACAGAAGAAGACCAAGGTGATCCTGTATACAGTGATGCTTGCAGGCAGACAGATGGGCATAAAAAATGGATTAGGGAAAATGTTCCTTTCCCAGAAGAAGGAACAGTCGATGCTGTCATGATAAGCCACAAAAGTATGATTCGCAGGGACGCTTTGCCTCAATCAAGAGGCTTATTCCACATAAACACATCTGATGTTAGAGAAATAGCGTTAAAAGCAACGAATGTGTTAAGGGCTATTCGTTCAGTTTTAGCGAAGGATGGTGAACCGAGTTTATTCCATAAGGAGCATATCGGTAATACTATTACTAAGGAAAGATTGACTTACCGAGATATAGAAGAGTTTCTTAAAACAACCCCCCTTGATGAATTGGAACAGTATTAATAAATAATGAGGCACCGTCCAGAAAAGTCGTCTTTATTGGCGACCTTTTCTGTTTGAACGTTATGAACTTAATTTTAACTCAGTTTGGAATCGATTAGACAGAATTCGAAGGGAGACAAATAAAATTTATAAAACCAGTTCTTTTATTTCACCAGAACGTAGTGGACAAAACTAGAGAATTAAATTAGACATATAAAAACATACAATTTGGACGAATAATCTGCAACAGAAGCTATAAAAGTTTTTAATTACTAATAACAGAGTAATCTCTTGCTATTAGTTATTTGATTAATAGCATTAATAGTTGGGAAAGTACAGTAAACGGAATACAATTTTTTAATGAAAAGCAACAAATTTGTGTTAATTGTCAATTATACAAAGGAAAGGAGAATAAACTATATTATTACGTAAAATATAAATTTGACGAAGTAATATATGTAGAATTAAAATATAGGTGAGGGGTGAGCTATTTGAGTAAAGATAAAAAGCAACATTTATATGCAAGAATTGAAGAAAAAGTAAAAGAACTACCATGGTATGTTGGTGAATTTATTGATAAAAAGCGAAGAAAATTATCTGCAGCTTCCCTTTTAAATTATTGTCATGATTATATTATATTCTTTGACTGGTTATTAGCAGAGGGGTATTTTAGGGGGAAAATAGTAGATATACCTCTTAATGTACTTGAAAAGCTTACAGTGCAACAAATAGAAGACTTTTTATCCTTTTTAGAGTATAATCTAGGGAACACTCCACTTACTATTAATCGGAAATTGTCTGCATTACGATCCTTATTCCATTACCTACAAAATGTAGCAGAAACAAATGACTTGGAGCCCTATATTCAACGAAATGTTATGGCGAAAATTGAATTAAATGATGTAAAAGAAGATCAAGAAACTTTAGCTAACCGTATAGAAGGTAAAATATTACGAGGTGATGAATATGAACAGTTTCGTCAATTTGTTGCCAGTGATTACGGATTGGTACACAAGGATAACAAAAAGCTCTTTAACTTTCACGAGAAAAACCGTGAGAGAGACACTGCAATAGTATCATTAATACTTGGATCAGGACTAAGACTTTCTGAAGTAGTTAATATTGATATTGACGATATTGATTGGCAAAAAAATACTGTTAGAGTTATAAGAAAAGGAAACAAAGAACAATATGTATATTTCAGTGAGCAAGCAAGTATAGACTTAAAGGAATACATATCTGTGCGAGAAGTAAAATACCAGGTTAGCAAAAACTTTAAAGCTCTATTCATTGCATCATCTATGGGTCCTAAAGATACGTCCAGAAGACTAACAGGACGTTCTATTGAAAAAATAATTGAAAAATATGCAAAAGCATTTGGTAAACCAGCCTTATCTGTACATAAATTAAGACACTCATTTGCAACTAGATATCACTTTGAAAACAATGATGTACCTAAATTAAGAAGACAGTTGGGCCATTCATCGATACAAACAACTATGATCTATACACATCTAACTAATGAAGAAATGAGAAGTGCGGTTAATAAAGCAGACAACTAGTTAGACATAAAAGGGTTTCAGTATTTTTGTGTCACTAACTGATTTGTTTTAGTCAAAAAAAGAACATAAAGCAGCTCATTAAGTAAATTTGTGTCACTAAATTAGACAAAATTCAAGTTGATTTAATGTTTTTAGTAAAAGATATATAAATTTTAGCATAACGAATACCCTGAAAAGGGGAAGTAATATAATAAAAGTACTGATTCAGTATATTTGTGTCATTTCGTTAAGTATTTTTGTGTCACTGGTCAGCATAAAGGGAAGGAATAATGATAAATTAATTTTATATTTCCAAGTTAACATAATATAAATTATGGGAAGTTATTGGTTAAAAATTAATTTCTGTCTCACTTAACAAGTATACTTTAGATAGTGAGACAGAATAAAAAATTACTGCGAATCAACTTTAAATTATTCTACAGCAATTATAAATTATTTTCCTACATAGATTGCATTTGGTCTAAATATCGTATTGTTATCTAATTGTTCGATTGCATGTGCACACCAGCCGACAATTCTACTTGAACTAAAAATTGGTGTAAATAAATCTGGATCTATATTTATTGTTTTCATTATTGCAGCTGCATAATATTCTACATTAGTATAAAGTTTTTTATCTGGTTTTGATTGTTGTAAGATTTTAATTGTTTCTTTTTCCGTTTCTAACGCTAATGTTATCCATTCTGGCAAATCATCCATTTGCATTAAGATGGTTTTTAAAGCTTCCGCGCGTGGATCGACTGTTTTATATACACGATGACCAAACCCCATAATTTTTTCTTTATTTTTTAATTTCTTGTGAATCACCTCACATATTGCTTCTTTTGTTCCAATTTCTTCTAATAATGCAATAACTCCTGATGGTGCACCACCATGTAACGGACCTTTCATAGTACCAAGTGCACTTGTGATTGCAGAAACTAAGTCACTTTCCGTAGAAATGGTCACTCTTGCAGCAAATGTTGATGCATTTAATCCATGTTCCATAGTTAACATGAGATATGTTTCTAGTATTTTAGCGTGATTGGAATTTCGTTTACCAGTTAGCATATAGATAAAATTTTCAACATGATTTAGTTCATGATCCGGCTTTATAATCGGTCGATCATTTACTTGTCGATATCGATATGAGATTAATGTAGGCATAAACGCTATCAATTTTTCTGCTGTTTGAAAAATATTCTCGTTACTATCAGTATAATAAGCAGATATAATCGTTCTCATTACATCCATTAGTTGCATTTTCTGAGGAAGTTGATTAAGTATGGTTACTAAATAATCTGGAATAATTCGATTTTGTATTAAATTTAATGTAAATTCCTTTAATTGCTCTGCACTGGGAAACTTATTATATAGTAAAAAATACGCAACTTCCTCGAATGAATAGTTCTCAACTAAACTTTGTACGGTGGTACCTCGATAAGTTAATAATCCTTTATTGCCATCAATATTACTTAATTCGGTCTGAACAGCAGTTACCCCTTTTAATCCTGGTTGAAACATTTCTTCACTCTCCCTTCCCTCTTTGGCTTCATTATAAAGCATTAAAAAGATTATTAATATTTAATGTTTTTTAATATAATAATAAATAATACTTATTAATGAGGTGTAAAGATGGACATTCGCCTATTGAGAACCTTTATTCTTGCTGCAGAATATGAAAACTATCGTGAGGTTGCAGAGAAATTGTATGTAACCCAGCCTGCTGTTACATTTCAAATTAAACAATTAGAAAAGGAATTGAGTGGAAAATTATTTGTTAAAGACGGAAGAAATATTGTCTTAACAGAGTTTGGGCGATTATTTTATCAGGAAGCATGTAAAATGATCTCTCAATATGAAGCTAGCATTCAGCGATTAAATCAATTCAAACAAGGGTTTCATAAGCTTGTTCGCGTTGCCATATCACCATTACTTGCGGACACTATATTACCTTCCATCCTACATAAGTACATGAGGGAGAATCCTACTGTGGAACTAATGATTCAAGTGATGGAATCAAATGAAATCTCGTCTTGTATAGAAAGTGGCGAGGCTGATCTTGGTCTTTCTTGTTTACCAGGTAATAGATTAAAATCAGTACTATTTCATGAAGAAGAAGTATCTTTAGTAATAAGACATGATGGATATGATGCCGAGTCTGGCCCTATATTAGATGCAAAAGAAATTCTTGAAAATAATATTTTATTTACTGATAATCATCCTTTTTATTGGTTAGAGTTGAAGGAACAGCTAAAGCTTAAAATCCCTTCACTTAAAACAATGAAAGTGAATCAGTCTTATATTACGAAACGATTTATCGCAGAAGGTATGGGTGTAAGCTTTTTACCTAAATCTAGTATAAATAAAGAACTAATGGAAGGTAGATTACTAGAGGTTCCTATTGACTTTATACATATCCCTAAGGCAAGCATGTATTTTATTTACAAAAATGAATTCCAATTAGATTCAAATTTAATTCCATTTATCTCTTCTTTCCACTTTAGTTAGCAATCAAGTACAGAATTTTACATTTAAATATAGTAAACTATAACTAGCTTTCTAGATTTATCAAATGAGGTGGATATTATTGTTATATAGAAAGATGTTAATATCATTATCTGTTTTAGTCTTAATAATAACCGCTGGTTGTTCTGGTCGACCTGGGCATGTAGAGATTACGGTATCTGCTGCAGTCAGCCTTAAGGATGCTCTAGAAGAAATTAAACAATTATATGAGGAAGAAAACCATGATGTGAAAATAAGGTTCAACTTCGGCGGATCTGGTTCTTTACAACAGCAGATATCACAAGGTGCACCAGTCGATATATTCTTTTCTGCTGCAGAAGATAAATTTAGTACGCTAGTCGAAGAAGGATTAATTACAGATGCAAACGGTATTACCGTATTACGTAATGAACTTGTTTTAATTGTACCTACGAAAAATTCATATGGTATTTCAAGTTTCGAAGATTTATTACATAATGAGATAGAACATATTTCTATAGGGATACCAGAAACCGTTCCCGCAGGTAAATATGCAAAGGAAACGTTAGAGACTCTCAATCTTTGGAGTGATTTAGAGTCAAAAATAGTATATGCCAAAGATGTAAGACAAGTTTTAGCATACGTAGAAACTGGGAATGTAGAAGCTGGAGTTGTTTATAAAACCGATGCTCTTCAGTCTGAAAAAGTAGCAATTGTAACAGCTGCTGATTCAAGTTCACATTCAAATATTTCCTATCCAATTGGGATTATAAACAATACGAAAAACTATGAAGCTGCTAAAGATTTTTATAACTTTATTCAAAAACAAAATTCATTAGAGGTATTCAAAAATTATGGATTCATTACTGACTAATTTACTATCAGAGCAATTTTTTAACCCTATATGGTTGTCATTAAAAGTAGCTGTTGTTTCAAGCTTTATCGTAATCATTTTAGGAACGATAATAGGTCGATTATTCTCTAAGAAAAAATTTAAGGGGAAAGCCATTTTAGAAACATTTATCATGCTTCCTATGGTTCTCCCCCCTACCGTTGTTGGCTTTTTCTTAATTGTCATCTTTGGGAAAAATAGTATAGTAGGAAAAGTAATCGAATGGGTATTTGACCAGTCTATTATGTTTACTTGGTATGCAGCAGTGACTGCAGCTATAGTAGTAGCTTTTCCTCTTATGTATCAATCCTCTAAATCAGCATTTCAAGGTGTGGATAATGATATTGAAGAAGCTGCAAGATTAGATGGAGCAAGTGAAAGGAAAGTATTCTTACTTGTTTCGATACCATTAGCTTCGAAAATGTTAATTACAGGTTGTATTCTAAGTTTCGCACGGGCTTTAGGGGAATTCGGTGCAACGTTAATGTTCGCTGGTAATATCCCAGGGGTAACGCAAACCGTCCCTACGGCAATTTATGTTGCAATGGATTCTGGGGATATGACATTAGCATGGCTGTGGGTAATTTCCATTGTCTTAATCTCATTTCTTATGTTGTTGTTTGTTCGTATTAGAGAAGTTTAAAGAAAAGTCCATGACTAGTATGTCTTGGGCTTTACTGCATCTATATCCATCGTCATTCCCCTTTCTAAATCTTTCCTATCTCTACGTTCATAATATAATATATGATACAATTTTCAAAATAAACAAACCACAAAACAACCGTACAGTTATTTACAACCGTACGGCTAGCAACAATTCTAGGAAAGTTAATTATTCAAGCTCAATCCGCTCAAGTGGCCTTTTGGCGGGTCCTTCCATTACCTCTCCAGTATAAGAGAACCTTGAACCATGACAAGGACAATCCCACGTTCTTTCTCCTGAATTCCATTCGACTTCACAACCCATATGAGTACATGTTGTATCAACACAATGGAAATTCTCCTCTTGATCCTTATATACACCTGCTCTCTTTCCATTTATACGAGTTACAGTAGCATCATCCTTTGATAAAGATTTAATCGTTTGATCCGTAAATTCTAGCTTACCTTTGATTAAATGCTTTGCTACATCTGCATTTATACGTGCGAATTTACGTAAAGAAGGATCTGCCTGAAACCTAGAAGGAGAAAATAACTCAGAAAAAGGATTATCGTTTCCCTGAATAATATCCGTTATGACTCTTGCTGCAACGATTCCATTAGTCATCCCCCATTTTCGAAATCCTGTAGCAACAAATACTGTATCTTCTTCCTCGGAAATTCTACCAATGTAAGGAAGTTTATCTAATGTAGTTAAATCTTGCGCTGACCAACGATATAAAATCTCCTCAACACCAATTTGTGCCTCTGCAAAATCTTGTAATGCTTTGTAATGGTCGATGGTAGACTTCCCTTGCCCTGTTTTATGGTTTTCTCCAATTACAAGCCACGCTTCTTCCCCATCAATTTTCACCGATCGTAACGAGCGGGTTGGTTCTTCAGCTGTTATATACATCCCACCTGGATAATTCTTTTTTGATTTTATTGCTAGAACATACGCTCTTTCTGCATACATTCTAGTCGGATAAAACCCTTGACCATCATAAAATGGAAAATGGGATGCTACGAATACATTCTTACATATAATCCGATGTCCATCTCTAGTGATTATAGCCGGATGCTTATTATATTCCACATCAATAGCCGTAGTATTTTCATAAAATTTGGCACCATGTTTAACGGCTTCTTCAGCTAATACTTTTAAAAACTTTATTGGATGGTATTGGGCTTGCTTTTTCATAATTAATGCTTTTTTATGATGGGCTTTAATTGGGATAGTATCGGTTAATTCACTTTCAATACCTAAAGTATCGTATGCTTTCTTCTCCGTTTCTAATTGAGTTATGTAATCATCTGAGTTCGTGTAAATAATTGCATCTTGTTCTTCAAATTCGCAATCAATGGATAATTCTTTAGCTATTTCTTCAATGAAATCTTTAGCATTCATTTGTGCTTCGTAGTACAATTTAGCTTTCTCTTCACCAAAATGCTTAATAAATTCATCATAAATAAGACCATGCTGAGCTGTAATTTTAGCAGTGGTATGCCCAGTTGTACCATTTAATATTTCTCCAGCATCAATTAAAGCTACTTTCACGTTTTGCTTAGCAAGTAAATAAGCAGCTGTAATACCTACAATTCCTCCTCCAACAATACCAACGTCTACCTTTATTCCTTCCTCTAATTTAGGATAACTTTCGATGTCAGTCTTCCTCCAATATGATTCCGGAAACTGCGGTAATTCTTTTGATTCAGCCATCAATAAACCACTCCTTCATTAACTGCAAGTATCGAGCAATTATGTCATCATTGAAAATATCAATAATCAGTATTTCCAATATTAGTTGGATTTATATGGTATTTTATAAAAAGGGATAAGTATTTGCAGTGAGCAGAGTCAATGAAATATGAATTAGATTTCCGGCGATTGAGTAAGTTATTACTAGCGTAGATAGGTAAGAAGCCTTATGAACAGAATAGTAGTATTTTAAGTAGAATGTAGTGAAAGGAATATTGAAATTTATATTAAAGAAGATAAAAACATATCATCCACTCACTCGTGATGATAATTTTAGTTACCATTAATGAAACTGACAAACATTACATCGCATTCCCAAAAATAAAAATCGCTACCTATAATGGTAGCGACGCTTAATTATCTATCCTCAAAGAACTTACGGTTCAATAAGATATACTCGTTTTCCTCTTCCGGTACTTCGTCTTCCATGAAAATTGCTTCAACTGGACATACTGCTTCACAAGCACCACAATCGATACAAATATCTGGATCTATAAAAAACATATCTTTGCCTTCTTCTATACAATCAACAGGACATACTTCCACACATTCCCCTGCTTTTTCTGTTTTACAAGGCGACGTAATGACAAATGCCATGTAAGACCCTCCTTTTACAAAATATAAACCTGTATAAATGCCATATTATAGTAATTATACTACAGAACTTTATTTTATTGTTCAAGCAATTACTAATAGAATCACCTTTTTCATTTTTTTCATACGATTGAAGTCGTAGATTGGAATACGTAATGAGCACCCAAAATCAATTTAAAAAGAAGCAAGGTTGGAATAACCCTGCTCCTCTCTTACGTTATGGACGTTGTGCATTGATAAAATCTATAAATGTGTCCACTTTGCTATCTAGGAATTCGATAGTAGTTATATCGGTTATAGTACCAGTTTCTTGCTCAATTTTCTGAGCTGCCAGGTTAATTAAAACTTCATTTCCACCTGGCGGAAGTACTTTTGCGTGAACTCCAGTAGAGGATAATATTTCCCTTAAATGAAGTTGAGCACGAATGGTTCCAAGTACTCCTTGAGAAGCACCTAATGGAAAAACAGGTTTATTAACGAAAACTCTTTCAACACGGGAAACCCAATCCAGTGCATTTTTTAAAACACCTGGAATCGACCAGTTGTACTCAGGAGTAACAATAATAACAGCATCAGCACTTGCTATTTCTTTTTTGAAATCTTTTACTACTTCTGGAGGATTATGTTCCTCATCTTGATTATAAAAAGGTAATACGCTTATATCTAATATACTCATATCAAATTTATCTTTATATCGCTCCTGCATAAATTTAGCGATCTTCATGTTCAATGATTCTTTTCGAATACTTCCAACTAATGTAACAACTTTCATGTTGACCCCTCCATCATGTTTTGAATCAAGTAGTTATATCATATTTCTATATGTAGCAATATTCCGGCCTATAATCGGCCGGATAATATTAAACTTCTTTAAAATAATCTTTGCGAAATCCTGCGATACGATTACTGTCATCAAAAATAAAATAGAACTCTTCCGTTTCATTTTTGACGTCATATTTTTTCCCTGGTGTTAACTTATTATCTACAACGAATTTTTTCGCGTTTGCATGTACACATTCAATTTGTTTAATTGTTGGATTATTTTCCCACTTTAAATGCATCATAATTAATTTGACCCCTTTAGTTAACATAATCTTATTATGGTAAACAGATATTTTTTAATCGAATAATTTTAGTAAGTGACCGTAACCTTCTTCTTCCATATTCTCTTTTGGAACAAAACGCATTGCTGCAGAATTCATACAATATCGTAGGCCACCTTGCTCTTTCGGTCCATCCTCAAATACATGTCCTAAATGTGAATCGGCTGTTCTACTACGGATTTCTGTACGGATCATACCGTGTGATGTATCTAATTCTTCTACTACTTCATACGCATCAATTGGTTTTGTAAAGCTTGGCCAACCACATCCTGCATCGTACTGATCCTTTGAAGAAAATAATGGTTTTCCTGATACTATATCTACATAAATACCTTCTTCTTGGTTGTCCCAGTATTCATTTTGGAAAGGACGCTCCGTTCCTTTTTCTTGTGTTACATGATATTGAAGTGGTGTTAGTTTCTCTTTTAGGTTTGTCTTGTCGACTTTCCAAGTATTCTTTATGAAATCTTCCCTGCCCGAGCCTTTTTTATAGAGGCGATAATGGAAGGATTGTTTTTTATAATAGTCTTGGTGCCCCTTTTCTGCTTCATAAAAAGGCTTGGCAGGAATTATTTTGGTGACAATAGGTTTCGAAAACTTTCCACTTTTCTCTAAAGCATGCCTTGACTTTTCAGCAAGTTCCTTTTGCTTTTCATTATGATAAAAAATCGCTGTTTGATAAGATTCTCCTCGATCGTTAAATTGCCCTCCTGGATCAGTCGGATCTATTTGTTGCCAAAACGTCTCCAGTAGTTGTTCGTACGGCATTAATTCTGGATTAAAAGTGATTTGTACCGCTTCCACATGTCCTGTTGTATTAGAACATACTTGTTCGTAAGTTGGATTTTCTACATGCCCACCTGTATAACCAGAAACAACACGCTCTACACCTGGACGAGTATCAAAAGGCTCCACCATGCACCAGAAGCAACCACCTGCAAAAGTGGCTTTTTCGAATCTATCTGTCATATTTATTACCTCCAATTATTCCTACTACCATTCATTTTTTCCTTTTTTGTAGGAAAAATCAAGTGTGGTGCTCCATTTATATGAATAATTTTGGTGTAGATTGGCCAGTTCCTGTTCTTTTAACAGGTGACTGTTCATCATTACTACTTGGTAACGAATCTTGAGTTATGCTCTCTAATACATTACTTTCCTCTTGTTGCTCTGTACTTTCCATATCTTTAAATGCCTTCATCATTCGGTACATCGCAGGTAGGTTACGTACCAGTGGACCATATTGTTTCACTATTGGAGCGGCAGTATCGACAACTCGTAACACTTGTTGAACACCGTTTAAGGTTTTCGCAATGCCTTCCACGCCCCTTGATGCCATTTGACCTATATTTTGGTTGTGTCCGATAAACTGCTGTAGAAAACCTGTAATATGATTATTTCTTGCTGGCATTTGACGGTAGCCTTGATTTGGAAACATAAAATCGTTTCTAGGCATACTATGTCTAGATTGTCTGTTTGGTGGGAATACCATAATGCCATCCCTCATTTCCATAGTTATCTCTAGTTCATTGTACGTTTCTAGTCGTAAAGGGTGTAGGCTAACAAAATAAAAATAAGGATTAAATGGTTATATTTCCCGGGTAACCGCAAGAAACAACATATTCCTAACGATTCTATGCGATTCTTGACGAAAGAAGGCATATTTTGAATTTTTTAACTATTAACCGAAACGGAAGCCTAATTTTGATCCTCTGTGGGAAGGTTCAATCACTAATTTCGTATGAATCTCATTTTTCAATGCTGGTACATGGGAAATAATTCCGAGTAATCGATTACTTTCTTGTAAATCTTTTAAACAATCGATTGCTTGTTGAAGCGATATTTCATCCAACGTACCAAAGCCTTCGTCAATAAATAATGTATCTAGCTGTACTCCACCAGCATGTGCTTGTACAACATCAGCTAAACCTAATGCTAAACTTAAGGCTGTTTTAAACCCTTCTCCTCCTGATAATGTTTTAACTGATCGTGTTATACCAGTATGGTGGTCCATCACTTCTAAATCAAGTCCACTCTGTGCACCTCGTTTAGCCACTTCTCCGCTTCGAACAAGTTGATAACGGTGATCCGTCATTCGATCTAAACGAACATTTGCTTGTAATAGGATTTCATCCAAGAAGGAGGCTAGCACAAAGCGTTCAAAAGATAGACGTAATGAATTATTTCCACTTGATAAGTCTGCCAATGACCCAACGATGTAATAATCTCCTTCTAAACTTTTTTTTCTATCAATTTTTTCATTTAGTCGTTTCAATGTCTCCTCATCATGTTTGATCTTTGATTGAATTTTTAACAGTTTTTCTAAAATCAATTGTAGTTCCTGTTTAATTAGATTAACTTCTTCCTCAATCTCGTCTAATTTAACTCTTTGTTCGTTGGTAAGTTGTTCCTTCAGTTCTTCTAAACGATAGTTTATTTTCTTTATAGAAGATTCGAATTCCTCTATTTCTTGCTCAAATTGCTTTTGTTGTTCAATCGGTAATTTCACCTTGTGATAATCTTCTATACTAATAAATTCATTTGATTTAATAGCCAAAAGAAAATTCTCATAATGCGTTTCATAGGTTTTCTTTGTCACTTGTTCGAATTCTTGAATTTGTTCTAAAACGGTCATTTGTTTCTGTAGTAATTCCTTTGTTCTTTCATAGGTCGCCTTTATCGTTTCCCATTCATGTACAATTCTTTCATAGTTTTTTTCTTTTTGTTTAAGTGCTAATCTGAAAGACTGTGGGTCCTCAATATCTTTAGGCAACTGGCTCTCTAATTCTTCTATTTTGGCAATAGTTTGTAGTAGCTGATCACTGACCTCTTGTACATTTTTAGATTCTAAATCAAACGTTTGTTTTAACTCCTGCCTCTTATGTTGACAAGCTATTTTTTTCTCTTGAATGGCCTTGATTTCATTTTGTTTTACAGTTATTCCATCCAATTTTCGTTTAATACTTTGAATTTCGTTTGTAACATTTTCTTCTAAATTCGTAATTTCTTCCATTACAAATCCAGGGAATATGGCTTTTAACTGGTCTTCTAGCTTATCAACTAAAGAGCGTTGCGATTGTCCGTTTGTTTTATGATTTACAAATTCTTGCTGAACCATTTCAAACTCATGTTCTTTTCGTTGAATTAGTAATTTTAATTTTTCTAATTCTTCAAAGTGATTTTCGATTGTGTCTTGTACTGCTATATTAGGATGGTGAGTTGATCCACAAACGGGACAGGCTTCACCAGGAACTAACTGGTGAGCAAGTATGATGGCATATTGTTCTTTTTGTGCTAATTGTAATGCATCATATTGTTCTTTTAACTTTCTAATTTCTTCTTGTTTTTCTTTATAATTAAGTTGTGCTACCGAATACTTTTTCCTTAAACCTAAAAGCTTCCGATTTTCTATTTGATATTCATGTATTTTATTTTTTATTTCTTCCTGTTTGGTTAACGCAATATTTGTTTCGTAAAAAGCTTTTGTAAGCATGCTTTCCTCAGCAAGTTGTCCATCTAAATGTTCTAGAGACTTTTCCATATCCGTTAGACTGACTTGGAGATTATTTAGTTTTTCAGTTCCTTGAACTTTCTTCTGTTCTAATTCATTTTGTTTCTTTTTTAATTCTAAGTAATGATTAATGGATTCTAGTTGTTTTAGCCCTTGGTTAATTTCTTCTTTTAAGCTTTCTCGTTCTTTTTCGTTATTTATCGCTTCTTCATATTTTGGTTTAATATGTTCATATTCAAGTTTTAGATGTTTTACTGCTTTTTCTTGCTCCTGAAGTTTATTAACTTGCGTTTGCCACTCAGTTTTACGCGCCTCTGCTTGTTCTTCAAGTGGAACGATTTGTTGTGCTATTTTAGCAAGATGAAGTTTCTCTTTTTTTTCATTAATTGAGCCTTCCATCAGGTTTAGACGTTCGCTTTCTAGTAGTAGCGTCTCTTGCTCTATAAATTTTTCTTCAATAATACTTGCTTTTCGAAGCCTGTCCTCTGCTAAATTTACCTTTTTCTGATGGTTTACTTTGGCTTCATTTTGTTCTATTTCTTGTTTTTTCATTTCATCGATTTCTTTTTTTAGTTTTTCTAATCGTATTTCAATTGTATCCTGTTCCTCTAGTTCGACTTGCTGCCAATCAACATTAGAAATGTCGTACTCAATATCTGTTTCTAGCTTTTTAATTTCAGTCTCTAACTCTTTAGCTTGTACCTTTAATTCATCAGTCATCTTTTCATAAAAGTGGGTACGAAATATTTTTTGGAGAATTGCTTCACGTTCTCTACTATTCTCAGAAATTAGCTTTCGAAACTCCCCTTGAGGTATTAGCACCATTTTTCGAAATTGCTCATAATCGAATCCTAGTTTTGCTTCAATTGTTTCGTTTACATCTTTTATGCGAGAGGAAATCAATTGCCTTTCACCATTGACAATTTCATACAATACTGCTTTAGCTGGTTCCTCTGTGTATCCGTCCCCTCGTTCTTTTTTCTTTTGTTGCTTCGGATGTCGTATAATCTCATATACATTATTATTTAACGCAAAACGAAATTCCACTTCAGTAGGCTCATCAATTCCAGCAAAGTGACTTCTAAGGGAATCCTGATCACGGTCTAATCCGCTTGCTTTGCCATATAACGCATAAGAAATTGCATCAAAAACAGTTGTCTTCCCAGCACCAGTTGGGCCGGTAATTAGAAAAATAGATTCATCTCCTAATTGCTCAAAGTCTAACGTTTGTTTCTCTAAATATGGACCAAAGGCAGTTATACTTAACTTGATAGCACGCATTCTATTCCCCTCTTTCCTTTGCCATTACTGTTGAAATGGTTTTCTCAATGTATTCCATGCGCTTATCATCAATCTCTTCACCAGTTATATCCTCATAAAAAGAGGCAAATAATTCAGTATGAGATTGTGTTTGTTTTTGTCTAATTTGTTGTAAGTCTAATAAGCTTTTTGTTGTTGAATAGCCTACACGCTCTAACCGTAAAATGTTGGGATAGATTTTTCTTAGTTTGTACATAGGGTCCATAATCTGTCCCTTGTCTAGTAGACGTATGTGCAAATAATCCTCGTTTTTCTCTAATGGTTTTTGAAGTAAATCTTCAAAGTATCCTTCCACAATACGCAAATCATGCTTCGGTATTAATGGGACATATTTCAACTCGCATTTCCCCTCTTCATCTAGCTCTACAATAGTTATAGATTTTTTATGATTTGCTTCTGAGAATGAATACTTTAATATAGAACCGCTATAACGAACTTCATCGCGCTTAATTCGTTGTGGTTGATGCAGGTGGCCTAATGCGACATAGACAAAGTCTTGGAATAGCTGGGCATCGACATACGGAGTTCCACCAATCATCGATAATCTTTCTTCAGATTCAGACTCCATCCCACCAGCTACAAAGGCATGCCCTACAAAGATGTGGCGCTTACTCATATCGTTATTTTCTTTAATATAGTTTGTTACTGCTTCCATAGCTGTCTGATGTGAATTTATCGTGTCATCTTTAAAAAGCTCCTTTGCCTCAGCGGGTTCAATATAAGGAACTAAATGGAAATAAACTGGACCATGCTCATCATCTATAATAACTGGTTCAAGACTTCTATTTAGCCTTGTTTCAATATAAAGTCGTTGTGATCGAAATAGTTCTGTACCAAATTCTAGACGTTCTGGACTGTCGTGGTTACCTGAGATCGCTAATACTGGGATTTTAATGTCCGTTACAAGGGTTGTTAACACACGATTTAATAAATCGACTGCTTCTTTCGGTGGAATAGCTCTGTCATACAAATCTCCAGCCACTACTAAAACATCCGGTTTCTCTGTTCGAATAATATCTAATAATTGGTTAAGGATATATTCCTGTTCCTGTGTCATATGGACGCTATTAACAATCTTTCCAAGATGCCAATCAGCGGTATGTAATATTTTCATGCTTCCTTCCCCCTTGTGATTTCTTCTACTATTTTATCATGTTTACTCATTATATAGTAAAATGCTTCCTTGAAAAGCAAACGAATGTTCGTATATAATAATGGTGAGGTGATCATAAATGGTTAATGATAGAGGGTCCATCAAATGGACATCATTAATGCTTCCTGAACATGTTGAACTTTTAAAAACAATATGGAGTGAAGATAAACGTGCCCGTAAACCTTATCTTGACGAACAGGAGCTTGAGGTAATAAACAATCAAATGATGGAAGCCTATCAAGAAATACGACTTATCAAACTGATATATTACTATGATGGAAAAATGTTAGAGACTATTGGTACGATTAAGAAATTTGATCAACGAAGCCAAAAAGTTCTATTAAAGGATATAGACGAAGAACTTTTATCTATTCCATTTCAAGCTATATATCGAATTGAATAACAAATAATGGGCAAGTCAATATAGACTGCCCATTCCTTTAATCTTTTTCTTTAATTAGGTACTCTTCCCAAAGAGAATCAAAAACAGATATTGCATTCGTAAAAGGACTATTCCATTCCAAATACTCACTAATCTCATTATAGCTATCCGATTGCTTAGGAAAGTTATGATCCTGAAACATCCAATCAGCAAGTCTACTTTCATCATCTGGTTTCTTTTTTCCACGATAGCTCATCATAAAATGATAAAACGAGCGCATATATAACACCTCAAAATTTAATTTTCCGCTTCCATAAACTCACGATGTTTTTCCTCTTTCTTTCTATACACTATGCCTGAAAGATAGACGCTGATTTCATACAGAAGGAAGAAAGGAACAGAAACGATAAGTGGTAAAATAAAGTCAGGTGGCGTTACCATTGCGGCAACAATAATTAAGATAAAATAAGCATATTTTCTCATTTTCCTCATACTACTAGGCGATAATATTCCGATACTAGTTAAGAACATTGCGATAATAGGTATTTCAAAAATAATAGCAAATGGCAATGTAATACGAAAAACGAACTTAAAGTATTTTTCTACTGTAAACATTTCATTGAACATGCCATCATTTAAGGATAAAAGAAATGGAAGAATCAAGTTAATAAACATAATGTATCCAACAACTAATCCACCAACAAAAAGTAGAAAAATTGCAGGAATATACGCTAAGGATGCTTTTCTTTCTTTTGGTGTTAGACCTGGCTTAATAAAGAGCCATATTTGTAAAGCTAATATTGGAATAGTCGCTGCTAATGCAACAATTCCCGCCATTGTAAATTGTACCCAGAATACTTCTCCTAGGCCAATTACCGTTAGTTTAAAATCAATATGGCTTTCAAAAAAACCATAAATCTCTTTGACATAAGCAAAACTAGCTATGAAAAAGACAACAAAGAAAAAAGCAGTTACAACTAACCTATTTCGTAATTCTGCTAAATGCCCAGTGAAATTCATTTCTTTCTCTACATCGTTCCGTACCATACATTACACCTCAAAAAGTTCAAATCATTCTGTTTGAAACAGAAAAGAAGATGCAAGGTTTAGAAACCTTACACCTTTATTTAGTCATTTTTTATTGTTGTATTCATTTGCTGGTTTTTCTTGTTTAGCATCATCTGAAACGATATCTTTTGCAGCATTACGAAACTCACGTAACGAACTACCAAAAGCTTTACCAATTTCCGGAAGCTTTGAAGGGCCAAAAATTACTAATGCAACAATAAGAATTAAGATTAAACCGGGTACACCGATACTACTCATAAATGCTCACTCCAAAAGATTTATTTGTTATCTTTCCCTTTTACAAGATCTTTCGTATCCTTAATTTCATCTGTTACATCTTCGGTTAAATCCTTCGTAGATTTCTTAAATTCGCGTAACGTTTGTCCAGCAGCTTTACCAATTTCAGGTAGCTTTTTCGGACCAAATATAACTAATGCAATAATAAGTATTAAAATTAATCCTGGAATTCCAATTGCAGCCATACATACACCTTCTTCTATCTGATTAATGTCATTATAGATCATAAAACATGCATTTCATATGTAACTTCGAAATCTATCACAAAACGTTCAAAAATAAAGGTGGTCATCTCCATAACCACCTTTATTTTATCAGTAAAATTATGAATATACAACCATCACGCAAGACTACTTAATTCGATCATATTGTATGAAGTAATAATCATAGGGATTCTTTTCATCTTTTATACCCTTTACTCTTGATGTTTCCTTCCACATTTCAAGTGAAAAATCTGGAAAAAACACATCTCCATTAAATTCCTCTTCAATTAACGTAATATACATACGATCAGCAAAAGGAAGAATTTGTTCAAATATTCCCCCTCCACCAATTATAAAGAGTTCTTCTTCTGAGTTCTTTTTATCCATAGTAAGTATAGAATTTATATCTTGGATTAATTCAACCCCTAAAGGGAGCTCGATGTCACTTTTACTTAATACAATATTACGTCTATTAGGGAGTGCTCGTCCAATTGAATCAAATGTCTTTCTTCCCATAATAATCGTACGGCCCGTCGTTTTTTCTTTAAAGAATTTTAAATCATTCGGAAGATGCCAAGGCAGATCATTATTTGCCCCAATTACTTGATTACGATCCATTGCAAATAATAATGATATCATATTTATTCCTCCTTATACTGCAATAGGAGCTTTTATAGTAGGATGTGGATCATAGCCTATTATTTCAAAATCACTTAATTCAAAATCAAAAATAGACTTTTTCTCTTTGTTTAATTTTATATCCGGCATTACTTTCATATCACGTCTCAATTGAATTTTTACTTGTTCCACATGATTACCATAAATATGTGCATCACCTAGCGTATGAACAAACTCGCCAACTTCTAACCCTGTTTCATGAGCTATTAAATGAGTTAATAATGCATAGCTCGCAATATTGAACGGTACTCCTAAAAACACGTCAGCACTACGTTGGTATAACTGGCAAGAAAGCTTACCATCAGCAACATAGAATTGGAACAATGTATGACAAGGTGGTAGTGCCATATTCGGAACCTCTTCTGGATTCCATGCAGATACAATATGTCTACGGGAATTCGGGTTAGTACGTATTGCTTCAATTACTTCTTTTAATTGATCGATAGTTTCGTTTTGCGAGGTCTTCCATGCTCTCCATTGTTTTCCATAAACAGAACCAAGGTCACCATATTTTTGGGCAAATTGGTCATCTGATACTATTTGTTTCTTAAAATATTCCATTTGTTCTTCGTAGAGTTTATTAAATTCAGGATCAACTTGGCTGCGATTACCGAAATCAGTCATATCAGGACCAGTATACTCATCACTTTCAATCCATTTTTTAAAAGCCCATTCATTCCAAATGTTATTATTATTTTCTAATAAGTAACGTATATTAGTATCGCCTTTTATAAACCATAATAATTCACTAGCAACTAAACGAAATGGCACTCTTTTCGTAGTTAATAGTGGAAACCCTTCTTGTAAATTAAAACGCATTTGATGACCAAATACAGAATATGTGCCTGTATTAGTTCGATCATCTCGTTTTGTTCCATTCGATAAAATATGATGACATAAGTCTAGATAAGCTTGTTCTCCTGTTACCACTAGCTACTCCCCCTAAAATCTATTTTGTTTTTATTATTGTATCATAATAATCTTGTAACATAATCGTAATTCATAAATCCATAATATTTGCAATAAAACTAGTTAACAAGAGTCAAACTGAAAGGGGTCATGATGCATGTTAAATGGTACGGTTGAAAATATTGCCAAGAATACGCTAATATATAGCTTTGTTCTTAGTCAACCTTTTGCCCTTTATGCTGGAGCGTATCCGATTATTCAAAATAAAACATTGCTCGAAGCGGAACATTTAGAATATGGGGACCATGGTGAATCTGTAAGAATTTTACAATATAAATTAAATGAGTTATCTTATTACGAGGATAGGATTGATGGCGAACTAGGTGTACTTACAGAGCATGCGCTTAAGAAGTTTCAACGGGATCATGATATTACCATTTCTGGTCAAGCTGACAAAGAAACGATAATTGCACTAATTGAAGTTGAAATTGAGCGTCATATAAAACGATTAGAGAATCTATCAGATTCTGTTTATCCCGGTCAAAGAAGTGAAGATGTAAAAATCGTTCAAGAATCATTACAGTACTTCGGGTACTATGAAGGTGAGATTGATGGAATCTATGGCCCGTTGACTAAAAAGGCTGTAGAACTTGCGGAAGAAAAACATGATATTGATTTTCTTGATGAGGCACCACAACAATCATTAAATACGCTATATACCTCTGAAATACAGCAAACAGCTCAAGCAAGTGTACAACCAAAAGAAAAATCAACGATTAAAAATGTGAGCGTTACAGCAAATTCGTCTAGTTTTATCCAAACTGCCTATGCATATGTCGGTACTCCTTATGTATGGGGTGGTACTTCTCCTAGTGGGTTTGACTGTAGTGGTTTTTTACAATATGTACACAGCGTACATGGCGTGACGATACCAAGAACGGTTAGTGATATATGGAATTTTGGATCACCAGTCAACTCACTTTCAGTAGGTGATTTAGTATTTTTTGAAACATATAAACCTGGTCCTTCTCATGCTGGGATTTATGTAGGAAATGGTCAATTTATCCATGCGGGGTTAGATGGTGTTGAAGTAAGTAATATGGGAGATGCATATTGGCAACAAAGATACTTAGGAGCAAAGCGGATTGCTGGCTAATATACTTAAAACATAAGGAGAACCTCAAGTAGAAGTTCTCCTTATAATCGTTACTAAATTGTAATTTATTTTATCTAACAGGCTTCAGTAACCCCACTCTTCCAAAAATTGTGCTATAAAAGTTTCTACAAATTCATGTCTCTGTTGGGCAATTGCTATAGCAGCATTAGTATGTAACGTATCCTTTAAGTGGAGAATTTTATCGTAAAAATGTTGCAACGAAGTAGACTCTTTGTCTACATCATGATACATAAGTCTCCCCTTTGCCCCACCATATGCAAACGTTCTTGCTATACCGATAGCTCCTATTGCATCTATTCTATCAGCATCCTGAATAATTTTCCCTTCCATAGTCACAGGGATTTTTCCTTTACTGAATGATATGTTTTCAATCGCAGCATGAATTGCTTTAATTTTCACTTCGGAAACACGTATAGCTGTTAGAAAATCATCCAATTCTCTTAGAGCCTTATCAGGATCAGAAAACAATTTATGATCTCCTACGTCATGAAGCCATGCGCCTGCTACACATATAAAAGTGTCTGCCTTCTCTTCCACTGCAATTTGTCTCGCTAACCTTGCTACTCGTTTTAAGTGGAAAAAATCGTGGCCACTTGAATCTTTACCAAAAAGTTCCTTACAATAATCTTGAATTGCCGAAAGTTGTTCTGTTTGATTCATTAGAATAAACCTACAATCTTTCCATCTTTGGTCACATCCATGTTTAATGCAGCTGGTTTCTTCGGAAGACCTGGCATAGTCATAATATCTCCTGTCAATGCGACAATAAACCCAGCACCTATTGAAGGTCGGAATTCTCTAATTGTAATCGTAAAATCCGTTGGACGACCAAGCAAGCTAGGATTATCAGAAAGTGAGTATTGGGTTTTAGCCATACAAACCGGTAAATTCCCCCAACCTTGTTTTTCAAAGAAAGTAAGTTGTTTTTTTGCTTTCGCTGAAAACTCTACACCTTTTGCGCCATATACTGTTTTAGCAATTTTTGTAATTTTAACGTCTAAAGAATCTTCTATATCATAAACTCGTTTAAAATTCTTTTCCTTTGTTTCAGCAGCCTGTACAATCTTTTCAGCGAGTTCGATACCGCCTTCTCCACCTTTAGCCCAAACATCTGTTAAAGCCACATCAAAATAGTTTTCCTCGCACCAGGCTTTAATATATTCGACTTCGTTTGACGTATCAGTTGGAAATTTATTAATGGCAATAACAAAAGGTAACCCAAAATATTGAATTGTTTCAATATGTTTTTTCAGGTTTTCTATCCCTACCTTTAAGGCATTTATATTTTCTTCGGTTAACTGGTTCTTTGGAACACCTCCATGCATTTTTAAAGCTCGAACTGTGGCAACTATCACTACTGCATCAGTATCAATGTTTCCTGCTCTAGTTTTAATATCAAGGAACTTTTCTGCACCAAGGTCAGCTCCAAATCCTGCTTCTGTCACCACATACTCCCCTAATTTTGCAGCTGTTTTCGTCGCAATGATACTATTACAACCGTGAGCTATATTTGCGAAAGGTCCACCATGTATAATAGCTGGTGTATTTTCGATTGTTTGGACTAAATTAGGTTTAATCGCATCCTTTAATAGTAATGTCAATGCGCCTTCCACTTTTAAATCACGAGCATATACTGGCTCTTCATTATATGTATATCCAATTACGATATTAGCGATTCGGTTTTTTAAGTCCTGTAAATCGTTTGATAAGCAAAGAATTGCCATGATTTCAGAAGCAACTGTAATATTGAAACCGTCTTCTCTCGGAATACCTCTTGAAGGTCCCCCAAGACCGACTATAATTTGTCTTAATGCGCGGTCATTCATGTCCATCACACGTTTAAATTCAATTCTTCTAGGATCAATATTTAATTCATTCCCTTGATGAATATGATTATCAATCATTGCAGCTAAAGCATTATTAGCACTTGTTATCGCGTGTAAGTCACCTGTAAAATGAAGATTGATATCCTCCATTGGTAGCACTTGAGAATATCCTCCACCTGCTGCTCCTCCTTTGATTCCCATAACCGGACCTAAGGAAGGTTCTCGCAGTGCAATGACAGTCTTTTTTCCAATTTTATTGAGCGCCTGACCTAATCCAACCGTAACGGTTGATTTTCCTTCCCCTGCAGGAGTTGGGCTAATTGCTGTAACTAAAATAACTTTACCGTTTGGCTTAGCTTCTAACTTTTGGTAAAGCTTATCTGACAACTTAGCCTTCGTGTGTCCATATGGTTCGTAATCCTCATAAGTTAAATTTAAGTCCTCAGCTATTTGTTGTATTGGCTTTAACTTTGCAGATTGTGCAATTTCAATATCTGTTAACAAATTCTTTTCCCCCTTAGACATTTATTGGATAATCAAACTAATTATTATGATACATAATTAAACAAAAACGCAACATAATATGATTATACAATGATTGTCAGTTAAATAACAGATAGATTGGATTATTCAGCATTATATACCAATTTGCAACTTGACTGACATATCAAAATAAGCTATATTTGACACAAGCAAAGAAGATTTATGGATCATTAAAAAATGGTAGCTTCTGAAAGAAGTGGGTTGATATGATCCAGTCTTTCTTAAGAGGCTGCCTTTTTTGATACTCATTTTTCTGATTTGTATTAACACGTTTTACGTGAAAGTTTTTAGGAGGAATTATTTACATGGAAAACGGAGTAGTAAAATGGTTTAATGCAGAAAAAGGTTATGGTTTCATTTCTGTCGAAGGCGGGAACGACGTATTCGTTCATTATTCAGCTATTCAAGGTGAGGGTTTTAAATCTCTTGAAGAAGGTCAAGAAGTTACTTTCGAAATCGTCGATGGCGATCGTGGACCACAAGCAGCTAACGTAGTTAAAAAATAATAAAACCAATATATGTAAAACGGTAATCAATTTTGATTACCGTTTTTTTTTGCTTTGCTAAAAGAAGTATGAATACGTTAGTTTTTCACAATTTCGGAACTGATGCTAAAGCTTTCTCCTCTAGTGGTATACGAATACGTAACAGTAAAAGATGTAGTAATGGAAAAACAATTGCTGTTAAATATGCGTTAAACAACATTGGAATGACAAATAACTCCACTGCAACAATAATGTAATTTGGATGTTTCACATACTTATATGGACCTTTCTTAATTAAAGCAACTCTCGGCATTACAATTATTTTCGTATTCCAAAATCTACCTAATGAATGTATACACCAAAACCTCGCTAGCTGAGCTGAACAAAATATTAAAAAGTAAAAATAACGAAATTCAATAATTTGATTATTTAATTTCATCATCGTTTCAAGTATGACACTTAAGAAAAACAAAACATGGAGATAAATAAACCATTTATAATGTTCACTACCTGTCTCGATTCCACCCCTTGCTTTCATCCAACTTTCATTCTTTTTCGCGATGACAAGTTCGAAAATTCGTTGTCCGATTATAAAAAAGATTAACATCCACATCCATAACGCCATTATACATCCCACTCCAGTAATAATATTTCTGAGCTAAAACCTGGCCCTAAGGCTGTTAAAACTCCTTTATTCCCTATTTGTATATCTTCACTTAACCATTTTTGTAATACATATAAAACAGTAGTAGATGACATGTTTCCATGGTCTTTTAGAATTTGTAAAGTGTATTTCAACTGCTCCTCAGAGATGTGTAATGCATCCATCATAGCTTCCATAACTTTTTTTCCACCTGGATGTGCAATAACGCTAGTAATATCACCTATATTTACACTAAAATTTTGTAACATTTCACCCATATGGTCCTTCCAGAGTGTATTCACAAGTGCAGGAATACTTTTAGAAAAGATCACCTCGAATCCAGTATTTATAACTTTCCACCCCATTACGTCAGTACTATTTTTTTTAGTATAAGAACTATATGTTTTTATATGAGGTGACGGCTTAGCTAGAGATTTTCGAAAGGGAGACTTCTCTCCTATTAATAAAACGGAACTTATACCATCACCAAATAAAGCTGTCCCAATTAAGTTACTTTTCTTATTATCTGTTCTTTGAAAAGTCAGGCTACACAGTTCACAATTCACAAGAAGGGCAGTTTTAGTGGGGTTGGCTTTTAACCAGTTATGTACTCGGGATAACCCTATTGCTCCCCCAGCACAGCCTAATCCCCATAATGGCATTCGTTCAACATTACTCCTAAATGGGCGTCTATTCATCAAATATGTATCGACAGATGGGGTTGATACTCCTGTACTAGAAACAAAGGCTAGTAAATCTATATCTTCATAAGTAATATCATGAAATAAATTTGTATTCTTTAAACATTCGTCCATTGCTACAACCGAATATTCAATTGCGAATTTGTGATACAAACGATTCCGTTCTTCAAAGCTATGCTCCTGTAAGAACCAATCCTCTTCTACAACAAATTGTCTAGCGTTAATTGCCGCATTATCGAAAACAGGTAATAATCTATTTTTTTCTCTATCCGAAAAATCAAATATAGTCTGTACTATATCTTTGATGCGATTTTGGGTAATTTCATATTTTGGAATCGCTCTCCCAACAGAACAAATTATTGTCATGATCTCACCTTTTAAAAAGCAATTTTTGAAGTTAGTTTGTAACGGTTTTCAAAATTTATTACTTTTTTTTACAAATATTTGCCACAATTAAAAAGCTACTTTTCATTAAGAATTCAGGAACGCCAAGGCCTTAAGTTCACTATTGAACAAACAATGAACGTTTATTTTATGGCATCTTCTTCATTGGAAATTTGTGTATGATGAAGGTGTAATCATTATCACATGTCAAAGGGAGGATCTCTAATGCGAGAACAAGAGGAAAATAAAGCATCTGAGAAAGAAAAGCCCAATCTAAAAGGAGCATTTGCTTCGGTAATGCTCTTAGGCGCCATTATTATCATTAGTTGGTTTGGCGCATTTGCATTATTTATTTCGAGATAGGTCAATTGAAAAGGAGTGTGAAAAACAATGCATCTGCATAAGTATGAAAAAATTTGGTTAACATTTGGGATTGGATCGTTAGTAGTATTTCTTGCTGTATTAGCTTATGGAGCGTTCTGGCAGGGAACACATCCACAAAGTCATGGTGTAACCATCGATCCAAACAATATTCAATCTAATGAAGCATTTAAACCAGAGAATTTAGGACTAACTCAAGTAGCTGAAGATAAATATATTTTAAATATCGCTGCTAGTGCATTCTATTATGACCTTGGGAAAGATGAGGAAGGAAAATCTGTAAAACATATCCGTATACCTAAAGATTCAACAGTACTCTTTCAAGTAGCGACTAAGGACGTTGTTCACGGATTCAATGTTGCAGGAACAAATGTTAATATGATGGTCGAACCTGGTTATGTAAGTAGTCTTGAGACAGTGATGAATAAACCAGGAACTTATACGATTCTATGTAACGAGTATTGTGGAATTGGGCATCACATGATGTATGCCACTGTGGAGGTGTATGAATAATGCAATTAGCTAAAAATGTTATTGAAAACAAATCATCAGTCCAATCTCTACCTATTGCAAAACGTGATTCACGTCTATATATGTCTTATATTTCCGTAGCATTTATCGCTTTATTTATAGGTGGCTTAATGGGTTTGCTGCAAGTATTTGTTCGTTCAGGTAAATTCACCCTACCGTTCGGAATTGATTATTACCAAGTACTTACTGTACACGGCGTTATTCTTGGACTTGTCTTAACAACATATTTTATTATCGGGTTCCATTTCTCTTTGATGGGAAAAACAGTTGGAATATCTGATAAACAACGTAAGATTGCATGGTTAGCCTTTTGGATTATGGTAGTTGGTACTATTCTTACAGCTACAATGATCCTTCTTGGTGAAGCTAGTGTTCTTTATACATTCTACGCACCACTTAGAGCACATCCCATCTTTTATATTGGACTTGCATTAGTAGTTGTCGGTAGCTGGATTGCTGGATTTGTTAATTGGCGTCAGTTAATTGTTTGGAAAAAAGGACATCCTGGTGAAAAGTCACCATTACTTGCATTCATGGTTACCATAAATACTTTGCTATGGTTTATTGCTTCATTAGGGGTTGCTGCTGCAGTTTTAATTCAGTTTATCCCATGGTCATTAGGTTTTGCAGAAACAATTAATGTATTAGTAAGTAGAACGTTATTCTGGTATTTTGGTCATCCACTTGTTTATTTCTGGTTATTACCTGCTTATATGGCTTGGTATGCTATTATTCCAAAAATTATCGGTGGTAAACTATTTAGTGACTCCTTAGCGAGAATGTCATTTATTTTATTTTTATTCTTCTCTATTCCAGTTGGTTTCCATCATCAGTTAACAGAACCTGGTATTAATCCAACTTGGAAGTTCATTCAAGTAGTCTTGACGTTTATGGTGGTCATTCCAAGTTTAATGACAGCCTTCTCAATGTTTGCTACTTTTGAAATTACAGGTCGCCGTAAAGGTGCAAAAGGATTATTCGGATGGTTTAAAAAGCTACCTTGGAAAGATGTTCGTTTCTTAGCTCCATTTATTGGGATGTTAGCTTTTATCCCAGGTGGTGCTGGAGGTATTATTAATGCTTCTCACCAAATGAATGCTGTTGTACACAATACTATTTGGGTAACAGGTCACTTCCATTTGACAGTTGCAACAACAGTAATGTTAACATTCTTTGGAATTAGTTACTGGTTAATTCCACACTTGAGAGGGCGTGTGTTAACACCTAAAATCAATCGTTTAGGTATTATCCAAGCAATTATTTGGACTGTAGGTATGTCGATAATGTCTGGAGCTATGCATATTCAAGGACTACTTGGTGCACCTAGACGGTCAGCTTACTCTGAATATGCTGGTGGAGATCAAGTAACAGAATGGATTGGTTACCAAATGGCACAAGCGATCGGTGGAACAATACTTTTCATCGGTATCATTCTAATGGTCTATATCTTTATTAAATTAACATTCTTTGCTCCAAAAGGCTTAGAAGAATTCCCTATTGCTGAAGAGGAAGAAGATGCAGAAGCAACTCCTCGTTACTTTGAAAATTGGAAACTATGGATTGGTATAACAGTAGCATTAATTTTAGCTGCATATACAATACCTTTTATCGATATTATCCAACATTCACCAGTAGGATCTGTTCCATTTGATTTTCCAGTTGGACGATAAAAATTAGTGAAGGGGACCATTATCTAACGGTCCCCTTATCCTTATTAAAACTTATAAATTTCACTGTATTTTGATGTTAAATAGTTAATCAGATGATCAGGGTTTAATCCTTCCCCAGTTACATCATTTAGAATATCAAGAGGTTTTTTCATTTTACCGTATTGATGGATGTTCTCGGTAAGCCACGCACGGATTGGAGAGAAATCTCCTGACTTTATGACATTATCTATATCAATTGATTGAGCCATTTTGTCTTTGAATTGTGCAGCATACATATACCCTAAAGCATAAGATGGGAAGTATCCAAAGTCCCCGCCTGCCCAATGAATGTCTTGAAGCACCCCTTCTTTATCCGTCGGTGGTTCAATACCTAAATACTCAACCATTTTTTCATTCCAAAGTTTAGGTAAATCTTTTACCTCTATATCTCCATTAATTAAACCTTTTTCTAATTCGTAACGAACCATAATATGAAGTGGATATGTTAATTCATCAGCCTCTATACGAATAAAGGAAGGTTTAACATCGTTAACTGCTTGATAAAACTCGTGAACATCAACTTCCTTAAAGTGCTTTGGAGCATGATTTTTGAATAAATCATAATGAGATTCCCAGAAAACTTTATTTCTTCCTAAAAAGTTCTCCCAGAATAATGATTGTGATTCGTGTATACCCATGGATGTACCAGATGCTAGAGGAGTAGCTTCTAATTTTTTATCAATATTTTGTTCATATAATGCATGGCCAGCCTCGTGAATAATACCGAATACTGCCATTCTGAAATCCATTTCATCATAACGTGTTGTAATCCGAACATCATTTAAATTGACTGTAATCTCAAAAGGATGTATCGTGTCATCTAATCTACCCGCTTCAAAGTCATAGCCCATACGATTTAAGATTTCAATCGAGAAAGATTCTTGATCTTGTTTTGGAAAATGGGTTGTTAATAACGTAGTGTTCGGTTTTACTGAACTATTCTGGATTTTTTTTAGTAATTCAGTTAGCGATTTCCGAACTTTAGGGAATACTTCATCTAAAGTTTTCACGGTTACGCCTGGCTCATAGTTATTTAATAAAGCATCATAAATGTTATCCTCAAATCCCCAGTAGTTCGCAAATTTTCTATTATAGTCTACTAGCTTCTCTAAATAAGGCTGAAACAGTGTAAAATCTGATTTATCTCTTGCTTCTTGCCAAACAGCTTCAGATTTAGATTGTAGCATAACAAATTCCTTATATTCTGATTCCGGGATCTTTCGATTTTTCTCATATGTATCTAGACACTCTAATATGGACTTTTGGATAATTTCATCTTCTGTGTTATCTTTTAAATCATCTATAAAGGATTTCATTTTATCGGATACTTGCATTTGATGGAGCTTTTGTGAAAGGTAACCGACTACTTCAGAACGTTGCTCAACTCCTTTTTTAGGGATTTTTGTACGCAAGTCCCATTGTATTAAAGTTACAGCCTCACGAATTGCATTCATTTCCTTTAAATAATCTAAAAATGACTTTTCTGTTTCTGTATAACTTGTCATTGTTCTGCCCCCTTGATTTTCTTACCAAAGTACTGATAGTAGTCTGTTTTTATAAAACCATTAAATAGTTTTCTTTTTTTGGTAGCTTTTTCCCCATAATGTTTTTCAAATGTTTCAAGAGCGGTTAAAATGTAAACACTCCAAGATGGATGTTTTTTCATTATATTACCTAAATCTTGATACATTTTTTGAACGTTTTCTAGATCTCCAATACGTTGCCCATATGGAGGATTAGCAATAATATAGCCATTGTCTCTTCGAATAGAGAGGTCACTTACCTGCATCTGCTTCCACGAAACTAATTCACCTAAACCAGCTTCTAAACTATTCGACTTAGCAATCTCAATCATCTTATGATCAATATCACTACCAATAATTTCAAGCTTCTGATCGTATTTAGCAAGGTCTTCTGCCTCTTGGAACGCTTCATCCCAATATTTATTCCGAATAAAACCCCACTCTTCCGCAGAAAATTCTCTATTAAATCCTGGTGCTATATTTTGACCGATTAAAGCTGCTTCAATAGGAATTGTCCCTGACCCACAGAATGGATCGATTAACGGATAGTCTGGTCGCCAATTTGTTAATAATATTAGTGCTGCCGCCATTGTTTCTTTTAAAGGAGCCTCACCTTGACCGACACGATAACCTCTTTTATGTAATCCTACTCCTGATGTATCGATAGTAAGTAATGCGGTATCTTTTAATAATGATACTTCAACTTTATACATAGCACCGGTTTCAGGCATTTTACTTGCCATCCCGTATTTCCTTTTTAAACGTTCTGCGATTGCTTTTTTCACTATCTTTTGACAGTCTGGAACACTATATAATGTTGATTTAACGGATTTACCCGATACAGGAAATTGCCCATCTTCACTTACAAAGTTTTCCCAAGCCAAAGCTTTAGTACCTTCAAATAATTCGTCGAAGGTAGTTGCTTTAAATTCTCCAACTACTAGTTTTACTCGGTCAGCCGATCTCAGCCATAGATTACACCTTGGGATTGCAGAGATAGGAGCTTCAAAAATTATTCTCCCATTATCTACATCAACCTCATATCCAAGGTTTCGTACTTCATCTGCTACTACTGATTCTAAACCCATAGCTGCAGTTGCAATTAATTTTACTTGATTTGTCATTTACATATTCCCTTCATTGTTGGTATTAACAGTACCGTTAGTTTACCACATAACTAGTATATAAATAAAATAACCTTTCTGCATCTAATAAAGCAGAAAGGTTATGTTTAATTACTTATGTAAGACCGTTGAATACTCGATAAGCCATGTTCTGTACCATTGTACTTCAAACGGTGGTCAGCCTCGTACTCCGGTTGTAATCATCTATCTACAGGTATTACCTGTCCCTCTTTCGGTTCATTTCCCTAATAAGAGGATGCCCCTACCATAATTTGGGTTGCTCACTCGCGGGGTTTACCTCGTTCCACCTAAAGTGTTTCCACTTTAGCTCCGTCACTGTGGCACTTTCAAGGTTATAATTCCATATCCATAGACTTAGGAACTTCACCTGCCGTTAGCTTTATATAGGCTACCTTGACTTATGAATTCGTCAAGCACGAACACTACAAACATCTCAGTTTGTGTGAGCATGGACTTTCCTCTACACAAATGTGCAGCGATTACATGAGTATTCAACAATTAGCTAAGAATTAGCTTAACATATTTTCATACGAAAATCACTGGTAATTATAGTAAATCTTATGAATCTGCGTTTGCATATTTACTTCCAAATACAGCCTTCTCTAGGTTAGATAGACGTTTTAGGACATCATAATTAACTTGTTGTGGTACAGGGTTAGTAGACCTTGTTCTTGCTTGGCCTTCACTTGATTTTTTCATTCTTTGAATTTCCTGTTTTAATCGATCAATTTCTTGTCCAAATGCTTCATAGTCTTGGATAACTATATCTAGGAATTCATCAACTTCTTCCTGGTTATATCCACGCATAGCTGTTTTAAAATCTTTTTCAAGAATATCTTTACCGCTTAGTTGAACTCGATTTTGCATTCCTTCACCCCATTTGATTGTGATTCTTTTTATTATTATCGTATTCTTTAGTATAATGTGAAACAAGTTATTTTACTATATGTACAATCTCCGTATTTTATTATAACAAAAAAGTAAGAAACAGGACAATCTGCTTCTTACTTTACTTTATCATAAGTTCAATTTTTTAACAGTAAAATAAACACCAAATATTATTATGTATTATTTTTCCATATCTGTTTTCTGAAATGAAAATGGTAGTAATTCATCCACGGTAACTGTCATCGTATTAGAATTTAAATTGGTTAAATGGACATGCATCTCGCCACTGAAAAATTCACTCATAACTTGACGGCAAGATCCACAAGGTGGTACTGGCCGTTCAGTATCAGCAACTACTGCCATCTCAACAAATTCAGTTTCTCCTTCTGAAATTGCTTTAAATATTGCAACACGTTCTGCACATAAAGAAACGGGGTATGCAGCATTTTCAATATTACATCCAGTATACACTTTCCCCGATTTTGTTAAAAGTGCTGCGCCAACAGGAAATTTTGAATATGGAACATAAGCACTTTCTCTAATTTGAATTGCTTTTTCTACTAATTCATTTTTATTCATTACCTTTCCCCCTCTTGATGTGTGGAAGCTAATTATATTAAAAGTTGTCAGAATTGTAAAGAAAGAAATTAAGAAATTGCACGCAGTAATTGATCAAATACATACATTACAGATTGATGTAACTCCATATATCGTCTTCTTCTCACATCCACATAGTAACTATGCATTAAAAGTAGTTCCATATTTTCTCTTGTGGACACAACTTGATTAGGGTGCACACTTATTTTACTCTCTTTAATTATTTCTAATGCAAGTTCTTCCCACTTTCCTAATAGCTCATAAATAGGTAAGGTTTCTTTTTTTACCATTTCAAAAAAGACCTTATCTTTCCTATCTTCTGGAGGATTGTTTTGTTCAAATATATTCTTTAAATTGTCTAGTTCTTGTTTTAGTTGGTTCGTATAATTCACAAGTATCATGTTAAACGCCTCTATTCATCCAATCTTAACTTTACTTTAACATGTTTGAATGAATAAGACATTATACATTGCTTAAACAAATTTTACTTTAATAAACTACGAATATTAACACTAACTTCATCTATTTCATGCTTTTTTTCTTTGTAACTATCATTTATCCTTTTATCAACTTTTAAAGTTAGCTTTTGTTCTGCTATTCGAGCCATATCCGCTATATGCATTAATGCATCTTCAAAATCCTTTCGATTCATTCCATTTAACTCTTTATCTTTAAGCAATGCAAGTCCCATTTTATCACCCCACGAATTTAGAATAATATCCATAAATTCGCTAAACTAATCATATCCTCCTTCCTGTTCGACAAAACTAGAAGCAATTGTACAAAACTAGTGTATATGCTCATTTTTTTTCGTTAATTAGACAAACTAATTGTAAAGGAGGTTTTTAAATATGAAAGACAAACAGAAAAACAAACAAAAAGAAGTAGAGAATGGAAAATCATTAAAAACTGGCGATAAGAAATTGAATGGTCCAAATCGTCCATCAACATAAGAAAGAGGGTTTGCTCCTTGCAAATCCTCTTTCTTAATCGAAAATACACTTTATGTCGTAATAGGAATATAAAAGATTCCGCTTCATATAAAACTGTTTTCCGATGTCATTTGGTTCCCCTTTTTCTGGTAAATACCACTTCTTTTTTGTCCCCCCTAATTTATACCAGTCTTTACGAATAATATCTTGATGTTCTATTACTGGATATACTCGCCTTAACATTGGGCTAGTTGGAAGTGTGATGGAATAAAAGCGTTCATAATCTTTTCGGGAACCAGTATGTTCAATGTTTAGGATAAAATCCATTATTGCTGGATAAATTGTAGGGTGGAATAATTGAGAGGCTAGTCTTTTTCCGAGTGTAATTCGATTTGTTACATTAGTAAAACCGTGAACATGATACCCGTACAATCTTCCTTTATCAGTTGGAAGTAAAACAGCATTAAGCATTAGATTGTTTTGTATTAAATATGGAATGCTAAAAAATACTTTTCTTTTAAAATATGGTTGTTTAATGACGGGTTGTTGAATAACGTTCTGCTCATTAATAATTAAAGCAATCATTAACCGTTCTTTATTAGTTGTTTTTCTAAAAATCTTCCATTCACGAATCATAAAAGAGGAAACATGTAGTTCTTTCAATACATTTATAATGGATAGATCATGTTCTTTGGATAACTCATAAACTAAAAGTTGTGGGTAAGCATCGGAAAAAATAAGCCAGTTCGCCCGTTCATACGTCATAAATAAGTTTTCTCTTTCTTTACAACCTAATATTTTTTTAAAAGGTGGTAATTGTAAGTCAGTCATATTCCACCCAGCATTCCTTGACACGATACTAGCTAATAAAGCCCACTTAATCTCTGGGTGTTTTAAATAAAATTCTTGATAAGCTTTTGTACGAGAAACGTTGTCTATATTATGCTTCCTAGTTGTATTTATTATATAATATAGATACTCTTGGTAATTGTTATTCGATTTCATGCGGTAAACCCTGCCTTAATATGTGATATTTTTATTAAAATTGTACTTTAAAGTTACACTGCAGGAGTTTTTCTGATATGATACTGTTTATGCTAGGGGGGAAACCCGTGAACTATCCAAATGGGAAAAAATCGTTATCTAATGCAAGTAGTAATAGTACAAATCAAACATTCTCCAATCGTGGAATGACACTTGAGGAGGATATAAATCAAACGAACCAATACTATTTAGAGATGGATTTAGCAATCATACACAAAAAGCCCACGCCAATCCAAATTGTAAAAGTTAATTATCCGAAACGTAGTGCAGCTGTTATTACCGAAGCGTATTTTAAACAAGCATCCACAACAGATTATAATGGTGTATACCGAAATCGTTATGTAGATTTTGAAGCGAAGGAAACGAAGAATAAAACTTCATTTCCACTATCGAATATTCATGAACATCAAATAAAGCATATGGAATCCATTGTAAAACATGGTGGTATCTGTTTTATGATTATCCGATTTGCTTTTCATGATGAAACTTATCTATTAGAAGCAGATAAATTATTACCCTTTTGGTATGAAAAGGAAGCGGATGGTAGAAAATCAATACCATATAACGATATAAAACAAAAAGGATACTTAATTCCTTTTAAATACCAAACTAGAGTTGATTATCTATCTATTATTAATCAGCTTTATTTTTAGATTGGAGGTAGTGAGTAATGGCCAATAATAGCCAAAGTCGCACTGCACGAAGAAAACAAAAGAAATCCAAAAAGAAACCTATATGGAAAAAAATATTTTTAAGTTTAGTTATTATTTTTGTTGCTATCGGTATCGGAGTTGCAGCCTTATTCTCTTATTATATTGCCACAGCACCAGAAATTGATACATCCCAATTAGCCGATCCATTATCATCTAAGGTGTATGACATGAATGGAGAGTTAATTGCCGATCTGGGAGAGTTTAAACGTACTAAAATTGAATATGATGACCTCCCTACCGTATTAATAGATGCTGTTACAGCTACAGAGGATGCTAGGTTTTTTGAGCATCCCGGTATAGATATAAGACGTATCGGTGGAGCAATTATTGGTAACTTACGAAATGGCTTTGGTTCGGAAGGTGCTAGTACTATTACGCAACAAGTTATTGAAAAATCTTTTCTTACACCTGATAAAAAGTTGAAGTTAAAAGTACAAGAGCAATGGCTTGCACTCCAACTAGAAAAAGAATTCTCAAAAGAAGAGATTTTAGAAATGTATTTAAATAAAATATATTACGGTTCTGGTGCATATGGTGTTGCTAAAGCTGCTGAAACATACTTCGGTAAAACAGACTTACACGAGTTAACCTTGCCCGAAGCCGCTATATTAGCAGGTCTTCCGCAAAGACCGTCAGCATATGATCCTACTAAAAATCCTGATTTAACTAAACAGAGGATGGAAACCGTATTAAAATTAATGGTTCGCCATGGCAAAATAACACAAGAAGAAGCGGATGAAGCATTAAAGGTTGATATCCCTTCCCTTTTAGTGGATGAGAAAGAAGACTCGAAACCATATGATGCTTTCATACAAAAGGTTGAACAAGAAGTAGAAGCAAAATTAGATGGTGCAGATATATATTCAGATGGATTAGAAATATATACAACGTTGGATAAAAATGCGCAGGATTATGTAGAACTTCTTTTATCAGATTCAGAAAATAATCCAGTTAACTTTCCTAACGAGGATTTACATGCTGGTTTAGTACTTCTCGATACTAAATCAGGAGCTATTCGCGCAATTGGTGGTGACCACAATTATCAGAATGGGTGGAACTATGCAATTCAAGGCGGTAGTCAACCGGGGTCTGCATTCAAACCAATAGTTGCCTATGGTCCTGCTATTGAATACAATAAAATATCTACTTATCATCAGCTTAATGATGATAAGCCATACGAAATTGCAGGCACAGATCAAGCAATCAGAAACTGGAACAGAACATATCAAGGCTGGATGACTGCACGATATGCTTTACAGGAATCCCTTAACGTTCCTGCTGTAAAAGTTTTAGAAGAGGTTGGTTATGATAACTCACAAAAATTTGCCAATCAACTTGGTATTGAATTTGCAAATGGTCGCCCTCAGTTAACCGATGCAATCGGTGGAGCTGATACGAATGTTAATCCATTGCAACTTGCTGGCGCATATCAAGCATTTGCTAATGAAGGTATGCGTTACGAACCTTATGCTGTATCAAAAGTAGTTTATCCTGATAAACAAACAGTTGAACTTGCACCTGAACCAGAAGTTGTTATGTCGGATTATACTGCATATATGATTTCAGACATGCTTAAAACAGCTTTAGCACAAGGATCCTCTGGTGGACCTGCTAGAATTCCTAACTTACCTATTGCTGCTAAAACAGGTACAACAAACTTTGAGAATGTTGAAGGAACAAAGGACTCTTGGATTGCAGGGTATACTACGAATTATACAACAGCAATTTGGGTCGGTTATAATGAAGGACAACGAGCAATGGATGATGAAAAATATATTGCACATGCACTGTTTAAAAACTTAATGACTAAGGTTCATGAAAATGTGGAAACACCTGACTTTGTAAAACCTGATTCAGTTGTGGAAGTAGCAGTCGAAAAGGGATCTAATCCTGCTCTTCTCCCTAGCAAACATACACCTGAATCAGATATTGTGAAAGAATTATTTGTTAAAGGAACAGAGCCGACTAAAACTTCTGAGAAATATGATAAGATGGACCCTGTTAAAGGACTAAAGGCTGATTATCAAAAAGAAAATAAATCTATTTTAGTAAAATGGGAGTACGATTCAGAAGAAGAAGTTGGATTTGAAGTGTCAGCTAGTGTAAATGGTGGAGAAATGCAAGTGCTCTCCTCTACTGACAATAAAGAAATTGAGATTACTCAAGTAACTCCAGATGCAGAATACAAAATTCAAGTTATAGTATTCAGTAAGGAAAACGAAGAGAATCGTAGTGAGCCACAATCTATTACAATTAAATTAGAGAGTGATGAGGAGGAAGAATCCTCTATTAATCCTGTTGACGACCTATCTGCTGTTTATCATCCTGAACAATCCATTATTGATGTTTCATGGGGGTATAATGGACCACCAGCTTCTTTTGAAGTAGTTGTAGAAGGTCCACAAGGTGGGACACAAACTGTAGAGTCAAAAGGTCTTGAAATCAGTGGAAACTTTACTCCAGGTCAAGTTTACAATATTTACGTAACGGCTATTGGTCGAAACGGAAAGAATGAAGGAACAAGAAGTGAAACCCGGAGTACTTCTATCGAAATCCCGGGAGAAGAAAATACCGATCCGCCAGATTCTGATGAGGAATCAGACGAAGTTTCTGGTGACGATGGTGGAGAATAAATAAAAAAATGCTGTCACATTAGTTGTGACAGCATTTTTTTATATTGTTTCTCTATTTTTCATTCTCTTCTGCCCTTCTCTACATAATTCCAGTAAAGGACATTCAGGACAATTAGGATTCTTCGATTTACAATGATAGCGTCCAAAAAAAATTAAGCGATGATGTGTAACACTCCACTCATCCTTCGGTACCTTCTTCATTAGCGTCTCTTCCACTTCTAATACAGAATCTTTCCAGCGACAAATCCCTAACCGTTTAGAGACACGTTCCACATGAGTGTCAACCGCAATAGCTGGTTCACCAAATGCTACTGAGGCTACGACATTAGCAGTCTTTCGCCCTACTCCAGCTAATTTGACTAATTCCTCTTTAGTTCTTGGTACTTCCCCACCATATTCCTCAAGTAAAACCTTACATAGCTTTTGGATGTTTTTTGCTTTATTACGATATAAACCTATGGAACGAATATCATGCTGCAATTCTTCTAATGAAACTGACAAATAATCTTCAGGGGTTTTGTATTTTTTAAATAGTTCTTTAGTAACCTTATTCACCAGTGCATCAGTACATTGTGCTGATAAAAGAACGGCTATAACAAGCTCAAATGGATTACGATGTGTTAGTTCGCATTCTGCATCTGGAAACATGTTAGCAATTTCGTCCAAACAAAATCGAATTTGTTTCTTATTTAACATTATTCCTCTCCCTCTAGCCAATTATAATAAAATGACGTATCTCTGTTTTGATTACTTGTAGTAGTCTGTTTTGTTACTTGATTATCATGAAATCTTTTTGATGCTTGGCGTGCTTGTTCAACGGTATGAATCCCCTTCTTTTTCCACTCACGCAAAATTCGATCCATGTACTTAAAGTTAAGTTTGGCCATTAAAACAGACTCTCGAAGTGCTGCTTTAATTAATGCTGGAGAAATTTTATCTTCATCTAACCAAACATTTACAGTTTCAATCTCAAATGGCGAAAGTGGTCTACCGAATTCCTGTTCAAAAAGAATAAATAATGAGCCGTCATCATTTTCTTTTTTATCTTCTAATACTGGCTGAAATAATCTTTCCCAAAGCGGCTCAAGCGAATACGCTTCACTTAGTTGATGTTGACTGTTCTCAGTGCGTTCAATTTTTAACAAATTCCGCTGAATAAGCTTGCGAAGTATTTTTGAGCATTCATTGTCGTTTATCGTTAGTGTATTAGTTAGTTCATTTAACGTTGGAAAATAGTTTCCTTGTAAGATGGAACGATGAATTTGAAGAATAACCATCACTTCTGTTTCATTTAGTCCTAAACTTTTATAAGACAATAATAGCTTATTAGGTATTGTTATTTGATTGTTTAATATATCTTGGAATGAAATAGTTTTTTTCATATAATTGCACCTCTCTAGATAGTATAGCATGAAACAGATAAATCATATAAATATGGCTGCCCCAATTAAAGGAGACAGCCATATTACATTTTATTAAAATCTGAAAGGTAAAATGCTATTACCTTAAGGGTACAAACGATTTAGCAATCTAGGGAATGGAATTGTTTCACGAACATGTTCCACACCTGATAACCAAGCTACTGTACGCTCTAATCCAAGACCAAATCCAGAGTGAGGTACACTTCCGTATTTCCTCAACTCTAAGTACCATTGATATGCTGGTCCAGTTAATCCATGTTCAACGTAGCGCTGTTTCATTAATTCTAAGTCATCGATTCTTTGAGATCCACCGATAATTTCGCCATATCCCTCAGGAGCAATCAAGTCTGCACAAAGAACTACTTCTTGTCTATTTGGGTCTGGTTTCATATAGAATGCTTTAATTTCAGCAGGATAATTCGTAATAAATACTGGTTTGTCAAAGCTTTCTGCAATCGCAGTTTCATGTGGTGCTCCGAAATCGTCACCCCAATCAATGTCTGTAAATCCTTTTTCTTTTAACAATGTAATAGCATCATCATATGAAATACGAGGGAAAGGCGCTTTAATATTTTCTAGCTTTGATGTATCTCTTTCCAGAATCCCTAGCTCTAATTGGCAATTTTTCAATACAGATTGAACGATATAGCTAACATAGTTCTCTTGAATTTCTAAGCTTTCCTCATGATCAACAAACGCCATTTCGGGTTCAATCATCCAGAATTCTATTAAATGACGACGAGTTTTTGATTTTTCTGCACGAAAAGTTGGCCCAAACGAGAAAACTTTACCGAAAGCCATTGCAGCAGCTTCCATATATAATTGACCACTTTGAGATAAATAAGCATCTTCATCAAAATATTTCGTATGGAAAAGCTCTGTAGTTCCTTCTGCAGATGATCCTGTTAAAATTGGTGGATCGACTTTAATATAGCCATTCTCATTAAAAAATTCATATGTAGAACGAATAATTTCATTTCTTATTTTCATAACAGCATGTTGTCTCTTAGACCGTAACCATAAATGACGATGGTCCATTAAAAATTCTGTTCCATGTTCTTTTGGAGTAATTGGATAGTCGACAGACTCATGAATCAACTCGAGTTCTGTAACCTGCATTTCATAACCAAAAGGAGAACGAGAATCTTCTACAATGGTTCCTGTCACATAGATAGAAGATTCTTGCGTAAGGTTTTTTGCTAGTTGGAATGTTTCTTCACTAACATCACTTTTAGCTACTACTGCTTGCATAAATCCTGTACCATCACGTAATTGTAAAAATGCAATTTTACCACTCGAACGCTTGTTAGCTAGCCATGCTCCAATTGTTACTGATTCACCTTCAAATTTAGGTACTTGTGCGATTGTTGTTTTCAACGAAATAACCTCCATTAGTAAATAATTTGCTTCGTCAAGGAAATCCTTATTGTCTATTTTTCTCTACGAATCGTTTTATTCGATTAGCAGCCTCAATTAACTGTTCTTTAGAGATTGCGTAAGACAAACGCATATAATCACTAGCTCCAAAACCTGATCCTGGAACTACTGCAACCTTCTCTTCTTCTAATAATGCACTAACCCATTCATCAACTGAATGAAACCCGTTTAATTTAGCAGCTTCTGATACATTTGGGAATAAATAAAAAGCTCCTTGTGGCTTTTTACATGTTATCCCAGGAATTGTAACGATTAAATCATATAATGCGTCGAGTCTTTCTGCAAATACTTTACGCATCTCAATAGTTGGGTCTTCCAATGCTTCGTATGCAGCAAGTGCTGCATATTGAGCAACAGATGTTGGATTTGACGTTGAATGTGATGCTAAATTCGTCATTGCTTTAATAATTCCTTCAGGACCAGCAGCATATCCAATTCTCCATCCAGTCATAGCATGGGATTTCGATACACCATTAATTACAACGGTATTAGCCTTTAACTCAGGAGATAATTGCGCAATAGAAACATGCTTATCCTCTGTATAGATTAATTTCTCGTATATTTCATCTGAAATGATTAAAATATTATGTTTTAAGCATAATTCTCCCAAGATGCGAAGCTCAGTCTCATTATACATCATTCCTGTAGGATTACTTGGAGAATTTATAATGATTGCTTTCGTTTTACCCGTTATAGCAGATTCTAATTGATTAGGGGTAATTTTAAAATTGTTATCCTCTAATCCATCTACTATAACTGGTTTACCACCAGCCAGCTTAATTTGTTCCGGATAACTTACCCAGTATGGCGCTGGAACTATTACTTCATCGTCATCATTTAATAGTACTTGAAATAATGTATATAAAGCATGTTTGGCACCAGATGTAACGATTATTTCACTCATTTTATAATCAAGTTCGTTATCTTTTTTCAACTTGTCTATAATAACTTGTTTTAATTCATTAATTCCACCAGTAGGCGTATACTTTGTCATCCCTTGGACCATAGATTCTTTAGCAGCTTGAATAATATATTCTGGTGTGTTAAAGTCAGGCTCACCTGCACCTAATCCAATAACATCATGACCACTATTTTTAAGCTCCCTCGCTTTAGCGGTAATGGCTAAAGTAGACGAAGGTGTTAATGTTTTTACTCTGTTTGCAATGTCCATTGGCAATTCCCTCACTTAATCAAACATTTTTCTAAAACGAAATTCTTCATATTTAGATCCATCGAAGATTGAAACATAATTTAAGACATATCGACCTGCTTCATCGTAGAAAGTAATTTCCCATAAAGGATCATTATTAAGAATCGCTGGAACAATATCAATTAGCTCGCAGTTTGCACATTCAGATAGCCAATTCTCTCTAACGTTTTCAACTGGTTCTATGTCCTTTTTGTTAACTACTGTTAATTCCGATTCACGATCCTCGGGAACAAACACAATTAGGGTTTCATTTGATCTATTTTTTCCGAATACAACGTGGTGAAGCACTTCACCGTGATAGCGCATTGTTTCCACCACTTCACTTACATCCGTTTCCTCTAGTACTCTTTCCTCAGCAGCTTGAAAACCGTAAGTCTTGCTATTTTGAATATCATTATAAATTACAGTAAAAAAAATAATTAGTGCAACAAGGATAAGAATTAGTGCAAGTAAAACCCATTTTGTCCAGGAGGGTAATACTACATTATGTCTACGCATAGATGGATAATCTTGCTACTTTCTTTTTTCTACTGCTGATTCGGTTAAATATCGTTTTGCCCATAGATTTCCCTCCAAATTTAACTATACAGATTAAATTGCTTTTATTCTTATCAATTATTGCTAATCATAGTTCCTTGTTTGCTGCTTATACTATGATTACGTTGAACTTAAATAAGATGAAACACCTTACATTATACCAAGCATTCCCTGATTTTTGTTTTATTTTTATTTATTTCAACCAAAAAAATTCTAAACACCATACCATCTCAATTGGACTGATGCATAAAGCATCAGTTCTTTTTTTAAAACCACTCTTTAGCTTTTTGCATCAGTTCATTGGTTGAATCAAATGCAATGGGCACTTTTGGTATTGAATCAGTGAAATATTTCCCATATGATGACTTGATAATCCTTGCATCACAAACAAATACTATCCCTCTGTCATTGGTAGAACGAATCAGTCTTCCAAATCCTTGTTTAAACCGAATAACAGCATTTGGTAATGCTAAATCATAAAATGCATTTCCACCGTTCATTTTCATGTCAAGCGCCTTTGCCTCATAAACCGGATGATTGGGTGGTTGAAACGGAAGTCTGACAATCACTAAACAGGATAAATCATCTCCCGGTATATCAACACCCTCCCAAAATGAACTTGTGCCTAATAGGATGGATTGATCAAAGGTTTGAAAATTCTTCTTTAATCTCTCTCTACTTCCACTTGAGATACCTTGAGCTATCAGCACAAACTTCTCATTTTCCATCGTCTCTTTTAATAAATAATATGACTTTTTAAGCATATCATAGGAAGTAAAAAGCACTAACATTCTGCCATTCGTAATTTCCGCTAAAGAAAGAATGGATTCACAAGTAGCAGCTATAAAATCATCGGTATTACCATAAGAAATGTCGGGAAAATCACTTGGTACCATAACACGGACTTGATCTTTATACGAGAAAGGAGATGGGATTTTTTTCGTAAACAATCGTTCATTTTGTATACCGAGACGCTTTTGTATGAAATTAAAGGAATTCTTCATGGTTAATGTAGCACTAGTTAATATTACACTCTCTTTAACGTCAAAGAACTTCTCTTGTAAAACAGACGAAATATTAACCGGTTCACTGTACAAATACACTGCATTTTTAGCCCCGTATGCTTCAATCTCAATCCATTTTACTTCTAATGAATCATTGTCAATTAAAAACAACTGTTCAATGCCGTCAATAAAGGATTGTAACAACTCAATTCGATGCTCTGTATCATCTTTTGCTTCTTTATCATTCAAATCTTGACTTGTTAGTGCTAGTAGATGAATGACGTCACGAATGTAAAAAATAAATCTAGATGCCATTTCTTTTATCGAATTCCAGTTTTTTTCTTTTTCCTTATGTTTCTCATATCGATATTGAATTCGCCCCACATCACTTAATACTTTTTTATTTCCTTCCTGATTTAACACATATTGAAAAATAGATCGAAATAATTCGTCTAACTCATATTTAATTAACGTGAATAAGTCATTCCATCTTTCTTTAGATATAACTTTTCCAACTTCAGGATTTTCCGAAGTGAGCTTATCTATCCATTTACCATCTCCAAGGGAACCAATTTGATTTAACACATGTTGCATATTAACATAATCAAGTTTAAGTCCATAATGTTTTGACGCTGTTTCTTCTAAATGATGTGCCTCGTCAATAACAGCTTTATCATAATTTGGTAAAAACTGATAATCATTGAATATATCTGTGCACAGTAATGCATGATTCGTAATAATTATATCTGCAAGTTGAGCTTTTCGTCGTGCTCTCTGATAATAGGAATATTTAAACCAAGGTGAAGACGGATCTGCTTGTCCTTCAGTTTCTGCAGAAATTCGTTTATAAAAAATTTGCCCATGTGATGGCAAATGTAATTCATCAATATCACCGGTTTCTGTTTCCAGTAACCATATTAGAATCATGGCTTTCGTTAATGCAATATCATAATTATCTTGTTGACTTGTGTATAGTTCATTCACAAACTTTTCGATACTAATATAATGCTGTTTTCCTTTAAGTAAAGCTACTTTGAATGAGAATGGGATTAACTCTGATACTAAAGGTATTTCTTCCTCTAATAATTGTGATTGCAATTGTGTCGTATACGTACTAATAAGCAACTTCTTATTTGTCTTAACTGCTTCATAGATTACAGGTATCAAGTAGGCTAAAGTCTTTCCTGTACCTGTTTCAGCTTCAATTAAAGCATGTTTTTTTGCTTGGAACGAATCATATATATCTTCTGACATGACCCGCTGTCCTTCTCTTTTTTCGTATTTTTTTATATGAGATTCCATCGTACCATGTCTTTCATAAATAGAATCTAAAAAATCACCAAAAGAACTCGTAATAGATACTTTCTCTCTTTTTTCAATTTGACTATGACGAAATGCTAAACCTTTATAAGTGATATAGTCTGTTTGATCATTAGAGAATGTAATTTTTTCTAATCGTTTATTTAGAATCTCATATAAATCAGATTTCAACGACTTTTCAAGCTTTAAAAGATGATTTAACGTTTCATAAGGTAATGTCAAGATCTTTTCCATGAGCTTAATAAACAGTTTTGCTGTAACATGCGCATCGGATAATGCACGATGAGGATTGTCATGTTTAATTTCTAAATACTCAGCCAGTTGACCCAGCTTAAATCCTGGAGCTTGTGGGAAAAGAATCCTTGTTAGTTCTACCGTATCAATTACAGGATTTTTTAATCTTGGTTTCCCAATAGAAGATAATTCAGCATTTAAAAATCCCATATCAAATGGTACATTGTGTGCTATTAAATAACTATTTTCTAATAAACCTGTAATAGTATCTGCCATTTCAATAAAAGATGGAGCACCATACACATCTTCATCCTTTATTCCGGTTAATTTTGTAATAAATGGTGGTATAGATTTTTCCGGGTATAACATCGTTGAAAATTCATCGATGATTTTATTTTTTTCTATTACAACGATACCCACTTCGATAATTTTATCTTGGTTTGCACTAGAGTTTCCTGTTGTTTCTAAATCCAAGACGACAAATCGATTCATTCTCTCACCACCTTTATGTACTATAATTTACATCATTTTAGACTTTATAATTTTTGTTTGGATTTTTACGCTATCACAAGTTGAAGAGGCATCTTCAGGTAATAAGGAAACCATACCTAAGAGACACCTCCTCTACCGTTTAATTTTCATTACCGAACCAATCAATTTCACCAGAATAAATCTTCTTAATCTCGTCATCTTTAAATTTGGCAAGTAGTGCCCCGTCCTCATCAATCCCAACTAAAACAGCTTTTTGAACATCATGATAAGTTGTAATGCTTATAGATTCACCAAGCCGATACCCATAACTTTCCCATTTTTCTTTTATATTAGAAAATCCGTTATTCATAAATTCTTCATAGGCAGCTTCAAAATACTCTAATATTTTTTGTATTAATTCAGTAATATCAATTGATTTACCTGATACTAACTTCAATGATGTTGCTTTAGACTGAATATTTGCTAATAGGTCTTGTTGTTCATGATTGACATTCATCCCAATTCCAATAACAACATAATCTATACGGTCTTGTTCAGCTTGCATCTCTGTTAGTATACCAGATACCTTTTTATTATCTAACAATATGTCATTGGGCCACTTTATCTTTGGAACTAGATTTAATGACTCTTTTAATACGTCTGCTAATACTGTAGCCGTAAGTAATGTTAACTGTGGTGCTAAATAAGGAGGAATAGTAGGTCTTAATAAGATGCTCATCCATATCCCTTTGTCTTTTGCACTATACCAATCCCGACTTAACCTTCCTTTACCTTGTGTTTGTTCATCTGCTATTACTACAGTTCCATGCTCTTTATCTTCAGAAGCTAGCTGATGTGCTAAATGTTGTGTGGAAGTCGTTGATTCCTTGTGGATGATTGATTTTCCTAACCACTTTGTATTAAGACCCCACTGTACCGTATTTTCACTTACATTATTTGGTGATTGAACGATACGATAACCTTTATTCCGTATACCTTCAATTATAAATCCCGCTTTTTCGAGCTCCTTGATATGCTTCCAAATTGCGCTACGGGAAATATTAAGTTGGTTAGAAATCTCTTGCCCGGAAATATATGTATCCTGTTTTGTAGATAATAGGTTGATTATTTTACTTCTGGTGGATTCCATTTTAGCCAATCCTTTAAAATTGATTTATTGTTTTGTAAAGCTTCTTCCACAACTAATTTTTCAATTCTTTCTAAAAGTTCCTGTATCCATGGTCCTTTTTGATTAGCAGGAAATAACTCTATTATATCATTTCCGTTAATCTTTAGGTCCTTTTTTGATGTTATAACTAGTTGTTTTTTAATTTTATTTAACTGATCTATTGTAATTTTATTTGGAAACAATACATTAGCAATACGTGCGAAACCTTCAAGGGAATTAGGTAATAGTTGATACACTAGCCAATTATTTAATCCATTTGACTTATAATATTTAATGGCATCGCATAGCTTAACTGCTTCTCGGTATATTTTGTTTGAACATTTCCATTGCTTGATTATATTACGTATATCGATTGCTGGTTCAACTTGATGAATCAGGCATATTAGTTCCGCTAATGAATGAATAGGTTGGATTATCGGAGATAGCCTAAGGATTACATTATTTTGCTTAAGAATAGGTAAATGCTTATCTATATGTAATTCTTTCATATAAGTTATAGCACTCTGTACGTTTTCACCAGCAAACATTTTTTCTAGTTCAACGGTAATTCTTTCCACAGCGAGTCCTTCCAATGTTTGCTTTGTATTCTTTATGGCCTCTAACGTATTTCTCTCAAGTGTAAAATTTAATTGACTAGAAAATCGGATCGCACGTAGTATTCTAAGGGGGTCTTCCCGAAAGCGATCTTGTCCATTTCCGACTGTTCGTATAAGCATTTTATTTATATCTTTTATACCTTGAAATAAATCGATTATTTCTCCATGTTTATCCATGGCAATTGCATTTATTGTGAAGTCCCTTCTTGCTAAATCTTGGTCAATTTTATCAATGAACTCTACGGTATCGGGATGACGGTTATCGGAATAGTCACTTTCAATCCGGAATGTCGTCACTTCATATGAAACATTTCGATGTCGTACAATAACCGTACCATGCTCAATTCCAACTGGTATCACTTCATCAAAAATGGCTTGCACTTCGTAGGGTTTTGCTGAAGTAGTAATATCAACATCGCCTATTTTACGATTCAATAGCAAATCCCTTACACAACCACCAACAAAAAATGCTTGGTGTCCAGCATTTTCAATTGATTCGATTATGTATAGTGCCTCTAGAAAGGGCTCTGTTAATTTTAGCATAATGATGAACACCCCTAAATTTTACTTATCCGATAAAATTCTATGATATAAATCCGTATATTGGTTTAAAATAATAGAAGAATGGAAATTATCTCTAACTCGTTTTAATGCTCTTTTTGAAAAGCTTTTCAGTAGTGCTTCGTTTGTTAACAATTGTTTAGAATAGGTACTAGCGGCATCCACATCACCCAACTCCACAATGTAACCAGTTTCTCCGTGGACAATTACTTCAGGTATCCCACCTACATTTGTACCAATGCATGGTACCTCACAAGCCATGGCTTCTAATAAAACTAAACCAAAGCTTTCTTTTTCGGATAATAATAAGTTTAAATCAGCAATTGACAATAAATCACTTATGTTTTTTTGTTTACCAAGAAATAATACATCATCTTTAATGCCAAGTTTTTCGACCAAATTAACTGTATTGGAGTATTCAGGGCCATCACCGACTAGAAGTAATTTAGCTTTCACATCATTTCTTATTTGTTTAAACGTATTTACGGTATCTTCTAGTCTTTTTACTTTTCTAAAATTAGAAATATGAATGATTACTCTTTCATTGTTTTTGATTCCATATTGTTTTTTAATCTCTTTTAAATCTTTTTTAAAGTATTCATCTTCATTAACAAAATTGTATATAACAGAAATTTCTTTTTCCGTTTCAATCATTTGTTTTGTTTGATTTGCCAAGTCTTTAGATACTGCCGTTACAGCATCCGAATGCTCAATACCATACTTAATCATACGTTTAAACGTATTATCAATTCCTAACACTGTAATATCAGTACCATGTAAAGTAGTTACTATTTTAACATCGCGTTCAGCCATGTCCCGAGCTAAAATCGCACAAATTGCATGTGGCATTGCATAATGCACATGTAAAATATCTAACTCTTCTCTATCAATGACTTCAGCCATTTTAGTAGCAAGTGCTAAGTCATATGGAGGATATTGAAAAACCGGATAATGATTAACTTCTACTTCGTGATAGTAAATATTAGGAATGACGCGATTTAATCGGAATGGAAGACTAGACGTGATAAAATGTATCTCATGTCCCTGTTCTGCCAGTAACATTCCTAATTCTGTTGCTATAACACCTGAACCACCTACTGATGGATAACAGGTAATTCCAATTTTTTTCATTACTTACGGCCCTTCTTCTCTTTTATTATTTTTCTCCAGTCTAAGCTTCCTTGCTCTAATCCATGAATAAATATTTCTGCTGAGCTTAAATTTGTTGCAAGTGGTATTTGATGAACATCACAAAGTCTTACAAGAGCACTAACATCAGGCTCGTGAGGTTGTGCAGTTAACGGATCACGGAAAAAAATAACCATATCCATATCATTATTAGCTATCATTGCTCCAATTTGTTGGTCCCCACCAAATGGACCGGATAAAAAACGATGAATCGATAATCCGGTTTCCTCTGAAATTAATTTACCAGTAGTACCAGTTGCAAATAAATGATGCTTTTCTAACACATGCTTATAAGCAAGTGTAAAGTTAATCATCGTTTGTTTTTTCTTATCATGGGCTATTAATGCAATGTTCATAATCTACCTCCGAAAATTAGTCTAAATCAAGTACATTTTCTAATCCATAGACTAAATGATCTATGGTCAAAACTTGATTCACCGAATATTTAATGCCTTCCATAAACGACTTTCTATTCATTGAATCGTGTTTGATGATTAAAGTCTGACCTTCGCCACCAAAGATTACTTCTTGATGTGCTACGAGTCCTGGTAACCTTAAACTATGTATATGAATACCATCTTCAACTGCTCCTCTCGCTCCCTCCAATACTTCAATTTCATCCGGATGACCTTGTTGTTTACTTTCGCGTATGGTTTTAATCATCTCAGCTGTTTTAACCGCTGTCCCTGAAGGAGCGTCTATCTTTTCATCATGATGTTTTTCAATTATTTCTACGTCCGGAAAATATTTAGCTGCAATTTTAGAAAAATGCATCATAAGAATTGCACCGATTGCGAAATTAGGAGCAATAATAATTCCAGTGTTTTTTTGTTTTGCTATTTTTTTAATTTCTTGTAGTTGATTATTAGTAAAACCTGTAGTACCAACTACACATCGTATGTTCCTCTGTAATGCCATCATAATATGATCATAACTAGCCTCAGCGACAGTTAAATCTATTAATACATCGACATCACTAGAATAAAAACATTCCTCAACATGTTGAAAAACAGGGATATTATTCTCTACCAGAATAGATATATGTGATGGTTTTCTGTCAATACAACCGACTAAATTAAAAGTTGCTTCATTTAGAACCATCTTTATAGCTTCTGAACCCATTCGTCCCCTAGGTCCTGCTATTGCAATATTTACACTCATTAAATGAACCCTCCTGTTATGATTACTTTTTCGTCCATCTATCCTTATCTCGAATCTCTATTTTGGTCATTGCTCGGTTAAATGAGTCTGAAAGATCAATGTTTAATGAGTTTGCCATGCATGCAATAACAAAAAGGATATCACCTAGTTCATCCTCCACGGTGTTTTCTTTTTCTTCCTTTTTTTTAGGTTTTTCTCCATAATAATGATTTACCTCTCGAGCTAATTCACCAGTTTCTTCTGTTAATCTTGCCATTAACGCGAGTGGTGAAAAATACCCTTCTTTGAACTGGCTGATAAAGTTATCAACTCTCTCTTGCATTTCTTTAGTAGTAAAAACTTTCGTACTTATGATAATCCGACTCCTTTTCATGTATCGTATTCCTTTATGTTAGCGAATACTATTATTTTTGACAAATTATTTAGTACCGTAAAGCATTGTTCAAACCTATTAAATTGATTATAATAATAAAAGTGCTTGTTTGGTATGTTTTTACATAATGGAGGTTTTGTGATGATTTTCGGCTTAAGAATTAAGAATATATGTTTCATCTTATTAGGTGCAGCTATATTTTCTTTCGGTATTGTTCACTTTAATATGCAACATAATCTCGGTGAAGGTGGTTTTACTGGGATTACACTAATATTATATTTTGCTTTTAAATGGGATCCTGCTATTACGAATATTATACTAAATGTTCCAATTCTTCTTATTGGATGGAAATTCCTTGGTAGAAATACTTTATTTTATACAATTATAGGAACAGTGTCTGTTTCAGTTTTCTTAAGTGTTTTTCAAAATTATCAATATCACATAAAATTAGATCAGGATATGTTTCTTGTGGCTTTATTTGCAGGTGTATTTATCGGTGTGGGATTAGGAATCGTATTTCGCTATGGTGGTACTACTGGCGGAGTCGACATTATTGCAAGAATCGTCCATAAATACGTAGGTTGGAGCATGGGAAAAACGATGTTCATATTTGACTTTATTGTTATCATGACATCTATTTTCACTATACTTGAACTTGATCAAGGGATGTATACATTAGTCGCAGTATATGTTGGTGCAAGGGTCATTGATTTTATTCAAGAAGGAGCATATTCTGCTCGCGGGGCAACGATTATATCAACGAAAAGCGATTCAATTGCCAAAAAAATAATGAAAGATATGGACCGAGGTGTTACTGTTCTAGATGGTCGAGGCAGTTTTACAGGAGAAAAACGTGATGTATTATATTGTGTTGTAGGTAGAAATGAAATCGTAAAACTAAAAAGCATTATAAATACAATAGATCCTCAAGCCTTCGTAGCTGTTGGTACAGTTCATGATGTACTCGGAGAAGGCTTTACACTAGACGAAAACAAGAATCCTATTCATGAATAATTTGTTCAAAACTAAAAAAATGAAAAGGGATGCGCATAAATTGCCATCCCTTTTCATTTTTAATCTTGATTACTAGCTACAATCATTAATATAAAACGGATTAATTCCGCCACAGCTACTAAAGCAGCAGCTACATAAGTCATAGCAGCAGCATTTAACACTTTCTTCGTTTCAAGTTCTTCGTTGTTACGAATCACACCAGTCGACACTAATTGTGCCATCGCTCGATTTGATGCATCAAATTCAACCGGTAATGTTACTAACTGGAATAGTACCGCCGCTGCAAAAAAGATTACACCAAGTACTGCAAGTCCAGTCAAATTAAAAAGAAAACCGCCAATAATTAAAAAGATAGAAATATTTGAACCGAAATTTGCTACGGGAACTAATGCACTTCGAAATCGTAAGAAGGCATAAGATTCCGCATCTTGAATAGCGTGTCCAACTTCATGAGCAGCTACCGCCGATGATGCCATTGAATGCCCGTGAAAGATACCACTTGAAAGAAATACTGCTTTTTTCCTTGGATCATAATGATCTGTAAGTGTCCCTTTCGTCTCACGAATTTCCACATCATAAAGTCCATTATCATCTAAAATCTTACGTGCCACTTGAGCACCTGTCATCATAGATGAAGTTGAAACTTTTGAATATTTTTTATAGGTACCTTTTACCCTAGATTGTGCCCAAAGTGGGATAATCATAAGAAGGGCAATATAAATTAAATACGAACCTAATCCCATTTTAACACTCCTCCTAATGATTCATATATATCTATAGTCAATATTAGTCAAAAAGTCAGTATTAGTCAAATGTTTTGTTGTTATCACTCTTAAGTTTCTTTTCTTTCTCTCCTCTGTATTTTCTCCAGCTTACATATGATAATGTACTCACAATCGCTCCACTTACAATTAACAATAACCAATAAAAGGGAAACATTTCAACATTTCCCTTGTTCTTACCTGATGCTAAAATAACATCATTTATGATTAACTCTAACACGATATATACTAATATCCCTATGACAATTCCTATCAGAACTTTCTTGAATGTTTTCCTGTTCATAGAGATCACCCTTTTTTAAAAGTTCATCTCTAAAAATATATGAACAGCCACTATATGTTATAACTTATAAACTTGTTCTATTTTTGGCACGTATTGTTAGTTGATAGGCAATAAATATAGATAAAATGCTTAACCAAAATGTGAAATAGCCAATTTTGTCCATATAATTATTCAGAGTAGCATATGTTGGCATCATTCCAAAGACATAATCAATAACATCATTATGTAAAGTCCAAATACCTGCTATTACAATATGTATCATTTTAATTTTATAAAATGGTGCATACAGTAAACCTTGTATAGCCATCGCACCGTGAGAAAGCATTAACATGTATCCACTAGGTGAAAGCTCTCCATTTACCCAAAGAGTTAGTAAATTCATTACGACAGCCCAGACCCCGTATTTAAATAAAGTAATAATAGCAAGAGCTTCAATAAGGGGAAAACGCTTCTTAAAAATGAAAAACAACAAAAATATCGTAAAAAACAGACTGGCCGTAGGACTGTCTGGTACAAATATTAAAAATATATCTGGAGTCGATGCTAATTGATATCGGTACCAATAGTATCCATATATAGTTCCTAATAAATTTATAATAAATAACATAACTAAGAAGCGTCTGTCTAATAATATTGCCTTAATCATATAAATGAATCTCCCCTCCTTAACTTGATGTAAAAAGCACCTTTACCGAAATTGGCAAAGGTGCTATTAATTAAAAATTATTCTGCAGCTGATTCATTAACTGTGATAATAAAGTCAACAAGTTGTTCAAGCTCTTCATCTGAACCAGTGAAGATACCAGCTGGCATTCCTCCATCAGTACCATTTCTAGCAATATCTGCAATCTCTTCTGGAGTATGCTCAGTACCAATAAGAGCTGGGGCTGCTGCTGAACCCTGCAATGCATCACCATGGCAATTTAAGCAACTAGCTTTATACGCTTCATAACCAGCATGTGATGTATCAATCTCCACTTCAGTTGGTGGAATTGGCTTATTCTGTTCCGCACGTGTTTCCCAATCTACATGTTCAGCTGATGTATATGTTAACCAAATAGTTGAAATTAAAGCTAACAACATCATTGTAACAGCAATTGGACGTTGATGTGGTCTACGCCCTGGACCATTGTCTAAGAACGGTGCAAGAAGTAGCGCACCAAATGCAAGACCAGGAATTGCAAGAATACCAATTAAAACATATGGTCCGCTCGCAAATTCATATTTTAATAATTCATACAAGAACAAGAAGTACCAGTCTGGCAACGGTATATATGCTGCATTCGTTGGATCAGCCATTCCTTCTAAAGGAGATGGATGTGCTAATGTTAAACATAAAAATCCAACTAAGAATACTGCACCTACCAACCACTCTTTTAATAAAAAGTTGGGCCAAAAAGCTTCTGTTCTACCAGGATACTCAGAATAATCTTTAGGTATTTGTGATGTTTTACGATCTGCGCGAACACGAGAGTCTCCGACAAATTTCATTCCTTTTCCCTTATGCATAGCTTTCCCCTCCTTTTTATAGTGGTCCAGAAATACCTTGTCTACGGATTAAGACAAAGTGAGCACCCATTAATGCAAACAATGCAGCTGGAAGGAAGAATACATGAATCGCAAAGAAACGAGTTAATGTTTGCGCTCCTACGATTTCATCGTCTCCAGCAAGTAATGTTTTTAAATCATCACCAATTACTGGAACTTGTTCAGCGATTTCCAATCCTACTTGAGTTGCAAAATATGCTTTGTTATCCCAAGGTAATAAGTAACCTGTAAAACCTAAACCTAGCATTACGAAGAAGATTAATACCCCTACCATCCAGTTAAGTTCACGAGGTTTCTTATAAGCTCCTTGGAAGAAGACTCTTAAAGTATGTAATAAAAGCATTACGATAACGACACTTGCACCCCAGTGGTGCATACCGCGAACGATTTGACCATGTGCTACTTCAGTTTGTAAATAATATACAGATCTCCAAGCATTTTCAATATCTGGTACATAATACATAGTTAAAAACATTCCAGATAAAATTTGAATAACTACCACGAAGAATGTTAACCCACCAAAACAATACACAAACGCTGAAAAGTGATGTGCTGGGTTTACATGTTCAGGTACTTCATGGTCTGCAATATCCCGCCAGATTGGCGTAATATCAATACGCTCGTCAATCCAGTCATAAATTTTCTGTAGCATAAATTATTACGCCCCCTCTCCTCTTGATATTGCTTTACCTAGGTATAGCATTCCATTTTCCACTTTTTGTTGATATGTCGCAAGTGGCGCTGTTGGTGGTGTTCCGGGAATGTTTACACCATCCTTGGTATAGCGGCCATCATGACATGGGCAATAAAATTGGTCAGGATGATCTTCGTGACCCTCCCAAGAAACGACACAGCCTAAGTGTGTACAAATTGGGGAAAGTGCTATAATGTCACCATTATCATCTTTATAAACCCATGCAGTTCTACTTGGTTTAGATTCATACCATCCATCTACTTGTTCAATTTGCCAATCGACACGTTGAGGTGTTGTTGTGATATCTTCAACGGCAAGACCAACGTTTACATATTCACCTTCACTTGGTGGCTGTAAAACTGGGTCAATTGCCATTCTGAGCATAGGTGCAAGCAAACCAGCAGCCATAAATCCACCAACACCAGTTAGTGTATAATTTAGAAATTGACGACGGGACACTTGTTGCTTTTCTTCGCTCATGATTTTCCCCCCTCTTCACAATAATCACGGACAATAATTTTAATCATATTACTAGGACATTACCATGATAGCGCAAACTATCTGCTTGGTCAATAAATATCATCTTTGTTCTACAAGAATTCAAAAATTTTTAAATGCCTTACCAGTAGCTACGTAGAAGTTCTATTACATCTGCTACCTGTCCTCTAATTAATGGCATGATATTGGAAGAATTTTGCTCATCTATTTGAAAACCAGGTACCCATAAGAGGTTGGCATCTAAACTTTTTTCATGTTTTTTCCATCCGGCATCAAAAGTTAAAATAAACACATGTTCAAATGGCTGCTTCTGAATTTCTTGAGTCCACTTGTTTAACCTTTGTGCCTCCTCGTCTTTATCCCCATATTCTAAATAATAATAATTCGGAATTAACAATATTCTACCGGAGAGCTCCTTTTCAATTTCAGTAGCAAAAATGGATAAAACTTCTCGCTTGGAGGTGCTTTTTCCGATGTTAGTTTCTTGTGACAGCTGAAAAGGAATAATTGGAATAATAGCAGTATCAATATATTCTTTAGAGCCAATATATAGCTCCATGTCCTTTTTTGTCCATTGCATTATGTACCCACCTCTATATAGTATTGACCAAAAATAATAAATTATGTTCCCAAGTTAATATACTTGGGTAGCCAAAAAAAATCAACCTATTGCTCTTGCAAGCTAGGTTGACTTAGCATATTTGCTTCTAAAATTCTAAGTTCTCTTACCAACTTATTGAATTCGTCCTTATCCTGTTTATCCAAACTCCGATCGATTCTTTCTAATAACGCTTTTTTTCTGAATTCAAAAAGAGAATGTTCTAGTAATAAAGAGGCATTATCTTTATCCTGTTGGGTAATTAAATATTCGTCAGGAACGAATGGGTTTTCTTCTAGTACAGCTGCATACATATGGTTTTGATTAGACTTATTAAAATTCAGCTGTATATATAAAGACTCATGTTGATTAAGTCGAATATCATGAAATGCCTTTTCTGCATCTGTTGTTACTAAATGATTTTTATAAAAGCGGAATGGGACCTCTTTTGAGCATTGACTTGTAATAATTACACTTCTTAAGCAAAATTTAGCGTCATGAACAAAATGTACATTTTCTAAAATTTCATGATGATTAATTAAGTAGTTTAATATCCATACGCTTTCCCGTTTTTTCAATTGATAATTATTTAGAAACCATTGTAAAAACTTCTTCTTATCTTTTACCGAAACAGGTGCTTGCATAGAGTAATTACCTCCTCCCTAACGCCATTTTATAATTCCTTTAACCGATTAACGTATTCTAACACTTCATCATCTTGAGGTTCATCCTTAAGATAGTTAGTAAGTACGTTAACGGCTTCCCTAGTCCTCCCTTCCTCCACTAAGAAATATCCGTATTCTCTTAGGAAGTCACTATCATGTTGTAAGCTATTATATGCTTCCTTGTAGTGATTTAATGCATCATTATATGATTCAATTTCAACGTAAGCTCTTGCTAATTCCCAATCATATAATGGATCATCTCCACCATATTCTTTTACCATATTAATGAGTTCGATAATTTCATCGGATTTATTCTTCTCTTTTAATAGTTCAATTAAAAATAAAACTGCTTCTTTGTAATCTGTATCTAAATTTACAGCTTCTCGAATATGCTTTTCACTTTCTTCATCTAAATTACATTTATGAGCTAAACTTCCAGCAAGGAAGTATAATTCTTTATTAAATTCATCTTGCTTTAAACCATTTAATGTTGTTTCATATGCCTCTTTTAATAATTCTTCATCCTCATATGCTTTTGCTAATTGCATGTATGCAGTATGATAATATGGATCTTCATCTAACAATTCCTCCCATGCATGAATGGCGATATCTTTTCTGTCAGCTTGATATGCTGTAACTCCGTATTTGAATAACATATCTGGATTTTTATTATCCGTTTTTTCATAATATGTTAATGCCAATTCATATTCTCCTACATTTGCATATGATTCCGCCAATCTTTCATAAATAGGAATGTTTTGTACAGGATTATTTAATGTTTTTTCATAGAAAGTAATCGCTCGTTTAAAATCGCCAAAGAAATAATAGAGCTCTCCTAAAGCAATATCAATCACAGGTTCTGATGGATTTATTTCTTTTGCTTGTAATAACTTTTGCTCTGCCACTTCAAAGAGTCCTTGAGCTTGATATAAATCTGCAAGGGCTACCAATGCTTGTAAGTAAGATTCATCTTCTTCTGGAATAGAGTTAAGTAAGTCTATTGCTTTTTCATCCATTTCTTGCTCGATGTAAATATCTGTAAGATACAATTTTACTTCACTTTCATCTGGATACGTTTCAAGCAATTGAAGTAATAAATTTTCAGCTTCATTTAAAAAACCCCAATTCAAATAAAACTCTGCATACCAGTAAAGTTCTTCATCACTTGCTTTTGGTAGTTGCTTATTTAATAGCTCCATTGCTTCATCTACATTATCAATTTCCATTAATCTATTTGCTTCTTCTATTATATTCACGTTTAAATTCCTTCCATAAATCGATTAATTTAATTCGTAGAAATCACTGAATTAAGATCATCCTTAAATTTAGGATATGAGATAGAAATGGACGATACATCATCAATTCTAACATCATCTTGTGTAATTAAGGATGCTATTATGGTCATCATCGCAATTCGATGATCTGAATAAGATTTTACATTACCACCTGAAAGTGGGGTTACACCTTCGATAATCATTCCATCTTCAGTACCATGAATCTTAGCTCCAAGAGTGGATAATACATCTACAACCGCTTTAATTCGATCCGTTTCCTTTACTCTAAGCTCCTCCGCATTACGAATAATAGTTCTACCATTAGCTTGAGTAGCTATTAATGCAATTATAGGAATTTCATCAATAAGTCTTGGGATAATGTCACCTTCTACTGTTACAGCTTTTAAAGGGTGGTAAGTTATGTGCACATCGCCAATTTCTTCGCCACCAATATCCCGTCTGTTAAGAATATCAACTCTTGATCCCATTTTTGCTAAAATATCCAGAAAGCCAGTACGTGTTTCATTTAAGCCTATATTTTTTATCAGTAGATCGCTATTAGGCTTAATTGCAGCAGCGGCAATTAAAAATGCTGCGGAAGAGATATCACCAGGAACATAAATATCTGTTGCATGAAGCTCACTAGTAGTGTCCATTGTAATTTCATTATCAACTACATTAATATTTGCTCCAAAGGCACGGAGCATGTTTTCGGTGTGATTTCTCGTTCTATTATTCTCAATAACTTTAGTTAGTCCACTAGCATTTAACCCCGCTAATAAAATGGACGATTTTACTTGAGCACTATTTATAGACATAGTATGAGTTATACCATGAAGGTCTCCACCACTTATGGTCAGTGGTAAATAACAATTATTCTGTCTTCCTAAAACAGATGCTCCCATTTTTTTTAATGGCTCTAACACTCTATCCATTGGGCGTTTAGTTAAAGATTCATCACCATAAACAGTGGCTGAAAATGGCATTCCGCTTAGTAAACCTAGCATTAATCTAGCAGTTGTACCTGAATTCCCAAAATATAAAGGTTTTAAAGGCTCCCTTAGACCCCTTATTCCATTACCATAAATAAGTAATGTATTTTTATCCTTTTTTATAGTAACTCCCATCGAACGAAAAGCTTCAACTGTACGCATACAGTCCTCGCCGTCTAAGAAATTTTCAACTTTCGTAGTACCGCTTGCAATCGATCCTAAAATAACAGCTCGATGTGAAATTGATTTATCCCCTGGGACTTCGATTTCTCCCTGTATACAAATAGACCCGTGTTTTCTAAACGTTTCCATTACATCACTTCTCTCTTTACCCTATTCACAAATAAAGATAAATAGTTCCTTACTTTTCCATCTTCTATTGTATGGAGAATAGGTTCGTTAATATCTCGTAATAAAACCATTTGTATTTGGTTTTGTACATTTTTTTTATCATACTTCATTAATTCTATTAAATCTTCTACCATAGTCGTTTCTATTGACATAGGATATCGATTCGTTTTTAACCAATCAAATAGTATTTTGTAAGGTAAATCAACGTTAAATTCTTGTTCACTTACATACATAGAAAATAAAAGTCCAATTGCAATAGCCTCGCCGTGAGTTATAACACCATAACCTAACTTTGTTTCAAGTGCATGACCAAGTGTATGGCCAAGATTTAAATATTTCCTGATGCCTGATTCTTTCTCGTCAAATTCTACTATTTTGGCTTTTATTGCTATTCCCTTTTCAATAAAGACGGCCAGGTCATTAGTTGAGATTCTATCCAACTCCTTAGATACTAATTCCTTAAATAGTTGATTATCAGAAAGCAGTGCCTCTTTTATTAGTTCTGCATATCCTGATCGAATCTCTTTTTGAGGAAGTGTTTCAAAAGTTTCCGTGTCATATAATACTAATATTGGGGGATAAAAACTACCTATTAGATTTTTACCTTTTTCATGATTAATCGCGACCTTTCCACCGACACTACTGTCATGAGCAAGTATTGAAGTTGGAGCTTGTATATAATCAATCCCCCTCATAAATGTTGCTGCAACAAACCCAGCTAAATCTCCCACTACACCGCCACCTAATGCGATAATAAGCGACTTACGGTCTAACCCACATTCAATAGCTTTTGTTTGTAGACTATAGAACGTTTCTATGTTTTTAGAATGTTCTCCAGCATCAATTATTTCTACATACACTTTTTTACCTTTAAGGGCATTTAAATAGTCTTGTACATATAACTTCCCTACATTGGAATCGGTTATAATTAAAACGGAAGAATAATTTTCACTTAAAAAATCGGCAATCTGAAGACGAATTCCCTTAGCTATTAGTATATCATAGGACTGAATTGCAGAATTTATATGAATTCTTTGCATTAGAAACTCCTTATTTCTTCTCGATATTTATTAATAGTCTGTTTTAAAGTCAAGAAACGATCACTCGGAAATTGTTCGAGTATAGCCCTCGCTAATTCAAACGCGACAACGTGCTCCATGACTACTGCAGCTGCTGGAACCGCGCAAGCATCTGATCGCTCAACACTTGCTTGAAACGGTTTCTTCGTTTCTATATCAATACTTTGAAGTGGTTTCATTAAAGTTGGTATTGGCTTCATTACTCCTTTAACCACAATAGGCATTCCGGTTGTCATTCCACCTTCAAACCCCCCTAAATTATTTGACTCTCGATAGAAGCCTCTTTCATTTTCCCAATTTATTTCATCATGAACTTGACTACCACTTCTTCTAGCAGCTTCAAAGCCAATTCCAAACTCGACACCTTTATATGCATTTATGCTTACTACAGCACCAGCAATTCGTGAATCTAATTTCCGGTCATAATGTACATATGAACCAATCCCCGCTGGCATTCCTTCGACATAAACCTCTGTAATCCCCCCAAGAGAATCTCCGTTCTTTTTAGCTATATCAATTTTTTCCATCATTAATAGTTCAGCCTTTTGATCTAACGTTCTAACAGGTGACGCTTCTGATATTTGCTTTCTATCTTTCATCGAAATCTTCGTATCCTCTGCTTGAATTCCACCAATTTCCTTAACGTAACCACATACTTCTATTCCAATCTCGTGAAGTAAAGTTTTCGCAACTGCACCTGCAGCTACCCTAGCAGCCGTCTCTCTAGCAGAAGATCGTTCTAACACATTACGCATATCACGATGCCCGTATTTTAATGCGCCATTTAAGTCTGCATGCCCTGGCCTAGGTCTTGTTACTACTCTTCTGATTGCAATATCCTCATCAATTGGGTCTTCCCCCATAATATCTGTCCAATGTTTGAAATCATCGTTTCGAATAACTAATGAAATCGGTGAACCTAAAGTATAGCCATGTCTTACCCCACCTGTGATCTCAACTAAATCTTTCTCAATCTGCATTCTTTTTCCCCGACCATACCCTTTTTGCCTTCTAAGTAAAGAATCGTTAATATTCTCTTTAGTTAATGGCATTTGAGCAGGAATACCTTCTATAATTGTAGTCAATTGTTTTCCATGTGATTCACCAGCAGTTAAATAACGCATATATATCCACCTCGTTTTCTCTATCTTAATTATTAGTATAAACTAATGGAGCATCAAAAAAGAAAAAAATGCTCCATATCTATAGATATGAGCATTTTAAGGTTGATTCAATTTTTGATAAAAGAAAGTATCTAGTAATTCCAACCCATATTTATTTGGGCTAAAGATCTGTTCGGTACTACCAACAAACAGTACCCCCTTTGATGTTAAGGATTCTGAAAAATTTTGATAGATTTTATCCTTAGCTGAATCTGTAAAATATATTAGTACATTCCTACAAATAATTAAATCAACTTGTTCCGGATAATTGTCTTCTAATAAGTTATGTTTTTTAAAATTAATCTGTCGTTTAATAGAAGAGTCTACTTCATATGTAATCCCGTTTTGCTTAAAGTATTTTTGTTTTAAATCGCTAGGTAATTCTTTTAACGCCTGTTCGTTATAAATACCCTGTCTTGCTTTTTCTAATACCTTTTCATCTATATCTGTTGCTAATATTTTTGCATTAATTTCTGGAAAATATTCCTTTAATAATATTGATATACTATATGGTTCTTCACCAGTAGAACACGCAGCACTCCAAATAAACATTTGATTATTATTCGATTTAATAGTGGGTATTACAATGTCTCTTAATACTTCCCACCGTTTCGGATTTCTATAAAACTCTGATACGTTAATCGTTATTCTATCAATAAATTCATTTAATAATTCTCTTTCATTATTGATTGCTTCAAAATACGATGCAAAATCATGGTATCCTCTTTTATCACGCAATGAAGTCAACCTTCGTTTCATCTGAGCTTCCTTATATTGCTGAAGATCAATCCGAAACTTAGCATATACTTTCTCGGTGAATAATTGATAATCATCCCTCATAGACCGCGCCTCTTTTTATTAATATACATAACCTTATATATCTAGTAAAATGCCTCCATTATTTAAACGGAGGCATTTGAAAGTCTTAATAAATCCAAGTGCTATTTTGTTTTGAATAAGAAACTAATTCATTTTGGTTGAAGAATAAGTTAATTTCTCTTTCAGCACTTTCAGGTGAATCAGAACCATGAATAATATTTTTGCCTACAGTTACTCCGAAATCACCTCTTACCGTACCAGGAAGAGCTTCTGCTGGGTTTGTTTTACCCATCATTTCACGAGCAGTACTAATCACATTTTCACCTTCCCAAACCATTGCAAAAACCGGTCCGGAAGTAATAAATTCAACTAATTCTCCAAAGAAAGGTCTTTCTTTATGTTCGCCATAATGCTCACTAGCTAAGTCTTCAGAGATTTGCATTAATTTTGCACCCACTAATTTAAAGCCTTTTCTTTCAAATCGGTTTACAATTTCACCAACTAGATTTCGTTGTACACCATCTGGTTTAACCATTAAAAATGTTTTTTCCATGTTTACACCTCATTTAAGTATGTCTATTCGGATTTATGTAACCGTTTAAATTCTATCAAACTTTTTCAAAAATAACAATATTAACTATTGCTTTCTTTTTCCTATATACTTTGCAATCTGCTCTAGTGTAATTTTAGCCTTATTGTGTGGGAATTCTTTCAACGTAAGCAAAGCTTTTTTTAAGTAGCGATCACTTATTTCATATGACCGTTCAATTGCGTTTGTTGCCTTTAAATTTCGTATGATTAGATCCATCTGATCTTTTGTAACTTCTTCGGGGTTAGTAAAGGTTTCTCTTAACAGCTGATTAAAATTCTCATTTCGTATTGCAAAAAGTACTGGCAACGTTACGTTCCCCTGAAATAAATCATTACCCGCTGGTTTCCCTAACTCCTCAGATGAAGAAGTGAAATCCAAAATATCGTCAATGATTTGATAGCTCATACCTATATAATAACCATATTGATATAATTTGTTTACTTCATATTCACTAAGGCCGGATGTCATAGCACCGAGCTTACAACTTGAAGCGATTAGTAACGCCGTTTTTCTTTTAATTCTTCGGAAGTACGTTCGAATAGTTTGATCCCAATTATATTTATCTTTAATTTGCTGAATCTCACCTAAACTAACTTCCACTAAAGCATCAGCTAATGTCTTATGTAATTGAGGATTATCAATGCGAGTTATCGTTTCCAATGCACGGGCTAAAATATAATCTCCAGTATACATTGCAACACGATTACCGTATTGTTTTTTAATTGTAGGCATTCCTCTTCTTAAAGCCGCGTCATCGATAACATCATCATGAACAAGAGTTGCCATATGAATAAGTTCTAGTGAAACAGCAACATTTTTAATTTGTTCAAGATTAACCTTACCAAATTGACTAGATAACAAAACAAAGACAGGCCGAATACGCTTCCCTCCTGCCTTAAGTAGCTGTGTTGATGCTTCTCTTAGCACCGGGTGGTTGGCCTGGATTGCATCCATTAAAGATGATTCAATTAAGTCGAGATCTTTCTTTAGGTAGTTATAAGTTTTTGGTAATTTCATGTAATTCATTCACCTTTTGTTAGTTAAAACTTATGATTTTATTTTACACCCTTGTGCATGGCAGCAACCCCACCGGTATAACTTTTAACCTGTACAGTTGAAAATCCCGCATCCAAGAACATTTGCTTTAATGTTTGTTTATCAGGAAATGTACGTGTAGATTCGTTTAACCAAGCGTACTCTTGATAGCTCTTGGCAAAGATTCTTCCAAATAGTGGCATGATAAAACGGAAATAAAAGAAATATAATTGTTTAAATCCAACCATCGTTGGCTGAGATGTTTCTAAGCAAGCAACTACTCCACCGGGTTTTACAACTCGATACATTTCCTTTAACACGGTCATATAATCCGGAACATTTCTAAGTCCGAATCCGATTGTTACATAATCAAAAGAATTATCTTCAAATGGTAATTCCATTGCATTGCCATGAAGAAATTCTAAATGATCGTATTGTAATTCATTATTTTTTCCTTTAGCAATGGATAACATGTTTTGACTGAAGTCAAGTCCAATAACCTTTCCATTCGCTCCAACAGCTTCGGCTAAAGATATAGACCAATCTCCAGTTCCACAACAAACATCTAAAGCAGATGCTTCTTTAGAAACTTTCATTTCCTTCATAACATCTCTTCTCCAGGCTTTATGTCTTTGAAAGGAAATGATAGAGTTCATCCTATCGTAATTATCGTATATTTTCTCAAACACATGATGTACACGTTCTTCCTTTGATTTTTCTTGCATCATTAATCCATCTCCAGAGAGGTATGTTGAAAAACAATTGAGTGAAGTAATCGCACTAAGTCATGTTTATACGTATCTTCAACTTGCAAATCTTCTATCATACCTTTTGTTTTGTTCACTTGTCTTTCTAATACGCGCTTTTTATCTGATTCAATCACTTTATCGTCTGACCTTATAATATAACTTGCTAAAAGTAATTCTTCAATAACTGGTAACTCATCAGTAACTTTAACATGGTAAGCTATATGTTTAATCAATGTTGTATTTATTTCTTTTTGAATGTTCAAGTAAGTTTCTATTGATTCATATTCTAAAAAATATAATTCCATTTTTAATTCATTTATATGTTTTATCGCTGTAGCAAGGACAGTAATATACTCACGTTCTCCTATATCTGAAAGCATCTGATAATAAAGCCCGCTATAATAATCCCCTGCCAAAATAGATAACTGACTACCAACACTTATTGAAGGATCTTGTTCACCTTTATAGTCCGGTATTTGATCATGTATATCAAGAGCAATCTGTACAAGCATAGTCGTAATAATAAGCTCTGTTCTAACTTTTGGGGCTAATGTTGTCTTAGTCAAAATATGATTAAGAAAGTAAAGTTTATTTTCATCAATTTCGGGGTTTTCTATATGTTGTTTGAGGAAAGTATGCTGTACCTTCTCTCTAACCCGTAAAGTCAATTGTTGTAATTCCCTCTCCATTGTGTGCAATATCATCACCTTAGCCCTTCAAGCCTTTTTGTTGCTTGTGTTATTATAACATATTTATCTATCCCTGGTGGTTCAAAAGTTCTAATATGTATGTATATAAGATAATACTTATATGGTTTAGCTATTCGTTATTTCTCCATGACTTGTTTGGATAACTGCTTTTCCCCTTACCTTTACCGCCGAGGTGTGTTCCGTAAACTGAGCGATCATTATTTCACCTTTATCTAATTTCTCTGAGTGGTGAAATTTCGTATCCGATCCCCTTGTCAACCCAATTACATTAACACCGTCTTCGAGTGCTTTAATAACAAAAAAGTCATTATTTGCATTCATACTTATCACTCCTTAGGTATATTGCTAATAGTATTATCGCTTTATGAAGTAATATGAAAAGAAAAAAGGGTGCGTATGAACGCACCCTTTAACCCTATGTACGTATTATTTTACGCTGTCTTTAAGGGCTTTACCTGGCTTGAAAGCAGGAACTTTGCTTGCAGGGATTTCGATTTCTTCTCCAGTTTGTGGGTTACGCCCTTTACGTGCAGAACGCTCACGTACTTCGAAGTTACCGAAACCGATTAATTGCACTTTTTCACCTTTTTTAAGTGAATCCATGACAGCTTCGAAAACTGCATCAACAGCTTTTGTAGCATCTTTCTTAGAAAGTTCGCTCTTTTCAGCAACAGCATTTACTAAATCTGTTTTATTCATGACATTCACCTCCTCCCAAAAATGATTTCGGGTCACATTGGTACAAATATGTCTCTCTCATCATTTGTTAACCAATTTACCAACTTTTATACTTGAATGCCCCTATAATCAATAGTGACAAGGCTAATATTAAACGAGATTACTTTAAAATTCAACAAAAAATTACTATTTTTTCATATTTTATTCGATATTTCATAGATTACAGCCGATTCAATACCATTTTATGGAAAAAACAAAGATATAACAGTAAATTCCCTTTAATGGAAATATTCGCTAGAAAGTTATAATATCCTTCTTATTTCTTCAAGTTTAACAAAAAAAATAAACAGCAGCTATTAGCTGCTGTTTATTTTATAAGATAATTGCAATCATTCCACCGGAGCCTTCATTAATAATTCTCTCCAATGTTTCTTTTAATTTATATCGAGCGTTTTCTGGCATAAGTGAAATTTTAGCTTGAATGCCTTCTCTCACAATAGAACTTAATGATCTACCAAATATATCTGATTCCCAAATTGATAATGGGTCTTCTTCAAAGTCTTGCATTAAGTATCTCACAAGCTCTTCACTTTGTTTCTCGGTACCTATAATAGGTGCAAATTCAGATTCTACTTCTACTTTTATCATATGAATAGATGGTGCGACTGCTTTTAGCCTTACACCGAATCTAGAACCTTGCCGGATAATTTCTGGTTCTTCCAGTTCCATATCCTCTAGGCTAGGTGCTGCAATCCCGTATCCAGTTTGTTTTACCATTTGTAGAGCGCTTGCTACTTGGTCATACTGTCTTTTTGCATAAGCAAAGTCTTGCATTAGCTCTAACAAGTGGTCCTTTCCTCGTATTTCAACACCTACTATTTCTTTTAATACTTGATCGTATAGGTAATCTGGAGCATGTAAGTCAATTTCTGCAATGCCTTCCCCCATCTCCATGCCAGCTAAGTTAGCTTTGTCAATATAATCATAGTCTGCAAAATCACCAACAATATGGTCTACATCACGAAGTCTTTTAATATTTTTTACGGTAGATTGAATAGCTTCTTGATAGCTTTCTCTTAACCAATGATCTTCTTTTAAGACCATTACCCAGCTAGGGAGATTAACATTTACTTCCAATACAGGAAATTCATATAAAGCTTCGCGTAACACGTTATAAACATCATGCTCTGTCATAGACTCAACACTCATGGCTAATACCGGAATATCATACTTTTCCGACAGTTCTTGTCTAAGTAGTTCTGTTTCCTGACTAGTTGGGTGAACCGAGTTAACAACCATAATAAACGGCTTACCAACTTCCTTTAGTTCCTCTACTACTTTAGACTCTGCATCCACATATCCGCTTCTTTCAATATCTCCGATAGATCCATCTGTCGTAACAACAACACCAATAGTAGAATGTTCTTGAATTACTTTTCTTGTTCCTATTTCTGCCGCATCATGAAATGGAATTGGTTCTTCATACCAAGGGGTATTAATCATTCTTGGTCCGTTCTCATCTTCAAACCCTTTTGCTCCGTCTACCGCATAACCAACACAATCTACTAGTCTAATATTTACATCTAGACCTTCCTCAACCGTTACATTAACTGCTTGGTTAGGAATAAATTTCGGTTCTGTTGTCATGATGGTTTTTCCAGCTGCACTTTGAGGTAGTTCATCCTGTGCTCTAACCTTTTCACTTTCATCTTCGATATTTGGTAGAACAACTAGCTCCATAAACTTCTTGATGAAAGTTGATTTCCCTGTTCGAACAGCTCCAACAATACCTAGGTATATATCGCCGTTCGTACGTTTTGAAATATCTTTAAAAATATCTACCTTTTTCAAACGATCCCCTCCCGATCACTACAATATTAAATGAACAAACTACGAATAATTGACATTACAATTCTATGATGTTGTCCTATCAAATTATGACTTAATATATGCAAAAGAATTAAAATAAATGATAAAGTTCATTAATAAAACTCTAATTTCCTTTTTAGTGGAATCTGCTAGGTGTACTAAATATGAAAATTCTCATACTAACATGTTTTTTTATGAACTTTTCTAAATATGAGAGGAAATAGAGAACTCTTTAGATATTTCCTTATTCGTAGCTCGATATTTTTTTAATCACCAAGTCACAGCAATAAAAAACCCCTGCAACAAATATATGCTGCAAGGGAATAATTATGAAAAATTATTCAGTCATGAACACTGGCTCTTCATCCTTTATGGTATAAGGTAGTGAATAAACAGGTAGAAAAGGTGTATTTTCAGCTAATAGAAAGCGAATGTCTTCCCCTTCTTGATAGCTATGATCATATTCTTTTAAAGCGTTATTTAATTCAATTCTGTAGTCAATAAAAGTTGTACCATTGCTATCCATTACAATCGGTAATACGGCATCAGAATAGGGGCTATTAATAGTAGGTGCATGTTCTAATCCAAGTTTTTCATAATCAATAGTGTATAAGCCATTACCTACAACTTCACCAAAGGGAGGATACAGGTTCTTATCACGGTATAAATTAATCTTAACATTTATACCTCGAAGCCCTTCGGTAGTACGCAAATCAATTAATTTAACTTCTGGATTTGTTTCTGGATTTATAATAGCATATTGATATATTCCGCCATTTTCATATGCATTACCAGGAACCTCTGCTAAAGTTCCTTGTTCTTTTAAAAGATTAAAATCGACAATATATTTTTCAAAGATAGGAGTATCATTTGACTTAGTGCGAATTGGTAATAATCCATTCGTACGCTCACGATAATCATCTACTGCAGATTGAACCATATCAAGCTGTGCCTGATTAGGAATTTGATTCTTTTCTAGCTGGCTACTTGGATATAAACAACCACTTAATATAAATAACACCAGTGCTAGCACAACAAATTTATATGTATGTTTCATTCATTCATTTACCTCCGTATGCATTATATAGTTGGTCCACTAAATACGATATAAAGTATGATTATACCTCCTAGGAACAAACTAACATATGCTAAAAATGATACCATGACAGATAAGAATCCTTTTAGCTTATGTCTAGCTAGAACGATAAGTCCGATAGCTAAAATTAATAGACCCATGCCAGCGAAAGAAATCCACATATTAAGCATTGATTCTGACATATTTTCACCTCTATGTTTTCCATTTTCATGCATCCGTTATTATACCATATAGTATTAAATTGAGCATTTAATTATAAGACTAGCACCTATATTGTGACACTTAAATATCGATTCAATAAAGCGTAAAGGAATATAAAAAATCCAGGAGGAAGAGGGGCCGTCTTCATCCTGGCTTGACTAAATAATACCCACGCAGGCTCTATCTATGAATGCTTGTGCGTTTTATTTTATGCGAGTAGACGCGAGGTTGTATCCTCACCTGCCCAAGTCTCGTTATTTTTTAAACAATTGATTCAGTGAATTAAGATCTCCTGGAACTTTATTATTCGTTATAGATTTCACAATTTTGTCTTCTTTTTCTTTCGAGATGGGTTTATTCGCCATTTTCGCTAATTGCCTTACGAGCCTTCGAACGGTTTTCTCATCCGAAAAATTGGCATTTTTAACTGAATCAGCAACTTTATAAATTTCGCTTGGACTAATACCTGCTGATTGCTGAATTTTGTCAAAAGGATTGTTACCTTTATTGCTCACACGCTCGCCTCCTTGCTGCTAGATTACTTCAACATAGTATATGCAAGGAATTTTGGCAGTGTGTTAGCGAGCGTAACGGTTCTTTAACAATGTGGCTAAATCGTCCATCTCTTCTCGTTTATCGCGATTCATTAATTGTTCTACAACTTCTTTAGGTTTTTTCTGATGGTGTAAGATATCGTATATACCGTTTGTAATTGGCATCTCAATATCTTCTTGTATAGCAAATTGGTATGCGGCTTCTGCTGTTCGTACACCTTCTACAACCATGCCCATTTGTTCTAAAACTTCTTCCAAACCTTTGCCTTTCCCTAAGAGATTCCCTGCTCTCCAGTTCCTACTATGAACACTAGTACAAGTTACAATTAAATCACCTACTCCTGGTAATCCTAAGAAACTTAAAGGATTAGCACCGAGATAAGTACCTAGTCTTGTAATTTCAGCTAGTCCCCTTGTAATTAGTGCTGCTTTAGCATTATCGCCATATCCAAGCCCGTCTGATATACCGGCACCTAATGCAATAATGTTTTTAAGGGCTCCACCCAATTCTAAACCAATTACATCATTACTTGTATAAACTCGGAATACTTCATTAAAAAATATATTCTGTACAATCTTTGCCTTTTCATCGTTTATTGAAGCAACGGTTACAGTTGTTGGTTGTCTTAAACCAACCTCCTCAGCATGACTTGGACCTGATAAGACAACAATATCTTCATACTTAACTTTATCCATTTCTTCATCAATCATCTGTGATACTCGTTTTAATGTACCAGGTTCAATTCCTTTTGTCGCGTGTACAATAGTTGGATGACCTTTTAAAATTGAATTTAATTGGTGAGAAACTTCACGAATTGCTTTTGTAGGTACAACTAGTAAAATGACATCTGTATCTTGAATTGCTTCTTCCATATCATGAAAAGCTTTAATCTTTTCAGGAATCATGATTTCTAAATATCGTTCATTTTTATGGGTGGAATTAATTTTTTCCGCTTGTTCTTTTCGGTGCGTCCACAACCTAACTTCGTGTCCGTTATCTGCGAGTACAATGCTCAATGCTGTACCCCAACTCCCTGCACCTAAAACAGTTACTTTATTCACCTATAATCCCCCTTAAGAGCGTCTACGAGCTAATATTTTTATCGGTGTTCCAACAAAGCCAAATGCATCGCGAATCTTATTTTCTAAGAATCGTTGATAAGAAAAGTGCATTAGTTCTGGATCATTAACAAAAATAACAAAAGCTGGAGGCTTTGCAGCAACTTGTGTTGCATACAATACTTTTAAGCGTTTCCCTTTAACGGTTGGTGTTGGGTTCATAGCTATAGCATCCATGATGACGTCATTAAGAATATTTGTCGGAATTCTCTTTGCATGGTTCTCGCTAGCTACTTGAATCATTGGTAGTAACGTATGTATACGCTTCTTCGTTTTTGCAGATAAGAATACGATTGGTGCATAGTCTAAAAATTGAAAATGAGCTCGTACTTTTTCTTCGTATTCTTTCATCGTTTTTTCATCTGTTTCAACCGTATCCCATTTGTTAACCACTATAACAATTCCACGTCCCGCATCGTGTGCATAACCTGCTATTTTTTTATCCTGCTCTCGTATACCCGTTTCTGCATCAATTAAAACTAATACAACATCTGAACGTTCAATTGCTCTCAAAGCACGAAGTACACTATACTTTTCTAATGATTCATATACCTTTCCACGTTTACGCATTCCGGCAGTGTCAATAATGACATAGTCTTGACCTTCTCTGTGAAGGTGAGTATCAACTGCATCACGAGTAGTACCTTCTATATCACTTACAATAACTCGTTCCTCATTCAGTAAAGCATTTACTAAAGAAGATTTTCCTACATTTGGTCTGCCTATTAAGCTAAAGTAAATCGTATCATCATCTTTTTCCGCTTCTTCAAAACTGGGAAAATGTCCAACTACTTCATCTAATAAATCACCTAAACCAAGACCATGTGAACCTGAAATTGGAAATGGTTCTCCAAAGCCTAAGGAATAGTATTCATAAATTTCGTCTCGCATTTCTGGATTATCCACTTTGTTTACTGCAAGAACTACCGGTTTATTTGATTTAAATAGAAGCTTAGCAACTTCTTCATCTGCACCAGTAATGCCTTCTTTTGCATTCACAATAAAAATAATAACATCTGCTTCATCAATAGCGATTTCTGCTTGTTGACGCATTTGCACTAAAAGCGGTTCATCCCCAATTTCAATACCACCAGTATCAATTAAATTAAATTTCGTATTTAACCACTCAGCTTGTGAATAAATACGATCCCTAGTAACACCTGGAATATCTTCCACTATTGATATTCTTTCACCGACTAATCTATTAAAAATAGTAGATTTTCCAACATTTGGTCGCCCTACAATGGCTACAGTAGCTTTCCTCATCGAAAGGAACATCCTCTCTCTATGTAAATATACATTTAGTTTTTTAAAATTTTAATTAATATTATTAGATTACCGCCTTAGCACCAGTGGGCTGTGATAAGGTGGAATACTAAAAGTATGAGATCTTGCTGAGTGTACCGAACACGTTTATTCGGTGCTAGTCCTTTTCATGTCAGGTCAGCTAAATTTCATACTACACTTTAATAGCTTTATTTATTCTAGCAAAAGAAAGTAATCTTAACAATCTTTAATGTTTTACTATGATAAAAACCTCTTCACTTAACGCGTGTGCTATCCCATCTAAAATTGCCTCTAAATTGGCAGCTGACTTTTGTAATTCATTAAAATCCTCACAAATAAAAATAGGTGCTCCACCAGTCACCTTTTCTTTATTTGTTGTTATAATTGCCAAGATCGCTTTTTCAAAAACCATACTAGTTAACCTCCTGCCGAATATCTGATTTAGAAGGCATTCGAATAGCAGTTTCTAATACTGGTACTGCTCCAATAATTTTCATAGCTTTTTCTTTATCTCTTATTTGAGGAAGAATGAAAACACCTAATCTCCCATCATCTAAATCTCGTTTTATTAAGGGAACTAATGCTGGTGTTCCGGAATCTCGAAATACTCCTAATGATACAGATACATCATGTAAAATAGCTTGCCTTTGCCCTAAATGAGCTATTGTATTCACTACATTAATATTTTTAGGCTTTAACACAAACCCCATTCCATATCTCAAAATTTCTTCTTGTCTCTCCGGTAATCCAATATTCATAATATAAATATTATCTACATATAGTCCAGCTCCATCAAAATGGGGCTCAACATATTCTATATCTACAAGATCGTTAATCGTACTACCGCTTTGTAATATTTTACTTATAATTAAACAAAGTATTGCACCTACAAATCCCATATAAACATTCCATAGTAAGTAAAATAACGTCGTGATGAATGCTGTCATAATAACTAGATAATTTCTGCTTTCAAACGATATTGCTATCCCTTCAATATATGCTTTTCCTCTTGATACAAGCTCAAAATCGTCTATTTCACTTAATGTATTTCGTTCCATATTTCTTACTTCACGAAATTGTGTTGCCGCAACAGTTAAAAACGTTACCGCAGTGAAGTTCATTTCCATTAAAGCAGGTACAGCAACGGCGCCTAGAGAAGCTGCAATAAATCCCAATGCCACATGAATTATTTTCCCGTGAAGATAGGTTGGGTATTGTCTATAATCTGTTCGAAGCATCAATATTCTTCCGATTGTACCAATAATTACACCTAATACAATAGGCAATGTATATTCATTCATTTTGCCACCTCATATATTGTTCATTTTATTGAATAAGAATAACGATACTCTTTCTTTCCCTAGTTGGACGGCCGTAATAATGACGATGATGAATAAAACAACAAAAAGTGTATCTAAAAACATTAAGCCCCCGATAGTCTTCGTAATGGAATAATTAGTTAATAAAAGACTATATAAAAATTCTCCACTACATAACCCGATTAAACTGATCGTAATTCTAGAAATAAATCTTTTGGTGAGGATTACTGTTAAAAGTACGCAAATAATTGGAATAATTAGCAGTCTTGGCATAAAAATCCAAACTGGAGCATTCGTTTCCCAAATTAATAAACTTGCATAACCAATCATTATAGTAAATGCGGAGAATAGAAGAATTCCTTTACGTTTCAATGTGGAAAGTAGTATAAATCCTCCTATTATGATGGATAGATAGGCTATAGATATTTCTAAATAGTCACTAGTAATATAAACATTAGAAAATATGATAGTAATTAATATCCAAACGGAGTATATTGTTCTGTTCTTGTTTTTGGGCATAAAAAAAGTTAATATCACCCATAAAATCCAACTAAACCAGTAATAGAATATTCCATCCATACGTTCTCACCCATCTTTATTATTGCTTTGAAGGGTTGATTTTAAACAAAAAACTCCTTTCCGTATTTAGGAAAGGAGTTTTTTTACTTATTGTTTAAACTTATTTAATTTATCACCAATTAAATCACCAAATTGGAAACTCGATTGTTCTTCATCTTTTTCATATTGCTTGTAATCTTTTGCTTCCTCTTCAGCCTCTAATTCTCTAATACTTAAAGACATTCTTTCTTCAGACTCATTAATATCGAGAACTTTTACCTTAACTGATTGACCAACTTCTAGAACTTCTTGAGGGGTACCGATATGACGGTTAGCTATTTGAGAAATGTGAACGAGACCTTCTACACCTGGAAGTACTTCAATAAATGCTCCAAAGTTAACTAACCGTTTAACTGTACCTTCCACCACTTGGCCAGGTTTAATTTTATCTTCAATATTTTCCCATGGTCCCGGAAGTACTTTCTTTCTAGAAAGGGCTATACGTTCATTATCTCGGTCGACGGAAAGAACCTCTACTTTAATTTTTTCTCCTTCAGAAACTACATCTCTTGCATTACTAATATGGTCGTGTGATAGTTGGGAAATATGAACTAATCCATCCATTCCTCCAATATCTACAAATACTCCAAAATCAGTAATACGTTGGACTGTACCTACAATTACTTGTCCAACCTCAAGAGACTGTAGAATTTCCGATTTTTTGTTTGCTTGTTCATCTTCTACTACGACACGGTGTGAAAGAATAATGCGGTTCTGTTCCTTATCTAACTCCACGATTTTCACTGATAATGTACGGTCTTGATAAACAGAAAAATCTTCTACATAATGCGCTTCTACTAATGATGCAGGAATAAATCCTCTTACGCCAACATCTGCAACAAGGCCACCTTTAACTACTTCTTTTATTTGAACATCAAAAACTTCTCCAGATTCAAATTTCTTCTCTAAATCGCCCCATGCGAGCTCTTGATCGACAGTCTTTTTAGAAAGAACTACTTCATCATCTTCAATTTTTTTAATAGATAAAGATAACGTATCGCCTTCTTTTACTACCTCATTTGGAGTATCGATATGTAGATTAGACAATTCGCCGATTGGAATAATTCCTTCGGTTTTATAGCCAATATCAACAAGAACATGGTTGTCCTCAATTTTAACAACTGTACCTGTTACCTTATCCCCAACTTGCAAATTTAAGTTTTCTTCACTCATTCCAATTCCTCCTTAACCAAAGCATCCATATAACAAGAAAATAAAAAACTTCCTTTTTATAACTTCTAATATTTACCTATATTTGTCAAGCAATTGTGACTACTAAAGATAATTACATTATTCACTTTTAATACTATAAACTTTCTCCAATATACGGTCTGCAACTTCCTCAATAGAAAGTGATGTTGTATCAATTTCTATTGCATCATCTGCCTTTACAAGTGGTGATGCTTCACGTTCTGAGTCAATTAAATCTCGTTTTTCAATCTCAAGCTTTAAATTTTCTAGGTCCGATGGAAAGCCTTTTTTTAGATTTTCTACATGTCTTCTTTTAGCACGCTCTTCGACAGATGCAATTAAGAATATTTTTACTTCCGCATCAGGTATTACTTTAGTACCTATATCTCGGCCATCCATAACAACACCACGTGCTTTGGCTAATTGTTGTTGTCTTGCTACCATATCTTCACGAACTTTAGGGTGTTTTGCAACATATGAAACATTATTTGTTACGTCACTTGTACGAATATCTACTGTTACATCTCGATTATCAAGTAAAACTCGTTGTCCTTCTTCTGTTTGAATTAACTTTATACTAGTTGAATCAAGTAACGATACTAGCACTTTTTCTTCATTTACATCTACAGAATTTTCTAAAGCTTTTAATGTAATAGCTCGGTACATTGCACCAGTATCTATATAAATATAAGATAATTTCTTTGCAACTATTTTTGCTACTGTGCTTTTCCCTGCTGCTGCTGGTCCATCAATAGCAACTGCAATCTTTTTCCTCATAACTTAAATTCATTCCTCTCATTGTCAATCCACATGTTGTTATTGAAGTTCTTTCTGCCTTGCTTCACGCTGTTTCTCAAAACAATACCGTATTATTGTTTGTTTATCCTGTTCACTAAGTGAAACTAATTTAACCGATGCAGTATTTGCGTTATTTTCATTTTGAATTATACGCACTATCTCGCCTGATAGATCAAGATAATAATATTCACCAGAAAGCATAGGAAGAACAAGATATATATATATATTCTCTTCTTCTTGAATACTCATTCCTTTAGGTAATATTATAGATATCCCTCCACCACTTATATCTACCGTCACAGTAGTAAAAGGTGCGAAATGATTTTCTTTACTATGTATGGCAGCATCTATTGCAGCGTCAACCCGAACATATTGTCTCCTTTGAATTCGTTCAACATCGTCGTCCTTAGGTTTCAGTAGAGCTAAAGTTGGTATCTTTCCTCTTTTTCTATCTTTGACCTCGGTTTTGAAGCGGTAAACAGATTGGTCATTTCCAATATACTCCACATTCATTTTACTACCACTTCTAAATGCTTCACTCGTTTTTTTCGTCTTCAAGTGAACAGGATAATCAACGTAAATATATTTACTATTCATATCAATAATTTTACAACGGTACTTTTCAATAGAATTTGTTTCAAGGCTATATGCTTCTATTATTAAAAAAACGCCAATCTTCATAATACTCCCCCACATAATCTATTTGAAGATATAATAGCTTATCTTTTATTATCACAAAAAAATAAAAAAAGGGAAAGGACTAAACCCTCTCCCAAACTAAATTCCTGCATAATTAATTTCTTTACCATTTAATTTCTCTACTTTTTCTTCGTTTCCGTCCATAGCATTTATAAAGATTCTATACGTATCGTTACCTAATAATCCTAAAAACTCGTAAACGAAAACTTCTTGACCTAAGTCATTCGTAATTACAGCTAAAAATTCTTCTTGTATATCAACATTAGGATTCACAAATTCTCTAGCTTCATCTGAAGTAAGTTTAGGTTCAGGAATATCACGTTCATGATGATTTAAATAATAGTTATTAGCAGTCAATCCCATGATGTCTCCATTATCCAATGCTACCTTTATCTCAATAGCATCCGCGAATACCCGAACACCATTTTGATTATAAATAAATGAGTATACACCAATATTTTCATACTGACTACTATTGAATAGTTCCATATCATCAAAATCATGATTCTGGATATATTCCTCTGCTATTTTATATCCATCATTTAAACTAATTTTTTGTTCTCCAATTGGTCTATCAACTAATAACGTAATAGGGTGACCACCTTTTTGTGTGATATCTAAATACGCCCTCTTATCTCCTTCAGAATAGGAAATACTATATAACGGTACTTCAGCTCCATCGCCCGTTTCAGATAAATTTAAATTATTTACATTATTTATATTGAATAAATCTTTACTATATTGCAGCGCTTCGTTTTCATTAATTTTTTTACCTTGGATGTTTTCGTATTGATGATTTTCAGATGATGTACCAGATATAGCTGAATTTATATTTCCTTCTGAATAACCTTCCACTTTCTTTTCAACAGTTTTAAAACCATCGATAATAGTATTATCGGATTGTTCATCTTCTGTTGCTAATGCTAGTTGAACATCCATCCAGCGGAGATTATTTTCTAATGCAGTATGTTGCACTTGACGAAGCTCTTCCTTAATGTCTCCAGCTTGGGTGTAGAGATCTTCTAATGTTTTCAGTTCTTTATCAGATAATGGATCTTTATCTAAATCACGAATTGCAGTCCGATAAGTAAAATCACCAATATTTGATAAAAATTCTTCGGTTTTATTAAACGGCAGTAATGTTAATGGTAATTGTCCAACATTTGATAATGAGTCAGATGTTAGCCTCCAAATCTCTGCAAGCTGTGGAGACAACCGTTCCCTTGAGTTCATGGCAATGGCTGTACCAATTTTATCATGCATTAAGTCAATATTATAAGTAAGTTCATGAAAAGCTCGTTGATACGTATTTTCTGCTTGAATTAATATCGCATTTTTTTCTTGGTGCTCTTTATAACCCCAAGCAGCAGTTCCTACTACACCTACTGCTAAGACAACAATAACTATCCAACGCAACATAATATAACACCCCTATTTACAAAAGATATGCTTACCAATACGCTTGATTTGTGGTCTACCCCATATCCAACTAGATGTAGCAGTATCAGGATTAAAATAATAAATCGCTTCCCCTGTTGGGTCCCAACCATTTATAGCATCAAGAACCGCCTCTTTTGCTTTTGCATTCGGGGTCAACCATATTTGTCCATCTGCTACTGCTGTAAAAGCTCTAGGCTCAAAAATAACCCCAGCTACAGTATTTGGAAAAGTACTACTCTCAACACGATTTAATATCACTGCTGCAACTGCAACCTGCCCTTCATAAGGTTCACCTCTAGCTTCTCCATATACGGCATTTGCCATTAAATCTATATCATTTTGAGAAAAACCTTGAGGTACATTGACTGCAGCAGTAGTCCTCTCCCTGTTTGCGGTGTTTTCAGTATTCGGAGCTTGGTTTGTATTTTCGTTAGTAGTACCCGTGTTCGGAGTTGGTTGTTGAGTTTGTCCACCTCCACCGCCCCCTTTTTTACCTGTTGGCTTCTTTGTCTGTTTTGTTAAATCTGTTCCTCCATAATACGTAAAATCATTGCCCTTAGCGAGTTGTTCATGAACCCACTTACCATTAAATTCAGTCGCATCAACTAGCTTTTGTCTAGTTTTTAATCCGGCAAGGCCATCAATTTCTAGCCCAAACTCTTTTTGAAAATTACGTAAAGCCCAATAAGTCTCCCAACCAAAAACACCATCAATCTTTCCGTTATAAAAGCCAATATATTGAAGTCTAGCTTGCAGCTCTATAACATCATTGCCAACTGCTCCTCTTTGAATTACCTGATTAGTAAAGGCATCCACTTGTTTTGGATTGTATGTTTCTTGAAGTCCAATTGCAATTAGACATATAATAAGTAACAAGATGTATTTTCTTAAAGTCATGTTAATACCTCTCACTTTCATGTTTGTCTAGTAGTACCTATTTTTTGATGAAACTTCTAAATTATGCATACCAATCTAGATAAACCAATTATTAATCTGTTCCATAATAAAAAAAGAGACTTTAAAAGTCTCTTTTAAACAACGTCACATTAAGAACTAGCATTTGCGATTTTTACACGGTGTAGGCCAAAAAACCAAAGTAATATCATGAAAGGTATAACATATAAAGCCCAATTCGTAACATAGCCTAAAATAAAATTATAGATTCCATGTAGTATGATAGGAATAAACAAAGCTAAAACAATATTTCCTGCTCTATTTTCTGGATTCATTTTTGCCTTCCCGAAGTAAAAGCCCATAATGACACCAAATAATGCATGAGAGGATACTGGAAATAGCGCTCTAGTAAAAGCATATTCTATCCCATTTACTAACAAATAGAGAACGTTCTCTACCGTTGCAAAACCAAGGCTAATGGAAACCGCGTATACTATCCCATCATAGTGGGTGTTAAATTGAGTATGTTGATAAATTACATATATAAATATGAACCATTTGAAAAACTCCTCCAAAAAAGCAACAACAAAAAAGGACTGGATAAAAAGATTTCCGATTTGATCACTCTCAAAAGCATATTGGATGAACATAATTGGGAATACGAGTAATCCACCAAAAATAAATGTTCGTATAATCAATGGGAGTGGCTCAGTGATTTTGTCCTTTAAATAAAAAAAAGACATTAATGCAAGTGCAGGAGCAACCCCAGCAGATATAATTCCTAGCATATTGTAAACCTTCCCCTTCTTAACTAATTCAATCGTACCATGTTACGAAACGATTGGAAATACATAATTTATTAGAAAAGTAGGTGTTTTTTATGAAAAAAATTATCATCATTCACACAGGTGGTACGATTTCTATGCTCGAAAATAAGCTAACCGGGGAGATTCTTACAACGGATGTACATCCACTGTCAAATATTCCATATAATTTTGGTGATAATGTTCTAATTGACGAGCATATCGAGTTCTCTTTACCATCTCCTCATATTACACCAAGACATATGCTAAAGTTAGCTAAGTCTATTGAAAAGTTTTTATTAGAATATGATGGGTTAGTTGTAACACATGGAACAGATACATTGGAGGAAACTGCTTATTTTCTAGATTTAGTTTTAGATACTGAAAAACCAGTTATTGTAACAGGAGCAATGCGTTCTAGTAATGAGATTGGCTCAGATGCGCTATATAATTTAATAAGCTCTATTCGGGTTGCATTATCTCCTAACGCATATTCAAAAGGGGTATTAGTGGTAATGAACGATGAAATTCATAGCGCAAAAAATGTTACGAAAACATCAACGAGTAATATAGCAACCTTTCAAAGTCCACAATTTGGACCGATCGGTATTATTACAAAAGATTCGATCCAATTTCATCATCAGTTAACTTATAGAACCTTTTATCCTGCGGAAGACATTTCAAAAAATGTTCCGTTGTTAAAAGCATATGCAGGAATGGATAGTAAAATCTTTGAATTAGTAAACAATGGCAAACCTGATGGGTTAATAATTGAAGGATTGGGGCAAGGGAATCTTCCTAAAGAAACACTTCCAGCTATTGAACAAATTTTAGCAGATAATATTCCAATAGTATTAGTATCCAGAAGCTTCCGAGGTGCAGTACAACCCACTTATGCATATGAAGGTGGAGGAAAGAAATTAAAAGAAATGGGAATAATTTTTACTAACGGATTAACTGGACCAAAAGCAAGGATAAAATTACTCATCGCATTGGAAAATACGACTGATATACACGAATTAAGAAAGATTTTTGAAAATGATATTTAATGAAAGAGGCTGGGACATAACAAAATTGTACAGAAGTAAAGCCGAATGATTCACCATACTAGCACCGGGAGGAAAGGCACCGGTGAGACCCCGAGTATGCATCTGCGTCTGCTAGTAATGCTACGCAGCAGCAGGTTTCCTCGGTGCAAAGCTACAGAGAAGATTATTCAAGTAGCAGCCTGGCTCACCAGCCCCCCGCGGCAAAGAAGACACAGCGAGGTTCTTTCGTGCTGATGTCGCACTTGTACTGTGAGGTGCAAAGAAGACACTTCGAGGTCTTTTCGAGCAGATGTCGCACTTGTACTGTGAGGTGCAAAGAAGACACTTCGAGGTCTTTTCGAGCAGATGTCGCGCTTGTGCTGGAAGTGAAAGTGCAGTATATTTCCAGTGCGTCGTAGGTGCACTACATTCGGTTATTCATTTGACTAAAAAACTTTTGTCTCAGCCTCTCTCATTTTCCCAACGAGTAATTTCTTCTCGAACTAAAGGAGCTACTTCTTTACCCAGTAACTCTATAGCTCTCATTACATCCTCATGTGGCATTGATCCCACTGGAACATGGAGCATAAACCGTTTAATGCCAACATGTTTACGTAATAAAACTATTTTATCCGCAACAGTTTTTGTATCACCTACATATAATGCCCCCTCTAAACTTCTAGCATGGTCAAACGTACCTCTAGTATATAGAGACCATCCACGCTCTTTTGCTAATACATTCATCGCTTGTTGTGTTGGAGGAAAGAATTTTTCAACTGCTTCGTCCACACTATCAGCAATAAATCCATGCGAATGTGAAGCTACAATTAATTTGGATGGATCGTGCCCTGCTTGTGATGCTGCGCGATAATACAAGTCAACTAATGGGGCGAATTGCAATGGGCTACCACCAATAATTGCCAGAGCTAACGGCAATCCTAATACACCCGCACGAACAATTGATTCTGGTGTTCCACCACTTGCAATCCATACTGGAATTGGTTTTTGTACTGGTCTAGGGTATATTCCAAGATTATGTATCGATGCCCTATGTTTTCCTTCCCAAGATACAACTTCCGACTCCCTAATCTTTAACAATAATTCTAATTTTTCATCAAAGAGTTCATTGTAATCTTTTAAGTCATAGCCAAATAAAGGAAACGATTCAATAAAAGAGCCACGACCTGCCATTATTTCTGCTCTACCGTTAGAAATGGCATCTATTGTTGCGAAATCTTGAAAAACACGAACTGGATCATTAGAAGATAGCACTGTTACCGCACTAGATAATCTGATCTTTTTGGTTCTTGACGCCGCTGCTGCCAATAAAACAGCAGGTGCTGAACTTGCATAATCTTTCCGATGATGCTCCCCCACTCCAAATATATCGAGTCCAACTTCATCCGCTAAAACTATTTCTTCTACTACTTCACGAATTCTTTCAGGATGACTTAATACTTCACCTGTTTTAATATCTGGGGTTGTTTCTACAAAAGTTGTAACACCTATTTCCACGTGAATTCTCCTCTACACTAATTTGTACGGGATGCAATGACGTCTGCTATCTTCTCTCCGTGAAATCTTCCATTTTCAATAAAAATCTCATTGTTGTTATTACCGGCTGCTACAACACCTGCTACAAATACACCTTCTATATTAGTTTCATATGTCCCTTCATCATATATCGGTTTACCATTCTCAGGATTAAACTGAACCCCTATCTCCTTAATTAACTTTACATCTGGGCGATACCCTGTCATTGCAAAAACAAAATCATTAGCAATTTTATACTCTTTATCTTCAATCTGATAATAAACTGCTTCATTCGTTATCTTTAGAACCTCTGCCTTAAATACCATCCTGATAATATCTTTTCTTACTAATGAATCAAAATCTGGTAATATCCACGGTTTAATACTTTTAGAATAATTGTCTCCTCGATATAAAACGGTAATATGCGCACCTGCTTTATGGAGTTCTAAGGCAGCATCTACCGCTGAATTCTTGCCTCCAATTACGACAACATTCTTATTAAAATAAGGATGCCCTTCCTTAAAATAATGATGAACTTTTGGTAACTCTTCACCAGGAATATTCATATAGTTAGGTTGGTCATAATATCCAGTTGCAATAATAACTTGTTCAGCTTCATAACTTTGTTCTTCTCCAGTGAATTTCTCAGTTAATACATTGAACTTATTATTTTCATTTTTTAAAGAGGTTACTTTTTCATATGAGTGTATCCTCAAATTACTTCTTTCTGCAACATTTCTATAATAAGCTAGCGCTTGATTTCTTTTTGGCTTTTGCATTTCTGTAATGAACGGAATACCTCCTATTTCTAACTTATCACTTGAACTAAAGAATGTCTGATGTGTTGGATAATTGTGTATGGAATTAACAACATTTCCTTTTTCAATAATTAAAGATTCTATACCTTTTTCCTTTAATGCAATTGCACATGCTAGTCCACAAGGTCCAGCACCAATGATAATTACCTTTTCCTTCTGTATACTCATTAATCGCACTTCCCCTTAACTAAAAATCAAAAAACCCTTATCTTTTTATATGATAAGAGCTTTTTGTATCATTATTCATACAAGTTATACCCAGCCACGGAAGCGAGATGCTTCAGCCATTTTTCTAACTCCAACCATGTATGCAGCTAAACGCATATCAATTCTTCTTGTTTCAGCTGTATCATATATGGTATTAAAAGCCTTTGTCATCGTTTGGTAAAGTCTTTCATCAATTTCTTCTTCCGTCCAATAAAAACCTTGGTTGTTTTGAACCCATTCAAAATAAGATACTGTAACGCCACCAGCAGAAGCAAGTACGTCAGGGACGAGTAAAATCCCTCTTTCAGTTAGGATTTTAGTTGCTTCCATTGTAGTTGGTCCATTCGCCGCTTCCACAACAATAGTTGCTTTTATGTTATTCGCATTTTCTTTTGTAATTTGATTTTCTACAGCTGCAGGTACAAGTATATCACATTCTTGTTCCAATAATTCTTTATTTGTAATGGTATTATTAAATAATTTCGTGACAGTACCAAAGCTATCTCTACGGTCTAATAGATAATCAATATCTAACCCTTCAGGGTCATATAACCCACCATATGCATCTGAAATGCCAACAACGATAGCACCAGCATCATGTAAAAACTTCGATAAAAAGCTTCCAGCGTTTCCAAACCCTTGTACAATTACTTTTGCACCTTTAACATCAATGTTGCGTTTCTTAGCAGCTTCATTGATACAAATTGTAACACCTTTTGCCGTTGCAGATTCTCTACCATGTGAACCGCCTAGTACTATTGGTTTTCCTGTAATGAAACCAGGGCTATTAAATTCATCAATTCTACTGTATTCATCCATCATCCATGCCATAATTTGAGAGTTAGTGAAAACATCTGGTGCAGGAATGTCTTTCGTTGGTCCAACAATTTGACTAACTGCTCTTACATATCCACGACTTAAAGCTTCTAGCTCACGGAATGACATTTCACGTGGGTCGCAAATTATGCCACCTTTACCACCACCATAGGGTAGGTCAACTATTCCAGCTTTTAAACTCATCCATATAGATAATGCCTTTACTTCTCTTTCCGTTACATCGGGATGGAATCTGATTCCACCTTTTGTAGGTCCTACAGCATCATTGTGTTGTGCACGATATCCAGTGAAGATTTTAGTTGATCCATCATCCATACGTACAGGTATACGAACTGTCATCATACGAAGTGGCTCTTTTAACAACTCATAAACTTCATCAGGGTAACCCAGTTTCTCCAGTGCATTTTTTACAACAGTTTGTGTTGAGTTAAGTACATCCATTTGATCATTTTTCTCTTTGGTAGAATCTGCTGCTTTTTCGGCTACCATGAATTTACCTCCTAAGGAACATATAAATATTTATAATAGCTATTCTCAGAGATTAGTATACACGTTAAAAACAAATATGCAATATAAAAACCCTCTTTTTCTTATTAATTTTATAAAAAATGTAAACGCTTACTACTATATATCATTTCTAATAATATTATAAAAATACTGAATTAATTAAAAGCCTTCATAATGGTTTCGATTGCATTTGATTTAATAATAATTTTCCCATATTCTTTAAGTCGATAAGACGTAACAATACTAGGATTTGAGAACTCTGACATGAGTGCAATAATATTTTCTTTATTATTACCTCCTAGTTCATCTCGTCTTAGAAGCATATAATAGCGGCTTCCCATATAAAATATTTGTCCGCCATTTACAGATAACGTGTTTAAATAGGAAGATACTTGTATTATGCTTTCAAAATCATCAAATGAAAAAATTAACTCTCTGCTCTCGTCTAGTGTAACCTTCATTTCAATGAAATCCTCATCCCAATCTATATTATCAGCGTTTTGCGTCACAATAACATGCATACCTTGTGCTTGCATAAGATAGACTTGCACATAAAGCTTACCCTCAAGTTCAAAACCTAACTCTGAACTTGCTTCATACATAACATCTGTAAAGAGGTTCTGGATGCTTGTAGCATCAGTTAACAACTCCTCCTTATTAAATCCCCGCTCTACCAAATCATCAAACGTTAAAAATATTGTAAATTGACTACTGGACACCCTTTCAATACGCACATAGCATCCTCCTCAAATGAACAAAATATTCCTCTTCAAAGGTTAGCCTATCTAGCTACAATGAAATTGTTTTTATTAGTATATGCTTTTTTATAAATTGTTGAACGTTATACAAGTTAACTTTTACATAAGGAGAAATTCATTATTTTTTAAAAAGAAATCATCCCATCCCCTAGAATAAAAAGGATAACCAATACGGCTAGTAGTAATACTACAACAAAAGCTAATCTTAAAAAAGGTTTTGTAATTTTTAAATGTGTTCTTTTTCTCTTATGGCCGTGAACCTCTTTTCTTGGGGGAAGATTTAGTACACTAATATCTTTCTGATTTGTACTGTCAACATTATGATCTTCATCTGGAATTACCTCTCTTTGATGTCGGTTCAATTCACTTAAAATAGTTTTTAGCTCATCAGCTTGATCTTGGCTATTCGTTGTTTTAGTATCTTCCATGTTAATCACCCCAAATCTTATAACGGATAAGTAATCCTAATAAAAAATCAATTAAAAAATGTGTGGTTATGGTAACGACTAAACTACCAGTAATTATATATATATACCCAATTACAAAGCTTACTAATAAAACAGAAATCAAAAGGATAGGCTTACGTAAATATCGCACATGTACCAATGCAAAGGTAATACTTGCAATAAGATAGCCATAATTCGTTTGTAAAACACCACGGAATAATAGTTCTTCTGAGACTGCTACTAATAATGTAATAAGAAAAATTTTAGGGAGAGAAATATTAGTAAAGATTCGTTTATTAATACCACCGTCATCATAGTACGAATTCGATAAAGAGGAAATCATTATGAGGTCAATAAGTACAATAACAATTCCCGGTACTATACCGAAATAAACTATTTCTTTCAGATTTACTGTAAATAAATTTATCCAATCAGCAAAACGCTCAAATAGAATAAAACTCAATATAACCGATATCAATAATAACAATATTTGTGAAAAGACAACTGCTTTTCTCAATTTTTGATCTGTAAGCTGCTTTGCGATTTCTGATTGCTTCATATTACTCTCCTATTAACAATAAACGCTTTAATTTAATTTCCCATGATTGTGTTGACCTGTTTTTATTCGTCTGATCTGGTTTAAAGCTTTGCAGATTAATTCCGCAGTTACTACAACAATATTCATCAATCTTTGTATAGACTTTTTGGAATTTTGTATAAAGTTTTTCTCTTAAACAGCCTTCTGCCTGGATCCATCTTAATATATCATTTAACTTGGATTGCTTTAATAGCAGTCGTTCATCACGAATATTCTGAATTAGTTTAAATGTTTGTTCAATTTTACTTTGGTCATATTTTAAACCATTTTCTAAATTGATGCCATGTTTATCTAATTGAAAAGAAATAAATCTCCATTGTACCTCACTAACTTCAAAAAATGATTCAATTTCCTCAATATTATGTGGCAAAGATAAATTATTTTTTTGATAGGAATGTATGCCTCGATAGACACGCATTAAATCCTCATCTGATGGTAGCTCACTTTCTATCATTTGCTTTGGTAAGAAAATATCTTGCTTACTATACAATAGAATACTAACACTTTGATGACCGTCTCTACCCGCCCTACCTATTTCTTGAATAAAGGATTCTAGTTGACCTGGAAAATGATAATGAAATACAAATCGAATGTTATTTTTATTGATCCCCATTCCAAATGCACTAGTACAACAAATTATGTCTATTTGGTCATTCATAAACTGTTGTTGTATTGCAATACGATCCATTTGTTCCATGCCACCGTGATAATAGGCAATCCGATGGTCAGGAAGCCTCTCAGAAAGTATGTGTGAAACATTTTCAGCTGCAGATTTACTAGAGAAATATATTAAAGAAGGCATCTTTCTTTCCTTAAGAACACTAGTAATTATTTCCAGCTTTTCTTCGTTATTTACCACTTCCTGAACGGAAAGAGCAATGTTAGTTCTATCCATAGGAAAGACATGTTTGATCATAGATGGGCGTTTAAGTGAAGAAATAATATCTTCTTGTACTTCATTAGTTGCCGTTGCACTTAATGCCAGAACAGGCGGATTACCTAACATTTCAGTAATAGTATCTAATTTTTGATAATCTGGTCTAAATTCATGCCCCCATTGTGAAATACAATGGGCTTCATCTACAACAAACAAACTAACAGAAAGACTTTGCAAATAGGATTGAAGTTCCTTCTGTTGTAATATTTCTGGCGATACGTAGATTAATTTATACTTGTTTATGTTCCGGAATATATATTTTCTATTTTCATAATCTAAAAAACTATTAATTGCGACTGCTTCTTTATAATTCTTAGCTTTTAACTCTTTTACTTGATCCATCATTAAAGAAATTAATGGTGATACTACAATCGTTATACCGTCAAGAAGTCTGGACGGTAACTGGTAACAAATTGATTTACCTGTACCAGTTGGAAGAATGCCTAATACATCTTTTCCATCTAAACAATCAGAAATAATCTCCTTTTGACCAGTTCGAAATTCCGAATATCCGAAATAATGTTCAAGTTCATTTTCTAACGATAACCTTTTATACATAGCCTTCTTCCTCCGGTAATAGCCCCTTTAATCTCGTAAGAACAAGCCTAATTTGGAAATAACTTATTGTTTCCCTGCAATTTTCTTTAATCGTTTTTAGTTTCAAGGTTTGCTTCTTTCTAACGACTTTTATTATTTCTTCTTGTTCCTCTAGCGATACAAAGCCTAAAATATCAAATTTAGAGTCATACAAAGCAATCTCAACAATATGGTCGTAAATTGTATTTATTTTTAAATTTCTTTTTCTAGCTATATCTTCTATACTACCTTGATTCTTTAATAATTGATACGTTTGGTGTGCTGTTTTCGTAATAAATTTACTGTTATCGCTAATTTGGATTAATTGTGAAAGTATACTATATTTCTCAATATTATTTTCTATTAACGCTAACAAGTGATGGGTAATGGCCAATAATAATATATTGGCATCTTCTATTGTCAGCTCATATTCCTTTGCTAATTGGTTCATACTCATTCCATAATGGCGATAACCACTTAGTCGGTCAACGAAAAAGTTTGCCTCTAAGCTAGATATACTTGAAAATAGATGATGTAGTTCTTCATACAACCTTTTAGCAGTGTTTTTATTTCTATTGTTACGATAGAAATTTTTGACCCAATTGCTAATATCTTGATTATCAATAACAGGAATAAATGAAGAATAATTTGATTGAATATTAGAATACGTTTGGACTAGTAAATACAATCTCTCTAAAAATGTATGGTCCTTTCCGGACATAGCTAATCCATTTACACTATTATATATTGAAGTATCCAAATATTTATTTAATATTTGCTTTCCATTTAAAGTTATCTCATAGAAACCATCCGTGTCTAGTTTAATAAGCCAGCCATTTTCAGTCATTTTATTAATCGTATTAATAAACGATTGTCTCGAAAATGATTGATATATACCATAGTACTTTTCTACCTGAAATAGCCTTGCATCATGAACAGATTGTATAGATTTTTTTCCCGTAATTACATGATATATTCCAAAAACAGAACGGTTTGTTTTAATACGATCGATACAATCTAATAAAAGCCCTTCGATATACATATTTTTAACCCCTCTTTAAAACATACTTCTATCATATCATTGATGGGATAGTTGAATAATAATAATTTACATTTTACAATAGAAAGTAGCACCTGTTTTTATAGTGATTAGAGTTATGTGAGAGGATAGGAATAATGAGAGTTAAATATACCATTGTAGATAAAGATACATGTATTGCCTGTGGTGCTTGTGGGGTAACTTGCCCATTGCTGTTCGATTATGATGATGAAGGTATAGCCTTTGTTATGATAGATAATAATACTGGGAATAGAGAAATTCCAGAAGAATTAGAAGATGATGTTCTAGATGCTTATGAAGGGTGTCCCAGTGACTCCATTAAAATAGCAGAGCATCCTTTTGAGGAGAATCCGTTAAAGTATGAAGATTGATGTTAGAACACCAACATTTAGTTGGTGTTCATATGTTTTTGGATATATATTTGAAAAATGAATGAGATTGTTGGATATAACAGTACCATGATAACTGTATTACCAATTGCATGATACGTATCGAATGGTAATCCAGCCAAATAATAGACAAGGAACCCTTGCCCAGTAATTTGGTAGTTTGTTAAAGAAATGATGAAACCATACAAGTACCCACTAAAAATAGCAAGAATTAAGACAACATAGAACGGAATTTTTTTCATTGTCTTACCAATTACTCCACTGATAATTCCTATTAATCCCCAGGAAATAATTTGCCAAATAGTCCAAATACCTGTTCCTAGAATCATATTAGATAAAAAAGTGATTAAAATGGATAAAATCATACCTGCAACTGGACCTAAGAAAATTCCACTTATGATTATTACTGAAGTTACGGGTTGAACATTAGGTATAACACTTAACAGAATACGTCCAACTACAGCTAATGCTGCAAGTAAAGCTAAAAGGGTAATTTTATAGATATTCAATTAGCTCATTCCCAAGATTGATAATCGAAATTAATAATGTCTCCATCTTTAAGTTCGACTTCAGCTGCACCTACCATTGACATTTCACCATTAATGGAAAACATCCATGACATTTTCTTTTCTTCATCTAACGCTAATCCCTCAAGTGAATTAATAAATCCACCTTCTTCTTCAATATCAAAGTTCGCTTTCATAACATCCAATAAATTGTCGCCTTCTTCAATTTCTACTTCTTTTTCTTCTAATACCTCGGCTTCTTTATTTTTAGAAAGGACTATTCTAACTGTAGCTTCTTCTTGTTGTTCACTGTTTTCGGCTGTGTTATTTTGATTCTGAGATGCATTATTTGATGAATCATTAGTTCCACAAGCCGTAAGAACTACTAATGTAATTGTTACAGTAAGCAGTTTTAATAGTATTGATTTCATTATTGTCTCCTCCATGTCATAAATTAGAGAACAGGTGCATAAAAAAAGAGCTAACCCCGTAACTAGTTAACTCTTTTGACAGTCTGTAAACAAAAAAAGCATAAATAAGCCTATTATGTACAAGATTGTCTCAATTGTCCTATCCCCGGGATCATTGATACAAAAGATACTGGCAGGTCTACTGACTTGTGACTACGAACCTACTCTAAGCCCTTCCCATAGATTTCTCTACAGTGGTTGTCGCTTATTTCGTCATCACTTTACAGTTGCGAGGACAGTTCTAGACTTTCACTAGATTCCCTTTTAAGAAAATCACCAATATCAAAACGCTTGTATTCAATTCTAATAATTATAGTAACACACAATTTTTAAAATACAAGACTTATATCTCATCATCTTTCGGAAGTATGAAATTAAACGTTGTTCCAACATTAATTTTACTTTTCACGGTAATGGTACCTTTATGAGATTTCACGATATTTTTAGCAATAGAAAGGCCGAGCCCAGTCCCTTTCACATGCTTATTTCTCGTTCTAGATTTATCTGCTTTATAAAAACGTTCAAATACAAAAGGTAAATCTTCTTCCGGTATCCCACTACCACTATCTTCAATGGAAACTGAAAATCCATTTTCATCATTGGTAACGGAAACTTTTACATATCCATCTTCTTTAGTATGACGGATGGCGTTATCAATTAGATTAGTAAACACTTGTTCAATACGGTCTGGATCAAAATATGCAAATGATTGTGAAACATCCTTAATAAGTTTGAAATCTACCTGATTCTCGGTAGCAATGCCTTGAAACTTACGATAAATTCGTTCGATGTAAGGAGTAACCTCTACCTTTTCTGTATTTAAGGTTAAGTGACCAGCTTCCATACTAGCCATATCTAGTAACTCATTTACTAATCGGCTTAGCCTTAATGATTCTTCATAAATTATTTGAGCTAATTCATTTTTTTCCTCTTTACTATCAGCGATATCATCTACTATAGCTTCACTGTATCCTTGCAACATTGAAATTGGTGTTCTGAGTTCATGAGAGACATTGGCAATGAAATCTTTTCTTAATTTATCTAATCTACGTTCCTCTGTCATATCACGAATAACCGCTACCGCTCCACGAATATATGACTGGTCGTATAAAGGAGTCATAATCATAACCCATGTTCTACCTTGTAAGGTTATTTCCTCAATTACTTCTTTTTCCCCTTCAATAACTTGTTGAAGGGTATCCATTAATTCATTTGGTAATTTAAGCTGTCCGGAATCTCTTGATAAATTTTTTTCAAAATACCAATCATCCATAAACATTTCAGCAGGTTGATTTGTTGCAATAATATCTCCATTGCGACTTAGTGTAATAACACCATCTGCCATTGAATTAACAATACTCGATAATTGCTCCTTCTCCTGTCTAAGTGCATTAATATGGAATTTCAACTGTCTTCCCATATGATTAAAAGCCATTGCTAATTCACCTATTTCATCATGGGTCAAAATAGGAACCTTCGTATTAAATTCACCTCTTGTTAAATCAAAGGCAGCTTCTCTCATCTTGATAAGTGGTGAGGTTATGCGAGTGGATAGGAAAAAGGCAAAAATGGTTGTTAAAACGATTGCAATTGCCGCTGCACCTAAAATAATTTTAGTAGTTTCAGCTTTTGTCCTATCAACAATAGCAAGTGATTGATAAACTAAAACAACTGCATCCGTATTAGGTACTGCTTTTCCAACTAACATTATACCCGGTTCTTGTTCGGAACCCTCAATCTCGTCCTTGAGAGTATCGTTAGAGGAATTAATATTGTCTACATTAGAATGATCAATTATCCATTTGTCTTCTAAACTCGCTAACTGTTGGTCATCGGTATCAGAACTCCAATAATCTCCATCAGAAAATAAAATAATTACCTTGCTGGACGGGTCTTTTACCCGTTCAGTCGTTTCACGTACTAAAGATTTATCTTCATGATTTTCTACCATAACAGATACTTTCGTTGCCGTTTGCAACAAGTCTGCTTCAGCTTCTTGAACATGGAAGTTTTCAAAAAACTCCAGTAAAAATACAGTTAATATAAATAGAACAAAAGAAACTAGCAATAATATAGTTACTGCTAGCTTCCCAACTACACTACGCCAAAACATTATTCATCATCTACCTCAAACTTGTATCCAACACCCCATACCGTTACGATCATTTTAGCAGCTTTTTTGGACACTGTATTTAATTTTTCGCGAAGACGTTTAACATGTGTGTCAACAGTTCTTAAATCACCAAAGAATTCATATTGCCAAACATCTTTTAACAACTGTTCTCGGTTAAAAACTTTATCCGGTGACTTAGCTAAGTAGCACAATAGTTCATACTCTTTAGGGGTAAGTGCTACTTCCTGTCCGTCAGCCGTAACACGATGTGCATCATGATCAATAGTTAAATGTGGAAAGACTAGTAAATCTTTTGTCTGTGAATTTAACTCTTGATTCAATTGTGCTCCTGTACGACGTAATAATGCCTTAACACGAAGTACTACTTCTCTAGGACTAAATGGCTTAACAATATAATCATCAGTCCCTACTTCAAACCCTTGTACCCGGTTCGTTTCTTCACCTTTTGCTGTAAGCATAATAACCGGGGTATTCTTTTCTTTTCTAAGTTCTTGGCATACTTCTATACCATCCATTTCTGGCATCATTATATCTAATAGGATCACATCATAATTTTTCTCTAATGCCAACCTTAAGCCCTCAGTTCCATTTTCAGCCTCTTCTACAACTAAATCTTCACGTTCTAAATACATCCGAATTAGTCGGCGGATTCTTTCTTCATCATCAACTACAAGTACTCTTGTACTATTTTCCATTGATTTGCTCCCCCTTATTAAATCTATTATTTAGTATAAACCAACCTTCTTTAAATGTATGAGAAAACATGACATTGTACTAAAAATGTCATGTTTTATGAAGAATAATTATGCGTAAGAGTGCAAACCTGCGAGTACTAAATTAACTACAATTAAGTTAAACATGATGATACCAAACCCTATAACTGCTAACCAAGCAGATTTTTCTCCATGCCAACCACGAGACAACCTTAAATGTAAATACGCAGCATAGAAGAACCACGTAACTAAAGCCCAAACCTCTTTTGGATCCCATCCCCAGAAGCGCCCCCATGCTTTTTCAGCCCAAATGGATGCGAAAATTAATCCTCCTAAAGTAAAAACGGGAAAACCAATTGCAACTGAGCGATAATTAATTTCATCTACCAGATCTAGTTTAACACTTTTAAGTAATGGTTGGATTAATGCTCCAACTCGTTTTCTAAAAATTAACCGTACTAATCCGTATAGAATAGAACCAGCTAAAAACGACCATATTACCGTATTAAATTTTTTGCCTGCATCAGCTCCATGCATCCATGAAGGCGTTTCAAACCAAGGCTTCATAACGTCTTCCGTTAACAAAGTACCATCATATGGTGCGGCTATCGGTGGTAATGTATATTCTGTTTCTACAACTTCATCATTTAGCGGATATTCAAAGTTAGCACTGTAGTTCATCATGTTGAATACAGCAGAAATGACAATAAAACCAATAACTAGAAAAATTGAATATAAAACTACTTCAAGCCATATAACACGACTTGAGCGCTTGTTTTGATCAATATTATAAATCAAGTAAATTATACCAGCAACAAAACTAATGAATAAAATCCCTGATCCTAACGCCACAGTTGTTACATGAATATATAACCAATGGCTTTGTAGCGATGGAACTAGTGGCGCAATAGCTGTCGGGAACATGACTGCATATCCGATAAATATTAACGCAATAGGTAATGCAAATAAACCTAAAATATTTAACCTATAAATAAAGTAAATAATGATAAAGGCTAATACTAAGCACATTCCTAAGAACGTAACAAATTCGAACATATTACTCACTGGAGCATGTCCCGAAGCCATCCATCTTGTAATAAAATAAGTTAGTTGAGCAAGGAAGCCTAGTATAGTAATGGAAATTGCTAATATCCCTACAAAACCTGATTTCTTATTATCTGTATGTTTATCACGAATGGTACCACCAAAAAACAATGTCGCTACCAAGTATAATACAAACGCTGTATAAAGCATGGTACTACTCGTACTCAATAAACTCTCCATGAGTTTCCTCCTTGTTACTATTAATCTTCTTTTTGATCTTGTACCATATTAATATTAGTATCTTCTAGTATTTTTTCTATATCTTTTTTCAAACCATACCAGTTTTTATTCGTATGACCAGCTAATAGAATGCCATTATGTTTAGGATGTATCCATACACGTCGATGCTGCCAATACATACCCTGTATTACACCAATCATAAAGATAATCGCGCCTATCATGAATAATGGTAGTGTGTTATCACGTTTAATACTTAGACCACTCTTACGATCAAATTCTATATTATCAATTAAGATACGATATTGATTTTCTCCTGTAGCGTCTATAGATGGTGCAAATGAACCAACTACATGTCCCATTGGTTGAAGGTCAACTACATTCGTATCAATTCCTAAATCTTCTGCAGATCCAATTACATCTCCGACAAAACTAATTTCCGGTTCTTCACTATCTGGTGGATATAAATTGAAAACAAATGCTGGATTATTAGACTCATTTGTTTCTGATTTTACTCCTTCGTTAGTCAGCTCATAATCCGGATAATACTCGACTACTTCAACTGTGAATCCATTTTCTAGCTCATACTTTGTTTGCAAATCAAATAGATTAATTGAGAATTCACCAAGTGCCTCTGCATCTGGGTCGTTCATTTCATAAATCTTAAATGTCATCTTAGAAAACTCATTTAATTGATAACCTTGTTGGTAAATGGTATAACTACCGATTTTTGCAGGGTTGTTCATACTAATTTCATATTCATCTACTTTTATCAGGTCTTCTTCAGCACCAAGAACTTCCGATTCCTCAGCATGATATATTGTAGCATTTGTTTGAAAATTACTAGGGATTACTCTACCTTCTAATTGAAGTGCTTCTTGGAATCGTTCATCATTTTCGTCATATGTATCTAGAATAAATTCATGGTTCTCGATATAGTATTCCCCACCAGTTCCAGGAATAACACGTGTTTCCCCTTCTCGTACCCATACATAATCTTCTAAATAGAAGAAGGATGTAGTCCGTAGGAGAGCCGCAATCAAAATAATTATAAGACCAATATGGTTTACATAAGGACCCCATCTAGAAAATCTTCCCTTTTCAGCAACAATATGTCCATCTTCTTCTTTAATTCGATAGCGTTGTTTTTTTAATCGCTCTTTAACAATTTCTACTTCTTCCATTGAAACGGTTTCTGTCTCACTATAGAATCGCTGTCTATTAATAAACGATTCATGTCTCTTTGCCCTTTGGCGTTTTAGAGCACGATACAGCGGAACAAAACGGTCGATACTACAAATAACTAATGATACACCTATAGCCGCAATTAGAATTAAATACCACCAAGAACTGTAAAGTCTATGAAAACCCAATTGATAATAAATTTGCCCGAATAACCCATACGTCTCTTTATAGAAAATAGCCGGATCCCTAGAAACAGCGTCCGCAGGAATATATTGCTCTAGAGGTAAAATAGTTCCGATTCCTGAAGCAACTAACGCAATAACAATCAACCAAACAGCAACTTTTACAGAAGAGAAGAAGTTCCATACCTTATCAATAACTGTTTTATTATACGTAGTTGATCTTCTCGCACTTCCCTCATAACGCATGTTCAGAAGTTTTTTCTTGTCATTACCATCAATATGTTGGTTTATATCAATTGGTTTACCACAGGCTTCACAAAGGACAGTACCCTCTGGATTGACATGTCCACATTCACACTTTATATGTTTCATATTTATCCCTCTCACAATTATGATTCAGAAGGTTGAATTTGTTTTAAATAGCTCTCTAATCGCTCTAACGTTAGAGCACCTTCCACAATTTCAACTATCTCTCCCTCCGGACTAATAAAAAAGGTACTTGGTATTGGACCAATTTTATATAAATCACGAACTTGGTCTTTAGTGTCATGAGGTATAGGGAAAGTTAAATTATACTTATCAATAAATTTATCCACTACAAATTCAGTTGCATCTAGACTTACCGCAATAATTTCTACACCTTTTTCCTTATACTCTGGGTATAAGGATTGCATATAAGGCATCTCTGCTTCGCAAGGCTCACACCAAGTTCCCCAGAAATTCAGCATGACACCTTTCCCCTTATAATCACTAAGACGAACTGTCTCTAATTCATTATGATTATTCACCTGGTTTAATTGGAAATCTGGAGCCATGTCTCCTGCCCTATAAATTGTTCTGTCTGCTGTAATATTAGTAACTAGTGCATAAACTACAGCTAGAAGGAGTAAGGCTAATATTACAGATCGGAATATTAATCTATTTCTTCGCTTATTCTTTTTATTTAGCTTTGCTTGTTCAATTTTCACATACATCACTCCCCGACCAATTATACCATTATTTGGTCAATGAAATTATGTCTAATCTTCAACAATTTGTGTGGCAAGGTTTATCATTTGCTTTACTTCTTTTGGAGTTAGCTTACGATATTCCCCGACACGCATCCCATCAAGAGTTAACATTCCATATCTTTCACGCTTTAGCTTCATTACTGGGTATCCTAATTGTTCCATCATTCGACGAACATGACGATTTTTTCCTTCTTGTAAAGTTAGCTCTAATATCATAGTATTTTTCTTTTTATCTGAAGATATCACTCGATACTTGATAGCCTTTAACAATTCTCCATTATCCTTTACACCCTTTCTTAGACGTCCAAGCTCAAGTTTCGAAGGAATACCTTTTATTTTTGCAACGTATACTTTTTCTACACCATGTTTCGGGTGCATAACCAAATTAGCAAATTCACCGTCATTTGTAAGAAGGAGAATTCCAGAAGTATCATAGTCTAATCTTCCCACAGGATAAATTCTTTCTTCAATTTCAGGAAAGAAATCCGTTACGACCTTTCTACCTTTTTCATCTTTCACACTTGAAATAACACCTCTTGGTTTATAAAAAAGGTAATGTACAGGAACTTCTTTTTCTAATTGAATACCATTAACTTCAATTTTGTCATCTGGACTAACCTTTGTACCTAGTTCAGTGACGACTTTATTATTAACTTTTACTTTTCCCTCCTCAATTAATTTTTCCGCTTTTCTTCTAGAAGTTACTCCACTTTGGGCAATAACTTTTTGTAAACGTTCATATGTATTTGACATAGTATCCACCAATTCCATTCTTTTTTTAAGCATAATAATAGCGCTAAGTTTATCTTAACGCTACATAAGTGATTTTATCCATTATCCGAGATTAACCAAACACTAAAGTTACAATAACTATCGCTGCTATTATACCAATTAAATCTGCTAAAAGTCCAACTTTAAGGGCGTAACCCATCTTCCGTATTCCCACAGCACCAAAATATACAGTTAAAATATACAGAGTTGTATCGGTGCTTCCTTGCATGGTAGATGCTAGTCTTCCAATAAAGGAATCTGGACCATGTGTAGCTATTAATTCAGTAGTAACTCCAAGTGCTGCAGATCCAGAAATAGGTTTTACTAGAGCAAGAGGCACGATTTCTGGTGGCACACCAAAAAATAGTAGAACAGGGGAAATTATATTAATAATAGCGTCTAATGCTCCTGAACTTCTAAAAACAGCAATAGCAACAATCATCCCTACTAAAAAAGGAAGCAAAGAAAAGGCCATTTTAACCCCTTCTTTCCCTCCCTCAACAAACAATTCATATGAAGGCACCTTTTTCCAAGTTGCAACTAGCAAGACTAACATAATAAATAGTGGAATGATCCATGTACTCACTTGTGAAATAAATACCATTTTATTTCTTCCTCCATGCACTTCTATAATAGAAAAACCTGTCAATCAGTATTGCACTGGAAGTAGAGATTAAGGTTGCTAGTATCGTTGTCCCTACAATTTCCGTTGGTGAAGCTGAATCATATTGCATCCTAATTGCTATAATGGTAGTTGGAATTAGCGTTAAACTAGAAGTGTTAATCGCTAGGAAGGTTATCATCGATCTAGATGCTTCATCTGTACCACTTAATTTTTTCATTTCTTCCATAGCCTTAATACCCATCGGAGTGGCGGCATTACCTAGACCAAATATATTTGCCGTAACATTAGAAAGTATGTAACCAATCGCTGGATGATCTTTTGGGATATCAGGGAAGAGTCTAACGACTATTGGTCTAAATAATTTTGCAAGACCTTTCAATATACCGGCTTCTTCTGCGATTTTCATTATCCCTAACCAAAATACTAATACACTGATAAGTCCGATTGATAACGTAACTGCTTCATTTGCACTTTCAAATATGGCTTTATTTACTTCATCCATCGTGCCATTAAACATAGCATAAATTATTCCTACAATTGCTAAAAAAGCCCAGATTAAATTTACCATGTTATCCCATCCTAAACACTTGTCTGAATAGAGAAATTATATTGGAGAAAAACGTATTCTCGGATTTTTGTTTTTTCTCTTGAAAAATAGCAACCTCCATTATTTCTTGGTTATTTAAATAGAATACTTGTTTTCCTATTATTAGTTCCTTACCAGGAAATGAATGTTCTAAAGGAACTAATTCTGTCTTAATTATTTCCTTTTCGCCGTCCTTCAATGGAAAAAGTGCATCATTATGGATATGACCTTCTATCTTTTCTTCTGGACCAATTGGAATATCTATCATTCCTTTCTCCCCAATTGGTTCCATCTTATAGGTATCAAATCCCCATTCAAACATGTTCATATGATCGCGCCAATCATCAGGGTCATCTAGTGTTACTGCAATTAAATTCATGCCATCTTTTGATGCGGTTGAGACAAGTGTTCTACCAGTTTGTTTTGTGAAGCCGGTCTTACCACCGGTGCAATATTTATACAAAGCAGTTAGTAATTTATTTTTATTACGCCAACTATACTCTCTTTTATCAGATTTATAGGATTTAGCCCCAGTAATCTTTTGAAACTCGTTGTTTTCCATCGCATAGCGCATTAATAAAGCCATATCGTAGGCAGATGAATAGTGTGTTTGAGAATCCAAACCATGTGGATTATCAAAATGGCTATTAGTCATTCCCAACCATTTAGCTTTTTCATTCATTAAATAAACAAAGCCCTCTTCGCTTCCTCCTACATGCTCTGCAATAGCAACCGCTGCATCATTACCCGATCGTAACATTAAACCATAAACTAAATCTTCAACTAGCATCTTTTCTCCTTCTTTTAAATAAATGGAAGAACCTTCCGTATAGACGGCATTTCTACTAGCAGTGGCCATTTCATCCATTTTTCCTGATTCGATTGCTATGATTGCAGTCATAATTTTAGTAATACTAGCAATATTTTGTTTTTCGTGTGCATTCTTCTCAAACAATATTCTTCCTGTAGATTGTTCGATAAGAACCGCATTATTTGCGGAAACACTTGGATTAGCATGTCCAATAAGCGGGAATGCTAAAGTGGAAATTATTAATGTAATCAGGGTTATTGCAATAAAACGCATTGTTTGTCCTCCCCAAAATCATGTCTATACATTTTATGCATGAGGGCACTTGATATGAATAAAATTGTACTACCTTTTTAGATTTAATCCTTCACCTAAATTTACAATAAACAGGACTAATTTCTACTACCCCAAAAATTTAAATACAAAAAATCCCGTACCATTTAAAATGATACGGGTATAAAGAGATTGAAGTTTTTACTTTTATCATGATAAATCAAAGAATATAATAGCAATAATAATTAATTATTGTTTGCTTCCTCAAGATCATTGAAGTGGTCGAAAAATAGGTCTGCTTCGTCTTCAAATTCTTCTGGGTCAAAATTATCTGGTAATGGTGGAAGCTCTTCTAAAGAGGTAAGACCAAAGTATGTTAAGAAATCTTTACTCGTTCCAAATAGAACCGGACGTCCCACTCCATCTTTTCTTCCAACTTCTTCAATTAAGGACCTCGCCAGTAATGTTTGAACAGGACGATCACTCTTAACCCCTCTAATTTCGTCTATTTCTGACCTCGTTATTGGTTGTCTGTATGCAATAATAGCAAGTGTTTCTAAAGCAGCTTGGGACATTCTACTTGACTGTGGTGATTCTACAAGCCTCTTATAATACTCACTATGCTCTGGTTTTGTGGTAAGATGGTATACATTATGAGACTCCATCATCATTATCCCTCTACTAGCATGCTCATAATCATACTTCAACTCTTCTACTAAATGTTCAACAGCTTTTTCCGAGATTTCCATAATTTTGGCGAGTTCTCTAATCGTTATTCCTTCATCACCACATGCAAATAGTAGCCCCTCTAATATGGCTTTAACATTTTTCATCTTATATTTCATCCCCTGAATAATATACATATAATGGTTCAAAATGCTTCGTCTGCTTACATGTTACTTCTTTAATCTTCATTAATTCTAAAATAGCCATAAATGTGACTACAATATGGGATTTAGTTCGATCTGTAAACAATTCATCAAACGTAATTCCCCCTCTAGCTTTTCCTTTAACTATTTGTAATACTTCTTCCATGCGATGTTCAATAGAAATTTCAGATTTTTGAATTCTAGTTTCAAGTGGTTCTTTCCATTTCTTTCTTTCAAGCATTTTGCCTAAGGCACCTAACATATCATATATAGAAATATCACCCTGAACCATGGTCTTTTCAATATTTAAGTTTTCAAAAATCACTGGAGGTCTAGTAAATGTTTGATGCGCTTCCAGTTCTTTTTCTTTAAATGTTTCAGCAGCCTCTTTAAACTTTCTATATTCGATTAATCGTTGCATTAGTTCTTCCCTAGGGTCTTCCATATATTCTTCATCAGTTTCTTCTATTTCTTGTTTAGGAAGTAACATTTGGCTTTTTATAGCTAAAAGTGTCGCTGCCATTACTAAGTATTCACTTGCAATATTTAATTCCAAGTGTTGCATTGTATGAATATAATTCATATATTGCTCAGTGATTTGGGCTACAGGGATATCATATATATCGATCTCATATTGATTAATTAAATGTAATAATAAATCAAGCGGACCTTCAAAAGTATCTAATTTTACTTGATAAGCTTGACTCATATTAGTCGCCCTTTCCAAAATACTTACAAGAACTAAAGATATTTTATCTTCACTTGTTTAAAACGCCTATACACAGGGATGGGTATCTACATAAGTTATTAACGTAAGATAAATGTTCCCCAAAACATTTATTCAAGTTTACAAAAGGAGGAATTTATAATGGGTGCAGGATATAATTATGGCGGAGGCTTTGCTTTAATCGTAGTGTTATTCATTTTATTAATTATTGTCGGTGCAGCTTGGTTATAAAATAGACTACGATTAATTTAACACCTTATTATTTCTTACAAAAATCAGCCCTATAACTGTAGGGCTGGTTTTTTTTAGAAATTTTATTTCATAAGCATAAGTGACTTCCTTAATCTTTTGTATTATCTTCTAATGGAATACAATGATTATAAAATACACGAATTGGTTCAACAGCACTTAAATTAAAATTAGTATAAATTTTCTTTACTTCTTGAATCATCTTTTTACCAATACCAACATTTCTGTGTGAAGGATTAACGGAAATATGCTGAATTATAGCTTGATCACCATCAACTCGCAATCCGATTGCACCGATAATATCATCTACTTCTTTCCATAGATAAAGATGCCAATCTGGATTCGTCTCGTATTCTTTTATTGTTTGTTGCAATTTTTTTACATCTTTTTCCTCAGGCATAAAAGATAATAAACCCATTGCAATCTTTTCCGAATTTTTTTTGTAGCGATTTAACATAGATACCCCTCACTATGTACATAACTTTTGATCTTAATCTAGTTGAATTTATTTAACTTGGAGTCGTTATATATATTGACCTATTAATCTATATTTGTCAATAATAGTTCTAGAATACAAATATAATCCAATAAGCAAATCCCCAAATAACACCTAGAACTAATAAACTAAAAAATAGTAGGATATTTTTCTTACGCTGATTCATATTACTCATCCTTTTACCATTATTGACATTTTTTACTAACTAGTATACATTTTTTTGAAAAATTTCCTTCATAATAACATAGCCATCAGATTCTTGCTTACCTATTTTATATGGGATGCAATTCATCATAAACAACCAACCATTATAAAGTATGAATACCAAAAAGTATGGATTCGTTAAGTCTTGGTATAGGGGGTAACAGATGAACACAATTACTGCATTAAAGAATGGACCAAGGAACGAAATATATATCATCTCAAATGAGCCATATGATTTTTCTCTATTACTACTTGTCACAGCCGAAGTAAAGAATAATATTCCTATTTGAATACCAATATTTTTATATTCTAATTTAAGAACTTCCTTACCTCTACCAATAGTAACCGTTATGACATCTGCTTTCGCAAGCCTTGCACCCAGTAAATGCCCTAATTCGTGGAAAAAATTACTAATTGGTGCAACAAACAAAACGAGGTAAAACATCATTAGAGCTGTATTCATCTAAACCGTCCTAATTATTCGTTTATTCAGAGATTACTTTTACTTCTTTCATTACATCCCCATTACGCATTGCCTTTGCATGCTCTATTCCGGAAGTAACTTTTCCAAATACAGTATGGACACCATTTAAATGTGGCTGTGGTTCATGAACAATAAAGAATTGACTGCTTCCAGTATCCCTTCCTGCATGAGCCATAGATAGTGATCCTTCTTCATGTTTATGTGGATTATTTTCAGTTTCACATTTAATTGTGTAACCAGCCCCGCCAGTTCCATTTCCAATTGGGCATCCACCTTGACTGACAAATCCAGGTATAACTCGGTGGAAGGTAAGGCCATCATAGAATTTTTCATTAGCTAATTTTTCAAAGTTCGCTACTGTACCTGGTGCTTCATTTGGGTATAGTTCAAATTCAATTTTATTTCCATTTTCCATTAAAATATAGCCTTTTTTAGACATTATTTCATCTCCATTCAAATAAAAAACTATTATTACTAAATCATGATAACATTTCTAAATATGAAATTAAAGTTTAGTTACTTTTTATCCAGTCTCTAAATTCTAATACTTAATTTATTCATAAGAAAGGTCATGGCTAATGATATCTTCATATGTTTCCCGTTTAATAACTAATTTATCTTGTCCGTTTTCAACAAAAACTACAGCCGCTCTTTGAATACGATTGTAGTTACTCGCCATCGAATACCCATAAGCACCAGTTGATAAAACAGCTAAAATATCACCACTGTTTACTTTTGGGATAGGCAAGTCCCAAATCAACATATCTCCTGATTCACAACATTTTCCAGCAACGGAAACAACGGTATCTGTAGGAGAATTAGCCCGATTAGCAAGTAGACCATGATATTTTGCTTGGTATAATGCAGGTCTAATGTTATCTGTCATACCTCCATCCACAGAGATATAATCACGTACTCCAGGTATATGCTTTTGTGATCCAATTGTATATAATGTAATACCTGCATCCCCTACAATAGAACGACCAGGCTCAATCCAAATTTCTGGAAGTGGTATATCCATTTTAGCACTATGCTCTTTTACTGTTTCTACTAGCCTTTCTACATATTGATGTAGTGGAATTGGTTGGTCTTCTTCTGTATAACGTATCCCAAATCCTCCACCTAAATTCAGAACTTCTGGAATGAATCCATGACTATTTTTCCAGTCTACAAGTTTACTAAATAATATATTCGTTGCCGTCACAAATTTCTCTGTATCAAAAATTTGTGACCCAATGTGACAGTGTAGTCCTTTAAAATTAACAAATGGATTTTCCCATAAGGAATGAAAAGCTTCATCAGCTTGACCATTGTGTAAATCAAAACCAAATTTAGAATCTTCATTTCCTGTCATAATATATTGATGTGTTTCCGATTTAATTCCAGGGGTAACGCGGATGATTACATCCATTTTCTTACGATGAGATTTTAATGTCTCCGTTAACAATTCTATTTCATAAAAATTATCTACCACAACACAACCAATTTGGTGCTTAACTGCCATTTCTAGCTCTCGTGGGCTTTTATTATTACCATGAAGATGTATTTTTTCAGGATTAATCCCAGCATGTAATGCAGTATATAATTCTCCTTCTGAAACTACATCTACTGACAATCCCTCCTGTTTTATTACCTGCATCACAGCAACGGAAGAAAAGGCTTTACTAGCATAGGCGACTTGTGCACGAACCCCTAATTTTTTAAATGTATCTACAAAGGACCTACACCTCTCTCGTATTACGGAAACATCATATATATACAGTGGTGTACCATATTTTTCTGCGAGCATTACTGTATCAACACCACCAATTTCTAAATGCCCTTCATTGTTTATTCGATATGGATATTGATCCATTTCCATCTTCCATCACCTATTTTTTTAGATTAGTAAAAATACTTATAAAAAATTTATCATAATCAGTCGAAAAACTAAAGGAATAAAATCCCCCTTCGAAAAGATCCGGATTCTATTCCTTACAAAATTACTTATTAACTGGTTGGCGATATATATTTTTAGGGTGTACTATACTTGGTCTTGTATTAGCAAAAGGAGTCGGAATTCGAAATATCGCCGAAAGCAATGCCTTTGAATTAAACGGAAGCAACGGCCATAAGTATGGAGTCCGCATCGAACGAAGACTAATTATGAACAATATAAACAGAGTTGTTCCTATAACATAACCGTATATACCAAATAAAGCAGTTAAAATTAGGAGTACAACAGTCGCTACTTTATTCGCTACACTTAACTCATAACTTGGAGTGACATAAGTTCCAATTGCACTAATCGAAATATATAGTATTACTTCTGGACTTAGTAACCCCACATCAATAGCAATTTGACCAATTAATACCGCTGCAATTAAGCCCATTGCGGTTGATAAGGCTGTTGGCGTATGAATTGCTGCCATTCTTAAAAATTCTATACCAATGACACCTAGCATGAGCTGAAAAATAATTGGTATATTGCCCTCTTCATTTGGTCCGATAAAATATAGTTCTTTCGGTAAAAGAGTTGGGTCCAATACAAATAAAAGCCATGTTGGTAATAAGAAAATAGATAGAAATATCGCTAGAAATCTAAGCCATCGAATAAACGTACCAATAAGTGGTGCTTGTCGATGTTCCTCCGCATGTTGTGCATGATGGAAGAAGGTCGTTGGAACAATGATTACACTAGGAGAAGTATCTACAATGATTAATACATGTCCTTCTAAAAGGTGATTAGCAGCTACATCTGGTCTTTCTGTGAAACGAACTAACGGATATGGGTTCCATTTCCGTTCTACAATATACTCTTCTAAGGACTTTTCCGCCATTGTAATCCCATCAATAGATATCTTCTCGATCTTTTCTTTAATTAACTTGACTAATCCATCATCTGCAATGTCTTTAATATAAGATACACATACATCCGTTTTGGAACGTTCTCCTACTTTAAGCATTTCGTTACGTAAGCGCTCGTCGCGTATTCTTCTTCTTGTTAAAGCTGTATTCTCAATAATATTTTCTGTAAATCCATCACGAGAACCTCTGATTACTCTTTCCGTGTCTGGTTCCTGTGGTGTTCGACCTGGGTAGTTACGCACATCTATGGTATAAGCAAATCTCTCTCCATTTATAAAAACAATAATTAATCCAGAAAGTATTTGGTCAACCGCTTCATCTAATGTCTTAGTTTCGGAAACCTGTTGATGAAGTAATCGATTTTTTATAATTTGTGTTATTTTCTTCCGTTCACTTTCTTTTTCGTTTAAATTGACTAGTTCTTCTAAAAGGTCTTGTATAATCACACTATCAACTAAACCAGTTACATAATATAATTGAACTTCCGTTTTTAACAATACAATTTCCCTAAATCCAACGTCAAAAGAAGAACCGACTCCAATTCTCTCTTTCATATAGCGGGCATTTTCTTTAATATTTGCCGAAATCGGTTGTTGACTCAATATTAGTCCTCCATTCTCATCTTACTAAAATAATCCATTGAAATAATGAACCTGCAATTTTCCCTAAAACAACTGCCATCATAAGTGTTATTAGTTTATTATCCAACCCTATACGTTTAGATAATAACGGAAAGACATTTAAAACTTCTGTTAGTGCAGCAGCTAACATACCGTTAAATACACCATGTAGCGCTCCCCACAAAACGAGCAAGATAACCGGATTATCCCAGAATACCTCAACAAAAGAAAGATACGTACCAAATAAAGTACCTAATACTACACAGCCTGTGTACACTTTTACTAAATACAATGTTTTTGTTAGCTGAATTAATCTTGGAATAATACCTAGTACAGTTAGAAAGGCCACAAAACCACAACCAACAGCGAGTCCCCCAGAAAATCCAATCAAGACTTCTACCAGCTTAATGAGGAAGTTTTGGATCATTTAACTTATTTTCATGATAAATAACATAATCATCTAGGGACAGCTGATACTTGTGGATTTCTACTTCTAACGGACTTGGTTCTTCATTGAATCGTTTCTTAAACCAATGATTAAAAAATAAAATCATACCTATACCTAAACCAAACGAATACGGTATCTGAATCCATAACGGAAATTTATTTTCTTCTCCGGTTAATAAATAATGTAATTTTTGTTGCACGGCTTGCATACTCACATCATAGTGAAAGTTAATAATAGTCATTGCTGTACCGATAAATAATAATAACCAAACTAATACAACAATAAAGATGTTTGGGTTTTTCTTGTATTTGCTTATCCGAATAATTGTCTGTTCAGGTCCTATTAATTGGATTTCAAGTTTCGGGTAGTTTTCCGTTAAATACTTTATAATAAAGAAGCTATCAATGATAACAATTTCCTTATCTTTTTCAGTAATTCGATAAATCCTTATTTCTTCCAATTCTTTTAAATTTGTCTTTGAATTTGAAGACAAATAAGCTACATCTTTCAGTTTCACCTCCATTGGATTTTTAATTTCTAAATTCTTTTTCATACGTAAATATATTAGCCCTTCCATTTCTTTCACCTCAGGGGAATCATTATCGATACATGTTAGTATTTGTTTTAATTATCGATTTTATTAAATGGAGGACTAAAATTAGCTTTATAGTTACCAAAAAGCTGCCAGGGGATTACCCCATAGCAGCTTTTACGGATCCATCTTATTTTTCATTTCGTATAATATCTTTTTTTCAAGTCGAGATACTTGAACTTGGGAAATGCCAAGTCTTTCTGCAACTTCAGATTGTGTTTTATCCTTATAGTATCTTAAATAAAGGATTAATCTTTCCCGTTCATTTAAGTCACGTATTGCCTCTTCCAATGACAATTTATCAAACCAATTCGAATCATTATCAGCAATTTGATCTAATAATGTAATAGGATCTCCGTCATTTTCAAATACAGTCTCATGAATAGAATGAGGTGCTTTCGAAGCCTCTTGGGCATGAACAACATCTTCAGGTGAGATTTCTAATGCATCAGCAATTTCATTAATTGTTGGAGACCTACCGAACTGTTTTGTTAGTTCATCTTTTTTCTTACGGATTTTGTTACCAACTTCTTTTAAAGAACGACTAACTTTAACACTACCATCATCACGAAGAAATCTTTGGATTTCACCAATTATCATTGGCACTGCATAGGTTGAAAATCGGACATCATATGATAAATCAAATTTATCAATAGACTTAATCAAACCTATACTTCCGATTTGAAAAAGATCGTCTGGATCATATCCTCTATTCATAAATCGTTGAACAACAGACCAAACTAACCGAATATTTTTTTCAACCAATAAATCGCGGGCTTCTTTATCTCCTTGCTGACTTTTGAGAATATAGGCTTTTACTTGTTCATCCGTTAATGCTTCATTCCGCTTATCCTGCTTTACATTAACCATAGGCATCGATCCCTAATTATAAACCGTTTTACTTTTCGTTAACTGCTTTTTCATATGAACAGTGGTACCCTCACCATTTCTTGAAACTACTTCAACGGAATCCATAAAATTCTCAATAATTGTAAATCCCATACCCGAACGTTCTAATTCTGGTTTGGATGTATAAAGTGGTTGCCTAGCTTCTTCAACATCATCAATACCTACACCAAAGTCACGAATAGTTAATTCTATTTCTCCATCTTCTTGTAGCCGACAAGTGATGGATACTTTATGATCAGGCTCATTGTTATAGCCATGAATAATCGCATTTGTAACTACTTCAGAAACAACGGTTTTAATCTCCGTTAATTCTTCCATCGTCGGATCAAGCTGAGCTACAAAAGCAGCTACCGTAACGCGGGCAAAAGATTCGTTTTGACTGACACTTGAAAACTCTACATGCATTTCATTTCTCATGAAGCCACCCCCAATGTTTCTAAAGCGAATAACTCATTCTCCTCGAGACGAATAATTTTAAACATCCCAGACATTTCAAACAAACGTTTGATTGAAGGCGGTATGGAGCAAACGACCATTTCCCCTCCTAATTGCAATACTTCCTTATATCTACCGAGGACCACACCTAGCCCAGAACTATCCATGAAACTAACCTGTTCAAGGTTTAAAATTACATGTTTGACTGGATTATGATAAAGCATGTCCTTCCACTGCTCGCGCAAACTTTCAGCTTCATGATGATCTAATTCACCAGCAAGGCGAACTATAAGAACATCCTCTTTTACTTCAAATGTATAATCTAGACCCATTTTAATCCTCCTTACATTCCTTATGTAAGTACAATTCGTTGTGCAATGGGTAAATTCCTTCCTGCAAGACAAAAGAAGAAATATTTCGGCTAAACTAGAATAATTCAGTCATTTTTCGACAGCTTCTGAATAGAACGTTTAAATAGTGTAAAGAAGGAAGCCTTATCTACATCTTCATCTACTATTAAAGGTGTTTCAGAAATTAATTCCTCTCCGTTTTTCACCTGAAGAGTACCTACTTGATCCCCTTTTCTTAAAGGTAATTCAACAGTATCAAGCTTAACGGAGGTTGTTAACTCATCTATTGTATCCCCTTTTTTAAATAGTGTACTTATAGATTCTGAAGCTACGACTGCAGTTTTTCTATTTTCAGCTTTTAGTAAATTTAATTCTGTTATAGCTTGACCTTTATCAAAAAGCTTCTTCGTTTCATACGTATTAAATGCATAGTCTAGCATTTTAGATACTGTAGCATTTCTTGCCTTTGGTGTATCTAGTCCCATTACAACAGCAATGACACGCATATCACCCTTTTTCGCTGTTGCTGTTAAACAATACTTTGCTTCATTTGTAAAGCCTGTTTTTAACCCATCTACTCCAGGGTAAAAACGAACCAACTTATTTGTATTGACTAGCCAAAACTCATTATCAGTACCTTTGCGCAAATAGTCTTCATAAATAGAAGTATAGTCTGTGATGGATTCATGGCCTAAAAGTTCTTTTGCCATCATAGCCATATCATAAGCTGTACTATAATGATTTTCAGCAGGTAATCCGGTAACATTCTGAAACACGGTATTTTTTAAACCAAGTTTTTTCACTTTGTCATTCATCTTTTTAACAAAAGCTTCTTCACTTCCAGCAATTCTTTCTGCCAATGCTACACTTGCATCGTTTGCAGAAGCAATGGCAATACCTTTCAATAAATCATTTACTTTCATTTCTTCGCCAGCTTCCAGGAAAATTTGCGAGCCTCCCATTGAAGCGGCATTTTCACTAATTCGAATCGTTTCTTCTTTCTTTAATGAGCCTTTTTCTAATTCTTCCATGATTAATAGTAACGTCATTATTTTTGTCATACTTGCAGGCGGTAGTTTTTCATGAGCCTCTTTCTCAAAAATTATCTTTCCTGTATCCCGTTCAATTAAAATGCCGGATTTAGCATCAGGAGCTAGATCATATGACTCTTCATTTTGTGAATCACTATTTTCTTCTGCAACTACTGTCATGCCAAATAAAGGAAGTGTAAAAAATAGTAAACTTATCATTAGAACATATTTTTTCATTATGTATAACCTCCAGCAATCAATATAATTCTAGGATTACCATAATTAAACATATTTATAAGTCGGAAAACCATAAAACTTTTTCAAATAAAAAAGGAATCTCTACATTAGCGAGATTCCCATTTCATCAACTATTCCGTTATCACATCATAGATAAGTGTCGGTTTTTCCGTCTTTTCATCTGTAACAATAATACTAGATTGAATTAAATCAATAACCGCATCCACATTTTTACTGTTAGAATGCAATGTTAGTAAAGGTTCTCCTTTACTAACTGAATCTCCAACTTTTTTATGCAGCATAATTCCCGCAGCTAAATCAATTTCGGATTCTTTTGTTGCTCTACCTGCACCTAACATCATTGCAGCAGTTCCTAAATGGTCAGCTATTATAGATTTAACCGTGCCAGAAGTTGTAGCTTTAACTTCAATTAGGTTGGAAGCCTTAGGCAATAAATCTGGATTGTCTACAACTGAAGCATCACCGCCTTGTGAAACAAGGAATGTTTTAAAATGTTCAAAAGCTTTACCATTAGTTAGATTCTCTTCTAACAACTTTCTGCCTTCCTCTAAGCTTTTTGCTTTCTCCGCCAATACAACCATTTGACTACCGAGGACTAAACATAGCTCTGTTAAATCTTTTGGTCCTTTTCCTTGTAAAGTTTCAATTGCTTCCTTAACCTCTAACGCATTACCAATCGCATAGCCTAATGGCTGACTCATATCGGAAATAACCGCCATTGTATTTCTACCTACTTGTTTTCCTATTGATACCATTGCTCTAGCTAACTCTTTAGCATCATTAATATCTTTCATAAATGCACCAGCACCTGTCTTCACATCAAGCACAATAGCATCGGCACCAGAAGCAATCTTCTTACTCATGATAGAGCTAGCAATGAGCGGTATAGAGTTAACAGTAGCAGTAACATCACGTAGGCTGTAAAGTTTTTTATCTGCCGGTGTTAAGTTACCTGTTTGACCGATTACTGAAACTTTATTTTTATTTACCAGATCGATAAATTGTTGATTCGTTATTTCGGTATGAAAACCTGGTACAGATTCTAATTTATCAATGGTTCCACCAGTATGCCCTAAGCCACGTCCACTCATCTTGGCAACTGGAACTCCTAGTGACGCTACTAGAGGAGCTAATACTAATGTCGTCGTATCACCAACTCCACCAGTGGAATGCTTGTCAACTTTAATTCCGGTAATTTCAGATAAGTCAATCTGGTCACCAGATTCAACCATAGCCTTGGTTAACGTAGCTCTTTCTTTTTCTGTCATATCTTGAAAATATATAGCCATCATTAAAGCACTAACTTGATAATCAGGAATTTCGCCTTTCGTATAACCATTTACAAAAAAGTAAATTTCTTCGTCTGTTAGTTCCATACCGTCACGTTTCTTTTCAATGACGTCATACATTCGCATAGTAGTTCCCACCTCCTGTTAGTTCAATGGTAATGTTTGAATAATTTTCTTTACGAATTGTAAAAAGTCTTGTTTTACTTTATCTGTGGTTTCCATAACTTCATCATGTGTAAGAGGTTGATCTAAAATACCAGCAGCCATATTGGAAATACATGATATTCCGAGTACCTTCATATTTCCATGATTTGCTACCATTACCTCAGGAACTGTCGACATTCCTACTGCATCTCCACCCCAAGTTCTTAGCATTCTAATCTCTGCAGGTGTTTCATAAGCTGGTCCTGTATTCCCAACATATACTCCAGTTTGAACGTTTAAACCCAAATCTTTTGCAGACTGTAATGCGTGCTCCACATATAATTTATCATAAGCAGAAGACATGTCAGGAAAGCGCGCACCTAACTGTTCGTCATTTGGTCCGATAAGAGGACTAGTTCCCATATTATTAATTTGATCTGTAATCACCATTAAATCACCAGGTTGAAAACTTTCATTAATACCACCTGCAGCATTCGTTACAATAATAGAGTCTATACCTAGCTCTTTCATCACTCGAATCGGAAACGTTACTTGCTGCATCGTATATCCTTCATAAAAGTGAAAACGACCTTGCATAGCTAGAACTTGTTTTCCTTCTAATTCACCAATTACTAATTGTCCTTTGTGACCCGAAACGGTTGATTCCGGGAAATACGGTATTTGGTTATAAGGAATTACGACAGGATTTTCAATCTCATCTGCTAGTACTCCTAAACCTGAACCTAAGACTAGACCAATTATTGGTTTGGTGGATAATTTACTTTCAATAAATTGACTTGCTTCTTTTATTTTTGAATATTCCATTTCAATCTCTCCCAATTAAATCTCGTTTAAAAAGCTTGTTCCGTGTTGCGGTAATGTTACATTGAAATTATCTGCTATCGTTGCACCTATATCGGCAAAGGTTTTTCTAATTGGTAACTCCTTACCTGATTCAATACCTTTATGATGTATTAATAATGGTACAAATTCACGCGTATGGTCGGTACCATGGTGAACAGGGTCATTTCCGTGATCAGCTGTAATAATTAATAAATCCTTATCTTTCATCTTATTCAACACTTCAGGAAGTCTAGCATCATATGCTTCTAATGCTTCACCATAACCTTGTGGATCACGTCGGTGTCCGTGTTTTGCATCGAAGTCGACTAAATTTAAAAAGCTAATCCCCTGAAACTCTATATCCATAGATTCTACTAGCTTTGTCATCCCATCGTCATTATCTACTGTACGGATAGCCTTTGTTACACCTTCTCCATCATAAATATCAGATATTTTTCCAATTGCGATAACATCGTAATTTTCGTCTTTTAATGTATTCATTACCGTTCTTCCAAATGGCTTCAACGCATAATCATGACGATTAGAAGTACGTTCAAACGCTCCAGGGTTGCCTAAAAATGGTCTAGCAATTACTCTTCCAACCATATATTTTTCATCTAAAGTTAGTTCACGAGCAATTTCACATATACGATATTGCTCTTCAATCGGTATTACTTCTTCGTGAGCTGCAATTTGTAATACAGAGTCAGCAGAAGTATATACAATTAACGCCCCAGTTTCCATATGCTCTTTTCCAAGTTCATCTAAGATTTCAGTCCCGGATGCTGGCTTATTACCAATTACTCTTCTACCTGTTCTTGTTTCTAATTCATCAATTAATTCTTTCGGAAAACCATTCGGGAATGTTTGGAAAGGTTGTTCAATATGTAATCCCATGATTTCCCAATGTCCTGTCATAGTATCTTTTCCATTTGAAGCCTCCTGCATTTTAGTGAAATGCGCTTTTGGCTTTAAAGCCCTTTCAATTCCTTTAATTTCTCTTATATTACTGAGACCTAGTTCACCCATATTTGGCATATGTAAACCGTTCATATGTTCAGCAATATGACCTAAAGTATCAGCACCTTTATCATTAAATTTCTCCGCATCAGGTGCTTCTCCAATTCCTACAGAATCCATAACAACTAAAAATATTCTATCGAATTTACTCATATTCATAACCTCCCAAGCTTATGTTGTCTTATTTTTATAATAATATGTTCTAATCAATAAGTTGTAGGATGTCAGACAACTTGAATTAAAAAGAAAATCTATGCACGCGGATGAAAAGATTTATACATATCTTTTAATCTCGTTTTCGTAACATGTGTATAGATTTGAGTAGTAGATATATCTGAGTGTCCTAGCATCTCTTGAACAGCACGTAAATCAGCACCATTTTCTAATAGATGTGTTGCAAAAGAATGTCTTAACGTATGGGGTGTTATATCTTTCATTATGTTAGCATCTCTAGCTAGTTTTTTTAGTATCTTCCAGAAGCCTTGTCTTGTCATAGGTCTTCCGTGCTGATTTAAAAATAAAATATTCTCATCTCTATTCTTTTTTAATAGATTTAATCGAGCATATTTTAAATAATCTTCGATAGATTGCTGTGCCATATCTCCTAGTGGTACAATTCTTTCTTTCGAACCTTTACCGTAACAACGGACAAATCCCATCGTTAAATGCAGATCATCATTTTTAAGCGTAACAAGTTCACTCACCCGAAGACCTGTGGCATAAATCAATTCAAGCATTGCCCTGTTACGAATATCTAAAGGAGAGTTTCCTTTAATATTTAGGAGCTTGTCCACTTCTTCTATTGATAAAACATCTGGAAGTTTTCTCTCTTTTTTAGGTGTTTCAATATGTAATGTTGCATCATGGTTGACAATTTCTTCACGCATTAAGAAATGGTGGAATTGGCGGATAGATGAAATAGTTCTAGCAATAGTGGCGGATGACTTACCTTCGTCTCTTAGTTTATAAAGAAAACCAACAACATCCGTTCTAGTAACCTCATTCCACGATTCTTTCTCACCTGTAGCCATATCTTTTGTATACCTATTTAAATCTCTTTTATATGATTTTAATGTATTATCAGATAATCCTCGTTCAACTTGCAGATAATGAAAAAAATCATTATAAGCATGATTTAGCATTCTCTACTCCCCTAATCGAAAAAAGATATTTAAACGATCAATAAAGCTTTGCTCATTATTGAATACTTTAACTGATGGACCCTCAGGCGTATCATATCGATGAAACTGTTCATACTCAGAATGCATTACTTGTAACCCAAAATAAAATAAGCATGTACAAGCGACAAAAATAGCAAATACCTTAACCGTATCCCATACCATCTTTTTCATATGGCATTCTCCTTTAATTAAAACTAATTATTAAAAGATATGCCAAAAAACATATACTTTATACATATTAACTAGAAAACAAGTCCCATAATATTTATGATACATATACATTTTACACTAAAAAGAATACGATGAAAATTAAAATAATGCCTTCTCCTATTGAAAAGGCATTTTGATTAAGAAGTAGTTTCTACAGCTGCTTTCTGACATGTTTTACAAAGTCCGTGGAATGTTAAGCGGTGATCTTGTACTTGAAAGCCCCATTCTTTTTCCACTACCTTTTCTACATCACCTAATAAGTCTTCCATAATTTCTTCTACCGATCCACACTCAATACAAACTAAATGATGATGAAAGTGCTCGGCCCCTTCTTTTCGTAGATCGTATCTGGAGACGCCATCGCCAAAATTAATTTTATCAATTATTTTAAGTTCTGATAATAATTCCAACGTACGATATACGGTTGCTAAACCGATTTCAGGTGCTTTTTCTTTTACTAATAAATAAATGTCCTCAGCACTTAAATGGTCCGCTTCTCGCTCAAGCAATACCCGTACAGTTGCTTCACGTTGTGGAGTCAGCTTATAGCTTTGTGCATGAAGTTGTTTCTTTATACGATCAATTCGATGTTCCATGGCGATCTCCTCCCTCATATCCCACCTTTAATTATATGCACACGGATTAAGCGTGTCAAAACTTAAATGGTTCTGTGCACTATTCTTTCGTATATAAAGTTTTAATATAAGAAACCATCGCTTCATTTGCAACAAATGCTTCAATTATGGCTGGAATCGCAGAAATGATAAGTAATACAGTAAATACCGTAACATATTTAATAAACGGGTTTAATACTGGCTGTGAAAATGAGGCTTTTCTGGCAAATAACTTATTTAATAATCCAAGTGTAAATATCATGGAGAGACTACCAGCAATGATATAAATCGGGATTACAAGTATATTCTGTGGTGCAATAGAAAATGTCGCTAGTATAAACCCTTCAACTCCCAACTGGTTGACGATAAAACCTACTGAGAACCCTACAACTAATCCTTTTAAAAAAATTAATATCCATACAATAGGTAATCCAATAACCGATAAACCTAAAATAAATAAAAGAAGTAAGTATCTTACATGGTATAAAAAACTTTCCTTTAATATTTCATTATTACTAATAGTATTATCATTCGTTAAGTAGCCAAAAAAACGTTCTACATAAAAAAATAGATCTGTTCTCTGTTCAAACCCCATACTGTTTACTACTATTGCACCAAAAACGATCCCAGTTAAAAATAAAATAATCATAAATACATAAATAGTAGCATGAGTTTTTAAATGGTCTATTACTAGTGTACGTTTGTTCATCGGAATCCTCCATTCACTCTCTCGTCTATAATAAAAGTTATGAAGTTTTCCAGATAAACATTCCTATCAAATCTATGTTTTTTATTAGAATATCATTCAGACTGTTTTACACTTCCGTATTTGCCACCACCACCAGCTGTAATTACTAGTTTTCCTTCTCTCATTTGTATAATAGATTTCGCAATGTGTTCTGGTATTATTTCTATTAATTCTTCATAGGGGACTTGATGAATGATATTCATTTCCGTTTGAAAATTTTCTAATAATTTTTTAAAGGTTTTTGGTCCAAGTTTCGGTAAATATTCAAGTGGTACTTGATACAAATACGGTGGTCGATTTATAACTTTTCCATCAAAATCAGCTAGCTCTTCAATTCGATCTGCTACACCTTTCACTATCTTACTTGAACCACACTTCTCACATACAGATGTATCTGAACTCATATAATGAAGACATTTATCACAAACAGTCTTATGATATTTACCTAGCATAGGATTCATACCATAATTACGAACTATTTTCCTTCCTTCAACTTGATGAAGTGCATAATGGAACTCTTTAAAGGAAGGCTCCTTCATCATGATTTCCTGATATTCTCTTCCAATCTTTGCTAAAGAATGTGCATCTGAATTAGTCACATAAGTATAGGAATGAAGTTCTTTAATTTGGTCTGCCATAAATGTATCTGAGCTAAGTCCCAATTCAATCCCATCAATTAAATCTCGATCAAATACTTCTTCTAGGGATTGATTGACACCTTTACCGTAAAGACTTTTATAAGGTGTAAATACATGTGCTGGGATAAAGATTCCTGACAGCTCTTTCACTTTATATTGCAGTTCTTTAGCTGAACCATAATAACGTTGTGAGCTTAGTGTAATATTCTTCATCTTGGTAACTAACCATTCTGAGAACTGTTCCATTTCCTGTAAACTAGGCAGGAAACAAAGGACATGAATTGGACCACGACAATTCTTATCATAAACTTCAATTTCAGAACCTAATAATAAGGTTACCTCTTCAAAACGGATTCCTCCATCTGATAGTTCAAATGCTAATCCATCTCTTATAAGCTGCTTTAATTCGTGTTGTACATTAGGTGATTGACAATCAATAACCCCTATCAATTGAATCCCTTTGTTCCGACTAGATTCTTTTAAAATATTGGTAATCGTTAGGTTCTTTGATGCTGTAATCTTAACCGGCTTATCAAATACATCTCTTCCAATATGAATATGCATATCGGCAAAATAAGACCTTAACATGTTATAACAGCTCCCGCATTTCTAAGTAAAGAATCGCATAAATCGTTTTAGCATCATGGATTCGTTGTTCTTCTACTAATTTCCTTGCTTCATCTAGACTTAATTCTAATATTTCAACAAACTCATCTTCATCCATTGCAGGGGGTACTTCTAGCTTCTCGATATCCTTAGCAAAGTATATATGCATTAATTCATCCGCAAACCCTGGAGAAGTATAAAACGAAGTTAGCTTTGTTACATTTCTAGCCGTGTATCCCGTTTCTTCTTCCAGTTCACGAATAGCAGTACTTTCTGGTTTTTCTCCTGGTTCAAGCTTTCCAGCTGGAATTTCAACAATGGATTTCTCTAAAGGCTTTCGATATTGCTCAACGAGCACAATCTTATTTTCTTTTGTTATAGGAATAATTGCGACAGCACCCGGATGTTTGATTAACTCTCTTTTAGATAGTTTTCCATTTGGTAATGTGACATCATCTACCTGTAATTTCACAACTTTTCCATTATAGATAGATTTTGAACTGATTGTCTTCTCTTCAAATTTATTCATTTCGTTCATCCTTCTCAACGTTAATGATTTTATTTTAGCATATGTAATCTTTCAAGTTAATGAAGAAAAGCTTAAGAACTTGGCATTGGCTATTCATTTGAAATATGATAATGCTAGGAGGTTGTTAGGATGAAAAAAAATAAGCTAGGAACATCAAATATTGAAATATCTGCTTTGACTCTAGGTTGTATGACTCTTGGAACTGATAAAGAAAAAGCTAGAGACATTATCGATTTTGCATTAGATAATGGTATAAACCACTTAGATACTGCAGATTTGTATGATTTTGGTTTAAATGAAGAGATTGTTGGAGATGCAATTCGGCATAAACGAGATCAAATTATACTTACTACTAAGGTCGGGAACCATTTTAATAAATTGAATCAAGATTGGTTTTGGGATCCATCAAAAGAATATATATTAAAAGCAGTAAAAGAGAGCTTAAGAAGGCTTAAAACCGATTATATCGATTTTTATATGTTACATGGTGGAACAATTGAAGATCCAATCGAAGAAACGATTGAGGCTTTTGAACGATTAAAACAAGAAGGAATTATTCGAGCTTACGGCATTTCTTCTATAAGACCAAATGTTATTCGAGAATTTGTTAACAAGTCTTCTATTGATGGAGTGATGACTCAGTACAGCTTACTAGACAGACGACCAGAGGAAGAAACGTTAGACTTACTATATAAGAATAATATTAGTGTACTTGCAAGGGGACCTCTTGCAAAAGGGATGTTAAGTAACGTATCACGTAATCAAATAGAGCAAAAAGGAAAAGACGGTTATTTAAATTATACGTATCAAGAATTAATCACCGTCCAACAAGAATTAGAGAATATCTCTTCTAATGTAAATGAGCTGGCATTAAAATACGTGTTACATCATCGAGCTGTAACAAGTGTTGTATTTGGTGCAAGTTCATTGCAACAAGTAAGAGAAAATATAACATTAAATACTAATGATTTATTAAAAAAGGATGTATACGTAAAGTTAAAAGAAATAACTAAGGAAAACAAATATACGCAGCATAGATAGAGTAAATAGTTTTTCTAACATAGAGAATATCCGCGAAATTACAGATTAAATTGTCGACTAACTAACAGTACTAAACATACAATATAGCTTGAGGGAAAATTCAACCTCAAGCTTTTCTTTGTATTTTAGTAGTAGGTAGCCCTGTAACTCATGAAAGGTTAATTGCTTCATATGACACCTCACTTTATATATATTTTTTACAAAAAGTGTACAATACAAATAGCATATTTATTATTCATATAGTTTAGAAATCATGGATTTATGTAGTACATTTTACTTTTCAGTAGAATACCTAACAATAATAAAATTATATTAAAGATGCTAAAACAGATTAATACAAGAATTGCCTCACCAGTAAAGCTAATCGTTCGAAACCGCTATGGTTGTTGAGATGATATTCTTGCCCCCTATAAGAAAACCAAATAATAGCCGAAATAAATAGATACAAAACAACTAGGAATATGGACTTTATATAAACTAGTATTTTATTATTTGAAGAAATCGATGGAAATGCAAATAAAAATAGACCACCATATACAAGCATAATTAAAAGTACTTCAGAAATTCCCACTTTAACTCCTCACATTCCTAGTGATGAAAATGGTAATTATCACCAAAACTATCTTTTCTAAATATAACGATATACATATCACCATGTGAAATAACCGTTTAAAGATTTAACGGTATAAAATTAACGGTTAATAATCCCATAATATACTAGGTCCATATATTGACCATCCTTTATTACATGCTCTTTCAAAATCCCTTCTTTAGTCATACCTAATTTTTCCATAACTCGACCTGATGCTGGGTTGGTAGTAAAATATCGCGCGAAAATTTTGTGATAATTTTTTTCTTTGAAGGCAAAATTAATGACAGCTTCAGCAGCTTCTGTAGCAAACCCGTGTCCCCAATATTCTTCACCAATCCAATATGCAATTTCACCATGGTTAAAGCTCTGATTATTTGATAGTGCTATTGCTCCGAATACCTCTCCTGTTTCTTTATTTGTTATAGCAAATTCATATGCTTTATTTGCATTAAAATTCTCAATATGCCTTTCCATCCATATTAATGCATGTTCTTTAGAGTATGGATAAGGAAGGTACATGGTATTTTTATATATATTGTAATTATTACATAATCTAGCTACAACTTCTGCATCAGATTTTTGGAAAAATCTTAGTAAAAGTCTGTCAGTAGTTATAGCTTTAGTTTGATGGTTATATACCATATAATCTATCCCCCAATAAACGTAATATTTGTTGCCTTAATTACTATATATAAACATGTCTCCTTTTCTTTTTACATGGTTGAATAATTTGTAGTTATGTCCAGAGCTTCATCCCTATTTCTAGCTGGAGCTGTAATCAAGTATCCATCCATACCAGTCCAGGAACCACTGTCAGGATTATCCGCTTCTCTTGTATGGATCATTACTGAAAATTGTTCGAATTTACTGTCTGCATATATTAATCCGAACGTGTAAATATCTGGTATTAATATTCCATCTCCGCCACTTCTAAAATAGGATGCAATATTCCGGGACCTTCTCCATCATAAAATAATTCTAGCTTCTCCCTATTGGAATCATAGGTAAATGTTCTCCTTGAATCTCAACTGTTCCTTCAAACCTCTTATCACCAGATATTAGATTTTATAATGTACCATTTAGTTGCACGGAAACCTCTTCATACACATCGTTATCACCTAGTTGATAATAAACCCCTTCTAGAGTTTTATCATACTGTTTAGGGTTGAAATACCAAATAACAACGGATAGGAAAAATACTATTATAGTAGTATACAAGAACCTCTTCATCAATTACACCCTTCTATCAGTCGTTACTTAAAGAAATACTACCATATTTCAAATAAATGATGTGGGAAAAATCAAAATATAAATCAATTAAAGGTAGTTCTATTAATTGAGGATGGGTTTAATTGTTTAATAATTCACTTCATTCATTCATTATTCCACCTTTCAAATTATATTTAACACTACTAAAAATCGCGCAAGTTAACTTAGATAATAACTTACGCGACTGTAAATATGATTTATATAGTTGTTCATTATTCAACAATACTTGATGTTGATATAAATGGATTTAGTATCCCTTCAGGACTTGATAATCGAAACATTCCATTTATATAATCTAATTTCATATCATCAGCAAAAAACACTGCTTGCATTTTTTCAATTATAGTCGGAAAAGTGTTGTTATCGACTTCAAAATGCTTATCTTCCTTGCGAGATACTAGAATGAAAGTAGGTAGCCCATTTACACCACAGCCTAACCCTTTTGTGTCATATTTTAACTGTAGGAAATTCAAGTTATGAACATTTAATTCATTAATCTTTCCTTGAGCCTCCGGTGTTATTGTAAGTTTCAATTTATATCTCCCCTAAATCTGCTATTTTTTATTGAATTGCTTTTTAAGTACTTTCTCCATAATACCTGGAAAAACTTGATAAAGCCTACTACCTAAATCCATCCATAAAGGCATATTAATTTCTCGTTTCTGAGTAAAGACATGTTCTACTATTTTAGTAGCAACTTTTTCAGGGTCAAGCATATAACGGTCCACACTTTTTTGATAATTTCCATCTGGATCTGCTAAAGAAAAGAAGTTTGTTCTTACTGGACCTAAATTAACTGACGTGACTGCTATATTATCTTTTGCAGTTTCCTGCCTCAAAGCATTAGTAAAACCAATAACTGCATGTTTAGTAGACGCATAAACTGCCGACTTAGGTGTTGATATTTTTCCAGCTTGTGAGGCAATGTTAATAATGTGTCCGGAATTATGATGAATAAAATGTGGAAGAAACAACTTCGTCATTCGTATAAGAGAAAGAACATTTAACTGGAACATGATCTCAATATCTGCCCATTTCGTTTCATCTATATATTGAAAGACACCAACCCCTGCATTATTAATTAGGGCATGAATCGTTTCATGCTCTTTTAAGACAATGGAAACTACTTCATCCATTTCCTCAATTTTTGTTAAATCAGCTCGATAATAATAGGCTTTTATATTATGTTCCTCTTTAATTTGATCTTGTAGCTGACGTAATTTATCTAATGACCGAGCAATCATAATTGGTGTTCCACCATTTGCTGCTATTTTTTTAACAAGCATTTCTCCAATACCGCTCGATGCGCCTGTAATAACAATTCTTTTTCCATGAAATTTAGAATGCATGATAATAGAAAACCCCGTCTTCAATAGTTTTTGTGACTAAACCATTATCCTCTAAATAATCTAATTGACCAATTGTTTCGGACATAGTTAAGTCAATTTGTGTTTCGTATTGCCTAGGGAAAATTTGCTCACATAGTTGAAAAGGAGTTTGAGCGTATTCCTTTAGTAAACTAAGTACTTTATTAGCGCGCGTTTCTTGTTTAGTCAAAGCACGGGAAACAACTTCACTTACATCATGAAAAATTTTCCCGTGACCTGGTAGTACAACATTTATATCCAAACTTAAACATTTATTTAGATTTGCTCTATATTGTAACAAAGGTTTAGGACGATCGGTTTTTCCGATTAAAGGAGGTTCCATAATCGGGTTTGGACTAATATGATGAAGTAAGTGATCACCACCAATGAAAGTGCCGTCATCCTTTAAAAAAGATAAATGGCTTTGTGCATGGCCTTTTGTCTCCACAACCTTAAACTCAGGATGACCTGGTAACGTATCCCCTTCATCAATTGGTATCGTTAATTTACCTTCTCCGGCCCAATCTAATTGACCTCTTAATTTTTTTAATACTTCTCGAAACCGGCTAGGTACACCATTTAAATTAAAATATTCATAGTAAAATGTCTCAAAATGATTAAAATAATCTTCATCACGCGTTAGCCAAGGCTCAACATTTTTATGACCAATAATATTCTCGACTTTGTCAAATCGATCTATTAATCCAGTATGGTCTGGGTGATGATGGGTTAAAACAACTTGTTCAATATCATTTGGCATATATCCCAAATCTTTCAACTGATCAACCAATGCAACCCAAGCAGCTTCCGTTCTTATTCCTGCATCTACTAAAGAAAGCATCTCTCCTTTTAATAAATATACATGGGTATCTCCTACTGCAAAAGGAGTTGGAACTGTTATCTGATGAATCGTTTTTTTGGCTACTGTCATTTAATTCCCCTCTATTCTATAAAACTTGCCTTTTTCCACATAAAACTGAATCCTCGTTCATTCACTTATAGTTATTTTAACGCTAAAATAGAATGAAGTCACTAATCAATACTTCGTGAATCTTTTTGTAGTGTTTCCCCTTGTGTATTGGTTGACTTTCCCATTAATTTGAAACAAAATCAAACTAGAGGTGAAGGATTTGACAACTAAAATTATTGCCCACCGTGGAGCAAGTAAGATTGCACCTGAAAATACAATGGCAGCCTTTGAACTCGCCTATAATCTTGGCGCCGAAGGAATTGAGACGGATGTACAATTAACAAAGGATAATATACCAGTCTTAATCCATGATGAAACAGTAAGCCGTACTACTAGTGGTAACGGCTATGTAAAAGATTTTACTTATGATCAATTGGCCAAATTAGATGCTGGGTCTTGGTTTTCATCGGATTTTCGTGATGCAAAAATAATTACATTAGATGATTTTTTAACTTGGATCAAACCAAAAGATTTATATATTAACATCGAATTAAAAAACAACAAAATTGACTATAAAAACTTAGAACAAATTGTTTATGACAAGCTAAAGAATCATCGCTTGTTAGAACGGACGACTATATCTACATTTAGTCCAAAAAGTGTACAAAGATTAGCACCTTATCAAGATGAGGTCGAGATAGCATTTTTAACTTCCAAACGAAATCCTTATCTAGTTGAATATGCAAAAAAACTTGGTGCTAATGCACTACATATCAAGTATCGTTTATTGAATCAATCGCTAATGAAAGCCTCACAAGAACAACATATGCCCGTTCGGGTTTACACGGTGAACAAGTATAAGCATATGATGAATTGTTTTTTGCAAGATTGTGATGGTATTTTCACAGATGTACCTTATAAAGCATTAACCTATAGAAAAGTATACCAATTTAAAAAGCAATTATAATGGAGGTTTATAATCATGACAAAACTTTTCTCCCCAATTACGTTTAAAAATATGACATTAAAAAACAGAATCGTAATGTCTCCAATGTGTATGTACTCATGTGAAAATGGAGATGGTAAATTAACACCATTTCATAGGACTCATTATGTATCTCGAGCAGTTGGGCAAGTCGGTTTAGTGATGTTAGAGGCAACCGCTGTGGAAAAAGCAGGACGAATTACAGCAAAAGATCTTGGAATATGGGATGACGAGCATGTAGCTAGTTTAGGTGATCTTGTTAAAGAATTACACCATTACGGTTCTAAAGCCGGTATTCAGCTAGCTCACGCAGGTCGTAAAGCTGAGGATGAAGATGTTAATTATGCTCCATCCCCTTTACGATTTAATGAAAAATACCAGGAACCTTCTGAATTAGACATTTCTGGTATTAAACGCATTATTCATGCATTTGGTGATGCAGCAAAAAGAGCAGCAGATGCTGGGTTTGATATGGTTGAAATCCACGCAGCTCATGGTTACCTTATTAATCAATTTTTGTCTCCATTAACTAATAAGCGAACAGATGAGTATGGTGGCGGTAAAGAAAATCGTTTCCGTTTCTTAAAAGAGATTGTAGAAATTGTTTCAAAAGAATTTAACGGTGCTGTTTTTGTTCGTATTTCATCTGACGAGTATAACGATGCTGGAAACACATTAGAAGACTTCCTTTTCTATGCAAGACAATTAAAAGCGCTAGGCATTGATTTAATTGATTGTAGTTCTGGAGGAATTGTACCTGCTAAAATCAACACCTACCCTGGATACCAAGTTAAACGTTGCGAAGCCATTAAGCATACAGTTGGTATTCCTACAGGAGCGGTTGGACTAATTACTACAGGCATTCAAGCTGAGGAAATTCTGCAAAATGACCGAGCTGATCTTATCTTCATTGGTAGATCTTTATTAAGAAACCCATATTGGGCAAAGATTGCAGCCGATGAACTAGGCTATGAACTAGAAGCTCCTAAACAATATGTACGTGGTTGGAGATAAGGAGGCTCGTTCATGGAGTTATTATTTTTAGGTACAGGTTCAGGAGTACCATCTAAAGAACGAAATGTTTCGTCTATAGCACTAATGATGTTACAAGAAGCTAATAGTATTTGGTTATTTGATTGCGGAGAAGCAACACAACACCAAATTCTTCATACTTCGATAAAACCTAGAAAAATAAATAAAGTATTCATTACCCATATGCACGGCGATCACATTTTCGGATTACCAGGTTTACTAAGCTCTAGGTCTTTTCAAGGCGGTGAGGATGAACTAATCATTTATGGTCCTAAAGGCATAGAAGAATATGTACGTACCAGTTTAAATCTTAGTGGTACACATTTAACCTACCCCCTCTCATTTGTTGAAATAAGTGAAGGGAAAATATTAGAAGATGAAGGGTTTATTGTATACTGTAAAAAGTTAGATCATGGGATACCAAGCTACGGTTTTCGCATTGAGGAGAAAAGCAAGCCAGGAGAATTACAAGTGGATAAGTTAAAATCACTAGGTGTAAGCCCTGGTCCAATTTACAGCCAAATAAAAGAAAATGAGACAACTACGCTTGAGGACGGTCGAAAGATAAACAGAGAAGATGTTATAGGACCAGATAAATCTGGAAGGCATATTGTCATACTTGGAGACACAAGGTCAACGGAAGAAAATGAACAATTTGTTCAATCTGCAGATGTTTTAGTTCACGAAGCAACTTTTAACAAAGCAAGTATAGAATTAGCCCGTAACTATTTTCATTCTACAACTGAACAAGCAGCATCCCTTGCAAATAATAGTAATGTAAAAAAGTTAGTCTTAACACATATTTCTTCTAGGTACCAAAAGCAAGATTTGGACCAACTATTAGAAGAAGCACAAAGCATTTTTCCAAATACGGAAATTGCTTCTGACTTTTTCAAAATAGATGTTCCATCCCATTAAAAGGAGATGGTTTTTTTGGTAGAAATTCAAAAATTAGTAGAGAATCAGCGTTCTTTTTTCTTAAGTGAACAAACGTTAGATTATCGATTTCGGATAGACAATCTCAGAAAACTACGAAACATGTTAGAAAAGTACGAAAAAAGTATATACCAGGCATTAAAACAAGATCTAAACAAGTCAACATACGAAACATTTACGACTGAGCTTGGCTTTCTTTACAACGAGATTAAACATGCAGAAAAGAGTTTAAAGGATTGGATGGCGGACGAACTAGTTGATGCACCCATTACACATAAGGGAACGAAAAGTTTTATCCGTAAGGAACCTTATGGTGTTACGTTAGTGATTTCGCCTTGGAACTACCCGTTACAACTAGCAATAGCACCAGCAATTGGGGCTATTGCTGCAGGAAATACAGTTATTATTAAACCATCGGAATTTAGTCCATCCACTTCTTCCCTATTAGCCAAAATGGTTAATGAAACGTTTGACTCTAGTTATTTAACTGTTGTGGAAGGGGATAGTGAATCTAGCAAAGCTTTATTAAATCAACGCTTTGACTATATATTCTTTACTGGAAGTACTCCAGTGGGGAAAATCATCATGCGAAAAGCAAGTGAACACCTAACGCCAGTTACACTTGAACTAGGAGGAAAAAGTCCTGTTGTAGTGGATAAGGATGCGGATATAGGTTTAACGGCTAAACGGATTGTATGGGGAAAATATACGAATGCAGGACAAACCTGTGTAGCTCCAGATTATATGTATGTTCATCAAAAGATTAAAGAAAAACTATTAAAAGAAATGCAGAAACAAATCAAAAGTTTATATGGTAGAGACGCTATTCATAATAACCATTATGTACGGATAATAAATGAAAACCACTTTAATCGCTTGTCTCAATTCTTATCGAATGGCTCTGTATTCTATGGTGGTAATGTTGACCGTAACCAATTAAAAATAGAACCAACAATACTCGATAACATATCTTGGGAAGATCCCGTTATGCAAGATGAAATATTCGGTCCTATTCTTCCTGTACTTACTTTTAATTCGTTAGAAGAAGTTATAACAGAACTAAAGCAACGCGAAAAACCACTAGCTCTCTATTATTTTGGTGAAAAGGAAAGAAATCAAGAAAAAGTAATGACAACCCTATCCTTTGGTGGTGGTTGCGTAAACGACACGCTTTACCATCTAGCTAATCCAAACTTGCCTTTTGGTGGCGTAGGAAGTAGTGGTATGGGAGGCTATCACGGCAAACATAGTTTTGATACGTTCTCGCATCAAAAGAGCATATTAAAGCAAACTACTAAATTTGATATACCACTTAGGTATCCAGGTGGAAAACTAGCCTTTTCGTTAATAAAAAAAATAATGAAATAAGAGTGATCATTTGGGTAGTGTTAGTTTAACTAACGCTACCTAAGTAGGTTCATACTGTGATTTGTTTATCATCTTAACAAACTAATAGCATACTGTTCTGGAAATTATTAATTTTAAATTATATTGTAATAGCGATCATAATGACCGCCCTTCCAATTAACATCTTACATATTTACGTTTAAAGCCTAATAAGTTTCTTTCCAAATCCTTTTGAATCTTGTCAAAAATCGGAGTAACTATTTTCTTTTTACCTTTACTATTCATTTCAATCGGTCCAATTTCCTTAGCCGCTTCTATTGCTTTATCATGAAGTGGTTTATAAGAAATCGCAACAGTATAGATAAAGTTATTCATAGATGACTTTGTTCTATCAGGTGAGTCGTGAATCGCACTGACCACTTGCTCAATCATTTTACTTAACTTTTCTTTACTAAATTCCTCATCTGGACGACTACCTAATAACCAGCAATAACAACTCCAACCAGCTGACATTTTCAGTTCATCACCGCTTGCAATCCATTTATCTGCAATTTCTTGTGCAATATTTGTTTCTGAAAGTGTAACAGCAACTACATAATCAGATATCATATAAAAGTAAGCACCATCTATCCAACGTTCAAAATCTTCCTCTGTCATTGCTTGTGGGTCAGCTATCACTCCCGCAAAATACATAGCGTCATAGTTTCCTGTCGCATATAGTTCTTCCGCTAAGGCTTGGTTTTTCATAATAATTCTAGATAAAGGCTTCATGGCTCCTGTCGCCACACCAAATAAAGGTTCATGTGCTCCATTGTTCAAATATCTTTTTTTCATTCGATCTTTGCCAAGTGCTTCTAACTCTTGCATAACTGTTTCCAATTCCATAGTTTTCACTTCCTTAGAATAATGATTTTCCGACCAGAACATTTATTCCAAAATTCTTACACAATATAATTATGATTAGAATATTACCAAATAATAGTGTTAGAATTATTTTGCTCAATCTTCCGGTATAACAAAATGATATTCCCTTACTCATTTTTTTGTAATACATACATAGACCCTGTTAACCAATCAACGCTTCTTATTAAAATTCTCTTGATAACTAGTAATATTACTCGAGCCTACATTTTAAAATCGTCTAGAAAGTCTTTTTGAAAACTAGTTCTTGGTTGCTGATGATTATCTTCTTTGATCTCTACAAACGGATTTTTCCCGAACTTTTCTGTCAGTTTATCAATAGCATTATACAGTTTTTCTTTCTCTGCATCCTTACTATACGTAAATAAATCAAGTTGCTTTACAATATTTTGTTTTTCCTCAATATCCTGCACCGTTACACCTAATAAACGTATCGGTTCTTGATTCCAATGATTTTCAAAAAGTTCAAATACTACTTTTAGAATATCTTCTTTCTTCTCAATATAATTAGGAAGCTTTTTGCTTCTAGTTATGGTTCTTCGGTCATGGTAACGAATAGATAATTGTACAGACCTTCCAGCTGCTTGCTTCCTTTTCATTCTTATCTCTACATTATCTGCCAATGCTGTTAATAGACCTCTTATTTCCACTATATCCGTAGTATCCGTAGGCAAGGTTTCAGAACTACCAATGCTTTTGAACTCATTTACTGCATCTGGATCAACCGGTCTTATGTCAATACCATTGGCGCGATTTTTTAAACGCTCTCCGTTAATGCCTAACAGTTGCTTCAGTTGATAAACATCCGCTTCCGCAAGATCACCAATAGTATCAATATCAATCGTATTTAGCTTTTCTGCTGTCTTCTTCCCTACTCCATACATCTCTCCTACTGGTAAAGGCCATAATTTTGCCGGTATGTCACGCTTCCTTAACACTGTAATTCCCATAGGCTTTTTCATATCAGAAGCCATCTTAGCTAAAAATTTATTAGGAGCAATACCAATGCTACAAGGTAAATCGAGCTCCTTCTTAATTTTCTGTTGTAATTCTTCTGCTAATCGTATTGTATTAGAAGGAGATGTTGCATCTGTCACATCCATATAACCTTCATCTATTGATACTGGTTCTACAAATGGTGTAATGGAATTTAAAATTTTAAACATCTCTCTTGATGCAAATCGATACCGTTCGAAGTTTGGGCGGATAACAATTAATTCTGGGCATAGTTTTTTAGCCTGCCAGATAGGCATAGTAGTTTTAACACCTTTTGCCCTAGCCTCATAATTACTTGTGATAATAATCCCTCTACGTTCTTCAGGGTTACCTGCCACTGCTAATGGTTTCCCCTTATACGATGGATTATAGGCCATTTCTACCGAGGCATAAAAGCTATTCATATCTAGGTGGAAAATTATCCGCGCTCTATTATACTTCATACGCTTTAACACCTTCCCGAACAATTGTTTCTACTTATATTATAGCATAGTTTAACGAGTCGTTGTCCCAAAAGCATTTTAGGTAACAGATAGCAGAATATCGCGCACCTAATTCGCTTTTGAAATAAATTTAACCCTTTTTTTTGTTATTTAAGTTCTATTTAGTGGATATTAAGAAACTATTATCTATCATAAGATTTTTCTCTATAAATAAAAAACATCAGAGAAACCAAAGCAATGGTCCCCCTAATGTTATTTATATATCGTTATCATGGTATTATTTTGCTACCTCTTTAATAATAGCAGTTACCAATTCAGTTACTTTCACTAATTCTTTGACTGGAATGCGTTCGTTAGTCGTATGAATCTCTTCATAACCAACTGCTAAATTAACAGTCGGGATTCCAAGTCCAGCAATTACGTTTGCATCACTGCCGCCACCGCTCTTTAGTAGATTACTTTCCCTTCCGATTGTTGCTGCAGCTCTTCTTGCTACTTCTACCACTTGGTCCCCTGCTTGTTGTTTAAATCCAGGGTACATGACTTTAATATCAACAACAGCTTCTCCGCCCATCTCTCTTGCAGTAGTTTCGTAAGCATCCTTCATAGCTGCAACTTGTGCTTCCATTTTTTCTAGTACAAGGGAACGGGCTTCGGCTAGTATTTCAACATGATCCACTACAATATTTGTTTGTTTTCCACCTTCGAATCGACCAATATTAGCAGTAGTTTCTTCATCAATACGTCCTAGAGGCATTTTTGCAATTGCTTTAGCTGCTATTGTAATTGCAGAAACTCCCTTTTCAGGTGCAACTCCAGCATGTGCGGTTTTCCCCTTAATGATTGTATTTATTTTTGCTTGAGTCGGAGCAGCAACAATAATATCTCCTACATTTCCATTACTGTCTAAAGCATATCCGAATTTTGCGTTAATCATAGAAGGCTCAAGAGCTTTTGCTCCTACTAGTCCCGACTCTTCTCCTACTGTAATAACAAATTGTACATCGCCATGTTCCAAATTATTTTCCTGTATTGTACGTATTGCTTCAAGCATTGCTGCTAGCCCTGCTTTATCATCTGCTCCAAGTATAGTTGTACCATCAGATACAATGTACCCATCCTTAATTGAAGGTTTAATTCCTTTACCAGGTACTACTGTATCCATATGGGATGTAAAATAAATCGGGTCAACGCCATCCTTCGTTCCTTTTAACGTGCAAATAAGATTATTAGCTCCGTGACCAGTTTTTTCTTTTGCATGGTCTTCTAAAACTTCTAATCCTAACTCTTGAAATTTCTTTTTCAACACTTCCGCTATTTCCGCTTCATAACCTGTCTCGGAATCCACTTGGACAAGTTCCATAAATTCATTCACTACTCTGTCTTTATTTACCATGTTGTCTAAACCTCCTAGTATTAAAGAGGAATATTGCCGTGTTTTTTTCTCGGGCGATCCTCTTTCTTATTTTGTAACATTTCTAACCCTTGGATTAGCTTCATTCGAGTTTCCCTAGGATCGATAACATCGTCAACCATACCTAATTTTGCTGCAACATATGGATTAGCGAACTTTTCTCGATATGTATTTATCTTTTCTTGACGTGTCTTTTCAGGGGCTGAACTAGCTGCAATCTCTTTGGCAAAAATTATATTCGCTGCTCCTTCTGGTCCCATAACCGCAATTTCTGCATTTGGCCATGCATAAACTAAATCTGCTCCAATTGACTTACTATTTAATGCAACATAAGCACCACCATAAGCTTTTCTTACAATAACCGTTAGCTTAGGAACAGTTGCTTCAGAATAAGCATATAATATTTTTGCTCCATGTCGTATGATACCACCATGCTCCTGTTTTATGCCAGGAAAGAACCCTGTTACATCTTCAAACGTTATAATTGGAATATTAAAACAATCACAAAAACGGATGAATCGAGCTGCCTTGTCACTAGAATCAATATCAAGTCCACCTGCAAGATGTTTCGGTTGGTTACAAACTAAACCTACTGTTTGTCCCCTCATTCTAGCAAATCCGACTACGATATTTTTTGCGAATTCTGATTGAATTTCATAAAAACTTTCCTCATCTACTACTTGCCTTATTACGCTTTTTATATCGTAAGGACGAGTGGAATCAAAAGGAACAATATCGACTAGTTCTGGTCGATAATCATCTAATTCATCCATTTCTACTTCCACTTCTTGAGGCTTTTCATTATTATTGTTAGGTAAATAGGATAATAGATTTTTCACATGATCCAATGCCTCTTCTTCATTTTTGGCTTTAAAATGGGCATTGCCGCTTTTGCTATTATGAATATGAGCTCCACCTAAGTCCTCAGAAGTTATTTTTTCACCTGTAACAGTCTCGATTACCTTTGGACCAGTAATAAACATTTGAGAAGTTTTTTCGACCATAATAACAAAATCAGTTATTGCTGGTGAATATACGGCACCACCAGCACTTGGCCCCATAATGACAGAGATCTGTGGAATATATCCAGAATATATAGCATTCCTATAAAATACTTGGCCGTACCCATCAAGAGATGATACTCCTTCTTGGATTCTTGCACCACCCGAATCGTTAAGTCCAATAAATGGGACTCCATTTTTTGCCGCTAGATCCATGACAGCAGCAATTTTCTTACCATGCATTTCTCCTAGTGCCCCACCATAAAGGGTAAAATCTTGAGCAAATAAATACACTGGACGGCCATTAATTTTACCAAATCCTGTTATGACCCCGTCACCCATGCCGCTGGAACCATTCATTTCAAAATCTGTTCCGCGTTTTTCAATAAACGTATTTAATTCTACAAAACTTCCCTCATCTAAAAGATATTCAATACGTTCTCTTGCAGTCCATTTTCCTTTGGCATGTTGCTTTTCTATTCGCTCATCACCGCCACCCAACTCCGCCATTCTGCGTTTATCGTAAAGTTCATTTATTTTATCAAACATATCCATCATACTTCTTCACCTCCTGTTGCTTCACAAAGCTCAAACAATACACCATGTGCTGATTTCGGATGCATGAATGCAATTTTAGTGTGGTGGCTTCCAGCTTTTGGTTCCGTATGAATAAACTGAATGCCATTTTTAGTTAAACTATTAATTCTCGCTTGAATATTCTCAACATCTAAGGCGATATGATGGATACCTTCTCCTCTTTTTTCTATAAATTTATGAATTGGGGAGGAATCTGCAGTTGCTTCTAATAATTCAAAACGACTTTCTCCAATTCTTAAGAAGGCAACTTTTACTCCCTCAGAAGCTACTTCTTCCATACCTTCCAATTCTAAACCTAGTGTTTTCGTATAAAAAGGAAGCGCTTTTTCAATAGAATTAACAGCAATTCCAATATGAGATATTTTATTCGTTATACTTTGATGACTTGGGCCTACAAGCTGGTTAATGTAATTTGCTAATTCTTCAATAGTAGAGCCACTAGTAAATATTTGTTTAACCCCTTTTTCCAAAAGAAATGGTATATCTTCCGACGGGATCACCCCTCCACCAATAACCGGAATATCATCAGCATTTAATACCTTTAATTCCTCGATTACTTTTGGAAAAAGGGTCCGATGTGCACCTGATAAGGAAGATAAACCAATCACATCGACATCTTCCTGGATAGCAGCCTTAGCAATTTGAGCAGGGGATTGTCTTAGTCCTGTGTAGATAACTTCCATCCCATGATCCCTTAACCCTTGAGCTATTACTAATGCACCTCGATCATGCCCATCAAGGCCTGGTTTAGCAATTAAAACTCGAATTTTTGCCATATTTATGTTCCTCCCTAACAATTAATTAGATGCTTCTGTACTCGCCAAATTCTCTTCGAAGGATATTACAAATCTCTCCAACAGAGGCATATGCTTTTACAGCATTTAAAATATATGGCATCAAATTTTCATCCGCTTGACTAGCAGCCCATTGTAGTTGCTTTAATGTACTCTCTACTAAATCATGATCTCTTCCATCTCTAATTTTTTGAAGATTAGACTTTTGCTTCCGTTCTAATTCTTCATCTACTTTTAAAATGTCAGGATTAACCTCTTCTTCCACTTTAAATTTGTTTAAGCCTACAATAATTTCCTCTTCTTTCTCAATCCGCTTTTGCGTCTCATAAGCCGTTCGATGGATTTCACGTTGCATAAATCCTTCCTCGATAGCACTTACAGCACCACCAAGCTCTTTTATTTGCCTTAAATATCTTTCTATTTCAACTTCAATCTCATCGGTCAATGCTTCGATATAGTAAGATCCGCCTAACGGATCCACCGTATCTGCTACACCACTTTCATGAGCTATAATCTGTTGCGTTCTTAAGGCAATACGAGCCGACTCCTCTGTAGGTAATGCCAATGCCTCATCTCGTGAATTCGTATGTAAGCTTTGAGTTCCTCCAAGCACTGCTGCTAATGCTTGTAATGTTACACGTACAATATTATTGTCCGGTTGCTGTGCAGTTAACGTAGAGCCGCCTGTTTGTGTATGGAAACGTAGCTTCCAGCTTTTTGGATCTTTTGATTGATAGTGTTCCTTCATAATTTTCGCCCAAACCCGTCTAGCCGCACGGAATTTAGCAATCTCTTCAAAGAAGTTGTTATGGGAATTAAAGAAGAATGCTAACCTAGGAGCAAACGTATCAACATCTAGCCCAGATTCTATTGCCGCATCCACATAAGCCATCCCATTTGCAATCGTAAATGCTGCCTCCTGTACTGCAGTTGAACCCGCTTCGCGAATATGGTAACCAGAAATACTAATTGTATTAAATTTTGGAACATGCTTTTGGCAATATTCAAAGATGTTCGTTATTAATCTCATCGATGGCTTCGGTGGGAATATATATGTACCTCGTGCTATATATTCTTTTAAAATATCATTCTGAATGGTGCCAGTTAATTTTTCTATAGGTACACCTTGCTTCTCCCCGACTGCAATATACATACATAGTAAAATGGAAGCTGGGGCATTAATAGTCATCGATGTACTTACTTTATCTAATGGAATTTGATTTAATAATTCCTCCATATCATGTAATGTGTCAATTGCTACACCTACCTTCCCTACTTCGCCCTCAGCCATAGGATCATCAGAGTCATAGCCAATTTGGGTAGGTAAATCAAATGCCACTGAAAGTCCAGTTTGTCCTTGCTCTAATAAATAGCGAAATCGTTTATTTGTTTCTTTTGCAGAACCAAACCCTGCATATTGACGCATAGTCCAATACTTACTTCGATACATAGTTGGTTGAATTCCCCTTGTATAAGGGTATTCTCCAGGATAGCCTAACTTTTCTAAATAAGTACTATCATTCTCTGGATAGTAAAGTCTTTCAATTTCTATATCCGAACTAGATTGAAAAGAAGCTTTTCTTTCAGGAAAGCGCTTTAAAATCTCCTCAACCGAATCACTCCATTTCTTGTGGACTCCTTTTTGGTCGATATTCATACTTGTTCCCCCATTCAGTAAAAGTAGAATCTTTATAGCTCTTGCAATAAGGTAAATATTAGGAAAATTTTAGATAAAAAAATATGAATTTAAATTATTACTTGTCCTATTACTATTTTAACGTTAAAATAATAAAAGCACATGGGATTTAAGGGAGGACAAAAAATGTCTGCAAAACAAACTACAAAACCTGCTCCAAAAAGAAAATCTAAGCGCGAGCGTCGCATGAAAATAGCAATTTATATTATGATTATTGCAATGGTTGTTTCAACAATAACCTATGGTCTAGCTTTTGTTATCAATTTATAAAGTGAATGGTAAGACTGGATTACTCCTATGAGTAATCACAGTCTTTTTAATTTTTTTTCGCAACTTTTGTTCGTTTTATTAAACTAACATCACTATCTTTATACCGTTTTTTTATCAGTAAGTAGCTTTCGATTTCATGTAATAATCGGAATAAATTAGCCCTAGTTTCAAATTCATCACGAGTAGTAGGCAAATCCTCTTTATGAAACTCATCCCTTAAATCTTTCAGAAGCTCTAAAAATACAATAGCTGTATTGCCTGGATGCACGGATTCTGCCAATCCTTCAAAAAAGTCTGCAATTTTTAAAGATATCTCATCTCTATTTGGTAATTTAGTTACTAAAGGAAGCATTTTTCTAAATAAATCTAACTGTTTATTACGCATATTAAAATAGTCATAATAATTGTGCTGTGAACGTAGCAAATGGTTTTCCTTTTCTATTACAACTAGATTAGTTGCTTGTTTTAATAATTCCTCAGATTCCTTTAGCTCTCTACCATCCCATACTGTACTATTATCCCGTATATATAATGCAATTTCTGTCAAAATTTTTTGGAAGTTTTGCTCTAACTTTATTTGAATTTGTTTTAATTTTTGCTCATTTCCTGGCATGTATAAATTCATCAATAACCCTGTACCTATTCCTACTAGTATTAAAATAAATTGTTGAAGTAGCAGTGAAAAAGGAATATCTCCAGTACTATACAGATTTAATATGATGACAGAACTCGTAATAATACCTGGGGTTACTTTTAATAATACTGTAATTGGAATAAAGACTAAAAGCATTAATGCCAAAATAATTGGATTATATCCAATAAATTCAAAAAACAAGAATGAAAGTATACTTGCAACGATACAGGCTAATAATCGATGCCATGCACTAAGGACAGATTGCTTACGTGAGGGCATAATGGTCAAAATCGTAAGTATACCTGCAGATGTGAAATTTGAAAGTCCTAATGCTTGAGCTACCACGATTGAAAGAGGTGTACCAATAGCAGTTTTGATGGTTCTATACCCGATTTTCACCCTTATTCTCCTTTAATAAGAAATAAGACTGACCTTAAAGTAATAGGACAGCCTTATTTTGTTCTTTCTTATACTTCTTCACAATGTTTGTCAAAGATCTCTTGAAGCTTTGATATAACTTCCATAGCACTATGGCCTTCAATATCATGACGTTCAAGCATCGTTACAATTTTACCATCCTTTAAAAAAGCAAAAGAAGGTGATGAAGGAGGATACCCTTCAAAATATGTACGAGCTTTCTCCGTAGCCTCTCGATCTTGTCCTGCAAACACTGTCACTAAATGATCTGGACGCTTATCAAAGTGAATCGCGTTAGCCGCTGCAGGTCGGGCAACCCCGCCAGCACAACCACAAGTAGAGTTAACCATAACTAGTGTGGTCCCTTCCCGATTTAAAGCAGCATCTACTTCTTCTGGTGTTCTAAGCTCCTCATACCCAGCTTCAGTTATATCTTTACGTGCAGCATCAACGATATCATTCATAAATAAATTAAAATCCATATAAGCCACCCCTTTATGTTAAGTTTATTCTTACCTAACATATAGGTTATCAAGTTTGCTAGTAAAATTCAATCTATAAAGCTTGTTCTAATACACTTGTACCGTATTTTCATTCATATTTTCTAATGTCTCTTTGACATAGGCTAAGAACTGACCACAAACTAACCCATCTAAAATACGATGATCAAGCGATAAGCATAGATTTACCATATCTCTTGCTGCAAACATATTATTAATGATAACCGGTTTTTTCACTATTGATTCAACCTGCAAAATTGCTGCCTGTGGATGGTTAATTACTCCCATCGACTGAACGGATCCAAATGACCCAGTGTTATTAACAGTAAACGTACCACCTTGCATATCATCTGCACTTAGTTTATTTGTCCGAGCTTTTAAAGCTAATTCATTAATCTCTCTAGCTATCCCTTTTATACTCTTTTCATCAGCATTCTTAATAACTGGAACAAATAATTCTTGATCCTTTGCTACTGCAATGGATAAGTTAATATCTTTTCGTTGAATGATTTTATCCCCTGCCCATGTGCTATTTAATTGTGGGAATTTTTTCAACCCTTGAGCAACAGCTTTTACAAAGAATGCAAAGTACGTTAGATTATATCCCTCAGATTGTTTAAACTTACTTTTAATTTTATCTCGATAACTAACTAAATCCGTTACATCCACTTCTACCATCATCCATGCGTGAGGTATTTCCGTCTTAGAACGAACCATGTTTTGAGCTATTATCTTTCTTACACCCGTTACAGGAATTTCAATATCTCCAGCTTGCGAAGTAGGGTGAGCTACTTGTGGTGCAGAAGAAGTAGACATAGTTTTTTGGTCATTATTTACTTGTAGAGTACGAGTCTGATTATCAGTAGGAATTTGACCCGTTGCAATAATATTTTCAATATCCTTACGGGTAATTCTTCCACCACGACCAGTTCCAGCCACTTGTTCTAAATCAATATTATTTTCCTGAGCCATTCGAAGTACAGCTGGAGAATAACGTTTTTTCATGGATTGATCAACCGATTCTTCTACATTACGATAAGAAGCTACCGTTTCCACTTTTTCAGAAGCAACGGATTCTACTGAATCTCCTGCTTCCGTTTCAATGTAACAAATTAGCTCTCCAACCGAGACGGTTTCTCCCTCTTTAGTTACAAGCTCCTTGATTGTCCCAGTATAGGAAGAAGGGACTTCAGCGTTTACTTTATCTGTCATGACTTCCGCAATTGGGTCGTATTTATTAACATGGTCACCCTCTTTTACAAGCCAAGAACTTATTGTACCCTCTGTTACACTTTCCCCAAGTTGGGGCATCGTAATTTTTTCTAATGCCATAGATTTCCCTCCTATCTATTTAAAATTCTGCCAGTTCGCGCATAGCCTTTTCAATTTTGTCTGGATTCATCATGAAGAATTTTTCCATTGTTGGCGCATATGGCATTGCCGGTATATCAGGTCCTGCTAGTCTTTGAATTGGCGCATCTAAATCAAATAAACAATTTTCTGCTATGATTGCTGCAACTTCACCAATAATACTACCTTCTTTATTATCCTCTGTTACTAATAAAACTTTTCCTGTCTTTTTCGCAGCTTCAATAATTGCTTCTTTATCTAACGGATAAATGGTACGTAAATCTAAAATATGTGCATCAATTCCCTCTTCTGCTAATTTCTCTGCAGCTTGTAGGGCAAAATGAACACATAATCCGTACGTAATAATAGTGATATCTGAACCTTCCCGTTTCACATCTGCTTTACCAATTGGAAGTACATAATCATCTTCTGGTACTTCACCTTTTAATAAGCGATAAGCACGTTTATGCTCAAAAAATAGAACAGGGTCATTGTCTCTAATTGCTGCTTTTAGTAATCCTTTTACATCATATGGTGTTGAAGGCATAACAATTTTTAATCCTGGCTGATTTGCAAATATAGCTTCAACGGATTGTGAATGATACAAAGCACCATGTACCCCTCCACCATAAGGAGCTCTAACAACAATTGGACAGTTCCAGTCATTATTTGAACGATAGCGAATTCTTGCAGCTTCTGAAATGATTTGATTAACTGCTGGCATAATAAAGTCAGCGAATTGCATTTCCGCAACAGGTCGCATACCGTACATGGCTGCACCAATACCAACACCAGCAATAGCTGATTCTGCTAGAGGTGTATCTAATACACGGTATTCTCCAAATTCATCATATAATCCTTCTGTAGCCTTAAAAACGCCACCTTTTTTACCAACGTCTTCACCTAATACAAATACTTTCTCATCACGCTGCATTTCTTCGCGTAAAGCAGTCGTGACAGCTTGTATATAAGACATAACTGGCATTATTACCCCTCCCTACTTTTCTTCATATACATATTTTAAAGCATCTTCTGGATTAGCATATGGAGCATTCTCTGCATAGTCCGTTGCTTCATTTACAATTGTATTTATTTCATTCGTAATTTCAGCTTCTAAATCATCTGTTAGGATTCCAACATCTTTTAAATAGTTTGTAAATGTAAATATGGAATCAAGCTTCTTCGCTTCTTCCACTTCTTCACGATTACGATAAGCACGGTCATCATCATCACTTGAGTGAGCGGTCAATCGATAAGATACTGCTTCAATTAGTGTTGGACCGTCACCAGTTACAGCACGTTCTCTAGCCTCTTTAACTACTTTATACACTTCTAGTGGATCATTTCCATCAACTGTATAGCCTGGCATACCATAACCAAGTGCTCTATCAGATACTTTTTGATTTCCTAATTGTTTTTCAACTGGTACAGAAATAGCATATTTATTGTTTTCTACCATTGTAATAACAGGTAATTTATGAACTCCAGCAAAGTTCAGACCTTCATGGAAGTCTCCTTGGTTAGATGAACCTTCACCTAGAGTAACGAAAGAAACTAAGCTCTTATTTTCCATTTTTGCAGCCAATGCTACACCCACAGCATGTGGTACTTGAGTTGTTACAGGAGATGAACCTGTTAAAATACGGTTTTTCTTTTGTCCAAAGTGACTTGGCATTTGCCTACCACCAGAATTTGGATCTTCAGCTTTTGCAAAAGCTGACAACATTAATTCTTTCGCAGTCATACCAAATGCAAGTACAACTCCCATATCTCGGTAATAAGGTGCTACATAATCTTCCTTCCGATTTAATGCAAAAGAAGCCCCTACTTGTGCAGCCTCTTGGCCTTGGCAAGAAATAACAAAAGGGATTTTTCCTGCACGATTCAATAACCACATTCTTTCATCAAGTTTTCTAGCAAGAAGCATCGTTTTGTACATGTCCAATACTTCGGTATTGGACAAACCAAGTTCTTCATGACGGTTTGTTGCCATAAGAGTCCCTCCCTTTAATTTAAAATACATCACTTTTTATCCATGAATTTGTAATCCTTCTATTGCAAGCGCAGCCTCACCCATCACTTCAGAAAGTGTAGGATGTGGATGAACACTATGAGCTATCTCCCACGGAGTGGCATCTAATACTTTAGCAAGTCCAGCTTCTGAAATCATGTCCGTTACATGGGGACCGACCATATGTACACCAAGCAGATCCTCATTATCTTTATTCATGATGATTTTGACAAAGCCCTCTGACTCACCATAAACTAACGCTTTCCCAATTGCTTTAAACGGGAATTTGCCGACCTTTATATCATAGCCCTTTTCTTTTGCTTGTTTCTCTGTTAACCCTACACTAGCAGCTTCTGGATTAGCATAAATACAAGCTGGAATATTATCATAGTTTAGGGTTTCTGGTTTTTTTCCTGCCATATGTTCTACTGCAACGATTCCTTCATGTGAAGCTACATGCGCTAATTGCATTCCACCAATAACATCACCTATAGCATAGATATGTGATTCTTTTGTTTGGTAGAAACTAGATGTTTGAATAAACCCTTTATCTATAGCAATATCTGTATTTTCTAATCCGATATTAGTTGTATTTGCTTGGCGTCCAACAGATACTAGAATTTTCTCTGCATCAAAATTTTGAATAGAACTACCAATTTCCACTTCAATTGTTACACCATTTTCTTTAGTAAGAGTATCTGGAAGAACCTTTGCACCTTTTACAAATTTGACTCCCTTACGACTTAATTGCTTCTCTACTTCTTTTGCAATATCAGCGTCTTCGGTAGGCAAAATTTGATCCAAATATTCAATAACAGTTACTTTTACTCCAAAATCAGCTAACATAGAAGCCCATTCAATCCCAATTACTCCACCACCGATAATTAGGATTGATTCTGGTAAATCTTTCATTTCTAGCGCTTCATCAGAGCTCATCACAAAGGTTCCATCTATTTCTAAGCCAGGAAGTGACTTAGGTTTTGAACCCGTTGCGATTAATACATATTTCGGTACAATCATCGTATTTTCTTCACCATTTTCATATTCAATCGAAATGGTACCTGGTAGAGGTGAGAAAATACTTGGGCCTAGAATTCTTCCATAACCATGAAAAATATCAATCTTACCTTTTTTCATCAAAGCCTGAACACCTTTGTGAAGTGTATTGATAATATCTGCTTTTCTTTCTTGAACTCGGTTAAAATTCAGTTCCACATTTGCTGTCGTTACTCCAAATTCATGAGCGTTTTTTGTTTGCCTATAAACTTCAGCACTTCTCAATAATGACTTAGACGGTATACAGCCTTTATGTAAGCATGTACCACCTAGTTCTCCTTTTTCTACGACGGCAACTTTCATACCAAGTTGCGAAGCACGGATAGCAGCTACATAACCACCTGTACCGCCTCCAAGTACTACTAAATCATACTCCTCGGCCATTTATGCTCCTCCTTATTTCCTTCTACTTAATGTGTGTAGTCCATTTAATAAGAATTGTCCTCTTGATTTCCTAGCTGACTCAATACGTTCTTCTGCCAGTCTATCTGCTGCCATATATGTTGGGATGTTATCTCTTCTTGAGATTTCAAAAACCTTAAGTAAACTATCATAAATCCCTTCGACTTTTTTCATTGCTCTCGTTTGATTATACCCATTTAACTCGTCCGCAACATTTATAACTCCACCTGCATTAATAACATAATCCGGAGCATATACAATACCTTTTTCGAACAAAATATCACCATGTTCTGTACTCTTTAATTGGTTATTTGCAGAACCAGCCACTACTTTTGCCTTCAAACGAGAAATTGTTTCGTCGTTAATCGTTGCACCAAGTGCACATGGAGCATAGATATCACAGTCAACATCATAAATATCATTTGGGTCTACTGCAGTCGCGCCAAAAGCTTCTACTGCTCGATTAGCAGCTGCTTTATTAATATCTGTTACAATCAATTTCGCGCCCTCTTTATGTAAATAATCACATAGTGTAAATGCTACACTTCCAACACCTTGTACCGCAACTATTTTACCTTCTAAAGAATCATCTCCATACGCTTCAAGAGCAGCAGCTTTAATTCCTTTATAAACACCATAAGCAGTTACTGGTGATGGGTCACCTGAAGCACCAAACTCAGGAGATATTCCAGTAACAAAGTCAGTTTCCATATGAATTAAATCCATATCTTCAACAGTTGTTCCAACATCTTCCGCAGTTATATATCTACCATTTAAACCTTGGATATATCTTCCAAATGCACGAAACATTTCTGGGTTCTTATCTTTTCGAGGATCACCAATAATGACCGTTTTTCCTCCACCTAAATTTAATCCAGCAGCAGCATTTTTATATGTCATTCCTTTTGCTAAACGCATTGCATCAATAATAGCTTCTTCTTCAGAAGCGTATGTCCACATTCTTGTACCACCAAGTGCTGGACCTAGTGTTGTGTCATGAATTGCAATTATTGCTTTTAAACCTGAATTTTTATCCTGGCAAAAAACAAGTTGCTCATAATCATATACTTCCATGTCTTTGAAAATTTCCATTTCATTTCCTCCTCAGTTCTATAAAAAGTTGTTTATTTGATCACAGCTAAATCGCTTAATTAATAAGCTTTTTGACGCTAAATGCAATAGCATTAATATGGATTAAAAAATACCACTTTTTCATTATAATACAAAATCCCTATTTATAGGAAATGTAAGCGCTTTATTTTTGTTTCAAATAAAAAATATTTTTTAAATATTAAAAAATATTGCGCTTTTCTTGCTATTTTTGATGCCTTTTTCAACTTCCCTTTCTATCATACGGTAGATTTTGAAATATGGCAAATTAAAAATTTTATCTATTATTCATATTTTGGTATACTATTGACCTATATAAGAAACTGTTTTTATGTTACCTATAAAGGAGAAAAAATGATTAGATTAGTTGCAGTATTAGTTATTTTTATTCCCGGCATTATAGCCGCAATTGGTATTAAACTAATGCGGGATACCTTATTCGATGAATTTCATCCGATTTTTATCCATGCCGGTATCCAATTTAGTATAGGATTATTACTTTTCATTGGAGGCTTAGCATTTTTAGGGGGCTTTATTATTTATCGCGATCGTAAAAAACAGGCTGAAAAGAATGGCAATCATGATAAATAATAAATAATTGAAACTTACGAAGAGGGTATAATTCATGAAAAGTATCTATCCGTTATCATCAGGATAGGCAATTTACTCCGGAAAATGAAGTGCGAGTAATAGAAAAGAATAAGAAAAGAGTTACAACCTGGTACTGTAACTCTAAAGCATGGACTAGCACTATTTTGATAGTAGGCGAAGGTATGATGAATACGATTGGTATTATACAAAAAAGCTATCCCTGCCCTTATTTCAGCTATTGTTGAAATAAAAATGAATAAGCAAGGTTCTTCTGATGTTTGGAATTGATGCTGGAGATTTAAATTAAGCAGTACAATCCCTCTATAGATTGTTTGAAGATGAAGAATAAAAACAAAAAATTACTGTATCTAACCATACAGTAATTTTTTTACTTTTAGCTTGCTTTATGCTCCAGGCGCAGTCGATCTGCAACCATAGCAATAAATTCTGAATTTGTCGGTTTTGCTTTTGAAATACTTACGGTATATCCAAATAAAGCAGAGATAGAATCGATATTACCGCGACTCCATGCAACTTCAATAGCATGACGAATCGCACGTTCAACACGAGATGAAGTCGTGTTGAATTTCTTTGCAATGTCTGGATACAAGACTTTAGTAATAGAACCTAATAATTCAATATCGTTATATACCATTGTAATTGCTTCACGCAAATACATATATCCTTTTATATGAGCTGGAACACCAATTTCATGAATAATATTAGTAATACTTGCTTCTAGGTCCTTCTTCCTTCTTTCCTTTTTCATACCTGTATTTGAGCGACTAGATAATACACTTCTTCCATTTACTTGACGAATTTGATCAGCAAGATTTTCTAAATCAAATGGTTTTAAAATAAAATATGATGCCCCTAGGTCTACAGCTTTTTTCATTACTTCTTCTTGACCAAAAGCAGTTAACATAATTACATGTGGATCATTATTAGATTTGCCCTTCTCTCTAAGCATATTTAAAACGGCAAGTCCATCTACATGAGGCATAATAATATCTAGTACTAAAACGTCTGGTTTCTTTTCTTCTACTAATGAAAGACAATCTTTACCGTTATATGCTGTGCCAACAACCTCTATATCAGGTTGATCCTCAAAAAATTCCTCCATTAAATTAATTAAGTCTCTGTTGTCATCTACTAAACATATTGAAATCTTATCCACAAATGTTCCTCCTTTAAGGTATTTCTAAATGTCCACTCTATGTATTCGACAAAACTTCAAAATATCCTTCTTTTTTTAAAAAAACTTTGCCTTTTTTTATCTTTTCTTTAATTTGCTTTGTTTTTCTTTCGTTTTCGTTACAATTCGATTAAAAACGACATATAAAATAATGGTTTGTCGAAAAATATTTACTTTCATAATATAAATTTAAAGAGCCTGCGCATAAGCACAGACTCAAATCCACATTTATTAACTTGCTTGTTTTTCTTCCTTTTTATAAATATCTACTCCTGCATCTTGAAGCATCCATTCAATATGAACTCCATACCCGCTTGTTGGATCATTAACGAATACATGCGTAACTGCGCCAATAACCTTTCCGTTTTGAATAATCGGGCTACCACTCATCCCCTGTACAATACCACCAGTTGCTTCTAACAATTTTTTATCGGTAATTTGAATTACCATCCCTTTTGTTGCAGGAGTTTTTTGAGGGACACTACTAACTATTTCTACATCAAATTCTTCAACTTTTTCACCGTCTATTACGGTTAATATTTTAGCAGGTCCTTCTTTCACTTCATGCGACAGTGCAATAGGCATTGGTTGGTCATATTTTCCATTCTCAATTGATTCATTAAGCTTTCCAAAGATTCCGAACGGGCTATTCTTTGTAATAGAGCCAATTTTATTTTCTCTAATTGAAAATTTTGCTTGCTTTTCCCCGGGTGTTCCGTTATTTCCCTTTTGGATTGATGTCACAGTTGATCTAACAATTGTCCCGTCATGAATCTCAATAGGTTTTTTCGTATCCATATCTGAAATGACATGTCCTAGCGCACCATATTTTTTTGATTTTGGTTCAAAGAATGTCATTGTACCAATACCCGCTGCAGAATCACGAATATATAAACCAATTCGAAATTCATTTTCTTTTTTATCTAGTACAGGCTTTAATTCCGTATTAAATGTTTCATTACCTCGTTTCACTTTAACATTTAAAGCTTCAGAATTTTTGCCTGCTTCTTCTACAATCGGTTTAACATCCTTCATTTCCTCAATTTTATGCCCATTTATTTCCATAATGACATCGCCTACTTTAATTTCAGCCTCTTCACCTGGAGAAAGTGTACCATTATCACTATTTACCAAATGATGTCCAACAACTAACACTCCTAAAGTTTGCAATTGCACGCCAATTGATTGTCCACCAGGAATTACTTTAACATCTTTTAATACCGATACATCTACCTTTTTTATCGGTACACCCATAACGGAGTAAAACAACTGACTATCTCCAGGTTCAGTAAAAGTAAAACTAGATGCATTTACTGCTTCGGAATTATCAATTGCTGAAGCATGGACTTTAACAGAATTACCTAGGTTGGGAACCTTTAGAGGGAATTGATTTTGAAACGTAACTATTTTATTGGGAATGGTAAAATAATTTTGTATAGGGGTCGATAAAGGAACAATTAGCAATGTGAGTAGTAGTAAAACTCCTGTAATGATACGAATTTTGTCTATATGCTTCACAAATGTCCACTCTCCTTGTTCCTAAACCCATACCATAAATTTTTATCTGTACTTCTAATTTGACCTTTAATGGTCTTTTTTAAACCGGGAAAAGATAAGAAAACCTGCTTATCATTTCCTTTACAAAATATGTAAATTAAAAAAGCTGTCCTTCATAATTACCTATTTGGACAGCTTTCATATTTTAGTTATTTACAATAACTTTAGTTTTAAAACTTTGTGCTAATGTGTGAAGCTCTTTTGCATGTTCTTTTGCGGTTTCTGTAATTTTAGTACCTGTCATCATTCTCGTTAATTCATTTATTTGTTCTGTTTCCGTTAATTCTGCAACTTGAGTAATGGTACGATTTCCCATTTCATTCTTCTCTATAAACAGGTGAGTATCTGCCATTGCTGCCACTTGTGGTAAATGTGTAATACATAAAACTTGAGAATCATTGGATATTTGGTATATTTTTTCTGCAATTGCTTGCGCAACCCTTCCACTTACCCCAGTATCTACTTCATCAAAAATAACACTAGTAACCCCTTGATGTTTAGCAAATAACTTTTTAAGTACTAACATAATTCTAGAAAGCTCTCCTCCAGATGCAACTTTATGGATTTCTTTTAAAGGCTCTCCAACATTCGTTGAAATAAGAAAACGGATTTGATCAATGCCATTTTTGTGCAAAGTTGCATTCTCCACAACATTTTCCGGTGTGAACTGTACGGAGAAAGAAGCTTTTTCTAAATATAGATCCTTTAATTCATCTTGGACCTCTTGAATTAGTTTACTTGCGGCTTCTTTACGTAAAGCATGTAATTGCTTCGCTTCAAGGAAAGCATCTAGTTTAATTTCTTCTATTTCACTTGCTAATTTTTGAAGATGAGAATCTTTATTTTTAATTTGTTCAATCTCTTCTTCAATTGACCCCATATATTCAATTATATCACTTACTGATGAACCATATTTCTTCTTTAAACGGCTAATCTCTGATAATCTAGACTCAATCTCGTTTAACCGATCTGGGTCGTATTCCAAAGCTTCTAAGAAATTGCCTAGCTCATAAGTTAAATCTTCCATCATATAAAAATGGTTCGATAATGCTTCAGAGCTTTTTTCAATTTCTTCATCATAATGGCTAATTTCTTCTAATGATTTTTGTGCAATACTTAACCATTCCAGCCCTTTTTGTTCACCATATAAAGCATTATATGCTTCCATTACACCCTTATATATTTTTTCATAATTGATTAACTGATTCCGCTCTTTCTCTAGATCTACGTCCTCGTTTGGTACCAAATTTGCTTTCTCTAATTCATTTAATTGGAATTCTAATAAATCCAGTCTTTGTGCCATTTCTTGCTCGTTTTCATTTAATTCATTATATCTTTTTCTCAAAGTTTCTAATTTCTCAAATAGAGTTAAATATTCTACTTTAACTTCTTCAATATTATCTCGATTGTATAAGTCCAATAGCTCAATATGATTATCAGGTTCCATTAAAGACTGAGTTTCATGCTGACTGTGAATATCTATTAATGTTTTACCGAATTCCTTTAATATTGCAAGTGTAACTAACTTACCATTTGCACGACAAATGCTTTTTCCTGAAGCCGTTATTAGTCTTTGGAGCACTACCTCATTATCATGAATTTCTACCCCGTAATGTTTTCCGATTGCATATATTTGATGAGAGCTTGATTCAATTGAAAATAAACCTTCTATCTCTGCTTTATCTTCACCGTGTCTAATAAAATCAACAGAAGCTCGTCCACCTGCGAGTAATTGTATTGCGTCAATTATAATGGATTTACCTGCTCCAGTTTCGCCAGACAAGACAGTAAGGCCCTCTCGAAAGGTGAGTGTAACATGGTCAATAATCGCAAAGTTACGAATCGATAATTCAGTTAGCATATGTTCACCCCTGTTTCCTTAAAGCATATTAATAAAGCGGTCTTTAATGATCGTAGTATCTTCTTCAGTGCGACAAATTATTAGGCAAGTATCATCTCCACAAATAGTACCCATTATCTCGTCCCAATCTAAGTTATCAATAAGTACTCCAACTGCATGCGCATTTCCTGGTAACGTCTTTAATACGATAAAGTGACTAGTATGATCAATCTTTACAAAAGCATCCATTATTAGTCTTTTTAATTTATCAAGCGGATTAAAACGTTGGTCAGCAGGTAAACTGTATTTATATTTCCCGCCTGAAGTAGGCACTTTTACAAGGTGTAATTCTTTTATATCTCTAGAAACAGTAGCCTGCGTAACGTTATAACCTAAATTTTTTAATCGATCAACTAATTCATCTTGTGTATCAATATCATTTTCAGTAATTAACTCTCTTATCTTTATATGTCTTTGAATCTTACTCATATTGCACCCCCATTTTAATTAAAAAGGACTACGAATAGTAGTCCTTTAACTCATGTATTCTGTGCTGATTTTAAGTCTGAATGAGCTTCATTGACTACAAATTCGGGATTCAGTTCTTCAATGGACTTTCCACTTTCCTCTTTTTCCCAGCCTAGATGAACTAAAAATTCTACATTACCGTCCCCACCAGTAATCGGTGAGTATGTTAACCCATATAGCTCAAATCCTTCGTCTTTAGCGAATGTGAGTATCGTTTGTAAAACTTCCACATGCACTTTTTTATCCCGGACAATACCTTTTTTCCCAACTTGTTCTCTTCCTGCTTCAAATTGAGGTTTAATTAATGCTACAGTATCGCTATTAGCTACTAATAAATTCTTTAAAACAGGAAGAATTAGTTTTAAAGAAATGAAGGAAACATCAATTGAAGCAAAATTCGGTCGTCCTTTCCTTAACATATCTTCGGTTACATACCGAAAATTAGTTCTCTCCATTACTTCTACACGGGGGTCATTTCGGAGTTTCCAATCTAATTGATTATAGCCGACATCAATTGCATAACAAAGCTTTGCGCCTGATTGGAGTGCACAGTCCGTAAAACCTCCCGTTGAAGATCCTATATCCATCATAATTTTATCACGAACATCTAAAGAAAACACTTTCAAAGCCTTCTCTAGCTTCAATCCACCTCTTCCTACATATGGAATTAACTTACCTTTTATAGTTAAGGGGATATCTTCATCTACTTTCATCCCAGGCTTATCTAATCTCTCTTGCTCAGAATAAACTAAACCTGCCATTACTGCTCGCTTAGCTTTTTCCCTGGTTTCAATTAAATTCCGTTCTACGAGTAGAACATCTAGTCTAATTTTGCTCATCTGTTTAATCCTCTACATGTTTCAAGTTTAATAGTCACGCTCGCTAAAATAATCCGTTAAATCAGCAAGTCTTGATGTATCAGCATTTGCTTTCTTTAATAACTTTTTCGCCTTCTCTAAATAGCGGATTTTCATTTCCTTTGCACCGTCTAGTCCTAAGAGTTTAGGGTAAGTACTTTTATTATTAGATTCATCGCTACCAACCGCTTTACCCAACTTCTCTTCATCGCCTGTAATATCTAAAATATCATCTTGTACTTGGAAGATTAGCCCTAAATAATGTGCGAATTCCTTTAAATAACCTATTTGCTCCTCGGTAGCATTCCCTAAATATGCACCAGCTGTTACCGCAAACTTTAGTAATTCACCTGTTTTTAATGCATGAATTTTTTCTAATGTTTCTAATTCAACTGTTTGATTCTCTGCTTCCATATCCAATATTTGTCCTGCAACCATACCTGTAGGGCCGCTTGCTTTTGCTAATAAATTTATTATATAGACTTTTTCTATTTCGGATAATAGCGGGTCATTTGTTATCATCTCAAAGCTGTAGGTTAACAATGCATCACCAGCCAAAATCGCTGTTGCTTCCCCGAACACTTTATGGTTTGTTAGTGAACCACGTCTGTAATCATCATCATCCATTGCAGGTAAATCATCATGAATTAGCGAATATGTATGTATCATTTCTAGAGCAGATGCTGTACGATACGTTTTCATTATATTAGTTGAATACGTTTCAAAACTTGCTAAAAGTAAGATGGGACGAAGCCTCTTCCCACCAGCATTTAGTGAATATAGCATGGATTTTTTTAGTGATTCAGGGATATTTAATGGATGAAGATGTCTCGTTAACTCTTCATGAAAAACTTTTTGATTCGTTTCAATATAATTTTTTAATAGGACTTCCACTATTATTCATCCTCCTGTATATCAAAAGGAACTAGCTCCCCCTGCTCATTCATAATTTGCACCATTTTTTCTTGGATATGATTTAATTTATCACTGCAAATTTTTGATAAATGCATTCCATCTTGATAATACGAAATTGCCTTTTCTAAAGGCACATCCCCTTCTTCTAATTTCCCGATGATTTCCTCAAGTTTCTCCATTGCTTCTTCAAATGTTAAATCTTTAAAGTTATCCATTATTAGTCTCCTTTATCTCCAATACTTCACAATCCAGTATCCCGTCCCTCAGATTAATGCTAATCTGATCGCGAGCGTTTACTTGAGTCGTTGTTCTAATAATTTCACCAATTGAAGTATACGGAATCGCAAAACCACGTTTCATTATTTCCAATGGATTAAGTAGTGTAAGTTTATCCAGCTGACGAGTTAATTGATTGGACTGTTTTTCAACATATTGTGTCATAATTTGATTATTTTGTTTCATCAATTGATTCAAAGCTTTTGTAGCTTGTTCGAACCTTCTTTTTGGATGCTGTGTTATAAGCCTTGTTTTATAATTACTAAGCCGATCTGTTTTCTTATTAAATTCATGTTGAAATGATCGTTCCATTCGTTCTTTATTCTTATCTAACTGTTGCTCTTTTTGCCTTATTAGTTGCTCTGGGTAACGAAATGCATAAGAATTCACCATCTGCTCTAATTTACCTCGGTGATACTTTAATGTCATCCCTATTAAACTATTTAAAGATTGTTTCATTTTTGAAACTCGATCTATAAGTTCGAATTGTGACGGCACAGCAAGTTCCGCTGCACCAGTTGGGGTCGGTGCTCGTAAGTCGGCTACATAATCGCTTATGGTTACATCCGTCTCATGGCCAACAGCTGAAATGATTGGAATTTTCGAATGAAATATTGCTTCTGCAACAATTTCCTCATTGAAACTCCATAATTCTTCTATCGAACCCCCACCGCGACCAAGGATAATAACATCAAATAAACCTAACTCATTTGCCTTTTTTAACGCTCTAGTTATAGATGTAGCTGCATTTACACCTTGTACGAGAACAGGTAATACCGTTACTTGAGCTACTGGATACCTACGTTTAATTGTTGAAATAATATCTCTTACAGCTGCACCGGTTGGGGATGTAATGACCGCAATATGTTCAGGTATATCAGGAATTTGCTTTTTATACTGCTCATCAAAATAACCTTGTTTTCTTAACTTATCTTTTAATTGTTCAAAAGCTAAATACAAGGAACCAATACCATCTGGCTCCATTTGTTGAATATAAAGCTGGTATTGACCAGTTGCTTCAAACACACTGATCTCCCCACGGATAAGTACCTTCATGCCATCTTCAGGTTTAAACTTTAAAAAGCGGTTATTACCTGCAAACATTACCGCATTAATCCTTGCTTGGTCATCCTTTATTGTTAAGTACATATGACCTCTTGAATGGAGTTTAAAGTTAGAAATTTCCCCTTTTAACCATATATCACGTAAATGGGGATCCATATCTAATTTTCGTTTAATATATTTCGTTAATGCAGTTACAGTTAAATACTTATTTGTCATTTTTTCATACCTTTTGCAGCTTTAATTGTATTATGTAATAACATCGTAATGGTCATTGGACCAACACCACGTGGAACAGGTGTTATATAGGCAGCATGTAAAGAAGCACTGTCAAAATCAACATCACCAGTTAAAGTACCGTTTTCCAATCGGTTAATTCCAACGTCAATAACGACTGCCCCTTCTTTTATATACTCTTTATCAATCACATTGGGCCGGCCAACAGCAACGACAAGGATATCCGCCTGCTTGGTTATTTCTTTTAAATTTTCCGTTCTGGAATGACAGTAAGTCACCGTTGCATTTTCATTTAGCAACAACTGACCAACAGGCTTGCCGACAATATTACTTCTTCCAATAACAACAGCATGCTTTCCTTCGATTGTAATCTTTTTTGAATGAAGCATAGTCATAATTCCATAAGGGGTGCATGGTAAAAAAGTATCCTGTCCTGTCATCATTTTCCCTACATTATACGGATGGAAGCCGTCTACATCTTTAGTAGGGTCGATAGCCTCTATAATATGTTGAACATTAATGTGAATTGGTAGTGGAAGTTGCACCAATATACCATGGACGTTTTCATCATTGTTTAACTGTTCAATTATTTGTATCAGTTCACTTTCGGTAATAGCCTCTGAAAGTTCTAGAATTTCCGAACTAATCCCTACCTCTTCTGATGCTTTTTTCTTTCCATTTACGTAGGATCGTGATGCTGGGTTATTCCCAACTAAAACAACAGTTAGATGAGGCACTATATTTTTTTCTTTTAAGTGCTCCACTTCTTTCTTCATGTTTAATTTTAGTTTTATTGACAATTCCTTACCATTTATAACCTCAGCTACCATCATTATCTTCCCCTCTATTTCTTGATAATTTTAGATAACACACCGTTTACAAACTTTCCTGATTTCTCATCCCCGTACATTTTTGCCAGTTCAACCGCTTCGTTAATGGATACATTGTCCGGAATATCTTCTATATGTTTTAGCTCAAATGTTGCAATACGTAATACCGTTTTTTCAACAGATGGTAAACGATGAAAAGACCATTTTTCTAATTTTGCAGAAATGTTCTCATCTATTGCTTGTCTTTCCTTCACTACGCCTAACACTAGTGTTTGAAGGAAATCATCCTTTTCTTCATCATTTAATCTTTCTTCTATCGTGGTTTCCAAATCTTCTTCTAACATATCTAATTGAAATAATATTTGAAATGCTTTTTCTCTTGCTTCGTGACGTTTCATCATGCATTGCTCCTTTAATAATCTCTTTTCAAATGATAACATGATTACGAGTCAGACGCCACAAACTAACGATTTCTTTTTGTATGTATATAAAAAAGAAAGGCCAAAGATATCCTAAAAATATCTTTGGCTTTTCTTTTTATTCTGAGGCCTCTTCTGCGTTTTCTTTTTCCATTTGTAATCCAACTACATGTACGTTTACTTCAGCAATGTCTAAGGATGTCATTGTTTTTAATGTTTGCCTTATATTTGCTTGAACTTTTTGTGCAACATCTGGTATGGAAACGCCAAATTCTAAAACAACATATACATCAACAAGAATCCCATTTTCAGTAAGTTCGACTTTCACCCCTTTACTATGGGATTTCTTACCAAATTTCTCAACTACTCCAGTTGCAAAATTACCACGCATGTTAGCAAGCCCATTTACTTCTGTTGCTGCGATACCTGCGATTACTTCAATAACCTCAGGGGCAATTTCAACCTTTCCAAGTCCTGTGTTTTCACTCATATTCACTAAAGATTGTTCAGCCATTATCTCACTCCTTTATTAACTTATGATAAATCTTTGATGCTAATATTGTTTTGGTTCAGTGATTGGGTGTTCCTCTAAGAAGTTCGTATTGAAGTCACCTTTTATGAAAACCTCATGATCCATTATTAATCGATGGAATGGAACAGTAGTATGAACCCCTTCTACAAGGAACTCATCGAGTGCCCGTTTCATACGAGAAATTGCTTCATCACGTGTAGAACCGTAGGTAATCAGCTTGGCAATCATAGAATCATAATATGGTGGTATGGAATAACCAGGGTATACTGCAGAATCCACGCGCACTCCTAATCCGCCTGGGGATAAGTACATATCAATTTTACCAGGAGAAGGCATAAAATTCTTAAATGGCTGCTCTGCATTGATTCTACACTCAATCGCCCAACCATTAAACGTTACATCTTCCTGTTTTAAAGAAAGTACTTCACCATTTGCGACTCTAATTTGTTCTTTAATCAAATCAATACCGGTAACCATTTCTGTAACTGGGTGTTCTACTTGGATTCTAGTATTCATTTCCATAAAATAGAAATCCTTCGTTTTTCGATCAAAAATAAATTCAATCGTTCCAGCACCAACATAATCAACTGCCTTAGCAGCTTTCACTGCCGCTTCCCCCATTTTAGCACGAATTTCTTCATTTAGGGCAGGAGATGGTGTTTCTTCTATTAATTTTTGTAATCGTCTTTGAATACTACAATCACGTTCACCTAAATGAATGACATTGCCATGGGTATCTGCTAATACCTGAATTTCTACATGGCGAAAATCTTCAATGAATTTTTCGATATAAACACCAGGATTACCAAATGCAGTTTCTGCCTCTTTCTGGGTAATTCGAATCCCTTTAATAAGGTCTTCCTCTGTTCTTGCAACACGAATACCTTTTCCTCCACCACCAGCAGTCGCTTTGATGATAACAGGATAACCAATAGAGTTAGCAATTTCAATTGCTTCTTCTTCACTTCCAATGATACCATTAGATCCTGGAACTATTGGAACACTTGCTTCCTTCATTGTTTCACGAGCAACATCTTTAATTCCCATTTTTTGAATTGCTTCTGATGAAGGTCCTACAAATGTAATATTACATGCTTTACAAATCTCAGCGAAATCAGCATTCTCTGCTAAAAATCCATATCCAGGATGAATTGCATCGACATCTCGTAAATTTGCTACACTAATTATATTAGCGAAATTCAGATAACTGTCCTTACTAGAATTCGGACCAATACAATAAGCTTCATCAGCTAATTGCACATGTAATGCCTCTTTATCAGCCTCTGAGTACACAGCAACTGTTTCAATACCCATTTCTTTACAAGCACGAATAATTCGGACAGCTATTTCTCCTCTGTTTGCTATAAGCAATTTCTTAATCATATTAGCACGTCCCCTTATTTCGTTTTTACTCTAAATAATGGTTGCCCATATTCCACAAGCTCTCCATTTTCTACTAATACTTCAACGATTTCACCACTTACTTCTGCTTCTATTTCATTAAATAACTTCATCGCTTCTACAATACATACTACAGTGTCCTTACTAACTGAACTTCCTACTGATACAAATGGATCACTATCTGGATTAGGAGCACTATAGAATGTACCTACCATTGGAGAAGTAATTTCATAGTCGAAATTAACATTATTTTTTTGAACAGGAGTTTCCGTTTTTTCTAATACTTCTTCCTTCACTGGCTGAACGACCGGTTGTTGCATTACTTCTTTTTCTATTTGTACAGTTGGTTTAGCTTGCGTAACTACACTATCTGTAGACTTTTTCATTGATACTTTCGTTCCGTTTGTTTCATAAGTAAACTCATTAATTGAAGATTGATCTACTAATTTTATTATTTCACGTATTTCTTGAACTTTTAACATGTTTAATTAGCACTCCCTTACCTTTTTTGTTATTAGGTACTAATAACTCCTCTTAATATTTTACGATAAATATGGGGGAAACTTCAACATTTTTTATGCGCCTACTTTAGAAAACGCTTTCTAGTTTACTCTATTATACCAATCTACCACTATATACGCGAATGAATATTGAAGGAATTTCTTTTCTAAAAAAAACAAAAACATCAAGTCTTAAAGACTTGATGTAAGCGATAAGTTATTCTTAGCTTTCTGTCATTGGTTCATGGATAACATCGACTGTTAATTCACCAAATTCATCTCGAACCATTTGCATAATGTTGACAACTTCTGAATTTGTAAGTTCGTCTGCCTGTACATGTACATGAACCGTATCCCCATCAGCACGAACTAACACATCCTGATATTCTGCATTTGCCAAAATAGATTCTTCTAGAATTGTTTCTTTCGTATAAACTTGATCAATGGCATCCATTTCTTCATAAGCTTGATTCTTTTCCTCTGGAGAAGCATTACTGCTTGCAACAATATCTTCTAATCTATCCTTTTTCTTACTTCTCTCATCTTGAACCTCTAAGCGTAGCGCAGCGAATAACTCATTACCAGTCGCTGATACAGCAACACTAGAACTATCATCAGGTGTTGAATCTCCAGCTGTTTCCTCTGAATTTGGTTCATCATCTGTGTTTATATAAGCAAAATCACCAGGATCAGCCGTCATATAATACACACTCAACACAATCATTAAACTCAACATAGTTAATAGCCATACTGTTTGTTTTTTCAACATTATTTCATCCTCCCTTAATTTTTAGGCTTTACAGATACTTTATGTGTTGGAACATCAAGTACTCTTGAGACAGCTTCCACAACCCATTGTTTAATGGTAGCTCTTTCCACACCCTTTGCCACTACAAGTACTCCCCTTACCTCGGGTTTCTTTGTTTGAACTAACACTGGTGTTTCTTTGTCACCTTGTCTGATAATGACAGTCTGGGTCTCCTCTGTATTTTCCTGTATATGTCTTGTCCCACCATTACGGTCATTTTCTTCTGTCTGTTGTGTTCCTTTAATTAAGTTTTGTTCATATACTTTGACATCAGTAGAGTCTAAATTGACCATTACTTCTACTTCAGAGACACCATCGATTTTTTCAAGCATATTTTCTAATTGTTTTTTATAGTTCGCCTCCAGTACACCCACATCAGACGTTGTTCCAGATTCATTAGAAATTGCTTCTTCAGTTTGGGACTCTGATTTTAACTCCATCTTTGGCATATCTTGTTCCAAATCCTTCTGGGATGAGGTAGAAAATATGTTTCCCACTAAGATTACAAGTAAAGCAACTAGTCCAATAATGATGACATAGCCAGTCTTTTTAGACCCGTTTAATTTTTCTTTTAGGAATTCTTGTAATTTATTTATCAAGATGCCCCTCCCTCCCATATAACAGTTAACTTCTTATCCGTTAATTCCCAAGTTTCTCGCAACAAGGACTCAATACCCTGAAGATCGACATCTCCATCTTCAGTTTTATGTGTTTGTTTCCCTGCATCAATGACAACATCCTCTACTGCATTCACTGCTCCCTCCTCTTTCTCTGATTCTCCAAGATACACCATTACTTCTTCTAGCCCCTCGTAGGAGATTGTTGCTCCTTCCTTGAACTCGAAATATATATCCCTTATTTTCACTTGATAGTTGTCCAAAAGAGGAGCACTTGCTATATCTTTAAGTTGGACAGCCATTTGTTCTAAAATATATGCACTAGTTGACGATTCTATTTCACTTTTTTGCAATTCAATCAAATTTTCTACTTTTGATTCATTTGAATCGTTATTAATAATTGTTAAAAAAGACTGCTGCACGGCTTCTTGTATATCCACTTTAAATAAATAGAATATAGGCTGTAAGAAAATTAAGATTAAAATTAACCCTATTACAAACTTTATATATTTTTTCATTCCACCAGTTGGTATAAGTAAGTCAATAATTGTTGCTAGTAAAATAAATATAATAATTTGGGCTACCCAGTTGATTAGAAGATCCATTTCCATCATCCTATCGAAGTAATAATGTAATATTACTTGCTGTAACAATTATGACAATTGCTAAGAAAAACATTAATGATACTGCCAGTAAGCAGGCTAAAATGTAAACTATATATTTACTTATCGTATTTAAACAAGTAATAATTGGCCCATCTGCTATCGGCTGTAATACTGCTGCTGCAACTTTATAAATCAATGCTATTGCAAATATCTTTATTGCTGGAAACAATGCGATGAAGATCACAATCGCTACTCCAACAATTCCAACAGCATTTTTAAGTAATAATGAAGCACTAAGGACTGTGTCTGCGGCATCAGTGAATGTTCTACCGACTACCGGTATAAAGTTACCTGTAACAAATTTCGCTGTCTTCATTGCCACCCCATCTTGGATAGCACTAGCTGCCCCCTGTACTGATAAAACACCTAAAAAGATAGTTAGGAAGATTCCTAGTGTCCCGATAGCAACTGAGCGGAATAAACCAGCAAGATTCGTAACTTTATGATTATCATTTAAACTACTAACAATAATTAATAGAGCTGACAGAAATAATAGCGGCATAATAAAGTTAGAAACTAAAACCCCACTGAAGTTAATAAGAAAGATGATGATTGGATGAAAGAATGAAACGGATATTACACTTCCAAACGACGCCATCAGCCCTAACACTAATGGAATTAAGGCAATCATAAAGCTACTCATCATTGAAATAGCATCTTTTGCATATGAAACTGCCAAATAAAAACTATTTAATGCTATAAATATAAGAACAATGTAAACAACAAAGTAAGCAATTTTGCTTACAGATGTTCTTTCAAACGCTGTATGCATTGTCTGAAGTAACACAGAAAATAGAGTTAGTAACAAAAGTGACCCAAGTAATTTTCCGTTTAAAATAACTTCATGCAGTAAGTATTCTAGCCCACCTGCAATTATATTTTTAATAGAGAATTCATCGTTTCCTTTAATAAAGTCATATAGTCCGTTTTTTTGGAGATCTGGAATATACCCTCCATATTCTTCTACTACACTGTTCCAATATTCCCCAATTCCATCGAATGATATATCTTCTAATAGGACATCCTCTACGGGAGCTTCAGGCTGATCTTCTGCATACACAACGGCTTGTCCAAGAAACATAACGAAAAAAAATATACAACTAATACGACTAATCCGTTTCATGCACTTCAATTGCTCCCTTCCTTTCTAAATATCCACCTACACTAAAGGTAAGAAATTTAGGATTGCTTCGACTACTGCTGATATGATTGGAATGGCAAGTAATAAAATGAAAATTTTTCCTGCAAGTTCTATTTTGGAGGCAACAGCTCCCAGTCCGGCATCTTTTGTAATACTAGCACCTAGTTCGGTAATATAGGCAATACCGATTATCTTTAGGATTGTCTCAATATACATTGTGTTAATAGCTGCCTTTTGACCGAGAGACTCAATCAAACGAATAATGGATCCAATTTGACTTATAACTGCTAAAAATAAAGCAATGCCGGTAATGAGTAGTATGAGAAATGCAAAGGGGCCGCGCATATCCTTTAAAATGATATAAAGAATACTAGCAATAATACCTAGCGTGACAATTTGAATGATATCCATTTGCTTTACCCTTGAAAAAGAAATACGGACCGGATTTGTTGAAATAAATCAGATAGACCATTAATAACAACAACAAGTACAATAATAAACCCGACCAATGTAACAAATTGCGCAATTTCTTCCTTCCCCATTTGCTTTAAAATAGTGTGAATTAATGCTACAATAATTCCTATTCCTGCAATTTGAAATAATATCGATGCATCTGATAGCATAATGCAGCCCCTTTCTCCCTAAATAAGCAATAATACGATAAATAGACCAGTTAAAAAACCGAGGTTTTTAGCCATCTTCCCATATCTTTCCTGTTCTTCTCTTGCATCTTCTAATTCTCTTTCCAAATGTTTAATCGTAAGCTGAATATGTTTTTGTTGTTGATGAAAATCGTGTTGACCTAATGTTCTACCAAATTGTAGTAATATTTCTCTCTCATTCTCTCCAAGGCTCGATTGTTCGATATAGTTAAGGACACTCTCTTCCCAAATGGATTCAAAATGATTATGAGAAACCACTATCCTCTCTGCTACCGTTCGAAAAAACAATGCTGACGGTTCAGGAATTTGCCTTGAGATGGAGATAAATGCATCATGTAAAGGCATTTGACTATATAGAATCTCAGCTTCTAATACTTGAAGAGCATTTATCAGCTGACGGATATGCTTCGGTCGGCGCGTAAGCTTATTACTCCATTCGAATCCTAGCCATGTCGTTGCGCCGATGAATATTACTGCCCCGATCCACTTCATTTGGCAACCACCCCGTTTTCTGATATATATTTTTTTCATTAGCGTCATAAACTCCTTGAATTGTTCCAGGAGATGATTGTCCCTTTAAAAGAACAATCCGATGAAAAACTTTCGTTTGGAGTAATGGAAAGATAGAAGGACGTTTTTTAAGTTCTTCTAACGATTGCCCATGAATCGTACAGATTACAGTCACACCTGCATTGATCGCATTCGTTAGGGCTTGTACATCTTTATCACTTCCTATTTCATCTACAACTAAAATTTCAGGTGACATGGATCGAATCATCATCATCATTCCTTCAGCTTTTGGGCATGCATCAAGCACATCTGTTCTTTTACCGAGATTATGTTGTGGTACGCCTTTTAAACACGCTGCTATTTCGGAGCGTTCATCCACAACCCCTACTTTTTTTGCTGGTACATGGTTCCATCCAGATGAAACGATACGAATAATATCTCGTATTAATGTTGTTTTTCCAGATTGAGGCGGACCAACAAATAGCGTATTTAAAAAACCATTGTCATATAGATAAGGGATAACATTCTTTCCAACCCCAATCTTTTCTTTAGCAATTCTTATGTTTAAAAAGGTAATATATTGTATTGCTTTAACAAAACCATTTACCGTGTTTACTTTTCCTGCAAGCCCAACCCGATGACCACCTTCGATAGTTATATATCCTTCTCTTAATTCGTCTTCCATTCTATATAAGGAAAACTCACTTAACTGGTTAATGATATAAATACTATCCTGCTTCGTTGGCTGTGCTTGAATAACCCATTCCAATCCATGGTCAAATATAAGCTCCATTGGTTGATTTAATCGCACCCGTATTTCCTGCAGTATATCCCAGCGGTTACTAATTTTTCTTTTTAAGAGAGATTTAATTTCAGTCGGAAATAAACGAAGTATCTCCTCCATAGCTTGTCCTCACTTTGTATAGGTTTTAGAAATTGATTTTCTATAAGTAAATGTATGTCTGAGTGTAGATTTTATGACTGATAGAAGTTAAATAATAGAGTTGATAATATTATGTAGTAGATTAGGGAGACTAAAATGTATAATGACAAAAAAAGCCAGTTCAATTAGAACTGACACTTTTATATAGGTATATTAATTTTATAGAACTTGGAAATATCTTTATCTAAAGATTTATTCACTTACATTTCCTTTTCTAAATAGCCAAATTGATCAAATCGTTTATATCTCTCTACTGCTAAAATCCCTTTCCAATAAGTCCTTGCAACTTCATATTCCTCTTCATAACTTCCCCAAGTCCACGAGATATCCCAAATACCTTCATCTGACAGTTTCTCCAAATAAAAAGTAAAATTCTTTTCTATTAAAGAGCCTAGTTTTCTACACAATGGATCATTAGGACTATGGATAAAATCTAAAGGTAACGACACATACCCTGTATCCCATTCAGCTACATCTTTATTAATACAGTCTAATGCTAAATCATTTATTTTGTCCGATATTTGTTCATAAGAGTATGGAACAATAGATTCCAGGATAGTTTTATACGGTTTAATAATTTTAATAAATTGTTGAAAGTTATTAATTTCATGCTTATCCATTTCATGTTGAACCATTAAATGAGTAACAGCCTTTTCTATAGAATTCCAACCTAATTCTGATGCTTTACTATCCGGTTCAGACCAATGTATAAGGTTAGCTGCTAGCTCTATACTGGGGTTATAGGACCAATTTTCTACTGCGCCTTCATTCCAATGCCACCATGGGGCATGTGGGTAATCATTATTTTCAGGGCGTACAGATGCCCATTTCGCAGTTTTTTGTTCAAATGTATTTACTAGATAGGAAACTAGCGACTGTACTAGTGGTTCGTCTTTTTCAGCACCTACCTCTATAAGGACTTGCCCCGCTGCCCAACTTGCCATTGCAGAAGATTTTGGCAACCAAAAATCAGGTTCTATTCCATGACCAAATCCTCCATCTTCATTTTGAAATTCTTTTAGACTTTCTATTACTGTATCTTTTGTTCCATTACCAAATAAAAATTCAAAACGGGCAATTTCTAGCTTCCGACAATTATGTATTAAATAATCTCTTGTTATATTTAACTGCTCAGCTGATAGTTTCATCATAAACCCCCAAAAATTTGCATTGTTATTATCATTTTATCATAAATATTCAAAAGATAACGAACTCTCCCCAATAAAAAAATGACCATCATAATTGATGATCACTTTCTACACAAAGTTATTATTATGCCCGAGAAACGTACTTCCCATCAGAAGTATTAATAATAAGCTTATCTCCTACATTGACGAAGAATGGTACCTGAACTACTAATCCTGTTTCCACTGTTGCAGGTTTTGTACCACCACTTGCGGTATCTCCTTTAATACCTGGCTCTGTTTCGACTACCTCTAGTGTTACGTTGTTAGGAAGATCAATTCCAAGCATTTGTCCTTGGTAACTAATAATAGACACTTCCATATTTTCTTTTATAAATTTTAATTCATGCTCAATTTGTTCAGAAGTAAGTTCAATTTGTTCATATGTTGCTGTATCCATAAACGCATGAGAGTCGCCTGATGCATATAAGTATTGCATCTTCTTATGTTCAACATGCGCTTTTCCTACTTTTTCACCAGCGCGGAATGTTTTTTCTTGAATACTACCATTACGAAGGTTGCGAAGCTTGGATCTAACAAATGCAGCACCTTTTCCTGGCTTTACATGTTGGAAATCAACAACTTGCCATACATCATTATCTAATTCAATTGTTAAACCTGTCTTAAAATCGTTTACTGAGATCATTCTTTGTCCTCCTCGAAGCTCTTGCTTTATAGCTGAATAAGTTCTTTCGTTGATGTTGTTAATCGTTCATTACCAGTTTCCGTAATAACAATATCATCTTCAATGCGGCAACCGCCAATATTCGGAATATAAATTCCTGGTTCAACCGTTACAACCATACCAGGTTCTAATTTTAATCCACTTCGGAACGAAAGTCCAGGACCTTCGTGCACCTCTAACCCAATTCCATGACCGGTAGAGTGACCAAAATAATCGCCATAACCTTGTTCTTTAATATAATCTCTAGTTAGAGCATCTGCTTCAATGCCAGTCATTCCTGGTTTTATATTATCTACTCCACGAAGTTGTGCTTCTAACACAGTATTATAAATTTTTCTTAATTCATCGCTAATCTCACCAACAGCTACAGTTCTAGTTATATCTGAAACATAGCCTTCATATAGTGCACCATAATCTAATGTAACTAACTCACCAGCTTGAATCTCTTTTGCAGAAGCGACTCCATGAGGCATTGCAGAACGGAAACCAGATGCTACAATGATGTCGAAGCTAGATTGTGTTGCACCTTGTCTTCGCATGAAAAATTCAAGTTCATTGGAAACTTCAATTTCTTTAACACCAGGTTTAATATAACCTTGAATATGTTCAAAAGCTTGATCAGCAATTTCAGCAGCTTTCTTCAAAATTTTTAATTCTTCCGGTGTTTTAATCAAACGAATTTTTTCTACAATTTCACTGGTTGGAACTAACTCTAGATCTAACAACTCATTATAGCGATCATATGTAGCATAAGTAATGTGATTTTTTTCAAAGCCTAATCGTTTAACATTAAGTTTCGTTAATTGTGACTTCACTTCTTCTTCAATTAATGTCTTATGCTCAACAATTGTAAAACCTTTTGCTTGAGCTGATGCTTGTTCTGTATAACGGAAATCTGTAATAAAGATAGCTTCTTCGGCACTAACTAATGCAATACCAGCTGTACCAGTAAATCCAGTAACATAACGGCGGTTAATCGGGCTTGCAATCATTAATGCATCAAGATTTAATTCTTGAAGTGATTGTCTAATCTTATTTAGCTTTTCCATCTCTTCATCCCTTCCCTTTTGTTCACTAGCATAATATGAAACAAAAACACGTCTCTTTTTAGTTGTTATGACTTTAACAGTTTACCATAAATAGACAAGTTTGAATATTGATTTAGCTAATGAAAGGAAGTTAATTTCTAGATCGCAGGCTTTCTATTCTTCTTTTTTAGTAGTCTTACTTAATATGGAATCATGATAATCAAACGAAATAGAATACCCAATAAAGGTTCCATACAATATGTACAGACATATAGTAGATATTATCGACTTTAATTCCAATTCAGAAACACTAGGTACATTAACAAAAATAGGCTGTAATACAAAAAAGACGATAGCCCACAATATAATACCGTAAACTACTCCCATCCAAATTGAGTAGATTTTTTTAAACACTCCATAGTAAATTAGTGCAACTCCAATGGATATAATACCAATAAGTACAATTGTCACGAGTTCTCCTAACCAAGTGTCTGTCCATCTAGCTGTAGTCCATGAACGAAGTAAGAAAGATTTTGCCGAAACTTCCATAAAATTAAAATAATACATGAACAGTCCTAATAGACTTGCTATAATTCCCCCAATAAATCCCGTAAGTAATGATCTACCAAGAAAAGTTGATGATTCCTCCTGTTTATTTTGTTCGAGTTTTTTATCTTCCATATGATCCACCTCCATTTTTAGTATTACCCATTGGTTAAAATGCATTACAGAAAATACGTTTATTGATAAAATGAAGAGAAGAAAAAGAGTTTGAATAATTTGTGGTAAGACGGAAACAATTATACTAGTAATGCAAGACCGATTATCTATCATATTTCTGAAATATATTAGTAGGTAACATATACATACATGTAATGAAAGGAAGATTCACATGAGGAAAAATTCCATTATTAAATTTATCATATACGGAATTGTTGGATTAGCAGTATTAGGACTCATTATCCAGTTGTTTGGTAACACGACAGGATTCTTACTTAATATTCTTGTTAGTATCATAATAGGAATAACTATTTTTGGATTAATATATTTCTTTATTTTAGGTGGTCGTAACAAATCGACTGATGCTAAGAAGTATAAACAGGCAGTAAGACAATCGAAATCAAAATACTCACATACTAATCAAACACCTATTATAAAACAACAGCAAACTAACCCTTTGAAAAAGAAATCGAAAAAACGCCCATCACATTTACGAGTAATAGATGGGAACAAATCGAAACGGAAGAAAGCGGGCCTCTAATATTAGAAGCTCGCTTTTTTAAGTCGACCAATATCTAAGAAAATTATTAGCCACATCTCGGCCATTATTGATTAATTTTTCTTTCACATTATTATCAATTTTAAAATCAGTAGTATGAACATCTTTTACAGGAATAAAGATAATGCTCTCTTTCTGGGATTTAGCAATATATCTTGCATCATGGGCTTGTTTCATTGTGGAAAATAAAGCATGTAGCATATCTAGTGCATTTTTAATTTTTTTCGGAGAGGTATGTTGAGGGGAATCACTGAGCTTTAAACCTAGAATTGGTCGAGTTCGTTTATTTGTATCACTTTCAAATACCCATAATGGAAAATTGCTTAAAAGACCACCATCTACAATTAAACTTTTTTCTTTACTTATTCCAGTTAACTTTTTGGGCATAAAAAAATACGGAAACCCTGCACTCATTCTTACTGCTCTTGCAATTGGAAAATCATTCGGGCTAATCCCGTATATTCGTTCCAAATCATCAGGAATGACAACTAACTTTCCTAAGGTTAAATCACTGACTATTACTTTTAAATAACCTTCCTTTAGATCTCCAAAAGTATAAATCCTCTTTTTCGCTAATTGGTAATAAATCCACCTCTCAAATTTATCACCTTTGTAAAGTCCCATTTGATAATACAAAAAGAACCATTTACTCCCAGGTATGATTTTAGTAAGACTTGGTGGGTCCAAAAATTCCTCTAAATTTAGTTCATCTAATAACCGTTTAATTTCATCTCCGTTATAACCCGCAGCAATAAAGGATGCCAAGATAGACCCTGCAGATGTACCAGCGACTCGTTCAAATTCTAAGTTTTTCTCGGCTATACTTTCAAGAGCTCCAATGAAAGCATATGCTTTCACACCACCACCAGAGAAGACACCGTCTATTTTCATAAACTATCTCCTTATCACTTTTTAATTAATATGTAAGCAATAAGTATTAAAAATAGAACAATGTCAAGCTCTATTTATCATTATGTTTTTGAACAGCTTTTAAATCATCTAATCGTTTTCGGTCTTCTTTAAAATATTTTACAAGATCACCTAATCTATCAATCGAGTTCCAACTTAGATGATGCTCTATTCCTTCAACATCATTGTATATATTTTCTTCCTCAACTCCGATAATCTCAAGGAAATTCTCTAAAAGCTCGTGTCGAAAAACTAATCGTTCACCAACTTTTTTTCCTTTTTCTGTTAAGACAAAGCCACGGTATTTCTCATATAGTAAGTATTCATCTTTATCTAGTTTTTGAACCATTTTTGTAACGGAAGAAGGATGTACTTCTAAAGTTTCAGCAATATCAGAAACCCGAGCATACCCTTTAGTCTCGATTAAGTTATAAATAATCTCTATATAATCTTCCATACTTGGTGTTGGCATCCTGTTCTCCTCGTTTCATGAATAAATTTTTATCTTGCGCAACATTGTTTCCATATATTGAGGATACCGTAATTTTGAGTACGATACAAGCTTTTAGGGGAATATGACAATGACTATGATAAAAAAAGGTTATCAAACGTTTAGTTTGATAACCTCATCATTTATACTATTATAAACCACACTTCAATTGTGCTCCACAGCTAGTACATGTATTACATCCACCAATATCCTCTACATTACCTTCACGACATACTGGACAAGTGTCGCCTACTTCTGAACCAATGGTAACATCCGTTGATTTAAGTTCTTGAATCGTATCCATTAAGACAACTTTTTGTGGTTCATTAGTTTCTTCAAATAATTCTGTTTGCTCGAAATTATTTTCTTCGGCTTTTAGTGTTAGTACTTGGGAGTCACGGCTTCCATCAACATATACCGTACCACCTTTAGCACCTCCACGATAAAGTCTTCTATACACACTTTCAACTTGATCTACACTATAGCCCTTAGGTGCATTAACCGTTTTAGAGATGGAACTATCAACCCAACGTTGGATAACACATTGCGTATCGGCATGAGCCTCTGGAGATAATTCCATAGCTGTAACAAACCATTTCGGAAGTGTTGTTGAGTCTGCTTCAGGATTTGCATCGAAATATTCTTGGACAATATCTGCTTTTACTTCAATAAACTTACCTAATCTTCCGCTTCTGAAGTAGGAGAAGGAGAAATAAGGCTCTAAACCAGTTGAAACGCCAACCATTGTTCCAGTGCTTCCAGTAGGAGCAACAGTTAATAAGTGTGAATTACGAATCCCATATTTTAAGATATCTTGACGAATATCTTCTGGCATTTTTTTCATGTAGCCAGTATTAATAAATGCTTCTCTTAATTTCATTGTTTCTTCTTCATTTTCACCTACTAAGAATGGGAAACTTCCCTTCTCTTTTGCAAGTTCAATAGACTCACGATAGGCTGTTGTGGCAATCGTTTCAAAAATCTTATCTACTAGTTCATTTCCTTTTTCAGAACCATATTCTGTTTCGCAATAGATAAGTAAATCGTGTAATCCCATTACGCCTAGTCCAATACGGCGTTCACCTAGGGCTTGTTTTTTGTTTTCCGCTAAGAAATATGGGGTCGCATCAATTACATTATCTTGCATACGTACACCCGTTTTTACGGTTTCTTCTAATTTGTTGAAGTCTACTGTTTTAGATTGTTTATTTGCCATTTCACCCAGATTTACTGCTGCTAGGTTACAAACAGAAAATGGTGCAAGAGGTTGTTCTCCACACGGGTTTGTTGCAACTACTTGTTGACCATATGCTTTCGCATTAGTCATGTCATTGGCGTTATCTATGAAAAAGATACCTGGCTCTGCAGAATACGTTGCACAAACATTAATTAAGTTCCATAATTCTTTTGCTTTGATGCGGCGATATACACGGACTCCATAGCCCATTTCTTCCCATCTACGTACATCACCAACATTGTGCCAGTTTTCATTATATGCTTTCATTTCTTCTTCATTATAATTCTCCACATCAGGGAATTTAAGTTCATACCATGTATCGTTTTCTACTGCTTCCATAAATTCTTTCGTAATACATACAGAAATATTAGCTCCTGTTAAGAACTCTGGATTGTGAACAGAATAGGTACCACCTGTTCTTAATTTTTCTTCCGCTTCACGTAATACCTTATCTGTAAATCCGCCTTGTCCAGGAATGTTCTTATAATTTAAAATTCCTTGGTAGAGATCGACTTCAGTTTCTGTAAGTGGTGTGAATTTCAGCTTTTCTTGTGCAAGTTTTTTAATTTGTTCATCTTCGGTGTTCTCAATTAAATATCTTAGGATTCTAGGGTTTTGCATCTTAGAAATGATAAATTCTATGATATCAGGATGATAATCAACAAGCATTATCATTTGCGCCCCTCTGCGTGAACCTCCTTGTTCTACAAGATGAGTCAATTTTGCAATGTCATCTAACCATGATACGGAACCCGATGATTTACCATTAACACCTCTTGCTAGTGCATTACGTGGCCGTAGTGTTGATCCATTTGTACCTACGCCTCCACCTCTACTCATAATTTCCATTACTTGCTTACGGTGTTCTGAAATACCTTCTCGTGAGTCTCTAACATAAGGCATTACATAACAGTTAAAGTAAGTTACTTCCGTGTCAGAACCTGCACCATACAATACTCTTCCTGCTGGGATGAAATTAAGCCCTGCAAGTTCCTTGTAAAACTTTTCAAAGGATTGTTGACGCAATTTTTCAGTCGGTTCCACACTTGCTAATCCCGTTGCATTACGTTTTGCAATTTGTTCATAGTAGACTTCTAATGGCTTATCAATACTGTCCAATCCTCTTTTTACGACTCCAGTTTCTGCTTCTTCTCCATCTAAAACTGAAGTGTAATCAGGCTCGACCTGAACTAACGCTTCATTGTTTACCCGATCAATAGATTTAATAAATCCTAAACCTCTTGCTGGGAATTTCGGATCAGCTTTAACCGTTAGGACAACAAAGTCTCCTTCTTTTAATGTCTTTTTCTCTGTATCTTTAAAGGAATAACGGTCTAGCATGACTAACCTAGACACACCTTTATGTAGTAATTTCATATCTGGCGTTATTGGGTGTACCTGTGGAAATTGCTTAATATCTTCGTTAAGCATATCCACGTTAATGTTCGTTCTTGATTCGACAACCGTAGACATTTTATCTCTCCTTTAGACATAAGTGCAAATTCTATTAATCTAGAATTAATTACTATCACCATACCATATTTAGGTAAGATGTTTCAATATCTTGTATTTAAATTTAATACAAACACAATATATAGTAAATAAGGCACATTATATAGTTTTTGTCAACAAATGAGAAAGAGCAAAAATTGAAGAAAAACCTAGATAATTTAAGCTAGATCTGTATATTATTATCTAAATAAACTATTTTTCACATTGCGTAATATGATATGGTTATGGTATCTAATTTTCTCAACAACATTCGACATAATTACAATATACTTGTCCATAGAAAAACTTTGAAAAAATCATGATTTCAGCCTATAATAAGTAAGTACAAATGGAAAGACGGGGGATTAATAGATGGAGTATCTTTTATTAGCACTAATCATTCTTATCGTAATCACAGTGTTTCGTTACTTTAGACAACGAACTTATTTAAAAACTTTAACAGAAGATCAATTTCGTGAAGGCTACCGTAAAGCTCAACTAATTGATGTTAGAGAGCCGCAGGAATTCAAAAATGGTCACATACTAGGTTCTAGAAATATTCCAGTAACCCAAATGAAACAACGTTTAATTGAGATTCGTAAAGATAAGCCTGTTTACCTTTATTGCCAAAGCGGAGCACGTTCTGCTAGAGCTGCACAATTGCTTCATAAAAAAGGTTACGAAGATATCTACCAGTTAAAAGGTGGATTTAAAAAGTGGACCGGAAAAGTAAAACAAGGTTAGTACTATCTACAACAAAAATAAAGAGGCCTCGAATTTTAGGCTTCTTTATTTTTGTTTTAAATAAATCCATGTTTCTTCATTATTTTGGAATAATTGCCTCTTGCTAGCTTCAAAAACAACTATTAAAAAAAGCGCCACAAGATAATATCTTATGACGCATTAATATTCTACTTCTCTTTATAATAACGTAAAATCGGTTTTCTAGCAGCCGTTGTTTCATCCATCCGCTTAACTACTGTATTATGGGGGGCTTCTTGGACGATTTCAGGGTTATTTTCCGCTTCATTTGCAATTTGTAGCATTGTATCAATAAATCCGTCTAATGTTTCCTTGGTCTCCGTTTCTGTTGGCTCTACCATTAATGCTTCCTCGACATTTAGTGGGAAGTAAATAGTTGGAGGATGATATCCAAAGTCTAAAAGACGTTTTGCGATGTCTAATGTACGTACACCGAGCTTCTTCTGTCTTCTACCAGAAAGCACAAATTCATGTTTACAATGCTGTGTGAATGGTAAATCATAGGCTTTTTCTAGTTTACGCATCATATAATTAGCATTTAATACCGCATACTCGCTTACTTTCTTAAGTCCTTCTCCACCCATCGTACGTATATACGTATAAGCACGAAGGTTAATACCAAAGTTACCATAATATGGTTTTACACGACCGATTGACTGTGGACGATTATATTCAAATGTGTAAAAATCATCTTGTTTCACAATTAAAGGCTTTGGTAAAAAAGGCTCTAGTTCTTCGGAAACTCCAACCGGACCAGAACCTGGTCCTCCACCTCCATGTGGGCCTGTGAATGTTTTGTGTAAGTTAAGATGTACGACATCAAATCCCATATCCCCTGGACGAGCATAGCCCATAATCGCATTTAAGTTCGCTCCATCATAATAAAGCTTTCCACCAGCTGCGTGAACAATCTCAGCCATTTCTAGGATTTCTGTCTCGAATAACCCAAGTGTATTTGGATTTGTAAGCATTAAGGCTGCAGTGTCATCTCCAACTACTCGTTTTAAGTCTTCTAAATCTACAAGACCATTTTCGTTAGATTTTACAGTAATCGCTTCAAAACCTGCTACAGTAGCAGAAGCTGGATTAGTACCATGTGCAGAGTCTGGAACAATAACTTTCGTACGATGATAATCCCCATTTGCTTCATGGAACGCACGAATCATCATCAGTCCGGTCCACTCTCCATGTGCACCAGCTGCCGATTGAAGTGAAACGCCAGCCATCCCAGTAATTTCTTTTAACGATTCCTGCAGGTCAAACATCATTTCAAGTGCTCCTTGAACAGTCTTTGGATCTTGATATGGATGTATATGACTAAATCCGTCTAGGCGTGCAACATCTTCATTGATTTTTGGATTATATTTCATCGTACATGATCCCAATGGATAGAAGCCAGAATCAACACCATAGTTTCGATTAGATAATCCTGTGTAGTGACGAATAATATCTAATTCGCTTACTTCAGGCAAATCAGGTGCATCTTGTCTTACATACGTATCTGTTAGTTCAGCATCTAAATCGACGATAGGTACATCTATTTCAGGTAAGTTATAGCTAACTCTACCTTCCTTACTACGTTCAAAAATTAAGGCAAAATCTTGATTACTCATGGATATCCCCCAATTCTTTTACAAAAGTATCTATTTCCTCTTTTGTACGAATTTCTGTTACTGCAACTAACATATGACCTTCAAGCTCAGGATAATAAGTAGCTAAATCATAGCCACCGATAATTCCTTTTTCCAATAATTTATTATTAACAATCTGTACTGAAACTGGTAGTTTCACGATAAACTCATTAAAGAAGGAACCTTCAACTAAAACCTCGAACCCTGCTTCAATAAATTTTTGCTTAGCATAACGAGCCTTTTGCATATTAAGTTCTGCCATTTTTCGTAAGCCGTGTTTACCAATTGAACTCATCGCTACAGCACTTGCGAGAGCATTCAATGCTTGGTTAGAGCATATATTAGAAGTTGCTTTATCCCGACGAATATGTTGTTCACGAGCCTGTAACGTTAAAACAAAACCACGCAGGCCATTTTCATCCGTTGTTTGACCTACTAAACGGCCAGGAATTTTACGCATTAGCTTCTCCGTTGTAGCGAAATATCCACAATGTGGTCCACCAAATTGGGCTGGAATTCCAAATACTTGTGTATCTCCAACAACAATATCAGCACCAAATTTACCTGGTGGCGTTAAATAGCCTAAAGCTAATGGATTACTAGATACAATAAACATTACTTTAGATTGATTATCTAATAATCTTCTAACTTCTGCTAAAGGTTCAATTTGACCGAAGAAGTTAGGATATTGAATCACAACACTAGCTGTATTTTCATCTAAATTGCTCGCAAGTTGATCCAAATCAGTGCGCCCATTTAAATGATCAATATAGACAATTTCTAAATTTTGACCTTTACCATATGTTTCAATGACAGCCTGAGACTCTGGATGAATTGCTTTAGATACTAATACTTTTTTCTTTCTAGTTTGACCAGCACTTAAGTTTACGGCCTCTGCAAGTGAAGTTCCACCATCGTACATAGACGAGTTAGCAACTGGCATACCTGTTAATTCTGAGATCATCGTTTGGAATTCAAAAATAGCTTGTAATTCCCCTTGTGAAATTTCAGGCTGGTATGGCGTATATGCAGTATAAAACTCAGACCTAGAAATAATATGGTCTACTACAGAAGGGATAAAGTGATCATATACCCCTGCACCTAAGAAAGATGTATATTCCCTTAGGTTATAGTTTTTATTAGCCATTTGTACGAGTTCTTTTTTTAAATCTGCTTCACCTTTAGGAGCTTTCAATTTTAAAGCTTCCTTTAAGCGAACTTTTTCTGGAATGTCTGAAAATAATTCATCTGTAGAAGAAATGCCAATTGTGTTAAGCATTTCTTGTTTATCAGTTTCTGTCATTGGTAAATAACGAAAATCCATTTTCATTCCCTCCCCTATTAATCTTGTTTTAAAAATTTTCTAGAAATAACGTTAGCACGTAATCTACGTTTTCTAACTTGTATTTCAAGTTCTTCTCCAAGTTCAGCGAATTCTGTTTTAACTAACGCTAACCCAATATTTTTCTGTAACGTTGGTGATTGTGTACCAGAAGTAACAAACCCAATAACTTCATTTCCGTGTAAAACTTCATACCCATTACGAGGGATACCTTTATCAATCATTTCAATTCCAACTAGTTTACGTTTCGTTCCATTTTCCACTTGATCTTTTAATACTGCTTTTCCGATAAACTCAGCTTCCTTATTAACTTTAACTGCGAAACCAAGGCCTGCTTCAATTGGAGTAATCTTAGCAGATATTTCTTGACCGTATAATGGTAAATTTGCCTCAAAACGAAGCGTATCTCTTGCACCTAGTCCGATCGGTAATATACCCTTATCTTTCCCAGCTTCAAGAATTATGTTCCAAAGCTTCGGTCCTTCATCACTTGTGATATACAATTCAAAACCATCTTCACCTGTATATCCCGTTCTTGATACTAATACTGGGTTTTGTACCCCATTTATATAAACTTCTTTTTCAAATCTAAAGAATTTGATAGTGCTTAAATCTATATTCGTAATAGTTTGTAAGATTTCTTCTGCTTTTGGACCTTGTAATGCTAGCTGCGCAAATTCCGATGAAACATTTTGAATAGTTACTTCGTCTTCATTAAATTGATTATTTTTTACCATCCATTCAAAGTCTTTCTCTGTATTCGCTGCATTTACCACAACTAAATATTCACAATCTCCTAGCATATAAATTAGAAAATCATCTACTGTACCGCCATCTTCATAACACATCAAAGCATACTGTGCTTTATTCGGTACTAATTTGGATACATCATTAGTCGTAACATATTGTAAATAATCCTTTGCCTTTGGTCCTGTTACTAAAATTTCACCCATATGGGAAACATCAAATAAGCCCGCTTTTGTTCTTGTTGCTTCATGTTCTTCTTTGATGCTAGAAAATTGAACTGGTAAATCCCATCCACCAAAGTCAATTGTCTTTGCCCCAAGCTTTTCATATTCCGGAAAAATTGGGGTTCTTTTCAGTTCACTCACAATTTCCACTCCCTTTATAATTTTCTAATTTTTCCCCATAAAAATAGAGACAGTATAATAAGGGGCTAATTCCTCCCTTTTTCATACTGTCTCTGTCCTGTAACCAGAAAGTTTAGCATTTAAAAAATGCGTGCTTCGTGGGTGGTTTACATATGTAAACACTCTCCAGAGGTGCGTCCTACAGAAGTTCTTTTGCCTGAGAGATTCGCATAATTGCTTGCTCCTTCGGCGTTACTAATCGTACAACGAAGAGTAATCTCTCCCCCTGTATTCATCCGCGTCTTATGAAATTCTCACTTTTGGTTATACTATGTATCAAAACTTTTAACTTAACCCTTAAGATTTCGCTTTCATTATACCACACAACTATTAAAATGTATCCTTTATATTTAATAGGACGAATAGGAAACTACTGAATAAAGGAAGTATAGAATGAAACCTATAGAAATCAATTACGATTCAAGCTTTATTGATACGTTAGAAGAAAAGTTAGATCAGGATGGTCCATTTTCATCTTGGGAGCTATTTAAAATGGCATATAGTGCTGAACTTACAACCATTACAAAAGATTTTCATGGTTTACGAGCTTTGGAGTTTTTACCACAAATGGAATTTCTACCACACCAAATTGAAACTGCTAAACAAGCCATTGAAGAAATGAATGGCCGTGCTATTTTGGCTGATGAAGTTGGATTAGGAAAAACAATCGAGGCTGGACTTATCTTAAAAGAATACATGATCCGAGGGCTCGTAAAAAAAGTGCTTATCCTTGTACCGGCTTCACTGGTAAATCAATGGGTTAAAGAATTAAATGAGAAGTTTTTCATTCCAGCTGCAACTTTTCGAAAATCTTACCCGTGGGATCAATACGATATTATTGTTACTTCGATAGATACAGCTAAACGTTCTCCACACAGAGAAGCGATTTTAGATATAAATTATGACTTTATCCTTATTGATGAAGCACATAAAATTAAAAACCATAAAACGAAAAACTATGAATTTGTACGGGCATTAAAGAAAAAATATTGCTTGTTACTCACCGCAACCCCAGTTCAAAATCAATTGATTGAAATTTTCAACTTAGTTTCGATTTTAAAACCAGGTCATTTAGGAAATTATGAATCATTTTTAGAGAAATATGGAAAAGACCGAAAACGATTAAATCAGGATGTCTATTTAAAGCAGCTTGTACAAAAAGTTATGGTGCGAAATACAAGGAAAGATACTCTGCTTGATAAGGCAAAACGTCATATTGAAACAGTGTGGGTTGATTTTACTCCTGAAGAATATGACGTCTATAATGAGCTCGATCGTACTTTCCAGCCGTTTTCTTCTTTTTCAAAGATTACCTTCTTACGTGAGCTATGTTCTTCAAGAGAAGCATGCTACCTCTCTCTTCAAAAATTTATAAGAGATGAGGAAAATCAAGGAAGAGAAGTTCTGGAGCCTATTATAGATAAAATTGGACAATTACCACATCACGCAAAAGCACAAAAAGTTGTGGATTTAATTAAACAAATTGGGGATGAGAAAGTCATTATTTTTACTGAGTATCGAGCATCTCAGCTATATCTTCAATGGTATTTACAACAATTTGGTATTACTTCTGTTCCATTCCGGGGAGGATTTAAACGAGGAAAGAAAGATTGGATGAAGCAACTTTTTAAAGATAAAGCACAAGTGTTAATTGCTACAGAGGCTGGTGGGGAAGGTATTAATCTACAATTTTGTAATTTCATGATAAATTATGACCTCCCCTGGAATCCAATGCGGTTAGAACAACGAATTGGTAGAATTCACCGTTATGGACAAGAAAAAGATGTATACATTTATAATTTTGCCATCCGTAATACACTGGAGGAACATATTATGACATTACTTTATGAGAAGATTGCATTATTTGAAAAAGTAATTGGACATTTGGATGCTATATTGGCTGAACTAAATATTGATAATTTTGAAGATGAAGTACAGAGTATAATGAACGAATCGTCTTCTACTGGGGAAATGAAGATTAAACTAGATAACTTAGCATCAATTATCCATCATACACATCAGAATACGTTCCAAGAGGAGTCTCAATATGGCAATTAACTTAAATTCTTTCTTAGAAGACTATTTCACTGCTCATCATTGTGACATCATTTCCAATCACGATGGTGTTTTAAAGGTTCAATTAAATGAAGAGATGGACCGAGCGTTAATGAACAGGCCTTTTTACTGGCATTACATAAAGAAAATGGGTAGAGAAGGTGACCCAATGCAGCTTACTCTTATTACGAATCAAGATTCTTTAGAAGAAAAGGGAGAAAGAATCCATTTTGGTAGTCCTAGACTACAACAGATATTAAATCACTTAAAAGAAAACGAGCGATTTACAAGAGTTTTCGAAGTGGTTCATACAAATCAAAATACTCCATTACACCCTTGGCTAGTTGTTAATATAAAAATTAGTTATATTGGAAAGCTTAAAAAAGATGAGATATTTTCAATTGGGTTAAATTTGATTAATGGAATCATGCAAACAGAAATGATGGATTCCTTGCTAACTAAGAATTTTCAAATGCAGATATCTGATTATTGTTACACGATTACTCCAATTATCAAGCCGAAAAGCGGTTTTAATCGCATATTATCTGTTATCAATCAATATATACAAGATAACGATCATGATTGGGCAAAAGAGTCTCTTGAGCAATTAGATAATGAAATTGAATTAATAAAACATTTTTATGAAGGAGATCGAAAAGAAGACTTGAATCAAATGGAGAAAGAGCTACAGGATCTAAAAGATCGCTATCAACCTAAGGTAGATATTAAAGTAATTAACGGAGGAATTTTCTATTTAAACACGAATACAAAGTCTCATTTATAGTTAATTAATAAGGATGCCTAATTAGGGTCTGAGCACATGCAATTCAGACCCTACTATAAAGACACCCTCATTGAGCACGCTTAAAAATGGATTTAATAGCTAAAGGTAACACACCAAACCACTTGTTACCAATTGGTGGTTGTGGTTTATTTGCTTTTTGTTCAATCCTTCTCTGTCTACGTTCTTCTTTTGGAAGATCCATATAAGATACAACTTGCTGTGTCATAAATTTCACATAATCATTTCCTTTAATTCTTACCACCCCTTTTATATAAAGATTATTTTTATTCTTCACATGATAAAAATCCATTATACGTATATATGTTTACAATTTCTTCTACTATTTCATCTAACGATTTGTCATCACAAATAATTACATAATCAGCAACCTGTTCATAAAGCGTAGTTCTTTTATTAAAAAGTGCTTCATTTTGATTAGTATCTTTCCATAAAGGACGACTATGGTCCCTCCTCAATCTTTTTTGTATGACCGTAAAGGACGTCTTCAGATAAATCAATTTTCCTTTTTCTTTCATGTATCTTATATTTTCTTCTCTTTCCACAACTCCTCCTCCAGTTGCAACTAATACTTTATCCCAGACAGCTTTTAACGTCTCGGTTTCATATGTACGAAAAGTCTCTTCACCTTCTTCTCTAAATATATCTACTATTTTTTTCCTTTGTATCCTTTCAATTTCCATATCCAAATCTACATATTCTACATTTAATTTTTCACTAGTATATTGACCTACAGTCGACTTTCCACTTCCCATAAAGCCAATTAAATAAAGTTGTTTCATTTTATACATCCTTTAAAAAATTTTTAATAAAAAAAGAAGGAATTAGCGAGTTTATGTCGAATAAAAAAATATACAATGAAGGAGGTGTTGTTTATTTGAGTAAAGCCGAGACACTTTCACAAAATATACTTAGTGCAGCTATTGAAAACCAGGCTTCGGATATTCATTTTTATCCCTTCGATTCAAACACTACTATTTATTTCCGTATTCATGGAAAAAGAACTCTCTATCAATCAATAACAAGAAACCTTTATGAATCCCTTCTTACTTACTATAAGTTTACATCAGGTATGGATATTGGTGAAATTAGAAAGCCCCAAAATGGAACACTACTTCATTCAACAAATAGTGAGAAATTTTCTTTAAGACTTTCCACCTTACCAGTTAATCAATTAGAAAGCTTAGCTATCCGCATTCTCCCACAAAATCAAAACCTTTCACTTGAGCAATTATTTCTATTTAAGGAACAACTAATTAAACTAAAACAATGGATGAATCGGCGATCAGGTCTAATCCTTATTTCTGGTCCAACTGGCAGTGGTAAAACGACGACTTTATATGCTTTACTTGAATCTGCTCTAAAGGATGAATCATATCAGACGATTACGCTAGAAGATCCTATAGAAAAAAATATTCAAGATATTTTACAAGTTCAAGTAAATGAGAAAGCTGGGATTTCTTATCAAACCGGGCTCAAGGCAGCACTTAGACATGACCCTGACATTATTATGGTTGGAGAAATACGAGATCGTGGAACAGCTAAATTTGCATTAGAAGCCTCATTAACAGGACATTTAGTTTTAAGTACCATACATGCAAAGAATACTCAAGGAACAATTCACCGTTTACTGGAAATGGGATTAACTCCAATAGAATTAGATCAATCGCTAATAGGTATTTCTTCTATAGAGCTATTGCCTATTATATCGAGTAATCCGAAAATGAAAAGGGCTGCTATATTAGAGATTTTGGATGGAGACTTATTAAACAATATAATTTTTAGCAAACAAACTGATCTTACGTATTATAAACATTCGTTTGATTATTTACGAAAGAAGGCATTACGGTATGGATTTATTACAGAAGATACTTACAAAAGTTTATGAACCACGATTAAAAACAACAACACAGTTAACTTTTTTGAAACGTTTGTCTAGGTCGCTCTCGAACGGCTACCCATTAATAGAAGCATTAGAAACGATGAAGTGGGATAAGAATCTACTGTCAGTTGCAGAACAAGTCATTATCCTTCTAAAATCTGGTGAAACATTGGATAAATCACTAGAAAAACTATCCTTTCATCCTATCATCACGACTTACCTATATTTTGCGAAAGAACATGCGAACTTAGAAGCCAATCTTAATAAATGTCTTCATATTTATGAACAACGATTAAATCATTTGAAAAAATTTACGCAAGTAATTCGTTATCCTATTATATTAATTATCATTTTCTCAATGGTTTTCTTTTTCATTCAACATAAGGTCTTGCCTAACCTTCTATCCCTTTTCCAACAAAACAATCAAGAGTCCCATATGATTAATACAACCATAACCTTTTCTTCCCTTATTTACTATGGATTTATTATGGTAATTTTGATATCTCTGACCATTTACTTTCTATGGACACATATGAAACCAAAAACTCCGGTTGAACTCCAAATTAAACTTTATAATATGCTTCCAATATATCGTGGTTATGTAAAATTGAATACATCCTTCCTATTCTCAACTCATGTAGAAACCTTATTAAAAACTGGATTGCCAATTAAAGATGTTCTCACCATTCTTTCTAAACAAACAAAGCTACCGTTACTTTCCTATTATGCAACTCAATTAATAAATGGTTTAAATCAAGGTTTTCCTATATCACTTATTATGGAACAATTAACCTTTTTAAGCCCACAACTGACATCCATATTTCAAAAAAATAGTAATTCAGAGTCATTAGAGAAAGACCTAGCTACTTATTCTACATTTTTAATAGATGAACTAAATGACAAGATTGTAAATATTATCACATATATTCAGCCTGTATTTTTTATCTTATTAGGCTTGATTATCATCCTGATTTACTTATCACTAATGCTACCAATGTATCAATTTATTAACACTATTTAAAGGAGAACTAGTTATGTTTAAAAACCAATATGCTTTCACATTAATCGAGATGTTAGTCGTTTTAATGATAGTCTCTGTTTTAATGATTCTTATCATCCCTAACTTAGGAAGTAAAAGTAAAGAAGTTCAAAATAAAGGATGTGATGCATTAGTTTCAGTAGTCCAAACTCAAATTGATGCGTATTATTTAGAATCCTATGAATATCCATCTAATCTTGATGTGCTGGTAGAAGAAGGATATATCCGTAATAACCAGAAGGAATGCTCAAATAATGAGCTGGAGTACAATGCAGAAAATGGAACAGTATCGGCACCCCAATCAGAATAACCAACTAGGATATTCTCTTGTAGAAATATTAGTTGTTCTTTCCATTATGGCTATTATCCTATCGTTTACAGTACCAGTAACCCATTCTTTGTTAGAAAGCAAAACAGAAAAGGAATTTTTTGCTCGATTACAATACGATATTTTATATTTACAAAATCAATCACTAGGTGTAAAAGATGAGTACTTACGAATTATTCTTTACCAAAACAGTTACACACTTATCGGTCAGAAGAATGAACATATTGAACGAAGGCTTCCAACTGGTTGGAAAATCAACACACGTACACTTCAGACTATTTCGTTTAATCAAAACGGTTCAATCAGGCGAGCAGGTACCTTTCAAATCAACACCCCAAAAAACACGTATAATATTGTCTTTCCCATTGGTAAAGGACGTGGTTATATTGAAAAACAATAGCGGTTTTTCCATTACGGAGGTTTTAGTTTCATTAGCCATACTAATAGTACTCAGCATTACGTTAGTACCATTATCCTCTTTTGTTTCCTACGAAAGAGAGATTCTAAGTCACAAAAGAGTCATTACCTATCAATTATATGATGAATTACAAACAGTGATATGGAATGGGATGACATCTAGTCAATTTAAACGAAATGTTGAACACATAGAGGTAACATTCGGTTTTACGTTATTAGAAAGTAATATCATTCAAGGGTGTGCCAAATGGACAAATATAAAGAACCGAGAGGAAGAGATCTGCCTTTATGGAATACAAGAGTTTTGAAAATGGATTTACATTGCTAAACCAACTATTCATTTTGACTGCATTCATGATCACTATACCTATAATGGCAGCAATTTATAACTCACTTAAACAAGAATCCTATTATGATGAATTATCAATACAACAATTTTTTAACTTGTTACAACAAGAAGTAAATCAAGCACTTACTTTTCGCACTACACCAGAAAAAGTTTTTCTAACTTATAATAATGAAGATGAAATAGTATTTGAAAAATATGGTGATGTGATACGAAGACAAGTAAATGGAAAAGGTCATGAAATATACTTACGTGACGTAACATCATTTCAAGTATCCTCCCTTCATCATGGTATTAATGTAATTGTAAATACAAAAAAGGAAGATCAGTATGAGAGAACAATTGTCTTTTATCCTTAAAGAAAATGGCTTTATGTTCCCTTCTGTATTACTTGTATGTACTGTCGTATTACTAACTTTTTCTACAAATATTTTTTCCCTTCAGCATGATCTAAAAATGACGTACAATTTAATAGAACAAGTCAAATCGCAAACCCTATTCCAAATGGGATATACAAAGTATAAAAAAGAGTACTTAGAAAATATTAATAGTGAAACAGTTGAATACCATTTTCCTAATGGCAAAGTTATGATTACATTAGAAGAAGTGGAAGATATGAATCATATACTTTTTAAAATTGAGACAGACAAGGAATATTATTCTACTGTCACAAAAACGTTAAAAACATCAACATATGAATGAATCCTCTTTATTATAGTACGTAACTATACCTTACTATTTGTAAATAAATTTCAAACTACGCATATGTTTCATTTACATTATGGATTGACTTGTATATAATAACATTGATGACGTCACCGAAAAGGAGGGGAAATTATGGACAGAATGTTTAGAGTCCTTGCCTTTTGGACTGGAATTTTTACAGTAATGTTTTTTGTCGGTGGTATGGTTAACACTTCATTACTATTCCTAGTTCAGACGGTATTCTTCCTAACAGTAAGTTACTTAAAATTATCTGAGCGTATGTATATGTACTTGTTCGGAGCTTATTGTACTGTTTTCATGATAGGTTTTACATGGTATTCAGAATTTATTTTAGTGCCTGGTTTCGGGCATTAAAAAACAAAAACCCTGCTTACATATTGAATTATCGCAGGGTTTTTGTTTTGCTCAAAATTTGTTTACAAACGGGTTATATTTTTTTTCATCACCTATAGTAGTTTCTGGACCATGTCCAGGGTATACTGTAATATCATTAGATAATTTATATAGCATCGTTTGAATTGAATTATATAATACAGAAAATTCGCCACCAGGTAAATCCGTTCTTCCAATCCCTCGATTAAATAATACATCACCACTAAATATAACTTTTTGTTCTTCAACGAAATAACTGATACTTCCAGGAGAATGCCCCGGTGTATATAGTATTTCAAAGCTAAAAGGACCAACAGAAAAATGACCTGGTTCTATTAGAGCATCTGGTGGAGTAGTGACTATCTTTTCTCCAGTAAAAAGCATAGACCTATTAAGATTTGCGTCTTCTAACCAATGCTTCTCCTTCTCGTGCATGTAAACCTTTATGTTATAAGTTGTTCGTAATTCTTCAACCCCACCTATGTGATCAAAATGCGCATGAGTTAACAAAATTGCAATAGGGGTAATATGATTTTCAGTAAACCACTTAATTAGCCTGTCCCCTTCTCCTCCTGGATCAATAATGACAGCCTTCTTTTCTTTCATTAAAATATAGCAATTTGTACCCAAAGGTCCTAACGAAAAATGCTTAATCTCCATTTATTTACACCCTCTTTTTCTTGAATGTGAAGAAATTAGAAATATTGTGTGATATTCTCGACAAAACCATAATTTTATACTAGAATAAATGTGGTAGTATGATACATATTAATATAAATGTTTTTATTAAACAAACAAAGATGAAACAAAAGCATAAGGAGGTTTACAGTAACGATGTCATTACATATAGTTTTGGGTATTATGTTTCTAGTAGTTGCAATTGTAGCTGTAGTATCATTTATTCGTCAACTAAAATATCGTAACTTTTTAGCACTAGTATTTTCTGCACTAACAGTGTTGGTATTTGGATTTTTCTCAGTAAGTACAATCATATCAGTAATAAAGGATTCATTATAAAAAAAAGCTGCCGTAGCAGCTTTTTTTATTTATCATCAAAATTAACAAATCGGAATAAATCACCGTATATAATATCGTCAGAATAATTTAATTCTTTTTTAATCGTTTCATTGAGCGCCATACATGCTTTGGTAGCAGACTCTTCTTCTATAATGTCTCCACTACTAAAATCATAGCAGCTATCATTTGTATAGACATAATCTTTCGTAATAAAATCACCATTTCGAAGAGCAATATATTCTTTTCTATCTTCAGCGAACATATCGTTACCAAAGTATATATCATTTTTATGCTCAATACCTAGTAAACTTAAGATTGTCGGCTTCATGTCAATTTGACCAGCAATGGTTGACTTCACTTCACCTTTCCCATGTCCTGGAATATGAATGAACAATGGTACACGCTGCAGTTGAACATGATCATAAGGTGTAATCTCCTCTTTCTCAAGATACATACTCATCGCCTTATTATGGTTTGAACTTATCCCGTAATGGTCTCCCATAATAATGATTATTGAATCTTCGTATACCCCTGAATCTTTAAGAAGTTGGAAAAATTCCTCAATTGATTCATCCATATATCTTACAGTTGGGAAATAGTTATTTAGGGTATTCGAATTCGAGTCATAACGATCGATTGATTTATCCATCTCATCCAATTCAAACGGAAAATGATTCGTAAGTGTTATAAACTTTGCATAGAAAGGTTCTTCAAGCGTATTCAAATACTTCATGGATTGTTCAAAGAATGGTTTATCTTTTAATCCCCAACCTATACTATTGTTATCATTTACTTCGTATGCCTCTACATCGTAAAAATAATCATACCCTAAACTTGGATACATTTGGTCACGATTATAAAAGCTATCATTATTGGCATGAAAAACAGTACTATAATACCCTTCATTCCCTAATATTTCTGGTAATCCTTTATATTCATTTTGAGAATGAGTGTAAAAAACCGCCCCTCTAGGTAAAGGATAAAGAGAATTCTCAGTTAAAAACTCTGAATCGGATGTTTTTCCTTGTTCAGTTTGATGATAGAAGTTTTCAAAATAATACGTATCTTCATCATCTACTAAACTATTAAGGAATGGTGTGATTTCTTGACCATTTACCGTATTGTTAATAACAAAGCTTTGTAACGATTCCGCAGAAATTAGAATAACGTTTTTACCTTCTGCTACTCCAAAAAGTTCTGATTTATCACCTGTAGCTATTACACTATCAACATAATCTTCAATTGCAGGTAACTCACTTCCATCAGCGAAAACGTGTTGTGATTTGACTTTAGAGTGCAGAACTATATCGTACACATGGTAATTAAATAACCCAATATACTTAACTAAATATTCACGATCAAACGCTCTTGTAAAAAGTTGTGGTCTTTCCATCTCTGCTAAAAAGAAATTTCCTACCATTAATGCTAAAGATAATGCAAGGGCACATACTTTCCCACCTCGAGGATAATTCGTCACAACTCTTTCTTGATGCTTTTTACTTAAATACCAAATAACAACAACATCCACAAATAGAAGTATGTCATAAATTTTGATCAACGATAAAATACTAGATCCTAAATCTCCCATATTTCCACCTTGCATTAATTGTGGAATGGTAATGAAATCGGAGAAAGACCGGTAGAATACTAGATTTGCATAAATAATAAGTGTACCAAGTAAGATTGTATAACGTAAATATTTCATTTGTCTTTCAGGTCTTTTTATCCAAACGCTAATAGCAAATATTAAAAATGCTGAAACGAATGGGTTTACGAATAAGATAAACTCTTGCATCGTGTTTTCCAATTCAAGTGTAAATAAGAATCGATAAACAAGATATGTTTTAATACCAAATAATAGTGTAGCTACTACATATAAAGGAAGCTTTATTCCTTTAATATTCATAACATTTCCTCCTAAGAAACTACTGCTTTACTATATGCTTTTTCCAGCTAGAATCGTAACGGCATACTTATCGTGCAAAATAAACTTGCTATCATATAAGACGTGTTAAATCACAAAAAAGTTTCAAAAACATGACATTTAATAGGAGAAAAATTACCTATCAGGAAATATTTTCCTTCACTAAATAAGCTGCACCAATGATTCCAGCATCATTTCCTAATTCTGCAATTCGTATTTCACATGCTTCACTAGTTCGTGGCAAAGCATACTTTGTAAATGAATTTTTAATAGGTTGTAATAATAAATCTCCCGCCTTAGAAACTCCGCCACCTATTACTATTTTCGATGGGTTTATGGTGACGGCTAGATTAGCTAAAACGAAACCTAGTACATCTGCCGTATGCTGAACGATTTGAATACTATCCTTATCGCCAACTGCCGCCAATTCAAATACATCTTTAGCTGTAATTGCTCCATTTTTCTTTTCTAATTGAGCCAACTTACTTGTAGAATCTTCTTCTATATATTTTTTCGCTTGACGAACAATTCCAGTTGCTGAGCATATCGTCTCTAGACAACCCCTTCGACCACAATTACAACTATGTCCATCTGGCTCAACTGTAATGTGACCAATTTCTCCTGCAGTGCCGTTTACCCCATTTAAGATTTTTCCTCCAGCTATTAGTCCGCCACCTACACCTGTACCTAGAGTAACGGCTATAATATCACTTGCCAAATTACCTGCACCTAACCAGTTCTCTCCTAAAACTGCGATATTTGCATCGTTTTCAACAAAAACTGGTAAGCCAGTTTTACGAGACATATAGTCAGAAAGTTTGAATTCTTGCCAACCAATATTTACTGCTTCATACACATACCCTTTTTCACCGTCAATAAAACCGGGAGCTCCAATGCCAATTCCTAAAACGTCATTTAAATCTATAGCTAATTCATTCAGTTTAACTAAAACCGATTCCCAAATATCATTAATGACAGTCGTTCCGTCAGTTGACTTCTTTGTATCTATTTCCCACTTCTTCATAATTTCACCACTGTCTTTTAGTAAACCTATTTTAACAGTAGTACCTCCTATATCTACTCCAACAATTATTGATTTATTCATGTCTCTCACCTTTTTTAGAATTTAGTATGTTTATTTCTTGTCGTAGAAGTAAAAGCGCTAATCTATAGTCCTCTACACTAATTAAACCAAATGTATACATTTCCTTAATCTCATTTTGCATTAACTCTAAATCTACGAGTCGATTTCCCGTATAAATGAATGTACCAAACCTTTTTAAGAGTTGTTGCACATCATAAATTGAATTCATAAAAATCACCAATCTATATTATACCAAATATATTAAAAAGGGATATAAATTTCTTTGCAAAATAAAAAGACCCAAGACCTCTACTTATCGGTCTGGATCTTGTGGGTGTAAAATCGTAGGTCTCTTTCGTTTTAATGGTATTGGCGTTCGAATAAAAACGTCACGAAAAGCACGAAACGAAAATGGTAAGACCGGCCAAAAATATGGAATCTCAAAGGATTTCATTCGTATGGTATATAGTAACCAAAGAAGCGTTCCTATCATATAACCGTTGACACCGAATGCAGCTGTGGATAGTAATAAAAACAAACGTACTATCCGATTTGCAAGACTCATTTCATAACTCGGTGTAGCATAAGTTCCAATTGCTGCAACTGCTAAATATAAAATAACTTCATAAGAGAACAGACCTACCTCTATCGCTACTTGTCCAATTAAGATAGCTGCAACTAAACCAATTGCTGTGGCTAGAGATGTTGGAGTATGTATTGCCGCCATTCGAAGTATATCTATTCCGATTTCAGCAATGACAAACTGAAGTAATATAGGAACTACACCTAATTCTTTTAATCCAATAAATTCCATTCCACTTGGTAATAATTCAGGATTTGTTGAAAATAGATAGTATAGCGGTAAGATAAAAATAGATGCCCATACAGCAATAAATCTTACGAGGCGAAGGTATGCCCCGACAAGTGGTTTTTGTCTATATTCCTCTGCATGTTGTAAGTGATGCCAATAAGTTGTTGGAGTAATCATCACACTAGGTGAACCATCGATAATGATGAGAACATGACCTTCATATAAATGACTTGCTGCAGTATCTGGTCTTTCCGTATACCGAACATTCGGGAATGGGTTCCAATGTCTCCCACTTACATATTCTTCAATCGTCTTCTCAGCCATTGGAAGACCATCCGTATCAATTTCTTTTAATTTACTCTTTAAGTCCTCTACTCTACTTTTGTCCGCAATATCTTCTATATAACAAATACAAATATCGGTTTGGGACCTTCTACCAATTTTCATATATTCCATACGTAATGAACGATCTCGTATCCTTCTTCTTGTCAATGCAGTATTAAAAACAATCGTTTCGACATATCCATCTCTTGAACCTCTTACAACTCTTTCTAAATCAGGTTCTCCTGGTGATCGGACAGGGTAAGTTCTAGCATCAATAATAATGATTTTGTTAATTCCATCAACTAGTAATGCAGTCGGTCCACCTAAAACTGTATCTGCCGCCTGATTTAAATCATCTACTTCCTCTAATTCTACATAAGGTAAATATCTTTTCATTAATTTTGTTAAAGCATCTGGCTTGAGATCCTCCGGGTCGAGATCAGCTAAAAATTTCATTAATAAATGTAGAATATCATCTTTAGCAAAGCCATCAATAAAAAACATTGCCATTTTTCTTTCCGCATACTCTAAATCCAGATTGACAATATCAAAATTTTTATCAACTTGTAACCTTTCTTGCATATAGGAATTGTTTTGATCAAATGATGAAAATAGTGGTTGTTTTTCCTTTTCCATAGTCCCTCCATGCAAATCTTTAATGTTAGCCATAGTTTATACGTACCTATCAATTCTATTCATGGTAGACCATTCATAAACTAGTACATCTTTACATATGAATGAAGAAATAAATTTATCTAAGGATGGACGTTTATGAAAAATGTGCTAATAGTCCTAAGTTTCTTAATTGTAACTTCTATTGGAATCTACTACGTAAAGGATTTGAAAAGTGCACCAACTATTACGTATTTTCCAATAGATTATGGGACAAGCTTCGATTCTGCTTCAACTTCATTAGAGTTGTCTTCAACTGAAAAACAAGGTTATCGCCTTACTTGGAATGTACAATCCAAGTCTAAGACTCCACTGTATTTAAGACAAGATGTATCCTTACTATTCGCTGACGGAGAACTTTATGGGATGCGAAGTAAGTGGAGAGAGAATACGGACACAATCACGTTTACCGAAAGTATTAAGGCAAATGATAATAAGAAATGGGAAGCTATCTCATTTCATTATGGTGAAATTCATCATGATGATGTAATCAATAGTATTCAGAAATTATCACATGAGATATTCTATGTATTGAAGAAAGATAATCATTTTATTGGACTATCTCGAGAAAAATCAAATCCATTAATCAATCAGAAATTGGATACAAAAACTAAAAATAACATACTACCACGATGGCAAAAATTATGGAGCCATTACAATATAGACATCAATCAATATTACAGCATACCATTAACAAGCCTTTACCAATTTCAAGAAAAACCATTCCCAGGATTTAATCAAGAGGATACAGATCGTATTATGGGGCAGTTATGGGAGGGAATATATAAAAACTATTTAATACCATTTATTGATTCTAAAGAAAAGCTAACCAGTTATATACCATTAATTTTATTAGATAAAAACGGTGAACACTTATATGTACTATATGAAATGAATAGCAAAATGAATAGATTAATACAAAAAACTAGGTGATTAAAGTATACATTATACTTAATCACCATTATTTTTAATTACATCGTATAGTTCTTTCATTTTATTATCTGTAGGTTTTGCTTGGTAGGCTTTTTCAATCATTTCTTCTGCCCTTTGATCCCCTTTTTCTAGGTATAGAATGGCCAGGTTTGAAAAAGCCTCTGGAAGATCTTTCGGATTTTCAAGTAACTGAATACATTGTTCTAAGTCAGCTATTGCGAAATCTAATTCATTCAATTGAATATAGGCATATGACCTCTGGAATAACAACATTCCCTTATATTCTCCAGGATTTTTCAAACCAAGCGTCGCACTTTCTACTACTTTTTCATATTGCTCATCTTGTAAATAACTATCTATTTTTATTAAATGATAACTAGGATCAGTTTCGTTATGCTGAATGCCGAATATGCATACTCCTATAATTGCCACTAAGTAAATAATGAAAGTAATCATCTGCAAGGGAACATTCTTTTTTTTAGGAAAATGCACAATACCAGCAGCCATAAAACCAGCAACTAGTCCGCCCATATGAGCATAGACGTCTAGTTGGGGTAAAATAAACCCTAAAAGTATGTTAATTCCTAACAGCATTAAAACATCTCTTCCAATTGTTTGTAAAAAAATACGTCTATGGAATATTCCAAAATAGATAAACGCACCAAACAACCCATATAAAGCACCAGATGCTCCTGCGGATATATTAGTAACAAAGGCAAAACTAGCTAATCCACCACCTATTCCTGCTAGCATATAAATAATAAAAAATCTAGTTGATCCATAGATTTTTTCCGCTAATGATCCAAAATAATAAAGGAATAACATATTCGAAGCAAAATGTAAAAATCCTATATGTAAAAACATCGAGGATATAATACGCCACCATTCACCTTCAACGATTAAAGGGTTATACTTTGCACCGAAATCAATTAATGTTTTATTATCTTGACTTCCGCCATTTAATTCTACTAGTAAATAAAGTATCGCATTAATCGCTATTAATAGATAGGTAAATAATGGCTTACCATAATTGAAAATTCGCTGATCTTGTTTCTGTTTTTCTTGAATTCGCTTATAAAGGTCGACTTTATATCGTTGGATAGACGTTTCCATCAATTCATCCGTTATACTTTCTTCATCGTACGATACTGTAACACCTATATTTTCTTCAAGACGCTTTTGCTCAGCAAAAACGTCATCACCTGTTAAATAATATATGTTCATTAAAATAGGTTTTTTATCTTGAAATGTCAAAGGTTTCTTTAGCATTTCCCAACTATCAATTGGCGTATGTGGGGAAATATAAACATTATGTACTTTTATATCTTTACCCCGTAACAATTTTCGCATTGCACCGATTTTCTGAAAAACAATGGCAATATCTTTCTTTAAGTGGTTTTTCCAATCAAAACCTGTTGTAGATATTCTTAAAACGGTAGAAGCTTTATTTTCGTACTTCTCAAGCCAAATTTCTTCTGCCTTATTATTTAAATATAAAATTTCATAACCATATTCATTAACTAATTTATGGGCAATCGAATACATAATGTAGTTCTCTTTATGGTTCATTCATTCCCCTCCCCTTTTTACATCATATCAAAATAAAATAATAAATACCTTTTTTAAAAATTAGCAAATAAAAAAGAAGCTGTATATACAGCCCTTTTCCAACATGCATTAAGTTGTTGAATCTGTGGTTTCCTTAAAGATACTAGGAAGAATATTTTTCCGAATAGAGGGTAAGTTCATGGATATAGATACAGCTAACTTCCTTAAGAAACTGACAGCTAATATGGCGTTCATGATTTTATATCTCCATTTATATATAAAAGATAGAACACCGATGATAGCTGTTAGCATCATAAAAACTCTCAAATAAAACACCCCTTTTAAAGGTTGGTGTTTATAGTCTTCTTCTTTAAGCAAAAAATATTCTTATAGAATTTATTTTATAAAACCTTCTTCTATAACGAGATGCCTAACTGCTATATCATGTGCTTCAGAAGGCACACTTTCGACTAATTGCTTTTCACTTAATATTGAAATGGTTTCTCCATTAAAGGATGAAAGAAAACGGTCATAATAACCTCCACCAAAACCAATCCGATAACCATTAGAATCATATACTATTCCTGGTACAATAATTAGATCCAAAGAGCTCTTAGACAATCTATTCTTTTCTGTAGGCTTTGGCTCCAATAAATTGTAGTAGACTGTTTCAAGTTCATGAAAACTATGTAAGCGGTAAAAAATAAGCTCTTTTTCTTTAGGGAAACACTTTGGAACAGCTATCACTTTTCCTTGCTTCCAACCTTCTTCTATAATTGGTTTTGTATTCCATTCGAAACCTTGCGACATCGTTATAGCAATTGTTTCAGCTTCTTTCCATAATGTTGAATGGAATAAGTTATATCGAAGTTTTTCTTCGATTTGATTTTTTTCTTGTTCAGATAACTTAGTTAAGATTTGTATGATTTGTTTTCTTAATTCATCCTTTTGCATACCCACACCCCTAATTTTTTTTAAAGAAAAAGCTTGCTCTATATTATATTAAGAGCAAGCCTTTGTTGTGAAAGATTACTTCGTTTCACGGTGTAAAGTATGTTTTTTAAGACGTGGACAATATTTCATAAGCTCAATACGCTCAGGATTTGTACGCTTATTTTTTGTTGTAATGTAGTTACGATCTCCTGTTTCAGTACAAGCTAAAGTAATGTTTACGCGCATGTTTTTCCCTCCAAACTTATAGTAAACTTGCATTAATCGCATCTATTAGTTCTTTTCAGACTTATTAATAATAGCAGATGTTTTACAATCAATCAAGTCTATGGAAAAAATTTATGGTTTCCTCATGTCGAATTGTGTGATATAACTAGTATGTATATGAATGGAGGTAAAGTAAATGATTATCGCAGGAATAACGATTGTTGTGATTGCAGTAGCTTTATTCATTGCTTCTTTTTTCTTAAACGATCGTTTTGAGAAAATTGAGAGTGAAATCGAGCAATTATCAATTTCGACAATGCAAGAAACGTACCAGCTTAAAAAGAAAGTAAAAGTTTTGGAAGAGGAACTACTTACAGAAGAATATCAAGAAGCTGATTTCTATTAATAATTAAAGTTAGGTGGAGAACATGAAACAAACCATACGTGCATTTGCAATTGGTCTTTTTACAGCTGCCCTTATTATGTTAGTAATTAACTATTTCACAAGTAGCTCTAAAGAAGATTTTTCAGAAATGCCAATAGAAGATGTTGTTAACGAATTAAAAGAACAAGGATATCGTGTATTAACAGAAACAGAATATATTTCTTTATCTATGGATGGTGAAGTGAATAAGAAAGAAACTGAAGTTGCTTCTGAAACAGAAGAAGTTTCTGATAAAGACGAATCTGATGACAATAAGAGCTCTACAGAAGAATCTACTGATAACCAAAGTGAAGAATCTTCCGCTAATCAAACAGAGCAACAAGAACCAACTGCAAAATCCTATACACTAACTATCGAAGCTGGTATGCCTTCATCAACAATCAGCAACCAACTTGAATCAAATGGTATTATAGATAGTTCTAGTGAATTTATTTCTTATTTAGAAGATGAAGGTTATGCAAACCGAATCCAGCTTGGACAATTCACTTTATCAAGTGATATGAGCTATTTCGAAATAGCAGAAGCACTTACAAAATAAAAAGAAGAAGAGGTTTTAGGGAATTCTCCCTAATACCCTCTTCTTTTTTAATCATTTAAATCTACTATTTCACCTTTTACTAGAAATAAGATACTCTCTCCAATATTCGTAATATGATCAGCGAAGCGCTCAATATATCGTGCACTAAAAGCAATTTGCATCAAATATTGAACTTCCTCAGAATTAATTGCTGTTTTACCAAGCATATTTGTTACGACTTGTTTATATAATTTATCAACTTTATCATCCATCTCCGCTAGCTTTTGCGCGAACGAAATATCTTCTTGCTGAAAAGCACTTAAAGCCGTTTCCAACATAACCAACGCTGTATTACTCATTGTCCTTAATTCTTTTGGTATTTCTTCTTGATAATCTTTCCCTAAACGTATAGTAGATTTAGCTATATTTTTAGCATTATCCCCCATTCGCTCAATATCGGTTGCTACCCGTAGTGTTATAATTAAGCGTCGAAGATCGGTTGCAACTGGTTGTTGTTTCGCTATAAGTAAAATTGTTTTATCATTGATAGATGCTTCTTCTTTATCAATTAATTTATCATCACTAACAACTTGCTTAGCTAATTCGATATCTTGGTTAAATAAGGCGTCAATTGAATTACTAAGGGCTTTCTTTGTTTTATTTGCTATTCGAATAATATCCTGATTTAACTCTTCCATTTCAGAATGGAACTGCTCTCTGCTTGGCATACTATCGATCTCCCCCATTTCATCATATACTTATCCTAACGGTTTAATATGAAAGATATATTAACCTTATGTAAAAATATTGTAAATTTTTCGTATAATAAAACCCTAAGACATTATTCGTCTTAGGGTAAATACTTACTCATTTTCATCAACATTTTCGGTATTATTATTAGCTTGATCTCGTTTTTCTTTAAGGCTAAAATATGCTTCATAAATTCTGCGTGTAATATTATGGTTAATGGCAGAATTAGTGTCAACATCTAGATTAGGCACTATAACAGAAAGGGCGATTTCGGGGTTATCATATGGTGCATATGATACCATTGTTAAATTAATGGTCTCATAATGCTCCCCATCAATATATACATCACTTTCTGCAGTACCTGTTTTACCCGCTGCATTAAAATTGGTCTCTTTAAAATAGTTATAAGCTGTTCCACCAGGTTCTTGATAAACTTGACGGAAGCCTTCTTGCACCCTATTTATTAAATTGTCGTCCATCACTATTTTATTTAATATTTTTGTGTTAACAGTCTTATATACAGACCCAAGATTTTCACCATCTAGACTAGGATTCCGAACTTCCTTTAAGAAATGGGGCTGAACTCGATATCCGCCGTTTGCAATAGTTGAAACATATTGTGCTAGTTGCATAGCTGTAAAGGTATCATATTGTCCAATTGCAAAGTCCTGAAATAAACCTGCTGCACCAACTATGTCAGTCGGACCAACAAATCCAGTTTCTTCATATGGATAATCAACACCTGTTGGAACCCCTAGCCCAAATTGTCTAAAGTAATTTCTCATTTTAGTAAAAGCAGCTGGATTAAAAGTGATTCCTTTATCGTAAGCATAGTTATATTCTCCACCCATTTTCATTGCAATAAAGAACATGTATACGTTGGATGATTGCTTTAATGCACTAAGGTCATCTACCCAGCCAAGATTTTTCCAAGAACCTTTCTCTTCAGTCCCTGCTATTTTAATCGGTTTATCTACTAAGCTATCTCCAGGATTGATTACACCTGATTCATACCCTGCTAATACGGTAGCACCTTTAACAGTAGAGCCAGGACGATGGGCATCGTATAGAGCTTTATATCCCACATCAACTATGTCATTTTTTTCACGGGCTTCTGTCTTTGGATCATCATAATATCCTTGCCCCGAAACAGCCAACAATTCTCCCGTGTTAGGATTCATGACAACTGCCATGACATCACGTAAAAATCTATTGTCTCCACCTTGTGTTTCTGCTTCTAATTCACTTTTAAGAATTTCATCAACCATTTTTTGAAATTCGATATCAATGGATAAAATAAGATCTTTTCCACTCTCACCAGGGACGACCACGTTTGAGTCTAAAATCACTCCACTTTTACTCATTTCATATTCGACTTGTTCTTTCCTACCTCGAAGAAAATCCTCATATTGTTCTTCAAGTCCACTCAAGCCTACTCTGTCATTCCTATTATATCCTTTTGCCAAATAGTAATCTATGTTTTCAGCTGGTACCCCTTCTTTTTCCGTGGATACATTTCCAATAATGTTTTTGAATGTATCATCGTATGGAAATTCTCGGACCCAGTCAGTAGTCGCATTAATACCTGGTAATTCAGAGAGATGTTCTGCAACCCTTGCATATTCTTCCGGAGTTACATTTTCACTCTTTACAATTTGTGGTGTTAACGCATAAGCACGATCAAGCTCTTTTTTAATCAAAATAATTTCAAGATCTTGCTCTGATAGATTATTATCATATTCTTCCTCGGTAATTCTGTCCAGAATCACTTTATATTGCTCTGCCGGTTCCATATCAGCAGCTTCTTCAACCGATAATTTGTCCTTCACTTTATCAGGATTCAACACATACCAATACTCTTTCTTATCCCGATCTGTTATTCTGTTAATTTGTTTTTCTTTTTCATCTTTATCTGGATGAAACATATCGATGTAAAGTGCAAGCTTCTGGGCAACTTCTAATCGATCTTTTGCTTGAACACCTTTAGGAGGTGTATATGTTATGGCATACATTGGTTTATTTTTAGCAATCACATTATGATTACGGTCATAAATCTCGCCACGTGGCACTGGAAGCTTTGTTGTATCCTGTGTTGTTCTATTAATTTCTTCTTGAAAACTTTCCCCATTTAGTATTTGAACTACACCTAGTTGTAAAATTAGGACAGCAAATAGTAAAAACACGATGAAAAATAATATATTTAATCGAAAGGGAAGCTGCGCTTTTTGTTTTTTTTCCTTCTTCATTTCTCTCCCCCATTACAAAATTCTATGGTTTCATTATCTTTTTATTATACCATTTATACGTGAGGAGTTTAACGATTATTTTCATCAGTCACTTGATCTTTTATAAGAACATCCTTTTTATTCGTACCCGTCAGAAAAATATTCCTTACAAATATATATACTCCTAAATGCATCGAACCAAAAATGATTAATAATATTGGGATAATCTTTTCACTATCAAATAGTGAAATACTAATAATAAAGGTTATAATAGAAGTTACCCGGCCAATATTAGAAAATAACTCACGGACAACAATATATTCAATCCGTAATTCACCAGCTTTCCATGCCTTTCCAATTACATCAAAAGTCATCGATAGATAAGGTACATTCACAATTGGATATGCAATCCCGATAATAATTCCATATATAATTAAAGTAGCATAGCTTGCGTGGAAAATGATAATAAACAATGCTAGAAATAGCATTAAGCTACCCAAGAGTATCGCTTTTTTGCGTTTTGAAGGTTTAATAAATTTAGTAGCCAAAAAATAGAAGACAAATGAAAAACCCGAGAAGTAGAGGTTAAACATACCAAGTGCAAGCTCACTTTGCGTTACAATATAAACCCAAATCGTAATAACAAATAGGAAAATACCTTCTCTTAACCCTTGAAAAATGTGAGCATTTAATATCCTATTCCAGTTTCTATTATTTTTTCTTTCTGCTACTACCCTTGCAAATAAATATACACCTTCTGCAGGTCTTCTTTTTAGAAAAAAACTACATGCTACAGCACAAATGAATAAAATGAAAGAAGTAGTAAATATCGTACTATACCCTATATTTGCAGGCATTTTAGAAATGATGAAACCAGCACTGAATGGTCCAACCATTCCCCCTAAAGACTGTAATACACCTAGAAAGCCATTGAACAAATCTCTAGTTTCCGGTTCTGTTATTTCAAAGGTTAGTACATTAAATGCCAACCAGTAAAAACCATATCCAATACCTAATAAACTTCCTAACAAAAAATTAAAATATGCTGCTTTGTCACCTATTATTAATACCATTAAAAAAAATAGCGATAGAAAGATAACACCTAACCTTAATACTATTACTCGGTCCACTTTTTTCGCAATTTTTCCGGCGGCTATAAAAGTAAGTGGTTGAAAAATAAATATGGCTAAATTATAAAAAGCTATCGTATAGTAATTACCTTCTGCTTGTTTCCATAAGTAGACATTTACAAAAGTATTGGATAAATAAATTCCTAGTGAATATAATCCACCGATTACTAATAATAGTATTAGGTCCCTATTTACCTTTGTTTTCCCAAAAACATACTGTAAGGTTTTTTGCATATTGAATTGCCCCTTTTCTCTCTTTCCTTAGTGTAAGCAATTCAAATATAGATATACAAAATAAAGAGGAGGACACATAGTTTAACACTATGTGTCCTCCTCTAAGTTTACCAATAAAGTTTTATTTAGCTTCGTTATAGTTTTTAGTTACTTCATCCCAGTTTACTACATTCCAGAATGCAGCTACATAATCAGGACGTTTATTTTGATAATTTAAGTAGTATGCATGCTCCCAAACATCAAGTCCCAAAATAGGAGTTTTACCTTCCATTAAAGGAGAATCTTGGTTTGGAGTACTTGTTACTTCAAGTTCACCGTTACTTACTACTAACCATGCCCAACCTGAACCAAAGCGAGTTTTAGCAGCATTTTCAAATTCCGCTTTAAATTTATCGAAGCTACCAAATTTACCGTTAATTTTATCAGCTAATTCACCAGTTGGCTCCCCGCCACCATTTGGAGATAGAACTTTCCAGAATAAGCTATGATTATGATGTCCACCACCATTGTTACGTACTGCTGTACGAACGCTTTCAGGTAATGCATCAAGATTGCTTACTAATTCTTCAAGTGTTTTATCTTGAAGATCAGAATGCCCTTCAAGAGCAGCATTTAAGTTTGTTACATAAGTATTATGATGCTTTGTATGATGGATGTTCATTGTTTCTTTATCAATTGTTGGCTCTAATGCATCATATGCATAAGGTAATTCAGGTAATTCAAATTTTGCCATTTCGAAATATCCTCCTTCAAATATATGTTATTCAAGGGTATATCACCCTTTACATGAAAGACTATCAGAGGTTTCCAGTTCTTGCAAATTATTTGCCCATTAATTATCCTTTTACAACAAAAAAACAAGCAAAGTGCTTGTTTGAAATGATGGCTTGGGACGGAATCGAACCGCCGACACATGGATTTTCAGTCCATTGCTCTACCGACTGAGCTACCAAGCCTAAATATTATGTTGTTAATTCAATATTTTTTTTAAAATCAAAATAATATGTATGGAGGAGGTAGAGGGATTCGAACCCCCGCGCGGTTTGACCCGCCTGTCGGTTTTCAAGACCGATCCCTTCAGCCAGACTTGGGTATACCTCCGAGTATACATGGTGGACCCTGCAGGACTCGAACCTGCGACCGATCGGTTATGAGCCGATAGCTCTAACCAACTGAGCTAAGGGTCCTTTATATATGGGGCGACCGGTGGGAATCGAACCCACGAGTGCCGGAGCCACAATCCGGTGCGTTAACCACTTCGCCACGGCCGCCATGATGTTAAACAAATGATAGTAATGGTAGCGGCGGAGGGGATCGAACCCACGACCTCACGGGTATGAACCGTACGCTCTCGCCAGCTGAGCTACGCCGCCATTTTTTTTGGCTCCACAGGTAGGATTCGAACCTACGACCGATCGGTTAACAGCCGATTGCTCTACCACTGAGCTACTGTGGAATAATTCATAATAAGTTGTTAACTTGTCTACTATTTAAGTGGCACGAGATATAATATAACATGTTCAAACATTCGTGTCAACAACTATTTTACAATTAAAATATGTATTAAAAAAGGGTGTATTGAAAACGACAATAATTACTATATCACCTTTAAATAAAAATATCAATAAAAAATTTAAAAAAATAAAGAGAGGTTGATACCTCCCTTTATTTTTATTGATCCCCTAATACTGCTTCTGCAATATTAACTGCATGGTCGCCAATTCTTTCTAGGTTTGAGATTATATCTACAAAGACTATACCTGCAGATACACTACAATCCCCTTCATTCATACGAATAATATGCTTTTTCCGATAGCTACGTTCCATTTTATCAATTTGATCTTCTTTTTGAACTACTGCTAAAGCTTCTTCACGATTGTTCGTATCAAGAGCCTTGACTGCTTGTTTAACAGTAGACATTGTTAAGTCAAACATATTATTTAAATCTTCTTGTGCTTTATCAGTTATGATAACTTTGTTAGAGATTTTATAATCAATTAGCTCTACAATATTTTCAAAGTGGTCGCCAATTCTTTCTATATCTCTTACAGTATCCATTAAGATAGTGTGTTTTCCACTTTCAAATTCTGATAAAGACCCACCAGAGATGTCGATTAAATAATCAGTAATACTCCTATCTAAACTGTTTAATGCCCCTTCAATTTGTAATGCCATATCAGCATGCTTTGTTTGGTTAGTTGAAAGGTATAAACTAGTCTCTTCCATTCCTTGATAGGCATATTCACCCATACGTACCACTTCTGCTTTTGCTTGGTCTAATGCAAGGGCAGAAGATTGTTGGATGAAGATGGGATCTAAATGTTTCGGCTTATACTCAATCGTTGTATCTTCACCAGGAACTAGCTTTGTAACTATCCAAGCTAGAAGTCCTATAAACGGGAATTGGATAATAGTATTTAACACATTAAAACTTCCATGTGCAAACGCAATAGTCATTTCCTCGTTTAGTGAAAAATGACTTTGTAAATAAATAACATATTGCGTAAATAAATTTAATAATAATAAAAATATTGTTGTTCCTACTAAGTTAAAAATCACATGAACAAAAGCAGCGCGACGAGCAGCAACTGTAGCGCCTAAAGAAGCCAGGACAGCCGTAATCGTTGTACCGATATTATCCCCAAATAGAACCGGTAAAGCAGCCTTTAAAGTAATTGCTCCTTCAGCATACAGACCTTGTAATATACCAATTGTTGCACTTGAACTCTGTACGATTACAGTAAATAGAGTACCGATTACAACCCCTAATATAGAGTGCTCACTCATGCTTATCGTCAATTCTTGAAATGCTTCTAAAGTTCTTAATGGCTTCATACCACTACTCATTAACTCTAAACCGAAGAATAGGGATCCAAAGCCAAAGATTACTTGCCCAATTGCTGTAAACTTTTGATGTTTAAAGAAAAAGATTATTAACGCACCAACAGCAATAATCGGCAAAGCATATTCCCCAACATCAATTCCAATAATAAATGCCGTTATCGTTGTGCCGATATTTGCACCCATGATAACACCTATAGCTTGTCTTAACGTCATAAAACCAGCACTAACCAATCCAACTGTAAGGACTGTCGTACCTGAACTACTTTGAATTAAGACCGTTACTACTATACCAGCAAGTACTCCTAAAAATGGGTTACTTGTAAACCGGTCTAAAATTTCACGCAACCGATCTCCAGCTGATTTTTGTAATCCATCACCCATATATTTAATACCTAAAAGAAAAATACCTAAACCACCGATGAATTCAAAAATCAGTGTCTGCACATCTATTTCCAATGGATATTCGCCCCTTTAATAAGTTCTTTTATGTATTCCCAAATAAAAACACACCCTAACTATTATTTATAAAATCAAACGTTTTGTAAAGGAATTATTAAAAACTTTACATAAAATTTACATTAGGGATTATTAATATAATTTTATCTCAATAAAATTATTGTGTGTTAAATGTAAAAAAATAATCCTTAAGATTTGACCTTAAGGATTATTTTTTGGTTCTACTAGTATTTTCGTACCATCTACTTGTGTAATGAGGACTTTAGTATCTCTAGGTATCCACTGCCCATTCGATACGGCACTATAATCTTTATTTCCTACTTTTATCGTTCCAACGGGACGCAAATCATTTAAAGTGACTGCCTCTTGGTGTAATAACGCTTTGTACTCATCATTTAAAGAATTATACCCTGCTTCACTCGTTAATTTATCCTTTAACGTTATTTTATTCCACATATCTCTACGCTTGAAAACTTTTAAGAAGAAAAGTGATCCTGCTGTTCCTAAAAGAACACCAAGTACAGCGTAGGCTCCTGCAGCGAAATTTGGAGCCGGTAATGCTACTGCTGCAATCATACTTGCAGCACCTATAGTAGCGAGGGTTCCATCATTTAATACTTTTCCATCAATAACAATTAGTGCTATACCAAGAAAATATATGACAAGCATAAGAATAAGGGAGTTAGTTTCCAAATATACTGAGAAATATACGGTAATAAATCCAATACCTAATAAAGCAAAAATACCACGCATATTAACTAATACTTCACCTATTAAAAATAAAGTTGCTAATCCAGTAATAACTAGTGCAATCCACTCTTGAGAAAATATTTCCATATTCTTCTCCCTCTCCAAAGTAAAATAAACTTTCTACTACATACGGTTATACATATAAAATGGTTTCATAATAAGGAGTAAATCATGAAAAAACTCATTCTTTATATTTTTATTATACTATTATTAATAAGTATCTATAAAGATTTGAATGTTGGAACAAATACTTACACATCAAATAATACAGGTGAAAACGAAAGTAACTCCATGAGCACCAATAGTCGCTTTGACGTTATTAAAGTAAAAATTGAATCAGGCGATACAGTACTAACCGTGATAGAGCAACTCAATCCTAATATGGAAAATTATAATACAGGAGATATATTAGCCGATTTCTATTCATTGAATCCAAATGTTGATCCAAATAAACTTAAGCAAAATCACTTTTACTTTTTCCCTAAATATGAGGAAATCAAAAAGAAAAAGGCCAGGAATTAACCTAGCCTCTTCTTCTAAACGAAAGGTAATATAAACAGTGTAATCAATATAGAGACTGCTCCAGCAACGATCGCAATATTACCAAGCGTATTCGCATTGCGACTTCTCGCTATAAACCCGACAATTATCCCAGCACCACCCAAAAGAATCGGTGCCCAGAAGAATGATGCGATTGACAACACTAGTGCAATCCAACCAATTGACGTGTTAGCTTCCGTTTTATCCTCGTCAATTGTAACATTTCTTCTGTAATCATCTGCAGTTAATTCAGCAGCAGTTTCCTCGTCACGACTACTGAAAATTCCATCTGTATGACGGGAAGTGTAATCATCTTCACCATGATTTGGAGCATTCTCAACGTTGTTGGTACGATTTTTATCGTCCATAATTGACCTCCTTCTAAGTGATGAGGTGCAATTATAGTTTATGATTAAAAACAAATCTTATAATGTTACTTTTTACCACCATAGGGAAAAGTCTATTTTACATCATAATGTGATAAACAAGTTGTTATTTACTTCACTTCAGCATATAGTGTTGTACAGAGGGGTGTTTACATGTCAATCTTTATAAAACAAATTATCCTCAATAAAATGAGGCAAATTACACCAGAAGATGTAATCGAATATTCAGGGCAATATGGTTTTTCCATTTCACGACAACAAGCTACTGATATAGCCACCTATGTACGAACAAAAAGACTCAATCCATTTGAAAGTAAAGAAAGGGAGAAAATGCTTCAAGATTTAAGTGAAATTACTGACCGACAAACAGCATTAAAGGCAAACAAACTTTTCCATGAGTTAATCAAATCATATGGGCTAGAGCACTTATTTAATTAAAAAGCTACCTTAAAGGATTTTCCTTTACAAGGTAGCTTTTTCTATTTATTGGTTCATAATAATTTCTTGTAGGTCAGGATTAAATGATCCATTACGAATCATTTCGATTTCGAATTTATATGGTGCCTTTTTATTCTTCTTATCCAAACCAACATATGGGGTTTCTAAAATTTTTGGTAACGATTGTAATTGCGGATGATGAATAATGTAATGTAATGCATCAAAGCCAATATGTCCGAATCCAATGTTTTCATGACGATCTTTATGTGCACCACGTTCATTTTTAGAATCGTTAACATGTACAACCTTTATTCTGTCGACACCAATTATCTTATCAAATTGTTCTAATACCCCATCGAAATCATGAACAATATCATAACCAGCATCATGGACATGACAAGTATCAAAGCATACAGATAATTTATCATTATGGGTAACACCATTTATTATTTCTGCAATTTCTTCAAAGTTTCTACCAATTTCGGAGCCTTTCCCTGCCATAGTTTCTAAGGCAATTTGTACGTTATCATCCCTACCTAGCACTTCATTTAAACCTTCAATTATTTTTTTTATTCCTTCCTCAGGACCAGCCCCAACATGTGCACCCGGGTGAAGAACGATTTGTTTCGCACCAATTGCTTCTGTTCGGTCTATCTCACTCCGCAGAAAGTTAACTCCTAATTCAAAAGTTTCTGTTTTCGTGCTATTCCCGATATTAATAATGTATGGTGCGTGGACTACTATATCGTCAATTCCGTTTTCTGCCATATGGTTAAGTCCAGCTTCAATATTTAATTCTTCAATCGGCTTTCTTCTAGTGTTTTGAGGTGCACCCGTATAAATCATAAATGTATTGGCACCATAGGATACCGCTTCTTCACTCGATGCAAGAAGCATATTTTTTCCACTCATTGATACATGTGAACCTATTTTTAACATGACGATGTTCTCCCCCATTATTTCTTTTTATTTTTACCTCTAATTAAATTTTTCTTAATCGATTCCTGTTGTCTTTTCATTTTTTTCTTGTAACCAGGTTTTACTTTTTTCGGCTTACGAACTTTTTTCCATGCTTCTTTTTCAACTTCAGTCGTTGTCTTAAGCCGAAGGTTTCTTTCATTCCAAGCCTTCGCATCTTTCCATTCACCATTTCTTACATCATAAAAGACAAATTCCAATCCCTTTTGTTCGAGCTTTTCTATAAGTTTTAAATCTTCATCTCGATAGAGACTAACTGCAGTCCCTTCCATTCCAGCCCTTGCTGTTCTTCCAACACGATGGATATAGAATTCTTCTTCTTTTGGTAGTTGTGCGTTTATAACATGACTTACCCCTTTAATATCAATTCCTCTAGATGCTAAATCTGTTGCAACGATATATTGATATTTAAGACTTTGTATTTCTTTTAATATTCTCTTTCTTTCTCTAGGTTGCAGTCCACCGTGGATAATTCCCACGTTCAGACCTTTTTCTAATAGCTTTTCATGTAATTTATCGGCATTCTCTTTACCATTAGTAAATATAATCGCGATATAAGGATTGATAGCTTCCGAAATTTGAAAAATAATTTCAGCTTCATCTCGATGTTTAACTGCGATTAAACGATGCTCCATTGTTTCAGGTGACAATTCATTTGCTATTTTTACATGAAGTGGATTTTCCAAATATTTCTTAAAGAAGTGTTCCAATCGTTGTGGAATAGTTGCAGAAAATACCATTAATTGTATACCTTGCTTGCAACGAATTAACAGTTGATCTAATGTTTCAATGAACCCTAAATCAAGCATTAAATCGGCTTCATCAATTACCAATGAATTGGCAGAATAAATGGTAATTGCCTCATCCTTAACTAAATCTAAAATACGTCCTGGAGTTCCAACTATAATGTGAGGAGGCTCTTTTAATTTGCCAACCATTTTTTGCTTATCAGTACCACCGACCAACAACTTCGCCTTCCACTCTTCTTCCTTGCCAGCAAGTTTGATAATCTTTTTTACTTCATCATATAACTGTGTTGCTAGTTCACGCGTAGGAGCAGTAATGACACTTTGTACTTCATTTTTGCTCCCATCTAGTTGGTTAAATATAGGAAGTAAAAACGAATGTGTCTTCCCAGAGCCTGTATGGGATTGTCCAATTACACTTTGACCTTTCAGAATAGCAGGAATTATTTTCTGCTGAATTTCAGTTGGTTGCTGAAATTCTAATTTTTCTATCACGTCTAATATACCTGGTTGTAATGATATTGATTTAAATGTTCTATTCATAAAAAAACTCCTTTTAGTGCCTCACCTAAACTAAATTACTATCGATATTGAAATGGGTCTGTATTCGTCTCCGAAATGATTATTTCAAGTGATTTGTCTATGGTAGCATCTTCTTTTATTTTTCGCTCTAAATATTTTTTCGTACCAGACTTCATTACTTGTTCTATATAATGCCCCGCATCGATAACAGAAATTCCCATTTCTATCGCTTCTTGTGCAAAATGAAAAGACATATCACCAGTAATCAAAACATCCGCTTTCTTTTGTAATGCAGGATATATATATTTTTCACCGCTACCACCTAAAATAGCTATCCTTTTTATTGTACGGTCCAAACGGCCTGACACACGTAAATTTTCTATATTTAATGCCTCTTTTACCACGTTAACAAAGGCTTCTAAAGTAGTTGGTTCCTTTAATCTTCCAACTCTTCCAATGCCAAACTTCTCCCCATCATTTTCTAAAGGGTATACATCATATGCAACTTCTTCATAAGGATGAGCAGCAATCATTGTTTTTAATACGCGAGACAAGATTGATTGTTGTACGATTGTTTCAACCTTAATCTCATGTACCTTTTCAAGTTCATGTTGCTTACCTATAAAGGGATTTGCTTCACTTAAGGGGATGAACGTACCTATTCCTTTTGTTTGGAATGTGCAATGACTGTAATTGCCAATATGACCTGCACCTTCTTTTGCAAGTGCATCTGTTACCATTTCCAAATGTGTTTCAGGCACAAAGACAGTAACTTTATACAGTATTTCACGAGTTGTTTCTACTAGAATGTCTCTATCTTCAACTCCAATTAAATCAGCTAACATATCATTAACTCCACCATTTGCAACATCCAAATTTGTATGTGCTGCATAAGCGGTAATATCATGTTGAATAAGCTTCTTAATAATTCTTCCCCGCCAGCTATCAAGATTTAGTTGTTTTAATGGTTTAAATAATATTGGGTGATGGGCGATGATTAGGTCTACATTTTTCTCGATTGCCTCATCAACTACTGATTCTAGTATATCTAAAGTGATCATGACTTTTTTTACTGGTTTAGTATGTGACCCTATTTGCAACCCTACATTATCCCAATCGTAAGCAAATGATTTCGGTGCAAAGTCTTCCATTAATTTAAAAATATCAGAGTTAGTTATCGTTTGAGCCATTACGAAGTACCTCCTCTATCCATTTTAACTGTTCTTCAAATTGACCTATTTTTACTGTATCTTTCTCCTTTGCATTTTTCATTTGGTTTATGATACGTACTAATTTATTACGTTCGGAATTCCATTTTTTATTGAATAATGCATTTCTTTTTGTTAGTAAGATTGGTCCAAAGAGCAATTGTTGCTCAGATAGTGAATAAGTATCTTCAACTTTTTTCCCAACAATAATCTCATAAATGTGTCCATTTTCTTCTAAAATAGCTTCATCTTCTATTATATAGCCATTGTCCAAATACCAACTGCGTACATTCCTTTCATCCACATTTGGTTGTGCAATGATAAGATTAACACTACCCAGCTTATCCTTTCCATTTTCAAGGATAGAACGAATTAATGCTCCTCCCATCCCCGCAATAACAAGTTGTTTTACTTCATCTTGTTGTAGAACAGAAAGCCCATCACCTAACCTAGCATCTATAACATCACTTAATTGATATGTATGGATAGTTTCCTTTGCACTAGCTAAAGGACCTTTATTTACTTCACCAGCGATAGCACGTGCTGAAGGGTCCTGTTTACAGACATAACAAGGAAGATATGCATGATCGGAACCAATATCAGCAAAAATTGCTCCTTTTGGAAGATAGGAAGCAACCTGTAACAATCTTCTGGACAGTTTAATCTCTTCAGTCATGAGTAACCTCCAATTATACATCGATATATAAAAGAAAAGCCTTCTGTATTATATCAGAAAGCTTTCCCCGACACTATTTATTTCTTTTCACTTAACCATTCTGAAATGATGGCTATTTCTTCTTCAGCTAATGTACCTTGCTGCGCAGGCATACCGCCTTCTGTACCATTTGTGATGATATTTTGAATTTCATCTAATGATTTATCAGCTCCAATAGTTCTTAAATCAGAACCCAAACCACCAGAAAGATCTGCCCCATGACAGCTCATACAATTCGCTTCATAAATTTCCTCTGGATTTTCCATAATTGCTTCTTCAGCTTGTCCTTCATCGCCACCAGCAATCTGATCCCTTTGATTAATACCTACAAATGAAATAATAATTACTGCTAGTATCCCTACAATTGCAATCATTGCAAAGGGGATTAATGGGTTTCGTTTCATTAGTATTTCCTCCTTATGTATCCCCGGAATAAAAAAATATTCCACATAGCTATATCTATTCTATATGAAAATCGCTTTAGTTGAAAGAAAAAAGATGTGAAAAGTTTAAGAACAATAAAATAAAAATTGCCAAACCACTAGAAGCCATCAAATATCTATATTGTAATTTTCTACCTAATAAAAACCAACAAACAAAATTAATAAGAAAAAATATGATGGTTAAATACTGATTGATATGAAGCATATCTAACACTAAATCTGTCAAGAGTAACAGCATAATAAGCGGTACAATAATCGAGATATGTACGAATTTAAGGCTTCTTTTATAAAGGTAACGGAATACTAAAAAAGCATATCCTATAAAAAGAACTAAAATACTCAGTTGCAAAATGAATTTAAATTGAGTAAAATAAACTACAAGAAATGAAAACGGTACCATCAATACTAACAAAGTAAGTTGAATATAAAGGGAAGCCTTATATTTCGATATCTTGTTATCGTATATCGTTTCATCTTCCCCTTTTGTATATAAGGCAAGTAAGAAATCACACTGTGATTCAGGAAGTAATTTATGATCCTTCCAATATTTGATTTCTTTTACAATTGTACGAGTACGATCATCTGCCAAACCACATCACCCCAATGCAGATAAACAGCTACATTACTAAAAAAAGAAAGGAAAGTCATTGCTCTAGATTCATGACCAATGACTAACCGATTTAATCTAAAAAGTCTTTTAATCGTTTACTACGACTAGGATGTCTTAGCTTACGAAGTGCTTTAGCCTCAATTTGACGAATTCTTTCTCGAGTTACACCAAACACTTTACCAACTTCTTCTAATGTACGTGTACGACCATCGTCAAGACCAAATCGTAATCTAAGAACATTTTCTTCACGGTCAGTTAGGGTGTCTAGTACATCTTCTAACTGCTCTTTTAATAATTCATAAGCAGCATGGTCAGATGGTGAGATAGCTTCTTGATCTTCAATAAAGTCACCTAAATGGGAATCATCTTCTTCGCCAATTGGCGTTTCAAGTGATACTGGTTCTTGAGCAATTTTTAATATCTCACGAACTTTGTCTGGGGTTAAATCCATTTCTTCACCAATCTCTTCTGGTGTAGGTTCGCGTCCTAAATCTTGAAGTAACTGTCTTTGAACACGGATTAGTTTGTTAATTGTTTCGACCATATGAACCGGTATACGGATTGTCCTTGCTTGGTCTGCAATTGCACGAGTAATTGCCTGACGAATCCACCAAGTAGCATACGTACTAAACTTAAATCCTTTTCGATAGTCGAACTTTTCGACGGCTTTAATTAATCCCATATTCCCTTCTTGAATTAAGTCTAGGAAAAGCATTCCTCTACCTACATACCGTTTAGCGATACTTACAACTAATCGCAAGTTAGCTTCAGCTAACCGCTTCTTAGCCTCTTCATCACCTTGCTCGATGCGAGTTGCTAACTCTATTTCTTCAGTTGCAGATAATAGATCTACACGGCCAATTTCTTTTAAGTACATTCTTACTGGATCGTTGATTTTTATACCTAATGGTACACTAAGGTCATTTAAATCAAATTCTTCTTCTTTTTCAATTTCTTTCATTTTAGGGTCATCATCAGACTCACCTATTACATCTATACCTTGGTCAGCAAGGTTTTCGTAGAATTCGTCCATTTGATCAGGCTCAATCACAAAACTTGAAAGGCGATCAGCGATTTCTTCGTAGGCAAGAACGCCTCGTTTCTTACCAATTTCAACAAGCTGTTCTTTGGCTTGCTCTAAAGTTAACTCAGGCTCATTATCTTTTGTTTGAGAAGTTTTATTGTCAGCCATGAGTCCCCCTCCTTCCATACTACTTGAATCAATTTAAATGCTTAACTTGTCTTTGTAATTCTATAATTTTTAGTGCTATTTGAGCTGCTTTAATTGGATCTTGCTGCTGTTCAGCTAATCGTTGTTCAGCTTTGAGTTGTTTAATACTTACCCCTGTACTACTTTCATTACGAATTATCTGTATATAGTCATTAATCTCTTTATCGCTTATGTCAGTTTGGGTAGGAATTAACGCCAGTTCGATAACCACTTTTCTTAACTTCTCATCCGTTATTCGCTCAATGAACATACTAACACTTTCAGGATTATCCTCTTCATAAAACGCGTATAAATAAGTAGCAATAATTTTATGATCATCAATATTAAATGAAACGCCAATTTCCTCTTGAACTTTATCTGCGATGGTCCGGTTCTGAAGCATATATGCCAAAAGCTGTCTTTCAGCATTATGATAAGCTGGTAATAATTTACCCCTTGACTTTTCTACTTTATTAGTATATCTGTCTTTTTCCCACTTATCCTTGCCAGCACCTAGTTTTTGTCTTTGTTGTTCTATTTCTTCAAGCAAGGTTTGAACTGAGATGTTAAATTCGGCACTTAGTTCCTTCAAATAGAATTCTCTTTCGACTGAGCTTTCTATTTTAGCTAGTTCTTTGAGAATTTCTTCCACATATTCTATTCGATCGCCTTCTAGACTTAGGTTATAATCCTTTTTTATATACTGCATATAAAAGCTCATAAATGTTTGACTTGCTTCTAATACCTCTCGTTTAAAAGCATCTCCACCAAACTCCTTTATATAACTGTCAGGATCAAGGTTATTCTTCAGACTAGCTATTTTCACCTGACAACCTGTTTGTTGAAGTAACTTAGCAGCTTTGTATGTAGCTTCAATTCCTGCATTGTCACCGTCATAACAAATTATTACGGTTTCCGCATATCTCCCAAGAAGCTTCGCTTGGATTTCTGTAAGGGCCGTTCCCATTGTTGCCACAACATTATGAACCCCAGATTGATATGCAGAAATAACATCCATGTAACCCTCAAACAATACAACCTCATTTTGTTTTCGGATATGCTTTTTAGCTAAATCAAAGTTGTATAACATTTTCCCTTTTTGAAACAAATCCGATTCAGGGCTATTTAAATATTTCGGTTCTTGTCCCTCCATCGCCCTTGCTCCAAAAGCTACTGTTTTCCCCAAGTGATTCCTAATCGGAAAAACTACTCTACCTCTAAATCGGTCCGTGACGGAATCATCCTGCCCTCTAACGAGTAGACCATATTTCACCAGCATTTGCGGATGAAAACCTTTTTTTTCTAAAAACGTCGCGATAAAATCTTTCGTATTTGGAGCAAAACCTAGTTGAAACGTGTCAATCGCTTCAGTGGTAATTCCCCTTTCCTGAAGATAATCTAAGCCTTGTTTACCATCCTTAGTATATCGAATTAGATGATGATAAAGTTTCATTAACCATTCATGTGCGGAAAGTACTTGTTGGCTTTCCTTAGATAGCGATGATTCTTGATTAATGGCATCATTTGGAAGTTCTATACCAGCTCTTTCAGCAAGATGTTTAATTGCTTCATAAAAGTTAAAACTTTCAATTTCCATTAAAAAAGTGAAAACATTTCCACCTTTTCCACAACCGAAACAGTGGAAAATTTGCTTTTCTTGTGAGACTGAAAAAGAAGGAGTTTTCTCACCATGAAACGGACAAAGCCCCAAATAATTCCTGCCTTGTTTCTTTAATTGAACATATTCTCCAATCGTATCAACAATGTCATTAGTACTTCGAATTTGTTCAATTAATTCTTCAGATATTTGGTTCGCCATATAAACCACCAGATCTTTAAGATTTCATATTTATATTAATTCGATATCCCCCTAATAAATTCCTTCATAATTCGACAACTTTTTTGTGTTTGTCGAAAAAAATACCTTCTATTTTGAGAAAACTCTTAGAAGGATATTGAAGTCATCTTGAGTTGCATGAAGGTAGTTGTGCCATATTATCCTAAAAATATATAGTCCTGGACTATATTTAATTAGTCTTATAATACTATTCTACAAAAAAATGCAGATTCCTTCTTTAAAATGAATGTTTTATTTTTCAGAATATCTTATATAGTGACCCTATACTATTGTATACAATATCAACTATTTTTACACAAAAATTTATTATAATACATTTTCTTGAAAATTACTATTAAAATATGCGGTTCTTTAAAAAAATATCACTTTTAAACCAGTATAAAAGAGCATTCCCTACAGGTAATGCTCCTAAAACACCAAATTATTCTTTTATTAAACCTAGAATGTGGTTAGCAGTTTCTTCCACTGCTTTGTTTGAAACATCAACCACTCTACATCCAATTCTATCCACAATTTTATCAAAATAATCCAATTCTTGGTGAATTCGTTTGATATTAGCATATGTTGCTTGATTGCCAAGTCCTAAAGCCTTTAATCTTTCTTTTCGAATATCATTTAGTTTTGTTGGTTCAATCCTTAATCCAATACATTTCTTCGGATCCACCATGAACAGCTCCTCTGGAGGTTCGACCTCGGGCACTATCGGTATGTTAGCAACCTTTAAACGTTTATGTGCAAGAAATTGAGATAAAGGAGTTTTTGAAGTTCTGGATACACCAATCAAAATTATATCTGCTCTAGAGATACCTCTTGGGTCTCGACCATCATCATACTTTACTGCAAATTCAATCGCTTCAACTTTTCTAAAATAATCTTCATCTAATTTATGAACAAGCCCAGGCTCTTGACGAGGTTTTTTATTGAAGAATCTTTCCATCGCCTGTAACATAGGGCCCATTATATCAATTGCTTCAACATTTACTTCTGATGCTTTCTCATTTAAGTAATCACGTAATATTGGATCAACTAAAGTAAACCCGATAATACCGTTAGCATCTTTTGCACGATTTAACGCTTCATCGATTGTCTGTTTATCTTCCACATAAGGAATACGTTGAATTTCAAGACTATATGTAAACTGACTTAATCCAGCCTTAATAACTAGCTCGGCCGTTTCCCCAACAGAATCAGACAAAACAAAAACTTTCTTTTTCGTATGCATTCGCATCATCCCCCTAGGGCTAGATTTGATTACTTGAAATTAATTCCACAAATACATTAGTAATTGTTGTTTTCGTTACTCGACCAACAACTTCTAATCCATTTGGTGTATCCTTTACTACTGGTACCCCATCAATTTGTTTATTAATTAAATTTTTGGCCACATCAATTAATAAGTCTTCTTTCCTACATACCGTAATATTTGGCATTCTAGTCATAATGATATGAACAGGAAGAGCACTTAAATCCTGCTTCCCAATAGCTGCACGCAATAAATCTTTACGCGATACAACTCCAGTTAGACATGAATTCTCATCAACAATAAATAATGTACCTACATCCTCTAAAAATATAGTGGAGATTGCATCATATACAGAAGAACTCTCTTGTACGACTATTGGTATCGAATGATATTCATGAACTTTAAACTTTTTAATTTTTTCTGTAAGTAATTCTGAGCCAGTTTTCCCAGTGTAAAAATAGCCAACTCGAGGTCTTGCATCTAAAAATCCAGCCATAGTTAATATAGCAAGATCTGGACGTAATGTAGCTCTAGTGAGATTCAATTGTTCTGCAATATGCTCACCTGTAATTGGACCATTGTTTTTAACAATTTCTATTATTTTTTCTTGACGATTGGATAATTCCACTATTCCACACCACCCAACGGTTTAAAAGAAAAGCGTAGGGCGCTCGTTTTGAAACGCCCGAAGCTATGCATCTTTGGATTTTCACTTACCTAAATTTTTAAAAGACATACTATTTCTAATAATATTATAGCCTACATAGACCGGAAAGAAAAATTAGTATATCCATTTAATTAAAAATGTTGCTTCCACTCAATAGCATTTAAGTTAGCAAAGCTATTCAATAATATACCAATACGATTCAATAAGGCTAAGCGATTATTTTTTAATTTTTCATCATCCGCCATAACCATATTATGTGCAAAAAATAGATGTATTGGATTTGCTAAATTCTCCAGTTGCTTAAATGCTCCCTCGTAATCCTCTTTATCTGATAGCGTTTGGTAATTTGTTTTAACCTCTTCATATGCCTGATATAATGCTTTTTCTGAATTCGTTTCAAAGTAAGCAGGATTTACCTCTATATTAGTAGTTTTTCCAGAAAGGTTTAACACACGGACCAAAGCCTCTTGAATCGGTTTAAAGCTTTCATCATTTCGCTTTAGTGATAAGATGCTTGCCTTTTGAACAATAGCAGACATAACCCCAATTTCTTCATTAGTTATCGCTTGAATAATATCTTGCTCTATACCTTTTTCTTTTAGTACAAAGGCTACTCTTTGTTGAACGAAGCCGTGTAACTCTTGTTGTACTAATTTAATATCAAAATCCTTAATGTTCTGAGATGCAAATAATTCAACTGCGATGTTAAATAAATCTACTACTTTGATCTCCCACCCGCGTTCATTCGCAATACGTAAAATTCCTGTTGCTTGACGGCGTAATCCATATGGATCTGTTGAACCGGATGGTTTTAGACCTACACCTAAGCACCCTACAATGGTATCTAACTTCTCTGCAACACTTACAATTGAACCAATTAAAGTGTCCGGTAGATTACTACCTGCACTTGTAGGCATATAATGTTCTTTAATAGCAACTGCAACAGCCTCATCTTCACCAAAAATCCGGGCATATTTTTCACCCATTATACCTTGAAGTTCAGTAAATTCATTGACCATATTAGTCATTAAATCAAATTTACTTATTTCTGCTGCACGGATAATATGTTCTTTATCAGATTCTTTGACATGTAATACTTCAGCTATCTTCTTTGAAATACGAACGACACGATTTACCTTTTCATGAATTGTTCCTAGTTTCTCTTGGAATACTACATTCTTTAATTTCTCCTGATAAAACTCGATAGAATTCTTTTGATCTTCTTCATAAAAGAATTGAGCGTCTGATAATCGTGCTCTTAATACTTTTTCATTACCTTTAATTACAGTAACTAAGTTATCGTTATCCCCGTTTCGAACACCAACAAAATTTGGAAGTAATTCTCCTTCTTGAGATTTAACAGGGAAATAACGCTGATGTTCCTTCATAGAAGTAATTAGCACTTGTTCCGGTAGTTCCAAAAATTCTTCCTCAAACGAACCTACAAAAACAGTCGGATACTCTACTAAATTTTTGACTTCCTCTAATAAATCTTCATCTACTGGGACGGAAAATTTTTCTTGATTCTCGACTTGTTTAATTCCTTGTAAAATTAAATTCTCTCTTTCTTTAGAATCAACAATAACAAAGTTATCTTTCATTTGTTCTTTATAAGCTAATGGATTAGTTATCGTCACACTAGCAGCTAAAAATCGGTGTCCAAATGAAGTATTGCTCGTATGAACACCGGCAATTTCAAATGGTATTACTTCATTATCGTATAATGCTACTAACCAACGAATTGGTCTAGCATATCTCATCGACTGCTCGCCCCATCGCATGTTTTTTCCGAATTGGATTGTCTCAATAATACTCTTAAATTCAGGTAGAATCTCTGTTACTGGTTTACCTTCAATTACTTTTTTTACAAAAATATAAGTAGTACCGTTAATATCATTCGTATAAATATCTTCTACAGATTTCCCTTGGCCTCTAGTAAAACCAATAGCTGCCTTCGTCCAGTTACCATCTTTGTCCTTTGCAATCTTAATTGCCGGCCCCTTCGCTTCTTCCTCTATTGTCGCTTGATTTTCATCCATGCCTTGAATGAGAATTGCAAGTCTTCTAGGTGTGGAGAAAGTTTGGATTGAAGTATAAGAGATACGTTTTTCTTCCAACCAATTAATTGTTTTGTTTTCAAGTTGTGTTTGAGCATCATCTATAAATCGAGCTGGAAGTTCTTCTAGACCAATTTCAAATAACACATTCTTAGCCATTATTTATCCTCCTTTTTAAGCATAGGAAAACCAAGGTGTTCTCTTTCCTCTACATATGCCTTCGCAATATTTCGAGCTAAATTTCTAATTCTTGAAATATAACCGGTACGCTCTGTAACAGAGATTACACCTCTAGCATCTAAAAGGTTAAAGGTGTGAGAACATTTGAGTACATAATCATAAGCTGGGAAAATTAGACCTTTTTCCATTGTTTTTTGTGCTTCTTCCTCGTACATCGTAAACAATTTAAAAAGCATATCAACGTTAGATTCTTCAAATGTATATTTGGAATGTTCATACTCAGGTTGTTTAAATATGTCTTTATAAGTAAATCCTTCTGTCCATTCTAAATCAAATACATTCTCTTTATCCTGAATGTAAGATGCTAAACGCTCAATTCCGTAAGTTAACTCAACCGTGACTGGATTTGCTTCTAGTCCACCAATTTGTTGGAAGTACGTAAATTGTGTAATTTCCATACCGTCTAACCAAACTTCCCAACCGAGACCAGCCGCACCTAGTGTTGGATTTTCCCAATTGTCCTCTACAAAGCGAATATCATGTTCCAGTGGATTTATTCCTAAAGCCTTTAAGGAATCCAAATATAGATCTTGAATGTTATCTGGTGAGGGCTTAATTATTACTTGAAACTGGTGATGCTGATAAAGTCGGTTTGGATTTTCACCGTATCTACCATCTGCTGGTCTACGCGAAGGTTCTACATAAGCTACTCTCCAAGGCTCTGGTCCGAGACTTCGTAATAATGTCATAGGAGACATTGTTCCAGCACCTTTTTCCACATCATAAGCTTGCATTAATATACAGTTTTGTTCTGACCAAAACTTCTGCAAAGTTAGTATCATATTTTGAATATTCATCCAAACTACCTCCATTTATTCTTAAATTACTCTTTTTGCCGGATTCTCTAAGTAATACAGAGATAAGAAAATATAAAAACCCGTCCCTATGCCTATAATTAGCTTATAGACATAGGGACGGGTTTTAATCCGCGGTTCCACCCTATTTGCTTTATCAATTAATAAAGCCACTTTATTTGTACATGTTCCAGAGCGCCATTCCTAACTGTCAATGTATCCAGCTTACACCATCCTGGACTCGCTATAACTTGAACAGAAAGTACTCTTCTCTTTCATCACATTCCTAATGAATATGTATCATATTACTGTATATAAATAACATTTGTCAACATTTTGGATATTATTTTAACTTATCCAATTGGTTAAGAAACTTTCTTGATTTTAAATAGTATCCACCGTAACGATCGTAGTAATTATCTAATAAATTCCTTAATAATTGCTTATTTTCATCTTTTACGGATACATTTCCTACTCTTTCAATGCCAATTGCAGAAAAAATATATAACAGCTTTACAACTGAATTTGATAAGCCTATCGATTCAGGATCAAGGTAATGACATTTCGAACAAAGCAATCCACCTTCTACCATGGAAAAAGTATAAGGTGCATTTTTCCCACCACAATTTGTGCAGATATGTACTGTAGGGGCGAAACCTCCTGCACGGTACAATTTCATTTCATACATCATGATTGGAATATCTACATCTTCATTTTCACTAATCCATTCCATTGTTTTCATAAGTTGTGTGTAAATTTCTAAATAAGGGGTTTGCTCATCTAATAATTTATCTGTTAATTCCATTAAATAGGCAATATAAGCTGTTTTAATTATATCCTCCCGTATTGGTCGAAATGATTCAATAATTTCTCCCTGTTGCACATTACTTAAACCTTTATTAAGGTATACAAAAAATTGTCCATAAATGAATGGCTGCGTTACGGCAGCCATTCGACTTTTAGGTTTTTTTGCACCTCGTGCAATAGCAGAAAATTTACCTATTTTTTTACTGAATATCGTAATAATTTTATGTGTTTCACCATAGTCTTTAGTTTTTATTATTATGCCATCAATTTTCTCTAGCATACATACTTCCCCTTTATATACTGCATGCTACATGTTTGTATCAACCGGTAAGTTCTCCAGATTATTTTCAGAGCTATCGTCTAGCTCATGAGGTTCACTTTCTAACTCTTTCATCAGTAAATAGGTCTCAATATTTCCTGTTTGACTAAATAGTTTCCATACTAAGTCGATCACAAGAAAACACACCTTTCTTTATACCTTTTAAAAGTATTAGTTTCTAAGTTAGAACACTGCTTTTTTCCTACTTTAATCTGGAATTCATGCTTATTAATTAAAATCTAGCAATGTTTCCGGATATACTTATCTTTTCCACTCAAGTCAGAAACAATTAGTTATAATTTTTACCAACTCTAATATTCATCTTGGCGGAAACCATATTCAAACAATTGACTCTGCTTATTTCTCCAGTCTTTTTGAACTTTTACCCAAAGTTCAAGATACACTTTAGAACCTAATAATGCTTCAATATCCTTCCGTGCATCTTTCCCAATATTTTTCAGCATGCTACCTTGTTTTCCAATTAATATCCCTTTTTGAGACTTTCTTTCCGTCACAATAACTGCTTGTATAAAAATAGCATTTGATTCGCGTTTTTCAATATTTTCAATAACAACTGCAATAGAATGTGGAACTTCTTCTCTAGTTAGATGTAATACCTTCTCTCTTATCAACTCGCTTATAATAAACCTCTCTGGATGATCGGTCACTTGATCTGCTGGATAAAACTGTGGCCCTTCTGGTAAATGAGATTTCAAAACCTCTAAAAGATGATCAACATTATTTCCTTGCAGAGCAGAAATTGGAATAATTTCTTCAAAATCATATTTTTCTTTATATAATTCAATAAGCGGAAGTAGTTTATCAGGATGTACTAAATCAATTTTATTCACTACTAGAAATACTGGACTTTTCACTCGTTCTAGACGGTCTATAATAAATTGGTCTCCTTTACCATATCCTTCATCCGCATTAATCATAAATAATACAGCATCTACTTCATTCAAAGTATTTTCGGCAATTTTCACCATAAAGTCACCTAAGCGATGCTTAGGTTTATGAATTCCCGGTGTATCAATAAAAATATATTGTGCATCAGGTTTAGTTAAAACACCTTGTATTTTATTTCTAGTCGTTTGTGGTTTATCACTCATAATAGCAATCTTTTGGCCAATTACTTTATTCATAAATGTTGATTTGCCAACATTTGGACGTCCTATGATTGCAATAAAACCTGATTTGTATTTATTTTCCATATATGTTTTTCCTCCAAGAAGTTACTTATTACGATATCATTTCTATGTTTGGTCTATTATACTACAAAATCTTTCTAGTTTCATGTTATCGACAAAAGCTTTAAAAAGTTTATCTCCTTCGATAAATATCCTCAAAAAAAGAAAAGGTATCAAAGGCTATTTGCCAATAGATACCCCTTAAAATATTTTCGGAACAAAAATAATAAATCCTACAACTAACGCTGTAATAGATGCTATTAAAACACTGCCAGCTGCCATATCTTTTATTTTTTTAGCAGCAGGATGAATCTCAGGCTTCACATAATTTATAATTTCCTCAACTGCAGTATTTAATATTTCAGTAGTGATTACTAAACCAATAACAGTAAAAACAGCCACCCACTCTATCGTTTCAATATCGAAATAAATACCAGCTATAATGACTAATAAGGTTGATATAATATGCAACCGAAAGTTTCGTTCAGATTTCATTACTTCTTTAATACCATTAAGGGCAAATGTGAAACCAATCTGCTTTTTTTTACCTTCCAAGATTGAATTCCCCTAGTATGTCCTCTTGTTTTTGAAACATTATCTTTTCATCCTCTTCTGTCATATGATCATAACCTAATAAATGCAAAAAACCATGCACTGCTAGAAAACCTAGTTCTCTTTCAAAGGAATGATTATAATCTTCAGCTTGCTCTTTCGCTCTTTCAACTGAAATTATAATATCCCCTAAAACAACTGGTATATCTTCTCCAATAATCATTACTTCCTCTTCGGTAGATTCTTCAAGAGCAAATGATATAACATCAGTAGACTTATCTATGTTCCGATACTCCCGATTTATTTCTCGGATTTCCTCATTATTCACAAACGTGACGGATACCTCAGCATTATTAGCAACTTGCTCTTGTTTAGCCGCTACATCAAGAAGCCCTTTAATTAACTCTTGATGTTCTTCTATCACAGAATTTGTATTATCATGAAAGTCTATTTCCACTATTTTGCCTCCTTAGATGGGTATTGAATTCTTGAGTGAAATATTCCTTTTAATGTCTCACAAATTGTTTGGTGAACCATTTTTACTTCTTTAATCGTAAGTGGGCAGTCATCTAATTGACCATCCATTAATCGGTCATTTACAATGCTAGAAACGATTTCATCAATCTTGTCTTCTGTTGGTTCTTGAAGGGAACGTACCGCTGCTTCAACGGAATCACAAATAGAAATAATAGCCGCCTCTTTCGTCTGTGGTTTCGGTCCAGGATAACGAAAGTCCTCTTCCCTTGCTGTTTTATTAGTTTCTTTCTCTTTAAAATAAAAATACTTTAATAAAGTTGTTCCATGATGTTGTATGGCAACGTCAATAATTTCTTTTGGCATCCGATGTTTCTTTAACAATTCAGCACCATCATAGGGATGACGGATTATAATTTCAGCACTTTGTTCTGGCGAAATGACATCATGTGGGTTTTTTATTGATAATTGATTTTCAATAAAATAATGTGGTCTGACTGTTTTTCCAATATCATGATAATAAGCAGCTACTCTCGCTAATAAACCGTTAGCTCCTATCGCATCACATGCCGTTTCACTCAAATTTGCAACCATAATAGAATGATGATAGGTACCAGGTGCTTCAGTGAGAATTTTTTTAAGCAATGGTTGGTTCGGACTAGAAAGTTGCAGTAACTTAATGTCAGAAAGGATACCAAGACCTGTCTCAAAAAAAGGTAATAGACCTATCGTAAGTACTGCAGATAAGAATGCAGAAGCCAACCCAAAACAAGATAGAACAAATACATCACCTAAAGTATATTTTTCAAAGGACAAGAATACAAATAATAATATCGTAATGATATTAACAATGGACATTCCAATTCCTGAACGAACAATTGATAAGCGATCTTTTACATTCATTAAAAAAACAATTGCAGCAAACTGTGAAAAAATGAAATAAACTAGCGCTTCAATATTTAGTGTTCCAGGAATTTGTCCATTAAATATGATTCCACCTAAAAGAGCAAATAAAGTAGTTAACACGATTGCAAGCCTTTCGTTTATTAACTGTTTAACTAATAAAACTCCCGTTGCTACTGGTACTATAAAATACAACTCATTTCCTTGTGTAGTATATAAGCTTATTACTTTCATTAGTGATATTACGATAAAACTAATTAGTAAAACGGAGGCTATTGTTCCTTTATCTAAACCTTTTCGGTTATCAATTCGATTCAATTCATAAATCATAATCAACACTATTAACAATATGATAATACTTAACCCAATAACTGGAAATACATTTCTGTCTTTATTTAATAGTCCAACTAATTCAAGTTTTTCATACGTTTCATTCGTAATCGTTTCTCCTTCTCGAACAATAACTTCACCAGCGTTAATCATTACCGGATCAACATTACTCGAGGCTTGATTCCGAGCTTCAGATGTTTTTTCCAAATCATAGAAGGAATTTTCAACGATAACAAATTCCGTTAATTCTTGTAGCGCATCTATTAAATTGTCATTAAGAGTCGAATAACGAATATTCTCTTTCACATCATTAATGGCTGTATTTATATTTTCTGTTCTAACCCCTCTTTGAAATACTTCTTGTACATAGGAAATAAATAATTCTTCACCCTTTGCCCTTTCTTCCGGTGAAACATCAAGTAGTCTTAAATAAATACTATCTTCCACTTTTTCTGTGATACTATTCGATAACAATTCTTTTAGTCTGTTTACTTTCTCTTGGTTGGTTAAAGGAACTGGTATTCCTTCTCCCTCTTCAGTAAGGGACTCTGACTCTAGTTTATCTATTGCATTAAATATTTCTTCTATGTAACTAACTTGTTCTTCCGCTATAGTAGTCGAAATATCAAAGCGATCTTCAACTGCATTCACAGCTTCGTTTTTTTTCCTCTCGGTTTCTTCCTGATTTTCTATCGTAATCGGTGAACGAATAGTTTCTCTTGCAGTAGTAAGAGGCTCGATATCATATGTTTCCGTATAGACATTATTAAACGTTAAAAGAAAAAAATAAAGGCCTAAAACAACAATCGGCAAGATAATTCGCAGCCATTTAGTTCGTATTTTCATGATATATTCTATAATGTTCTTAAACGAATTCATGATAATCACCTCTCTATTATTTTCATCTATTTACTTTAAAAAATAAAGAAATAAGACCCTCATTTGGGTCTCTTGACTAATCAATCTTGTTGCTTTTTTCATATGCATCAATTATCTTCTGTACTAATGGATGTCTCACTACATCAGTTTGAGTTAGATGGATAAAAGAAATCCCTTTAATAGTTGATAACATTTTATCAGCCACATGTAACCCTGACCTTTTTCCTATTGGGAGGTCAATTTGTGTTAAGTCACCTGTTATTACCATTTTCGATCCAAACCCTAATCGAGTTAAGAACATCTTCATTTGTTCAGGGGTTGTGTTTTGCGCTTCATCTAAGATAACAAATGCATCATCCAATGTTCTACCCCTCATATAAGCTAAAGGAGCAATTTCTATCGTTTCTCTTTCAATTAGTCTTAGTGTATGCTCAGCGCCTAGTACATCATTTAATGCATCGTATAACGGTCTAAGATAAGGATCAACCTTTTCTTTTAGATCACCAGGTAAAAAACCTAAACTCTCTCCTGCTTCGACAGCAGGTCTAGTTAAAATAATTCGCTTTACTTGGCCATTTTTAAGTGCTTGAACCGCCATCACTACAGCAAGATATGTTTTCCCAGTTCCAGCAGGACCAATACCAAATACTAAATCATTCTCTCTAATAGCAGAGACATAGCTTTTTTGTCCAAGGGTTTTAATCCGAATAGATTTACCTTTAACAGTTTTGGCAATGACATCCTCAAATAATGTTTCAAAATGATTGATTTTACCTTGCTTTGCTAACTCAATTGCGTAAACGATGTCACGCTCAGCAATTTTAATTCCTTTACGAACAACACTTAAAAGAGTTAACAGGACGTCCTGTACAATTGCGATATCACTATCTGTTCCAGAAACACTAATTTTTTCTCCTCTAGTAACGATGGAGACATTTAGTTTATCCTCAATATGTTTTAAATATCTGTCATTATTTCCAAAAAGCTCTAGAGCTTCTTCTGGACTTGTCAGTTCAATATCAATTGCGTTTAAATTTTCAGGCATATTCAATCTCCTTGAGTTATAGGTTGTGCTTTAGCAATATTTTCCTCTACTGTCATATACAATTCTAATTTAACTTTACCATTCTCTACAGTTTCATGCAAAACTTTTTCCGATACTACTTTTGCCTTTGGACCAAGTTGCAATTGGAGCTCTTCCTTTGCTTGTTTGATACCCGCTTGAATAGCTTCTTCCTTTGACCTTTCCAGTTCGTGTAACTTTTTTTCACTTAATGTTGTCTCTATAATTTTAAATGGTAAATCCCATTTTAAGAATCTAAGAGGAGTTTCCGTACTATCATAATGAACCGCTTCATATTCAGGGGAACGAAATCCCCAAACCGGAACTTTAAAATCATTAATTCCAAAATAGTATTTCTTTTCTTGGTTACCGGTTAGGAGTTCATAATTTTGTTTTAATGGAACAGTGACATCCATCTCATACCATGTAGTTGCAATAATTTCACCTTCTGCAGGTACTACTATTTGTTTTATCTCTTTTTCATCATTGGATTCATCTTCATCCGGTTTCGCTTCAATTTGGTTTAATGTACCTGAAACTAGGATTTGTCCTGGCCTTACGTAGTCATTGATTTCCACTTTTGGTAGTCCTCTCGAAACATACATACTTTTAATAACACCTTTTTTCGTTGCCACTAAGTCCCTTGGTCCATCGACTTCTTCTTCTTTAACTACAATTTTTTCTACGCCTTCTAATTGAAAGGTTGTCCCTTTTTGACGCACACCAACCCATAATAATTCTGGAATATCATTCGTAAGTTTTTGTTGAATGATACCGGGAGAATCAATTGTAAAAATCCAAGCTCCTGGATGAATTCCATACTCATCCAATTGCTTAGCAATTTTTTCTTCTATTTCTATTGGTAAATCACCGGTAACTTCAACCTTCCAAATAATATTTGACATGAATAAGATTAATAAAATACTCATAATAAAAGATAAGACAAATTCTTTTTTTCTTAAAAAGCGACTTAACAAAAATGGATATCCTCTCCGTTGTTTAAACGAAATCTTATAATTTTTCCCTCGCCTTAATAATTTCACTTTTGATAAATCAGAAAGTTTTACATTACCACTACAAGAGTTTTTCCCTTCTTTCTTAATATTCCAAACCGTAATACCTTTAGTTGTACATTCCTGAAAAAAAAGTTCTGGTAAATTACCACTAACGACAATTCGTACATACCCCTTTATAAATGACCCTTGTATCTGTTTCATTTCATCCTCCCGGTTAACTAGCATTTATCATGAAATAAATTTCACATCTGTTATTTTTCCTTCCAGTAAAATTTCCTCTGGTAACATCATCTTTAAGACAAATGAGGATCCCTTAATCTGAATATAGCCCTTAGTTGACTTTAGTCTTAATTCATCATCCGTAAAAACGGCAAGACCTTTATGATTTTCTATATATACATGTATCTGACCAATGATAGTTATTCTAGGCAATTCCATTACAACATCAGAAGGCAGTGCTAGATATTTTACTAGCCAAGGTCGTAATCGTTGTTGTAATTTTTTCACAGATGCTAGCCCCCTCTCACTTACATATTTATGAGAAAATGAAACAGATAAGAACTAAAAAACCCAAAAGCATCGGTAGGATGCTTTTGGGTTTTAATTAACGATGTAATTGTCTTTTTCTTTCAACAACTACATTTTGATATGGTTTACGTGCTCTAGGAGGACCTAATACCTCTGACATAATAATACCATTTACAATTCCGCTATGATTAAGTCCTGTTTTAACTTCTTTTTTAAACTGCTCTTTAGCCTGTTTATTCTTGTTTGTAGTTTGATGCTTAATTGCATCTTGAATACCTTTTCCTAAAGTCATATCTTGTTGATTAACTTCTTCCATGTATACATTAGTTCCGGTATTCAATCTACTCTTCAACTGTTCCATTTGCATTTTTTGTTGTTCTTCTATAGACGTATTTGAAGGAGCAGCTTGCTGACTAGTTTGTCTTGTTCTCTCTTGACCACCTGAAGGGGTAGGTGTTGGTTTAGGAATACTACTTGGGCGATTTGATGTAGGCTTATTATTTTGATTTTGCCCATTGTTCCCACTCAACGCCTTAACAATTCCATAAACAATTACGGCTATGATAGGTAATAATCCTTCCATTAACGTATCCCCCTTCCTAAACTAAACATTAGCTTATTTATTTTCATCATTGTTTTCTTTAGATAGTTTTCCAATTGAATCACGCATATCAGTATCAGCATTTATATTTTCATAATTTAAATAATCCATAACACCTAATTTTCCAGAACGTAATGCTTCTGCAAGGGCAAGAGGTACTTCTGCTTCTGCCTCCACAACTTTAGCACGCATTTCTTGTACTTTTGCAATCATTTCTTGTTCTTGGGCTACGGCCATTGCACGACGTTCTTCTGCTTTAGCCTGTGCGATGTTTTTATCAGCTTCAGCTTGATCAGTTTGTAAAATCGCCCCAATGTTCTTACCGATATCAACATCAGCAATATCAATGGATAGAATTTCAAACGCTGTACCTGCATCTAATCCTTTAGATAAAACAGTATGTGAGATAGAATCTGGATTTTCTAATACTTTTGCATGTGTTACAGAGCTACCGATAGTACTTACGACACCTTCACCTACACGGGCGATGATTGTTTCTTCACCTGCACCCCCAACTAGACGGTCGATGTTTGCTCGTACAGTAATTCTTGCTTTTGCTTTTACTTCAATTCCATCCATGGCAATACCTGCAATAAATGGCGTTTCAATTACTTCAGGGTTAACACTCATTTGTACTGCTTCTAATACATCACGACCAGCTAGGTCAATTGCAGCAGCGCGTTCAAATGATAATTCGATATTTGCACGGTGTGCAGCAATTAAGGCATTTACTACTCTATCAACATTACCACCAGCTAAGTAGTGACTTTCCAGTTGATTTGTTGTAACATCAAGTCCAGCTTTGTGTGCTTTAATTAATGGATTAATGACACGACTTGGTACAACTCGACGTAAGCGCATCCCGATTAATTGTAGTATGCCTACACGAACTCCTGCGGCTAGTGCACTTATCCATAGTGTAACCGGTATAAATGTAAATAAGATTGCAATTGCAATCAAGATTACAGCGACTAGAATCACTGGAAAAATGAATTCTGATGTTTCCATAATATATTCCTCCTAGATTTTTATATTTATCTTATAGGCTATTAATTAACCTTATAATTCCCTAACAATAATACGGACACCTTCTACTTTTACAACTTTAATTGGTCTATTGACTTCAATAAAGCTTCCTTCAGAAACGACGTCTAATCTTTCTTTACCAATTGTAGCGACTCCTGAAGGTCTAAGCGGTGTTGCAGTAACCCCTACCATGCCAATTAATTCGAGTCGGTTTTCATTTGAAACATAACCTAATTCGGTTGATGTGCGATCCCGGAGTATGACATGACGGAATACGCCTTTATCTAAACCTACTCTTTTAAATAAAATAACAGATGCAATAATAACAACTAGAAAAGCGATGGCTATACTCATCGTCATTTCCCCAATATCAGCACCAGACATGAAGAGAGAACCTATTATCGCTCCCACTCCTAATATACCTAAAATTCCACCAGGTACAAAAAATTCTGCAATAATAAGTGCAATACCTATTAATAAAATAATTATTGCTTCCATACCAGCAAGTCCTGCTACCACATGTCCATAGAAAAATAATACTAATGAGATAATTCCAATACTACCAGGTACACCAAATCCTGGCGAATACAATTCCACAACCAATCCTAAACCTGCCAATGATAATAGGATGGATATAACGATAGGGTTTGTAATAAATCTTGCAATATTTTCTGCAAGTGTTGTCTCTGACTGAATAATCGTTGCATTTGATAAGCCTAATTCATGTAGTAATTCCGTTCGATGGGACACTATTCCTTCAGAATATCCTACTTCAACTGCCTCTTGAGGAGTTAACGTTAAGAATTCTCCCTCAGGAGCATTATATTCCGGTAAATCAATACTAGAATCTGCCATAGCGGCAGCATATATAGGATCACGTCCTCCAGCTTCAGCAGCACTTGTCATCGCTTTTAACCAAGCAGACTGTGCTTTCTTATCAGCCGCAGTGCCATCTGAGTTAATAACACCACTCGCTCCCATTGTTGCTCTAGGCGTCATATAAATAGTATCCGTATGAAGTGCTATGTAAGATCCTGCAGACAGAGCTTGACTAATAATAAATGAAGTAGTTGGAATCTCTAAATCAGCAATGATTGTGCCAATGTTATCAGCTGCTTCCACACTACCACCTGGTGTGTTAATCTCGAAAATTATGTGATCTGCACCTGCTTCTTTAGCTTCTTCCGTAGTTCTTCTTAAAAAGGCTTCTAATCCCCTTTCCACATCATCTTCAATTGGAATAGTATAGATTAGTTTCCCTCCACCTTGTTCATCAGCATATGAAACATCTTGATTACTTAATGGAAATAACGATAAAATAATGGCATTCATTATGAAAAAACAACACACCCATCGTTTCCTAAGCAATTATTACACCTCCTTTAACACATCTTTTCATACGTTTAAAGTGAAAATAAGGTTTCAAAAAAGTAAAAAAGGACATGTTACTATAAGTAAATAGTATCATAGTTTTATGTTGAAACGGTAGGAATATGAGGATTTGTATGTATCGAAAAATTAAAAAACCCTTGCCATTTTTAAGCAAGGGTTTCTCGGGTATACTAATTCAAGTGTTCTTGAACTAATTTATTAATTTTAGATCCGTCAGCTTTACCTTTAACTTTAGGCATAATCCGACTCATCACTTTACCCATATCTTGTTTTGAAGATGCACCAGTTTCTCGAATCGTTTCTTGAATAATAACTGAAAGCTCCTCATCAGAAAGCTGTTCAGGCATATATTCTTCAATTATTTTGATTTCCGTTTCAAGTTTTTCAACAAGATCATCGCGTCCAGCTGATTTAAATTCTTGGAGGGAATCTTTTCTTTGTTTCAATTCTCTTGATAAAATTGATAAATCTTCGTCTTCCGATAGTTCACTTTTACCAAGTTTTATCGATTCATTTTGTAATGAAGCTTTAACCATGCGAATAACACTAAGTCTTTCCTTATCCTTATTCTTCATCGCCTGCTTCATATCATTGTTTAACTGTGTTAATAATGACATCTTCTAGCACCTTCTTTAGAATTTACGCTTTCTAGCAGCTTCAGATTTCTTTTTACGACGAACGCTAGGTTTTTCATAGTGTTCACGCTTGCGATATTCTTGTAGTGTCCCACTTTTTGCAACACTACGTTTAAAGCGACGAAGAGCATCCTCAAGAGACTCGTTTTTACGAACGCGAGTTGTATTTGACATGCTAATTTCCCTCCCTCCGAAGCATAAAACAGATTATAAGACGAATGTCATTTCACACGCCTTTTGTAATTATAATATAACACGAAACATCGGTCAACTGATTATTTTTTCTTATACACGCGGAAAGAGCTTTTTCTATCTGGCATGTATAGGTAATTATTCTTAATAATCCGATGTACCTTGATTACCATTAATGATGTCAACTCCAGCACTTGCTCCAATTCTTGTTGCTCCTGCACTAATCATTGCTTTAGCACCTGATAAGTCACGTACTCCTCCAGAAGCCTTCACTCCCATTTCTGGGCCGACAGTCTTACGCATTAATGTAATATCCTCAACTGTTGCACCTCCACCAGAAAATCCAGTAGAAGTTTTAACAAAGTCTGCACCAGCTTCTTTAGCTAGCTTACATGCACGTACTTTTTCATCATCTGTTAATAACGATGTTTCTATGATTACTTTTGTCAGTGCTTGTCCTCTCGCAGCTTCAACTACCGCAAGTATATCTTGTTTGACAAAATCATCATTACCTGATTTTAATTCGCCAATATTTATTACCATATCTACCTCAGTAGCACCTTCAGAAATAGCTTGCTTTGTCTCAAATACTTTCGTTTCTGTGGAAGTTGCTCCTAATGGAAACCCTATTACAGTACAAACTTTAACCGGTGTATCCTTTAAATGTTCATAGCATAGTGAAACCCAATGCGGATTGACACATACAGAAGCGAATTCATATTCCTTTGCCTCTTCTACAATTTTTAAAATGCTTTCTTTTGTTGTATCTGGTTTTAATAGCGTATGATCAATAAATTTCTCTAAGTTTTGTATCATTATTATCTTCCCTTCTTCAGTTGTACGTACCTCTTTGGTATCATAGCATTTTCTATAATAAAAAGCTATTTATAATTCATTATTTAATAAGTAAAATGCCCAGTCTTATGACTAGGCATTCAATTTCATTTTACCGTGTGTTGCATTATCCATAATCCGTACAAATGTACCTTCGTTATACGGATAACCTGATTTATTTATTTTCACACGTACAATCTTGCCAATCATATCATGTGTACCTTCGAACTTAACTTTCAAATAGTTATCTGTATAACCAACCAGCATATTTGGATTTTCTTCTTCAAGTAAACGTTCTTCTGGGATTACCTCTAGAACTTCATCTTCATAACGAGAGGCGTATTCCCTTGCAAGTTCTTCTGATAAGTCAATCATACGTTGTACTCTTTCATTTTTAATATCTTCATCTACTTGATCTTCCATTCTAGCTGCAGGAGTCCCTGTTCTTCGAGAAAATGGAAATACATGCAACTCAGAATAACTAACTTTTTTTATAAAGTTGTATGTCTCCATAAACTCTACTTCTGTCTCACCCGGGAAGCCTACAATAACATCTGACGTTATAGCCAAATCAGGTAAGGCTTTGCGAATTTTTTCTACTTTCTGGTAGTAATAATCACTAGAATACTTTCTTCTCATACGTTTCAATACAGAGTCAGATCCTGATTGTAAAGGAATATGTAAATGACGGACAATCTTTTCTGACTGATCTAATACTTCAATTACTTCTTCCGTAATTTGACTAGCTTCAATAGAAGATATACGGATACGCTCTAATCCATCTACTTTTGTTTCTAAATCTTGTAATAACATTGCGAAATTATAGTCACTTAAATCCTCACCATACCCTGCCGTATGAATGCCAGTTAAAACAACTTCTTTATATCCAGCATCCACTAACTTTTGTGCCTGTTCTATTACGCTTTTTGGATCTCGTGAACGAAGTAGACCCCTTGACCAAGGTATAATACAAAACGTACAAAAATTATTACATCCTTCTTGTATTTTTAAAGAAGCACGAGTTCTATCAGTAAATTCTGGTACATCCATTTCCTCAAACACACGATTTTTCATGATGTTCGATACACCATTAATTGGTTCTCTCGTCTTCTTATGGTCCTCTATATATTTAATCATGTTTTTACGGTCTTGGGTCCCAACAACAACATCAACCCCGGGTATCTCTAGTATTTCTCCTGGTGATGTTTGTGCATAACATCCAGTAACACATACAATGGCGTCAGGATTTTTTCGAACTGCTCTTCTAATAATTTGTCTACTCTTTTTATCCCCTGAATTTGTTACGGTACATGTATTAATAACGTAAACATCAGAGTCATGATCAAAATCTACACGTTCATAGCCTTGTTCCATGAACATACGCCAAATTCCTTCTGTTTCATAGTGATTCACTTTACATCCTAATGTATGAAAAGCAACTGTTGGCAATTTTAACCCTCCAATTCTTCCAAGTGATACGATATACTAGCTAACGCATATAAAGCAGCTGTTTCTGTTCTTAAAATTCTTGGGCCTAGTCGAACAGGAATAAAATTATGTTCTTTTAATGTATCTACCTCATGAGGCGAAAATCCTCCCTCTGGTCCAATACATATCATAATTTTCTCCCCTCGTTTAAATTCCCTTACTACGCTAGCAAATGATTGATAATTAGCAGTCTTTGCTTCTTCCTCATATGCAATAAGAAGCACATCGTATGTAGCACTTTCTTCTAAAAGCTGTTTTAAATTCATTGCAGGTTTTATCTCTGGTAAGTGATTACGATGTGATTGTTCACTAGCTTCTTTTACAATTTTAGCATATCGAATTAACTTCTTTTCTTCTTTTTTCGTATCCCATTTAACTACAGAACGCTCTGCTATAAAAGGGATGAAAGCAGATGCGCCTAGTTCCGTACCTTTTTGTAAAACTAAATCCATTTTATCGGCCTTTGGTAGGCCTTGGGCAATTGTAATGGAAACAGGTAACTCTGAATCGTTTTCAATCCATTCTTCAACTTTAGCCATTACATAATTAGTAGCGATTTGTATAATCTTACATACAGCCCCTTTAGATTTTGGAGGATTGCAGATTATTTTATCCTCTACTTTCATTCGCATAACCCGTATTATATGGTGAGCATCGTCACCATCGATCGTAACGGTATCATGATCCCAATTACTTTCTGGAATAAAATACCTTTGCATAAAATGCACCTACTTTTTCTTAGCTACTACCGAAACCCAATCCTCTAGCTCATTAATTTCCACAATTTCAAACCCTTGTTGTTCAAGTTCGTCTAACACCATTTGTTTTTTTGCCTGTATAATTCCAGAAGTAATAAAATACCCTCCGTGAATTAAGTTATCCCAAGCCTCTTTAACAAATCTAACAATAATTTCAGCTAATATGTTAGAAACAATGAGGTCTGCTTCCATATGAACATCGTTTAATAGATTATTTTGTTTCGTATGAATAGATTTATTAACTTGATTCACCTTTGCATTTTGCTCTGTACTTTTAACTGCTATTTCGTCTAAATCATAAGCATAAATATCCTTTGCACCGAGAAGTGCCGATGCTATACTCAGTACTCCTGAACCACAACCAACATCAATTATGGTCTCGTTTCCTTTTATGTACTTTTCTAGAGCACGAATGCTTAAAACCGTGGTAGGATGAGTCCCTGTACCAAATGCCATACCAGGATCTAATTCAATAACAATTTCCTCGTTATTTTTTCTAGTATATTCTTCCCAAGTTGGTGTAATTGTAATCTTTTCAGTGATTTGAACAGGCTTATAATATTTTTTCCATGCAGTTGCCCAATCTTCTTCATTTACTTCACTCAATGTAATTTGATTTTTCCCTAAGTCAATATCAAAGGTAGTTAAATTATTAATCGCTAGTTTTATTTCTTCTATCGTTTCCACGAGAAAACTATTTACCGGCAAATAGGCCTTAATATAGACACCCTCTTCTGGATAGTCACTGGCATCCAACTCGAAAATTTCACCAAACATCGTATCTCGATCGATTATTAAATCTAACGGGTCTTCAATCACAACCCCGCTTGCACCTAATTCATGAAGTATATTAGAAATCGGTTCAATTGCTTCATTTGTCGTATGGATACATACCTCAGACCATTTCAAGTGATCTCACTCATTTCGTTAAATTTCTTATATTCTAGTTTTTAAAATTATGTAATAGGGGAATAGATGCTATTCCCCTTTAAAAGCTCTTTTGAATTTCTGGAATAATGAATCATCTTGTTCTTCGATTCTCTCATTACCAGAAATCTCATTAAACTCACGTAGTAACTCTTTCTGACGTTCTGTCAGTTTAGTAGGTGTTACAATACGAACTTTAATATGTTGATCCCCTTGACCGTAGCCTCGAACATTAGGTGCCCCTTTACCTTTCAAACGAAAGACCTTTCCAGTTTGAGTGCCAGCAGGAATCTTCAGCATCACTTTACCATGTACTGTTGGTACTTCTACTTCATCGCCAAGGGCTGCTTGCGAAAAGGTTAATGGCAATTCACAGAAAATATGATCCCCTTCACGAGTAAAGAATTCATGTTTTCTAACTTGAATGACTACATATAAGTCTCCTGCAGGACCACCATTTTTACCTGGCTCCCCTTTTCCAGCTACACGTATTTGTTGCCCATCATCAATACCGGCAGGGATATTGATGTGTATTTTTTTGTTTTTCTTAACAGTACCTTTTCCACTACACGTCATACATTTTTCTGGAATAATCTTCCCGGAGCCATCACAATAATGACAAACCCTACGGTTTACCACTCGGCCAAATGGTGTATTCTGTTCCGTGTTTAATTGTCCAGATCCGTGGCAGTGAGTACAAGTTTCTGGTTTAGTTCCAGGTTTAGCTCCTGAACCGTGACAAGTATCACATTGCTCATCTTTCGGAATGGTTATATCTGCTTCTTTCCCAAAGATAGCTTCTTCAAACTCTAATATCATGGTATATTGTAAATCTGCACCTTGCTGTGGTGCGTTTGGATCTCTTCTACGTCCGCCACCACCGAAGAACATATCAAAAATATCACCAAAACCACCAAAATCTTGTGATCCTCCAAAGCCTCCAAAGCCTTGATTACCGTTCATTCCTGCATGTCCGAACTGATCATATTGTGTACGTTTTTGGTCATTTGATAATGTTTCATAAGCTTCTTTTACTTCTTTAAACTTATCTGCTGCATCCGGTTCTTTATTTACATCAGGATGATATTGACGTGCTAATTTACGGTATGCTTTTTTAATTTCCTCTTTTGATGCGTTTTTTTCTACGCCTAGAACTTCATAATAATCTCGTTTTGACATCTGTATCACTCTCCCGAATCACTTTCACATAGAGTAAATCATAACATTAACAGTAATATGATGGCAAATGGTTCAATGCTAGTATTCTTTAAAATTATTTAATGATTGATACACCGAGCTCGGGGCTTGAATACATTCCGCTTTCCTGATGGGTGAGCGGTGAGTCGACTCGTCCTCGAGCACTGTGGGGTCTTACCCTGGCCACTTCTCCCGCGGGAGTGTACGTGTATTCCAATCGCTTAGTGCATCTAAAAGTTATCAAATTGCCAATCAGATAATTACCTTCAAAAAAAGCCAAAGTCAAGAAGGTCCTGACTTTGACTTTTTTTGTTAATATATTTACTTATTTTTTATCTTCGTCATCTACTTCTTGATAATCTGCATCTACTACATCATCTGCCGCGTTTTGATCTGATTGCTCTTGACCAGCTTGATTTTCTTGGGCCATTTGCTCATAAAGTTTTACAGATAATTGTTGTACTTGTTCTTGTAGAGCTTCTTTCTTCGCTTTAATTTCATCAAGGTCATTGCCCTCTAAAGCTTTTTTCAACTCATCTTTAGCTGACTCTGCTTTTTGTTTTTCTTCTTCTGAAACTTTATCCGCTAAATCTTTTAAGGTCTTATCTGTTGTAAAGACAAGTTGGTCTGCTTCATTACGAAGTTCAACTTCTTCGCGACGTTTTTTATCAGCTTCGGCATTTTCTTCTGCTTCTTTAACCATACGATCAACCTCTTCATCTGATAGACCAGAAGAAGATTTAATCGTGATAGACTGTTCTTTGTTAGTACCCATGTCTTTAGCGCGTACGTTAACAATACCGTTCGCATCAATATCGAAAGAAACTTCAATTTGTGGTACCCCTCTTGGTGCTGGTGGGATATCGGTTAATTGGAAACGGCCAAGTGTTTTATTATCTGCCGCCATTTCACGCTCCCCTTGTAACACATGAATATCAACAGCTGTCTGGTTATCAGCAGCAGTTGAGAAAACTTGTGAATGACTAGTTGGGATTGTTGTATTTCTCTCAATCAATTTAGTAAACACGCCACCCATTGTTTCAATACCCAATGATAGTGGTGTAACATCAAGTAATACAACGTCTTTTACATCACCTTGTAAAACCCCACCTTGGATTGCAGCACCTAATGCTACTACTTCATCCGGGTTTACTCCTTTTGAAGGTTCTTTTCCGATTTCACGTTTAATTGCTTCTTGTACCGCTGGAATACGTGTAGAACCACCTACTAAAATAACTTTATCGATATCATTAGCAGTTAAATCTGCATCTCGTAACGCTTTACGAGTCGGTACCATCGTACGTTCTACTAAATCAGAAGATAACTCTTCAAATTTAGCACGAGTAAGATTCATTTCTAAATGTAATGGACCTGCTTCTCCAGCAGTAATGAATGGTAATGAGATTTGTGTTTGTGCAACCCCTGAAAGGTCTTTTTTAGCTTTTTCAGCAGCATCTTTTAGGCGTTGCATCGCCATCTTATCTTGAGATAAATCAATGCCATTTTCTTTTTTAAATTCTTGAACTAAATGATTAATAATGACTTCATCAAAGTCATCTCCACCTAATCGATTATCCCCTGCAGTTGCAACAACTTCAAAAGTACCTTCACCAATATCTAGGATTGATACATCAAAAGTACCTCCACCAAGGTCATAGACAAGAATAGTCTGATCTTCATTAGATTTTTCGATACCATACGCTAAAGCAGCAGCCGTAGGTTCGTTAATAATACGTTCCACTTCTAAACCAGCAATTCTACCAGCATCTTTAGTTGCTTGGCGTTCTGCATCATTAAAGTAAGCAGGTACAGTAATAACTGCTTTATCAACCTTTTCACCAATATAATCTTCTGCATATGATTTTAAGTACTGAAGAATAACCGCAGAAATTTCTTGTGGTGTATATTCTTTATCTTCCACTTTTACTTTATAATCTGTACCCATATGACGTTTAATGGAAAGGATGGTATTTGGGTTTGTAATAGATTGACGCTTTGCTACTTCCCCTACTTGTCTTTCACCATTCTTAAAGGCTACAGCTGATGGTGTTGTACGGTTACCCTCTGGATTTGGAATAACAACTGCTTCTCCACCTTCCATAACTGCAACACATGAGTTAGTTGTTCCTAGATCAATTCCGATGATTTTTCCCATTGATATTTCCTCCTTGAATCATAGCCTTTTCTTAAGATTGATTAACTTTTACCATTGCATGACGGATTACACGATCTTTCATCATGTACCCTTTTTGTAGTTCCTCTACAACTGTGTTAGGATCAAACCCTTCTTCTTCTACCTGCATTACTGCTTGATGAATATTTGGATCAAATTCCTTACCTACAGTTTCGATAGGCTCAACACCTTGTGACTTCAAAGCATCAACAAGCTGTCTATAAACCATAGAAATGCCATCTAATAAGCTTTTATTTGCATCTGTAGTTTCCACCTGTAAAGCACGTTCAAAGTTATCAATAGCAGGTAAGAGCTCTGTAACAAAATCTTGCGCTTTATATTTACGTTCTGCTTCTCTTTCTTTAAGGGAACGTTTTTTATAGTTTTCAAATTCCGCTTGTGTCCTTAACAACTTTTGATATAACTCTTCCTTTTCCTGATTAGCTTTTGCTAATTCTTCCTCAAGCTTCGATATATCCACATCTGAAGCCGAATCTTCTGTTACTTCCGAATCAAAAACAGCCTCATCTTGAATTTCTTCCTCATTTTCAAGTGGCTTTTCCTCTTCGACACCTGTAACCTCTTTTTCTTCCATGCTGGCACCTCCAAATACACACATTCCTACTAACTTTCATTTCATGTTTTACTATACGTTGTTTTTATACCATAAGTATAAAGCTTCTGTCATTTCATTTGATAATGCATTTAATAACGTAATTACTTTACGATACTCCATACGAGTAGGTCCAATTAGCGCTATTGTACCCATTTGTTCGGATCCTAATTGGTAGGACGCAGTAATTAAACTGAAGTCTTTAATCTCGTCTATCTTATTTTCATTTCCAATCGAAACCTTGATTCCGTGTTGAGCTGTCTTTAACAAGTTTACAACCTGATCTTCATTTTCCATCATCTGATAGAATGAACGAACTTTATTAATATCGTTAAATTCTGGTTGTGTTAAAAGGTTAGTCTTACCACCAATGTAAAGTTTAACTGGTTGGTCATGGAAGAAAGCTGATTTAATATAATCAAACGACTTTTCAAAATCTCTTACATATAGCTTCATTAAAGAGAGTACCTCAGTTGTAATTACATTTGGTAAGTGCGCTAAAGAAACACCTTTTAGTCGTTCATTTAAAATATTGACGATTTTTTCTAAATCAGTTGGACTAATCTCTCCTGGGATTGTAAAGGAACGATGTTCAACGTGTCCCGAGTCCGTTACCATTATTGCTACCGCCGTATGTTCTGATAACGGGACAATTTGTAGCTGTTTAACCTTTGTTTCAAAAATTTCTGGTCCTAAGATGATAGACGTATAATTAGTTAAATCAGATAATACCTCAGCTGACTTTTGTACGAGTCTCTCAAAATCGATGAATTCATCCCGTATTAAATCCTTCATAATATTTAAATTGCTTTTATCAATGGACGGTGCTATGACATTGTCCACGTAATAACGATATCCTTTTTCTGATGGGACACGACCAGAAGAAGAATGAGTTTTTTCTATAAACCCCATTTCTTCTAAGTCAGCCATCACATTACGGATAGTAGCAGCACTGAATGATATATCATCTTTTTTTGAAATCGCACGCGAACCAACTGGATGGGCTGATTCAATAAAATCATCAATTATAACTTGCAAAATCATTAATTGCCTATCCGTTAACATTAATGATCACCCCTGTTAGCACTCTATATCCTTGAGTGCTAATACTAATAATAAATTATCAAATCATTATTTTTTTGTCAATGCTATTGCCTTTATATCTTCATCTTCTAAAAGAAAATACTCAAATGCATCATTACCAAATAGCACACCTTGTTCAGATAAATGGATTTTATCTTTCTTATCCACTAACCAACCTTTTTGTACTAAATGGTCAATTTGCCATTTATAAAGTAATTCAAGACTAAAACCATACTTATCTTGGAATTTTCTTTTGCTAACTCCACTTAACTTTCGCAATCCTAAGAATAATTCTTCCTCAATTTGTTCTTTTAATCCTATTGTTTCAACTTTCAATAATGGTCTACCATCTTCATTAGCTTGTTTAATATAGGCGGGTAATGGACGAATATTCATCGTACGTTTTCCCGGTAGGTACCCACTTGCCCCAGCACCAAATCCATAATAATAGTCATTGTTCCAATAGGTTAAGTTATGCTTACTTTCAAAACCAGGTTTTGAAAAGTTACTAATTTCATATTGCTTAAGTCCACTTGCCCGCATTTTATTTTTAAGGATTTCATACATTTCAACCTCGTCTTCTTGTGCTGGTCGATGTAATTGACCTTTTTTAAACTTATTGTAAAAAATTGTTTTCGGTTCAATTTGTAAAGAGTACGCCGAATAGTGCGGTAAGTCAAAAGAAAGAGCCTCAGTTACAGTTTTTTCAAAGTGTTCAGGTGTTTGATTGGGTAATGAGTAAATCATATCAAGACTAATATTAGTTAACCCTTCTTTTTTTAAAAGCTCGACTGTTTTATAGACATCTTCAATACGATGAGCTCGTCCAAGTTCTTCTAACATCGCATTATCAAATACTTGTACTCCAAGTGAAACTCGATTAACCCCGTATTCTTTCAATAATTTAGCTTTTTTTTCATCGAAATCACCTGGATTAGCTTCAATGGTGTACTCCACGCAGTTCCAAACATCAAATTTTTCTTCTACGAACGCGAGTAGCTTCTTTAATTGATTATAATTTAATGCGGTAGGTGTTCCTCCACCAATAAAGATGGTCTTTACTCGGTTCTTTTCACCCTGAACTTGTACATTTATTTCATTAGATAATGCATCTAAATATTCCGTAGCCAATTGCTCATTATAGAAGAATTTCGTAAAATCACAGTAATGACATATATGCTGACAGAACGGTATGTGAATATATACAGATTGAATCATTATAGTTTTCTCCTAACACTCAAATTGCTTAATGAAAAACATGGGACAACTGGATAACTATCTAAAAAAGAAAAGGAAAAACTTTATTAAGTTCTTCCGTCTTCTCACTTATTCATCATCCATTTTTAAAACAGCCATAAACGCTTCTTGAGGCACTTCTACGGAACCTACCATCTTCATCCGTTTTTTACCTTCTTTTTGTTTTTCAAGAAGTTTTCTTTTACGCGAAATGTCACCACCATAACATTTTGCTAAAACATTTTTACGCATTGCTTTAATGGTTGACCTTGCCACTATTTTATTCCCAACTGCTGCTTGTACCGGTACTTCAAATTGTTGTCTTGGAATTAGTTCTTTTAATTTCTCTACAATTTGCTTCCCACGATCATACGAAAAATCTTTATGGACAATAAATGATAACGCATCTATCGTCTCACCGTTAAGGAGAATATCCATTTTAACTAGCTTCGATGCTTGATATCCGAGCAATTCATAGTCAAATGAAGCATACCCTTTCGTATTGGATTTCAATTGGTCAAAGAAATCATATACAATTTCAGAAAGTGGTATATGGTAAATAACATTTACTCGAATATCATCTAGATATTCCATATCAATGAACTGACCACGTTTCTTCTGAGCGATTTCCATGACTGCTCCAACATATTCATTTGGTACCATGATAGTAGCTTTCACATATGGTTCACGAACTTCTTGTATTTTTTGTGGATCTGGCATTATAGATGGATTATCAATAGTGATTACTTCCCCATCTGTCTGCTGAACCTCATAAATAACGCTTGGTGCAGTTGTGATTAAGTCAATTTTAAATTCTCGTTCGATTCTTTCCTGGATTATTTCCATATGTAATAATCCTAAAAATCCACAACGGAAACCAAATCCTAATGCTTGTGATGTTTCTGCTTCATATTGTAATGCCGAATCATTTAATTCCAAACGCTCTAGCGCCTCACGTAAATCATTATATTTATTAGAATCCACCGGATATAATCCACAATACACCATCGGATTAAGTCTTCTATACCCTGGAAGTGGTTCAGTAGCTGGATTATTTGCAGAGGTAATGGTATCTCCTACACGTGTATCTCCGACATTTTTAATTGAAGCTGTAATATATCCTACATCCCCAACATGAAGCTCTTTTAAAGGCAATTGTTTCGGAGTAAACACTCCAACTTCATTTACTTCAAATTCTTTTCCAGTTGCCATCATTTTTATACGATCTCCAACCTTTACAGAGCCCTCTTTAATACAAACATAAGCAACTACACCCCGATAGGAATCGTATAATGAATCAAAAATAAGTGCTTTTAATGGTTCATCAGGATCACCTGCTGGTGGTGGAACAGCTTCCGTTATTCTTTCTAAGATATCTTCAATACCAATATTCGCTTTAGCAGATGCTAATATCACATCATCAGGATCTATTCCAATAACTTCTTCCAATTCCTTTTTCACGCGTTCTGGGTCCGCACTAGGTAGATCGATCTTATTAATGACAGGAATAATCTCTAATTCATTATCTAAAGCAAGATATACATTGGCTAATGTTTGTGCTTCGATTCCTTGTGCAGCATCCACAACTAATATGGCACCTTCACAAGCTGCCAAGCTTCTAGATACTTCATATGTAAAATCGACGTGACCTGGTGTATCAATTAAGTGAAATGTGAAATCTTCTCCACTTTTACTCTTGTAATGTAACTGTACTGCATTTAGTTTGATTGTTATTCCACGTTCTCTTTCTAGATCCATCGCATCTAAAATTTGGTCTTTCATTTCACGTTTTGTAACAGTTTGTGTGTTTTCTAATATACGGTCAGCCAAAGTAGACTTACCATGGTCGATATGGGCTATGATAGAAAAATTACGTACATTTTCTTGTTTTCTCGCCATACGTGATGTTCACTCCTATTGCCTTTACCACTAACAGTAAAAGTACAAATTTAATACTTCCTATAAAAATTTCGATGATTGCTAGGATGATTATAGCAATTGAAGCCTATTGTTTCAAGAAAGAGTTGTTATATTAATACATTTATGGTCTTAATTTATGTATGATATGGTAAATATCCATAAAAATGTTGGTGGCCCGAATCCATTACACCTTATTTGATGGAATGGATTCGGGCCACCAGTATAGTGTCTTACTCTAGAAAAACAATTGTGATATCTGATATAAGATTTCAACAATTACATCATAAAAGCCTTGTACAATCACTTCAATGAAGGATGCTGTTTTTTGACTTAGATGGTCGGAATTTGTAGCTTGAAGCTCCTCGGTAATCGTTTGCTGATTAACAACTTCTGGCGCATTGGGGTTTTCATTCGCAGTATGTTTAACTTCATTCGATGTTTCTACTACTTCTGTAGTAGTTGCATTAGGTTCAGTAGAGAAGATGCTTTGGCCAGTATGGTCAATCCCTACGATGGCACCTACTAAAAAACATATCACTAGTAACAACATTACGGATATAAACTTAAACATCTTTTAAAACCCTCCTCATTCCGAACTAACTTTTTCAGCATCCCAATATAATTCACTAAACACTTCCGCTAACGCCTCAGCAGATCGGTATAATTCTTCCAGATTATTTTCTACTCCACCAACCTCAACAGTAAGTGCGTTCTCATGTAAATCTTGATTGAAAACTCCGTCTGTTCCCGCACCTTTTTTAGGTGGCAATACCCCCCTACTTAATCCCGGGTATTTTTCTTGCATTAATTTGTAGAGTTTAGTAGCGATTTCTAGGTTTTTTTCATAATTAGCATTTTCTCCACCTATCACAAACGCAATCCTTGCATATGCTTCCCCTTCTATAATCTTTGTCGTTTCTTCTCTACCTTGTGAATCTCTATGAAAATCAAAAACATATTGAATATCTTTATTATTAGAAAAAGCTTCTTGAACATTTGCTCGAATTGCATCATAGGATTGCCAGTACTCCATGTTTTTCTCATCTAATAATTTCATCGTATCAGTCTTGTCTAATTGATTGCCAATTCCATATTTCTTAAGCGCACTGGAAAAGCGTTCACTTACTAATGATATATTCACTTCACTATGCTGAGCCAAATTTGGGTTTGTTACGCCAGGTAAATGTGGTAAAAACGATTCATAATTATGTGTATTGTAAATAAAAACAACCTCTCTTCCACCTGTAGTAGGTGTGCCTTCTGGGACTTCTTCTGGACTTTCTACATCAACACCTTCATCTACCACAGCTTCTCTGTCTTTTAAAACCTCTTCAAGTGGTGGTGAAGACTCAATTGGAAGATTTGTATAATTTGTTCCTTCACCAGCTATAAATATTTCACTATCATAAATGGAAAAACCCGGAAGTTCATTTCCAAGTAAGCTTCTCGGATCATCTGGTTGTATGCTAGTTGCTATTTGAAAAAGAGTAGATGATAGATTTGGTATTTCCGCTTCTGGAGGAAGTCCATCCATAAAGATTCGGTTTTCCATTCCGAGTAAATACATAAACGTAGAACTTTCAATCTCACTCGTCCAATTTGTTAATGTATTGGAGGATAATCTTAATGCAGGTGAAATTGTTGTAATTACTCCTATAAGAACAAATAAAATGAATACACTCACTACATATATTGCGCTTTTTTTTACATAGTTAGCTATTTTATGATTGCTTTTAAATCGGTGAGGTTCTAGCATAATTGTTCCACCTTCCTAGTCGTCTATAATAAAATCTATGACGAATCTTCGGAAGGTAGAACCTCTTGCTCTCATTTTTCACAAAATTTAATAGAGTTATACAAATTTCTTACCTTGAATAGGAAGCGAAATTGTCAACATCAACCGCTTCATGTAACGCAGCATTTATTCCGTTCGCTAAAACATGGGACATATCTACCATAAAACCATCTACTTCTTTTGGTGTAACCATCATATTATAGCCAGTTGGGGTTAAGACTTCCGAAATTAGTTTTCTTTTTTCCTCTTCAGATAAATTGCCAACAATCCCCATAAAAGTTTGTCTTTTTTCCTCGTCAGGCAAATCCTCTTCCGTATATTTTTTTCCTCCAAAAGACATACTTGCCGGAGCCAACGACTTAGATGGGCGATCTTTTTCGCGCCATTCTCTTCCAAAATGCTTCAAAATGAAATCAATGGTATCGCTTGTTATGGTTACTGCATCAACAACTGTCGGTACCCCAATAGCTAGAACCGGTACCCCTAGAGTTTCTTTACTAAGCTCTTTGCGTTTATTCCCTACACCTGACCCAGGATGAATGCCGGAATCCGATAACTGGATTGTTTCATTTACTCGTTCTATTGATCTAGACGCTAATGCATCAATTGCTATAACAAAATCTGGGCTAAACTTTTCTACAATCCCAAAAATTATATTACTCGTTTCAATCCCGGTAATTCCCATTACACCAGGGGTAACTGCCCCTACCGGTCTATACCCCTCAGACACTGACTCATGTTCTAACTTAAATAAGTGACTAGTCACTAATACTTTTTCTATCGTCATCGGTCCAAGTGCATCTGGTGTCACATTCCAGTTACCAAGACCTACGATAAGCCCTGTTGCATCTTTTTTAATATTATTTTTCTCAAGCAAGTTCTCAATCTCTCTTGCTAAAATTTTGGCTGCATTCTCTTGGCGTTTCGTATCTTGTTTTTTAACACCATCTGCGTAAATGGTTACATAAGAGCCAGGTTTCTTCCCTAGTAATTCTGCACCTTCAGCATCTATATCAACGTAAGAAATTTTAATTCCATTCTCTTCAATATCCTTAAGTTGTACCCCTTTTATTTTATCCTCAGGAGGAGTCTCCTTTTCTACGTACATATCTTTTGCTTCGATAGCTAGGTCAGTACGTACTTGAAATTGGTTTTCCTTCATTTCCTTTTCACTCAAACTAAATCGCATCCTTTCAGGCATTGTAAATATACATAAATCTATAGGATTAGCCTTAACATTTTTGTTAAAAACATACAATTTACGATGAAGATAGGATAATTCTTATTGAAAACAAGCTCTAACTTTGGTACAATGTCTCTTGTTCAATGTAATGAACGTTAGTGTTTTTAGGAGGTGAAATAATGGCTAATATTAAATCCGCAATTAAACGTGTTGATGTAAACAATAAAAAGCGTGCTCAAAACCAATCAGTAAAATCTGAAATGCGTTCACAAATAAAAGTTTTAGAGAAATTTGTTGAAGCTAATGATGTTGAAAATGCAAAAACCGCATTAACAGAAACAGTCAAAAAAATTGATAAAGCAGTACAAAAAGGTCTTATCCATAGAAATGCTGGTGACCGTCAAAAGAGTCGTCTAACTAAAAAAGTTAACGGTCTTGGTGCCTAATTATTCAAAAAAAACGATCCCAGAAGGATCGTTTTTTTATTGTTTTATAAGATTATATAATAACAATTCAAATGCCAGTGACTTATCCATTCTACCTTGCTTAATGATTGCATCAGTTTCAGTTAGTTGATCGATAATATAGTTTAGTTTGTTAACCGTAAACTTCGCTTCTCTGTTAAGTGCAACCTTTATTACATAGGGATGCACTCCTAATTGTTTTTGCATTTGACCAGAGCTATAACCTTTTTGTTTTAAAAGCTTCACTCTTAAAATAGTTCTAAATTGGAAAGCTAATAATCCAATTAAGGCGATTGGTTCTTCCTTCATTTTTTCTAAGTCTTTGTAAATTGCAATTGCTTTCGCAAGGTTACCTTCGATGACTGTATCAACTAGACGAATCCCAGAACTCGTTACCGAATGTGATACCATTTCCTCAGCAACTTGTTTGGTTACAATACCGCCTTCCCCTACATAGAGAGAGATTTTTTCTAATTCACTTTCGATGATATTTAAATCCGTAGAAAGTTCATTCTCAAACGTTTCAAATGCGTCATCATTTATCGTCATGTTTAGTTGCTTTGCTAAATTCATTATCCAGTTTTTTAATTCATAGTCTTTTATCGGATTACATTCTGCTACTAGACCATTTTTCTTTAGAAGTTTACTGATTTTCTTCCGTTCATCAATCTTTTCATATGGTGCAACTAGAACTAACACAGAATAATCTACTGGCATCTCTATGTATTGCTCTAAAACAGATAATTGGTGTTCAAAAGGAAGCTTGTCTGACTTAGCTTTTAGAAAAACAGCATTAGTAGCGATAATGACTTTTTTTTCACCAAAAAATGGATAGGTTTCCACATCTGCAACTACTTCTTGTATAGGTGTTTCAGTTAAGTCATACGTAGATAAATTTTCTTCATCATCTAAAACTTTTTTTACCAATAATTCCTTGATTTTCTGGATAAAATAGTTTTCTGTACCATATAATAAAATGACTTCTGGGATACTTTGTTTTTTTATTTGTTTTATTGCCTCTGTATATGACATGCTATTCACTCCAACTAATTATATTCTTTATGGTAATGGGTTAATCGGTGAATAGCAAGAAAAACCTGAGAGGGAAATTAGGGATAAGAATTTCCCTCCCTATCTATATGAACGTTTAACATAATGCCCTAGGAACAATATGTTAAACGATGTTTTTCTTTCTTTTATAGCATGACCCTTCTCGCATAAAGTATAGTTGTTAAGTCTTTCTATTTTTGGGTATACATAATTAAATTTGACATTTTTGCATCAATGGTGGATTTTTTTATGTATTTAATTTATACTAAAGGTTGGTATAGGAGGGTTAGCTATGAATGAATTTGAAAAGGATCCACAATCAAAAAATAATGATGTAGTTGATTCCATTAAAGGTTTTACTTTTTCTTTAGTTTTCTTTCTTTTAATATTTTTAATCGGTGTAGTAATTAGTGTTGTTGGCTCTTAAGTACATATGGTATCGTAACAAAAGAGACTGGTATATATCCGGTCTCTTTTGTTATTTCCTAGTTCATTTATAGATTATGGATTGAATTGATAAAAGGTTCCATTGTTTTCATTAAATCGATAAATTATAGCACCTGATTGATCTGTTCTTAAAACATAAACATTTTCCTTCTCAAACACTTCCAAAACCTCGTTGTTTGGGTGACCATACCGATTATTCTTTCCAACTGAAATCAATGCGTAATCTGGTTTTGTTGCAGAAATAAAGTTTTGATCAGTCGAGGTGTTACTTCCATGATGAGCTACTTTTAATATATCAACGGATAAATCGGGGGCTGAATGTAGAATAGCCTTTTCGGTTTCTTTATCAATATCACCGGTAAATAACCAGTTTTTTCCGCCAAGAGTAGTTTGAAACACAAGAGAATTTTCATTGCTGCCTTTTTTATCTACCCGTGGGGAAAGAATTTTAAACCTCTTTCCTTTCATATCAATGGTTTGTCCTGCCTTCACTCGTAAAACCTTCTTATTAGCAACCTTTTGAAGCAGCTCGTTTTCAAATTGATAAAACTCACTTACAATCACTTTTTTTACCTCAAAATCCTCTAACAGATATGGAATACTTCCATTATGGTCAGTATCTTCATGACTAATAAATATAGCATCTATATTTTTGATACCTCGATATTGTAGGAAAGGTTTTACTACCTTTTTGTAAATCGTATCTGTTGGCTTTTCCCCTTCAAACGAGATAGCACCACCTGCATCGACAATAAACACTCCTCTTCGAAATGGTAATTCAATTACAATCGCATCCCCTTGACCTATATCTAACATCGTTACACTTCCATAAGGAGATAGGTACGGCCTTACCATTATGTATACTAAAAGAATGGTTAAGATGATACCGCAGGAAAAGGCTTGATTTAATTTAGCCAATTGAATCCTTTTCATCATTAACACGAACAAACCATAATATAATACGAGAAGCATAGTTGGAAATTGTCCTGTAAACCACGGAAAATACGCATATAAATCTACCAATTCTACTATCTTTAAAAAAATGCCTTCTTGTATAAACGTAAATAACTTATCTAATAATTCAGTAATGAAAGGAAATGGAGAAATAAACAAAAGTACAAACATAAGAGGAATTACAAAGAAAGTAAAATAAGGAACAACGAAAATATTAAGCAAGATTGAAAGTGGATTAAAGTTATAAAAGTAAAGAATTTGGAGGGGTACTATCATGAGCTGCGAAATAAAACTTAATTTAATCATTTGAAAAAGTAACTGTCCACTGTCCAATAGCCAATTTTTTGACAGAATGATACCAAAACTAACGAGAAATGATAACTGAAAACCTATATGGTAAATAATGTATGGATTCATTAAAATTAAGCTTAAGAATGCGATACTGATGACATCTAAAGTATTTAGTTTCCACCTCCATCTTCGCATTATAATCACAATAATAACCATTAGACTTGCACGTAATACGGAAGGTTCTCCACCAGCTAGAAAAGCATATATTGGTAACAATAAAACCATTAAACTTTGTGCTTTTTCAATTGTTAAAAATTGTAGCTTTATCATAACAAAATATAATAATCCAACAACTAAGCCAATATGCAAACCAGATATTGCTAATAAGTGAGATAATCCCCACCGCTGGAAAAGTTCTGTTACTTCCTCAGAAATAAACCTATCATCACCTAAAGCGAGGGCGATTATCCAAGAACTGGCCTCTTCTGAATATCGAGTTAAAAGATAATTCATTAAGTTTAATCTAACTGTATGAAGCAAACTTAGATTATTCTGACCATCGCAATAAAGAGAATCTAGGGAAGTAATCAACATCTCATAATATATTCCATTAGTAGCAAGGTACCTTTGATAATTAAATTGCCCGGGGTTACGACTATCTTCCGGAAGACGTACCTCTCCCTCTACAGTACACTCTGCACCAGACTTAATATTCGAGATATCTGGATGATGGAAATCTGGTTGAAAAAGAGTTACTTTTATTAAGTTTTCTGTTTTATCATCTTTTAAATCAAATTGGAGGATTGTATCTGATGAAGTAACAGAACCGATAATTTTCCCTGTTACTGTAGTCGTAAATGGTTCTAATTCAAAGTGAATGGATTCAATCGGAGGTATTAACAATAAGAACATTAGATAAACGACTAGGGAAGTAATTATAGGAATCTTCCCTAGCCGCTTCTTCCTATTTAAATAAAGTACCCAAATGATAAATAGTATCAAACAAAAAAACGTATTATAAATGATGGAAATAGCACTACAAACTGCAGCAAAAGCAAGAATATACCAGTAGCCTTTCATACGAATCTTACCTTGTTAAATGAAATAATTCCTGTGCTTTCTCTTTCAGAGCAGCGACATCACTAGAGTTTTTATCATCTACTAGTTGTAGTAGTTCAGTGATGAGAGAAGTTTTTTCTTTGTAATTCATATCAAGCGCTAAATAATCTAGTTCTACTTTTTCTGTCCGTACTCCCGCTTCTTTAAAAAGTTGAATCGCATATGGATGATTTTTATAGTCCTCAGCATAGAAAACTGTTCTTATTCCACTTTGAATTAATTGCTTCGTACATTGTAAGCATGGAAAGTGGGTAACGTAAACATCTGCGTTCTCTGTAGGAACACCAAATTTAGCGCATTGTAAAAGAGCATTTGCCTCTGCATGGACCGTCCTTACGCAATGTCCATCGATGACATAACACCCTTCATCGACACAATGAACGTCACCAGAAACACTTCCATTATACCCACCTGCTATGATTCGTTTATCTCGAACAATAGTTGCTCCTACCATAAGCCTTGTACATGTGCTTCTTAACGCAAGTAGATGGCTTTGAGCCATAAAATATTGATTCCAAGAAATTCTTTCCATCGTTTAACGTCTCTCCCTTCTATGAAGTCTAGTGTACATGGCAAGTTTTTTATCGTCAATCTCTTATGGAACTTGTATCTCTTCTTGAATACCCTCCAACGTCTTCTCTCCGATACCAGAAACACCTAATAAATCCTCAATCGATTGAAAATATCCATGTTCCTCACGATACTGTACTATTGCTTTTGCTTTTGAAGGGCCGATTCCTGGTAGTTTTTGTATTTCTTCTTCTGTCGCATAATTTATTCTTATTTTGGAATTTTCCGGACTATCTTCTGTAGTCCCCCCTTCTTCCCCAATACGTGGAACAAGAATTACCATTTCATCGATTACCTTTTGGGCAAGGTTAATATAATTTTGATCAGCATCCTCTGTAAATCCCCCAGCTATATCTATAACATCCTTAACACGGGCATTCGGTTCCATTTCATATACCCCAGGACGTATTACTTCACCTTTTATATCTACAACTGCTGAAATTGCTTCATTTTCTTCAAGATTTTCTACGCCCGCTAAATTCTTTCCATCATCAAATGGAGTGATAACTTCCTGATGGTCTGCCCTTTTAATATAAATTATGAATACAATTACAACTCCCATTACGATAAACAATATAAATCTGTTTTTCCGAATCATTTCTAGCATTACTATCACATCCTAATACTAGTGTTCCTTTATGATACAAAAAGGGATATGTTTCTGGCAAAAAAAGAAAAGGACGAGAAAATCACTTATCTCGTCCTTTTTTGTGCAATAACAAAAATTCTTTCCGCTTCACCTTCAGAAAAATCATCTTCTAGTAAAAAATCACGGTGAAAAGCTAAAATTTCAAATCCTGCATGATTTAATAATTGCTGATAAACTTTTATAGGAAATGTACGCTGATGATGGGATTCATCAAACCTTTCATATGTATTTCCGTTTGATTTAAAGAACGTTAATTCGTGAAACATTTCTCCTTCAATTTCACTAGGATAGCAAGTCCAAATATATGCGCTATCTTCTGTAACATCAGAAAAAGAGTTCCCTATTAAATCCTCTACTACATGCTTAATCGAATGAACATCAAAAATGAATATGCCATGGTCATTCAAAGCTTGGCTAACATGTAAGAACACTTCTTGCACGTCTTCTTCTGTCGTAATATAATTGATTACATCACAATAACTGATAGCTAAATCAAAGTTATTTAAACCTTCAAGCTCTCTTAAATCCTGATGGATCCAATTTACTTTTACATTTTCCTCATTTGCCTTTTGTGAAGCTATGGTAAGCATATCTGTTGAATAATCAACACCCGTAATATTAAATTCTTTTGCTAATTTCAGTGTAATCTCCCCGGTACCACAACCTAAATCAATTACATTAGCTGCTTTCAAATGATATTTCTCAATGATTTTCTTGGTGAATTCCACCCAATTATCATATGGAGCATCCTCCATAAATTGGTCATAAAGACTTGCCATTAGTTGATATGCCATTATCTATTGACCTACCTCTAGAGGTACCGGAGCTGCATCTCCCCATAGACGTTCTAAGTTATAATATTGTCTTTCATCCTTATGGAAAACATGACATACTACATCACCTAAATCAACTAGCACCCACCTTGCTTGTTCAAAGCCCTCTAGTCGTTTTACCGATATTTGATGTTCATCCATCTTTTCTTTTACAGCTCTAGCAATGGATTGGACTTGACGTTCGTTAGTGCCGTGGCAAATTAAGAAATAATCTGCTACTAAAGATACTTGAGCTAAATCTAATGCTACAATCTCTTCTGCTCGCTTATCATCACATGCTTCAGCTGCTAATTTTAAAATTTCCATAGGATTATTGTTCAAATTTATTACCTCCATCTAAAAGTCTTGTTAAATCATTATATGCATGAAATGTATCAGGATAAATACGATTTTTCTTTTCCATTAAATAAGTAATTGTATTTCGAGATACCATCCAAGCTGTTTTAATAAGATCATGTTCTGCCATTTCTCGGACTTTATCGAGTCCAGGAAAGCTCCTACCAGGCTCAATATAATCTGCTACAAATACAATAAGTTCTAGTTTACTCATATTAGCTTTTCCAGTAGTATGATAATAAATGGCAGCCTTTATTTCTTCATCAGTAATTCCAAATTCTTCCTCTATTTTTAAAGCAGCCACCGGACCATGCCAAAGTTCGTGGTGATATAAAAGCAAGTCTTTCGGCAGAGAACTTGATGTTTCAATAATTCTTTGCATTTCATTCAGAGAACGATACTTACAATAATCATGAAAAACAGCTGCAAGTTCCGTTTTTTCTATTGATACATTGTACTTGTTTGCAAGTTTTACAGCTGTATCCGCAACACGTAAGGAATGCTCAAATCTCTCTTTTGTTAAATGTGGTTCCACTAATTTAATTGCTTCATTTTTATTCATATAAACCATGCCCCTTTATATAAGAATACACTGAATCTGGAACAAGGTATTTTATTGATTTTTTCTCTCGAATTCTGTTTCTTATTACACTAGATGAAATATCAACCATTGGGATGTCAACCACTTTAATCGGGAATGGACTTTTTAATTCATATCCAGAACGTTTCACCCCGACAAATTGGACCATATTCATTAACTCGTCAATATTGTACCAATTAGGCAAATATTCTACCATATCTGCTCCTATTATAAAGTAGAAATCAGTATTAGGATATTTTTCTTCCAACAACCTCATCGTGTCTATTGTATATGATTTCCCTGAACGTTCGGTTTCAATAGTATTCAATATAAATGCATCATTATCCTCTAATGCAAGTCTAAGCATCTCAATTCGGTTCCTTACCTCTAGCGTTGCTACATCTTTATGAGGAGGTTCATAGGTTGGGATAAACCAAACCTGCTCTAAATTAAGTGCATCTTTTACCTCTTGTGCGATAATTAAATGTCCTATATGAGGTGGATCAAAGGTACCACCTAGAATTCCAATACGATTCATTTAATAACCCCTTCTAAAGAGCTAATTACCGACAAGTTATGGTAACTCAATCTCTTTATTCTCTTTAGACTCTTTATACAATACAATATTATTACCTATAATCTGTACGATTTCAGCATTTGTTCCAGCCTGCAAGTTTTCCGCTACCGTATCTTTATCTTCTAAACAGTTTTGTAAAATACTTACTTTAATTAATTCTCTCTTTTCTAATGCTTCATTAACTTGAACGATCATATTTTCATTAACACCAATTTTCCCTACTTGAAAAATTGGTTTTAAATGATGTGCTTTGGAGCGAAGATATCTTTTTTGTTTACCTGTTAGCATGTTATCACCCTTCTAGTAATTGTTTTAATTGTTTATCCATTTCATTAAGTGGTGGTACGATACCAAACCATATCTCAAATGCAAATTGAGCTTGATATAATAGCATTAAATAACCGTGGTGTACTTTTGCACCTTTAGCTTCTGCCTCTTTTAAAAATTTTGTCCAAATAGGTTGGTAAACAATATCACTAACTATCGCAGTAGATTTCAGATTATGAAGATACAACGGCGAATTTTCTTCATTCGGTCTCATACCAACATTAGTTGTCTGGATAATCAGGTCATATTCTTGTAGGTTTCTCTCTGCATCTTTTAAAGAAATACATGCAGATTTATCTCTTCCAACTATTAATTCCGCTTTTTCTATCGTCCGATTAGTTATATTAATCGATAAATAACCAGCTTGCTTGAGTGCATAATAGATGCCTCTCGCTGCACCACCAGCTCCAACTAAAAGTATTTTTATCTTCTTATTATCGACTACTTCTGGATGACTTATTTCTAATGAGCGAAGGAAACCAATTCCATCAGTATTATAGCCAATAAGTCTACCATCATGATTCAATACCGTGTTGACCGCGCCAATCTTCATTGCAGTAGGGTCGAGTTCATCTAACATAGGAATTATCTTTTGTTTAAATGGGATTGTAACATTAAATCCTCTAACACCTTTATCCTTCATAGTCTGAACAAGATGTAATAAATCATCTTCTCGGGCTTCAAAGATCGAATAACTCCCCTTAAAATTTGTATTTTCTAAGAACTTCGTATGTATCCAAGGAGATAAGGAATGCTTGATTGGATATCCTATTAAGCCTAATTGTTCCATCAAATTCCTCCTAAATTAACGACTTTCTTACGGATACCGCAACTTCCTTAGGACTATGTGCAACAATTGTACAAGCACCACTTACAGTAACCCATCCTAAGCCAGGGAATACGATGTCTGTTTTATCACCATTTAATCGATACGAGCTTGTCGTTAGTGGTGGTAACGATTGGATGGATTCTTCATCTGGTGGAGATAATAATTCACCAAGATGATTGTTATACAAATCATTTGCTTTTTCAAGCTTTGTTCGGTGTATTGGAAGTTGATTTGAAAAATAACAAACGAATGATTGTCTATCTCCTTTTATAAAATCTAAACGAGCTAATCCACCGAAGAATAATGTTTGTTCTGCATTTAGTTGATAAACTCTCGGTTTTATTTCTTTCGTAGGTGTTATTACTTTTAAATCTTGGTCGGATACGTAATGTGCAATTTGCTCGTGATTTACAATTCCAGGTGTATCAATAAGTGCAGAACCCTCATCTAATGGAATTTCAATAAACCCTAATGTAGTTCCAGGAAAATAAGAAGTCGTAATGACATCACTTTCACCCACGGATTGTTTAATTAATCGATTGATAAATGTAGATTTCCCTACATTTGTTGTTCCAACAATATAGACATCTTGATTTTCACGATATTTTTCAATTTGCTCCGTTAATACATCAATACCATACCCTTTAACCGATGAAATTAAGAATACATCTTCTACTTTAATGCCTTGCTCCTTTGCGGTTGAGCGTAACCATTGTATAAGTTTATTCTGGTTTGTAGACTTTGGCAATAAATCCATTTTGTTCCCAACAAGAATAATTGGGTTATTTCCCACTATTCGAGGTAGACTTTTAATCATTGTTCCGTTCACATCAAATATATCAACGATATGTACGACAAGGCCTTCTTTTTCACGAATCGAACTTACCATTTTTAGGAAATCATCATCATGAATAGACACATCTTGTATTTCATTATAATGCTTTAGTCTAAAGCATCTTTTACATAGAATATTTTCCTTCTCAAGAGAAGATTTTGGTGTATACCCAAGTCCTTTTGGGTCTTCGGTCTGTATCTCAACTCCGCAACCGATACAATGTATGTTCTCCACTATTCTTCCTCCCAACTAATCATGCCTTTTTTACGGAAATAATTCATTATTTTCCGTTCTATACTTCGATTAAATTGCGTTATCTTTTCATCAGTTTGTACAATCGGTACTACTAGAATGGTGTAAAATCCTGCTGAATTACCACCTAAAACATCAGTTAATAGTTGGTCACCAATAACCACGATTTCTTCTTTTTTCAATCCCATTTTCTTTGCAGCAGTAATAAAAGCACGTCTTAATGGTTTTCTAGCACTAAATACAAACGGTGTACCAAGTGGCTCTGAAAACATTTTCACTCTATCTTCTTTATTATTTGATATGATGGTAACTTTAATGCCATTATCCTTCATTAGTTTAAACCATTCTATTACTTCAGTACTCGCATCCTTTACATCCCATGCTACCAACGTATTATCTAAATCTGTAATAATTCCCTTGATCCCTTTTTCCTTTAGAACAATGGGATTAATATCAAATATACTTTTAACATGTTCATTTGGTAGAAATCTTTTTAACAATCGTTACACCTCTTTATTAACAATAAATGTTATCGTTTATATACTAACCTATCCAATGTTTATACAAAAGTATTTTTGGTTATTATATATAGTACTAGAAAAAGTTGCATTAACTTATTTCTAACTTAAGTTAGTTTTTTATGCAGTAGAGGGCAATTTTTTACCTCTGCCAAATAAAAACCTATGCATATTAAAATACCATATATATGTTGTAAGAGGTAGAAATATGTAATTTTCCCATTAAAAATGCAAAAATCGTTCGACAAATTCTCGCATAAGTCGCACTGTGGATAACTATATTCACATTATCAACAGTATTATTACTAGGTTTACGTGAAAAATGGCGATTTTATACACAAGTTATCTACAACCTCATGTAGATAACTGGTATCTTGTCCTCTATTATTTTTCGTGTTACGTTATATTTAACTTTAATCTAGTAATTAAAAATTAAAGTATTGTTTAGGTCTAGGAGGGCTACGATTATGGAACATTTGTCAGATGAATTGTTAATCGAGTCATATTATAAAGCAAATGAATTAAAATTAAGCCCTGATTTCGTTTCACTTATTGAAGATGAAATATATCGTCGAGGTTTAAGTCACAAAATAAAATATAGTAGCTAACCATAATTTGAATTAAAACTATATAAATAGGAAGTAATTTTATAACTCTTGTCATTCTTGTGAATGATAAGGGTTTTTTATTTTTTTCTGCCTATAAAATATGGTAAGCTTTCTTTTATATGTAACGTTATATCGCTTTGAGACTTTGGTGTTTATATATTAAAATAAACAATAGTAAATGATAAGTTGGAAGCTAACTCAAAATAAGGATAAATATATAATGCTATTTTGGGATAAACAAACAATTTAATAGGAGGTCAATTCATACATGATATTTGCAGTATTAATACCACTTGTATTTGCTTTATTTGTACCATTAATAAGTAAATTTAAAAATAAAGTGCATACAGGTATATTTGTATTATTTATCCCCTTAGGAATCTTCCTTTACTTTATACGTTTTATAGGTAATGACTTTTCTCCTTTACGTCATACATATAACTGGATTCCTTCCCTTGATATTAATTTTGATTTCTATTTGGATGGACTAAGCTTATTATTTGTCCTACTAATTAGTGGAATCGGTACACTTGTTGTATTCTACTCCATCTACTACTTACATGTTTCTGAAAGTTTAGGGCACTTCTATGTTTACTTGCTTATGTTCATGTCAGCCATGCTAGGTGTAGTATTGTCTGATAACGTATTTGTACTTTATACATTTTGGGAACTTACATCTATCTCTTCTTTCTTATTAATTGGATATTGGCATCACCGTGAACGATCACGCTATGGTGCACAAAAGTCTATGCTTATAACCGTTTTCGGTGGATTAAGTATGCTCGGTGGTTTGGTTTTACTATCCGTTATCACCGGTACAACTAGTATTCGCGAAATGATTGAACAAATAGATTTCATTATGAACAGTAATTATTTGCCATTAATATTAGGATTAATACTTCTTGGAGCATTTACTAAGTCTGCACAATTTCCATTTCATATTTGGTTACCTGATGCAATGGAAGCACCAACTCCGGTTAGTGCATACTTACACTCCGCTACAATGGTTAAAGCAGGTATTTATCTTATCGCGAGATTTTTACCGATTTTTGTAGCATTTGAATGGTTCTTTATTACCGTTAGTATAGTGGGGATTATAACGTTAATATGGGGCTCTTATATGGCAGTGAGACAAACTGATTTAAAAGGAATACTAGCATTCTCTACTATTAGTCAATTAGGTATGATTATGGCTATGTTAGGATTTGGTACAGAGGCTGCAATATTTGCAGCGGTCTTCCATATTTTAAACCACGCGACATTTAAAGGAAGCCTCTTTATGATTGCGGGTATTGTCGATCATGAAACTGGTACAAGAGATATACGAAAACTTGGTGGCTTATTTACTATTATGCCGATATCAGGTACGTTAGCTATTTTTGGCACTTTCTCCATGGCGGGTGTGCCACTTCCATTCCTAAATGGTTTTTATAGTAAAGAATTATTCTTTGGTTCATCGGTAAAATTAGTTGAAGGTACAGATGGTTTTGCACAAGTACTATCAACAGCTATTCCATATTTAGCAGTGTTTGGTAGTATCTTCACATTTGTATACTCCATGTATCTATTTTTCGGTGTGTTTACTGGACCAAAGAAATTTGAATTGCTTAAGAAAAAGCCACATGAAGCACCAATTGGAATGCTTATCTCACCTATCATATTAGTCCTAGGTGTCATTATCATTGGGCTTTTCCCAAATATTCCTAATGGAACATTGTTAGCTCATGCTACGGGTGCTATAACAAACAGTACAATGGAACCTTATCATGTTCATTACTGGCATGGGTTTGATTTTAAGCCTTTTCAAATGTCTCTTATAGTAGTTGGACTTGGCATAATCCTATTCTTAACTCTCAAGAAATGGAGTAATATTTATGATGCTATACCTGGTAAGCTTAGTTTAAATAAAGTGTATGACAAACTAATTCAAAAGATAGATGACATTTCTGCTAGTATTACAAACTCTTATATGACGGGATCAATTAAGTTATATATGTCTATTATTTTACTAGCAATCATAGCAGTTACGTTTACTATTATGTTTACAACTGGTGGGCTAAGTAGTATAAGTTTTGATGATTTAGAGGAAGTGAAAGTGGTCGACATAGCAGTTGTAGTAATCATGGTACTTGCTGCCTTAGCTACTATTTTTGTTAATAATAAGCTAGCTCTTATATTGATCACAGGTATTGTAGGATTTGGAATTTCCATCCTATTTGTCATCTTCCGTGCTCCAGACTTAGCATTAACACAGTTAGTAGTGGAAACTGTTTCGATGGCTCTTTTCCTACTCGCTTATTATCACTTACCAGAGCTTAGGAAACGTGAGGAGACTATTCAAACAACTACAACTAATACGATCTTAGCTGTCGGAATGGGATTATTAATTACTTTAACTGGTATCGCTGCTCACAGTTCTAATTGGTTTGATAAGATCTCCGATTACTTTATTGAAACCTCTTATAAACTAGGAGGCGGTCATAATATCGTAAACGTCATTCTAGTAGATATGCGTGGACTGGATACCCTATTTGAAATAGTAGTACTTGGAATTGCTGCTTTAGCCATCTATGGCCTCATTAAAGTACGAGATAATAAGGAGGCTAAATAAATGGAATATATTATTCTTATCTTAGCTGGAATATTATTTGCAACTGCTGTTTATAACCTATTACAAAAACAGTTATTACGGATTATTATTGGTACAGTGCTGTTATCCCATGGAGCCCACTTAGTTATCCTGACGATGGGGAAACTTAAAAGAGGTCAACCTCCTATATTAGATGATTCGGTAACAAATTATACGGACCCATTACCACAAGCTTTAATCTTAACTTCCATCGTAATTAGCTTTGGTATTACAAGCCTATTACTCGTACTAGCTTATCGAACAGCACAAGAAAATAAAACAGACAATATGGAAGAAATGAGGGGTGAATCGAATGAGTAATTTAGCAGTATTACCTATCATCATCCCAGCAATATCAGGTATAATTGTTGCATTTACGAATTCTAAAGTTAAAACTACTCGCCTCTTAACTAAACTTTTTACCTTAATTAGTTTAGCGGTAGCGTTGTATATAACTTACTCAGTGTTTACGGATGGGGTGATAATTTTAGAAACAGGTGATTGGGTTGCACCTTATGGAATTATATTAGTTGCGGATAAATTATCAATTCTACTTATCTTAACAACTAATGTCATTGCGACTGCAGCTGCATTTTTCGCACCACATTCATTAACATTAAGGCAGGAAACTCATTACTTTTACACCTTTTTCTTTATGCTAATAGCAGGTGTTTCTGGTGCGTTCTTAACAGGTGATTTGTTTAACCTATTTGTATTCTTTGAAGTACTACTAATGGCTTCTTATGCATTGATTGTATTAGGAGGAGATAAAGTTCAATTAAGAGAATCGATAAAATATGTTCTCATTAACCTCTTCTCTTCCATGCTATTCGTAACAGCTGTTGCACTACTATATGGTGCAGTTGGAACAATTAATATGGCACAAATTGCTGAACGTGTAGCAACGGTGGAACAAAATGGCATTTTAACTACAATTGCCGTATTATTATTCTTTGTCTTTGGTACAAAAGCAGCGTTATTCCCACTTTATTACTGGTTACCAAGACCATATACCGTTCCAAATCCGGTCGTATCAGCCCTATTTGGTGCACTTTTAACTAAAGTCGGGATATATTCCATTCTCCGTGTTTTCTCGCTAATTTTTATTCATCGAATGGAAATAACGCATGAAGCATTTATATGGATTGCAGGTCTGTCCATGTTATTTGGGGTTATAGGAGCTCTTTCAACGAATAATATCAAATTAATTATTAGCTATAACATTATTCCTGCTATCGGTTTTATTATTATGGGTATTGGCATTTTTAATCAAGATGCGCTCAGTGGATCCATTTATTACTTACTACATGATATGGTTATTAAGTCCGCCCTCTTCTTACTCGTTGGAGTAATAGCCTATGTAGCAGGTACATCAGACTTAAAGAAAATGGGTGGATTAATCCATCATTATCCTCTTTTAGGTTGGTTACTTTTTATCTCAGCATTTATCTTGGCTGGAATTCCACCGTTTAGCGGATTTATTGGAAAACTATTATTACTAAGAGGAGCACTATCTGCTGATGAAATCGCGATTACATTAATTGCATTGATTTCAAGTCTTTTAATCCTCTATTCTGTAATGAAAATATTCATTCGAGGTTTCTGGGGAGAAAAAGACGAATCCAAAACGTATAAGAAAAAACCATCTTTAGGATTGATTTTACCTATTGTTGGTTTGCTAGCAGTTTCTGTTTTTCTGGGAATCGGAGCGGAGTTTATTTATCCTTCTATTGAAGGGGTAGCAGAGTATTTACTAGATCCCCAAATTTATATTGATTCTGTATTAAAGGAGTAATTACCATGGCATTTCAAATTATTATTAACTTAATTATTGCAATCATGTGGATGTTCCTGAGTGAATCATATACTTTATCCAGCTTTATTGCAGGTTACATTTGGGGTATTCTATTAGTACTTCTGCTGAATCGTTTTATACCAGGCAGGTTCTACGGAATAAGAGTGGTAAAAATCGTAAACCTTTTACTCTTATTTGTTAAAGAAGTAATTCTTTCCAATATAAGTATTCTTAAATTGGTCTATACACCAAAACCAGAAATCGAACCAGGTATATTCGCATTACCTTTAGAGGTTAAAACCAACTGGGAAATAACGATATTAGCACATCTTATATCACTAACACCAGGTACTTTATCTGTTGCCGTTTCGGATAATAACGACATACTGTACATTCATGCAATGGATATAGATGAAGTAGACAAATCGGTCAAAGAAATAAAAGATAGTTTTGAAAAAGCCATTCTGGAGGTGACTAGATAAATGGAAGAAGCCATTAAACTTTCAGAAAAAATATTAGATGGTACTATTGTCATCTGTTCCATTGCAATTGGAATATCACTTGTATTGCTTCTTTATAGAACCTTTAAAGGTCCTACTAACCCAGATCGCGCTGTTGGGCTAGATACTATTGGTATTAACCTAATGGCACTTACTGGACTTGTAGCCATTTACCTTTCTACACCATATTTAAACGACGTGGTCTTACTAGTTGGAATTTTAGGATTCCTAGGTACACTTGCTACAGCAAAATATGTAGAAAAGGGTGTTATTATTGACAGGGACTTGGATTGAATTAGTTGTAAATATTATTGTTAGTTTATTATTACTTTTCGGTGCCTTTATTACATTATCTGCTTCTATTGGTATCATGCGTTTTCCAGATATTTTTACAAGGCTACATGCTGCAACAAAGGCTTCTACGCTTGGTGTATCGAGTATCTTAATAGCTGCCTTTCTATACTTATTAGTTAGAGAGGATATCGTAAGTGGAAAACTTTTAATCGGAATAGTTTTCATTTTAATTACCGCACCGGTATCCGCTCATATGATTGGTCGTGCAGCTCATAATAGCGGGGTAAAGCCTGTTACGAAAAATCGTACAGATGCATATGAAGAAGCAATGAGAAAACAACAATCATAAATCAGACGTCTTAAGGGCAAGTCCCTATAAGACGTCTTTTTTTTAGCTTGTATTTGTTTTATAAGGACAGACACAAGACAACTTCACATGACATAGTGTGTTTATATAGGCTATAGCCCAGCCTAGTCAGGAGGTGTATGTGTTTGTCCGGAATATTGAGTGTCCTTGCATTGCTAATTAAGGAAGCTCTATTCTTTGTTTCCTATGTAAAAAACCATGCCTTTCCACAGCCCCTTTCTTCAGAGGAAGAAGCAAAATACATTGAGGAAATGCAAAATGGAAGTGAGGAAGCAAGAAATAAACTAATTGAACATAATTTGAGACTTGTTGCCCATATCGTAAAAAAATTTGAAAATACCGGTGAAGATATGGAAGACTTAATCTCTATAGGTACTATTGGCTTAATTAAGGGGATTGAGAGCTTTTCTGTTGGGAAAGGTACAAAACTTGCAACATATGCTGCTCGTTGTATCGAGAACGAAATTCTGATGCATTTAAGAGCCTTAAAAAAGGTTAAGAAAGATGTTTCATTACATGATCCTATTGGTCAGGATAAAGAAGGTAACGAGATCAGTCTTATTGACATTTTAGAAGCAGAAAATGAAAATGTCATAGAATACATCCAATTAAATATGGAAATTGAAAAAATGCAGGATTATTTTTCAATTCTAGATAAACGCGAAAGAGAAGTAATCATTTATCGATACGGATTGAATAATAAAAAAGAAATGACACAAAGAGAAATTGCGAAGAAACTGAACATATCTAGAAGCTATGTATCTCGAATCGAAAAAAGGGCTTTAATGAAGGTTTTTCATGAGTATTATCGAAATGAACGTAAAGGGTAAAAAATAAGAGGATGTACGTAGTTGAGTTACTACGATGCATCCTCTTTTAATATCAATCTTCCAGCATATGAAATATCATCGTAGAAGCGTTATGTGCAGCTTTTTTTAGGAATGCATCAAAAGATACGGAAGATTCTTTGCCAGCTATGTCAGAAAGCGCACGAATGATAACAAATGGCAAGTTGTATTGATGACATACTTGAGCAATTGCTGCAGCCTCCATTTCAGCTGCTATCATAGTCGGAAACTTTTCTCGTATTTCATTTACCCGTTTCGGATCTTCCATAAAGGAATCGCCTGTTGCTATTAAACCAACCTCACCTTTAACGTCCAGTTGGTCAATTGCTTTCATAGCACTATCTACTAATGATCTATCCCCTTCAAAAGTAGCAGGCATACCTGGAACTTGTCCATACTCATAATCAAAGGCTGTTACATCCACATCGTGATGAACCACTTCAGAGGAGACTACGATATCCCCTACTTCTAACTTATCCGAAAATCCTCCAGCAGAGCCGGTATTAATTATATGTTCTGGGGAAAATCGCTCTATCAGAATAGTCGTCGCCATAGCAGCATTTACTTTCCCAATACCAGATTTTAATAGTACTACTTCTTTGCCTTTTAATTTACCTTTTATAAATAAACAATTTGCAATGGTAGTTTCATCTTTTTCAGTCATTTCTTCTTTTAAAATTTCAATCTCTTCATCCATTGCGCCAACGATACCAATTGTCATGATGCATGTCCTCCTAAGTAATTAAATCAATTAATCTTTATCATTTTCTTTTAAAATCTCAACTAAGGTAGGTTGCCAACCTTGATTGTCTACCCAGCTAAGATAAACACGATAAATTTCTGTTTGGGCCTTATTGGTTACAGTTCCTATAGCCTTTTGATGTCCACCATTTCCGATAAACCACGTAATCATATCCTCTTCGGTAAGGCCAGTAGCTGAGCGAATTGCCTTCTCCATTTCTTTCCAATCTATAGATTCCGTATCGAATTGTGTTGTATGTGGACCAACTTGCTCTGTACCAACCGGTTGCCAATCACCAGTATATGCACTGACTACATTATCATCATCTGTTGCTACAGGTTCAGTTGTTTCCGTCTCTACATTTTCATTTGAATCTATTCCTGTATCACCTTGTTCTGTTTGATCACTAGTATTGTCTTCTGTTCCAGAGGAAGAATCTTCTGTTGAAGTAGAGCCCTGTTCCGAATCCGTGTCTTCTACTTCTGTACTCTTATTTTCATCCTCTTCTGGCTCATTATTAGGACTTGAAATTTCTTCCGTAACATTAGGCTCATCATCTGGACCAAATATCCATAGACCTAATAGAATAATTACTAGGAAGCTTGCAGCAACAATTAGTATAGACATTAATTTAGTATTTTTACGTCTTTTTTCAAATTTGTTTACACGAGAATATCTATCAAAATTACTCATTCTATCTTCCCCTCCCTATGTATACTTTATTATATTATCACAATTTATATGATAGGAATAATATTCTTTCCATTATTACCATATTGATTTTTATGTATTTTTGTTATAAATAATGTAGGTAGAAACGACCTGCAAATATAATAAAAGCGGAGTATGCACCCCGCTTTTTACTACTCTACTTTTAATATTTTTACTTGAATTTCTCCACCTGGTGTTACTACCGCAACTTCTTCTCCTATTTCATGCCCAAGTAGGCTTTTTGCCATCGGAGAGTCATTCGAAATCTTACCTTCAAATGGATCTGCCTCAGCGCTACCAACAATTGTATATGTTTCTTCTTCACCATCTGGTAGTTCTTTAAATGTAACTGATTTACCAAGGGAAACCATATTTGGATTTTCATTATCATTCTCAATAATTACAGCGTTACGAATCATTTTTTCTACCTGAGAGATTCGGGATTCTACAAAAGCTTGTTCATCCTTCGCCGCATCATACTCAGAGTTCTCAGATAAGTCGCCGAAATCACGAGCAACCTTAATTCTTTCAACAACTTCTTGTCTTCTTTCGGTTTTTAAATAAAGAAGTTCTTGCTCTAACTTTTCTTTCCCCTCTTGTGTCATATAATAACTTTTCTCAACAGCCATAAAAAAAACACTCCTTTGTCTATCTACTGCTTTAAATCTGATAAAACATTGACCTGTGACTTGGGTTTATCCAAATCAACTTAAAAGTATACTAACCATAACTATGGCAGATTTAATATAGTTTTTCAATACTTTTGTTTAAACTATTTTCTTTATTTTTTGACAAAATATCAGCGATTTTTGTCGCCATTAGATCAATTGCTACATGATTTTCTCCGCCCTCAGGAATGATAATATCTGCATAACGCTTTGTCGGTTCAACAAATTGTAAATGCATTGGGCGAACAGAGTTTAAGTATTGATCTATAACAGAGTCAAGTGATCTTCCTCGTTCTTTAATATCACGAAGCATCCTTCTAATAATTCGGAGGTCTGCGTCGGTATCAACAAACACTTTAATATCCATTAAATCAACTAGTCGAGGATCTTCTAAGATTAAAATACCTTCTAAAATAATGACATCTTTAGGTTCTACACGAATAACTTCCTTTGAACGGTTATGCACTTTGTAGTCATAAACAGGTTTATCAATGGGTTTTTGATTCAACAATTCATGAATATGTTTAACTAATAAATCATTATCAAAAGCAAGTGGATGGTCATAATTAGTTTTTAAACGTTCCTCAAAAGGCAGATCACTCTGGTCTTTATAATAATAGTCTTGTTCAATGACTAGAATTGTTTTATCTGAAAATCGCTGGCAGATTGATTTTGTTACAGATGTTTTTCCACTTCCACTACCACCTGCAACTCCAATCACTACTGGTCTGTCTTGCATCTTGCTACCCCTTTTCTATTTTTTATAACTAATAGCAACCCCATCACCAATAGGTAATATTGTTGTAATAAAGCTAGGATGATTTACCAGCCATTCATTATATGCTCGTATTTTTTCCACCATTTTCTTATAACGTGGATGTTCAAAATTAGGATCAGACACATAGCCTCTAAACAATACATTATCGGATATGATAAATCCATTCATTTCTAATAATGGTAATGCTAGTTCAAAAAAGCTTTTGTATTTGCCTTTAGCAGCGTCAATAAAAATACAATCGTAACTTCTTTTATTTTCTGCAAGCTTACTTAATTCCTCTAAAGCATCTCCATGAATAATCTCTATTGATGATTCTTTTTTTTGCTTTCTTATGTTGTTAACCGCTTGGTTGTACCTTACATCATCTTTTTCAATCGTTGTAATCAATGCATCAGGATTAGCTTCATTCATACGTAATGCTGAATAACCAATTGCTGCACCAATCTCTAGGATTTTCTTTGGTTTATTTAGACGTATTAATTGCATAAGAAAATTAATCCCAACAGGATCCATGATAGGGATACGATCGATTTTTGCTTGTTCTTCAAGCTCTTTTACCCATTCTTCCGTTTGTGGAAGAAGGTTGTTTAAATAGTTTAGTAATTGTTCATCCATATAAAACCCTCATTTATACTTATCCTATTAGGATACCAAATTGTGGCAAAATTATGCTTTAATAATTGATTTACTACTAAAAATCTAGGACATCATGCAAAAAATCGGGAAATGTGAATACATTCTTCACACTTCCACGATTTTTTAATTAATATGTTGCGCCTTATAAGCATTATGCTCTTCTAAAGTCTCAGAATAATAGATATTTCCTTCTCCATCATGTAAGAAATAGTAGAACTCTGTTTCTTCAGGATTAATCGCAGCTGACAAAGCATTTTCCGAGAAGTTTGAAATTGGACCAATAGGTAAACCATCGATTTGGTAAGTATTGAAAGGTGATTCTACTTCTAAATCAGTTATTAATACTTTTTCCTTATGACCACCAAGTGCATACAAAACAGTTGGGTCTGTTTGTAGACGCATGCCGACATCTAGACGATTGTAAAAGATTCCGGCAATTTTTTTGCGCTGGTCTTCTGTTACTGCTTCCTTCTCTACAAGTGATGCCATCGTAACAGCCTCATGTATGGTTAACCCTCTTTCGGAAATACCATCCATATATTGACCAAGTACTGCTTGTGACTTGTCCAACATATTCTCTATAATAATTTCTACAGGAGGATCTTCTTGGTAAAAATCATATGTTGCTGCAAAGAGATAACCCTCAAGCGCATACCGTAATTCAGGATTTAAAATATCTTCAGTAAGAATTGGATATTTTTCCATTAACTGACTAATATAATTTGAATCTGTCACCTTTTCAATAAATTCGTCCTCAGTAATTGGAAGCTTTTCTGCATATAACTTTGCAATTTCCTCCATATTAAGTCCTTCTGGGATGGTAACACGGTATACAGGTTCCTTGATTATTCTACCACTTTTCAAGGATTCTATAATTTCATCGAAGGTCATTGATTTTGTGAAAGTATAGTTTCCTGCTTGAAAATCAGATTCATTCTTAAACTTAATGTAGAATCTAAATATCATAGAATTTTTTATAATCTCATTCTCCTCAAGTAAGGTAGCAATACTTGAAGTTGATGAACCTAAAGGAATTTCTATCTCAACCCCTTGCTCGTTTCCTGGTTCAACTGGTTCTAGAGCTGATTTAATGTACAAGTAGCCAGAAATACCGACGACTGCAAGGATGATAATGAGTGTAATGATAACAATAGCTACGATTTTACGAACTGTTCTTGCCTCTTCACTTCTAGCAATTAAATTATCTCTAAAATTACCTTCATCTTTTCCTTTTGACATTCATCATCCCCCTCTCATCCGGTATATTATACTAAAAAAAGACAATAAGTGCTAGGATTTATCAAAACGCATAAAGAAAAGTAGGTGTCTCCTACTAGACACCTACTTTGGAATGAGCTTAATAACATTAGTTAGTCGTTCAATTCCTCTTCTTCTGCTAGTGTATTTAACATTTCTTCTACAATTTCCCATTCTTCATCTGACTCAATTGCAAATAAGGAAATATCCTCGTCATCTTTTTCCTCATAACGAAATGCATAAACTTCTACTTCTTCAGCATCTTTTTGTTCTGCTGGCACTACTGCAATGTAAGAATTACCTGTATCATCTACATCAAATGTAAATAATACCTCAAATAAATGTTCTTCTCCATTTTCATCAGGAATGATGATGCGTTCTTTTTCTTCAATAGCCATAATTAATTCTCCTTTTTACTTTTGATCAAGATAACCTTGTAATATCATCATAGCAGCCATTTTATCGATTACCTTTTTACGTTTTTTTCGGCTAACATCAGCTTCAAGTAAAACACGTTCAGCTGCCATAGTCGTTAGACGTTCATCCCATAAAACGGTAGGCAGATTATATACCTTTTCAATATGATCTGCAAAACGCTTTGACGCTTCTCCACGTTCTCCAATTGAACCGTTCATGTTTTTAGGTAAGCCAATGACTACTTTTGTTATATTATGCTCTTCGATAATCGTTTTTAATTGATTATCTGCAGAATGAATATCGGTTTCATCCCATTTAATCGTTGTAAGTCCTTGAGCTGTCCATCCCAATTCATCACTAATTGCGACTCCAATTGTCTTAGAGCCAACATCTAAACCCATTATCTTCATCTAATTACCTTTATACTGCTGTTCTAAATAATATTTGACAAGTTCTTCTATTACTTCGTCACGTTCAATTTTACGAATTAGATTTCTTGCATCTTTATATCTTGGTATATATGCAGGATCCCCAGACAATAAATAACCGACTATTTGATTAATAGGGTTGTATCCTTTTTCTTGAAGCGCCTCATGGACAGTCATTAAAATTTCTTTAATATCTCGATCAAATGGCTCTTCCGAAAAATTGAATTTCATTGTTTTATCAATTGAACTCATCACGACACCTCATTCCACTTTTTAACTCTATTTTAATTCTAACATGTTTAAAAGATTTAATATAATATTTATTATTGATTTTGGTGTACGTTGACAGTAATCATTATTCCTTTAAATTTGCCTCGACATACGTTTTCATATATTGTAAGGCTTCAACTATTTTACTTGCGTCTTTTCCACCAGCTTGTGCCATATCAGGGCGACCACCGCCACCACCACCACAAAGCTGAGCTGCACCTTTCACTAAATTACCAGCATGTAGCCCTCTATCAATTAAATCTTTTGAAACTCCTGATGCAAGTTGTACTTTATGGTCACTTTCTGTTGCTAATAAGATTATGGCAGAACCGAGTTTTTGTTTCAACTCATCGACCATTGTTCTTAGTTGATTCATGTCTTTTACGTTAACTTTTTGTGCTAATACATTCACTCCTGAAACTACTTCAACTTTATCTAAAATTGAAGAAGCCTCTAAATTAGAAAGTTTTGCATTTAATGATTCATTCTCTTTTTGTAATGCTTTTATTTCTTGGAAAAGTCCCTCTACACGTTCTGGTACTTTCACATCTTTCGTTTTGACTAATAGAGCCGTGTTTTGTAATAGACTTACTTTCTCAGATAAGAACTGATATGCAAATTTACTTGTTACAGCCTCAATACGTCGTGTGCCTGCTCCAATTCCACCTTCTGATACAATTTTGAACAATCCAATTTCAGAAGTATTTCGTACATGACAACCACCACACAATTCAAGACTATAGTCACCGATTTTGACAACACGTACAATCTCACCATACTTTTCCCCAAATAGCGCCATAGCACCCATTTCCTTAGCCTCTGCTAAACTCTTAAAACTGATCTCCAGCTGAATTGAATCCCATATTTTTTCGTTTACGATTTTTTCAATCTGGGTTAATTCTTCTTCCGTAACAGCATTAAAATGCGAGAAGTCAAATCGAAGTCGCTCTTGGGCAACTAAAGACCCTGCTTGATTCACATGAGTACCTAAAACATCTTTAAGTGCTTGGTGTAGTAAGTGTGTAGCTGTGTGGTTCTTAATAATTAGATTGCGGGAATCAGCATCTACAAGTGCCTTAACAGAATCACCGACATGTAGCTCCCCATCTTCAACCACTACACGATGAATGTTTTGACCTTTAGGCGACTTTTGAACATGTTCTACTGAAGCAGTTCCATTAGCTCCTGAAATCGTGCCATGGTCAGCGATTTGTCCTCCGCTTTCAGCATAGAACGGAGTTTCTTTTAGAAAGATTAACACTTCCTCGCCCTTCTTTGCAATATCAACCAGTTCTCCATCTTTAATTAATGCTACGATTTTTGTATCGGATTCTAAACTTTCATATCCGATAAATTCACTTTCAACATCTATTTTCCCAAGTACTTCATCTTGGACGTGCATCGAATCAACTTTTTGACGAGCATTTCTTGCACGTTCTCGTTGCTTCTCCATTTCTCTCTCATATCCATCTTCGTCTACGGTAAATCCTAATTGTTCTACATATTCAGCAGTTAACTCTTTTGGGAATCCGTAAGTATCATAGAGACGGAATACTTCTTCACCAGGGAATACCTTCGAACCTTTTGACTTTTCTTTTTCTATGATAGTTGTTAAAATATCAAGTCCTTCATTTAATGTTTCATGGAAACGTTCCTCTTCCACTTTAATAATGTTTTGAATAAAATCATGTTGTTTTAAAACTGTTGGATAGAAGTCTTTCATTATCTCACCAACCGTTGCAACTAATTCATACATAAATGGCTTTTCAATTCCAATTTCTTTAGCAAAACGAACTGCACGACGAATTAATCTTCTTAATACATAACCTCTTCCATCGTTTGAAGGTAATGCCCCATCACTAATTGCAAAACTGACTGTTCGAATATGGTCGGCAATAACTTTATAAGCAGTATCGCTTGCTTTTTCCACACCATATTTTACATTAGCTAGTTGCTCTGTCTTTTTAATTATTGGCATGAATAAGTCTGTTTCAAAGTTAGTAGGGACGTTTTGAATAACGGAAACAATACGCTCTAATCCCATACCCGTATCAATGTTTTTCTTTGGTAATGGTGTATACGTGTCATCTGGATTATGGTTGAATTGAGAAAATACTAAGTTCCAAACTTCTAAATATCTGTCATTTTCGCCACCAGGATATAATTCCGGGTCATTCGGATCATTACCATAACTTTCGCCACGATCATAGAAAATCTCAGTGTTTGGACCACTTGGCCCTTCACCTATATCCCAGAAGTTTTCTTCTAAGCGAATTATTCTTTCTTTTGGTAATTTAATATCGTTTAACCACATGTCATAAGCTTCATCATCTTCTGGATGAACGGTAACTGATAATTTTTCAGGATCAAGACCTAACCATTTTTCACTTGTAAGAAATTCCCATGCGAATTCAATTGCTTCTTTTTTAAAATAATCTCCAATTGAAAAGTTTCCTAACATTTCAAAGAATGTATGGTGTCTTGCCGTGTAACCTACGTTTTCGATGTCATTTGTACGGATAGATTTTTGGGCGTTTACGATTCGAGGATTATCTGGAATAACGCGTCCGTCAAAGTATTTTTTTAAAGTAGCTACTCCACTATTAATCCATAATAATGTTGGATCGTCTTGAGGGACTAGTGAAGCACTTGGTTCGATTTTATGTCCTTTTTCTTGGAAGAAGTCAAGGAACATTTGTCTAATTTGAGCTGAAGTTAATTTTTTCATATATATCCTCCTTATTATTAACTAAAATATTATTGATTTCTAACCATACACGCGGGAGTTTCCGTATATTCGGATAGCTCAGTGCAAACTTTATAAATTCCCTTCTAAATCAGTAAGGATAAAAAATTTACACAAATAAAAAAATCTCCTCTCTGCATTATTGCAGGGACGAGATTGTTCGCGGTACCACCCTAATTATGGACGAATGTCCATCACTTGAACATGATAACGGTATGAAACCGACGGGGATTAGCCGTACTCAGGCTTAGCTTCCATGGTTCTAATTTAAGATTTCTTTCAGCCTAAGGAAATCTCTCTCTAAAAATTGAGTGCCATGTACTCAGAACCTTCATTGCGATAATAACTATGATAGCGATATTATAGTTAACTTTTAATAAAAAGTCAATTTTCTCTTACCATAATCCATATATGTTTAATAATGACCCTAAAAATAGTTAAGGATGGAACAGCTAGTACCATTCCTAATACCCCGCCTACCTTTCCACCAAGTAATAAAACAAAGATTATTCCAACAGGATGAATCCGTGTACTTCTACCAACGATATAGGGTGACAATAAATTACTTTCTATTAATTGAATAACGAAAACGCTAATTACAACGAATAGAACCATTTTTCCTGATACAGTTAGTGCAATTATGATTGCAGGAATCGCCCCAATGATAGGTCCAAAATACGGTATGAAATTCATAATCCCCATAAATATTGCCAGTAATAAAGTATATTTTAATCCTAAGAAGTGAAATACAATATAAGTGGTAATAGCTACAAATAGACTTACAAGTAGTTGACCTCGAAGATAGCCACCTAGCCCTTCATCAATAGCATGCACAAGGTTACTAGATGTATCCTTATATTTATTTGGAATAAACCGTTTTACATACCCTTTAATTTTCCCATAATCCTTTAAAAAGTAGAAAACTAATACTGGTATTACCGTTAACACAACAATAAAGTCGATTATTTTAGTAACTCCACCAACTAGTTTACCTATCAAAGAATCCAACGATGCTTCAATAGAGCGTATCATATCTTCTATTTTATCATGTACTGTTTCTGGTAAGAAAGAAGTGGATTCATATACTTGATAAATAATGTCTTGATACATGTCCACTAGATGTGGTAAATAATCATCCAAATCTTTTAATTGTGCAACTATTGCCGGATACACTCGATATACTAAATAACCAACCCCACCGAAAAAAAGAATGTATATGAATAAAATAGCTATACCTCTAGGAATATTATATTCATGGATTTTTTGTACGATAGGGTATAGCAAATAGGCAATTAGACAGGCAATCAAAAATGGTGCAGATAGATGCCATAAAAAAGCAAAAAAAGCCTTATAGTAAGGAAAAAGCTTTACTAGTAAATATATGAAAAGGAATACAAATATCCCTGTAACAATCCAATAGAGAAAATTAGTTGGCTTCTTTTCGGAAAACATAAGGTACAACTCCTTTAGTTTTAGAATTTTCGTTCCAAACTAAAGGATTACCATTCTAGTTTTCTTTCTTCTTCAGTAAATAAATCATTAAGTGAGCTTAAACTACCATCAGCTTCTACTTGATGCACAGTTAGTTCATTACCTGAAACAGACATTTCTACAAAACAATTCCAGCAATAAAATTGTTGAGAACCTATTTTTCCAATGTCTTTACTGCTACAATTCGGGCATCGCATTAACATAAGTACTAATCTCTCCTGAAAAATATGATAAGTATTATGTTATGCTTTCCCTATTTTCCCAAAATATACCTAATCACATAAAATCATAAGGAGACATGTCGTATTCATCTTCTTGTGAATTATCATTATGATTTTCTAGATTGTGGAACCTTTCGCTTAACTGCTCCTGTAAAGAAGTATACCTTTTATTTGTGTCTATCGTTTGAATTCCCCTGAAAAAGGCTTCTTTTTCACCACAAATTATGAGAGATTTTTGTCCTCTCGTAATAGCTGTATAAAGTAGATTTTTACGTAACATACGATTATACGATGAAACAACCGGCAATATCACAATAGGAAATTCACTTCCTTGCGATTTATGAATGGAAATACAATAAGCTAGCATTAAATTAATATAGTCCTTTCGTTCATAAACGACTTCTCGGTCATCAAATGAAACGACTAATTGTTCTACATTCTCTGTATTTTCATTTTCCCGGAAAATTGCTACAACCTCACCAATATCTCCATTAAACACTTGATCTTCAGGTTGATTAACTAATTGAATAACCTTATCTCCAGTTCGGAAAATTGTATCATTGGCTTTTACTTCTCTTTTCCCTTTACTTTTTGGGTTGATTAATTCTTGTAAGGCATTATTAATCATCGTTATTCCTGCTTGGGATTTATACATTGGAGCCAAAACTTGAATGTCACGAACATCTAGTCCTTTATTCATCGCCTTTTCGAATACTTTGGTGATGACATCCACTACATGCTTCTCACGACAATTAATAAAGCTAAAATCTTTATCATTTGTAAGTATGTCCATAGAGCAACTGTTATTTTTAATACCATGAGCTAGTTGAATTATTTTTGAGCCTTCTTTTTGTCGATAGACCTCATGAAGACTTACTTTCGGAATATGGTTATTCTCAAGTAAATCCGTTAAAACTTGCCCAGGACCAACCGAAGGAAGCTGATCTTCATCTCCAACGATAAGAACTTGCATATCAGAAGGAATGGCTTTAAAAAGGTTATTAGCAAGCCATATATCTACCATAGAAAACTCATCCACGATTAGAAACTTTCCTTCTAAAGGTTCATGCTCGTCCTTTTCAAAGCCCTCACTACCATTCCAGCCAAGTAATCGGTGAATAGTTAAAGCAGGGAGCCCTGTTGATTCTTTTATTCGTTTCGCCGCCCTACCAGTAGGGGCTGTTAATACAAAAGGAAAGTCTTTTTTATTTTCATAATCACGCGGATCAATGGAAAGATTATGGATTTCTGCATAAGCCTTTATAATTCCTTTAATAACAGTGGTTTTCCCTGTTCCAGGGCCGCCTGTTAGAATCATTAATTTCGACTTTAATGCTTGCTCAATTGCTGAGAATTGTTCCTTACCATAACTTAAGACTTCTTCTTCTTCAATTTTCCCAATAATCTTCATTAAATCGGCAAGTGTTGTTTCTTCTTCAATTTGAGAACCGATTAATCTTTTTATACTTGAGGCAAACCCATCCTCAGCATAGTAAAGTGATGGTAAATACACTCTACTTTCAATTAAGATTACTTTCTTCTCTGTATTTAACTCTTCAATAATGTGTTGAATAACTTCAGTTGATAACTCATGATCTGGGCTTCCTAATAAAGCACTAATTTCATCTACACAATATTCGAGTGGTAAGAATACATGTCCATTTTGTACACTTCTTTGTAAAATATATATACATCCAGCCCCAACACGATTAGGACTAGATAAAGATATTCCATTCTTTTTGGCAATTTCATCTGCGGTATGAAATCCAAACCCTTCAATGTCGAAAACAAAGCGATACGGATCTTCTTCTAATAAGCCAACTGTTTCGTCTTTGTACTTTTCATACACTTTTTGCGCCATTTTTAAACCTATATTATATTTAGATAAATAAACAACAACTTGTTCAAAACCTTGGTTTTCTTGCAATGTTTTAACAATCGTAGCTGCTGCTTCCTTTTTTAGGCCTGGAACGGATTCAAGGACAGTTGGGTCATTTAATATTTTGGATACAGTTGACTCACCTAAATGGTCAACTACTTTTTTGGCCGTTCTCTTCCCTATACCATAAAACATATCACTAGATAGATAGGATATTAATCCATCTTTAGTATCAGGAATGAAAGTTTGATATGATACCACATTGTATTGCTGACCATATTTAGGATGCTTTTCAAGCTGCCCAGTAAACTTATAGACAGTTTCCTCTTGCAACTGAGAGAAATAGCCTTTAATAACGATTTCTTTCTCCGCGTAGTTTAAATTAGTATCTAGTATTTTTACTTTCGCAATGGAAAAATGCTCTATGTCATTTTGAAAAATCGTGTAGAGAAGTTCTCCCTTAATAAACGTTTCTATTTCCATGTTTTGATCATGTTCCATACTAAATACCCCACATTCAGACTGCCCTCTTAATTCATTGCTTCTTCTGCTACTCGCTTACCGTTCGCTGCTAATACATGCTCTGGATTAAATTCCAATGCTTTATTAAAGTACTCTATTGCCCTATCTACATTTTCTTCAAATAAGGAAATGACTCCAAGATTATAGTAGGCGTCACTATGTTCGTTATTTTTCTCTAGTAACAGTTCAAATTCTTTTTTTGCATCAGATAACAATTCACTCTGTGCTAAAGCAAGTCCATATTGAAATAGAACTTCTTCATCATCTGGAGTTAGTTCCTTTGCTCTTAACAGATAAGGAAGTGCCAGTTTAAATTGCTGTTGATTCTGATGAGTCATTCCAAGCATAAAGTATACATCTGCTTCTTCTAGGCCATTTTTAATTGCTTCAAGGAAATTCTTCCCGGCATTAGGGAAGTCTTCTTTTTCGTAATAAACATTACCAATACCGTAATAAGCGGTCGCAGTTGTTTCATTAATTGAAATTGCTTTTTGGAAAAACTTTATGGCAGTCTCATGTTCTCCTATATGCAGCAACAAATTTCCAAAATTCACAAAACCAACAGGGTCATTCGGATTCTCTTCAATGTATTCATTAAAGAGATTTGCTGCTTGCTCGTATTGATTATCTTTCATTAATTCTACTGCTTTTGCAATCTTATTCATTTCCCCGTTCTCCCTATCCAACATAATCTAAAATGTTGTTTTGCTTCTTAATCTTATCAATCGTTCCGCCACCAAGACATACTTCACCATCATAAAACACAACAGCTTGACCTGGTGTAATAGCACGTTGACTTTCATCAAAAATCACTTTAACTGTACCATCACCTTGTACATATACTGTCACACCACTGTCCTCTTGACGGTATCTGAATTTTGCCGTACAGGTAAACGTTTCTCGGATTGAATCAGGATTTATCCAATTTATATCTGTTGCAACAAGTTCATCTGAATATAAATACTCATTACTAAATCCTTGTTCAACATATAAAATATTCTCTTTTAAATTTTTCCCAACAACAAACCAAGGATCTCCTGAACCACCAATACCGAGACCTTGACGTTGACCAATCGTATAATACATTAAGCCATCATGCTTACCTTTAACTTCTCCACCTAATGTCTGCATTTCACCAGGTTGTGCTGGTAAATATTCACTTAGGAATTCTTTGAAATTACGTTCTCCGATAAAGCATATTCCAGTACTGTCTTTTTTCGTTGCAGTAGCTAATCCATGTTCTTTTGCTATTTCACGAACTTTCGATTTTGGTAAATGTCCTAATGGAAACATTACTTTTTCTAAAATATCACTAGATAATTGGTTTAGAAAGTAGGTTTGATCTTTATTCGAATCGACCCCGCGAAGCATTTCGTATTTTCCATTATTTTCACGCACTTGAGCATAATGCCCTGTTGCTAAATAATCCGCCCCTAAATCTAGAGCATAATCTAAAAAAGCTTTAAATTTAATTTCTTTATTACACATAACGTCAGGATTTGGAGTACGTCCTGCTTTGTACTCTTCTAAGAAATAGGTAAATACTTTATCCCAATATTGTTTTTCAAAATTGACCGAATAATAGGGAATGTCTAATTGATTACATACTCGAACAACATCCTCAAAATCTTCTGTTGCTGTACATACTCCAAAATCATCAGTATCATCCCAATTTTTCATAAAAATACCAACTACATCATAGCCTTGTTCTTTTAAAAGCAAGGCAGCTACCGACGAATCGACTCCACCACTCATTCCGACAACAACACGTATATCTTTATTTTCCTTCATTATAACCACCTTACTTTACTAATCGCTTTATAATTTTTGCAATACGATATGCAGCTTCCTCTACATTTTCCCTCGTATTGGCAGAACCAAAACTAAAGCGGATCGAATTTGTTGTACATGGATCATTCTCGCCATAAATCGCTGATAATACATGTGATGGCTCAACAGAACCTGCAGTACATGCACTACCACTAGAAGCGGCGACTCCCGATAAATCAAAATTGGCAAGTAACTTTTCTACGTTAGTACCTGGAAAGCTTATATTAACAGTAGAAGGAATCGTACAATTGATATCACCATTAATATCTAAATGAATTCCCTCATCTTTCAATATTTGTAAAAATAGTTGTTTATATCCTTCATATGTTTGGTTCCGAGTTTCTCGTTCTTCAATCATTAGTTCTACCGCTGTCTTAAACCCGACAACCCCCACTACATTTTCAGTTCCAGGACGTCGTTTACGTTCTTGTTCTCCACCGAACTGAAGGGCATTAATCTTTATGCCCTCCTTTGCATATAAAAATCCAATACCTTTAGGACCATTTATTTTATGTGCCGAAACCGATAATAGATCAACACCAAGCTCGTTTACATTTATTTCTAACGTGCCATAAGCTTGAACTGCATCCGTATGGAAATAGGCTTGGTGGTCCTTTAGTATGGCTCCGATTTCATGAATAGGCTGAATAATCCCTGTTTCATTATTAACATACATAATGGATACTAATATCGTATCGTCACGTAAAGCTTGTTTCAGGTCGCTCACAGATACTTTCCCATCTTTATTTACAGGTAAATATGTTACTTCAAATCCTTCTTTTTCTAGATATTCAGCTGTATGAAGGGTTGCATGATGCTCGATAACCGACGTAATAATATGGTTTCCCTTATGCTGATTTGCTTTTGCAGTACCAATTAAAGCAAGGTTATCCGCTTCTGTCCCACCACTAGTAAAGATAATTTCTTTTTCATTTGCTCGGATACTATCCGCTAAAACACGTCTACCTGTATCTAATAATTGTCTCGCCTTTCTTCCAAAAGAATGTACACTAGAAGGATTTCCGAACACTTCTTTATAAACTGGCAACATTTCTTCAACTACTCTTTTATCCATTGGCGTGGTAGCTGCGTGATCTAAATAAATGTGTTCCATTTCTATTATCGTCCTTTCTTACTCTTATAATCAGATATAAAACATATATCCTTCTAACGGATCATCTTTCTCATGATTCACAAGATCTTCTAAAGTGGTCGTATCCAATACCTCTTTAACTGCTTCCGTTACACGTTTCCATAACGCTTGTTTTGCTGGTTCCTCATCCTCGATGCCTTCAACTAAAACTATTGGACCTTCTAAGACGCGAATAATGTCACCAGCACTTATCTGTTTTGGATCTTCTGGTAAAATATATCCCCCATATGCGCCACGCACACTCTTGATTAACCCAGCATTTCTAAGTGGTGCTGCTAATTGTTCTAGGTAATGTTCAGACAAATTATTTTCTTTGGCAATTGTTTTTAATGGAATTGGGCCATCTCCAAAATTTCTGGCAAGCTCCAGCATTATCGTTAACCCATAGCGTCCTTTTGTTGAAATTTTCATATATATTACTCCTCTAGTCACAACTCTAATTTCGATTTTTTCTATATTAACTATACCATTATCACCGCTAAGTTTAAAATACATGGTATTATAGCACGAAGTTAGTCTTCTTGCATTTTTTTCGAATCAAGCTTAGGCTAAGATTACCAAACTATTATTATATTTAAAGGACGATGAAATATGAAACACCAACCACTTGCTTATCGCCTAAGACCTAATCATATAAATGAAATCATTGGACAAGAACATTTAGTCGGTGATGGGAAAATATTAAACCGTATGGTAAAAGCAGAGCAACTTGCTTCTATGATTTTATATGGACCTCCAGGTACTGGTAAAACATCTATGGCCACCGCTATTGCTAAAACACTTAATTTACAGGTTAGAAAATTAAATGCCGTAGTAGATAAGAAAAAAGATATGGAGATAGTTGTAGAAGAAGCTAAGATGTCTGGCTCTATGGTATTGATTTTAGATGAAGTACATCGTTTAGATAAAGGGAAACAAGATTTTCTTCTACCCCATCTAGAAAGTAATTTAATTACCTTAATTGGTTGTACAACTAGTAATCCATATCATGCTATTAATCCAGCCATCCGGAGTCGTTGCCACATATTTGAATTACACGCTTTGACACCAGATGATGTAAAGAAGGCCATATTACGGGCAATAACGGATAAAGAAAATGGATTTGGGAAGGAAAAAATTAATTTAACAGATGAAGCGTTAGAACATTTCTCCCATAGTTCTGGTGGTGATATGCGTTCTGCACTAAATGGATTAGAGTTAGCTGTAGCATCAACACCGAAAAATGAGGATGATGAAATTTATATTAACTTAGAAATTGCTGAAGAATGTATGCAAAGGAAAAGCTTTTCCCATGATAAGGATGGGGATGCCCACTATGATGTATTATCCGCCTTCCAAAAATCAATACGAGGTAGTGATGTCAATGCAGCCCTTCATTATCTAGGGAGATTAATTCAAGCAGGTGACTTAGATTCGATTGCTAGAAGAATGATTGTTATAGCATATGAGGATATTGGTTTGGCTAATCCACAAGCTGGGCCACGTGCGGTAGCAGCTGTTGAAGCTGCTGAAAGATTAGGTTTTCCTGAAGCAAGAATACCTTTAGCCGTCGCAATTGTTGAATTATGTTTATCTCCGAAATCGAATACCGCATACACTGCACTGGATGCAGCATTAGCAGACATCCGAAGCGGTAAAAGTGGTGATATCCCTAAACATTTAAAAGACGCTCATTATCAAGGTGCTTCTAGTTTAGGTAGAGGTGTAGACTATAAATATCCTCATGATTACCCCGGTGGATGGGTTAATCAGCAATATTTACCAGATCCTATTAAAAATAAAGAATACTACAAACCTAAGGACACAGGAAAATTTGAACAAGCAATGAAGCAAGTTTATGAACAGATATTGAAAGAGAAGAAGAATCATAAATAAAAAGTGTAGAAAACTAGACATCTATAGATGCCTAGTTTTTTCTATTTTAAGACGAAATACAGTGGAAAATTTTATTTAGACTACGTATAAAATAATAAACTCCCGTCTAAACTATGGAAAAAGGAATTACTGACCTTAAAGTCAATTCTAAAAACTGTCTATCTAATGAACTGACTCTTTGATTTACAAAATTTACTAGTTAGAAAATCTATTGTTTTGAATTAGGTAGTAATTGAAAAAGGAGATGAAATATATGACTAAAGTAAGACAGGATGCATGGTCACATGAAGACGACCTACTACTAGCAGAAACGGTACTTAGGCATATCCGTGAAGGAAGTACCCAGCTAAATGCTTTTGAAGAGGTTGGAGATAAGCTGAATCGTACTTCTGCAGCATGTGGGTTTAGGTGGAATGCCGAAATTCGAAAAAAATATATAAATGCTATTGATTTAGCTAAAAGACAACGTAAAGAAAAGAAACGCGCTATGGAAAAAACTAGAAAAGTAAATAGATCACCAGTTATTACGTTTCAACAAAACTATGAAACCGTTCATACAGAGGAAAATAATAGTTCAGAAACTACATCCTCTACTATTACGTTAGAAACAGTAATACAATTTTTAAACCAACTAAAAAAAGATTATTATGCTTCCAATCAATCAAAAGTATCGCTCGATCAAGCGCAAAAAGAAAATGCAATGCTTAGAGAGCAGATAACTAAATTAGAAAAGGAGCTATCTGATACAAAACGTGAGCTTGTCACAATTCAAGAAGATTATAAAGTTTTCGTCCAAATTATGGATAGAGCTAGAAAAATGACCGTATTAGAGGATCAAGGTTCCTTTAAGGCTCCTGCTTTCCGTATGGATAAAAACGGCAACTTGGAGCAAATCGCTCAAGGATCTAACTAGATATTTTGAATGTTTAATAGCTTAGAATAATATATGATTAAGCTGGGACAATAGAATGTTAGTTAAATAAAAACTGCATAATCCATATCAATCTTGTTCCGGAAATACATATTGCAGAGTCTCACCGATGCCATACCGAGTCTCCGTATATACAACCGGTTCTAGTTAGTGGCATTTTTCGGTTTAACATCCATTCTATTTTGTATGTCCCAGCCTCTTATTCATTACTTGGTATTGTCACGTTAGAATCCTTTATTTCATGAAATAATAGTAGTACTATCGATTGTTAGAAGTATTCTTCTATTCCCCTCATCAAATTGGTCGTAAGCCATTATTTATAAATATTTACTGCTGACTGATTTGATTCATTATAACACTCTAGAAGTCCATCAGTAGTTAATACAATATCCTTCAATATTCATTTAATATTCAACTCTCTATTTCTTTTAAATCTTTAATATAAGAGCCAGTTAATAGATTTTTGCGCCACCACTAGTTCTGTACTCTCTAAGAATAATGAGCATCTAACAGCACACGATAACTCAAATAGTCCATTATTATCCACCTATATATTAATTACGAATTATTTAGAAATATTTACGTGGAAAAATGGCTAGCTTCCATTGCAGGAGCTAGCCATAGGTATTATGTATACGTCAATCCCAATAATGCCGTCTATAGTAAGTTTTGATCCCGCTTGCGAGCAGGTGGGTGCCTTGTTTCGCATTTTATACTTCCTCCTACATAGGCGAACACGAGGCATGTATGCCATACGAAAACTAAATCAGGCTCCCTTTTCTATTCTGTTCGGTCAAAACGTATTTTATAGACTAACATATCAGGATTGACTCCATTTCGTAATGCATTACGTTTGTAAAAATATCTTAACACACGAATATCGTGCGTTCAATATACCTTTATATGAAGTATTCATTACAATTGTTACAAATTATAGACAGATGAAAAATCATGTCATTTATTTTGATTTAGTTGAATAGATAATTCAGTTAGCTGTGTTTCACTCACTTCACTCGGTGCATCGGTCAGTAAATCTGAAGCTGAAGCTGTTTTAGGGAATAATATGGTATCTCTCAGATTGCTTCTACCAGTAAGAAGCATTACAATACGATCGAGTCCTAGTGCAATTCCCCCATGTGGTGGAGCACCATATTCTAACGCTTCTAATAAGAAACCAAATTGTTCTTCAGCCTCTTGCTCCGTAAAACCAAGTACTTTGAACATTTCATTCTGCTGTTCACGCTTATAAATACGAATCGATCCGCCACCTAGTTCATAACCATTAAGTACTAAATCATAAGCATTTGCCCGTACACTAGCTGGGTCGGAAGTAAGTTTTTCAATATCTTCTTCAAATGGCATAGTAAACGGATGGTGAGCTGCAAAATATCGCCCAAGCTCTTCGTCATATTCAAATAATGGCCAATCTGTAATCCATAAGAAATTAAATTTACTTTCATCTATTAAACCAAGTTCTTTTCCTAGCTTAAGTCTCAATGCACCGAGACTATCATAAACGACAGAAGTTCTATCTGCGACAAATAATAGTAAATCACCATCTTGTGCATTTGCTTTTTCAATCAACCCTTGTTTTTCCTCTTCAGAGATGAATTTTGCTATCGGACCTTTTAATTCCTCTCCTTCTAGCTTAAGCCATGCTAAACCTTTAGCACCATAAACATTTACAAATTCTGTTAACTTATCAATATCCTTACGAGAGAAGTTAGCTGCTTCACCTTTCACATTTAGTAAGGCGACTTTTCCACCACTTTCAATTGCACCTTGGAAGACTTTAAAATTAGAATTAATTAGAACATCTGAAACATGAATAAGTTCTAAATCAAATCGCGTATCCGGTTTATCAGAACCATAACGCTCCATCGCTTCTTGATAAGGCATACGTGGTAAAGGTAACTCAATGTCAACATTATTTACTTCTTTCATTACCTTTTGCATCATATGTTCTGTCATTGTCATGATATCATCACTTGTCATAAAGGAAGTTTCGATATCGATTTGTGTAAATTCAGGCTGTCTATCTGCACGTAAATCTTCATCACGGAAACAACGAGCAATTTGATAATATTTTTCAAATCCACTCATCATAATCAACTGCTTAAACAATTGAGGTGACTGTGGTAATGCATAAAACTCACCAGGATGTACACGGCTAGGTACTAAATAGTCACGAGCCCCTTCAGGTGTACTTTTTGTTAAAATTGGGGTTTCCATTTCTAAGAAACCTTCGTCATTTAAGAAATTGCGAACAACTTGAGATATTTGATGGCGCTTTTTAAATGTTTCTTGAAGAGATCCACGGCGTAAGTCAATATAACGATATTTTAAACGTAAATCCTCTGATACATCTGTCTCATCCTGAATTAGGAATGGTGGGTTTTTTGATTTATTTAAGATAGAAATTTGAGATGCAATGACCTCAACTGTCCCTGTTTCCATCTGTGGGTTTATCGTATTCTCATCACGAAGTACAACTTGTCCTACAACCTCAATAACATATTCACTACGAACTGATTCAGCAATAGATAATGCTTCCTGATGATTAGGATTAAACACTACCTGTACAACACCAGATTTATCACGAAGGTCGATAAATATTAGACCTCCCAAGTCACGGCGTTTTTGTACCCATCCCTTAAGTAAAATAGTTTTTTCGACATCTGTTTCTCGTAAAGTTCCTGCAAGTACTCTTTCGCTCATCCTATTTTCCTCCTAGTAGCTTTTCTTTCATTAAGTTAATCAATTGATCTAGAGGAGCTTCTACTTGTTCACCAGTAGCCATTTCCTTTACATTAATAACTTGTTTTTCTAGCTCTTCTTCTCCTAAAACTAATACATATTTCGCTTTATATCGATCTGCCGCTTTAAATTGAGCTTTTATTTTTCTACCTTGATAGTCTTGATCGACTTGAATACCATGTTGACGTAAATCGTGTGTTATACGAACTACTTCGGATTTTGTAGCTTCTCCAACGGAAACGATAAAGCAATCTAAATCGTCCTCAACAGGAATTTCGACACTTTCAGCATCAAGTGCCATTAAAAGTCGTTCAATTCCCATTCCGAACCCGATACCTGGTGTAGCTGGTCCTCCCAGCTGTTCAACAAGACCATTATATCTACCACCACCAGCAAGAGTTGTAATAGCGCCGAATCCTTCTGCCTCACTCATAATTTCAAATGCAGTGTGATTATAATAGTCCAGCCCTCTAACTAGATTTGGATCGACTTCATAGGAAATTCCCATTAAATCAAGATAATTTTTAACCTTTTCAAAATAAGTAGATGACTCTTCATTTAAATAATCTAAAATAGAAGGAGCAGTCTTCATAGCTGAATGATCACGGTCGACCTTACAATCTAATATCCTCATCGGATTTTGCTCAAGCCGTGACTGACAATCTTTACATAACTCTTCTTTATGTGGAGTAAAGTGTTTAACTAATGCATCACGATGACTTTTTCTACTTTCTACATCTCCCAATGAATTAATTACTAGTTTTAAAGATGTTAATCCTAAAGATTGGTAAACCGTCATAGCTAAATCAATAACTTCTGCATCAACAGCAGGATCTGCACTTCCTAGCACTTCAACCCCAAATTGATTTAACTGACGCATTCTACCTGCTTGTGGACGTTCATATCGGAACATTTGCATAAAATAGAAAAGCTTTACTGGTTGATTGGCTTCCCCATACAACTTATTTTGTACAAATGCTCTCGTTACAGCAGCTGTACCTTCTGGTCTTAATGTGAGACTTCTACCTCCACGGTCTTCAAACGTGTACATTTCCTTTTGTACAATATCTGTTGAATCCCCAACACCACGTGAAAATACTTCGGTATGTTCAAATAATGGTGTACGAATTTCCTCATAATGGAACTTATCACAAATTCCTTTTATTTTATCCTCAACATACTGCCATTTTTGCGCATCCTTCGGTAGAATATCTACTGTACCTCTTGGCGCTTTAATATTCATTCCTTCATCCTCCTACAACTATGTATCATTCATTAAAAAAGTATACAAAAAACTCCCGTCCCCTAATAAAAAGGGACGAGAGTTACCCGCGTTGCCACCCTAGTTGATGTTACTAATAACATCCTCTTTTCACAGTTAACGCCTGCAAGACGTCTATATTTACTAGTATATACGTTCAATATAGATCCTCAGGAATGTCCTTCACCAGGTTGCGATGCAAAATGCTTTCAGCCTAAGGCATTTTGTCTCTATTCATGCAATAGCTAGTTACTCTTTCCATCATAGGATATTTCATTATCGTTCAAGATACTTGAATGAATATTATCATAATGTTTTGCCCCGTGATTGTCAAGTACGATTTATCTTTTTTTTCAATGCTTTTACTTCACCTAATGATATCCCTAATTCTTGTGCGATTTCCATATGTCCAGAAGACTCTTCCATTTCAATAAACTTATGTAAGTTTACCCCGAAAATATCTCGATTATTTTGAGAGCTCCAATGCTTTTCACTCATTCGCATAACTTGTGCCTCCTTTTACTTAACACTAGTTTTGCCTAATTGGACAATATTTATTAAAATAGAAAAGAAACCTTAAGTTTGTTCATAAATTAGGAGGAAGTCTTTTGCCTTATAAAAAAACTATACTGATTGTAATCATTGTTTTGCTTACATTTGGGATTATCCCTGTCACAGCTAGTACATCAGAAATCATTGTAAACGAAGACAATTTAAATTTAAGAAGTGGGCCAGGAACGAATTATAACAAAATAGGTCAAGTACATTCTAATGAGAAATATTCCATTGTGAATCAAGAAGGCGATTGGGTTGAAATTCAACTTGATGAATCTACAGCTTGGGTATCCATGGATTATGTAACGATATTGCAAGATGATTCTAGCGAAAACGTAGTAGAAACTAGTGAACAAGAAACCATTACAGTGCAATTCGAAAAAACGCAAATAAGAAATGGCCCTTCTACTGATTATGAGATTATTCATTTTGCGAGTAAAGGAGACAAACTTGCTGTAATAGATCAAGTGGATAATTGGTTGAAAATTAAATTCGAAGATACGGAAGGATATGTTTTAAAAGATCTCGTTACCGAAGGTACAAGAAAAACAAATGATGGGTTTAAAGGTAAGACTATCGTAATTGACCCCGGTCATGGCGGAAATGATTCTGGTGCAATAAGTATAAATGAAGTGTTTGAAAAAGATTTAACCTATAAAACGGCAGAAATTTTAGCACAAGAGCTATCCATGCTAGGTGCAGAAGTGTTAATGACTAGAGACAAAGAAACCTTTGTTACATTAGGAAGTCGTGCCATCCTTTCGAATACCGTAAATGCTGATGCTTTTATTAGTATCCATTACAATAGTGCACCAGATATACCATCGGCTTCAGGGATTAGTACTTATTATTACCATGACCAATATGAAGACCTTGCTCGTCATATCCATCAACAGGTTATTAGAGAATCAGGTGACCGAGACAGAGGATATCATTTCGGTGACTTTCAGGTTATCCGTCAAAATTTAAAACCTGCTGTCTTAATTGAGCTTGGTTTCATTTCAAATCCTGAAGTAGATGCTCTTCTTTCAACAAATGGATATCAAAAGAAATTAGTCTCAGGAATGGTAAATGGATTACAACAATATTTTGCTAAGTAAAATAAGAGAGAGGTAAGCAGTTGGTATATAACTGCCACCTCTCTTATTCTTTACTATCTAAAATTAACGTTACAGGACCGACATTCAATAGTTTAACATCCATCATAGCCCCAAATTCTCCCGTTTCTACCTGTATCCCTTCTGAACGGATTAAAGCATTAAAATGCTCATATAATTCAAAAGCTTGTTCAGGTCTTGCAGCCTGCATAAAATTCGGCCTTCTACCTTTTCTCGTATCACCATATAATGTAAATTGTGATATAGAAAGCATGTCCCCTCCGACGTCTTTAAGGGATAAATTCATCTTTCCATTTTCATCTTCAAAAATGCGTAAATGGACAATTTTTTTAGCAAGATACGCAGCATCTTCCTTTGTATCGTCATGTGTAACTCCTAATAATACTACAAAACCATTATCTATTGCTCCAATTACTTCCCCTTTCACCGAAACACTAGCATCTTTCGCTCGTTGAATAACAGCTCTCATTTTTATAACTCCTTTAACTTTACTATGCAAAAACCCCATAATAAATATGGGGTTATTGAATCGTACGTGTTACAGCATAAACATCTTTAATTTGTTTGATTCGATCCACAATTTTTCTTAAATGATTCGTATTATGAATTAAAATGGTTATTTGTATAACAGCCATTTTATTACGATCTGATCTACCATTTACATGAGTAATATTCGTCTTAGTCTCATTCACTGCCTGTAGAACTTCATTTAATAAACCTCTTCGATCATAACCAGAGATATCTAGATCCACATGATATTGCTTCTGTGTTTGATCTTCTTCCCATTCTACATGTAAATGGCGTTCTTTTGCTTCCTCAGTTTGTATATTAGGACAATCCGATCGATGCACTGAGACACCGCGACCTTTTGTAATATATCCAATTATTTCATCTCCTGGAACCGGATTACAGCATTTAGACAAACGTACTAACAAGTTATCTATACCTTCTACAATAACACCAGAATCTTTCTTATATTTTTTCTGTTCCTTGTAGTCGTTTTTTGTCCCTTCTAGTGTTTGCGCAAGGTCTTGTTCTTTTTGACGGGATTGACGTATTTTATCTGTTAATCTTGTTGCCACTAAAGCTGCTGTAATACCTTGATATCCAACAGCAGCATATAAATCTTCCTCAGAAACAAAGTTAAATCGCTCGTAAACACGCTTTAAATTTTCTTCTGTTAATGCTTCCTTCGGTTCAATATCAAGTGCTCGAATCTCTTTTTCAACTAAATCTTTACCTTTGGCAATATTTTCTTCACGTCGTTGTTTCTTGAAAAATTGTCTAATTTTATTTTTTGCTTGTGATGTTTGTGTAATTTTCAACCAGTCTTGTGACGGTCCATATGAATGCTTAGATGTTAGCACTTCAATAATGTCACCGTTTTTAAGCTTATAATCTAGTGGTTCCATTTTTCCATTGATTTTTGCACCTATAGTATGATTACCTATTTCGGTATGAATACGATAAGCAAAATCAAGTGGTACAGAACCTGAAGGAAGCTCTATCACATCACCTTTAGGAGTAAATACATAAACCATGTCAGAAAACAAGTCGACTTTTAATGATTCAACAAATTCTTCTGCATCATGAGTTTCGTTTTGCCACTCTAAAATTTCCCTGAACCATGTAAGTTTTTCTTCGAAGGATTTTTTATCCCTATTTACTTGCTTTTCTTCCTTATATGCCCAATGTGCAGCAATCCCATACTCGGCAATTTCATGCATTTCCTTTGTTCGAATTTGTACTTCTAGCGGATCTCCCTTTGGTCCAATTACAGTAGTATGCAAAGATTGGTAAAGATTTTGCTTTGGCATCGCAATATAATCTTTAAATCTACCAGGCATTGGCTTCCAGCATGTATGAATAATCCCTAACACCGCATAACAGTCTTTAATACTATCGACTATAATACGTACTGCTAATAGATCATAAATCTCATTAAATTGTTTGTTTTGTTTCACCATCTTTTGGTAAATACTATATAAATGCTTTGGTCTACCAAAGATCTCTGCTTCTATATTAACTTCTTCAAGTTGTTTGCTCACTTCCTGTATAACATCGTCAATATAGGATTCACGTTGTTCACGTTTTTGCTTCATTAGTTGAACGATACGGTAGTATTGTTGAGGATTTAAGTAACGTAAAGAAATGTCTTCTAGTTCCCATTTAATAGTTGAAATTCCTAGACGATGAGCGAGTGGTGCAAAAATTTCTATCGTTTCATTTGCCTTTAAACGTTGTTTTTCAGGTGGTAAGAACTTTAAGGTTCGCATATTATGCAATCTATCAGCTAACTTAATTAATATTACCCGTATATCCTTTGCCATTGCAACAAACATTTTTCGATGATTTTCTGCTTGTTGTGCTTCTTTAGATTTATATTTAATTTTACCTAGTTTTGTGACACCATCAACGAGCATGGCCACTTCTTTATTGAATTCTTCTTCGATTTCTTCAAGTGTTATCTCGGTATCCTCTACAACATCGTGCAAAAAACCACCCGCTACGGTCTCTGGATCCATTCTTAAATCTACTAGGATTCCAGCAACTTGAATAGGGTGTATGATATACGCTTCACCAGACTTACGATACTGGTCCTTGTGCGCTTCTTCTGCAAATTTATATGCTCGCATAACAAACTTAACATCTTCTTCTAAAAGATATTTTTTTGCCATTTCTTCTAATTGCTCTATTGTTATAATGTCACTTTTTGCCATATTATCACCTTTTATTGTAGAAGATACTTTCTTTCTAGTATCAAAAAAAATTACGAAAATGTAAAGTAAAAATTAATAAACATTTTATGCCAATTCGTCAAGATTGTCGACAAACCAGGGACTTTAGAGCTGTCCTAAAATTTTTTCATACTAAAAATTGCCCTTAACACGTTTCCCATATTATAAGAGGTCTGATGAAAGATTACCTCCACCAGACCTTCTAGCTTTAATATTTCATTAAAGTTAAGACATCATAACCTTTTAGTTTTTCTAGTCCGTTTAGATACGTTAGCTCAATTAGAAAGGCACAACCTACAACAATTCCACCAAGTTCTTCTACTAATTTAATTGTTGCTTCAATAGTACCACCTGTTGCTAGCAAATCATCTGTAATTAATACTCGTTGACCAGGTTTGATAGCATCCTTATGGATTGTTAAAACATTTTGTCCGTATTCCAAACCATAATCTACTTTAATTACTTCACGTGGTAGTTTACCTTCTTTTCTAACTGGTGCAAATCCTACTTCTAATGCATAAGAAACAGGACACCCTACGATAAATCCTCTTGCCTCTGGTCCTACCACTAAATCAATTTGTTTATCTCTTGCAAACTCTACTATCTCATCTACAGCTGATTTAAAGGCCTGACCATTATCCATTAATGGTGTAATATCCTTAAATTCAATGCCTGGTTTAGGCCAGTCGGGTACAATTTTAATGTATTGTTTATAATCCATGCTTCATTTCCTCCTTAAGGTTTTCCATCTGTCCCATACAATCTTGAAACCATCTCAATAATTCTTCATACGTAGCGTAATAAAGTATTTTTTCAATTTCTGTTTGTTTTAAACGTTCCTGATAAACGCTTGCTTCCTGCAGATCTTTTTTCTGAGGTGATTTATTTAATTGAATAAGTCCATTATTTATATTAACAAATTCAAGCTCAGAAAACACGTTTAACATAAATATAACAGCATCTTTATGCCATTTTTTTGCATTTATAATTGGATTTAAGTCTTTTCTACTATCAAGGACTTGTTTTTTCCAGATTACAGAATATAGCCATTTAAAGTCTTCTCTAGATGGAAATGCAGACAAGTAAGCACTATTTTCCACATAAAAACATGCATGTATATTTACCGGTTTTACTTTGTTGATAATGAGTCTTAATTCTTCTAGATCTGATGGTAGGTCATAAAGATACAATACGTCGACTTTCTCATCTAATGCTACCGCTTCTTGATATGTTATTTGTCTAATTTCATCAGGAAAGTTATGAACGGTATTGAATTTTTCATTATATAGTACGGTGTGGTTATCAAATTGATTAAGGAAGTCCCTAATATCAACTTGTTTTTTACCTCGGTGATCAAATAGTTGCCAATGACCGATTTCCATATCTTCCACAACAATCTGTGGTTTACGTATACCATTCCATTCATTTATCCCAAGCTCACCAACAACCGAAACTAACGCTTTAGGTGATATATAAGAATATAAATCTCCCATCCCAAATGCAATACCTTCTAACGAAATTCCATTTTCGTTAAACATGAGCTTAAGATGTTTTTTCATATTCCCTAATTGGCGAACTTCATAAGGATTACATTTAATATGAAACTTCGGCTTTGGATTTGCCATACCAAATGGTGCAAGTTTACCTATTTCATTAATTAGCCCTTCAGAAATATCCGAAAGCTGAAGTGTTTTACTTACTAGAACCTCTTGTTTGAAATCTTCACTCGTTAATTCCTGTTTAATTATAGTATCTAGTTCTTTTTCTAGTAAGGCCACATTTTCAACTGGTAACGTCATTCCAGCAGCTTGTGCATGACCACCAAAATGCGTAAAAAGATCTTTTAAATTCATACAACTTTGAAATAAATCAAATGCTGGAATACTTCTTGCCGAACCTTTTGCAGTACCATTTTCTTCATTAATAGACAGCACAATAGCTGGTCGGTCATATTTTCTAACTAACCTAGACGCAACAATACCTAGGACTCCTTCATTCCACCCTTTTTTAGCTACAACTATTACACCTTTACTAGCATCTATATTTTCTAGTTGTTCCACTTCTTTTACAATGGAAGCAACAATTTGTTGTCTTTCTTGGTTAAGTTGTCCAACCATTTCTACTAGTTCATTTGCCTCTTCAGGATCCTCTGTTAATAAAAGGTGGACTGCAAGATCTGCATCCTGTAATCTCCCTACCGCATTTAATCTAGGTCCAATTAAAAAGCCAATATCTTCTTCGGTAGTTTTCCCTTCTATATTGCATTGTTTCTTTAAAGCTATTAGTCCCTGTTTCGTTGTTACTGATAATTTCTTTAAGCCAAAGTAAACTAAAATGCGGTTTTCTCCAACTAAAGGAACTAAGTCAGCTACTGTTCCTATTACAACTAAATCTAAAAACTGTTCTGGAAAGTAACCAAGTAAGCTTTGTGCAAATTTAAATGCTACACCTGCACCAGCTAATTCTTTAAACGGATAATCTGGAGAACATTTAGGATGTATAATTGCGTACGCATCAGGTAAAACATCCTGTGGTTCATGATGGTCTGTTATGATTAAATCTAGCCCTAGTTCTTTAGCAACTTCTGCTTCATGGACAGATGCTATTCCAGTATCTACCGTAATAATAAGCTTGAATCCGTCCGCAAAAGCTTTTTTGAATGCGGATTCATTCGGTCCATATCCTTCTGTAAACCGGTTAGGTATATAAAAATCACAATCCGCTCCTAGCTCTTGTAACGTTTTAATAAGTATGGTTGTAGAACTAACGCCATCTGCATCATAATCACCAAATACTAATATTTTTTCTTTGGCTTTAATCGCTTGATGAACTCGCTTTGTAGCACTATCCATTGATGCTAAATTCGATGGATCAATTAATTTATCAATAGATGGCAACAAAAATTCTTGTGCCTCTTCATTCGATTGTATACCACGTTGTATTAATAACTCTTTTATCACGGGGGACAATTCAGTTGAGTTATCCTTCCACTGTCCTTGACATTCTTCAGAACTTACAAATTTCCATTTTGACTTGCTTCGTAACATAAATTCACCCCTGACTAATCTATTATACACAAATAGAGTCAGGGGTAGCAATGAGAATATCTAATCAAGGTAACCAGAATTCAACTATCAGTTTCAGTTTCGTTTAATTTCTCCACCTTGTCTTTATCAAATAGCTGCGTTAATTTATCATTCTTTCTTCGCAAACTTTTTAAATCCTTTTGCATTTTAAACATTTTTACCATACCAACTGCTGCCGTTATGATCACTCCCATTAGCACAGAAAATAATATGACAAGGATCAAAGGTGACTCTACTTGCCAGAAAAAGTAATTTACTTGAACAGGACTTACATTGGTAACAGCAAATATAGCGACTACTATCATAAAAATAATAGCAATAATTACATAGGTTTGACCTTTCATACAATAACCTCCTTAATCTCTAATCTATATTTTATACAAAGAATAAAGAAACAATCCCCTTGCAATTTGCAAAGGGATTGTCTTTTATACTTGTGGTCCTTCAACACGTTTTTTCTTTCTAAAATCAACTGGTCTTTCTTTAATATTCTTCCCTCGCCATACTAGCCACAATTGAGTAGCAAGGAATAGAGATGAATAGGTTCCTGCAATTAGACCTACGAATAATGCTATCCCGAATCCTTGTATCGGTTCTGCACCTAGAACAAGGAATGCTACGACAGCAATTATAGTTGTTATCGTAGTATTTACCGTCCTAGTCATCGTTTGTACGATACTCCTATTCACGATACTTGCAAGGTCTTTAAAGGACTTAACTGCTTTTTTCGTGCGTTGGATGTTTTCACGAATTCGGTCAAAGGTAACGATGGTTGCATTTATTGAGTAACCAATTATTGTTAGTATTGCCGCAACTATTGTTACATCAAATTCGATTCTAAAAATACTAAAGACCATAAGCATAATAAATACATCATGAAGTAGAGCGATTATAGTCGTTATCGCAAAGAAAAACTCAAAGCGGAACGCCACATAAATAATCATTCCAATAGCAGCAATAAGAAGTGCATAAACTGCATTCTTTACTAATTCTTCTCCAACTATTGAAGAGACAACACTGACACTTGGTTCAGCATTATATTTTTCTAGGAAATAATCAGTAAGCTCACCGATTTTTTTATCCTCAATTACTTCTTGGTATCGAATAACCGCAATTTCATTATTTTCACCTGAAATTACTAATGATTTTGCCTCTAGCCCTAAATTATTAAGGTCTGACTTAATTTCTTCAGAATTAAGCGATTGTTCCGCCATAATCTGCACCCTTGATCCACTTGTAAAATCAATTCCGGGATTCAATTTAAAGACTATTAGGGAAATTGCACCAATAACCAGCAGAATAGAAGTAAAAATGAAAAACTTTTTACGATGATCTACAACACTCCACTCCTTACGAAGGAAAGTAGCTGGTAGTTCGGTATTCTCTCGTATATCTTTAATATCTGACTTTCTTACTGCAAACCAACCAGGATGATTTTTAAAGTATTTAACTTTAATCCATAATTGCAGTAATAGTTTAGTTCCATAGACTGCAGTTATAAAGCTAACAACTATACTAATAATTAGCATCGTAGCAAAACCTTTTACAGAACTTGTCCCAAAAGCAAATAATACAGCAGCCGCTAAAAGCGTAGTAATGTTTGCATCGAGAATAGCTCGTAATGAATTACTAGTTCCAGTTTTAAATGCTGATGGAAGTGATTTACCTTCACGCAGCTCTTCCTTAATACGTTCAAAGGTTATGACATTAGCATCGACCGCCATACCAACACCTAGGATTAAAGCAGCAATACCTGGCAAAGTAAGAACACCATTAAGACTTTCAAAGATAACAAGCACTAAAAAGACATAAGCACTTAATGAAATAACCGAAATGAGTCCTAGGAAACGATACACAACTAACATAAATAAGAAAATAATCCCAATACCAATGATTCCAGCAAATACAGTTTGATCTAATGCTTGCTCACCAAACTGTGCTCCTACTGACGTTGAGAAGATTTCGTCCATATTTACTGGTAAGGATCCTGAGTTAATGATATTTGCAAGATACTGTGCTTCCTCAATAGTAAAGGATCCAGTAATCATAACATTTCCACCAGTTATAGGTTCATTTACAGATGGAGCTGAAATAAACTTATGATCCTCTTTTAGTACTTCATCTTTGAAGGAATCACCCTCTTCATAATCCATCCAAATAACTAGTAAATTTTCTCCTTCTGGCTTAGTAGATAATTCTCTCGTTACATCAGCAAATTTTTTACCATCATTTAATTGTAAAGTAACAATTGGAGCATTCGTGTCAGGATGGAAATCCTGCTTAGCACTACCTTCTTTTACATCCGCACCATCTAATAAAACAGTATCGTTTACATCTCGAAAAGTTAGTCTAGCACTGGTTGCTAACATTTCTCGAGCCTGTGTTTGGTTTTCAACACCAGCTAACTGGACCCGAATTCGGTCTTCCCCTTCAATGTCAATTACTGCTTCACTTATCCCAAGCTTATTAACCCTATCATTCAATAATTGAACAGTAGCTTCCATTAATTTGCGATCTACTTCCTGATTGTCATCTAAAGGTTCCACTTTATAAAGAACCTCAAATCCACCCTGTAAATCTAGCCCAAGATTAATATTTTTAGTAACACTTGGTGTAAATAGTCCAATAATAAGTCCTAATGCAATAACTATTAGGAAAAAGGATGTAATACGTCCTTTACTTTTCATAATAAATAGTTCCTCCCTTAATCTGTATCAAACCGTGTATGTATAAGCTTACAGGGGTTTAATCACTGCCGGTTAGAGCTGCTATGGAAGCCATCAAGTCATCATCTTGGTATGCATCTATCGTTAAATAGCTCATATAAATAGTTGAACTAAGGTGCAAGACATCTTGGACAACCTCATATAGCCTTTTTTCTGGATTACCTTTCCACACCTTCTTTGAAAGGCAATTCCAAACATCTTCTTCTGTTGCTTTAGAATACCCCATTAATTGAAACTCCAGCGCCTTACTCTCTAAAGCTGGCTTTAGCTCCTCTTTCCAATTATCAACAGTCTTTATTATTTCCAAGACCTTCACCTTCCTAGAAAGAATTAATTCATTGTACAAGTTGTCATGCTTAGCCACTAATCTTGCATATATATCATTGTATATGAAAATTTATTTTTTGAGAAGGTAGGTCGTCGATGTTGTCTAAACAAACTTTTCTCCAAGGGACCCTTATCTTAATATTAGCAGGAATGATCACCCGATTTCTAGGCTTCGTAAATCGTCTTGTCGTTGCCAGACTAATGGGCGAAGAGGGCGTCGGCCTATATATGATGGCTCTTCCTACTCTATTCCTAGTGATGACTTTAACCCAACTCGGACTTCCAGTTGCCATTTCAAAACGCGTAGCAGAAGCAGATGCACAAAACGACCAAGCTAAAATTAAACGAATATTAGTTGTTTCGATTATCATAACATCTATTTCTAGTATTATCTTTACAGCAGTCATGATAGTTGCCGCACCATTTATTGCTACTACGTTATTGACAGATGATCGAACCATTTATCCTTTGATTGCGGTTAGTCCAATCATTCCGATTGTTGCAGTTTCATCTGTTTTACGTGGCTATTTCCAAGGGAAACAAAACATGAAACCACAAAGCTATTCACAAGTTATTGAACAAATTGTACGAATAAGCTTTGTTGCCCTATTTGTACATCTACTATTACCTTATGGTGTACAATTTGCAGCAGCCGGAGCCATGTTTAGTGTTATCTTAGGTGAATTTGCTTCCTTACTCTATATGATATTTCAATTTAAGAGTAAGAAAACAATTCGTATACGCCATCGTTTTTTTGCTTATATAAAATCTAGTAAACAAACTGTTAAAGAACTATTCTCTATCGCGTTACCAAGTACAGGAAGTAGAATGATTAGTTCCTTTTCTTATTTCCTTGAACCAATTATTGTTGCACATAGCTTAAACTTAGCAGGTATCTCAAATAAATTAGCTACAAAACAATATGGAGAGTTAACTGGATTTGTTCTACCACTCCTTTTTCTACCTACATTTATAACTCAATCACTATCCATAGCTCTAGTTCCTAACATTTCGGAAGCCGAGGCAAGAAAAAATAGTCAACTTATACATTATCGAATTCACCAATCTATTCGAATATCATTCGCTTCAGGAGCTATTGCAACCGTTGTACTTTCTATTTTTGCGGTCCCAATATTATCTTTTATGTATGGTACTGCTAATGCTAGTAATATCTTAATATTTATGGCACCATTTTATATTCTACTTTATATACAGTCACCTTTACAAGCAGCACTACAGGCACTTGATCTCGCTAGACCAGCAATGTGGAATAGTTTAGTTGGAGCAGTAGTAAAATTTGTTGTGTTGTTTATACTTGCATCCAATGAAAGTTTCGGCATCATGGGTGTTGCAATAGCTATGTCAGTAGGCGTTATATTAATCACATTATTACATCTAGCCTCCCTACGTCAGGCTATTAATTTTTATATCCCAATCAAAGACATAATGAAAATGATAGCATTAATCATCGTAACCTGGTTTATTGGAAAAATGATTTTTGATTTTTACATTCAATTTGATCCAAACATCATATTATTTGGCTTAGCCTTAATCATCCTGACAGCTATTTATATCGTACTACTTTTTGTTTTAAAGTTCATTACAAAAGAAGAACTAGAACAAATTCCTTTTATCCAAAAATGGATTAAATCATAAAATCACTGCAAAAAACTCGTCTACTTTTTATAGGACGAGAATATGAATACTATAAAAGGACTTTTGTGAGGGGGAGTTTTATGCGTAACCAACAATTCACTGCTCTACTTTATGGTTGGATCGTTGTACTTGGATTAATTCTAGTTTCAAGTATGGCTTTAGCTTTACTATTACGATTTTCCAGTTTTAATGAACCTGCTCTTGATTGGGTAACACTTGTTATTGGATTAATCTCACTATTTATTGGTGGGGCAGTTGCGGGTGCCAAAGGAAAACAAAAGGGTTGGTTGATTGGTACCATTACTGGACTAGGATTCACCGTGTTTACGTTTTTAGTTCAATTTTTAGGATATCAAGTAGGCTTCGATTTACAACAGACTATCCATCACCTATTCTACATTCTGGCTGCATTATTTGGTGGAGCTATCGGGGTTAACATTGCTTCAAATCATGAGTAAAGATTTGAACCATACAAGTAATAAAAAAGTATTTGCGGGAAGGTTCTAGTATAAATCCATGCAAGATTACACAAAAGAGACTAACCAAAAGGTCAGTCTCTTTTATCATTTGTTATTATACAGTTTTAACTTCACGAATCGCAGAACGATCATATGTAAGTTTTGAACCGTCTCCTGCTTGTAATACTACAGTGTTTTCATCTAAAGCATGAATTACACCATGAAAACCACCAATCGTTACAACAGAATCACCTTTTTTAAGTTCAGACTGCATTTGTCTTACTTGTTTTTGACGTTTTTGTTGTGGACGAATTAGCAAGAAATAGAAGATAACAAACATTGCTATTAATGGTATTAACGTCACAAAATTTTCCATGTACTTGTCCCTCCTTTCAAATCTATTCGTTTAAAAATTTTAGCTTTCTAAACGTCACTAAAAATTCTTTGCATTTGGTTTATTAAGACCATATTGTTCAAAGAATTCTTCTTTAAAGTCTCCAAGTCGATCTTCGCGTATTGCTTGTCGTACTTGCTCCATTAATTTTAACAGAAAATACAAGTTATGATAAGTAGTAAGTCTAAATCCGAATGTTTCATTGCATTTTATTAAATGTCTTATGTATGCTCTTGAATAATTACGGCATACATGGCAATCACAGTTTTCATCAATCGGATTAAAATCACGTGCATATTTTGCGTTTCGTACCACTAATCTACCTGATGAAGTCATACATGTTCCATTTCGTGCAATTCGTGTTGGTAATACACAATCAAACATGTCTATACCACGAATGGCGCCATCTATTAAGGAGTCCGGAGAACCAACACCCATTAAGTATCTTGGTTTATTACTTGGCATTAACGGTGTCGTAAATTCTAATACCCGATTCATAACATCTTTCGGTTCGCCAACAGAAAGTCCACCTACTGCATAGCCTGGTAAGTCAAGAGAAATTAAGTCTTGTGCGCTTTGTCGACGTAAATCCTCAAACTCTCCACCTTGAATAATTCCAAATAACCCTTGAACATCTGGTTTCGCATGAGCTTTTAAACATCTTTCTGCCCATCTAGAAGTTCTTTCCACAGATTGCTTCATATATTCATATGTTGCTGGATACGGTGGACATTCATCAAAAGCCATCATAATATCAGAGCCTAAATCATTTTGAATTTGCATAGCCTTTTCTGGAGACAAAAATAGCTTTTCTCCATTTAAATGGTTTCTGAAGTGAACTCCCTCTTCCTTAATTTCCCGCATATCACTTAAACTAAACACTTGAAATCCACCTGAATCAGTTAAAATTGCACCATCCCAATTCATAAACTTATGTAATCCGCCAGCTTCTTTAATAATATCTTCACCCGGTCTTAACCATAAATGGTAGGTGTTTGATAAGATAATATTTGCACCCATTGTATTTAAATCTTCCGGACTCATCGTTTTTACCGTTGCAAGTGTTCCAACTGGCATAAAGGTCGGGGTTTCAAAAGAACCATGAGGTGTATGAACAATTCCAAGTCTAGCCCCTGTTTGTTTATCTGTTTTAATTAATTCATAACGTATAGGTATAGTCATTTTATCTTTCCTCTTCTAAATAATTAACATCGCATCGCCAAAACTAAAGAAGCGATATTTTTCTTGTACTGCAGTATTATAAGCTTTCAATATAAATTCACGATCACTAAACGCACTTACAAGCATAATTAACGTTGACTTAGGTAGGTGAAAATTCGTTATAAGCCCATCAATAGCCTTGAATTCAAATCCAGGGTAGATGAATATATCTGTCCAACCACTAGATTCGACAAATTGTCCATTGTTATCTCTTGCAATCGTCTCAAGAGTTCTTGTAGACGTTGTCCCTACTGAAATAATTCTACCACCTTGCTCCCTAATCTTTGTTAACGTATCAGCTGTATCCTTTGACATGACATAGAATTCTGCATGCATTTTATGTTCGTCAATATTGTCTACACTTACAGGACGAAAAGTTCCAAGTCCTACATGAAGTGTAATAAACGTAATCGTTACACCCATTTCCTTTAATTCTTCCAATAATTCATTCGTAAAATGTAACCCAGCAGTCGGAGCAGCAGCAGACCCTTGTTCTTTAGCATACACAGTTTGATAGCGTTCTTTTTCTGGCAATTGTTCTTTAATATATGGAGGTAGAGGCATTTCACCTAACTCATCCAATACTTCATAGAAAATACCTTCATAATCAAATTGTAATATACGCCCACCATGTTCCAGTGTATCTGTACAGGTAGCTCGTAATTTCCCTTCCCCGAAAGTTAGGATGCTTCCTTCTTTAAGGCGTTTTGCAGGTTTTGCTAAAACTTCCCATGAATCTCCCTCTAGCTGCTTAAGAAGGAGTATCTCCACTTTTCCACCTGTATCTTCTTTTATTCCATAAAGTCTTGCTGGTAAAACTCGTGTATCATTAAGTACTAAACAATCTCCGGGTCTTAAATAATCTTTAATATTATTAAAATGCTTATGATCTATTTCCTTCTTTTCTCGGTTTAATACCATTAATCTAGATGCGCTTCTCTCAGTCAATGGTGTTTGGGCTATTAATTCTTCTGGTAAATCAAAATCAAAATCTTCAATATTCATGGTGTTACTCCTTTTAACGAAATCTTCCTATAATGTAAAAAATCAACGATAGAATGATACTGACAACAATAGAAGTCATGATTGGGAAATAAAAGGTGACATTTCCTTTCTTAAACGATATATCACCAGGTAGTCTACCAACAATTAACCATATTACCCCAATAACGATGAAAATAATTCCTATTATAATAAACATCTTACCTAAATTCACGCTTCATCATTCACTTTCATACCAAAATGTTGATATGCTTTATGTGTTGCCACTCTGCCTCTAGGTGTTCGTTGAATAAATCCAATTTGTAATAAAAATGGTTCATAGACGTCCTCGATTGTTTGTGATTCTTCACCAATAGTTGCAGCAATTGTGTCTAATCCAACTGGTCCACCTTGAAATCCCTCGATGATTCCTTTTAACAATTTATGGTCTATATGATCTAATCCCTGGTCATCTACTTGAAGCATGCGTAACGCTATATTAGTCGTATCTAAGCTTATTTGCTCCTCCCCGTTCACTTGAGATATATCTCGAATTCGACGCAGCAAACGATTAGCTATACGTGGCGTTCCTCGTGATCGACGTGCAACTTCTCGTGCTGCTTCTTTTACAATTTTCGTTTCAAAAATCTCTGCAGTTCGTTCTACAATCGCACACAAATCTTTCGTTTCATAATAGTCTAACCTCGATAGTACTCCAAATCTATCGCGTAGAGGTGCTGATAATAATCCTGCTCTTGTAGTAGCACCTACTAATGTGAAAGGAGGTAAATCAATTCTGACAGATCTTGCGCTTGGTCCAGTACCAATTACAATATCAATAAAGAAATCTTCCATAGCTGAATATAGTACCTCTTCAACCGCTCTTGGCAGACGATGAACTTCATCAATAAATAGAACGTCTCCCGCTTCTAAAGAGGTAAGAATAGCTGCTAAATCTCCAGCTCGGTCGATTGCTGGACCAGATGTAGAACGAAAATTCACTCCCATTTCATTAGCAATGATAGCAGCAAGAGTTGTCTTTCCAAGTCCTGGTGGTCCGTATAATAGTACGTGATCTAATGGTTCATTTCGCATCCTTGCAGCTTGAATAAAGATTTGTAAGTTTTCCTTTACTTTGTCCTGACCAATGTATTGATTTAATGTTGTCGGGCGAAGACTAAGCTCAACGGAGGATTCTTCAGCATGTAACTCACCAGTAACCATTCGCTCATCCATACAATCTTCCTCCCTATTTTTTCATTAACAAGCTTAACGCTTTTCTAATTATTTCATCCGTATTATGATCGTTAATATCTTTTTTCAGTTCTGGTAGAATTTGTTTAACTTCTTTATCCATATAACCTAAAGCTTTTAACGCTTCAACTGCTTCTTTTAATTCATCAGATCGCACTTGACCCTTTGTATCAGTTTCTACGTCAACATTGGAAATATGGATGTTCGCAGTTAATTTTCCTTTTAAATCAAGAATAATCTGTCTTGCTGTTTTTTTGCCAACCCCAGGAAAACTAGTTAAGAATTTGTCATCCTCACGCTCAACAGCCGCTACAAAATCCGGAATATTAACTCCAGCTAATATCGCTAATGCCCCTTTTGGACCAATACCAGAAACTGATAATAATCTTGTAAATAAATATTTTTGGTCCTCATTTTTAAAGCCAAATAATATTTGAGCATCCTCTCGCACATGGAAATAAGTATGTATGTGAAATTCCTTATTTAAATAATCTTGAAATACAAATGGATTCGGACAAATTACTTCATACCCTATACCATTCACATCTATAATAACAGCCTCATCTTGAATAGAGACTAAGTTCCCACGTAAATACGAAATCATTCTATCTTCTCCCCACTTTAAATCCTTCACCTATTCTATCACAATTTCCCAATCCCAGCACATGTTGGACAGAGGGAAAAGTTCATTGAGCCATTATTGCCTCATCTATTCAAAGTGCCCTAAACTATTATATATTGCATAAAAAAGTCCTACAAAGATTTCTCCTTGTAGGTTTGAGCCAATGTACCTGTCCCTAATCATTTCTAAAGAAGTTATTTAAGTTTTCTTCGATTTCTTCATCTAGATGGTTAGGACTACTGTTTAAATTGCGCATTCGGTCCCACCAAATGCTATCAGTATAGACTACAATTTCTTTATCGGAAACAATTTGTCTTACCTCATCTTCAATTGTATCTTGTAAGTCGGGATAATATTTATTTCCTGTCATGACAGCTACAATAATTCGTTCATCTGTTTCAGCAACTTGAGCTTGAACAATTTCTTTTCTTTCTGATAAATATTCAGAAATTTGTAACGTTCTTTCATTAGTATAGGAATCTTCATTGCTCGCTCCTAAATTTTTATCCCCTTCATTTACATATTCTTGTTCACTTTGCGGATAGCCACCTAGTTCACCAATGGTTTTTTCTCGATTATCGGTTCTTTCTTCCTGTTCTTCTGGTGTTTCATAATTGATCGGACTGATGGAATTGTTGTTGATTTCATTTGTACCTTCTTCCGTTTCATTTCCACAGGCGGTAGCAAAAATTAAACTTGTCAGAACAAGAAGTAATTTTCTACGCATAATATAACCTCCCTTACAGCTAGTTTGCTAAAAGAGAGGTAATTTACAACCGGTTATATTATCCTTTTTCAAAAAAAAGTGGAAAAAATCCTATCTTACTTTTAATAATAAATTGCAAGTGCTTTACTTTAATAGCCGCTTAGAATCATTTAAAAAATCTTTTCGTTTAATCCATTCTTGTTCCATTGTCTGCAAGTACGATTCCACACTAATCCGTCTTTTTCCTGTTAAGAAATGTAACCATTCCCTCAACATATCACTTGGAATAAATACTGTAATTAGGAATCGTTCCAAACTTTCTTCATTAACCATCTTATAAGATAATAATGTTTCTACGTCCCAATTAATGTGTGGCAAAAAGCGTTGCCCTAATTGAATATAATCATAATCTTGAAAAGTACATTGTAACAGGTCAAAATCAATCATATATGTTTTTTCATTTTGTATAAAATTATGTGATGCAACATCACCATGTACCCATGTTCCATTCGTCTCAGCATGTAATTGTTCTTTATACCACGGATATCTAGACACAATTTCTAAATATCGTTTCATTAAGAAAATAATATCATGATATAAATATAAGAACCCTTCTTTTTCAAATAGTTGTTCTGTTTCTATAAATTTATACAGCCTTGCTTGCCATCTTTTAATAAACAACGACTTTTTCACCATATTATGAACATATATTTGACTTGCAGCAGTGTGAAATTTTTTTATTGTTTTAACCGCTCTCTGTCTATCCACTTCCGACTGATAATTTAGCTTTCTTCCTGTTATATATGGAGAAATTGTCCAATAATAATTGGTTCCTGTAGAAATCTCATTTTTACCATTTGGATATCGAACAAAAGGCACAATTTCTTTAGAATGAAATGAATCAAAAAAATCCCATTGCTGCTTTAAATTAATAACATTGGAATGACCTTTCAGCACATATTTATTACCAGAAATCGTTTCGATATAATATATGTTACGCTTAATTGGTTGAATAATTTTTGCTTCAATACTTCCCTCCCAATATAAAAAAGAAGAGAGACGATTGATTCTTTGATCGTCTCTACTTAGTTCGTTACTCAATCTGATGATTCTTCCTCATTCACTCGTAATTCACCGAATCCAGGAGGGGTTGGAAAACCATTTTCAGGATAGCCTGGCATGGTTGGAAAAGTTACATTTGCTTCTGATTGCTGTCCATCTACTTGGTTCCCAGCAAAATTCGGATCAAACTGCGGCATTCCTTGTTGGCTTTGGAACATACTTGGATTAATTTGTGGCACTCCTTGTTGTCCTTGGAACATACTTGGATCAAATTGTGGCATTCCTTGTTGTCCTTGGAACATACTTGGATCAAATTGTGGCATTCCTTGTTGTCCTTGGAACATATTCGGATCAAATGTTTCGCCCATTTGCGGAATCGAAGGACCTCCACAGCCACAATCATCTTTAGTATTTTGTACCATTGGCATTACTGGTTGCTGCCCGACATGTGCAGGCAATTGCATCGGAAATAAAGGTACTGGATGCCCTCCCCAACAAGGATGAACATGGTGACAAGGATGAACAGGGAAACAAGGTATCATTTGGACTGGGTGATGCATTGGTTCGTAAATCGGTTGGAAACTTGCAGGCTGCTCTTTAGTCTTTTTTTCATGATGTACTGGTTTGTCATGAGATTCCTTACTCTCTGAGCTTTCTGGAAAGTTAAAAGTCATATAGGTTGTATGTTGTTCTTGTTCAATTGTTGGAGATTGCATCAGAGGCATGGTCATTTGCGGAATTTGCGGCATCTCGGGCATAGGAACTTCTGGTTTTACTTGCATTACTGGTTTTTCATCATCTTCTTTAATTACAGGTATTGGTTTAGGAGAAATATCCTTATATGGTGTTTCTACCTGTTGTTCTTTCTTTACTTCTTTTACTGGAGCTTCTTTTTTAACTGTTTTAGCTGTTGTTGGAATACGAATTTTCATACCAGGCATAATCATGTCTGGACTAGCAATATGTGAATTTGCAGCTTTTAATTCTTCAAAATCAACTCCATACTTTTGGGATAGCTCCCACATTGTATCTCCCTTTTGTACAATATGAATTTTCATGTGTTACGAACTCCTTTCACTTCTCTCATTCTGGGCTAATCACTCTATATCAAGATATGCAAAATATATGGAAATGTTGAACTTTATTCGAAACAAATAAAAAAGCCATTCTCTAGGAGAACGACTTTAATCAACAAACTCAAATTCAAATTGTAATATACGGATAGTATCTCCGTCTACTGCACCTTTTTTACGAAGCTCTTCATCTACCCCCATTGACCGCATTTGACGTGCGAATCTACGAATTGCTTCATCACGGTTAAAGTCAGTCATTTTGAATAACTTTTCAATCTTCGGACCTGAAACAACAAATGCTCCATCATCATCACGATTAATGGTAAATCCTTTTTCCTCTTTCTGATAGCGATAGACTACTTTTTCCTCGGTTTCCTCAAGTTGAGGTGCATACTTCGGTATCGTTTCTAAAAGATCTGCCACCGCATATAAAATATCTCTTAATCCTTCTTTTGTTAAAGCTGACACTGGATATACTGGCACACCTTCACCAAGTTGTTCTTTAAACTTCTCTAAATTATCTTCAGCCCCAGGCATATCCATTTTATTCGCCGCAATTACTTGTGGTCTAGTCATGAGCTTTTCATCATATTCTTTTAATTCTTTATTAATTTTTTCATAATCCTCAAAAGGATCTCTTCCTTCAGTAGCGGCCATGTCTATAACGTGAATGATAACTCTCGTCCGCTCTACATGACGTAAAAATTGATGCCCTAAACCTATGCCTTGATGAGCTCCTTCGATTAATCCTGGTAAATCAGCTAATACAAAGCTTCGTTGATCACCAGTATCCACGACACCTAAATTAGGAGCTAACGTTGTAAAGTGGTAATCTGCAATTTTTGGCTTAGCTGCACTTACAACGGATAAAAACGTAGATTTACCGACACTTGGGAATCCAACAAGCCCTACATCTGCTATCAATTTCAATTCTACTTTTATATTCTTTTCTTCACCCGGTTCACCGTTCTCAGCAAAATCGGGTGCAGGATTACGAGGGGTTGCAAAACGGGAATTCCCTCGACCACCTCGACCACCCTTTGCAATGACTGCTTCTTGGCCATGAATGGTAAGATCTGCAATGATTTGATTTGTATCCTCATCAATTACAGTCGTTCCAGGCGGTACTGGTACAATAAGTGGTACAGAGTTTTTACCATGTTGATTCTTACTCATTCCGTTTTCACCACGTTTAGCTTTAAAGTGGCGATTATAACGTAAATCCATTAATGTATTTAATCCTTCATCTACCTTGAAAATAACATCACCACCGTTGCCACCATCTCCACCGGCAGGACCTCCTAAAGGTACATATTTCTCTCTACGATAAGCAACAAGACCATTTCCACCGTCTCCAGCTTTTACATAGACACTGACTTGATCGACAAACATCTACTCACCTCATCTATTCAAACGAAGATATAGAGAACGAAAATTTTATACTTTCTTCTAGATCCTCTACCTGTATTAATACATTTTCAAATTCTTCTGATAGTCTTTCTTTCCACCTATTCCAATCAATCGGTCGCCCACTTAAGGTAATTACCATGTTCAAAATACTTTCATTTTCTAAAAGTAGTAATTCCCCTTTTATTATTTCTAATTTATCGTCTAAGATGTAACGAGTTATTGTTTTCCCAATTTTAGTTAATACACTATCATATGAATGTAGATTTTTACTTTTAGTATGGATATCGTATGTAAATTGAATATGATTATGTTGTAAATTCACTTGGATTAACCATAAAGCAAAATTCGGGCAATTTATATTCATAAGTAATCTTTCACGATTAAACTCTTCAATAATTTTATTTATTTTGTTCTTTACTTTATCATTTTTTCCCATACTTAAATACCCATGAACAATTTGTAAATCGTTCATTAGATCATGTCTTTGTAGTCGCAATAAATGAATAACATCCTTTATATCCACATTATCCTCCCCCAATAGTAAAATTATAGCAGAAAATTTGGATGGGTTCATCACAGATATAAAAGATTCCCTATAATACATTTTCTAACAAAAAAACTCCAACCACCTAAATGATTGGAGTCTTTATAAGTCATAATATTATGCTTCTTGAGCAACTGGGTAAACACTAACTTTTTTGCGGTCACGACCATAGCGTTCAAATTTTACAACACCGTCGATTTTTGCATAAAGTGTGTCATCACCACCACGACCAACGTTTTCACCTGGATAGATTTTCGTACCGCGTTGACGATATAGAATTGATCCACCAGTTACGAATTGACCATCAGCGCGTTTAGCACCAAGACGTTTGGACTCAGAGTCACGACCGTTCTTTGTACTACCTACACCCTTTTTAGATGCGAAGAACTGTAAATCTAGACGTAGCATTAGAGCACCTCCTATTTACTTTGTATCTTAATAAACTGACTATAATCACGTTCAATTGTTTGAAGTGAAACAATCATTCCTTCGAACAGAAGTTGGGCTTTTTCCATCGATTCACTAGCTTCAGAATCTGAAATAGTTACACGAAGATAACCGCCATCACTACCTTGTTCAATTGCTAGATCGATATCGGCTAGCTCCAAAACGGCATTAACTGCCCCAAATGAAACTGCAGATACTCCTGCACAAACCAAATCATATCCGTAGGGACCACTATCTGCATGTCCAGATAATTCAAAGGACTTTATTTGATTATTATCTCGGTATACAGTTACCTTTATCATAAGAATGGCCCTTATTGGTTAATTTTTTCGATTACTAATTTCGTATAAGGTTGACGATGACCTTGTTTCTTATGGTAGTTTTTCTTAGGCTTGAATTTGAATACAGTGACTTTCTTTTGACGACCGTGTTTTTCAACTTTAGCCGTAACAGTAGCACCTTCAACATAAGGAGAACCAACTTTAACGTTTTCCCCACCTACGAAAAGAACTTTGTCAAAAGTAACAGTTTCATCCACGTCTGCTGTAACTTTTTCAACGTAAACTACTTGGCCTTCTTCAACTTTAACTTGCTTACCACCTGTTTCGATAATAGCGTACATAACTGCACCTCCTTATTAAACTCAGACTCGCCATACAGGTAAACTATTAATAGCTTTTAAAAACCTGTTCTGTGCGGTTGTAGCACGGGTGCTACGATGAATAACATACAAATGTTATCATGTTACGCTAATCTTTGTCAAGTGAGTTTCTATATTATTGTATATGTAACAGCTTCTCCAACTGTCTTATCATAATTTCTATCAAAGAAGTAACTTCTTAAACATTCATTTTCATCAATTGCTAGCCGTTTATTATCCGGCATTTGAATAAAGATAGAATGTTTCACGTCGCGTTTGAAAAGCGAAAACACCTCCATCAATGTATATTGATATGGTACCGTTATTGGGCTCACAGACTTAATCCAATTATTTCCTTTATAGCGATTTAACAGAAACCGGATAAATACATAATGCCTTTTCTTCCACTCTGATCTATTTTCGAAGAGTAAAAATACCATGATCAATATAGAACTTAATGTAAATGAGAAAACTAACAACTGGACTATAATAATTAGTAAACAAAGTATTATCGATAGAATAATTATATTATGGTATGCACGTTGAAAGGAATATCGTTGCGACAGGAGAAAAAATAATAACTTGCCACCATCTAATGGCCAAATCGGTAGTAAGTTAAAGACAAGTAATGTCGTATTATAGAAAAGTATCGTATCAATTAAGGATGGTTGTAGCAAAGAAAAGTAAGATGCAATAAGGACTAATAAATAAATCATGACATGCTGAAAAGGACCTGCTATCGTGACAATGAATTCCTCTTTAACAGGTCTACTTCCTTGTTCATCGGTATCCATTACCCCACCAAATATCCATAGCATTACTTGCCTAATCCTCCAGTTAAAATATGCCGCAGCTATATAATGGCCTAATTCGTGAAACAATACAATAGATAAAATGATAAACAATTCAACAAATGTCCCCGTTATAAAAGATATGATGATAAAGAATAATAAAATTGGATGTATATGAATTGGAGGTATCAGCTTACGGATTGTCATCAACTTCAATCACCTGAACCGGATCAACATATTTATTATCTTTTTCAATTGCAAAATATACCATTTCATTCGCTTCTGTAGGTGTAAATTCTCCAAGCCTTTGGTGGTTATTGATAATCTGATACAAATGCACATCAATAGAACTTAAAAAACCATATGTTGAAGTTGATCCATCAGCATGCTGAATAACTACCGTTTTATCTGTATCTGGTTTATTCCCAGAAAATACGACAACACCTTCACGTAGTGCAGTAACTGAAGTAGTTTCTGTTGGTGCAATCATGATCCCTTTTCCATTCACTTGAAATGTTTCAATGACATTACCGGATACTGGTAATGCTAAAGATACTTCCTCTGAATCGTCTGAGTTATCTGGTGAAAAGCCTAATGGTGTCCCGAGCGTTTCGTTGTACCACTTATACACACTTGCAAAAGGGAATTCCTCAGTTAGCATATTACTTGTCCATTCTTTTGGCGCATCAAAAATTTTAGCATCATTTTGCCAAATAATAGCGATAGAAAAAAATAACATAATAGAAAATATCCCTTTTAAGATAATATTAGTTATCGTAGTACTTCTAGAATAATCTGTTGCTTGGCTATCGATAAAGTTAGGGTAAAAACCGTGTTTTTCTTCATCTTGTGGTATGGAAGGCATGATTGTACTTATCGTTGATGATTTTGCTTTTGTAGGCACTCCTCTAATTTTTTTTCGTTCACTGATTGATTTTCTGACATCCTTTATTTCTTTTTTCATAGGTCCTCATTCCTTCATTAATCGTCGTTTATACCATTGTATGAAGGGATTGGACAAGATATGATTGGACAAATATTTAATTGATTGATCTCCCCGATAACTATCCTTTCATTGGAGTCGCTTGTATTTTCCATTCCAATCACGCATTGTAATACTTATTTATAATCAAAACCCATTTATTTCACAACAAAAAAAGAATGAACGATCATTTGTTCATTCTTCTGTTAATTAAATTAACTTCTAATTCCAAAGAACTTCTTCACTTTTTTAAACATACCAGTTTCGTCTTCTAGTGATTGAAGTGGTACAGATTCTCCTAGTATTCTTCTAGCTATGTTTCGGTACGCTATGGATGATTTGGTGTTCGGTTGGAATGCTACTGGTTCTCCATGATTTGATGCTTTTATTACCTCATCATCGTCTAATACTATACCAATTAAATCAATAGAAAGGACTTGAACAATCTCATCGATTTCAAGCATATCTCCTGTTTTCATCATATGCTTCCTTATTCTGTTAATAATTAATGTTGGTGAATCTATCTCTTCTTTTTCTAGTAATCCAATTATTCTATCTGCATCACGGACACTAGATTTTTCAGGTGTTGTCACAACGATTGCTTTATCTGCCCCAGCCACGGCATTTTGGTACCCTTGCTCAATACCAGCTGGACAATCAATTATAATATAATCATATTCCGTTTTTAATTCCTTAACAATTTCGCGCATTCCTTCTGGAGTAACAGCTGATTTATCACTTGTTTGAGCAGCTGGAAGTAAAGAAAGATAGTCAAAGCGTTTGTCCTTAATCAATGCTTGTTTTAATTTACAACGTCCTTGAATAACATCCACAATATCATAGACAATGCGGTTTTCAAGTCCCATTACAACATCTAAATTTCGTAAACCAATATCCGTATCGATCAAACAAACCTTTTTATCCATTAAAGCTAGTGCAGTTCCTAAATTAGCAGTAGTAGTAGTTTTTCCTACCCCACCTTTACCAGATGTTATAACAATTGCCTCACCCATTGATTATTCTCCTTTCAAATCCACTTAAACTTTTACGTTTATGTGTTAAAACTTGTAATCTATCAATTATGATTTTATCTTTTTCTTTATCGATGAGACCACATTCCATATAGACGCCATCTGTTTGGTAATCAGGAGAACGGCTAATGTAATCCGCTATACGAAGTTGGCTCGGGTTCATATAGGATGCTGTAATAATTGCATTTTGGTCACCGTCTACTCCTGCATGGGCTATGCCATGAAGACTACCCATAATATAAATATTCCCGGTTGAAACAACTTTTCCACCCGGATTTACATCTCCTATTAAAAGCAAGTCACCCTTTACTTCCAGAACTTGTCCAGATCGGATGATTCGACTATATACTTTAATCTCCGTATCCTCCAGCATCTTGAGTGCCTCATCTTTTAAAATTACATTCGAATCTATTGTTTGAACGGTAAACTGTTTTTTTTCAGTAATGATTTTTTCCAATTCTTCCATTTGATCATCATATAAATAACGACTTCCTAGTTTTACCGTAACAGGGACGACTTGTTCATCTTTTTGTGAGCTATTAACGGATAACTTATCACGAAGTTCCCTACACGCATCTTCAAATGAACAACGATCATCAATGAATAGTGTAAGCCCGTCTCTAGTGCCTTTTATAGTTACATTTTGTTTTTGCTTTGTGTCCTGCAATGCTTTCACCTCATTAGTGCTTCAATATTTATACGTGTAGGTATAAAAACTAATCAATTTATTCTATTTCATGCTATTATCTTTCCATTTTTCAAGCCTTTTGGCGAATATCGGATAAATAATAAGTAAGAAAATAGAATTCGCTAAAATCGATGGCAATAAGCGTGACATGATGTAGTTAATCCATTCTGCATCCATTATTCCTACAAAATAATAGATCATATTAATGATTACATCTGCAATAATTATACTTATTATACCAAACAATAATACCGAATAAATATTACTATGTAACATATTTCTTAGTTCGTGAATGATATAAACGGTAACACCGTAAGTAAACATATACACCCCTAATATTCCAGTATAAGCTATATCAAATAGAAGCCCAAAAATAAGAGCATAAACGATGGAATGGTAGGAATTCCTACGGTCATAATAGATTGCGATTAATACTAGAAACATTAAAACCCAATGAGGTGTAATCATGATGTCACCGTCAATGAGGCCACTTGGTAATAAGTCCAGTGCAACCCCTTCCAACACTAGTATTAATAGAAGAATAAGGGGTAGGAAAATATGTCTCATTCCTCCTCCCCCTCTTCGCTTCCTAATAATCGTTCCACTACTACTACATTATTAATTTCATACATATTAGCGGCAGGCTCAATTAATGCAGTTTTCGTTAATCCATATTGATCTGGAATAACTTCTTTAACAGTACCAATAAGTAAACCAGCTGGAAAGACACCACCCATTCCAGAAGAAACAACTAGTTCTCCCTCTTCCAAATCTTGGTCTGATTCCTCGATGATTTTAAACAATAAAGACTTTGTTTCTTTATCGTATGCTTCGATTAGACCAAAAATATCGTTTCCTTCTTCTCGAGAAACTGTTGCCGAAATTCGGTTAAATTCATCAAAACCAGTTAACAGTTGAACGGTAGAGGTTACCTCGGAAACAGTCTGTATCTTCCCAACCATACCTTCAGCTGTAATTACTGCCATATTTTCTTTTACTCCTGCAAGTGAACCTTTATTAATCGTAACCTGGTCTATCCAACGTTCTGGAGACCTTGCAGTTACAGTCGCATGAATGGGATTATACGCTCGAATCGAATCCTCTTTTTCTACTAACGCCCTTAATTCTTCATTTTCCTCTTTAATCTCTTGTACTTCATAAATTAATCCTTTATATTGCGCTAACTTTTCTCGTAAAATAAGATTTTCATCATATGTATTACGAACATCATCGATATTCTCAAAGATGTTCGCAACATACTGTACAGGAGCAGAAATTACATTTTGTAATACTCCAATCACATCACTCACAAACTGTTCTCCTGTAGTTAAATTGGTACGATCTTTTATTGAAAACCCTATTAGAGCAACGAGTATTATAATTCCAATTAGTATAATAAATAATCTTTTTTTCCGAAATAATGACATAAAAACACCTACTTATTCTACTGTAGGACGAGTAGATACATTCGGTTGCGCTTTAAAATGTTGAATATATTCTAACGATTTACCAGTCCCAATTACAACACTATCTAGTGGATTATCCGCAACAAATACCGGCATCTTAGTCTCATCACTAATTATTTTATCAAGATTACGTAATAGCGCACCTCCGCCAGATAATACAATCCCACGGTCCATAATATCTGCTGCTAATTCAGGTGGCGTTTTTTCCAACGTAGTTTTAACAGCATCTATAATTGCGTCTACTGTATCCTTTAGTGCTTCTGAAACTTCCCTACCGGTAATAGATATAGTTTTAGGTAATCCGGTAAGCAAATCTCTTCCACGAATATCCATCTCATGTTCTGCTATACTTTTATCATTTGCTGAACCAATCTCGAATTTAATCTGTTCGGCTGTTCTTTCACCAATCATTAAATTATACGACTTTCGAATATAGTTCACAATAGAATTATCCATATTATCGCCTGCATTGCGAATAGATTGGCATGCAACAATTCCACCTAATGATATAACTGCTACTTCTGTCGTTCCACCACCTATATCGACAATCATACTCCCTGTCGGTTCCCATACAGGTAGCCCCGCTCCAATTGCTGCTGCAAATGGTTCAGCAATTGGAAATGCCTCTCTTGCACCAGCCTGTTTCGATGCATCAATTACTGCACGCTCTTCTACCATTGTAATGCCTGAAGGAACACAAATCATCACATTTGGCTTTTTAGCAAATGTTGAACGACTCTTCATTGCACGTTTAATATAATATTGCATCATTGCAGCTGTTGTATCGTAATCAGCAATTACACCATCTTTCATCGGCCTTATAACTGAAATACTCCCCGGATTTCTACCTAGCATATTTCTTGCTGCACTACCTACTGCTTCTATTTCACCTGTTTCTACATTTTTAGCGACGACAGATGGCTCTCTTAATACTACACCTTTTCCTTTAACAAATACCAATGTATTAGCTGTACCTAAATCAATTCCTAAATCTTGAGAAAATCCAAAGATCCCCAATAATATCTCCCTCTCCGATTACTATAAGTTTTGCATTATAAAGCATGACTGTTCTTTTATATTTTATGTGGCGGACCGTATAATATATTCAAATAACGCACATGATTCCATGGAAAAAATATGTATTATCTCTTTTCCAATCTCAAGAAGCGCCACTTTCAACTTAATATGAAAATGGCGCTCATACTTTATCTATTTAATTATACGAAAAAACGAGAGAAATTGATAGTGCTATATATAGCCTTTTTCCTTTAATGATACAAATTTATGATCTCCTATGATTAAGTGATCTAATAATTCGATACCTATCATTTTACCGGATTCCTGAAGTCGTTTTGTCACATGGATATCTTCTTGGGATGGGGTTGGGTCACCTGAAGGATGATTATGAGCTACGATGATGGATGCAGCAGACCTTTTAACTGCTTCACGGAAAACTTCACGAGGATGGACAATTGACGCATTAAGTGAACCAATAAATATTGTTTGACGATGAATAATTTGGTTCTTAGTATTTAAGAACAGAACTACAAAATGCTCTTGATTTAAATTACGCAATTCTTCCATAATATAATCTGCACCATCTTCTGGTGAGCGAATTACATAACGTTCATTTGGTCTATACTGACTTAAACGCTTTCCAAGTTCTAACGCAGATAGAATTAATACTCCTTTAGCATTTCCTATTCCTTTTATAGCAGTAAGTTCCTCAAAGGTTGCATCTTTTAAAAGCTTTAATCCTTCAAAATGCATTAAAACTCGATTAGCAAGGGTCATAACCGATTCATCTTTTGTTCCACTCCCTAATAGAATTGCTAACAACTCTTGGTTCGAAAGATGATTAGCACCTAAACTTAGAAGTCGTTCACGAGGTCGGTCTTCTTTCGGAACATCTTTGATCATAATCGATGAAGTTTTCAACGATATTTCCTCCTTTCGTTTAGAAATAGAATAGCTTAGTTATGAATCACTTACAAATGAACAAAATAAACATTTCAACTTAAAAAATTTATCCAAAAAAATAAAACCAGTACCTATATCTCTATTTTTTAGGTTCTGGTTTCTTCTTAATTTAAAATTTTTTATACTATATCACTCCACACCTACAGTAGTTAATACCGTTGCAAAAGTTTTCCAAGTTTTAAGTAAAACACCTTCTGTATTTTTATCATCAGCAGAAACATTCTCCTCAATACTACGAACTAGACTAGACAGTTTTTCTGACTGAGTAGGCGCTTGATCTAATATCTGTTGCCACTGTTTCGCTTCAATATTCCCTGTCTCTAAAGTCAATTTCCATTTATCTTGAAATGAAACTAACCACTCATGTTCCTCTTTTGTAAGTTCCAGTTCTTGTTCACTTAACTGCCATTCTTTCGCATATACTTCTATTCCACTCTCTTTAAGAGAAGTCACATCTTGTTGCAATGACTCCTTAGATAAACCTAAATCTACTAGTAAAAAGAATTGATTGTCTTTTTCCCAAATAACTGGTGAATATCCAGCATCCACAAACTTTTCTGATTCCACCTCTGCACCTGCTACTGATGAGAAAACTCCTCCTTGTAAAACATAGGCAGACATTGCATCAATTTTATATTGTGAAGTTTCCGTGCTGGTGGAAGTAGTTGTTCCCTCATTACCATTTTCTTCACCATTAGTAGGAGCAACATAATCTTGTGTTACTGTAAGATTATTGTCAAAATTAACTATTATTTTTAACATAATAAATCCCATGATAGAACCGATAATAATAGCAGAAATAATCGCAATAATAATCGGTTTAAATATATGAAAATTACTTTTACTCTTTGAGCTAGATTGTGATAGTAAAGGTATATCATAATTTCTAGTAAAAGTATGAATCTTACTGTCACTAGATTCTTCTGCAGCTGCTAGTTCTTCATTCATTCTCTCTATATTCTCTACTTGACTATAATTTGATTTACGAAAAGACCCTTGTTTTCCTTTTCCATCTAACCTGACTACTATTTGTTTTTTAACGGCCATGTTCTGTTACCCCCACTTTGCTAGATTCGTTCTTTCAACTCTAGCATATACATTGCAAAAAGTAAGGAGAATGTTGTCACAAGGAGAACTATTTATTTCAACATAAACCGGAATAACCTTACAAGGTTTGATTTTTTATATATTCTCTAACTATACCGATAAAATGTAGTGAACCCGCAAAGAAATAAATATCATTACCTTCTTTTATTTTCTTCATTTCTTCTTCCCAATTCGTACTTTTCACCTTGTCAGATGCTACCATTTCCACTAAATTTTCAGCTGATTCTGCACGTGGATGATCAAAGTAAGTCACCATTACCGAATTAAAGTACGGTAATGCCATCTCAAGCATTTTCTGTAATTCTTTATCTTTAAATCCAGCAAATATTAGGTGCTTATGTTGATCTTGATATAATTGATTCACCGTGTTAAGAAATGCTTCCATTCCATTCGGATTGTGTGCACCATCTAGTATTATAATCGGATTATCATGAATCTTTTCAAATCTACCTTGAACTTTACTATCTCTTAATCCTGCAAGTGCTTTTTCCCATTCTATACTAATTCCACTATTCTTGATTATCTGTAGTGCCATTAAAGCAGTTGCAGCATTATCCGCTTGATGTAATCCAGTCATTTGAATTTCAACCTGATAATTTAAATAACGATAATTCCATTCTAAAAACTGTCGATTATCATCTATAATTGTCCTTTTATAAAAGTAATCTCTGTTTAACAGAAAAGTTGTTGTATTTTTTAGGCGAACCTCTTCCTCAATAACTGAAATACAAGCTGGGTTAATTTTTCCGAGAACTACTGGAATATTATCTTTTATAATGCCAGCCTTATGGTAAGCTATTTCTTCTATTGTCTCTCCTAAAAAACTAGCATGGTCTTTGGCGATATTTGTTATAATAGAGACAATTGGCTGAATACAGTTGGTGGAATCTTCTCTTCCACCCATACCCGCTTCAATAATAGCAATATCGATGTTTTCACTAAAATACATATAAGCTATCGTTGTTATAATTTCAAATTCCGTGGCGTGCATCCCTTTTAAATCTAACTCTTTTATACTTGGTAATAACTTATTGAACAATTGAATAAAAGACTTATCACTTATTGGTTGATTATTAATCATAATATATCCAGTCAAACCAGTAAAGCTAGGGGAAGTAAAAACTCCTACACGGTAATTGTTTTCAACTAGGGCTGACTTTAAATACGTTAAGGTTGATCCTTTCCCATTCGTGCCTGCAATATGTATAGATTTAAAATTTTTTTCAGGATTCTTTTGAGAGGCTAGCAACGCATACATACGATCTAGTCCAGGCTTTATACCTAATGTACTTCTCTCTTTAAAAAAAGATTCTATCTGTTTTATACTATGAAACATAATATCACCAGCTTTATTATCAATTAAAATTTAGTATAGCATATGATGAAAGGAATTCGAATATTGAGTAAAATTGGTTGGATTATTTATAATGGCAATTTGCCTGGTAACAAATTTTTAGATTTTGCCGAGATGCTATTTGAAGCGGCCTCAAAGCAAAATTCTAAAACCTATATAATAAAAAACAATGAACTATTATCATCATTAAGTACCAGTAATCTTGAAGTTCTAACAGATTATGAATTACCAGACTATGTTATTTTTACTGACAAAGATATTTATTTAGCTAGACAACTAGAATCTCTTGGTATCCCTGTCTTTAATCGCTCAGATGTAATCGAAACTAGTGATGATAAAGTTGCTACGTATCAAGCTTTAGCAAAACAAAATCTTCCTATACCGAAAACTATTATTGCACCAAAGGTATATTATAATCGTAAAGAAAAAGATCTTCCAAATTTAGATTTCATTATAGAACAATTACGATTTCCAATGATTGTGAAGGAGGCTTACGGCTCATTTGGGGAACAAGTCTATTTAATTCATACAAAAAAGGAGCTAGAAGAGAAGGTACAAGAATTATATGGGAAACCGTTTATGTTTCAAGAATTTATTAAATCAAGTGAAGGTAAAGACATAAGACTACAAGTCGTAGGGGACAAAGTAGTTGCTGCCATGAAACGATATTCAGAAAATGATTTCAGAGCAAATATTACTAGCGGTGGTAAGATGGTCGCCTATGAACCGACGGAAGTTGCTAAAGAAATTGCCATTCAAGCTTCCAAAGCAATTGGTGCAGATTTTAGCGGTGTTGATTTATTATTTGGTGAGAATGATCAATATATCATCTGTGAAATTAACTCTAATGCACATATTCGAAATCTTTACGATTGTACTGGAATTAACGCTGCTGATGCAATTGTGGAGTATATTTTAGAAAAATTGAGGGATTAATGTGGCAAATGGCTGGTTAATATATAGTTCAGAAGATGCAATTGAAAATAAAGAGTACATAGATTGGTTTATTTCAGAGGCAAATAAACAAGGCTTATATTTACAATTAATTTTAAGAGAAGAGCTTCAAGTCGGAGTGGTCCAAAACGTATATTCTGTTTTAATTGATGAAAAGGAATCCACACTACCTAATTTTGCAGTTGTTCGTACTGTTGAGCCTATCCTAAACAAGCAGTTAGAACAATTAGGCGTACACGTTTTTAATTCTTCCATAATCTCAGAATTATGTAATCATAAATCGAAAACTTATTTCGAAATGGCCCGTTTAGGAGTTCCAATGGTAGATACTTTCTTCATAAATGGAAAAAACTTAACGGAAAAGCCCCCACTTTCTAATCATCCCTTTGTAATAAAAGAAGCAACTGGTAGGGGCGGAAAACAAGTTTATTTCATTAAAGATAATGATGAATGGCTAACCTTTCTTTTGAAGTGTAGCCCAATTGATTATGTGATCCAATCTACAAAAGTTCAGATTGGAAAGGATTTAAGAGTATTCGTGGTAGGAAAAGAGATTGTTGGTGCGGTTCTTCGAGAAAGTAATACAGACTTTCGCGCAAATTTCAAACTTGGTGGTTCGGCTAACCTATACCAGTTAAGTGAAGGAGAAAGAGCGCTTATTATGAGCATTATAAAGCATTTTGATTTTGGAATGGTCGGCATAGACTTTTTAATTGGGTTAGATGGGGAGTTATTATTTAATGAGATAGAAGATGTAGTTGGTTCTAGAACCCTTAGTGCTGTTAGTGATATCAATATAGTGGAAAAGTATGTGTCATTCATAAGTAAAACAATAAAACGGGAATCTTAGTTGAAACTTAGATTCCCGTTTATAGTTTATGATTTTAATTCTGCTAGTCTCACCTGTACTGCTTTTTGTTTTTCTAAATAATCTTGTTGTTTTTTCTTTTCTTCCTCCACGACAGATTCTGGAGCCTTCGCGATAAAGCCTTTATTAGATAGTTTCTTCTCTACTCTTTCCACTTCTTTATTCCATTTTTCAAGCTCTTTCTCTAAACGGGCAATTTCTTTATCAAAATCAATTAACCCTTCTAATGGTAAGAAGATTTCTGCACCTGTAATAACAGCAGTCATTGCTTTTTCAGGAGCATCAACTTTAATTCCTATTACAAGCTCACTAGGATTACAGAAACGCTCTAAATAACCGCGATTACTTTCCAGTTCATTGACAATAGTCTCATCCTTAGCTTGAATTAACAGACTAATTTGTTTAGACATTGGTGTGTCTACTTCAGCACGGATATTACGAACTGCCTTAATAATGGAAACTAGACGTTTCATTTCTTCTGATGCCTTTTCATCATGGAAATCTTCACGAACCGTTGGCCATTTGGCAATTGTAATAGAATCTCCTTGATGTGGAAGCTTTTGCCATATTTCTTCGGTGATGAACGGCATGAATGGATGTAGTAAGCGCATGGTTTGATCTAATACATGGGCTAATACAGATTGTGTCGTCTTCTTAGCAAGCTCATTCTCTCCGTATAGTGGGATTTTCGCCATTTCTATATACCAATCACATAGTTCATCCCAGATGAAGTTATGGAGATGTCTACCTGCTTCACCGAATTCATATTTGTCGGTATTACGTGTTACTTGTTCAATGGTTTCGTTTAATCTAGTTAAAATCCATTTATCTGCTAAAGATAACTCACCAGTTAAATCAATATCCTCAAACGTAAATCCTTCTAAGTTCATTAAAGAAAAACGGGAAGCATTCCAGATTTTATTCGCAAAGTTCCAAGTAGATTCTACTTTTTCCCAATAGAAACGCATGTCTTGGCCTGGTGAGGTTCCGGTTAATAAGAAATAACGAAGTGAATCAGCACCATATTTCTCGATAACATCCATCGGATCGACGCCATTACCAAGTGACTTACTAAATTTTCTTCCTTCTGAATCGCGAATTAATCCATGGAGTAATACATCTTTGAATGGTCGCTTACCAGTAAATTCTTTTGATTGGAATGCCATTCTCGCTACCCAGAAGAAGATAATATCATATCCCGTAATTAATACATCCGTTGGGAAGTATCGTTTAAAGTCTTCAGCGTCTTCATTTGGCCACCCCATGGTAGAAAACGGCCATAAAGCACTAGAGAACCATGTATCAAGTACATCTTCATCTTGCTCCCAATTTTCAATATCGCTTGGAGCTTCTTTTGCAACATAGATTTCTCCTGTTTCTTTATGATACCAAGCTGGAATTCGATGTCCCCACCATAACTGACGACTAATACACCAATCGCGAATATTTTCCATCCAGTTTAAATACGTTCTTTCAAAACGTTCTGGAACAAAATTTATTCTGTCTTCCGTATTTTGCATTTCTAAAACTTCATCAGCTAGCGGTTGCATTTTTACAAACCATTGAGTTGATAAGTAAGGCTCTACGACTGCACCACTTCGTTCAGAATGTCCAACTTGATGTACATGCTCTTCTATTTTGAACAGTACTCCCTTATCTTGTAAATCTTTTACTATTTGTTTACGACATTCAAAACGGTCCATACCTTCATATTTACCAGCATTTTCATTCATCGTGCCATCTTCATTCATTACTAGAACACGTTCTAGATCATGACGGTTACCAATTTCAAAGTCATTTGGATCATGTGCCGGTGTAATTTTAACTGCACCAGAACCAAATTCCATATCCACATATTCATCAGCAATGATGGTAATTTCTCGACCAACGATTGGAAGAACTACTGTTTTTCCAATTAAATGCTGATATCGTTCATCTTTCGGATGTACTGCAACAGCAGTATCACCAAGCATGGTTTCTGGTCTAGTTGTTGCAATTTCAATCGTTTCATCACTATCTTTAATTGGATATTTCATATGATAGAAATTACCATTAACTTCTTTATAAATTACCTCAATATCAGAGAGAGCTGTTTTGGTTACAGGATCCCAGTTAATGATGTATTTCCCGCGATAGATTAATCCTTTTTCATACAGCTTTACAAACACTTCCTTAACTGCATCAGATAGTCCTTCATCTAAGGTAAAGCGTTCTCTTGAGTAATCTAGTCCGAGACCTAATTTTTCCCATTGGGAACGGATAAAGGATGCATATTCTTCCTTCCAGTCCCAAGCTTTTTGTAGGAATTTTTCTCGACCAAGCTCATATCGGTTCGTGCCTTCTTCTTTAAGACGTGCTTCTACCTTCGCTTGTGTTGCGATTCCCGCATGGTCCATCCCAGGTAACCATAACACGTCATAGCCTTGCATTCTTTTCATTCGTGAAATCGTATCTTGCATAGTAGTATCCCATGCATGACCAAGATGCAGGCGACCGGTTACGTTTGGTGGTGGAATTACGATGGAAAATGGTTCTTTGTCTGGGTCTTTGGTTGCTTCAAAGTATTTTCCATCTAACCAGAATTTGTAACGGTCTTTTTCTACTGTTTGTGGATCGTATTTGGGTGGTAGGGTTGTGTTTTTTTCTTCCATTTAAATCATCCTCCTTTATGGTGTTAGGTCATAATTTGCAAATATTGATTTCTGTCTAAAGCAGAAGACAAATACACTCCTCTCAAAGCGAAAAAATAGAGTGATTTACCTTTAAATGAAATCAATAGCTAAGCCCTAAAAATATAAAAAACCCTTTTCATCCTTAATAAAGGACGAAAAGGGTTGGGTTTCCGTGGTACCACCTTTGTTTACAGGTGGATAGATTTCACCTGTACACTCATTGTTTGATATCGGTTATTAACCCGGCATACTCCTACTGGATTTTCAGAGTCGCTGCATCAAGGGCGACCTTCCAAAACGTTTACCTAGAAAACTCCCACCAATGTTTTCCTCTCTTTAAGGCAACTATTCTGTACTCTTCCCTCTCATTTGCTTTTCCTATATGATTATTTTCTTATTTTAGCCAATTTCAATTATAAAATCAACTATTAATTTAGATGATTGCACGAATTAGCTTGGTTTATACATATAGTATTAAAAATAACGATTTTGGTGCATTATAATGGAGGTGATTATGATATGGCACGATATTATCGCTACCGTTTACCACCATGGGCTAGAAAATGTTTATTTATTGCAGAACAGATTACGCTACCGATACTTATTTTCCAATTAATCCGTACTATATTCCTCCCTACAACCTTTGATGTGTTACTTACATTGCTGTTAGCAGGAATTTATATAGCGTTTTATTTAAAGTGGATTTAACTTTCTGTACTACTTTCATCTAATGAGACCATTTCATATTCTTCCTCAATATATTCGGAAAAGCGGATACCAAATAATAGTTGACGATGATACCGCTGGAGTTTTACCACATAATCTATCATATTCATAGATTTCGTATTTCTATACGTATCAATTATCCTAACATAATCTGTAGGATCTAATAAATGTATGGAAAGTAGAGTTAGTTCATGATTTTCTAACTTATTTTCTTCGGTATATAATTTCAATTGATCTAATAAAAGTCTTTCTTCGGTATCATAATACTGTGTTTTGTGCTTTAAATACGTCGATATATCTAGAATTGGGTTGTTAAATGATGCATGTTCCCAATTAATGAAAAATAGTTGGTTCCCATGAAGCACATGGGAATCTTTCATTCTCCCATGACATAGACACACCTTCCATTCCGATAATTCTTCTAATGATTCTAAGTATTGATTTAGACGTTTTTCAAGAACATAAAACACTTGCACTAAATCACGATATTGCGTACACACAAATAATTCTACCGGTGACATAAAATGTTCCGCTTCAAATTGTTCTACATGATCTAATAACTTCTTTCGATACTCCGCCATTTGTTTTTTATATAACAAAAAGTTCTCACGTGAACTTTCCCGATTTTCTCCCGTAATCTGTTGTATACGTTTTGTTTTAGAATGAATGAAGCCTAGATTTTGATACACTTTACCTATAGAAGCATTTCGATTTTGATGTTCAATCCATGGAGTTAAATAATAGATGTCCTCTCCATCTTTAGTAAATAATTTACCAGACTTATTCAAATATATTGGTAATATATTCGGTATGTTTTGAGTATAAGCGGTTCGATATATATTAATCCAAGTAGGAATACGAGAATCTGTTAAACTACTTCTTTTTAAAGCATATTGTTGTTTATTCCCTTTAATAAAATACAGACGTTCGGTGACTTTTTCTATATCAATAGGAAAGACACGATATGATTCTAATATTCGCCGAACATTCTCCAAGATATTCACCACCTATAAAATCTTACAATAATTTACCCCTTGACTCATGACAAGGGGTAAATCATTTCTTCATTTACTTTTTAACAGGAATATATAGTAATTGCCCTTCTGATATATCATCATCTTCTAGTCGATTTTGATTTCGAATATGAAGTGTTGTAGTTTCATATCGTTCAGCAAGGGATTCTAACGTATCTTTTTCTTGAACAATACGTAACTTTAATTTTGCATATTGCTCTTCCCCACTACGAAACATATCAGCCAGATACGTTAAATCTGCGTTTCCAGTTCTACTTTCGTCAGCGTCATCAAGACTAACAGATTCATCAGAGGAGGATTCTTCCAATGTCTCTTCCTCCACTACTTCTAGTTCTTTATTTTTGTTGAAAAATTCATCAAAGGTTTGTGTTTTTTGCATAAACTTCCAACGATCGTTTTCTACTGCGTCATTTGACTCTTCATCTGTTAACGCAGGTAATGGTTCCGGAGTATCTTCTAAGTAACTGGAAGATTCATTTTCATTCTTCACTTCAAATTCAAATGATTCTTCATCTCTAGTTAAACTAGGCTCATTTGTTGGTTCGTTTCCATAGGTTTCTTCTGACTCGGTTTCATCTTCAACTTCCACTTGACTATTAATTCCATGAATTTCAATTGTAGAACGTAAATAAAGATAATCTGGTTCTGGTAATTCATAGTCAAATTCTGAAATCATGACTGTAATCTCATCTAGATTTTCCACTCGGTAGGAAGGAACCGTAATCTCAACAGGGAAACGATGGGTAAATTCTGTAACTCCATATTGAGTATCCGTAACCCTTTCCATATACCTTTTTGAATCATACCCTTCTATGTACGATTCATCTTCATCTTCATCTAAAGTTTCTGCTTTTTGATAAGAACCATGTAATTCAATAACACCTCTAATGGAAATATAATCATTAAATTCTTGTATAGAAATCTCTGGTTCTAAGGAAATCCCCATAATTTCAGCGACTTCCTGGCCTTTCTCAAAATACAATGACTCATTTAAATCAAAGCGAAACACATTCTGTTCACTAGCCAAGTAACTTCCTCCCTTCAAAACATACATTCCATATGCTCTTATCTCTTAATTATCTATATGAGCCAAGACATTAGGATATGCTAAGTAGAGAAAAATCTCTTGATAGAAATAGGAACTTTTTACAGTCTTAAAACATGTAAATAAGAAAATTTTTATCAAAAAAAGACTATTAGGACATTCCCAATAGTCTTTACAGTACTTAATTAAGTTGTGAAAATGCTTTTCTTGCTGCTTGAATTGTCTTTTCAATATCTTCCTCCGTATGAGCAGTCGATAAGAACAGACCTTCGAATTGTGAAGGTGGTAAGAAGACACCTTCTTCAATCATAATTCGATAATATTTATTAAAGTGCGCTAAATTATAGTTAGAAGCAGTAGCAAAACTAGTAACAGGTTCTTCCGCAAAGAAAATACCAACCATAGAGCCTGCACGATTAATTTGTAGAGGTATATTGTAGTCTGTCGCTGCTTTTTGATAACCATCTACTAATAAATCTACCTTTTTATTCATTTCTTCATAAGAAGCTTCGTTTAATGCACTTAGTGTTTCATATCCTGCAGTCATTGCTAATGGGTTACCTGATAAGGTTCCCGCTTGATAGATCGGCCCAGATGGCGCTACTTGTTGCATAATTTCTCGTTTTCCACCATATGCTCCTACAGGTAAACCACCGCCAATAACTTTACCTAAACAAGTTAAATCTGGGGTTACATCGAAATGCCCCTGTGCACAATGATAACCAACACGGAAGCCTGTCATAACCTCATCAAAAATTAATAGAGAACCGTGTTCTTCTGTTATCTGTCTTAAGAAGCTTAAGAAACCATTACTAGGTGGAACTACTCCCATATTTCCACATACCGGCTCTGCAATTACAGCAGCAATATTATCACCATACTTTTCAAAGGCAGTCCGTACACCTTCTTGGTCATTATAAGCAACCGTAATCGTGTTTTGAGCAATAGACTTAGGAACACCTGGGCTATCAGGCAAGCCTAATGTAGCAACACCTGAGCCAGCTTTAATTAATAGAGAGTCTCCATGCCCATGATAACTACCTTCAAATTTCAAGATTAGATCTCTACCTGTATAGCCACGTGCAAGTCTTAAAGCACTCATCGTCGCTTCAGTACCAGAGTTAACCATACGAACCACTTCAATAGAAGGTACTCGTTCAATTACTAATTTAGCAAGTTTATTTTCTAATAATGTAGGAGCACCAAAACTTGTACCATTTTCAATCACTTCATGAAGCTTACCGACCACTCTTTCGTCCGAATGACCTAAAATAAGGGGCCCCCAGCTCAAAACATAATCAATATATTCATTACCATCTATATCTTTAATTTTCGAGCCTTTTCCACTCTCCATAAAAATCGGATCCATACCTACTGATTTAAATGCCCTTACTGGGGAGTTTACTCCACCTGGCATTAAATCAATCGCTTCTTTGTACGCATCAATTGATTGATTAAATTGTTTCATTATTAACCTCCTCGTTTATTTATCTTCCTTTAACCACTTCGCTACATCTTTAGCAAAATAGGAAATAATTAAATCTGCACCTGCACGTTTCATCGATGTCAATTTTTCCATCACTAGACTTTTTTCATCAATCCATCCATTTTGAGCTGCAGCTTTAACCATGGAATATTCACCACTTACATTATAAGCAACAACTGGAAGATTAAAGTTATTGCGAACATCACGAACAATATCTAAATACGATAATGCTGGTTTTACAATAAGGAAATCTGCTCCTTCAGCGACATCGGATTCTGCCTCTCTTATTGCTTCTAATCGATTAGCGGGATCCATTTGATATGTTTTACGATCGCCAAATTGCGGTGTACTATCTGCAGCATCACGGAAAGGACCGTAAAAAGCAGAAGCATATTTTACTGCGTAAGACATAATAGGAATATTTGTAAACCCTGCTTCATCTAAAGCTTGTCTAATCACTTTTACAAACCCATCCATCATATTAGATGGTGCAATAATATCAGCACCTGCTTTAGCTTGAGATACAGCCGTACGTGCTAGTAGTTTTAATGATTCATCATTATCTACATCGTGATTATGAATTACCCCACAATGTCCGTGGGACGTATATTCACATAGGCACGTATCAGCCACAATTAGAATTTCTGGATACTCATTTTTTATTAATCTAGTCGCTTCTTGAACTATTCCTGTTTCAATAAAAGCACCTGTACCAACTTCATCCTTTTCATTTGGTACACCAAACAGGATAATGGATTTAATACCAAGCTCATGTACTTCTTTTACTTCATCTAGTAATAAATCCATGGATACTTGATAAACTCCCGGCATAGAAGGGACTTCGTTTTTTACATTATTTCCTTCGACAACAAACATTGGATAAATAAAATCCTCCACACGTAAATGGTACTCTCTTACCATTGCTCTCAACGAATTGGATGAACGTAGACGGCGATGACGTTTAAACTCAGTACTTATATTCATGTAAATCAGTCCTCTCTTTATTCTTCACACATAACTTGAATCATACCTTCAATAGTATACGTATCAGGACAAACTACTTGCTTAAATCCTAATTGCTTCGCTCTTTTAAGCGTTGTGTTCCCGATACAAACTATTCTAGTTCTGTCGGAAAAAGTTTTATTTGCAAACTTTACAAATGCTTCAATCGTTGAAGGGCTAGTAAAGGTTAGAAAATCAAACTCTACTTCATTTAATACTTGTTGTAGTCTATACTTTTCATCTGAATTATAAAGTGTTTCATAGACTACCAAAGTTTGGAAGGAAACACCCGCTTCGGATAGCCCTTTAGCAATAACATCCCTTGATCGATTTCCTTGCACTAACAATACGTTTTTAACTCCAGCATATTTTTCAAGGAACTCTTTTACTAAATTTTCACCGTCATAAATAGAAGGAATAAAGGTAGCTTTGTAGCCATATTGTTCAAGAACCTTTTCTGTTTTCTGTCCTACAACCACAAAGTTTACACTAGGTAATGTAATGTTATATTGTTTTATTAATGAAAAGAAGCATTTTACACCATTAACACTCGTAAAAAAAATCCATTGGCTATTTTTCACCATATACACATCATTAAGAAAATTTTTACAGGTGATTTTTAATAACGGTACTTCATAGACAGTAGCACCATTTGCAAGAAGCTTTTCGGTAAACTTTTGAGCAAGCTCTTGTCCCCTAGTAACCAAAACCTTCTTCCCCGCTAACGGAAGCATTATTGATCTAACTCCTCTTTTACTTCTTCAATGATCCTTTTTGCACCACGACGTAAAAGCTTTTCAGCTGCTTCTTTTCCTACTTCTTCTGGATCTTTCCCTCGTACAACTTCTTTTAAAATTGTTTTTCCGTCTGGAGTTCCAACAAGCGCATTTAACACGACTTCATCATTTTCTAAATGTGCATATCCACCAATAGGAATTTGGCAACCGCCTTCTAAAAGATTTAAATATGTTCTTTCAGCAGTAACAGTTTTAACTGTATAGTCATCATTTATCTTAGCTAGTATCTCGGTAAGTTCTTGGTCGTCTTCACGACTCTCAATTGCTAATGCACCTTGTCCAACTGCTGGAACACATACTTCTGGCTCTAAGTATTCGGTAATAAGCTCTTCACTTAAACCAACACGTTTTAGTCCTGATACCGCTAAAATAATTGCATCATAATCTTCCTCTTGCAACTTACGGATTCTAGTTTCGATATTCCCACGAATCCATTTAATTTCAAGATCCGGCCGTTCAGCCAACACTTGTGCGGCACGACGTAAGCTACTAGTTCCAACAATTGCCCCTTCTCGTAACTCCTTTAAAGGTACATCATTTTTTGAAATCAGTGCATCTCGATGATCTTCCCTGACTGGTACAGCAGAAATGATTAATCCTTCTGGCAATTGTGCAGGCATATCCTTCATACTATGAACAGCAAAGTCGATTTCTTTATCATAAAGTGCCTTCTCTATTTCCTTAACGAATAGCCCTTTTCCACCAACCTTAGATAACGTTACATCAAGAATTTTATCCCCTTTTGTAACAATCTTTTTTACATCGAATTCATTCCCTACTCCGGCTTTTTTTAATTCATTTATGACCCAATTCGTCTGTGTTAGTGCTAGGTTGCTCTGTCTTGAACCAACAATTATTTTACGCATATGTAATCCTCCTACTTAAATGTGAAAATTTGAAAGTCTAGTAAATAAAAAGAAATTAATAATCAATATTAAAAATGCACAAGTATTGTACAAGGCTAAAGATTTAGCTGTATTCCGTTTAACCACTCGAAGTAGTAAATAAATTATATAAATTCCTAAAACAAGTATTGAACCAATTGTTTTTAAATCAAACCAATAAAATTCCGTATTCTCCGTATAAGCCCATGCAAAGCCTAAAATAATACCTAGTAGTAATAACGGAACACCAATTGTTATCGTCCAAAAAGTTACCTTCTCCAACCGATGTAAATCTCCCAACTTCCATATCCATTTTATAGCTTTCTTTTCTTTTAAGAAATGATATTGCACGATATATATAAGGGAGAAGATAAAGGAAATCGTAAAAAATCCGTATGAAATAATTGCCAAGGAAATATGTGCAATTAAAATTTCATCTACAAGTCGAATCCCACTTTGTACACTTTGCGTCTTAGCAACAAGTGAGATATGCATTAGCAATATAAAGAACCCAAATAAATTTATAAAAAATACCATAAAATAAGTTTTTAATAGGCGATTCATTAATACCGAAAATGTCACGAGGACCCAAGCATAGAAAAATAGACTATCGGTTAAAGTAGCAATCGGAAAACGGCTCTCTCTAATGAGTGAGGAAAATAAAAAAAAGGTTTGTAAGAGCCAAACCATACAAAGTAACCAGAAGGCTAATATATTCGCCTTCCGGTTTTGCTGTACAAAATCAATAAAATAACAAATAAGACTCAAAGCATAAATACATAATATTCCCTCATAGATCCAACGTACCTCTACCATACGACAAATCCTTTACTGAGTTATTTCGTAGCAAACTTACTTACTAACGGAATCTCTCTTTTTAGAGACTCAAGTAATTCATCATTTTTGATGGTTTGTTTTGCAAATTCCTCTTTTACTTCCTCTTCAATACCAAAGATATCAACAAATAATTGTAAAGCTTCGGCTGCGTTTTCTGACCCAGCTAATTCTTTAGCTTGTGTAATCGGATCTTTTAGTAACTGGTTGATAATACTTTTTGTATGTTTGCTAAGTACCTTTCTCTCTCTATCGGTCAAGTTAGGCATTTTACGCTCGATACTTTTCATCGTTTCTGCTTGAATTGTTAATGCCTTGTTTCGTAAAGCAGAAATGACTGGTACAACGCCTAAAGTTTTCATCCACTCTTTAAAAGTGATAATTTCTTTCTCTAATAAAATTTCGATTTGCTCTGCTGCTTTTTTACGGGTCTCTAGATTTTCGTCTACAATATGCTGAAGATCATCAATATCATAAAGAAATACATTATCTAATTTCTCTAATGCAGGGTCCAAATCTCTAGGAACAGCAATATCAACTAAAAATAATGGCCTACCCTTTCGTTCCTTTTGAATTGGTTCAAGCATTTCTTGTGTGATAACATAGGAATCCGCCCCTGTTGAGCTAATCAAAATATCTGTACTTTTCAGCACCTCTTCAAGGTTATCGATTTGGGCTGCTTGAGCATTAAATTTTTCTGCTAATGCGCTAGCCTTTTCTAATGTACGATTTACAACCGTAATTTTAGTAGCACCAGAGCCTTGTAAATTCTTCGCGGCTAATTCACCCATTTTCCCTGCACCTAGAATTACGACATGCTTTGCATCTAATGTACCAAAAATCTTTTTAGCTAATTCTACAGCTGCATAGCTTACAGATACTGCATTTTCCCCTATAGATGTTTCTTTTTGAGCTCGTTTAGCAAAGGTAATAGCTTGCTTAAACAATTCATTAAATATAGTACCGGTTGCTTTTACTTCCTGGGAAGTTAAAAACGCTTGTTTAACTTGTCCAAGAATTTGCGTTTCCCCTAATACCATTGAATCTAGTCCTGATGAAACTCTAAATAAATGCTCTAAAGCGCCGTCATCCTCAGAAATTCTTAAAAATGAAGATAATTCTTCCTTATCCACATCAAACCAGTCAGCTAAAAATTGCTTAATATAATAACGCCCTGTATGTGCTTGGTCTACAACAGCGTAGATCTCTGTTCGATTACAGGTTGATAATATGACATTTTCTAAAATACTTTTACGTTTTTTTAATTCCTGCATAGCATCCTGAAGAGAGTTTTCTGAGAAAGTTAGTTTTTCTCTAATTTCTACAGGGGCTGTTTTGTAATTTAAACCAACTTTTAAAATATGCACCGTATCTCTCCTCCGAAAAATAAAGCGGTTCTTCGTCTCGCTAAAAATTCATACTATAATATAGTATAACATAGTAAAAACGTCTCATTTTTCACTTTTGTGAACAGATTATGAAACTATATGTTATCATTATGTGAAACGTAAAATTAAACTCAGATGTACTCTATCACACCCTTCTATAAGAAGCAAGAAATCAACTTATAGAGCGCATTATTTATCTTTATCAAAGGTGATGAAATGAAAAATAAAAATACGTTAACCGCATATCTTTTAATTGGGATTGGTGTTTATTTCCTATTAAGACAATTGAAACTCCCAATATTTACAGATTTTTATTCTTGGCCAACAATACTAATTATTATTGGCATAGCTCTTTTAATCTATAGCTTCCAAGTTAAAGATTATAATCAATTGTTTAGTGGAACCATTTTGTTAGGATTAGGCATTCACTTTCACGGTATAAGGCATTATAGTTTTTGGATTGACCACTGGGCTATGTACCCATTAATTGTCGGTATTGCTTTTTTAATTCGTTATTTAAAAACAAAGCAAGGTTTATTACCAGGAATTATTCTTACTGCATTAGCATGCCTTTTTATCTTTTCTGTTAATATTCCTACCTGGTTTAATTGGATACATGATGTAGTAAACTTTATTAACGTTTACTGGCCAATAGTTCTTGTTATCATTGGTATTTATCTTTTAAAGAAAAAGTAAAAGGCTTATCCTTAGGGAATCTCCCCTAGGATAAGCCTCATTATGTTATAATATGGAACTCAAGAATTCTTGTGTCCGCTTCTCTTTTGGGTGGTTAAATATTTCATCTGGCCTTCCGTATTCCACAATCTTTCCATCATGCATATATACTACCCAGTCCGCAACTTCTTTAGCAAATCCCATTTCATGTGTTACCACAATCATGGTCATTCCTTCATCAGCTAATTCCTTCATCGTAGCCAATACTTCTCCTACTAATTCCGGATCAAGTGCAGATGTAGGTTCATCAAATAGCATAACATCTGGTTTCATAGCTAATGATCTTGCTATGGCAACCCGTTGTTTTTGACCACCGGAGAGAGTAGAAGGATAAACATCATATTTATCTCCGAGCCCTACTTTATCTAGTAGTGCTTTTCCTTCTTCTATCGCTTGCTCTTTTGGGATATTTTTAACTAAAACCGGTGCTTCTATCACATTTTCTAATACTGTTTTATGTGGAAATAGATTAAAATGCTGAAACACCATCCCGACATGCTCTCTGATTTTATTTAAATTATGAGTTTCTTTCTCTATTTGTTCACCCTCTAGAACTATCTTACCGTCATCCTTCATCTCCAAAAAGTTCAAACAACGTAATAAAGTACTTTTACCAGAACCACTAGCACCAATTAATACGACAACATCACTTTCATCTACATTTAGATCAACATTCTTCAAAACGTGCAAATCACCAAAAGATTTATTTAATTGTTCTACACGCAGCATTTCTTTTGTAGTCATATATTTTCCTCCTCAATCACTTCTCGAAAGTCTCTTCTCAATTCGATTCACAATAGCTGTTAACACTAAGACAATAACTAAATAATATATAGCTGCAACCGAATAGAATGTTAAGAAATCAAAAGAATTGGATCCTAGCGAGCTAGACACACCAAATAATTCTTGTGCTCCAATGAAGGAAACTAATGAAGAGTCTTTAATGCCAATGATAAACTGATTACCAAGAGAAGGAATTGCGCGACGAAATGCTTGCGGAAGAATAATCCTCCGCATAGTTTGAAGTGTTGTCATCCCGAGGGATCTCCCAGCTTCCATTTGTCCCTTATCTATAGATTGGATGGAACCACGAATAATCTCCGCAATATAAGCCCCACTATGGATGGCAAGGCCAATCGCACCTGCCCAGAATTTATCAATAAGTATAATTTCAGTTATACCATAATATAGTACAAAAATCTGTACAATTAATGGTGTACCACGTATCACCCAAATATACGCATCAGCTATCCACTCTAATGGCTTAATTTTGGAAATTTTTAATATCGCAAAAAATAATCCAATAATAAAAGCTATTAATAAAGACGCAGCAGATAAGTAAAGGGTAATTTTCAGACCTTGAAGAAATAATGGATAACTTTCCATAAATACATGTAAAAAATGAGACAAGTGTTTCAACTCCTTAACGTTACATCATATAGTAAGTTACTCTAATTCTTCAGGTTCTTGCGTAATATCAACACCAACCCATTCTTCTGCTAGTTTAGCTAATTCACCACTATCTTTTAATTCCTGAAGCGCATCATTAATTGCATTTAATAAAGCTTCATTCTCTTTATTTACCGCAATCGCTTGTTCACTTACACCTAATTGACCTCGACTTTCAATTTCCAGACCATTCATAATCGCGGTTTTACCTGTAATATTATCTGTAATTACGGCATCGTGATGGCCAGATGCTAATGATTGTAATGCAACTACATCACTATCAACTTGTGGAACGTTATCTGTGTATTCCTTAGCTGTATCTACATAAGTAGAGCCTCTAGATACCGAAATTTCTTTACCTTGTAAATCTTCAGCTGATTGAATCTCACTGTCTGGTCTCGTATAAATTACCGGGCCAGAATAATAGTAAGCTTTAGAAAAATTTACTTTCTCTTTACGTTCTTCCGTAACCGTATGACTTGCTACCGCAATATCATAACGTCCTTCATTAACGCCAGTTACAATACCAGAGAACTTGGCTTTTTGAGGAACTGCTTCCAAACCTAATTTCTCTGCAATAGCCTCTGCAACTGCAATATCATAACCAACCATTTCAGTACCTTCCATATAACTAAAAGGCATAAACTCTCCTGAAGCCGCAAAAATGAGCTTGCCCTCTTCAATCAATCCATATTCTGAACTAGCATTCTGGTTATCTCCTGTTTGATTTTCAGTTGAACTGTCAGTTTCCCCTTCCGATCCACAAGCAGCTAGTACAACCAATAAAATCGCGATAAAAAGTGTAATTTTCAGTTTTTTCATAAGGTAAATTAATCCTTTCTTCCTTGTTTTTTGAAATGACTAAAAATCATTTCCTACTTTATGAGTATAACAATATTAGAATTTGATACCTAATTTCAAAAAGTCAGATTAATCTAGATAAAAGATATATTATCTTTATTAAACGTAAATACCTGCGAAACGCTTATAATTGCTGTGTAATACTCTAAAACACTCTTAATTCGTCAATATTAGCTATAAAGTAGGCTGAGTGAAACGAAATTATGGCTGATGCTGTGGTTGAGATGATCGATATTTCACTGTTTTGCATTGATATTTTCTGAAATACCGTTGTAATTCCAAGATAAATCGGAGATGTTTCTCGATATAGATTGAAGTTATCTCGTTAATAGTACATAATGTAGTAACTTCAGTTGAGACAAATGAAAAGGGACCAAATTATACGATTTGGTCCCTTCCAATCTATAAATATTTTTTTAATATCCCCCATGCCTCATCTTTACCTTCCCCAGTTTCGGATGAGAAAGGTAATACTAAATCCCCTTTATCAATTTGTAGGGTATTTAACGTACGTTTAATATGTTGTGCTCTTTTTCCTTTTGGAATTTTATCCAACTTTGTTGCAATTACTACTACTGGAAGATCAAAATGCTTAAGAAATTCGTACATTTGGATATCGTCTCTAGTAGGTTCATGACGGATATCCGTAATTAAAAATACTGCTTTTAACGTCTCACGTGTTTGGAAATACTCTTCCATCATTTTTCCCCATTTTTCACGCTCTGTCTTTGATACTTTTGCATAGCCATATCCAGGAACGTCAACAAAGTAGAATGCATCGTTAATCCGATAGAAATTCAATGTTTGTGTTTTCCCTGGTTTTGATGATGTCCTAGCTAAATTCTTTCGGTTTATAAGCTTATTAATAAAAGATGATTTCCCAACATTTGATCTCCCTGCTAGTGCGATTTCGGGTAGTTGGTCATTCGGATATTGTTTCTTACTTACAGCACTAATTACGATTTCAGCGTTTGTTACTTTCATTTTTCTCCTCCACTAGGGCATGCTTTAGTACCTGGTCTAGATGATTAACCGGAATAAAGGTTAACTCGTTTCGTACACTCTCAGGAATATCATCTAAATCCTTTTTATTATCTTCAGGGAAAATTATGGTTGTGATTCCTGCTCGATGAGCACTTAATGATTTTTCTTTAAGTCCACCAATTGGCAAGACACGCCCTCTTAACGTAATTTCTCCTGTCATAGCTACTTCTTTCTTTACTGCACGATTAGAAAGTGCAGAGACAAGCGCAGTAGCCATGGTGATTCCTGCTGAAGGTCCATCTTTTGGTGTTGCACCTTCTGGAACGTGGATATGAATATCATATTTTTCATGGAAATCTTGCTCAATACCAAGTTCATCCGCTCTGGATCGAATATAGCTAAATGCCGCCTGTGCTGATTCTCGCATTACGTCACCAAGTTTACCTGTTAACGTTAGTTTGCCTTTACCAGGGTAATGGGACACTTCAATCGATAACGTATCACCGCCGGCTGTTGTATAAGCTAGTCCTGTCGCTGCACCTATTTGATCTTCTTTCTCCATTCGTCCATATCGGAAAATTGGTTTACCAAGAAGTTCTTCCAAACTTTTCTCAGTTACGACTACACGTTTTTTTTCGTCAGATACAATTAACTTAGCAGCTTTACGACAAACCTTTGCTATTTGTCTTTCTAATGTACGAACCCCTGCTTCTCTAGTATATAAGCGAATTAATTTAAGGAGAGCTTCATCTCTCACTTGTAAATTTCCTTTTTTCAAACCGTTTTCTTTTAATTGCTTAGGAAGAAGATGCTCCTTCGCTATATGAAGCTTTTCCATCTCGGTATAGCCAGAAAGTGAAATTAACTCCATACGGTCTAATAAAGGGCCAGGGATATTATTCACATAGTTAGCTGTCGCTATAAATAGTACATTTGATAAGTCATAAGGTTCTTCAATGAAATGATCACTGAAGCTATTGTTTTGCTCTGGATCTAATACCTCTAGCATCGCTGAAGATGGGTCCCCTCTAAAATCATTAGACATTTTATCTATCTCGTCTAATAAGAAGACAGGGTTAACCGTCTTTGCCTTGCGCATGCCTTGAATTATACGACCTGGCATAGCACCGATATAAGTCCTTCTATGTCCACGAATCTCAGCTTCGTCACGAACACCACCAAGCGATATTCGGACAAAATTGCGATTAACAGAGTTTGCAATGGACCTTGCAAGTGAGGTTTTACCTACACCTGGCGGACCAACAAGACAAAGAATTGGCCCTTTAATTGAGTTTGTTAACTTTTGAACTGCTAAGTATTCTAAAATACGTTCCTTAATTTTCTCAAGTCCATAATGATCTTTATCTAAAATTTCCTGAGCATGATTTATCTCTATCGTATCCTGCGATTTTTCTGTCCATGGTAAAGCTAGTAACCATTCTAAATAGTTCCGGATTACCGAACTCTCTGCAGAAGATTGAGGGACTTTTTCATATCGCCCCAATTCTTTAATTGCTACTTCCATGATGCGGTCTGGCATATCGGATTTCTCAATTTTTTCTCGTAAGTCACTTACTTCGCCAGTTTTACCGTCCTTATCCCCTAGCTCTTTTTGAATTGCTTTTAATTGTTCACGAAGATAATATTCTTTCTGTGTCTTCTCCATTGAAGATTTGACACGTTGTCCAATTTTCTTCTCTAAATCTAATACTTTCTTTTCATTAGATATTAAATTGATTAAGTGCTGTAATCGTTCCTGTGTATTAACCATCTCTAGTAGCTCTTGTTTCTCTTTTAACTTTAAAGTAAGATGCGATGTAATAATGTCAGCAAGCCTTCCTGATTCTTCAATATCACTAACCGTAGTTAATGTTTCTTTCGTTATTTTTCTAGAGACTTTTACATATTGTTCAAACTGTTTAAGAATATTACGCATTAGCGCTTCTTCTTCTAGCTTATCACCATGTACTTCCTCTAACTCCTGAATTTCAACTGTTAATTCATTTTCCTCATCTATAAATCGAATTATTTCACCACGATTTAAACCCTCTACCAGCACACGAAATGTCCCATTTGGAAGTTTTAACATTTGCTTAATTTTAGCTAATGTTCCAATACGGTATATTTCTTCAGGCTTTGGATCATCTATACTCACTTTCTTTTGCGCGGCTAAAAAGATAGTCTGATCAGTAACCATTGCTTTTTCTATGGCAGCGATAGACTTATCTCTTCCTACATCAAGATGTAATATCATCGTCGGAAATACTAATAGGCCACGTAACGGGAGGAGGGGAACTTGTTTTACATCATTAGTCATATTGTATGTACCTCCAAACAATTAATTGTCTAACATATTATGTATATATTGTATTAAAGTTTATAGAACTATCTTTTCTTTGTAAAATAATATAGATTGAATATGTTTTTCTTAGCTTACCCCTTGAAGCTCAAGCTAATTCTTTCAATGAAATAACATCGAACATAAAAAGAGCTAACTATGGACTTTAATTCCACTTCAGATGTCACATCTGGTTGGGACAAGAATCCTAGTCAGCCCTTTTCACATAAATGTTATACCGTTACGCACTTTCTTTAGGAAGCTTTGTTATTCCTTCAGTTACAGTGCCATCTTTGAAATATAGCTTCGGACTGCCATTTTCATTGATCACTGTATCCTTTGTAATAACACACTTTGTAATGTCCTCTCTTGATGGAAGCTCAAACATTACATCTAACATAATTGTTTCAATAATTGATCGTAGTCCACGAGCACCTGTTTTACGTTCAATTGCTTTTTTAGCGATTTCTTCTAGTGCTTCTTTTTCAAATTCTAATTCCACATTATCCATTTGGAATAATTTTACATACTGTTTAACAAGTGCATTCTTTGGCTTCGTTAAAATCTCAATCAGTGCTGCCTCATCTAATGGCTCAAGGCTACCAATAATTGGTAGTCTTCCAATAAATTCAGGAATTAACCCATATCGATGCAAGTCTTCTGGAAGCACTTTAGAAAGTAGTTTACCTTTATCTAATTCTTCCTGTTTTTCGTTTGCACCGAAACCAATTACTTTTTTACCAAGTCTTCTCTTAATGACTTGTTCGATACCATCAAACGCCCCACCACAAATAAATAAAATATTTGTTGTATCAATTTGAATAAATTCCTGGTGCGGATGTTTACGTCCACCTTGTGGCGGTACACTTGCAACGGTACCTTCCAGAATCTTAAGAAGAGCCTGTTGTACCCCTTCACCAGAAACATCTCTTGTAATGGATGGGTTCTCGGATTTACGAGCAACTTTGTCTATTTCATCAATGTAAATAATACCTTTTTCAGCCTTTTCGATATCATAATCAGCCGCTTGGATAAGTTTTAGAAGAATGTTTTCTACATCTTCCCCTACATAACCTGCTTCTGTTAAAGATGTTGCATCAGCCATCGCAAATGGCACATTAAGAATACGTGCAAGTGTCTGCGCTAGTAATGTTTTACCACTACCAGTAGGACCAATCATTGCAATATTACTTTTCGATATTTCAACATCATCATTTGATTTTGGTGAATTTATACGTTTGTAATGATTATAAACTGCTACCGAAAGATTCTTCTTTGCTTTTCCTTGTCCAATTACATAATCATCTAAGATTTCACAAATTTCTTTTGGCTTTGGAACTTCTTTAAATTCCATTTCCTCTTCAGTACCTAGTTCTTCCTCTACGATTTCAGTACATAACTCAATACATTCATCACATATATAAACACCAGGACCAGCAACTAGTTTACGTACTTGTTCTTGACTTTTTCCACAAAACGAACACTTAAGCTGCCCTTTTTCTTCATTAAATTTGAACATTAATTTTTCACCCCTAAAGTTTCTGGTCAATAACACAAAACGTTTAGTTATAATAGATATCATATCAGATGCCGATTTGAAAACAAAATAATATACACTGTCATTTGATGTATAGGTTACCATTATCAATAATTTCATATTCAAATCATGTTAGCATCAAATATCTATCCACACTCATTTTATTAGTATATGTATCCATACCCAATAAAATTGACAACGACAGAATCTTACTCTGAATTTAATCATACTAAATTACGATTAAAATTACTAAAGATAAACATTCTTTAGGTTAAAAAAACAAGGCACGAAATTTCGCACCTTGTTTTTTGTTGTATTTTACCAGTCCATTATTATATTATGCAACTGTTTTACTATTATCCACTAAGAAATCAATTGCTTTTCTAAATAATAAATCTTCTTTAATCGCTTCCGTATTTCCACCAAGCATTTGAGTAAGTTGCGCAGTATCTACACCATACATAGAAGCCATGTTTTCTAATTCAGCATTAACATCTTCATCTGTAACTTCTAGGTTTTCTGCTTTAACGATTGCTTCTAATGTAAGGTTCGTTTTCACACGTTTACCAGCATCTTCACGCATTTGTTCTTTTAATGCATTCTCATCTTGACCAGAGAATTGGTAGTAAAGATCTAAAGTCATGCCTTGCATTTGTAAGCGTTGTTCAAACTCACGCATCATACGGTCAAGTTCTGTTTCAACCATTACTTCTGGAACTTCAACTTCTGCATTATCACTAGCTTTATTGATTAATTCTTCACGCTTAGCATTTTCTGCAGTTTGTTTTTTCTCTGCTTCAAGTTCTTCACGCTTTTTAGCTTTAAGAGCTTCAAGAGTTTCTACTTCATCGTCCACATCTTTTGCAAACTCATCGTCTAACTCTGGAAGTTCTTTTGTTTTAATTTCATGAATAGTTACTTTGAAAGTAGCCTCTTTACCAGCTAAATCTTCTGCATGATAATCCTCTGGGAAAGTAACTTTGATTTCTGTTTCCACGCCAACTTCTTTTCCAATTAATTGTTCTTCAAAGCCAGGAATAAATTGACCAGATCCGATTTCAAGTGAATGGTTTTCGCCTTTTCCACCTTCGAATGCTTCGCCATCTAGGAAGCCTTCAAAATCCATAACAACTGTGTCACCTTCTACGACACTACCTTCTTCTTTAACAACTAATTCTGCATGACGCTCTCTAAGTTGTTGTAATTCATTGTCTACATCTTCATCAGTTACTGTAGCATCTAACTCTTCCACTTCAAGACCTTTATACTCACCTAGCTTAACTTCAGGTTTTACAGTTACATCAGCAGTAAATACTAACGTTTGACCTCTTTCGATTTGTTCAATATCAATACTTGGTTGATCAATTGGCTCAATTCCGGATTCTTGAACTGCTTTCGTATATGCTTCTGGTAATACAATATCTACCGCATCTTGATATAATGCTTCAACACCAAATCGTTTTTCAAAAATTGGACGAGGCATTTTACCTTTTCGGAATCCAGGTACTTGAACTGTTTTCACAACTTTTTTGAAGGCTTTATCTAAAGCAGTTTCAAACTCTTCTGCTGATACTTCAAATGTTAAAACTCCTTCATTACCTTCTTTTTTTTCCCATTTTACTGACATATATTTTCCCTCCAAAAATCTATTATTTCCATTAACTACTTAATTTCATTAATTAGATTCGTTTAAGTATTTTATAAACACTTTCTAAAATTGCAACCATCTTATTATACCATAATTGTTATGCCTTTCAAGACATATGAAAAAGTTTTAATTAATCCTCAATGATAGATAAATATAACTGTTCACAGTTTAATATATCTTCCATATATTGGATTGCTTTTTCATGTTTTTCAATAGGAGATATTTCTTGTTGATTCATAATTTGGTAGCCTATTATTTTTAAACTCTCTGCCACTAATTCGGAATCCTCTCCTAATGGTAGAATTGGATAGTGAACATAGAAATATCGATACAGTAATTTTTCTAAAAAATGATATAATGTTGGATTCCCTTGTTCTACCTCATGTAAATGACCTAAAATACGTTTATATGCTTCAGTTAAAGGAATTTCTGGTATATCATGCGGCTTTATAGTTAATTTTTTCCCGAATTTACCTACATTAACCAATCTAGTGTAATGGCTCTCTTGCAGCCAACAGAAAATTGCTGTTTTAATAACCGGATGGATGTCCTCTTCTACTAATAAATCGATTGTATTGCTATCGGGGTCAACTCCCATAGATCGTAGCTGCACAATTGCTCTCCATTGTTTATCGTGATTAGAAGCCGATACTGCTTCTAGTAATTCTTCGGTATAAATGGATGATTTCTTTTCTACAACATCCATTTCCATTTTCTCACTCATATCATATAGCTGTAGAAACTGTTCTCTTAGGACATCAGGTAGATTTTCAGATGCTAGCTCGTTTTCAATAATATCCATTAATACATTATACTTGTTCGTTTGGAATAAAATAGTCAGATAGATATGTATATATTGATAATGATGTTCAACCTGTTTATTTTGAATGATTTCTTCACACATATCTTCTGCTTCTTGATAGCGCCCAAGCTCCATTAAACACATTAACTTACCTATTATAATTTCATGATCTTCTGTGTTATATTGGAGTAATTCATTTAACTTATCTAATGCCTCAATATATCGCTTTTCCTGTAATGCAAGAAAACCTTCTTCTCTTAAAGTATTTTTCCATTTAGGAAAGAGAATAACATTATCTTCATCATTACTCATAGCTTCCCCTCCCTTTGTACAATATTTTTATCATTTGATAATAGAAGAATACATAGATAACAGGATTTTAAATCCTTACTACTAGTATAAAAAAAGAAACCTTCAATGGTTTCAACATTTACAGTAGTCACAGACCCTTAGAATAATTATTCTATTTACAGTTATAAATTCCAATCTATATAATTGCATAATCTACAATGAAAAGCAATCTTGTAGGACTTAGCATAACAAACTACGAACTTATGACAAATTAAAAAGGACTAAAATTTAGTCCTTTTACCACATTTATTTACTATAGAGCTCCTTATAGGCAATAACTTTTAGAGCTGTGATTTCTTCCGGAGATAATCTCTCTTCTATTTCTTGCATAAGCTCTTCCTTAGACATTTGTCCCTGTTGAACTTTAGATTGGATTTCTTGAAGACCAGATATTCCAACTTTTTTCACTAACATTCTAGTGGCTTCTTCCTTTGTCTGAACAGGTAAGGTACTTTCATCTACAGATTTCACATCTTCTAAGAAGGCTTGTAATTCTGGATCAGATTCAATCGCTTTTTTTATATTTTCCATTTCCCCACTATTTTCTAATTCAGCGGACAACACTTCCATTAATTTTTCCGATGCTATATTCGTTCCGAAATAATAAACGCCATATCCTAGAATTCCTAATACGAGTATCGTGATAAACAAAAACTTTATTAATTTCACCTTCAACATACCTCCCTTATTTAACCAATTAATTAAAATCTCTTAACTACCCGATTCTACCCCATGTTTTATAAAATCATTAGTCTCGATAATTTGATTATTATCTTCTAATAATACCACTTGAGGTTTATGATTGGCTGCCTCTTCTAATGAAAGCTGTCCATAGTTCATAATGATGACTTTATCGCCAACTTGAACCAATCTTGCAGCAGCACCATTTAAGCAAATCATGCCAGAGTTTCGTTCTCCCTTTATAACATAAGTTTCAAATCTATTTCCATTATTTATATCAACTATCTGGACTTGTTCATACTCTAATATTCCAGCTGCCTCCATTAAACCCTCGTCAATGGTAATACTTCCTACATAATTTAGATTTGCTTCTGTTACTGTTGCTCTGTGTAATTTCCCTCTTAACATTGTTACATTCATTTCTTATGCCTCTTCCCATGTAAAATTGTCAATTAATCTAGTGTTACCAATATAAACCGCGACCGCACACAAAATAGCCCCTTCAATATTTCCAATAGAATTTATATTATCTGGGTCAACAACCTCTACATAATCCACACGTGCAAGTGGTTCTTGTTCAATTCGAGCATGTATAGCAGATTTTATTATCTCTGCTTTTCTTACCCCATTTTCTATTAATCTTAAACCTTCATTAAGACCTTTTGAAAGACACAAAGCTGCTTTTCTTTCCGTTGGATTTAAATACTTATTTCTAGAACTCAATGCCAATCCATCAGGTTCCCGAACTATCGGACAACCTACAATATTTACTTGGAAGCATAAATCCTTAGTCATTTTACGTATCACTGCAAGCTGTTGGGCATCTTTCTTACCGAAGTAAGCATTGTCTGGTTGAACGATATTAAAAAACTTCGTAATTACGGTACATACACCACGAAAATGACCAGGTCTTGTACTACCACAAAGACCATCTGAAGGACCATCAACTTCTACAAAAGAACTGAACCCAGATGGATATAATTCTTTAACCTTAGGGAAAAATATAAGATGAGTTCCATTCCTCTCACAAATTGTTTGATCACGTTCAGGGTCTCTAGGATAACTATCTAAATCCTCAGACGGCCCAAATTGCATTGGATTAACATAGATACTTACGATAACTTTGTCATTTTCTTCAGCTGCGTTTCGTATCAAACTCGCATGACCTTCGTGTAAATATCCCATCGTTGGAACAAAGCCAATAGTAAGACCATTTTCTTTCCATTCACGTACATAGTGCCGTACTTCCTCAGTGGTCGTTGCGATTATCATGATGCTCCTCCTCATATTTCTTCTTCACTTTGTCTAACACTTCTTGATCAATTTTATAGGTGTGCTCCACTGCTGGAAATATTCCCTTCTTAACCTCGTTAGCATACGTCATAAAACTTTCTTTCATAAGCTCACCAATAGAACCAAAATTCTTAACAAACTTTGGTGACAAATCACTGTACATAGCAAGCATATCTTGGTAAACCAATACTTGCCCATCACATCCTGCTCCTGCACCAATCCCTATCGTTGGAATAGTTAGCACTTCCGATAACCATTCTGCAAGGCTTCCAGGAATACATTCTAGTACTAATGCAACTGCGCCAGCATTTTGTACAGCCAATGCATCTTCAAGAAGTTTTTCCGCTGCGTCAATTTCTCGTCCTTGCACTTTATATCCACCAAGTGCATTCACCGATTGAGGAGTTAGACCAAGATGTCCAATTACAGGAATAGATGCTTGAGTAATTGCCTTAATTTGAGGACATACTTCTCTTCCCCCTTCAAGTTTTACTGCTTGAGCACCTGCTTCTTTTACTAATCTACCTGCATTTTTCACAGCACCTTCAACAGTTACTTGATAAGACATAAATGGCAAATCAGCTACGACTAATGCATTTTCAGCCCCTCGAACTACTGCTTTAGTATGATGTAACATATCTTCCATTGTAACAGGAAGAGTACTATCATACCCTAACATCACCATACCTAGCGAATCTCCTACTAATAAGCAGTTTATCCCAGCCTTATCCATCAATTTCGCAGTAGAATAGTCATATGCAGTAAGCATAGTTATTTTTTCACCATCACGTTTTTGCCTTTGTAGCGTCATCACAGTATTCTTCATCTTTTCAGTACCTCCTCTATATTTGAGAAATCTCTTTCCGGGTGTTTCTCTTTTGCTAAAGCAATCAACTCTTGTGAAAGTATTTGGTAAACCTTTCGATGAGAACCATGAAGAGAACTAAGATGAGACTTCACTGTAGAGTCATCACCTCTTTCAATCGGACCAGTTAAAGCAGGGATTAACCCTCTTTCAACTATATTCTGAGCGTTCCGCTCAAATAGCCCTCTCCATGCATGTACTGCAAATTGTTCACTAAGCCCGCTATCCTTTAACAGGTCAGAGCCCATTTTAGCCAACGCTATAACTAAATTGCTACAGAACACAGCTGCTGTATGATAGAGAACCTTATTCTCGGGAGCAATATGTTCAACTGGATTGTCTAAGATTCGAAGTAGGTTATGTAAATATTTTCCACCTCTTGGTCCTTCTAACGTAAAATGAACCGCTTCCATTTTCATATAGGAAGAATAGAGGTCATGAATTGCACAAAGTGGATGTAAAGAAAAGCCTTTGGCCCCTTTAAATTCAATATCGTTAAACACGAAAGATGTTAGTGAACCACTACAATGGCAAACCTCTTTACCCTCAAGGTTAAATGTACGAACCCGCTCCCATAGTTCAGGCAAAACAAAGTCAGGAACGGTTATAAATAGTAGATTACTAGCTTGAATAACTTCCTCAAGTGATAAACTTTTTGAACCTGTTATGTATGCAGCTTGCTTCGAACTTGTCTCCGTTTTACTATAGAAACCAATTATAGGTATCTCATTTTCTGCAAAATATCTACCGAGGGTAATACCGACTTTCCCAGCTCCGATAAAACCAACTTTAGGAAGCTCCATTCTAACACCTCTTGACTTAATGACACTCGTGTCATATATTATTGAAAAGATTGTAACACATAATAACAGATGCGTCATTAAATAATTTGGAGTGGTTGTATGATAAAAGCGTCTCAGGCAGAAAGGCGAAGAAAAAAGGAAGAAACTATATTAAAAAGTGCAAAAGACGTTTTTTGTCGTAAAGGATTTATCGAGGTTACGATGCAAGATATTATTGATGAATGTTCTATAAGTAGAGGAGGTATTTACCTTTACTTTAGTTCAGTGGATGAAATTTATATGGAGGTAGTGAAGCGAAGAAATCATCAAAATTTTGAAGCGGTAAAAAAGTCCATCGACCAAAACAGACCATTTATTGAACTTTTAGATGCTTTCCTTGCATCGCACAAAAGACGATTACTCCATATGGAAGAAAGCATGTTACGTTCTACATACGAATTTTTATTTTCACATAAAGACGATCAACATCGGGAATTTCAACAGTCACTACTTGACCATGTAAAAACTACCATTATGGAAATTTTATTATTAGGAGTTCGCCAAGGCGTATTAGTGAATGATAAAATCGATGTACTTGCTGAAAATTTTATGTTTGTAATTGAAGGGTTGAGTATTCTATCTCTTGTTGGTGGTATTACGGAGGAGCATATTAACAAGCAATTCTTGATGATAAAAACGATGCTTCCATATGAATGATAAATAAAAGAGCCAAACTTTTCATTCAAAAAGTTTGGCTCTACCTCTTTTAGCGTCCCAGGAGAGATTCGAACTCCCGACCCACAGCTTAGAAGGCTGTTGCTCTATCCTGCTGAGCTACTGGGACATATGTATGGAGCGGGTGATGGGAATCGAACCCACGACATCAGCTTGGAAGGCTGGAGTTTTACCATTAAACTACACCCGCATAAAGTGTAGATTTGTTATTCATTTTTTGTTCACGCACGGTCATGCCCCTGTGTCTTCTAGTATTTTCAAGGAAGCGTATTCCTCGGGGCAACTCGTAGTATATTCGGTAGAAGCAGTCGCTCGTGGCTGGAGTTTTACCATTAAACTACACCCGCATAAAGTGTAGATTTGTTATTCATTTCTTGTTCACGCACGGTCATGCCCCTGTGTCTTCTAGTATTTTCAAGGAAGCGTATTCCTCGGGACAACTCGTAGTATATTCGGTAGAAGCGGTCGCTCGTGGCTGGAGTTTTACCATTACACTACACCCACATATTTTGCACCATTATTCTTTTGAACGTAACTTTTTTTGGTCACAAAAATTATTATATGGAGTTTGATCCTAAAAGTCAACACCTAAATCCAAATTACTAATTTACAAAATATTAAAATGTTAGGGTGCTTCATGCAGAAACACCCCACTTTTGTCATTAAAGAGTAATACTGTATGATAACTCCTCTACCGTATCTCCTTCAACCGTTCGGAATCTAGCCTCAACCTCACGACCAGTTTTCCATTCTAAAACACAATAAGTCTTCTCTCTCCTCATCCGAGGAAGGTGGATACTCCCTGGATTCAGGAATAGTTTATTTCCTATTTTTTCCCCTCCTGCAATATGAGAGTGTCCGAAACAAACTATATCCGCATTCACTTCTTCAGCACGGTAGGATAGGTTCATTAAACTCATTTTTACATTATGTAAATGACCGTGTACCACTAAAAATGTTAATCCATTAATTTCTTTAATTATTTCTTTTGGAAAGTTACCATAGAAATCGCAATTTCCAGCTACTGTGTAAACACCCTCTAATTCTTTAGCAGACTCACTTAGCTCTGAATCACCGCAATGTAATACATAATCAGCTTTTTCTCTTTCCTTAATTAATTCTATTTCTTCTGTTAATCCGTGGCTATCACTCATAATTACAACTTTTGTCATGATATCCCCCTACTAACGTTGGTTTTGTATCCAATCCTCTAATTGAACCATCGCATTTTTACGATGACTAATTTTATTTTTTTCTTCAGGAGTTAGTTCCGCCATTGTATGGCTGTATACTTTTGGAATAAATATCGGATCATATCCGAACCCATGGTTACCTTTTTCTTCTATTGCTATAGAGCCTTCACAATAACCTTTTTTATAAATAGTTTTCTCCCCTGGAATGGATATGGATAACACACACACAAATCGTGCAGTCCTATCTGCTTCGGGAACATTTTTTAGCTCTTCTAACACCTTTTGAATATTCTTCTTATCATCTTTCGGCTCTCCAGCATAACGAGCTGAGAATATCCCTGGCTTACCGTCAAGAGCATCAATTTCCAAGCCAGAATCATCAGCCATTACCGGGATATTTAATATATTTGCTATACCCTCGGATTTTAATGCTGCATTCTCTTCAAATGTTGAACCGGTTTCTTCAATATCTGGCAAATCTTGAGGTAAGTCTAAAAGAGATACCGCTTTAATCCCATACCGGTCAAACAACGTTTTAAATTCTTTAGCTTTACCTTCATTTTTAGTTGCTATAATAATCTCTTTCATGTCATGAACTCCTTATTTAACTGTTTCACCTATTCGATTAGCTAGTTCTCCGATTGCTTCCTTTTGAATCTCAAAAATCTCACTTATTCCATCACTTGCTAACTTTAATAGGTTTTGTAATTGGACCATAGAAAAGGTAGATTCTTCACCTGTTCCTTGAATCTCTACAAACTCACCCGAACCAGTCATAACAATATTCATATCCACATTTGCCGCTGAATCTTCCTCATAGTTTAAGTCTAATATTTCCGTTCCATCTGGTAATATACCTACTGAGATTGCGGCAAGGAAATCTGTAACGGGCATTTTCTTTAACACATTATTTTGTAAAAGTTTACCAAAAGCAAGAACCATTGCTACATATGCTCCTGTTATAGAGGCTGTTCTTGTACCACCATCAGCCTGAATAACATCACAATCTATCCATACCGTTCTTTCACCAATTGAATCTAAATCAACTACTGAACGAAGCGCTCGTCCAATTAATCTTTGTATTTCCATCGTTCTTCCCGAAACTTTACCTTTAGAAGATTCACGAATATTTCTATCTTGGGTAGCACGAGGTAACATAGCATACTCTGCTGTTATCCATCCTTTCCCCTGGCCACGCATAAAAGGAGGGACTCTATCTTCAATAGTAGCATTACAAATAACCTTTGTATCTCCCACTTGAATAAATACAGAGCCTTCTGGATGCTTTATAAATTCTGTTGTAATCGCAATTGGTCTTAAGTTATTTACATTTCTTTGATCAGTTCTCATTTATTTTCCTCCTTATCAACCATTAGCTTATCATATTTTACTGGAAAGATTCACCTTATACAATTGTTTAGGATACACAAAGAAAAGGAGGTAACAGATAACTGCTCCCTCCCTTTATCTTTTATTTATAATTTTTCAGATGGATTAATGGATTCTCTTGTAACTGGTTCTGAGTAGACTTCTCCGCTTTCATTTGCAATTTGCTCTACATTTTCTACTTTCACGTTCACTGCTTCAATGGTCTCTTGCTCGGTTAATGTGCGAACTAATGACTCCATCACCTCATCTGCAATAACGCCATTCTCCATATCCTTCAAGATTTCCTGGTTAAATACTAACTCAAGCACCCCACTATTTAATTTTGGTTCGTCTAGAAGCATGGTTTGCTCATTAAAAACCTGCATCAAGTTCGTTTCATATGTTGGTCCATCAATTAAAGCTTGAACGATTGCTTGGGTAATATCACCATCTTTTACTTCTACATATTGCGTAACTGGAACGAAGTATTGATTGTCATCATGTTCTGTCGGGAAATACATTGTTACAGCTTTACTATTTATATAGTCAACGGTATCGGATTGGACAATGTTAATTCCGTTTGCCCGAGAATATCCATTTGCAATTGGAGTGCCGTTTACAGGCATTGCTTTTAAATCTTCTCCATTAATACGAAGCTTCACTCGATCAATATTATCAAATTGAGTTAACGTAAACGTCATTGCTTCTAAGATCTGGTGTTCTTCCTCTGTACCATATTCTGCAAATTCCTCAGATAAATCTACCGTAATCGTACCTTCAGCGATATCAAGGCCGAGAATTTCTGTACCTGCCGGTAGTACTGCTTGAAATCCATTCGGTAATAATGCTGTTACTGGGCCATCCTTAACCATATACTCTAATACTTGAGATGCAACTTCCTTTGTTTCAGGTACTGGCAGTTCAAGCGTTTGTGGGGCTACCAATCCATTTGAATCTAACAAGAATAATTGACGACTTACTGTTTGACCTGTTTCATCTGTATCCTCGTTTTCACTTTCATCACTTTCTGAAGACTGATTATCCTGTCCGTCAACTGCTTCAGCATTTGGCGGCGGATCCATATCAGGTAAAGATTGTTCTCCTTGAAAACATCCCGTTAAAAACAGTAACGTACACAAAGTAGTCATTACCAATAGCACTATTCGCTTTCTCATGTCATTCCCTCCTACGATGGTTTGTACTACTATGTATACGAGCCCATCAACTAAATTAGACCTGAAGTATAAAATTTGTGGACAAATTTTTATTAATACAAAAAAGGGCTAACTCCCGCAATATAACAAATTAGTTTTGTTATCACGAAGAGTAGACCTACTACTCGGAAATTATATAACAGCCTTTTCAATAGAAACAGATCTTAAATTTTCAATTGAGCTATTAAATATCCTATTTGTTAATGAAGTAAATATATCAATATCACCAGTTGTAAAAAATTGATGATGACAATGTTCTAATCCATCATTTAACATTTGATTTATTTCTAGTATCGTGCTAGTTTCTCTAGCAGTCTCTTCACTCGAAGAAATCAATGTTACTTGTGGTCCAACCACTTCCTGAATTACATCTTTTAATAACGGATAATGCGTACAACCTAATATAAGTGTATCCATATCAGGGAAGTCTTTTAATGGATATAGAGCATCTGCAACCGTTAACCTCGCAATCTCCCCTGACAACATTCCTTGTTCTACCATTGGTACAAATGTCGGACAAGCAAGTGAAGAAATATAAAGTTCCGGTTTAATCATATTTAGTGCTTCCGTATAAGCATTACTACGGATAGTCCCTTCCGTACCAATAATACCAACATGGTCATTTAACGTTGATTTAATTGCTGCACGAGCACCTGGTTGGATGACACCAACTACTGGTATAGTTAGTTGATTTTGTAATTCATTAAGCGTATATGCTGTAGCTGTATTACAGGCTATAACTAACATTTTAATATCTTTTGTTAATAAGAATTCGACCATTTCCCAAGTAAACCTTCGTATTTCCTCTGAAGTTCTTGGACCATATGGACACCTTAGTGTATCTCCAAGATAAATAAGTTTCTCCCTTGGAAGTTGTCTCATTAATTCATGTACGACTGTTAAACCACCGACCCCAGAGTCGATGACACCGATTGGTTTATTCAATTAAATTCGCCTCTTCTAAGATGTTATTTTTCATTTATACTTTTCATTTGTGCATGAAGTAAATCAAGAAGTTCTATAAGAGTTGTCGTTTGTTCTTCGGTAAAATTCTCTAGCACATTATTTAAATACTCTTGACGCTTTAAAATAACTTCTTCAATAATTCGATGTCCTTTTTCTAAAACATGAATACGTACTACTCGTCGATCGTTCGTATCCCGTACACGTTCTACTAAATCATTTTTTTCCATCCTATCCACTAAATCGGTAGTGGTACTAAACGCTAACCCATTTTTTGCAGATAGTTCTCCAATCGTTAAGTCACCTTCTTCTTTTAACCATTGAAGAGCAATGAATTGAGGATTTGTAATCGGATAATTATTAAGTATTTTACGGCCATTTTGTTTTATTGCACCCGAAATATGTCGGAGTTTTTTTTCTAACTTTGCAATTTGTTCTGCTGAAATATTATATACCAAGACCTTACCTCCTGAACTTCCATTCAATATAGTCATATTTTATCATAAAAGCTCGAAAAACTTATGATTTTTTTCAAAAACTATAGTATTTAGTGGAAAAAATGGTGTATATTAATATATTTTTTTCATTCAAGAAATGTGCGCACCGTTTATTCTTCATCACATAAGCTATTAGTGACTAAATAATTACCCTCAAGTCTGCAGCTCTATGACAGCAAGGAGGGGTTAACATTTGAAGGACAACGAGTACAAACCGAAGCAATTATTGACTAAACGTGAAAAAGAAGTATTCGAGCTCTTAGTTCAGGACAAAACAACAAAAGAAATTGCCCAGGAATTGTTTATATCTGAAAAAACTGTCCGTAACCATATTTCAAATGCTATGCAAAAATTAGGAGTCAAGGGGCGTTCACAGGCAGTTGTAGAGCTCATCCGCATGGGTGAATTAAAGCTCTAGAAAAAACCGACTTTCCTTTACAGGAAGTCGGTTTTATAGTTATTTAGATGCTGCCAATAATTTCTCCTTAAGACTTACGCCAAGCTTAAGTGGTTTTCCAGTAGATGGATCAATGTACACTATTCTCCCTCTTCCTGTTAAACAAACTTCCTCATGTTGATTGACACCCATATAGTGAATATCAAATGAGGTGTTTCCAATGTGCGCTGCTTTAACATATAGTCTGAGGCTATCTTGGAAGAATAATTGCTTTAAGTAATCACATTGCAAATCAGCAACGATAGGAATACCTTCAGTATGACTCGAGTTTTCAAACAGCCCAACAGACTTTAAATACTCAATCCGTGCTTCTTCAAAGTAAATAAACGGACTAACGTTATTAACATGCCCAAACATATCTGTTTCTGAAAAACGAATTCGAACCGGTATAGAAAAGGAAAATTCTCCTTTCCACACCTCAAAATCTTCAATATATGAAATTTTCCTCATGTGTTAACTCTCCCCACTTTATGTGAAAAAGACCCCTACCAAAGTCTCGGTAAGGGTCTGGTTGTAAGTTATTATTAATGTGCGTTATCGCTACCAAAGAAATTTTTAAATGATTGTACAGTAGCTGCACGGTTCATTGCTGCGATAGAAGTTGTTAATGGAATTCCTTTTGGACAAACTTGGACACAGTTTTGTGCGTTCCCACAACCAACTAGTCCTCCTTCTTCCATTAAACCTTCTAATCTTTCACTTGCATTCATCTCACCTGTAGGGTGTGAGTTGAATAAACGAGCTTGAGAGATTGCAGCAGGTCCAATGAAATTGGATTTATCATTAACATTTGGACAAGCTTCTAAGCATACCCCACAAGTCATACATTTTGAAAGTTCATAAGCCCATTGACGTTTTTTCTCTGGCATACGAGGACCAGGCCCTAAATCATAGGATCCATCAATAGGAATCCAGGCTTTAACTTGTTTTAGTGCATCAAACATACGTTCACGATCGATAACTAAATCACGTACAACTGGAAATGTTGACATTGGCTCTAAACGGATTGGTTGCTCTAATTCATCAACTAAAGCAGCACAAGATTGTCTAGGCACTCCATTTATCACCATTGAACATGCACCACAAACCTCTTCTAAACAGTTCATATCCCATGCTACTGGGGTCGTTTTTTCCCCTTTTGTATTAACGGGATTTTTACGAATTTCCATTAACCCAGAAATAACATTCATGTTCTTACGATACGGAACTTCAAATGTTTCCTGATATGGAGCAGTATCCGGGCTATCTTGACGCGTAATAATAAATGTAACAGTCTTTTGTTCAGCCATTTTCAGTTTACTCCCTTCGCTATTTTTTACGTTTTAGTGCTTTTTCGTGTAATCACGTTTACGTGGCGGAATTAAGGATACATCGACTTCTTCATAAGAGAATTTTGGTCCATTTTCTTTTGCATCAAATTCTGCAATCGTAGTCTTTAACCATTCCTCATCATTACGTTCAGGGAATTCCGGCTTATAATGTGCACCACGACTTTCATTACGGTTATAAGCACCAATCGTAATAACACGCGCTAAGTGAAGCATATTTTTAAGCTGACGAGTAAACATTACGCCTTGGTTGTTCCAACGAGAAGTATCGTTGATATTGATATTTCCCCAGCGTTCTAGTAATTCTTGAATTTTTTCGTCTGTTTTTAATAGTTTCGCATTTTCACGTACTACTGTAACATTATCTGTCATCCATTCGCCAAGCTCTTGGTGAATCTGATAAGCATTTTCTTCACCACTCATGTTCATTAGAGCTTCAAACTTCTCTTCTTCTTCTTTAACACGATTTTCATAAAGACTAGAATCTAAGTCTTCCACATGTTTAGATAATCCTTCAACATATTCAATTGCTTTAGGACCTGCTACCATACCACCGTAAATTGCCGATAGTAAAGAGTTGGCACCTAATCGGTTAGCTCCGTGCTGTGAATAATCACATTCTCCAGCAGCGAATATTCCAGGAATACTTGTCATTTGATTGTAGTCAACCCATAAACCACCCATTGAATAGTGAACAGCAGGGAAAATCTTCATTGGAACTTTACGTGGATCTTCTCCTACGAATTTTTCATAGATTTCAATGATTCCACCAAGTTTAATATCAAGTTCTTTTGGATCTTTATGAGAAAGGTCAAGGTAAACCATGTTCTCACCATTGATCCCCAGTTTTTGATTAACACAAACATCAAAAATTTCACGAGTTGCAATGTCACGTGGAACTAGGTTACCGTATGCAGGGTATTTTTCTTCTAAGAAATACCAAGGTTCACCATCTTTATAAGTCCAAACACGTCCACCTTCACCACGAGCAGATTCACTCATAAGACGTAGCTTATCGTCTCCTGGAATTGCAGTAGGGTGGATTTGGATGAATTCACCGTTAGCATATTTTGCACCTTGTTGATACAAAATACTTGCAGCAGATCCAGTATTAATCATAGAGTTAGTGGATTTACCAAAGATAATCCCTGGTCCACCAGTTGCCATAATCGTTGCATCTGACGGGAATGACTTAATTTCATGTGTCTTCATGTCTTGTGCGACAATACCACGTCCAACACCTTCTTCATCAAGAACTGCACCTAGGAATTCCCATCCTTCATATTTCGTTACTAAGCCTTCTACTTCATAGCGTCGTACTTGTTCATCCAATGCATATAATAATTGCTGACCTGTTGTTGCCCCAGCAAAAGCAGTACGGTGATGTTGTGTACCACCAAAACGACGGAAATCAAGTAGACCTTCTGGTGTACGGTTAAACATTACCCCCATTCGGTCTAACATATTGATTATTCCTGGTGCTGCTTCACACATTGCTTTTACAGGTGGTTGGTTTGCTAAGAAGTCTCCTCCATACACCGTATCGTCAAAATGGAGCCAAGGAGAATCTCCTTCCCCTTTCGTGTTAACGGCACCATTGATACCACCTTGGGCACATACAGAGTGAGAACGTTTTACAGGAACTATTGAAAATAGGTCAACGCTTACACCAGCTTCGGCAGCTTTAATAGTTGCCATAAGACCAGCTAAGCCTCCGCCTACTATAGCAATTTTACGGTTACTCATTATGAAAACTCACTCCTTCTCTCTTTTCTTACACTCCATAAGCAAAAGTAATTAGTGTTCTAATACCGATATAACTCACTACTAAAAATACGATTAAAGTAGCATATGTAACAATTTTTTGTGATCTTGGTGATTGTGCAATACCCCAAGAAACGAAGAAGCCCCATAATCCATTGGAGAAATGGAATACAGCAGAAAGAACACCAATAACATAAAACCAGAACATTACTGGATTCGTTAAAATTCCTTCCATAAGGCTATAATCTAGAGGCGCTCCTAGAGCCACTTGCACACGTGTTTCAAAAACATGCCATGCAATAAATACTAACGTAATAATTCCTGATATACGTTGCAAATAGAACAACCAGTTACGTACGAAACCGTAACGTCTTACATTGTTTTTTGCAACAAATACAATATAAACCCCTAAAATTGCATGGAATAAAATTGGTAAGTAAATGATAAAGATTTCTAATGCTAGTACGAATGGAAGATTATGCATAAAACTAGCTGCTTTATTAAAACTTTCCTCTCCATACACTGCAAAATGGTTAATTACTAAGTGTTGAACCATAAATAATCCGATTGGAACTACACCTAATAAAGAGTGTAACCTTCTGTAAAAATACTCCCTATGCTCCGCCATGTGATACCCCCCTTAGTTCTTCTGATGATTTAGTAAATAGTCTGACATTTTAGACGAAATAAAACATCAATATTTTCACTAAAATGTACAATTTGCAACATGTTTATTGTACGACTAACTCTAATTAGCGTCAAGAAAAGGCCACCTAATTTTTTTCCTAATTTAAATCGCTTTCAAGGATTAGTAAATCTTGCGTAAAAATAAAAATGCATGGATAATAACAATATACTTATAATGTTACTATGTGAATTTTTTACATATAGGAAGGAATCTAGCTATGCCAAAAAAACAAGAGAAACTTCCAATTGAATTATTGGAAAAGATTCAATCAACAGGTGCAGGATATGACTTAATTCGATATATTAGCTTACCAGATATATTTGGATCTGAATCTGATGCACTACTGTATTTTATGGGGAGAAGCCTTGCAAGAAAATTCAATCTACAAGCGTTGGGGGATATCATCTTTTTCTTTGAAAAAGTGGGTTGGGGTCGTCTTGAGTTATTTAAGGAAAAGAGTAACAAGTTAGAATTTCATCTTCTAGCAGACTCTGTTGTTCAACGTTTAGCCATGCCAATTGAAACAGAATTCCGATTAGAAGCGGGATTTCTTGCTGAAGCAATTTCTATTCTTAAAGGAGTAGAATGTGAATGTGTAGAAGAAATACGCCCTAAAATTCATCAAGTTGAATTTACAGTTGTCTTTGTAGAATAGAAGAGGATGCTTAGACTATCCTAATAAATTTTAGGGTTAGTCTAAAGCATCCTCTTCATTATTATCCTCATTTAAATATTTCAACACGATTTCGGCAATATTTTGTGGAATGCCAAGCTTTGTAATATCTTCAAGTTGAGCATTTCGTATTTCATTTACAGATTTAAAATGTGTTAATAATAGCTTTCTTCGTTTCTCACCAACACCTGGTATTTTATCTAACTCTGATTGGAATAAATTTTTACCTCGTAGTTGTCTGTGGAATGTTATAGCAAATCGATGCACTTCATCTTGAATGCGTTGAATTAAATAAAACTCTTGAGATTGTCTTGATAATGGTACGACTGTTGGTGGAAATCCATATAATAATTCACTCGTTCTATGTTTATCATCTTTAGCAAGCCCACACAGCGGGATGTCTAATCCTAATTCATTCTCTAACACATCCAGAGCAGCGCTCATTTGGCCTTTCCCACCATCTACTATAACCAAATCTGGAATTGGTAACGATTCCTTTAAAACACGTGTATACCTTCTTCTAATGACCTCACGCATCGTTTCGTAGTCATCTGGACCTTGCACATCTTTTATTTTATATTTCCGATAGTCCTTCTTACTCGGTTTCCCATCTACAAATACAACCATAGCAGATACGGGATCAGTTCCTTGGATATTGGAGTTATCGAATGCTTCAATTCGATGCGGTGTCTCTATATTTAATGCCTCACCAAGCTTTTCTACAGCGACTATAGTTCGTTCCTCGTCTCGCTCAATAATAGAAAATTTCTCTGACAAAGAGGCTTTTGCGTTTTCCATAGCCAATTCTACTAACTCTTTTTTCCTACCACGGTAAGGAGTATGAACATCTATTTCTAGTAACTCTTCTAATAATTCCGTTTCGGTACCAATTGGAACAAAGATCTGTTTTGGTTTAGGATGGTTCTCATGGAGGTAAAATCGACCTATAAAACTTAAGAACGTCTCTTCTGCTTCATCAAAGAAAGGGAAAACAGAAACATCTCGTTCGATTAATTTCCCTTGTCTAATAAAGAACACTTGAATACACATCCATCCCTTATCATAGCTATAGCCAAATACATCACGATCCACTCTATCATTTAAGGTCATCTTTTGTTGTTCCATTACTACTTCAATATGTTGAATTTGATCCCTTAATTCTTTTGCTCTTTCAAAGTTTAATTGTTCACTTGCATCTTGCATCTTTTGAGTAAGAGCTTGTTTTATATATTTAAAACCACCTTGCAAGAATGATTGTATTTCATGAACGACATCCTTATAGAACTCAACTGTTGGTGGTTTATCTCCACATGCCAAGCATTGTTCCATATGATAATATAAACATGGCTTACCAGGAGGATTATTACATTTACGCAAAGGATAAAGTCTATCTAATAACTTTTTTGTTTCTCTTGCAGCAATAACGTTTGGATATGGCCCAAAATACTTCCCTTTATCTTTTTTTACTTTTCGTGTGATGATTAATCTCGGATGTCTTTCGGAGGTGATTTTTAAGTACGGATAGGATTTATCATCCTTGAGCATGACATTAAACTTCGGATCATACTTCTTTATTAGATTCATTTCTAAAATGAGTGCTTCTATCTCTGATGAAGTGATAATGTATTCAAAATCCACTATTTCTTGAACCAATCGTTGTGTTTTTTGATCATGTGCACCCGTAAAGTAGGAACGAACTCTATTTTTTAACATCTTGGACTTTCCAACATATATAATGGTATTATGTTTATCCTTCATTAAATAGCACCCCGGCTTAGCGGGTAAAACTGCTAGCTTTTCTTGGATTTTCTGGTTCATTATCGTCATTCCTTAAACTATTTTAGACAGTAGAAAATAATCCCCTGTTACAGCTGCAACAAGGGATTTATTATTTGAACTAGATTTTTGTTAAACTTAAGCGTGTTTATTAATTAATTCAACAAGTGCTTCCTTTGGTTGGAATCCAATCACTTGATCAACGACATTACCATCTTTAAATAATAATAATGTTGGAATACTCATTACACCAAATTTACTTGCTGTTTCTTGATTTTCATCTACATCAAGTTTAACAATTTGTACTTTTTCAGACATTTCTCCATCTACTTCTTCAAGTACTGGAGCTATCATTTTACAAGGGCCACACCATGGCGCCCAGAAGTCAGCTAATACTAAACCTTTTGAGGTTTCATCTGCAAAGTTTTGATCTGTAACATTTTTAATTGCCACTCAAATTCCTCCTTTTACTTCATTTCAAAAAGAGTATACCATTATTATAGATAACCTTACTAACAGTTTGCTTATTCTTGAGATTCTTATCCAAATAAAAAACACTATATCTTAATAGTTTTTAGCTTAAATCCATGTAATTACTCTCTTTACAAGCCCGCGGCCCGAATACACACTGCTTTCCTGCGGGGGGACTGGTGAGCCTTCTTGAGCTAAAGCTCTGTGGGGTCTCACCTATGCCACCATTCCCGCGGGAGTCTACGTGTATTCGGGCCGTTCAGTGCAAGTAACAATCCCAAAATATGCCTTATTTAAAATAAGCTACAAACACTTTATTAAGCTTTTAGTTTTTTTATTTCTTCTGTTAATATAGGTACGATTTCGAATAGATCTCCAACTATTCCGTAGTCGGCTACATTAAAGATGTTTGCTTCTGGGTCTTTATTGATAGCTACGATTACTTTTGAATTGGACATTCCTGCTAAATGTTGGATTGCTCCTGAGATACCAACTGCAATGTATAGGTCAGGTGTTACGACTTTACCTGTCTGGCCAATTTGTAGAGAGTAATCACAGTAGTCTGCATCACATGCTCCACGAGACGCTCCTACAGCACCACCCAATACTTCAGCTAATTCGTATAATGGTTTGAAACCATCAGCACTCTTCACACCACGTCCACCTGCTACTACAACCTTTGCTTCTGATAAATCAACACCATCTGTAGCTTTACGTAACACTTCCTTGATGACAGTTCGCAAGTCCGAAATATCAACTGTTTTCTCTTGAACATCGCCTGAACGAGATTCATCACGATCTAATGCTTGAATATTATTAGGGCGTACTGTTGCGAACACAATTCCTTCTGAAATTACTTTCTTTTCAAAAGCTTTACCAGAATAAATAGGTCTTGTAAATACAACTTCATTACCATTAGCATGTATATCAACAGCATCTGATACTAAACCAGATTCTAACTTACTTGCAATTTTTGGAGTTAAATCTTTTCCGATTGCAGTATGCCCCATCACGATACCATAAGGATTTTCGTCCTCAATAACTGCTAAAATCGCTTGACCATACCCATCAGAAGTATAAGAAGCTAACTTTTCATTTTTTACTGTAACAACTCTATCTGCTCCATAATAGATCATTTCTTTAGCTTGTTCTTCAAGTGTATCATTTCCACAAAGAACACCAACGATTTCAGCTTCAGATTTTATCTTTTTCGCTGCAGAGATTGCTTCGAAAGTAACATTACGTAACACACCATCTCTAGATTCACCTATAACTAGTATTTTTTCACTCATGATAAATTCTCCTTTCTCTCTCTAATTAAAGTACTTTCGCTTCGTTTCTTAGCAGCGAAACAAGTTCTTTTACTTGGTCTTCTATTTCTCCTTCTAACACTCTTCCTGCCTCTTTTTCAGGTGGTAAGAATATCTCGACTGTCTTTGTTTTTGGTTCTAATTCATCTTCATCTAAATCAAGATCATCGATTTCTAATTCTTCTAAAGGTTTCTTCTTCGCCTTCATAATTCCCGGTAAAGAAGGGTATCTTGGCTCATTTAAACCTTGTTGACATGTTACTAATAGTGGTAAAGATGTTTCGATTTTCTCCACATCTCCTTCTACATCCTTATCGATTTTTACTGTATCGCCGTCAATTTCTAGACTAGTGATAGTTGTTACATAATTAATACCTAAACGTTCTGCAAGTCTTGGTCCAACTTGACCACTTGCTTCATCGATTGCGACGTTTCCAGCTAGTATTAAATCTACTTCTTTATCTTCGAAGAACGCTTCCAAAATTTTGGTTGTTGTATATTGATCCCCTTCTTCAAGGTCATCTTCAGTATTAATTAAGACAGCTTTATCAGCACCCATAGCTAATGCGGTACGAAGTTGCTTCTCAGAATCTTCATCCCCAATAGTGACAACAGTAACTTCACCACCATGTTCATCACGCTGTTTGATAGCTTCTTCAACTGCGTATTCATCATAAGGGTTAATGATGAATTCTGCACCATCATCCTCAATTCGACCATCAGTCACTACGATTTTTTCTTCTGTATCAAATGTCTTTTTTAATAACACGTAGATATTCATCTCTAGTTCCTCCTCTTGTTATCTATTTATCTATAAAATTAGGCTTTCGTTTTTCAATGAAAGCTAAAACCCCTTCTTTAGCATCTTGGGAGCCAAATATTTCCCCAAATGCTTTTGCCTCTTCTTTTACCCCACTCGCAAAATTTTCAGACTTTGCATAAGGTACAAGTTGCATTATACGATTTATTGTTGGCTTACTTTTTGAAGCGATTTTAGTAGCTAATGTTGTTGCTACTTCAAATACTTCTTCTTCACTAACAACTTGATTCACTAACCCATACTGGTATGCTTCCTTTGCTGTAATAGGCTCACCTGTTAAGATCATTTCATATGCCTTTGCTGTCCCAACATACTGTGGAAGGCGCTGTGTTCCTGCAAAGCCAGGTATAATTCCAAGAGTCAATTCAGGTAGACCCAGCTTTGCATTTTCAGTCGCAATTCGGATATGACAAGCAAGTGCAAGCTCCATGCCACCACCTAAAGCAGCCCCATGGATTGCTGCTATTACAGGTACTGAAAAATGCTCAATTCGGTCAAACAACTCTTGACCAAATTCTGCGAGCGATTGATAGTCTGATGCTTCTTGTAAAGATGTAAATTCTTTAATGTCTGCTCCTGCTGAGAAGAATCTTCCTTCCCCTTTTAAAACAATCGCCTTTACTTTTTCTTCCTTCTCAATTAAATCTAGTTTTTCAGAAAGCGCATTCAAAAGAGTACTAGATAAAGCGTTTGCAGGTGGACTTTGAATCGTTAGCGTTGCAACATTTCCTGATAATGTGAAATCAATTGCTCCCACGTTAACACCCCATTCATAATTAGTTTCTAGTTATGCGGTTTGAAATCTTTTTCTTTCAAACCGCATTGCGTTTTATACATTACATCAATACGATGAAGCTAGAATTAGTTTAACTATGTATTACTTAACACTTATTCCTTGCGTGATTAATTTATGAACAACTGGGGATAAACTTACTAAGTCGTATTTTTCTTCATTCATGACCCAGTTTGTTACCGTTTCATCTAATGTACCAAAAATCATTTGTCTAATTAAAGGTACATTAATATCATGACGGAAAAGTTTTTCTTTAATTCCTTCTTTGACAATTCCATCAATAACTACTAGATAGGGTTTTAAAATACTATTTATTTGCTGACGCAAGGATAAATTAGACTGTCTTAACTCTAGCTGTGTTACTATCGCTAAATGATGATTAGCAGCTAGTTGACCAAAATGCATTTCAATTAATGTAAGCAGCTTGTCACTTGCACTTTTTCTTTCACTAGTTGCTGCAGCAATTTGTTCGATAAACTGTCCCATTTTTTCTTCAAAAACAGAAACCAAAATATCCTCTTTGTTCTTAAAATATAAGTATATGGTACCGTCTGCTACCCCTGCTTTTTTAGCAATTTTGGAAACTTGTGAAGCATGGTAACCATTTTCTGCAATCACATCGACTGCCGCATCAATAATTAACTTATATTTCGGTTTGTTGTTTTTCATTACGTTTCTCCTTCAAGCATACAAGCATTGGAAAAGCTCTAGTCGCCTTTCAAAATAAATAAAATATGAATGATGATTCATTCATATTTTATTTTAAACCCAGAATATTATTCTGTCAATATTAAGTTTGTATGCTTTTAGAAGCCTCTTAAGCATTTTGCTCAAGTAGTACTTACTTCATCCTTAACTTTTCTTTTTTCTTCATCCACTAATTGTCTTCTTAAGATTTTTCCTACTGCTGTCTTAGGTAATTCATCACGGAATTCATAAATTCTTGGAACTTTATAAGCTGCCAACTTTTCCCTACAAAACGTATTTAATTCTTTTTCAGTAATGGCGTATCCTTCTTTTAGAACGACATATGCTTTTACTGTTTCTCCACGATATGGATCAGGAACTCCTGCTACAACCGCTTCTTGAACCGCTTCATGCTCATATAGAACTTCTTCTACTTCTCGAGGATAAATATTGTACCCACCAGCAATAATCATATCTTTCCTTCTGTCTACAATATAAAAATAGCCATTTTCATCCATATAACCTAAATCACCCGTTAATAGCCACCCATCTTTCAACGTGTTCTCAGTATCCTCGGGCTTTTCCCAGTAACCCATCATAACTTGTGGACCTTTCACTGCTAATTCACCAATCTCCCCAATTTCTACCTCTTCGTGGGTTTCCATATCTAGAATTTTTGCATCCGTATCTGGCCAAGGGAGACCTATACTACCGCTTATTCGATTTCCATATACTAAATTAGCATGCGTAACTGGTGACGATTCGGTTAAACCATAACCTTCCACCAACTTACCACCTGTTACCTTTTCAAACTTTTCCTGAACATCAACTGGAAGAGGAGCGGAACCACTAATACAAGCATCAATTGATGATAAATCATACTTACTAAGCTCAGGATGGTTTAACAACCCAATATAAATCGTTGGTGCACCAGGAAATACAGTTGGCTTTAATTTATGAATTGTCTTTAGCACTTCACCTGCATCAAACTTTGGCAAGAGAATCATTTTTGCGGCTGTTAAGATGGAAATATTCATTACTGCAGTCATCCCATAAACATGGAAGAATGGCAATACACCTAAAACTATATCTTCACCTTTTTTCATCTTATAAATCCATGCTTCACACATTTTCGCATTTGCAACTAAATTTTGATGTGATAGCATGACACCTTTAGGAAAACCCGTTGTACCACCAGTGTATTGAAGCAATGCTATATCTTCGACGGGATTTACATCTATCTCTTCATATTCTGGTTTAGCCTGCTCCATTATCTTATTCCAAACATGTGTATCAGCTGATTCTTCTACTTTCACAACCATGTTATATTGCTTCTTTTGAATAAATGGATATAGTAAGTTTTTTGGAAAAGGTAAATAATCCTTAATTCCCGTAACAATCATATGTTGAAGTGGAGAATTTTTCTTTACGCTTGTCACTCTAGGAACTAAAATATCCAAACAAACAATAACCTTTGTACCTGAATCATTTAATTGATACTCCAATTCCCTCTCCGTGTAAAGTGGATTGGTTTGCACCACAATTGCGCCGGCCATTAAAGCACCATAATACCCGATAACTGATTGCGGAGAGTTTGGTAACATAATTGCTACGCGGTCGCCCTTTTTGATGCCCAGGCCCTGAAGATAGTGGGTAAACTTTTTAGCCTGTTCAAACACTTCGCCATACGTTAATTCCTTACCCATAAAATGAAGCGCTTTCTTTTCTCTGTACTCTGAAGCAGCATCTTGTAAAAATAGATGCAATGGCTTCTCGTCATAAGAAAGACAAGTCGGTATTTCATCTGGGTAATGCTTATGCCATCTTTTTTCTTCCCCCATAAAACTAACCTCCTTTTTATATAGTTAGTTCTATTATACCGACTAATTTATATTTTTTGAAATTTTATTTTAGATTCTGAAAAATTTTTTTCTTTTGTAACTAAAAAATACTAAAGTCAAAATCAAAAACGAGATATAGTACCCCTACTAAAACAAATGCTACCGCTACTCCTATACATACTTTTGCCAAAGTCTCCATAATGTTCTCCCTTTACCTCTATATAATGCTTGCACCAATAACATAAGACAGTCCAATGGAAATGATCATGGAAATTAGTCCGACAGCCTTATTTCCTTTACCAATTTCCTCATCAATCGTAATGGTTGGTGTAAGAAATTCAAAAATAAAATAACCAATTAATAAAAGTATAAATCCAACCGTCCCCCAAGCAATACTTGTTAACAATGTATCATTATGTTCAATTGAATATCTAAAAATGTTAGCAATACCAAAAATTTTACCACCAGTTGCCATTGCTACGGCAACATTTCCTTGTCGTATCTCTTCCCAATTCTTATATTTCGTTACTAATTCAAATACCGCTAAGAATACAACCGTACAAAGTATAACTACACTAAAACTAGCAGCAGTATCTATAAACACATTCTCCCAAAAGTTGTTCATTTAACCATCCCCTTAGACTCTTATCGAAATTCGATTACGGTAACACCGCTTCCTCCTTCACCTGCTGCACCTTGTCTAGTTGACGCAATACTTGGATGTTTTTTCACATAATCTTGTACACCCTTACGTAGTGCTCCAGTTCCTTTACCATGAATAATAAAGACCTTCGGATAACCTGCTAATATAGCATCATCGATGTATTTCTCTAGCTTGAGTAAGGCGTCTTCAAATCGTTCTCCCCGAAGATCTAACTCAAGAGGTACGTGATAATTAGAGCCTTTTACGGTTGCTAAAGGTTTTTGATATGATTCTTTCTTTTTGCCAATTAATTGCAGGTCATTTCTTTTTACTTTTACTTTCATTATACCAACTTGTACCAAATATTCATTGTCACTTACTTTTTCAAGAATTATCCCGTTTTGATTTAATGTTAATAACTTAATTTCATCACCAGGGTTAAATGTTTCCTTTGTTATATTCTGTTCTTTAGTTTCCTTTTTAGAAGTTAATTGTGGCTGTGCTTCTTCTAACATTTTTCTTGCTGCAATCCATTCATGCTCTTTCAGTTTAGCATCGGTCTTCATATTACGAATTTCCCTAACAATAGTCTCTGCTTCTTCACGAGCATTAGCAAGTGCCTTTTCAGCTTTTTCCTCCGCTTTCTTGAATAATGCCTCACGTTTACTTTCAAATCGATGCCATTCTTCTTCGATTTGTTTCTTTAAAGCTTCACTTTCAAGTAGGATCTTATGTGCTTCTTCATATTCTTGCTCTGCTTGAATTTTCGACTTTTCTAACGATGCAATCATATTCTCAACGCTTTTAGAATCAACCCCAATATGACTTTTAGCTCGTTCAATAATAGATTGCTCTAGCCCTAATCTTTTAGAGATTTCAAATGCATTACTCTTACCAGGCACACCAATTAATAAACGGTATGTAGGCTGTAGCGTTTGCACATCAAATTCCATAGAAGCATTAATGACATTTTTCCGATTGTACCCATATGCTTTTAATTCAGGATAATGTGTTGTTGCAATAACTCGTGCATTTCTCGAAACCACTTCGTCTAGGATAGACATAGCAAGAGCTGCCCCTTCTTGTGGATCAGTACCGGCTCCTAACTCATCAAAAAGGACAAGGGTACGGTCATCTACATAGTTTAAAATATCTACTATATTTGTCATGTGCGAGGAGAACGTACTTAAATTTTGCTCGATAGATTGTTCATCACCAATATCTGCAAAAACATTTTCAAATACTGCCATTTCACATCCATCAAGTGCCGGTACTTGTAACCCAGATTGAGCCATCAATGTACATAATCCGACCATTTTTAATGTAACGGTTTTACCGCCTGTATTCGGACCAGTAATTACAATGGAAGTAAAATCTCTTCCAATCTCAATGTCATTTGCAACTACCTCATCAATTGGTATCAAAGGATGACGTGCTTGTTGCATTTTCATAATCCCGAGATCATTCATCGTTGGTCTTGAAGCTTTCATTTCTCGAGCTAAATTTGCTCTAGCAAACATATAATCGACAATAGCTAAAATACGGACATTTTCTGATAAAAAAGATTCCTCTTCAGCAATACTTTGACTTAACTCCCGTAAAATACGGTCAATCTCCTGTTTTTCTTTTGCGTGTAACTCTTGTAATTGGTTATTTAAGTCTACTACTGCTTTTGGTTCCATGAATAACGTTTGTCCCGATGCAGATTGATCATGAACTATCCCCCCAACCGCTCCGCGATACTCATGTTTTACTGGTAATACATATCTGTCATTACGTATCGTAATAATCGCATCAGATAACATATTACTCTTTGTTCTCGTATAGCTTTCTAGTTTCTCCCTTATTCTACTTTCATGTGTCCTTATAGAAGTACGGATCCCTCTTAATCTTTCTGTAGCGCTATCCATCACACGACCATTGTCATCAATACAGCTTTTAATCTCAAGCTCAAGATTTCTTAATGGTGTAATGGCTTCCACTAGTTCTTTCAGAATAGGTAAATCTTCATCTAATCCGTCAATAAAATCCTTCACTTGACGACCGCCGTAAATAGTATTAGCCACATCTAAACATTCTGATGTACTTAATACTCCTCCGATAACACTTCTTTTTAGACTAGGTCTTATATCAAAAATTCCACCTAAAGGTATTGGTACATTTAATCTGATTACCTGACTAGCTTCATCTGTTTCATCTTGTAATCGATTTACCTCTTCTAAATTAGTAGAAGGTTTCAACTTTGATGCTAAATCTTTTCCCAAACTAGTTTGAGCATGTTGAATCAAGCGATCGATTACTTTTTGAAAATCTAACACTCGTAATATTCGTTCGTTCATTGACTTGCTCCTTTACCAAGATGTAATCTGGCTTCTTTATTTATTACGGTTAAAGTACGCTATTAGTTTCTCTTTTGTCCAAGTATTTAACACCGTTTCTTTCTTTAACCAGCCTTTTCTTGCGACTCCAACACCATATTTCATATGCTCCAACATTTTATAACTATGAGCATCTGTATTTATCGCTATTTTTACTCCTGCTTCTTGACTAACTCTCGCCCACTCTGCTGATATATCTAATCGGTTAGGATTAGCATTTATTTCAAGCGCAGTATCTGTTTCTTTAGCTCGCTCTATTAACTTTTCTAAGTTCACTTTATATCCTTCTCTTCTACCAATAAGTCTACCTGTTGGATGGGCAATTAGAGACACATAAGGATTTTCTAAAGCATTATACAATCTTTTCATGATTTGTTCTTCTGATTGATTGAAGCTCGAATGGATTGCTGCAATGACATAATCCATTTCTCTTAGAAAATCATTAGAAAAATCTAAAGAACCATCAGTTAAAATATCCATTTCCACACCGGAAAATATGTGAATATCACTATATTTTTCATTTAGTTTTGCAATTTCATCTCGTTGACTCCGAAGTCGGTCCTCATCTAAACCATTAGCAACACGTAGGTTTTTAGAATGGTCTGTGATAGCGATATATTCATAACCATAGTTTCTAGCCTGATTCACCATTTCTTCAAGCGTCTGAGCCCCATCACTCCAAGTAGTATGCATATGGATATCTCCACGAATATCTTCTAACTCTACTAAGTCAATTGACTCTTGAAAAGCAACAACTTCACCAGTATCCTCTCTCACTTCAGGAGGAATAAATTGTAAGCCAAAATGGTTAAAAAATTCCTCTTCACTGGAAAAAGTTAATAATTCATTCGTCTCTTCAACTTCAATACCATACTCATTAATTTTCTCTCCTCGGGATTTCGCCAATTGGCGCATAGCAACATTATGATCCTTCGAGCCAGTGAAATGATGCAAAGTAGTTGCAAATTCTTTATTCGTTACTAAACGAAAGTCTACATTTACATCATACACATCGTCTAACGTAATAGAAATCTTGGTATCTCCCTTAGCAATTACGTCTTTTAAATCAGGCATTTGTAGTAATGCTTCCCTCACACTTTCCATTTCATCTGTCGAAATAATAAAATCTATATCTTTAATCGTTTCTTTCATCCTGCGAAGGGAACCCGCTTTTGAAAATTGATGAATTTCTGGAATTGTACGTAAATATTCTTCAATACGCTCTGCAATCGGGAGCATATATGCAATAGGTAAACGTTCCGGGCGTTTCCCCAAATCGCTTAACGCAGCAAGTATCTTTTCTGCCGATTTTTTACCAAAACCTGCTAACCCTTCAACTTTCCCTGATTCAATTGCTTCCTTTAAACTTTCTGCATCAACGACATTAAGCTCTTGATATAACTTGGCAAGCTTCTTACCTCCAAGACCAGGAACATTAAGTAATGGAATTAATCCTTCTGGAACTTCTTTTTTTAGTTCTTCCAGGGCCTCAGACTCACCCTTTTCCAGATACTCTTCTATTATTGTACTTGTACCCTTACCAATTCCCTTTATTTCTGTAAAATCCATCATATCAGATAAGGATCGTTCATCTCTCTCTAATGCTTGTGCTGCTTTTCGAAAGGCAGATATTTTAAAGGGATTTTCCCCTTTCAATTCTAGATATATCGCAAATGTTTCTAACAATTTTATAACGTCTTTTTTATTAATTGTCACCTTTATCACCCATTCAAAATTTCTTAATATTATCAAGCCAAACAAAAAATATGGCTAATTCATAACGAATTATCTTTATTGTACCTAGCATACAATGATAATCCTAGTATTATGAATTAGCCTTGTCTTTATCATTCAATGATGGAAACGATATGTGTAAACCATAGATCTTTAATCTTTTCCGAGAAATATGGTGTATGTTCCACAATAAATAATGCTACATTCGAATTATTTACCCATTCTTGAATTGTACCGATTGGAGTAAGTACTACGATGTATAAAAATACAAAAAGGATTAAATAAATCTCCAAGAAACCTAAGATTGCACCTAATAACTTATTTATAGAATTCAAGATTGGAAGTGAAGCAATAACATCAATCATGGAAGCTAATATTTGCAAACCAAATTTAACTACAAAGAAGATAAGTGCAAAGGAAATAGCATTATAAAAAGCACTCTCCAAAGGTAATGCTTGTAAAAATTCAGCCCACAGGCTTTCATCCCCTAAATCTGGATATGGTATCCAAATAGCTAAGTGGTTTGAAAGATCATCATAGAAGACGGAAGCTAATATAAAGGCAACTACAAATCCTAATAAATGTACCGCCTGAAGTATCAGTCCCCTTTTTAATCCGACAAGGAAACCGAATATTAATAAGAATATCAGTATAAAATCTACCATATGTATTTTATCCTCTTTCTTTTTTTATTGAACCTAGTAATGTTGCATACTCTTCTTTTAATGTTAAGTAATCATTCATAGAATTTATTGCAGTTAAAACAGCAAGACTAGCCGTGTCTAGCTGTGGATTCATTTCATGGATTTCTCTCATTTTTTGGTCTACTAGACTAGCCACTAAACGAACATGACTAGCATCCTCATCTCCAACAATCGTGTATGACCTATTTCTTATTTCAACCGTTACACGCGTTTTATCTTGTTTTTGGGTCACTAGGTTACCCTCCTACCTTATTTAACGATTCTAGCATTTTTTTCTATAGTTTATCTTAACACGAAGACAGACAATTGGGAAACTGTTCGTGCCCTATTTTTTTGCATTTCTTTCTTATGAATACTTTGTTATAGTCAATATTGAATAGAAAGGATGAACGTTCATGTCTCAAAATGTGTATGTGTTTACAACTGAAGAAATTGAAAAAATGAAACAATATTATCATAAATCATTAACATCTTCACCACAAGGGGCGGTTTTCCGTGCGAAAACTTCCAATGCAGTTATAACTGCTTACAAATCAGGGAAAGTCTTATTCCAAGGCAATAATCCTAGTGTGGAAATCGGGAAGTGGTTAAATGGAGTAAATAATTCGGACACTGATGCAGAAATCAAAAAGTCAGCAATTCATTCTATCTATACTCCACCAGAGACTCTATTTACTTCTTCACATATTGGTTCAGATGAAGCGGGAACAGGAGATTATTTTGGACCAATAACAGTAGCTAGTACTTATATCAACTCATCTCAAATCTCTTTATTAAAAGAGCTAGGTGTTAAAGACTCTAAGAACTTAACAGATGAGAAAATTATTCATTTAGCAAAAGAAATGGCACAAATGCATATTCCTTATTCATTACTAATCTTACATAACCCGAAATACAACACACTTCAAAAAAGGGGTTGGTCACAAGGTAAAATGAAAGCAATGCTTCATCATCACGCAATTAACAATCTCCTAAACAAGATAGGTGATGTCGATTATACAGGGATCTTAATAGATCAATTTTGCGAGCCAGGAGTATATAAAAAACATATCGCATCAGAGCAAGGAACATTACCTAGCAAAACATACTTTATGACGAAAGCGGAGAGTTATTCGATAGCAGTGGCAGCAGCGTCTATTATTGCTAGAGCAAGCTTTGTCAAAGAAATGGATAAGCTTTCTGAACAAATTGGTGTTGAACTAAGAAAAGGTGCATCTAAGGTGGTTGATCAAACTATCGCTCGAATCATTCGTGAACAAGGTGAAGAAGTACTTCAAACATGTGCTAAGCTTCACTTTGCAAATACAAAGAAAGCTAGACAGTATTTATGATGAAGATGGATGATGAGGCGCTCTCATCATCTCTCTTTTCAGATTCTTTCTAAACTATGGTAATCTTCTAATCAATCTCAAAACCTTCTTCGTCCAAATCAAACGAATAATACCCAATAGTCCGCTCTTCTAGCCACCTTTCTAAAGGTATTATCCACGGTCGGAACTTAATATACTCTCTTAATCTCTCTGTCGCAATAAATTTTACTGATTCTATTTCAGGATCAATAGGCATATCAGAATCCCCTACTATTTTGCCGAAATAATAGACTTGTAAATAGTTACCGAATTTTTTTGACTTAAATTCTGTAATAAAGGCAACTTCATTTGCCTTTATTTCATAACCTGTTTCTTCTCTTCCCTCTCTTATTGCAGTTTCCATAAAAGATTCACCGAATTCCGTTCCACCTTTAGGTAATCCCCAGCCTTTCTCATCTTTTATTAATAAAATTTTATTATCCTCTAGTACAACCATTCCTGCCCCTAATTTATGAGTCATCATTATCTCCTCTACTACTATAATCGCTTTAGATCTTTCTTCCCTAATGGTGTATAAGGTATGCAATCTACAATTACAATTTCTCTAGGCATTTGATACCTTGCTACCCTTGTACTTAGCCATTTTCGAATATCTTCTTCTGTTAAAGATGTAGTCTTAACAAAGACTCTTAATCGCTCACCGAATTCTTCATCCAATACTCCTGTTACAGCGACGTCCTCTATTTCGGAATGCTCCGAGAGAATATGCTCAACATCTGACGGATAAACGTTCTCACCACCCGATATTATCATGTCGTCAGTTCTTCCACTTAAATAAAAGTATCCATTTTTATCTTGATATCCTAGGTCACCTGTGAGAATCCATCTGTTTATCCTATATTTTTGGGACCACGAATTTTTAACCATAATTTCACCAATTACTCCTGAATTAACTTCTTTACCCATTTTATCAACTATTTTAATATGACTACCAAATATTTTCTTTCCAATCGTTAATGCCGAAAAGTTTAAATCCCTTGGTGTTGCAATCATATTTAATCCTGTTTCAGATGTACCATACAAATTATATAACACATTTCCCAATCGAGAAGATGTTAATTGAACAAGCTTAGGATTTAACTTTGCACTACCTGAAGCAATACATTGCAAAGATTGCAGATTCGTATTATTTAATTGTAATAACCTTTGTAGCATTATTGGTACAACGGTTATCAATTCAACTCGATGTTGATTTATTATATGATTAGCATGCTTCGCATCAAAACGTTTTGTGACTAGACATTTCTTGCCTAAAGCGATAAACAACAATAATAGAGCTAATCCATATCCATGAAAAATTGGCGTACCTATATAAGCAGACTTGTAATGTAGTATGTTCATCCTTCTAATCATTGTAGATAAAGGGTTTAAATAATTTAATAAGGATGGTTTATGCCCTGCTACTTTAGGCGTACCTGTCGTTCCACCTGTTTGGAGAATTAGTTTTCCACTAGAAGCCCTTGGAATCTTTGAAGTACAATGTGTTAACTGATTAAGTAATTTTATATCGATTTTCTTCCCATTACATCTAGCATTAACAACTAGTGAACTAAACTCAGAGTCATAAATAATCGCATCATACTTATTACTAGATAATAGATTATTAACTTGTTCGTTACCCAAATCGGTATTCAGTAAATACAGATCTGCCCCTACTCTTGAAACCGCAAATATCGATTCAATGAGCAGAATATGATTACGGCAAAGAATAGCAACCTTTTTCCCTTCACGAATTCCCTCAAACTGAAAAACATAATCTGCTAATTGATTAGATTCAATATATAATTGCTTGAATGTAATACTTCTGTCATCGTCTATAATCGCAACCCTTTTATTGTACTTTGTAACAGCCACTTCTAACATCGCCATTAAATTAGTTCCTGTTCGAGTAAGTGCTTTGACTAAGGAAAACAGACTGGAAGGTGATATCATGTTTATCTTATATAAAATATAGAGAAAAATTAAGATTTTCATTAATATCACCTTTTTTTTATGTTAACTTTTGAGGTTCTTTCCCAAACGCTTCTAAATAGTAGAGAACTTACTTGTCCAAATATTATCCACCAAGGCTTAAACCGTTTACGCTCTGTATACATCGTTTTACTAATAATCTTTGCTACATGTAATGGTGACATAGCTGGTGCATTTATATATTTTTTCGTAGGTTCAATCATAGGTGTTCTAACAAGTGGCAGATAAATAGAAGTGGTGCGGATACCCTTTGAATTCAGCTCAGGTGCCACTGATTGGAACCAAACATCAAAGGCTTGTTTAGAAGCTTGATAAGCAGAAAACTTTGGGAAAGGAGTCAGTAATGTATTAATGGTAGAAATATTTATGATTTGTCCATGACTCCCTTCAAGTATTGGAATAGTAGCCAGTAGTAATTCTACGGGGGCAAAATAATTAATTGCCATTGTTCGCTTAAAATCATGTAAGCGGTCTAAAGAATCAAATATGGAACGGCTAATGGAAATTCCTGCATTATTAACAATGATATCTAGTTTCCCATCTAGGGTACGAATATAGGATATCAAGTGATGCATTTCTACTTTGTCTCTTAAATCCCCAGCAAAAACACTAATTTTCGCACGTTTAATTTGTTTTTGTAGTTGAAGAAGTCGTTCTTTCCTTCTTGCTACAAGGATTAAATGGCAATCTATTTCTCCTAATAAAACAGCTAATTGTTCTCCAATACCAGAGCTCGCTCCTGTAATGATAATGTTTTTACCTTGAAGCTCTTTTTCTAGTTTTATTGTATTTATTAAGGTCGGCGGAAATAATAACTTTTCTAATAACGTATACGCTTTTGTCATATGCTCTCCTTATAGGAAGAAACATGATATAAATTTAGTTTTGTAGCCATACATTCCCCACCCTTAAATATAGTAAGAGACAACCTCTAGTTCTCACTCTTCCTGAAAGTGTATAAACTATGTTTCAACTTAAACCCAGCTTTTTGATATAGGTTTATAGCTGTTTTATTCTCTGTACTTACTGTTAATCTAATAGATTCAATCGTGTCAAAGGTAAATAACCACTTTAAACTTCCTGCTACTAACTGACTACCAATTCCTTTCCCTCTTTTCACTTCATTCACACCAACGAATTCAATACTTCCATCACCAAACTCTGGTTCCGCTTCAACATATACATAACCACATAGCTCCCCATCTTCTAACAGAATCAATACTTTATTATGCTCGTCAAGTCGACTAATAATTTGTTCGCCACTATAATAAGTACCCGGGAAAGTATGATCATGTAGTGCTTTCATATCATCATAGTATTCAGGTGTTAGTTCCTTTAAACTAGTATCCTGCAATAGCTGAATATCGTTACGGTCAAAGACTAATATTGTTTGTTCGCTCCCTTTTATAAAAGCGTTACGATTGGCAAACTCATAGACCAGTTTATTTTCTTTATTTGGGAATAAAATATAACTATTAATATTATTTGGTCTTTCTGCATGAAGCAATTCCCACATTTCATCCACTATATCCATATGTTCGTTTAAAGCGAAAGGTCCCCATACCTCTCCTACACCGCTCTCAAAATCAGGATCAATCCCTAATACCCCAACAAGTTCTCCATCACTAAAAGCAGTTACAAAGCAGTGAGTAAAAGGAATTTCTTCCTGAAAATACTCCGTAATTTCTACACTATCTTTACTACAAAATCCAATATGAGAGGACTCCATACTATTTAAATCTGCTATGAATTTTGCTACTTTTTCGACGTCATTTTGTTGCATATATGTTATGTTTACCACGGTTATCCCCTTTTCATCTATGATTTATAGGCTTTGGAATTAAACTAAAAATGTTGTATCGTATTATTTTTCACTATGGAGAATAGCTTTACTCTATTTAATAAACTACTATCAAAACGTTAAAGTTGAGGTCAGCATTATATCCTCCATTAATCCATGATTTTGCTGTATTAATTTGACTTCTTATAAGATATAGATAAGGACGAAATAAGCTGTTTTAGTAACGGATTTAAGCCATCCGGTAACTCGCTAGGCTTAAAGAATTTTGCTTCTACTGTTTCCGTTCCGTCTGCTTTTAAGTCCCCACCAATTATATCCCTACAACTATAAACAATCGTCACAGAATAGAATTCATCCCCATTAGGCAATTTAACAAAATGTTCTTTTCCTGAGATAACCGTTACTAACTCTAATTCCCCTATTTCAATTCCAGTTTCCTCCAGAACCTCTCTTCTTCCAGCTTCTTCAGCAGATTCTCCTAATTCTAAAAATCCACCCGGAACTCCAAAGCGGCCATCTCCTCTTTTTTGTAGTAAAATTTCACCGTCATTATTGATGACCCCTATTGCAGTACCAACTAATATTAAAGGTTTATTCCCCACAAGTGCTCTAAGTTCTTCTATGTAACCCATTATTTCTCCTCCAAATCTCTTTGATTTACCTTCATTGCCTCTGTAATGTTTATTAAAATATCTTGAACGGTTAACGTCCCATCTACAACTAAATCACTGTTTGGCTTAATGGAAGTTAACATTTCTAAATATCCTTTTCGGCCATAATTCACGTATAAATCCATTTCTTTGAATAATTCTACTTTAGAATCCTGTTGATAATCCCTTATTATTCTACGAGCCAAAGCAATGTCAAGCGGTGTGTCAATAAACACTGCTAAGTCGATTGAACTGCGTAATTTGGAATGCATTCGTGCAAAAGGATAATCAAGAATGATATAATGTAACGATTCTGTAGCTAGTTTCTCTATATCTTGAATAAGAGGAGTTATATCCCATTCTTCATAATTTGCTCCTCTATCTACCCAATCGATTATATCTTCTGGACCTTCTAATTGATAATCATCAAAATAAATCACTTTGGACTGTTGTAATAATTGATGAAGTTCTTTAGAAATCGTTGTTTTCCCTCCACCAGATACTGCAGCAATTGAGATAATATATGGATGGTTATATGCTAACACGTATCGTACTCCCCATTAATTCGACATATTTTTCAATATTCTATTTCCTCTTATTCTAACACAATTTTCAGACTGTTTAACTATTTTTTCTTCCATTTTTTTCAATAAAAAAGATCACATAGCACTCTATGTGATCTTTTACAAATACCTATTCTTCTCTAACCAATAACATATTACGATCTTACGTATGCATTATGTTTTTGATTTACTGCTTCAATAATGGTTTGATAAGATTGTTCCACATCTTCATCCACTAAAGTCTTTTCTGGATCAAGGTATAGTAGACTGTATGCAACTGATTTCTTACCTTCTGGTAGATTTTCTCCTTTGTACAAGTCAAATACTTGAACTTGTTTTACGAGTGGTGCCCCTACTTCTTCAATAGTTGCTTTTACATCCCCTGCATGTACTGCATCATCCAAAATAAATGCTATATCTCTTGTAACAGATGGATATCTTGGAATCTGTGTATAGCTTGGTACATGGTGATGTGAAGCAAGCACTGCTTCCATATTAATATCAAATACATACGTTTCTTTTAAATCAAGCTCTTTTTCAAGTACTGGATGTAACTGACCGATAAACCCAATCTCTTTACCGTTTAATAATATAGCAGCCGTACGTCCTGGATGCATATCTGTAAGCTGAGTCTGTTTAACAGATAAAGGAAGTTCTAAATGGTCGAATAACCCTTCTACAATCCCTTTCACTACGTAGAAATCAACTTTCTTACTTTCTTGCTGCCATAAATGTTCTAACCATTTTCCTGTTAGAACACCAGAAAGACGGAGTTGCTCATCAGGTTGTTTTGTTAATTCCTTTTCGCTTGTAATGAAGATGGAGCCAATTTCGTAATAAGCAAGATTAGCTTGGTTTCTAGCTAGGTTATAGCTTATTGTTTTTAATAGTTCTGGTAAAACACTTAAACGTAAATATTTATGTTCCTCACTCATTGGCATGGCTAAGCTAATTGGTTCTGGATTTAAAGCTTTTATTTCTGGACTTATTAGTTTCTGGATAAACGCTTCACTAGTTAGAGAATAGGTTCTAGTTTCCATTAAGCCTACACCTTCTAAATAGTTTTTCACAGCACGTCTAAGTTGTTGTCTCTTCGTAAGACCTCCCGCAGTAGCCTCTCCTTTTGGAAGAGTATACGGTAAATTATCATATCCATAAATTCTAGCTACTTCTTCTAGCATATCCTCAAAGATTGTAATATCTCTACGTCGAGTTGGAGCAAATACTCTGAAGTTATCTTCTGAACGCTCAAAATTAAATGCTAATCTCTCTAAAATCTTTGCAATATCATTTGAAGAAATATCCGTACCTAGTCTCTTGTTGATTGTTGCCGTATCAACTTCAACCGTTGTTTCACTACGATCGAGTTTATCGAATTCAACGACACCATCTAAAACTTTCCCGCCTGCATATTGTTCTAATAGGTGGCATGCACGTAATCCAGCGCGTTTAACACGATTTGGATCAATTCCTTTTTCATAACGAGTACTTGCCTCACTGCGAAGACCAGTAGCTTTTACTGTCTTACGAATGGATATTGAATCGAAGTATGCTGCTTCTAGTAAGATATTCTTCGTTTCACTAGTCACTTCTGAATTAGCACCACCCATAACACCAGCAAGTGCAATAGGTTCATGCCCATTTGTAATCACTAGGTTTTCTGAAGATAAGGTTCGTTCCACATCATCAAGGGTAACAATTTGTTCCCCCTCTTTTGCTGTACGAACAACGATTTCTTTTGAACCTAAACGATCATAATCAAATGCATGTAATGGTTGACCGTACTCTAACAATACATAGTTCGTAATATCTACGACGTTGTTAATTGGTCTGATTCCAGCAGCTAACAAGTAATTTTGCATCCATATTGGGGATGCTTTAATTTCTACATCCTTAATGACAAAAGCTCCATAGTAAGGATTTAAGGATTCTTCCTCTACTTTAACCGAGATATAATCAGCTGCATTTTCACTTGAAGTATGAACTTCTTCATTCGGTTGTATCACAGGTTTATCTAATAATGCGCCAACCTCATATGCTACTCCTAACATACTTAAGCAATCTGCACGGTTAGGAGTTAAATCAAACTCTAATATCGCATCTGTTGAATTTAATAACGTTTCAACAGGTTCACCAACTGGAGCATCTTCCGGAAAAACAAAAATACCTTCTGCAAATTCTTTCGGGATATGTTTTTCATCAAATCCTAGCTCTTGCAAGGAACATATCATTCCATTAGATTCTACCCCACGAAGTTTTGCCTTTTTAATTTTAAAGTTACCAGGCAATACAGCACCAGGTTTAGCGACTACTACTTTCTGGCCTTGCCGTACATTAGGAGCACCACAAATAATTTGTAATGTCTCTTCACCAACATCAACCTGACAAAGGTTTAACTTGTCGGCATTTGGATGCTTTTCACAAGTCTGCACATAACCAACGACAACATTATTGCTCTTTTCCGCAATATACTCCACATGATCCACTTCAATCCCAGACTTTGTTACCTTTTCAGCAAGCTGTTCTGGGCTTATACCATCAATATTTACATAATCTTTTAACCAATTTAATGAAACTAACATCTTTTACCCTCCTTAAGCCTGGTGGAATTGTTTTAGGAATCGACTATCATTCAAATAGAATTGGCGAATGTCGTTTACACCATATTTCAACATGGCAATCCGTTCTGGCCCCATTCCAAACGCAAAGCCTGAGTATACTTTTGGATCATACCCACCCATTTCTAATACATTCGGATGTACCATTCCGGCACCTAAAATCTCAATCCAACCTGTTCCTTTACATACAGAACAACCTTCTCCGTCACATACTTTACAAGAGATATCCATTTCTACAGAAGGTTCAGTGAATGGGAAAAAGCTTGGACGCAGGCGAATATTTCGATCTTCTCCAAACATTTTCTTCGCAAATACGTTTAGAACTCCTTTTAAGTCACTCATTTTAACGTCTTTATCTACATATAATCCTTCAATTTGAGTAAATTGATGAGAGTGAGTTGCGTCATCTGTATCTCGACGATACACTCTACCAGGGCAAATCATTTTAAATCCTTTTTCACCTTTATATTCTTTCATCGTACGCGCTTGTACTGGTGATGTATGTGTTCGTAGTAATAATTCATTTGTGATATAGAAGGAATCCTGCATGTCTCTTGCAGGGTGATCCTTTGGTAAATTTAGTGCTTCAAAGTTAAAGTAATCCGTTTCCACTTCAGGACCTTCTCTCACTTCATAGCCCATTCCAATAAATAAGTCTTCAATTTCTTCTATCACTTTTGTAAGTAAATGTGGTCCACCAACTTTAATTGGTCTGCCCGGAAGAGTTACATCAATAGATTCAGCTTTTAGTTTTTCTTCTAAAGCAGCATTTTCAAGTGTTGTTTGCTTTTCATCGATAGCAGTTGTAATTGCTTCTCGTACTTGATTGGCGATTTCACCTACTACGGGTCTTTCTTCTGGTGAGAGTTTGCCCATTCCACGTAATACTTGTGTAAGTGAGCCTTTTTTTCCTAGGTATGCAACTTTGATTTCTTGTAGTTCTTTAAGGTCTGATGTTTCTTTCACTTTTGCAAGTGCTTCTTCTTGAATGGCTTTTAATTCTTCTTGCATAGTTTTTTCCCTCCTAGAATTCATAAGTATTTTCACATTTCATTATCAGCCGTGTCCGCAGTCCAAAAATACTTGCCGTTACTTCCAGCACAAGGGCGACAATTACTAGAATAACCAATAGAATTATCTTCCTTGCCGTGGGCAGCTGGTGAGCCTATTCCCCACTGAAGTCTCCGCATATTTGGACCACTCAGTACAATCACTTCAATACTTTGCATACGGTGACAAAACTATGTTCAAAACTAAAATAAAAAAGCCTTCTATCCCATAAAAAAAGGGACGAGGCTTGTTTTCGCGGTACCACCCTTGTTGACACTCTTTGTGTGCCCAACTCGAGATTTTTAACGGATTTTTCCGGAACACCTTTACTAAATTAATTAGGTCCAAGTGTCAGCTCCAGAGTGAAAGATTAACGAGTTGATAGTAGAAGCGTTCGCAGTCTAAGACGCTTCTTCCCTGAAAACTATATTTTTTACTGTTAATCGCTCTTTCATAGCTTTTAACTATTCACATATAGAATAAATTATAGTCATTTTACCTAGTATTTGCAAGAATTAACCTTTAATATGGTACATTAAAATCCCTGCTGCAATACTAACATTCAGTGACTCTGCTTTACCATAAATAGGAATCTTTACTAGTTCATCTGCCAAGTCTAATAAATCATGCTGGATACCTGATCCTTCATTTCCTACTATTAAGGCAACCTTATCGTTAGTCTTTACTGTATGAAAATCCTTTGAATTAGTGAGTGCACTTGCCCAAATAGAAAAACCTTCCTTTTTCAAATTCTGAATACGCTCTATTAGATTGTCACGTATAACTGGTATATGAAATATGGAGCCTTGTGTTGATCGAATTACTTTATCATTATAAACATCTACAGTGCCTTCTCCTAGAATAACGGCATCAAAACCTGCAGCATCAGCAGTGCGAATGATTGTACCTAAATTACCTGGATCTTGTATACGGTCTAGTAGTAGTACATGATTTCCATCAAACTTAGTAACTTTGCTCAAATTAACAACGGCTCCAATACCTTGAGGAGTTTTCGTTTGGGTGATGTGTTGAAACACATTTTCGCTGACTTCAACAATCTTAAAATCATCGGCCCACTTTGGTAAGTAAACGCCATCTTGTAATATAATTTCCTTTATCGTCCAATTGCTATTTACCGCTTCTTCTATTAAATGAAAGCCTTCAATGAAAAAAGTTGCTGTTTTCTCACGTTCTTTCCTTGTATGTAATTTCTTCAAAGCTTTCACTTTATCGTTCTTTACAGATGTTAACAAATTCTTCATTCCTTATCATTATTCTTTTTACTATCATACATATTTAATCCTAAACTGGTCAAACTATCCATAGTTTAATACAAATAAGGAGTGATTTTTTGAATCTAAATTTGCGTAATGCCATTTTATCCAATATCTCAAATAACGATCAAAGTCAGTTGGAAGCAACCATTGTTGATGCGATTCAATCAGGTGAAGAAAAAATGCTTCCTGGTCTTGGTGTATTATTTGAGTTAATTTGGAAGCAATCAGATGAGCAGGAAAAACAAGAAATGCTTGAAGCATTAGAGCAAGGTGTTAAAAGTGAAACTGCAGGTAGTTAACCATATCTAAGAAGGTGTCTTACATGATACCTTCTTTTATTTTTATCTAAAATTAAGTCATTTACCTAAACTTGTCTAATATAATGGAAGTAACTATTAGTTTCGTTTTTAATAGTTACTACACATGGACAAAAGAGCTATAAAAACTTTCATCTTACTTTCACTTCAGAATTTTAGTAATGATTCAATATATTTTATATCATTTCGAAAATAAATTGACTCTTTTGTAAATCGGTGTTATACAATGTAAGTATTGTATTAAAATTTATGGGCAGATTTGAATGGGGGAATACAGATGGTAGATTACTATCAAGATGGAAAGCAGAATAAAAAGGGATTCAGCAAATTATTTGCGATTATTATCGCTGCAGCAGTTTTACTTATTGGTGGAAGTGTTGCTGCATTTGTTCTAATTGAAAGCAATACGCCAAAGGCAAGTTATTTTCTTTCTGAAAAGAATACGTATGATTTTCTAACCGAACAAGTCAAGGAAAGATTTGATTCTGAGCTTAGTTGGCATGAAAAAGGATTAGAAAATCCTATCGAAGATATTTATGAGATTTCTGCACAATTAAATATGCAACTTTCTAATAGTCAAGGATTTGTTACACCAGAACAAATTATTAATAGCAGTACCGTTACTGTAACGAGTCAATTGGATCGTAAAGAGAAGATCGCAACTGCAGGAATAAAGGGAAGCTTTGGAAATATCTCTATCGAGGATATTAATTTCTATGTTACGTCTGAAAAAATGATGCTCGGCTTACCTTTTATCAATGAAATATTACAATTAAATGGTGATGATTTAGGTAAATTACTTCACCAAGTTGACCCAAATGCCTTTACTGGTGAAGAAAAGCTAGACTTTAATATGCTTTTTGAAGGTAATATTATAGCTGAGGAAGATGTAAAATATATTGAAGATGAATATGTAAAGTGGCTATATGATGAATTACCAGAAGATGCATTTAAATCTAGTAATGAAACAGTCAAAATGGAAAGTGACAACATTGATACAGAAAAAATTACTTTCCATTTAACAGAAGACCAAGTAAAAGCGATATTAAAAGACTTATTTACTAAAATGGCTGACGATGAACATTTAAAAGAGATAATTGTACAGTATGCTCAAGCACAAGGAACAGGTCCTGTAGTACTAGGTGAAAATGCTAATTTAGATATTCCTAATTTTGAAGAAGAATACGATAATGTGATGACAGAAGCGATAAATGGATTAGATAATTTCATCATACCAAATGGCCTTACATCAACTATTTGGGTCAATAAAGATATTATAGTTAAACGAGATTTTTCTATTGAAGTAGGGCCAACTGAAGAGCAATTAATTACCCTTTATTTAACTGGACAGCTTGAAAATAATGATTCCGATGTATCACTCACATATAATTTTGGTCTTGTTGATGAGTTTGGAACAGATCATACAATTTCATTAGATGGTACACTATCAAATAATGATGGTGAAACCAATGATACTATTACTTTATCTTTTGATACGATACAACTAATCTACGAATCTAATGAAACAACGGATAAAAATAAGAAAGATTTCAACCGTAAATTTACTCTCCATGATCAAACTGGTTATACTTTTGATTTACTTTGGACTGGTAATGCGGAATATGATGGAGATCAAATGAACTCCAATCATGAATTAACAATAGCTGGTGACGGTATTCCAGAAAATGCAGTCGTATTAACTATCAACAAAGACTCCAAAATTACTGACAGTATTTCATTACCAAATGGAGATGAAATAAAAGATATTGGTAGTTTATCTATAGAAGAGTTAATGACATACTATGAAACAGAAGTCACTCCACAATTAGAGCAGTGGTTAATGGGAATTATTGGATTTGGGTTTTAATTTATGAAGTAGGTGAACATAATGCAATTCCTTAAGTTTGTATCGTTATTCACCAAAAATAATTTCTTGCAACTCAGGAGGAAGTGGCGATCACTTCCTCTTCTTTTCGTTTTTCCAATTTTATTAATTGGACTCGTTGCGTATATTTTAGTTACTTTTATATCAAATTTAGAGGAAGAACCGTTACAAATAGGATTGGTTGACTTAGACCAATCTAGCGAAACGGACATGATTATCCAATTATTAGAGGATTCCACTCAGCTCGGTGATTTTTTACACATGGAACGTGTTTCCGAAACTGTTGCTAAAGAAATGATAGAAGAGGACGAAATAGTTTCCTATATTCTATTTCCGGAAGAGTTTACGAGTAAATTATTAAATGGAGATTCTGTTGTCGTTACTATTGTTGGTAATCCTAATCGAGAAATGGAAAGTTATCTTATTAAAGAGCTAGTAAATAGCGCTGCAAGGCATATCAGTTCTTCCCAAGCAAATATTTTAACCATCAATCATTTCGCTAGAGAATTAAACTTAAGCGCCGAATCGAGAAACCAAATTGTACTAGAACAATTTAATGAATTCTTGTTATATGCGATTAGTAAGGACAATGTATTAGATCAACATGCGTTGTCTAATAATGCCACTTCTTCACCAAAGCAATATTTCGGCTTGGCTGCAGCATTTTTCTTGTATACCATCTGGATATTCACGATTTACCAACTCTTATATAAAGAACAATCGAAGGAAATTAAAACTAGAATGATGCTTTACGGTGTAACAGATCTTCAACAAATAACAGCTAGAATATTGATCACATTGATCATTAGTATCCTGATAGGAATGTTATTATTTACCGGAATAGTACAGGCACTGGATATTAATTTACAAGGTGATAATTATGCACGATTATTGATACTACTAGCTTTACATTCGGTTATCTTTTTATTTATTTTATCAGTTATAGAAACCGTTATAAGTTCCAAAAAATTATCCTTATTAGTGCAGCTTATTTTGACCGGAACCCTAATGCTTGCGAGTGGATCTTTTATCCCAGAAATTTATTTGCCACTCTATCTTCAAGATTACTTAGCATATGTTTTCTCTTTCCAAGTATTTCATTGGTTAGAGGAAATTTTACTAAATGGTCGAGTCTATGTGGATTACATCCCTCTTCTTTTATCGACTGGCATAGGTTTATTCCTAACGGTTAGTCTAGCCTTACTAAAGGAGCGTTTAAAGACATGATAGATATCTTGAAAACACGTCTTCTATTGTGGAAAAAGAAACTGTTAACCACGCTTTTCTGGCTATTACTTCCAGTACTTGGAACATATCTTTTTATTTCTATCGTAAACACTATCCAGGACGACTCCAAGGTTCCCATTGGAATCGTGGTAGAAGATGACTCAGCCTTGGCAAACAATTTACTACAATCAATTTCTAATTCTAATCTTGTACAAGTTTATGAAAGTAACGAAAAAGAAGCATTATACAATCTTGAAAAACATGAAGTTGACAGTGTGTTTATTATTCATGATGAATTTGAAGTAAATATAAAAAGTGGGCTTAGAAAAAATATTATCTCGAGTTACTATACAGAATTATCCTTTGCCTATACTCCTGTAAAAGAAATGATTGTTTCACTAGTCCAAGAGGAAGCAGGTCGTGCTAAAGCGACTAACTTCATTCTACAAATGAATGAAGAATATAACGGTTCTGACCCTTGGAGTTGGGAAGAAGTCCAAAATAAGGTAAGACAAGTTCAGTTAAATGAAAACCTATTGAATACAGCATTTACCTACACAGGTACGTCGAATTCAGAGGAACAACCTTCTCTCATTTCATGGAATACATGGACAATTTGGGCTATTTTAAGTTTATTAAGTTCATTATTTTTATTTGACTGGGTAATTAAAGAAAGAGCACTAACCGTTTCAGCTCGTTTTTCGTTTATGAAAGTTTCTAAATGGAGTTACTATTTAAAATTAATTATCTTATATTTTTTTATTTTTTTCTTATTTGATTTAATAGCTATTGCTTTGTTTACTTTACGTTTAGATCAATCGATTTCACTTCGTTTTATATTCATATTAATCAGCTTTAGACTAATGTTATGTATGCTCTCTTTTGGTTTAGCAAGTTTTTTTAGAAAAGCCTTTACCTACTATTGGGTATCCATTTTGCTAGTTATCGTCCTAGCTTTTTTAACAGGTGCTATCATTCCGATTCATCAGATCATTCCTGAAATACCTTATGTAAATTATTTTAACCCGCTTCAAGATTTTATTAATGAGAATCTTACCATTTTATGGGGAATTATTAGTTTCATATTTTTAATCTTAACATTAATACGAAAGGAGGTTACCAATGCTTAGTGTAGATTCTTTGAAGAAACGCTATAGGAAAAAGCTAGTACTCGAAAATCTTACCTTTACCGTTCGGCCTGGTGAGATTATCGGACTTGTCGGAGAAAACGGAGCGGGTAAATCAACCTTATTACGTATTTTAGCGACGATTGATAAGCCTAATAAAGGTAGCATTTCCTTTTTTAATTACTTGTACAGCAAAAATCGGAAAGAAATACGTAAGTACATTGGCTATGTTCCACAGGATATTGCCATTTGGGAAGAGCTTACGGTGAAAGAAAATATGCTGTTTTTTGAAAAGCTTTCCTTATCTTCTAAAAGCAGTCAAGAATTAAGACAACTATGCTTAGATATGAATCTCGATAAATGGGAAGAACCAGTTAAAAAGCTTTCAGGTGGGATGAAACGGAAGTTAAACATCGCTATCACTCTTATCCATGAACCGACAATGTTACTTTTAGATGAACCAACTGTCGGGATTGACTTAAAGTCTAAAATAGAAATTGGTTCTTACCTACTAAAACAAGCAAAAGACAATAATCGAATAATCATCTATACTTCGCATGACATGGATGAAATTAATCACCTTTGTGATCGAGTGATTTGTATTGGGGAAGATTCATTTTATGAGGACATTTTAAAGGACTCTGGTAAAGAAATAATTTCATTCTAGTATTTTAACTTACTTATATAGTAAAATGGTAGTGAATAGAGGTGTGGCTAACGTATGGATATTAGACAACTACAAATGATAATGCAATATCAAGCAATGTCAATCTTAAGTTCAAATAATGATAGTCTATCAAGTTTTTCACCTATTGTAGATTTGGCATTTAAACAAATACTAGATAGTAAATTAGAAGAGTCGACTTCTACGAAACAAACTAATTTACCTTTTCCCTCTTCTTCACTACTATATAATACTAATTTAGCACAACCAAGCGGATTACAACCCATTCCGAATGAATATAGTGCTATTATAACCGAAGCTGCTAATAAATATGGTATTGATGAACGGTTAATACATTCTGTTATTAAGACGGAATCCAACTATAATCAATTTGCTAAAAGTAGTGCAGGTGCACAAGGATTAATGCAATTAATGCCTTCTACCGCACGTGGCCTAGGTGTATTAAATCCATTTGATGCTAAACAAAACATTGAAGGCGGGACGAAATATTTAAGGGAAATGTTAAACCGGTATAACGGCAATATGGAGTTGGCATTAGCTGCATACAATGCTGGTCCTGGTAACGTAGATAAGTACCAAGGAATACCACCATTTGAAGAAACACAGAATTACGTTAAGAAAGTTATGAATAATTATTTAGCTTAAATCGAAGAGGAACTTGAATTCGTTATTCAAGTTCCTCTGACATTTTCTAAACATCAAAAGTCTTCTCCTTTTGAATTAAGTTGTTCCTTTTTAAAGAAGAAACTATATAATGTATTTTTTTGACCCTGATTAAAAGAAGTAAAACGGTGTAATATTTATAAATTACTGTTGTATGCTACATGTACAATTATTTTTACTCCATTTCTTTCATACTCTTTATATGTTTGCATTCCAATTTTTTTTGCTACTGCCCAAGACGGAATATTATGAATGCTAGTATAAGAATAAACAGCAGGATAGTTTATTACGTTAAAGGCATATTCTTTACATGCATTAGCCGCTTCTGTTGCATATCCTTTATTCCAGTAGTCCTTTATAATATGGAACCCAATTTCAGGTAGGACTTCATTATCAATGTTTTGCATCGTTATCCCACAATCTCCTATGAAGATATCTCCATCTTTTAGAACTACAGCCCATAACCCGTGGTTATATGTTCTATAATTATCAATATTCCGTTGAATCCAGCTTTTAACCTTCTCACGATTATATGGATCTGGGTAATATTTCATAGATTCCGGATCAGAGAGTACTAACGATAATGCATCCACATCTTCTAAAACTAATTCTCTTAAATATAATCTTTCTGTTTCTAGTACAATCATTCAAATCAACCTTTCAGTTAGATTTATTTTTAGGTATGCTTAGAATTATCCACTCTTTATCTTTTATTTGTTTACCAATATAAAGTAATTGCCCCAAGTGATAACTAATATGGGCAATTTCAGTTTGAATTGCTTGTAGAACAGTTAGAGGTTTTTTTCTTAATATCACGGTTTTATCTAAATCATCTTCTGTTAAACTCTCAATCGTGTTAAAGAGTAGATTCCATCCATCTTCCCAGATTTGCATAAGATAATCCTTTGATTCATTTCCCCAGGTAAATTCCGCGTCTCTATCTCGATATGTTTTTTCACCATCTGTTGTGAGAAAGTCTACCCACCGCGAGTGCATATTACCACTTAAATGCTTAATAATCATCGCTATGCTATTAGACTCTCCACTAGGTTTAAAATGTAACTCATCTACTGATAACTGCTGTATTCCTAATTCAGCCCTGTTCTTAAAATGTTTAAATTGGCTCATTATTACATTTAGATATTCCATTTTAAATTGGTTCAAGTTGGCCCCCTCTATTATGATTCTTTTCAATTATGTAAAATAAATAAGTATTATTAAAAAGAAATAGGGTAACAAATAGATTAAGAGGTTTATAACAAATTTAGTTTAATAACAGAAAAATGTTGTCTTCTTGTACCGTATTTACCGCCATAATGTTCCGCTGTACTTTATGACAGGTACAACATCTATGAACGATTTGATACCCTTTTTTTGTATGATAAATCAATTCAATGGGCTCCATAAGTCCTTGGCATAAGCTACTCCTATCACCAAGATTTTCATCAAGGTGCTTGGAATATAAACAATACGGACAGTGATTTCGAAAGCTACCATTTGTAAGTGGTAAAACCTTAGATCCACAATGTCCACATTGAAATCCTGTGTTTTCTTTTTTTCTACTCAAGAATTTACCTCCAAGATTTTTAATAAAAATCTACGGAGGCAGGGTTCCGTTTCTTTTCCTTACATTTTTAAGTCCCAGGCTTTACTAATCTAGTGACCCATTCACCGCCTTCCTTTAGGGATAGCGATTACTTCTGATTCCAGCTTCCATACAGCATCTTTCATCTGCATATCCGAACCATAACTGGTTTTGGTTTCCTTTGTGCCAGTCACTGTAAGACAGAAGTTACTCCACCTTCCACCAGTAGGTGTATGATTAGTATCACTGACGTTGGCAGCCGTCCCCTATTCCTAGAGTAGAATAAAAGTTAAAGTAAATACTTTAACCATCCCCTTTAAGATTACCACGAATATCTATTTGTTACCCAACAAGTATAGTTTATCATGTTTACTTTCAAGAAAATACTTCCTATACATTCGTGGGATAATTTTTACTAAAATTCTCGCTCTGTTTACTCCCTATCCTTTTCAGATATTTATATATGAATACTATGTGGTATAAGGTGATTTAAATAATACATAGTAATTCTAGGTATATATGCAGATAAAAATTGAAGAAATAGGATAAATTCCCCTATGCCATTCATTTCTATATTTAGCATTTTAATATATTTATTACTTTTTTTGCTTTACTAGCTTTAATGTGGCTACAATTAGAAAACTAACTATCACTAATAGTAACCAAGAACTTACCTTGCCAAGATGAACTAAGCTCCACGTATCTCGTTGATTTGGATATTCCCAAGCACCAAAGTATGTCGCGATATTTTCTGCTATCCAAATAAAGAATCCAATTAGAATAAAAGATAGTGCAAGAGGCATACGATATTGCGTTCCATTTATCTTGTAAGTAACCCAAGATTTCCAAAAAACAATAATGACAAGGACGGATAAGTACCAACGAATATCAATCCAATAATGATGGGTGAAAAAATTTAAATAAATAGATGTTGCTAAAGCTACAACTAACAGAAAGGGTGGCCAATTAACAAGGTCTACTTTTAATCTCCTCCAAGCTTGGCAAAGATAACTAGCTACGCTTGCATACATGAACCCACTGTATAATGGTACACCAAATAGTTTAAATATCCCCTCTTCCGGATACGACCAAGATCCCATATGCACTTTAAATAGTTCAAGCGCGAGGCCAATAATATGAAATAACGTGATTACCTTTAACTCATCTCTAGTTTCCAGACCAGAACGTACCATGAACCATTGCATTAAAAGACAGATGATAAACAACCAATCATATCGAGGTAGAAAAGGTAATGAGATGATTTGTGTAATAGCTAATGATACAAATATTACAACAGGAAATATACAGGATAATGCCTGTTGCCATCCGAAGCCCACGAGCTGCATTATCCCCCTACTAATCCCGTTGTGCACAAGCTTTTTTGTTGAATCTTTTTGTAATGGTAAATTCATAAGAGTTCTCCTCTTCATACTTATTTATTTTTATAAATTTCACCTCTCTTCTTAATTTTAGACCAACACTTATCGTTTTACAATAAAAATATATTGTTTTAATTTGTTTTCTTGTTGTTTTAAATAATTTTGTATTAAAAAAGCATTTCCCCTATGGAAAAATGCTTTATACTTATCGTATCAAGTTAAAGAAGTATGATCGTTTTGCGGAAAAAGATAGAAAAACCCTTTATGATTATAAGGATCAGTATCCTATACTAGAAACACCCACTAAATCAACAAAGCTTCCATTCGAACCCCCGTCTTTTCAACTTTCTTATCACATTTAATTACATATTTGATAAGCAAAATCGCACAGTAGAAATATAACATTCTACTATGCGATCTATATTCTTAAGCTAAGAAAATGTTGTTTACTGTTTCTCTATCAAGCTTTTTGATTACTTCAACGATTAGTTTTACCGCATTCTCAAAGTCATCACGATGTAAAATAGCAGCATGTGAATGGATATATCTAGTTGCGATCGTAATGGATAATGATGGAACACCATTAGCTGTTAAGTGGATAGAACCGGAATCCGTTCCACCACCTGCAATCGAAGCATATTGGAATGGAATGTTGTTCTCTTCTGCTGTTTGGACTACTAAGTCCCGTACCCCTTTATGAGAAATCATTGATGCATCATAAAGAACTAGCTGTGGACCTTTTCCAATTTTACTATCTGCATCTTGTTCTTTAATTCCTGGTGTATCCCCAGCAATACCAACATCAACACCGAAACCAATATCTGGTTGAATAGCGTGAGCCGCTGTTTTTGCCCCACGTAAACCAACCTCTTCTTGAACAGTTCCAACACCGTACACAATATTAGGATGGCTTTCATTCTGTAATTGCTTTAAGACTTCAATTGCAATTGCACAACCAATTCGATTATCCCATGCTTTCGCAAGTAATAGCTTTTCATTTTTCATTGGTGTAAATTCAAAGTAAGGAACAACAGAATCCCCAGGTTTGACACCAAATTCTAAAGCCTCATCTTTACTTGTAGCACCAATATCAATAAACATGTCTTTAATATCAACAGGCTTTTTACGCTCCGCTGCTGATAAGATATGTGGTGGCTTAGATCCAATAACCCCTGTAACATCACCTTTAGAAGTTACAATCGTAACACGTTGAGAGAGCATTACCTGACTCCACCAACCACCTATCGTTTGGAAGTAAACAAAACCTTTATCATCGATTCTCGTTACCATGAAACCAATTTCATCTAAGTGACCTGCAACCATAATTTTCGGTCCGTTTTCTTCACCGACTTTTTTAGCAATCAAGCTACCAATGTTATCAGTAAACACTTCATCTGCATATGGAGTTATGTATTTTTCCATAACATCTCTTGCTTCTTTTTCATTACCAGAGATTCCTTTAGCTTCTGTTAAATCTTTTAACATCAATAATGTTTCATCTAATTTAGCCATATGTATACCTCCAATATTCTTTATTCTATTAGTATAACGTGAAACACAAATTTTAGATATTAATAGCCACTATTTTGACGTTCATAGTTTACTTCATTTTTCTTTATGTACGCTTCTTGAACATCCTCTTCTTTAAATCCAAGTTTCAAACCTAATTCTAAATAGGTTTCAAACAAACGAGTATAGTTTATCTGATTTGGAGCGTTTTTAAACACAACACATTGTTCAAATACTTGATTAAATAATTCTGTTTCCGTAAGATCTGAGCTATTTAAAGTATTCGAAACAAAAGTTAGGCCTTTTACAATACCTAATGATAATATAAAGTGAATGCCATCTACATATTCTTCTAACACAACTTCGCGAGAACTTCTAGGTTTATTGCTCCAAAACTTAAAACACCTTGTTTCATTAGCAAGTTCACCTAACTCAACTAATAAAGCTAAATATTTATCTTGAAATAAGTCTCGCCCTGTTAATTGATGATTTTCTTCAATATAAGAATCCAGTCGTTTCTGCATATCAAATAGTAAGTTCCAGTTCATTTTCAAACTCCTTCTTATGTTTGTAACATGTTTTTAATATAAATAATGAAACCTTGTTTACTTCCATTACGTATTGCATAATAATAACCAAATCTTAGGAGACGATGGTCATGATTGTGTATCTATTTCGCATTTTACTATTAGCAGCTATTATATTGCTTGTTTATTCTATTATACAATACTTTCGAAATCCTGACAGGCTACTGAATAATGCCAAGGAAACAAAAGGTTTTTACTATTTAGATGAACGTGGAAATAGTAAGAAAAATATTCGTTTTGTTTATAAAGGTTGTCAATTTGAAGGAGAAAAATATGTAGGTACAACGGAGGATTCCTTTGAAATTGTAGATATTCACGTAACGGTAATAGATCCACTTGAATTACAAGGACTAACTCGAGATGACCTATATTTCTTAGAGAAGGAATTACTGTTACGTTATCCCCATGCTAAGATAACTTGGAAGCACCCTATTAATAAATTATTATTACGAAATTAATAAAGGCTTAAAGGGGAATTTCTAACCCCCTTAAGCCTTTTAATGTTGTGTTGTCGTTTGGAAAAAGTCTTCCCACTTTATTACAATTTCTTTTCTTCTTAGTGCATAAATCAAGAGGAGTAATGCTGATAAAGATAGGAGAATATGCATTGGGGATAAATTGGATAACCAACCACCGACTGATGTGTAAATTAAAGCAAGTGGGATATTTGTAATTAATGATGATTTCATATAGTCTTTAAAATTTGAACTAATCTCAAGTAAACATAAGGACAATAAATGAAAATGAATAAATGGAATAAGACGTAACAATGTAATTTGTGTAACCGTTAATTCAGAGTGTTTACCGATTAACCTTTGCTTCATTCTAAGTAGACGTTTAGACAACTTCGGCATCCATTGAATAAAAATGTAAAATAGAATACTAGATAATGTAATACCAATTATGGAGTACACTGTACCAGCAAATACACCAAACAGAATACCACCAGATACACAAATAAATACTACCGGTAGAAAAAACATTGGACGGATTAAATGAACCATAATAAATAATAACGGAGCAAATAACCCACCTGTTTGAACGATTGCCATTATATATTGCCCGAATAACTCCATAAACTGCCTCCTTTTTAAGAGATCAGAAAAGACACTGCACCCACTAATGGTACATGTATATGACAAGAGACGAGCTATTATGACATGTAAAAATAAACATATAGAACAATATGAACTAAAATTAATAATGGCATTCCAATACGAAACGAGTTATGCTTTGTTTTATGACGGAATGTTTTCATTCCAATATTATGATAAGTGAGATTTTTGTACAATCAAACTCTAACTTGATTATTATTGGCTTTTTAGTAAAATTAGGTCTACTTTACTTTTGGACAAAAAAACAATTATTTTTTTCTAATATGATAAACTAATTGGATTCATATTGGTAAATTATTTATATAACGTGTTCTTTTTCCATGAAAAAATTGGACAGTTTTTACTCATGTAAATCTTCATTAATAATATGACCTTTTTTCTTTCCTTTTGTACTCGCCCAATAAAAGCGAATCTTATTCAAATTTCGGTTATAATTATTTGTAGTTTGATTAAATGTAACTCCTTTACATAATTCAATTGATTGAGATTTAAAGGAATGAGATGGAGGTTAATTTGGAGTTGATTTTTCTTGTATTTGCATATTTATTTTTCATCAATACTGTTGGTATGGTTTTGATGTACCGAGATAAAAAAAGGGCTGTCAAAGGGGAATGGAGAATTAAAGAGAAAACATTATTTAATATTGCGTTGTTGGGCGGTTCTGTTGGGATTTTTTTAGGTGGCAAGCGATTTCGGCATAAAACCCACCATAAATCATTCAAATATGGTATTCCGGTAATCATTACATTTCAAATCGCATTATTCATTTTTGCCATTTATTTCTTTCAGAATAACCCTTTATAATGAGAAAAAGTAAAATGCCATTCAATGTATTAGGCAATCAATAAATCAATAGATGCTGTTTATGGCAGTATGTTTTTTGAATGGAAAAAGAACCTAAATATACATGAAGTGTATAAATTCTTGCATATTCTAGGCTCTTTAATTTTAATACTTGTTTTGTTAAAGCACCCGTTACTTTAAGTACATTGGTTCACAATCTAAGTTGCAATTGATAGAAAACAAAGTATTATTCTTTAAATGATAAACCCACTTCTTCCAATGAAGCTCTCATAATTGGTAAGGAAGCTGGTCCAATACCATGAATTTTTAAAATTTCCTTTGCGGTCTGATTTGAGAGTTTTTGCACAGTATCAATCCCTTCGTGAAGCAAGGCATTTCTGACTGGTGAACTTAATTTCGATAGGAAGCCACTTTCAGGTTTATTTTCTTTATCGCAAGTAGGACAACTTGGACAGTCACTACTTTTATAATATTTATGCCCTTTTTCACATACTCTTAATTTTTTTTCTACTTTCAATCATAACCCTCCTACTATTTTAAATTGCAATTTAACATACTTCTCATTAGTATACAATAGTTGTTCAGTCTGAAAAATTTGTATGTTCAATTAACCTGCCCATCTACGCAAGGAGCGACTATCATTACTGGATAATCGCATCCCGAATAGTATAATTAATCATTAGTAATTTTTACTTTTACAACATAAAGGATAAAATAACATAGATAAGACAAGGTTTATTAATTGGCAACATGAGGTTGCACCTTGATGCACCTATAACTATCTTTACTTTAGCTATACACTCCCCCGATAATGAAATAAGGAAAGGTGATGACTAACATGATTTTTAGTGAACGATTAAAAAAGGAACGAGAAAAAAGAGGGTGGTCACAAACTGATCTTGCTGACAAAATCCACGTGAGTCGTCAATCAGTTTCAAAATGGGAAACTGGTAAGAACTATCCAAGTATCGAAATCATCATTGAGTTGAGTGATTTATTCGGTATCACAATAGATGAAATGTTAAGGAGTGACAAAGAATTGACGGAACAAGTAATTCAAGATAGTAAGAAATTGGCATATCCAAAATGGAAAACGTTCTTTGATAGTGTATTTATGCTAGGAGTATTTTTATTACTAGTAAAACTAATAATTTTCGGCTTAAATTATTTTGTTGGTACAAATATTATGATTTTAGAAGGATTGCCAAAGGGCGTGGTAAGTTTTTCACCATTAGTTTTAATGATTATTGGTGGCATTGGTTCAGACAGCTTGAAAAAGAAATACATTGATGACACAAAAAGGTAGCATTATCGCTACCTTTTCACTATTCTGCCCCGTTAGTGGAGTAAACACAATTCCATAAATATGTATAAATATTAGCACCTATACATCTTCTCATAAGTAGTGATTCATAAGGATTAATAAACAAATTTCCAAAACATACGTCAATTTGCCAGAAACAATTCAACAATGATACCCAAAACTAAATAATAGTTTTATCAAAATAGGGATAACGTTGTGCTATTCCTTTTACATGTGATTCTATTCTTTTTTACCTTTAGCAATCGAAAACTGTTTAATGTTACAAGTAATATGCCCCTATAACGGAAAACATCGCTATCCATAGCGTTAACTAACAGTAATGCAATTAATTTAACTGCTAAAGTGAAGGTAATGTTCTGCTCTAACCTTTCTTAGTATAAATATTAAGTCCACAATTTGTTTTTATGAATTTTTGGGTTCAATGAGTATTGTCGATTGATTGAGCCAGTAAGTGCGAATTAGAGAACCACTAAGTGAGTTGTAAACTAACGAATACTATCGGAAACTAAAAGAGATTCAATAGCTATAGTTTAGCTTATTTAAGACTTTTATCTTTTAGATGTTTATCAATAATAAACGCAATGGTAGGACTGTTAATTACATAGGCGTTTGACAATCCATGCCGTGTTTTTCCTATTAATTTGGATTTACCCCTTCAAGTTACCACTTTTTATCTTTAGATGGGAGTATTCCAAATCCCGAATAGTATGTCTCAAAATTTTCCATTCTGCCTTTTTATATCCTCGAGCAACTGGATCACCATTTTCTCCTTCGTAGCAAAGTCTAAATTTATGCAATACTTCAAAAAGAGTTTGGTCTTCTACTCTTTCAAATTCTAGTAACACTTCAATTTCACTAATTGCAGGTGCGGTATCATAAACGTTTACTAATTTAAAATCTATTAGTTTCATTTGATCAAATATTTCACGAAGTTCACCAGCTAGCTTGCCTATTGTTGTACCTTTTAAATAACTGTTTGAAATCAACTTTGCCATGTTTCCAAAATTTTTCTTTTTTAAATAATATATGAACTCAATCAAGGCCTTTTCTGGGGTGTTTTTGGCATAATCACTGACCTCTCCTTTTTCTGGGAGATCCTCGCCAACCTTTAAATCTCTTCTAACCCATTTGTTCATATACTCTCGTTCTTTTTGATTTTCGTGCAATTGTTCTAATGAGCTTGCAAGCTGATTCATTGTCTCTTCGATTGTTGGCGGTACAAATTCTTTATTGATACCCTTTTTTCCAGCCTTAACTGCATCTGCCCAATCTCTTAATGCAAGTAACGTAGAAAGTGCCTTTGAGGAAACTTGTACATTACTATAGCCTAAATCTCTACCATGTAGAATCCCATTTCTAAACGGTAACACAATTTCCTCATCAGTCGTTTTCTTACGACTTCTGCCAAAAATTTTTGCTATTGTACCAAGACCACTATCATGAGCTGCAATCGTATCCCAAACTGTTAGTTCTACACTTTCTGCAAAAAAGCCAACATTTTCAAAGTCATTCACTAGTCCATCTATCATCATCAAAAATAATGGTACGCTTGCATGGTATCTTCCGCTAAAGTGATCTTCTAGGGCATTTATCATCAGGGTCCTTCTAGGCCTAAATTCTTCTAAAGCCATCAGTCTAGTAGCTAGAAAGTTCACTTTCTCCCTATTAGTAAAGTATTCAATTAAGGCATCTTCTGCTTCATCAGGTTTTCCTTGTTCGGCGAGTTTGACGCAACTTTCCATTAAAGGAAAACTTAAAGTTTCAAATGCAATCCAGCCTTTTTTTGCAAAGAAATGATTAAATCTATCCGGTACGATCTTTAATGCTCTGTATTGTTTATAAGATTCTTCAAATTGTTGAAATGCTTCTTCAAATTTCGGTTCACTAAATCCAAACTGTTTTGCTGATAAATATAATTGTTGAAAATCTCTGGCACCCTCAAAAGTCATATCCATTTCCTTGAAGCTATAATTATCTTTAATTTGTTTTTTATGTTTCTTTCTAAACCCCTTTTTATTCTTGGATTTCTTTTTAGCCATCTTATCGACTCTCCTCTCCAAAATACCCACTAACTCATGCCAATAATCAGGTTCAACTATCCTTTTGTAACCTTAGATTTTATATCAACTGAAGGATACAATTTTTTTATTATTCTGATGAGCAACTTCCTTACGCAATTTTTTGTTTTCAATTTCTAATTTTTGAATATCCTTTTGTCTATCTTCTATTTGTTGGATAAGACGTTTATTTTCAGCCTCCAACTTTTCTATATATAATTTCATTTCGAAGCTGTCCACTACTTTCTGTCTTAATCCATCTACATACACGGAAAGCTCCCCTTTTTCACTTTTGAGCTTTTTAGTCCTATTTATATTTAAAATGTCTTCTTTTTCAATTTCTTGAATTCGTTTTTCAATATAGAGTTTTAATGTATTTGTATTTAGGTTAATCTGACTTCTTGGTACTTTTGCCCCCGAAGAAACAGCGGAAATAGATAATTTATTAGACTGCTTTATTTGTTCTTTTAATTGCCTTTGTTTGATACAGACCTTTTGTAGATATTCTTCTATCAAAATCAATTGTTCCTGTATTTTTGTGCTGCTAATTTCACCTAATTCACCAATACCATATCTTAGAGTGTTTTCATTTACACATTCTTTAAGTTCAATGTCAATGCCCATTTGGTAATCTCCTTGTTAACATTTTCAATATCGGAAATTATGATTTCTAATTGTGGGTAAGAAGATACGATGAATTCTTTTCCTTTCTTGTTCAAAATAGAAAGAAGTAATTCATGCTCTTGTACAACCCGGTTTTGATAAAACTTAATTAAAGAAGAATATTCATTCTCATAATCTCTTTGATACTTTGAATCTTGTTGAACTAATTCTTTGTTGCGTTGAACGATTTTTGACTTATCAATAAATCGTTTATAGGTGAAATCAAACGATTCAATATTAGGTACTTTTGGACTTAGAAAATACCATTTTTCAAAGGTTGCAAGACGATATTGACGCTCACACAACATTCCTAAATGTCTAGTACATACCCCAACGATGCTTTCACGTAAGGGGTTATATTTTAAGGTATTGATAATTTCATCAATATTCTTAAAAATATTGAATTTCTTCTTTTTGAGAAATTTATTAATCTCTTCATATGCTTTTATTAATTCTGGTTCTGATAGTTCTTTTTTTATAAAGTGATTTTGATTGTTTTGTTCCAAACCTAAAGAAGTTCCATCATTCATTGCCCGTTTGAATAGTGTTTCCTTTATAAGTTCATCTCTAAAATAGTGCTTTGTCATTTCTTCAGTCAAATGATTCATATGCTCTCTTATCCATTGCAAACTAACTTTATCTTTTAGAATATTTGCCACGGCTACTCTAAATTGATGTGGATTTAAAGTATAAAAAGTATCACCTATTTTCGGAACATTTGGTAAGGTTTTTGGGATTACACCTTTTAAATAGCTGTCAATTTTCTGCAAATGAATTTGTTCTTTTTCATATTCAGATATGTTATCAAATAATTCATTTTGATTTCTATAAAAAAAGGTATCAAAAAGATTATCAAATGTTGTCCGACCATATAACTTATTAAACTTGTTCAAAAATAAATAATTGGTGTTTCCCTTTTTTCTCCCGTCTTTTGAAAGTTTCACAATAGTCCGATAAGCCTGTACCGTTTCAGGAAATGCGATTGTTTTAGTCCATCTGCCATTATTTTCAGCAGTTGTTTTAAAAGTGAAAAAGTTAAGTATAAATGCTTTTGCTTTTTTGTTTAATATTGTAATGTCCTTTAATTTACCAGCTTCTAATCTGTGAAGTTCGCCTTTTCTCATACCTGTGTGGGATAAAATAACAATTAAACACGCCATCATACGATCTTGTTTTCTAAGACTTTCATCCTTCATATCTTTTAAGGCACGTTTAACAACAAGATTAAAAATTCTTTTTGGGATATTTGGTGTTTTACGAACCTCTTTTTCCGCTTTTCTCTCTGCTATTGGAACAGTAAGTATCTTTTGAAACTCCGATAAATCAATGTCACATCCAGCGAATTGAACTTCCTGTAAAAATCCACCAACACTTTTAAGAAGCGTCGATAGATAGTTTTTTGTTATATTATTTTTTTTAAGTGTTTCCACATATCCTTTAATGATCTCTGGTGTTAGGTATCTTAAATCATACATATATTTTTCTTTTTCTAGATAAAAAATGAATCTTCTTATCTCACTAAATCTGCTATAAACTGTACTGGGTCTATTTCGTTTATTAAACAGCTCACGCAGCATAATTTTTTTCAATAATACTCTAAACATTTTTGACTTGATAGGGGAAAAATCAAGTGGGTGTGCCTTTGGGTGTAGTTTATCGGCAATCTCCCATCTATTATCAGAAAACCTCAAATTTGTCCTAATCAATAGGGCTGGCTCATCAATAAAATCACTTTTCAGGTAATTCTGTTGCCCGGATAATGTACTTGCATTATCTATATTCCACTCTATTTTTTCAGTGTTCATTTTCCCCCTCCATAATCGAATACATTTTTGCTAAGTAACTTCCATACAACTCCATCAAACCTGAATAAAAGTTTCTTTCAGCAACCGAGGTAGCATTTTCTTTATTTTTTTTATAAACTTTCATTTTCTCTTCAAAATAAGAACTACGTTCAATAGTTGTTACAAACTTTTTACAAGTCAAACATTTATAAAAACTATCTTCGTCCAGTTCTACTTTTATACACGATTCACTTGCACAATTACCCGCACCATCTTGAACAGGTGGTAAGTCTTTAACTGATTCAATATCAACAATTTCTCCCTGTAATTCATCGTCCAAAATTGAAACTTCATAAAGTGCCTCAACATACCGTTTTGTGTTCTCTCTATCACGATAATATTTAGCTGCAACTCCTGCTGTGTTTCCGGTGATTACACCAACCTCTAATGTTGAAATAAGACCATCCTCAACCATTTGCCAAGCTCTCTCAATATATGTATCTCGTAAATTACTAGGGCTGTACTGTAATCTTATTTTCTCTTGATCATATAAGTCTTTACAAACGTCTGTAAATAAACGATTAAATCTGCTCTTTAATTTAATCACTTTATTATCAAGATAGTAATGACTACCAATAAAAATATATTTTTTTAAAGGTGTATCTGCTTTTTCATAAATTGCTTGAGTTAGTTTTAAAGCCTTTTCAATTAATCGAATATGTTCTATCATAAAGACCTCTGTCTTATATTTTCTTCCAGAAGTCTTAGAGTAATATTTAATAGTGCCATATTCACCACTATCATCAATTGATACAATACAATCCCTTTCTAATCCCAATACCTCACCGTGACGAAGTTTTGTTTCAATGGATAATTGTAAAACAATTAATAATGTCTCATTTTCTTCAGTCTTTATTCTTCGAATAAATTCCTTTTGTATTTCAGTAAAGTCTTCTGATGGAATTGGAATTCCACCTTTATTATCTATTTTGATTGAACTGAATTGGTCAATACTAAACATAGAAATGCTATATTTTCTTTGGATATGCTTTAGATAATTACGTATGACAGTAATTTGAGACTTAGTTGTATTATCGTTATATTTTTCATTTGATATGAGACTTGCATGATAAAAAATTAAAAATCTATTAGAAAAAGGCTTAACCTCACTTGAACCCAATAGTTTGTCGGATGTCGTTAATGAAGGTTTTAAGGTTAATACTTTTATTTCATCTTGAAAATACATTTCTGCTTGGTTTAAAAAGTCTATTAAGACATAAAAATGGTTGTAAGTACCTCGATATGTCAAATCAGATTTCCATATGTAGTCTTTTAAGTCCTCTCTAAATTCTATATTGTGTACCTGCTCAAAGTTCATAAAGGAATTATTAATATTCCCTATGTGAGTTCCACTTTTATTAAGGTCAGCGACAACAAACCATTTATCGCATTTAGGATAGTCACCTATTCCATTAATGTTTACAACCTCATAGCCTTCTTCAAGACTTTTTTGATATAAGATATGAGTAAAAAGATCTCTATTGAAATAAAATGAATTGAATAACCTTTCTCCGGTTTCTTCTAGGTAAGTATCATCTATGGATCTATAAAACATTGTAAGAAAAGGGTAGGCTTCACGTTTTCCGACAGGGTTATATTCTTCAATGATTTGATTGAAAAAGAGCAATTGTTTTTTAAATGTATCTTTGTTAAAATCCTCAAACCTATCAATTTTGTAACCACTCAAACTATTCTCAAATAATGTAGTCATAACTCTATGATGGACTGTCAATTTGTAACCACTTTGTTGATCGAAATTCTCTAAAAAAGTTTTCATGATATTAAATAAAAATTTATTATTCGTAGGCATAAAATAATTACCATAAATGAACTTATTGTGAGAATGGTATCCTATCTGTATAATTTGCCCTACACTTGAATTAATCGGAAAATTGGTACTAATATTTTCAATAAACGGAGTTATTTTTAGTCTTTTCTTACTCCTCACTTCAAACTCATACGGTAAGAAAAGATTTCTATAATTTACTATAAATGATTTCACTTCAGGATTCGTAATCACATCAAACGAGATGATATTTTGATATAAATTGCTTATCATCTCTCTTGATGCTTGGGAAAAATTACTAATTTCAGAAACCTCGTGAAAAATGAAACAATAATTTTCCCAATTAAAATCCGCTTGGCTGTGTATGTACTTTCCGATAATTAACAAAAACTTTTTTATATACAATAATTTTAAGTTTCCTCTTTTTGCTTTGAATTTACGTTTCATTAGAATATCGCAAATATCCTTAGTTTGAAGCCATTTCCAAATTAAATTTTTTATTTGCAAATCGGATTCAAGGGATGCAATTATTGAGATAATGGTCTCTTTTTCAATCTCAGTATAATAATCATTTGTTTTTATCTTTATCATAAGGCTCTTTGTACCTTTCGTTGTTTTTCCTCAACAATTCTACTTTATCTTCATCATCAGGATTATAATAGGCTTCACAACTTTTCGGACTTGCATGACGAAGTTCTTTTTGTAGTTCTAAAATTTGCATTCCGTTTTTTACTCGATTCATAGCGAAAGCATGTCGAAAACGATGGCTTAGATTAGTAGATTTTGAACCTTTATCTACATGGATCCCTGCTTCTTTAAAAATCCCCCGAAGAACATACCCCCATCCAGCCTGTGTAATAGGAGTATAGTGTTGGTGATTTAAAAAGATATATTGATTCTCATTGTTTACAAGGGGAGTCGTACTAACCCTGTCTGCTTTTGCATTATTTTTTAGGTTTTCCCTTTTTATTGGGCTTTTACTTAAAAGGATGTCATCTCTCGATTCGTCTATGTATTCTTGAATCAATTCTGCCATTTCGTCTTCAATTAGAACCGTCTGGTATCCAAGGTGATTACCTTGTTCTCTATACCAAGCATCATTATATTCATCTTTCGATGTAGGAGTTATAACTCCTTTGGCCCTTTGTGTAGGCTTGTCAGAAACTCTATCACGGATGATGAGGTTATAATAACCTTCTTTATATGATGGCACTATATCTTCAAATGTTAGCCCTAAAACCTCTCCTATACGCAGCCCATAATTATACATCAAATCAATAATCACTTTTTCACGTATCCCATAGCTTTCTTCAATTACATCCATAATTCTTTCGTATTGATAAGGCTTTATGTATTTCGGAACAGATTGTTGCTTAAATACTTTTTTATTTGCCTTGTATCGTTCCTGTGTCCCTTTATGTGCATGTGCAAAGAATCCATTACCTATAGTTGTACCTATTTTTATCGTTTCAAACAAAAATGAATCTCTTATGCCATACATTTTCTCTAAAAAGTTTCTATAAACATTTAGATAGTTGTTATATGTCTGATTGTCTCGTCTAACTCGAAGATCAACACTCCATACACTACCTTCTTTTTTTCCCCCTTCTAAAAACAAGCGTAGATCCCTAATATCACCGTTAGTTAAATTTTGTAGATTATCAATATGTACAAGTTCCAAAAAGGAGTAGAACACCTTTAAAGCTGAAAAAGCAGTTTCTCTTTTTTTATATTTGTCATCGCCAATCTTTTCATTCAAATAGATATTGGCATCTTCTATTAAGTTTCCTTTTAAATCTGTAATTATGAAGTAAGTTTTCCTTCTTACAGTTGATAGCTTTATAAAGCCAATTATCCCAAACTTTTGGATAAGCTCATTATTACTGTCGTATCGTTCATAAACTGTTCCTAACGATGTTTGTCTATCCTTAATTACACCCATATATTTTACCCCCAAGGTATAAGGTCCTCGGTCTATCGACCTGCGGATACGCCTCCCGCTGTGGGCTACGTCCCCATCCAACTGCAATTAGAACCTTTATGATTTCTTTATAATTGGATATAGACAATAACCTCACTAATCATAAGTATAGAACACCATAAAAAAATATCCAATACTTTCCTGAAATTATGTACAAATACTTGGCTTTTCATAACCAATATAAGAGCCGACAGACCCTCCTAGAATAGCAACTCCCCATAGAGTCCGCTCTGGAATCCTCCACTCGGCATTTCTTGCTTTTTTCTTATCGAAACCCATAAGTACAAATCCTAATAGGTTACTAAACCCTATGTAATATAGTAATTCCATGTATTTTTCTCCTCCAACTTATAATTTTTCCCATAAAAAAATGAGGTAGAGGGGTATTCCCCCTCTTCACCTCATCTTAGTTGTTTAATGCAGTTTTAGCTTTTTCAGCTAGTTGTGCAAATGCTTGCTCGTCATTAATAGCAAGTTCCGATAACATTTTACGGTTAATTTCAATACCTGCTAATTTTAAACCGTGCATTAATTTGTTGTAAGAAAGATCGTTCATGCGTGCAGCAGCATTGATACGTGCGATCCAAAGCTTACGGAATTCACGCTTTTTATTTTTACGGTCACGATAAGCATATTGACCTGATTTCATTACTTGTTGTTTTGCTGTTTTAAATAGAGTTCTCTTAGAACCGTAGTAACCTTTAGCTAATTTAAGTACGCGTTTACGACGTGCGCGCGTAACTGTTCCACCTTTAACACGTGGCATAGTAATTCCCTCCTAATACATTACGTTGTATGTCAGTTTAGTTTAGTTTTATAATTGCTTTTTGAAAAAGTATACCTCTTATTTAGGAAGCATTGCTTTGATACGCTTGAAGTCACCAGAAGAAACTAGTGCACCTTTACGTAATTTACGCTTTTGCTTTTGAGATTTATGTGCGAACATATGGCTTGTGAAAGCATGTGATCTTTTTACTTTTCCAGAACCAGTTTTCTTAAAACGTTTAGCTGACCCTTTGTGGGTTTTCATTTTTGGCATGTTGATTTCCTCCTCGAATGCTTAAATGCTTATTTATTTTCATTGTTTGGAGCAAGCATCATGAACATATTACGGCCTTCCATTTTCGGCTTAGATTCCACTGTTGCGATATCCTTAACCGCCTCTGCAAAGCGATCTAATACCTCTTGACCTAGCTCCTTGTGAGTAATTGCACGTCCGCGAAAACGAACAGCTGCTTTTACTTTATCGCCTTTTTCTAAAAATTTTCGAGCATTCTTTAATTTTGTATTAAAGTCATGTTCGCCAATTCCAGGTGTAAAGCGTACTTCTTTAACGTTAATAACTTTTTGATTTTTACGAGCTTCTTTTTCCTTCTTTTGTTGCTCGTAACGGAATTTACCGTAATTCATGATTCTAGCAACAGGTGGTTTTGCATTAGGTGCCACTAAAACTAAATCCAAATTAGCTTTTTGTGCAAGTTCTAATGCTTCTTGACGTGATTTCACACCAAGTTGATCCCCGTTTGAATCAATTAATCGTACTTCTTTCGCACGAATTTTTTCATTAACGTTCATATCTTTGCTAATAACCAGCCACCTCCAAATATTCTTGGGTCTGATCCATTGCCTGACAAGTTCTAATCAAACAAAAAATGTGGGCACACAAATGCACCCACATATCTTTAATCGTTCATAAAAGATGTAAACCAGTCGACTACTAAGCGTGTCAATCAGGTGAGAAGCGGGTGCTTCTACTTGTCATCAAGATCATTCAATTTTATTCAACTTTTATAGATTAACACGTAACTGAATAAAATGTCAACCCTATTTCATAAACTAGTATACACTACTTATCCGAGAAATGGAAGTATCACCATATTTAAATTGGAAACTAACGAGTAACTGCAGATAATTACGCGAGATAGTTGGATAGTTACACCAAAGCTTTTGTTTGTAACTATCCACTTCCGGCCAGTACTGCCACGTGTCTATACTTATCAGTTATTTTTTTTACGCAAAACTTTCTTATCAATCTCATCTTTAATAAGACTTTCAAATTCTTGATAAGGAAGTGTTACTGATTGCTGCTCACCGTATCTTCTGACATTAACCGCAACATCTTCAACTTCTTTATCCCCAACAACTAGAGCAAATGGTATTTTTTCTGTTTGGGCTTCACGAATCTTATAGCCAATCTTCTCATCTCGCTCATCGACTTCCACACGAACACCTTGGTATTGTAATTTTTCCGCTACTTTTTTCGCATAATCAAGGTGAACCTGTGGAGAAACTGGTATCACTTTCACTTGAACTGGTGCTAACCAAGTTGGGAAAGCTCCTTTATATTCTTCTAGCAGGAATGCTACAAAGCGTTCCATTGTAGATACGACACCGCGGTGAAGGACAACTGGACGATGTTCCTTTCCGTCTTCTCCTATATAAGATAGTTCAAAGCGTTCTGGTAACAATACGTCAATTTGTACAGTGGATAACGTTTCATCCTTACCTAGTGCAGTTTTTACTTGTACATCTAGCTTAGGACCATAGAACGCTGCTTCTCCTTCCGCTTCTACATACTCAAGATTCATGTCTTCCATTGTTTCTTTCAAAATACCTTGTGTCATTTCCCACATTTCATCGTTATCAATATATTTTTCTTTATCTTCTGGATCACGGTATGATAAGCGGAAATAATAATCATTGATTCCAAAATCTTTATATACATGTTGAATTAACTCAACTACTCGGATGAATTCTTCTTTCAATTGATCAGGACGGGCAAAAATATGTGCATCATTTAAAGTCATTGCTCGAACTCGTTGTAGACCCGCCAATGCTCCAGACATTTCATAACGATGCATTGTTCCAAGTTCTGCTATACGAACTGGAAGGTTACGATAGCTCCATAATTGATTTTTGAAAATCATCATATGGTGTGGACAGTTCATTGGACGAAGAACTAGTTCTTCATTATCCATTTGCATAGTTGGGAACATATCCTCTTGATAGTGATCCCAGTGTCCACTTGTCTTATACAAATCAACGTTAGCAAGTACTGGCGTATAAACATGGTTATAGCCTAGACGTTCCTCCAGGTCAACGATATATCGTTCAATTTGACGACGGATTGTTGCACCCTTTGGTAACCAAAGCGGTAAACCTTGACCAATCTTTTGGTTTACTGTAAAGATACCTAGTTCTTTACCTAACTTTCGGTGGTCACGTTCTTTTCGTTCTTCTAGAATTTGTAAATATTCTTCAACTTGAGCAGGCTTTTCAAAAGCTGTACCATAAATACGCTGAAGCTGTTTATTATTGCTATCCCCTCTCCAATATGCACCAGAGATACTTAGTAGTTTAAACGCTTTTAATTTACTTGTGGAAGGTACATGTATCCCTCGGCAAAGGTCAAAAAATTCTCCTTGTTTATAAATAGTTACTTGTTCATCTGCAGGAATTGCATCGATAAGTTCTAACTTTAATTTATCGCCTATATCTTCAAACATTTTCTTCGCTTCTTCACGTGATACTTCTACACGCTCTATTTGCAGATTTTCATCCACAATACGCTTCATTTCTTTTTCAATCTTCGGAAGATCTTCTGGAGTGATCTTCTCTTCCATATCAAAATCATAATAGAACCCTTCCTCAATAACCGGTCCTACTCCAAATTTAACATCTTTATAAAGTCGCTTAATAGCTTGAGCCATTAAATGTGCAGTGGAGTGACGGGCAACTTCTACACCTTCTGGACTTTTATACGTAATAATTTCAATCTTTCCACCTTGATTTAATTCACGCTTTAAGTCAAATAATTTACCATCTAATTTAATTGCTAACGCTTGCTTTCGTAATCCTGGTGAAATAGAAGCTGCAATATCTTCTCCAGTTGTCCCTTGAGGAAACTCCTTACTAGCTCCATCAGGGAATACAATTGTAATTTCTGACATCATTAACACTCCTTATACTAATTTTTCTAATGTTCCTTCCTATTTTACTGCTAGTATCAAGCAGCGGGAGTCTCGGTATTCCGACCGCTCACTGCTCTTTGAGTTCAATTTCCACAGCCATACAACAGTAAAGAGAAAATTTTGATGAATTAAAAAACGCCCATCCCTCTGCATAATTTGCAAAGGGACGAGCGTTGGTCACGTGGTTCCACCCTAATTCCCGTAACCTAAGTTACGGCTTTAAATCTTTAACGCAGATATACGCTATTATCTACTACATTCGATAATAGAGTTCAAAGGTGGTAATCATTCGGCTGTATGTGGAAGCTTTCACCACTAGGCTTCCCTCTCTAAGCAAAACAGGAATCAAATGATCATGTCCTTATCCTTACAGATGAATATATTAAATATAAACCACATTATAGCGTTAGTTTAAAGGATAATCAAGTCCTGTTATTGATTTTTTAAATAAATAGGAAAAGGAAATTTATGAAATGGCTCAAAATCAACTCTTTCTTGGAAAACATTAATAACGGTTAACGTTTTCGGTTCTGACGGATAATCCCCATAAATTTTAATTTTTTTCGGAGCCATTGCAACTAATGGAGCAAGATTTAGTTCATCCGCATCTAAACCTACTATGTAGAGTGGCTCCTTCTGCATTAACATTTTTAGTTCTATTCTTGAAAACTTTTTACCGTCAGATTTAAAAAATGAGAACGTTTTTCCTTGTAATATATGAACGACATTATAAACTGGTTCTTTCTTTGCAATGTATTCTCTAAGCATATTGACAAATTCTTGATGATCCTCTTCTCGTTTATATTCATCAATCGCTAATCCAACCATATTAACTAAATATTCCTTAAAAACCTTCAATCTAAATTTTACAATTGATTCAAAGTGTACAGTTGTTGTATTCTTCACATTCGAAACAAATAATGAATATAGAAGTTGCAGTGGATCATCTTTCTGCTTTCTAACTTGGACACTTTCCTCATCTTCACCAGCAATTAACCAGTGAGTAATATCCATAATTTTCTCGATTTCATCTCGATTTGAGTAATAATAAATTTGTTCGATAATATCCCTTATCCAATTCGTTAATCGGTGGTTAACAAAAACCTCAACCATCGATTTAACTACGGAATCAACTAATTCATTGTCTGTCTGTTGGTATTCAATTCTTAAATGATTCCCCCAATCTTCATGCGTTTTCCAATGTAATTCGATTTTCTTGTTATAATGAAATAATTGCTCACAAAAACTGATTACTTCTTTTGTAGAAGAAAAATAAACATCCATTTTAGTCTCATCACCCTCATCCAAAACCAAACTGTTACATTATATGGACATACTTATTAAAAAATGATTAATCCGTTAAAACTAGTAAGGTTAGTAAATGATAGGGATAAAAATAAGGGCATTTTACATAGATACATCAAGCTTTATGTTCATAGTTGAAAAATAGCTAAAATATAAAAAGTCGATAAAAGGAAAACCTTCTATCGACTTTACTGTTCTCTTCTATTATTTGAAAAGATAGGAACTTCCTTACTTATTTGTTTCATTCGTTCCATGATTCTTCCAGCTTTTACTGCTTCAATATCACCACGATTCGATTTAGCAAGGTGGTCCTCCAGTTGATCCATACTATAATTTGAAGTAAAGAATACTGGTAATCTTTCCATCATGCGATATTGTAAAATTGTTCCAAGAACTTCATCTCGAAACCAGGCCGACTGGGTTTCGGCTCCGATATCATCCAACATTAACACATCAGCTTTTTTAAAGTAGTCTATTTTTTCATTAATAGAATCATCTTTGATTGAGGACTTAATTTCTCGAACAAATTCAGGCATATAAATTAACATGGAAGAAATATTATGTTTCTTTAATTCATTTGCAATTGCACCTAAAAAATACGTTTTTCCTACTCCAAATGGCCCGTAAAGATAAAGTCCCTTCTTAGGAAGACCATCTTTAACTTCTCCTAAGAACGCTATAATTTCACGAATTGCTTGTCTTCGGTTCGGATCATGATCGATTCCATCTATTGTTGCTTCTAATATTTCCTTAGGCATATATAGGCTTTGAATTAATTTTTTCTGGTTTTGTTCTTTTTCAAAGACAATACGATTATGACACTTCTCATAGGATAAGTGAATTTCATTATTTTCTACACTGAGAATAGGAGAATATCCTTGTATCATATTTTTACATCCACCTAAAGAGGAACATTGATCACATTGCTTTGACTGCGTGGTATACTCATATAATTTAATTAGATTTTTTTCAATTTCCCGTTCTGGAAGCTCTGGATGTAACGATAGAAATTCTTTTATTTCAGGATTATTTAATACTTCATTTTTTATCCTATTATAATTTTCCTGGAAATTTTCGTTTCTTTCCATCCATTTTTTTAATTCAGATTGTACTGGTTTCATGTCAATCATCCTTGGTACTCATTATTTTTTCGAACTGTCAGCGTACTCTTGTAAGAGAGAAGCAATTTCATCTTTTTCACGTTCTAAATCTATTGTTGCTTCAGCTTTTGCTTTTACTGTATTTTGTTTCCGTTCCTTAAACCATTCCGGAATTATTTCCGTTTTGTTGCTTTTCTTATTATAATTTTGATAGTTTTGCTGTTTTTTCTCAGTAGCTATACGATACCGTTCTATTTCTTTTTTCGCAAACATCATGGCTTCTCTAGCCGTCTTTAGATTTGCTCGCGACCAATGACTAGCAATTTTTTCTAAATAGGCCTTTGAGAGCTTCATATTAGTTTGGAGCAAAACATAATGAATTAATACATTCATTACCGGCGAAGGCAACCCTTGGGTTGTCATAATTTCACGAATTACTTTTAGATCTGGTTCTGATGCATAATTTCCACTTGATAGTTCTTCAAGCAGTTGCTTAGGTGATATATTTTCTAAATGACGGATGAGTTGTTCTTCTTTAGATACAGGCTCTTTTGGAACATGTTTCTCTACTTGTGTTTGATTAAAAGGCTTTGAAGTCAGTTGTACGGTCGCTTCTCTACGTGAAGTTTTAAAACTATCATGGCATGCTTCTTTAAACTCTTCTATATCAAGCCTATTTTCATCTGTTAATGCCCAAAGCACACATTTCTCAATTTCATATTCTGAAAGTCCATATAACTGCATCATTTGATTCATTATTCGTTTATTTTCCGAAGTTAGAACTCGTTTATAAGGAATCATTCGTGCTTTAAGCATTTGTTCCATCCATGAAAAATCCACCGATTCTAATTTTGGTCCAGTACTTTCAGGAATACGATTAATATTTTGCATTGGAGTTACTTCAGTTTGAATGGTCTCAAATACATCTCCGAAAGAAACGGTTATATTATTTCCAGCAGGCTGTTTAATACTTCTGGAATAACAAGATCTTAAAAGAGAAAATTTATCTTTTCCAATATGATGATATAATAATTGCGAAAGCATTGCATCTTGGAAAAAATCAGAAGGTGAAAAAGGAACTTGAAGGATATAATGAAAATTAGTTTGCTCAAGCGTCTTGTCTTCAAACGTTTTTAACAAACCAATTCCCTCCAACTTCAATCTAGCTTCATAAATCTCAACCAGGGAAATATTTAAGTAATTCATTAATGTATGGTGGGTTTGAATCGATACTTCTTTTTGAAAATCCATTTCATGTAAAAGTGTTTGATAAAGCATAACTGCCTTCATACCAAGCAATGGCTGATAAAGATGGGTTAATGATTTTGAATAATCAACAGGCAAATTACCATGCAAATCAACAGTATAACCATCCACTGGCAATATTTTTCCTATGTTCATCTTAACCCTTCTTTCTACGATTTTTACTGCAGATGTTTCAATTTTTATTAGGAATTCTTTTTATCTGTTTGAATTAAGTCTTTTAATTCATCAAGGAAAACATTAATATCCTTAAACTGACGGTATACAGACGCAAAACGGACATATGCTACGTCATCAACACCGGAAAGACGTTCCATTACCATTTCTCCAACTTCTTCACTATCAATTTCTGATGCTCCAGTATTACGTAATTCCTTTTCAACATCAAAAGCAATTGACTCAATCTTCTCTATCGAAACTGGCCTTTTCTCACAAGCCTTTATTAATCCTCGAACAAGTTTTTCTCTACTAAATTCCTGTCTAGTACCATCCTTCTTCACAACAATAAGTGGTACCTCTTCAATTCGTTCAAAGGTAGTAAAACGATACCCACATTTCTCACATTCTCTTCTTCTACGGATAGAACGTCCTTCTTCTATTGGTCTTGAATCTAGTACTTTTGTATTTTTATTCTGGCAATTTGAACATCTCATTTAATTAACCCCATTCATCTAACAATCACATTAAATTTTATCGATTAAAGGTAATTCTTTATTTAATTTTTCATATAGTTCTTTGACCACTTTAGAACTATATCCAAAATCAAACGGTAAAGCTGATTCACTAGAAACGGTAAAATCAATCGCAGTTTGATATGGACGAACCATAATAACAGTAGCAATGACGAAAGCTTTTTTCCCTTTTACAATATAAAAACTTAATTCACCATGCTCTGAAGAAACGGAATTAAGTTCATATTTATTCGATCTATTCACTAGATCTTGTAACATAGCAAGTCCCTTGTCTTTCGTCGTTTTATAATAATGGGTTTGCAATTCTTTATCCCAATGTTTATCTGATGTTTCAGCTTGGTTATAAAAAAAACGTGATATCTTCTTACCAAAAGACATGCCATCCACTCCTAGTTAATCTGACTAGTTCCGTATACTATAACTCTATTTATTTTAACATGTTTTACAAATTATCCCTAGTAAAAATTTAAAATCAAAAAGAGCTGGGAATGGCCCAACTCTTAAATCTACTTACATATTTTTAGGAAACGGATACATTTTTAGCCTTTAAGAAACTACCTACATACTTAACAAGATCAACCACTCTTGCTGAATAGCCCCATTCATTATCGTACCATGCTAACACCTTGATTTTATTGTCTTCCATTACCATTGTAGATAAACCATCAATTATAGCAGAATAATCAGAAGTTGTATAATCAATAGATACTAAAGGCTCTTCACTATATTGAATGATACCAGCTAATTCATTAGCAGCTGCCTCACGAAATATATTATTCACGATATTAGCCGTCACAGGTTCTTCGACGTCCACAACTAAATCCACTAATGATACATTGGGTGTTGGAACGCGTAGAGCCATTCCATGTAATTTCCCCTTAAGATGTGGCAATACTTCACTTAACGCTTTCGCAGCACCTGTGGAAGTTGGTATTATGGATTGTGTACATCCCCTTGCACGACGAAGATCTTTATGTGGATTGTCTAAATTCTTTTGGTCATTTGTAAAGGCATGAACAGTCGTCATTAGTCCATTTTTAATTTTGAAGTTTTCATCTAATACCTTTACTACTGGAGCCAAACAGTTTGTTGTACATGATGCATTGGATATAACGTCATCGTTTTCTTCATCATAACTACTATGGTTTACTCCCATTACTATTGTCTTATCAACTTGCTTGCCTGGTGCTGTAATGACAACTTTTTTTGCACCTGCAACTAAATGTAAACCAGCTGATTCTTTTGTTTTAAATTTCCCAGTTGCATCAATTACTACATCAATAGCTAACTTAGACCAAGGTAATTTATCAGGTTCTCTAGAGTTTACAAGTTCAATTCGTTTTCCATTTACTTCAAGTCCATTCTGAACTGCTTTAACTTCTTCTTTGAATTTCCCGTGAACACTATCATATTTAATTAGGTGTGCTAACGTTTCTGGTGGATAGCTAGCATTAATCGCTACAACCTCTAAATTAGGATCAGTAATCGCTTGCCTAAATACCATTCTCCCAATTCTTCCTAATCCACTAATAGCAATTCGAGTTTTACTCATTATAAGTCCTCCTGATTATGATATACTAATGACTTGAAAATTCAAATATAGTATAACACATTAACGATAAAATGTAAGCATAAATACAAAAAACTCAAAGGACTTTCATTATCCTTTGAGTTTTTCTCATAGTTGTACTTCCCATTTGTTTAAAACATCTTTAAGCTGAGCAAAAGTATTCTCTTTTGAACCGTTGTTATCTATAGTTGCATCAGCAAGTTTCACCTTTTCCTTAACCGGAATTTGTGAATGAATTCTTTGTAATGCTTCTTCTTTTGAAGAACTATCTCGATTCATTAGTCTTTGCAATTGAACCTCTTCATCAACATATACAACGAGAACTTTATCAACCATATGTGTTAGTTTACTTTCAAAGAGTAACGGAATATCCATCACAACACATTTTTCGCCTGCATTAATGTAAGCTTCCTTTAGCTCCAACATACGATTTCTAACCGCGGGGTGTACAATAGCATTTAATTTTGCCCGTTTTTCCGTCTCGGTAAAAATAATCGAACCTAATTTTTTTCGATCTAGTGTACCGTCTGGTAGCAAAATTTCTTTGCCAAATTCTTTTATAATATCTTGGAGTGCACCTTCACCAGGCTCTACTACATCTCTTGAAATTTGGTCAGCGTCAATTATCGGAATTTCTAATTCCTTAAACATGGATGATACGGTACTTTTCCCACTTGCAATACTTCCAGTTAATCCTATTACTAATGGCATTGTAAAATCTCCTTTAAAGCTTTTGACAGTTCAAGCAAACATGAGTGCCCCTGCCACCAACCTTCATTTTCGTAATGGATTTGCCGCAATTAGGACACTCTTTATTTTCTTGGCCATAGACAGACAATTCCTGTTGGAACATTCCCATTTCACCTTGACTATTCACATACGATCTTATAGTCGTTCCACCTTGAGCTACTGCTTCTTCCAAAGTTAAGATAGCTTGTTTTCGTATTTCTTGTACTTCTTTTTTAGTAAGTTTATTCGCTTTTCGTAAAGGGTGAACTCGTGCTTTAAATAACGTTTCATCTACATAAATATTTCCTAAACCAGCTACGATTGATTGATCTAACAATACTGCCTTAATGGAGCGGTTAGTAGATTTAAGTTTTTTATAGAAATAATCTGCTGTAAAGTCTTCATCAAAAGGATCTGGTCCGAGCTGATTCAAAGGTTTTTGAATAAACTCTTCCCCCTTGTTTACGATATGCATCGTACCGAATTTTCGAACATCGTTATACCTGAGTTCTTCTTCAGTTGTAAAGGAAAAAATTACGTGGGTATGTTTTTTTACAGGTTCATCCTTATAATGAACACTGTATTTCCCTTCCATTCTCAAGTGAGAAATTAACGTGTAATTATCTAACTCAAATAAAAGAAATTTTCCTTTTCGTTTTATATCTTGAATGGTTTGACCTATTAACAGCTGTTTGAAATGTTCAACATCATCTGGTTTTTTTATGATTTTTCCCCAATACACGTTAACTTCGTCTATTGTTCGATTTAACACAAACCGTTTTAGTGTGTTTCGTATTGTCTCAACTTCTGGTAACTCTGGCATTTAAATTTCTCCTTATTTCGCATCATACCAGCTATTGCCAAAAGCATAGTCTGCCTTTAATGGGACATTTAACTCGACTGTGTTTTCCATCATAGCTGGAACAATTTCTTTCAGTTTCTCAAGTTCTTCTTTAGGTGCTTCTAAAATCAACTCATCGTGTACTTGAAGAAGAAGACGAGCTTGCATGTTTTCTTCTAATAATTTTTTTCGTAAATCAATCATTGCCTTTTTAATAATATCGGCTGCTGTACCTTGAATTGGAGTATTCATTGCCGTTCTTTCAGCAAAACTTCTTAAATTAAAGTTTCTACTTGTAATTTCAGGTAGATACCTTCTACGATTCATAAGTGTTGTAACATAGCCTTTATGCTTTGCTTCCTGAACAATATCATCCATATAAGCTTTGACTCCCGGATAACTTTCTAAATAACGTTCAATAAATTTTTTGGCTTCCTTACGAGTAATTCCTAGGCTTTGAGAAAGTCCAAAATCACTAATTCCATATACAATTCCAAAGTTAACCGCCTTAGCTTGTCTACGCATATTAGAAGTGACTTCATCCTTTCCAACATGGAACACTTCCATTGCAGTCTGTGTATGAATATCTTCACCGTTTTTAAATGCAGCAATTAACTTTTCGTCGTTAGCAATATGTGCTAATACACGTAATTCAATTTGCGAATAATCGGCAGCAAACATAATCCAATCGTTCTCAGAAGGGACAAATGCTTGTCTAATCTTTCTACCTTCCTCAATTCTAATCGGGATATTTTGCAGATTAGGATCAATGGAACTTAATCGACCAGTTTGAGTTAACGCCTGATTATAGCGGGTATGGATTTTACTCGTTTCCTTATCGACTACTTTAAGTAAACCTTCTATATATGTAGATTGTAGTTTACCTAGTTGGCGATAAAGTAGTATTTTTGAAATAATATCATGCTGTGGTTCCAGTTGCTCCAAGACATCTGCCGCAGTAGAATACCCTGTTTTTGTTTTCTTAATCACAGGTAAACCGAGCTTTTCAAAAAGGATAGGGCCAAGCTGTTTCGGTGAATTAATATTAAATTGTTCTCCTGCAAGCACATAGATTTCCTGTTCCACTTCCTCTAGACGCTTTTTTAATTCTGTACCCATTTCCTCTAGTCGCGGTACATCTACTAAAACTCCAGTATGTTCCATCTCAGCTAAAATAAGTGCTAAAGGCATTTCAAGTTCTTTTAAAAGGGAGTAAAGTTCATATTCTTGAAGCTCATCATCCATCTTATTTTCTAACTTTCTTAATACATCCGTCTTACGTACGATATGGTCTGCTAGTGCCTCTTGTTTTGGAACCTTCATTTTAGCTCCTTTTCCATATACTTCTTCATCATATTGGACAGTTCTAAAGCCCAATCGATGAGCAATAGACGGTATGTCATGGTTATTTTCAGAAGGATTAAGTAAATATGATGCAAGTAGAACATCAAAAGTTACTCCCTTTAGATGTATCCCCTTCTTTAATAAAGCAACAACTGATTGCTTTGCATCAAACACAATTTTCTTTTTCACTGGATCCTCTGCCCATTTTTTAAATTCGATTGAGTCCAAGGCAACTTCTGTCGGAATAAAGTATGCCTGATTATCGTTTACTATTCCAATTCCTTCAATCGGCGCTGTATGATAGCTATCTGAAAGCATCTCAATGACTAGTGCTTCTTCACCTGTAAACATGTCAGAATGGACTTGTTCTACTATCGTATAATCCAAATCTTCAAGTTCTTCCTTCGTTTCTTCTGCCATTTCATCCGTAGTTACTCGACTTAACAAGGATTGGAAACCTAAATCTTTAAAAATCGTTGCTACTTCCTGATTCGGATACCCTTCATAGGATAAATCATTAATGGATACTTCAATAGGAGAGTCACAATTTATTGTAGCAAGCTCTCTACTCATAAAGGCATCCTCTTTATGATTCGTTAAATTCTCCTTCAATTTCTTCCCACTAACTTCATCTAAATGTTCATATAAATTATCGATAGTTTCATATTGCTTGAATAATTTTGTTGCTGTTTTTTCACCGACTCCTGGGACTCCTGGAATGTTATCAGAGTTATCTCCCATTAAAGCTTTTAACTCAATAATTTGTTCTGGTGTTATTTCCATTTTCTCTAATAAATAGTCCGGAGTATATGCCTCTACTTCTGAGATCCCTTTTTTTGTAACATTTACCGTTACTTTATCGGATACGAGTTGAAGCATATCCTTATCACCGGAAATAACCTCTACTTCAAAATTGTTTTCTTTTCCTTGTTTTGCAAGAGTACCAATAATATCATCTGCTTCATATTGTTCAAGTTCATAATGACGTATATTAAATGCTTTTAATAATTCCTTTACTAGTGGAAACTGTTCTGACAGTTCTGGTGGAGTTTTTTGTCTTCCACCTTTATATTCTTTGTATGTACTATGTCTAAACGTCGTTTTACCTGCATCAAATGCAACTAGCATATGGGTTGGCTTTTTTTCTTCTAAAATTCTTAGTAGCATCGTTGTGAACCCGTAAACTGCATTCGTATAAACGCCTTTATCATTATTTAATAAAGGTAAAGCAAAGAAAGCACGGTATATAATACTATTTCCATCTATTAAAACCAATTTTTTAGTCATTAGTAGTTCCTCCTTCTTCGTATCAGGCAGCTTTTCATCTATTTTACCATTTACATAACTTTACGTAAAAAATTTGACTGAATAGGTTCATACCGTGTTAAAAAGCGTATTAAGTTGATTCTTCGAGTGACAAGTATATGTGAAGGCTCAAGCGGGATGATAGGCATTGGTGAGACAAAGGGCTAGGGTTTCTTCGGGCGGATGTCGGGCCTGTGGTGAAAATAAAAAGCTGAGTATTCTCGCCACGAGATAGGTTATTTGGTTTAAAGAACATGAAAAAATGGAGAATCTACTATTATTCGAGGCTTAAGTATATTATTGCAAGACTACAAAACATGGTGAATCTATTCATCTTTTCTAACTAAATATTTAATAATTTTTTAATTCTCTGTTTTAGTTCGAACGGTAATGGCCTTTCTAATCCTTTAACTAGTAATTGTGGGTGTTTAACACCATACTTTAGAAAATGATTTTCTAATAGAATTGCTTTTGGTTGTTTATTTGGAATTAACCAATACAATATATACCAGTCTTCAAGCGAACAGAGTGGAATTCGGACCCCTTCTACCTTTTTATATTCTACAATTGATTCTTGGTTTATCGGTAATGTATAAACACCTTCACTATGTTCAATAGCAAAGCCCCCCATTATATCAATAGTAACCTGATCCATACGATACTTAGAAAAAAAAGCTGTCTTAAATGGCTTGAGACTTTTTGCTTCTTGTGACTCAGCCATGCTAAACATTATGCTATTAAACTGTGTCGTATTTTTTTCGTCGACCAATATATCTATATCATTCGGCTTATCAATTAAATGATGGAAGTTCAATAAAAGAGAGCCACCCACTCCCCACATGTTGTCTGTTTGGTTTACTTTTTTTCCAATAAGCGATAACGTCTCTAACATCCTATTTCTCCTAACGATGATAATAAACTTGTGAAGTGACATATTAATCATTACTATATAATTCATTAAATCCTCTTTACTCGTAACTAGACTATATAGAAACTATAACGCACTATTTAATTAATATAAAGAGGCTAACGTATTCAAGACAAAAACACTCTCAGAGAGAGTGTTTTTAATTCTTCGGAAAATAAATATGAAAAGCCGTACCTTTATTTACTTCACTTTCTACTTCTACTTTTCCATTATGCAATTCGACGATATGTTTCACAATCGCAAGTCCTAATCCTGTACCACCGGTGTTCCTACTCCGGGCTTTATCCACACGATAAAACCGTTCAAATATTCTTGGTAACGATTCCTTTGGGATGCCAATCCCAGTATCTTTAACCATTAAATGAATATACTCCTTTTGTTCCTCTGCTATTAACGTTACTTCTCCACCATTTGGGGTGTAATTAATCGCATTAGCAAGTACATTGATCATAACTTGTTTAACACCAGAACGGTCTGCTTTAAATTCAAGACCATCTACACTTTCAACCTTAAGTGTTATACCACTACTTTCTGCTTGTTGTTTAAGAACCGGTATCACTTCGTCCATCAATTCTGAAAAGTGAAGGTTCGCTAATTCTAATCTAGAATCTTCTTTTTCAAGTTTGGATAATGATAATAAATCTTCTATTAAAGTCTGAAGTCGTTTACTTTCTTCATTTATAATACTTAAGAATTGTCTTGCCGTATCTTTATCATTTAAATCCTCATCAAGTAATGTCTCGGAAAAGCCTCTTATTGACGTAATTGGTGTTTTTAATTCATGGGAAACATTTGCTACAAAGTCTTTCCGCATAGACTCCAATTTCTTTAATTCCGTAATATCATAGAGTACAAGAACTGCACCTTTTAATATATTTTTTTCATCAAATATTGGAGCTCCCATAATTTCAAAATATTGCTCATGATCACTTTCTACAATAACAGAATCTTTTACTTTCTCTTCATATAAAAAAGTCTGTTGGATAGCTTTATGGATTTTCTCGTTATCCAACACATCATAATACAAGTAACCTATATAGTCCTTTTCTTTCTTTCCAAAGAGACTGAGAAAATTTTTGTTTACTAAATGAATATATCCTTTTTCATCAATTAGGATTAAACCACTTTGAATATTTTCAATGACCGTCGTTAATTGTTCTGCTTGCATTTTTTCATTAATAGATAATTCACTTAAGCTTCGAGCCAGTTTGTTGATTTTCATTAGCAAAGAAGCCATACTACCAGTTACAGGGTGATGCATTCTAGCACGAAAATTCCCCTTCACTAACTCGTCTAACGTATCCGTTGCTTTTCGAATTGGTTTTACATAATTGTCAAAAACGAAATGCAACATCATCATGAGGATAATATATTCTGTTAAAAGTACTAAAACCAATACAATGTAATTATTCATAAACTGACTAAATACAATCCCTGTAAATGCTACAATGATAAAGATGATAATTGCATAACGAAATATCGGTTTTAAGGATAAAAACCTCACGTTGGATCCTCCATTTTATAACCCAACCCACGAATCGTTTTAATATAAATCGGCTTTTTCGTATTGGGTTCAATTTTTTCTCTTAGATGACTTACATGCACATCGACTATTCGAGTGTCTCCAACAAAATCATAGTCCCATACAGCTGATAATAGCTGATCTCTTGATAACACTTTATCCTTATGTGTTGCTAAGTAGTGTAACAGCTCAAATTCCTTACGTGTAAAGGTGAGCACTTCTTCATTTTTCTCTGCTTCATAGCGCTCTGGGAAAATTGTCAGATCACCAATTTTAATATTTTTCACAGTACTTGGTACAGTGACATTAGTTCTCCTTAGAATTGCTTTAATTCGGGCAATTACTTCTTTAGGGCTAAATGGCTTTGTTAAATAATCATCTGCTCCAATTTCTAACCCTAATACTTTATCAAACTCTTCGTCTCTTGCAGTTAACATTAAAACGGGTGTATCAATATGATTTCTTCTTAAATGCTTACAGACTTCGATCCCATCCATTTCAGGAAGCATTAAATCAAGGATGATAAAATCATAGGTATTCTTATCTGCTTTCCGTATAGCTTCAAGTCCATCATAGGCAACATCAGTTGTAAACCCAGATTTTTCAAGATTAAATTTTAACAATGTTACAATAGATATTTCGTCGTCTACAATAAGAACGTGTTCATTCATTCGACTAATTCCCCATTTCTATTATGTTAACAATCCTTTTTATCTATCTTCATCTTACAATGAAACATGAATAATTAAAATAATAGATAACTATTGTAAATAAATTTTTACATTATGTATTAGTAGGATGTCCTAATCGTATTTAGAACATCCTTATTTTATAGCCTTCATCCAATCTGTTAATTGCCTTACTTTCGGGATTAATCTCATAAATAACTGCTGCATATTTTCAATAAAGGTTTAGTCTTTAAGATGAAAGTTCCTCATATGCAAGCATTACATTTTTCCAAAGCTTCAATTGCACCAATATCTAAAATGCTAGTTTCTAACAGACAAAAAGAGCTCCATTCCACTGGATGCGTAGAATGAAACTCTTTTTTTAATTTATTCTAAAACCGCTAAAACGTTCTTAACAGATTCAGCAGAATTATCAAGGGCTGCTTTTTCTTCTTCTGTTAAGTCTAGTTCGATGATTTGCTCGATTCCATTACCACCTAGTATTGTAGGTACTCCTAAGTAAATATCGTTATACCCATATTCACCTTCTAGATATGCAATTGATGGTAAAACACGACGTTGATCTTTAAGAATTGCCTCTGCCATAACACTTAATGATGCAGCAGGGGCATAATATGCACTACCGTTGCCGAGTAAGTTAACGATTTCTCCGCCACCTGTACGTGTTCTTTGCACGATTGCATTTAAACGGTCTTTAGAGATTAACTTTTCTAATGGAATCCCACCAGCATAGGAATATCGGGTTAATGGAACCATGTCATCTCCATGGCCTCCTAATACGAAACCAGTAATATCTTTAACAGATAAATTTAACTCCTGGGCAACAAATGTACGGAAACGCGCTGTATCTAATACCCCAGATTGACCGATGACTCGCTCTTTTGGGAATCCAGACTCTTTAAATACAGTATACGTCATCGCATCAACTGGATTAGTTAAAACAACTATTATCGTATCTTTTGAGTATTTCACAATCTCTTGTGTTACAGATTTCATAATTTTAGCATTTGTATTCACTAGATCGTCTCTACTCATTCCTGGCTTCCTAGCAATACCTGCAGTAATAATTACTATATCTGATTCCTTCGTATCCTCATAATTGGAAGTTCCGATAATATTAGCATCAAAGCCTTGAACTGGACTTGCTTCTAACATATCAAGGGCTTTACCCTTTGTTGGATTTTCCATATTAGGAATATCCACGAGAACAATATCTCCGAGTTCTTTTTGAGCTAGCATTAATGCCGTTGTTGCACCTGTAAATCCTGATCCGATTACTGATATTTTTTTACGCTTGTTTCCCATTGTAAGTTGCCTCCTTTGAAGTTAATTAATCCATATTCTTAATTAATTCATTAGCAAACTCAGAACATTTTACTTCTGTAGCTCCATCCATTAGACGAGCAAAGTCATACGTTACAACTTTAGAAGCGATTGTTTTATCCATTGCTTTAGTAACTAAATCAGCTGCTTCTCTCCAACCAAGGTGTTCAAGCATTAATACACCAGATAAGATTACAGATGAAGGGTTAACTTTATCTAAGCCAGCGTATTTAGGAGCTGTTCCATGAGTAGCTTCGAAAATAGCATGACCCGTGTTATAGTTAATGTTTGCACCAGGAGCAATACCTATACCACCAACTTGTGCAGCTAATGCATCAGAGATGTAATCTCCGTTTAAGTTCATTGTTGCAACAACATCAAATTCATTTGGTCGAGTAAGGATTTGTTGTAAGAAAATATCAGCGATAGCATCTTTTACTATAATTTTACCAGCTTGAACGGCTTCATCTTGAGCTTTATTTGCAGCATCTTTACCTTGCTCTTCAGCAATTCGATCATATTGTGCCCAAGTGAATACTTTATCACCGAATTCTTGTTCAGCAACTTCATATCCCCAGCCTTTAAAAGCACCTTCTGTAAATTTCATGATGTTACCTTTATGAACTAAAGTAACACTCTTACGCCCTTCCGTTAGTGCATACTCAATAGCTGCACGAACTAGACGCTTTGTACCTTCTTCTGAAACAGGTTTGATACCAATACCAGATGTTTCAGGGAAGCGAATCTTATGTACTCCCATTTCATTTTTAAGAAATTCGATTACTTTCTTCACTTCGTCAGAACCTTTTTGCCATTCAATACCTGCATAAATATCTTCTGTATTTTCGCGGAAAATAACCATATCCACATCTTCAGGACGTTTAACTGGAGAAGGAACACCTTCAAAATAACGTACTGGACGTAGGCAAGTAAATAAATCAAGTTCTTGACGTAACGCAACGTTTAACGAACGAATTCCACCACCGATTGGTGTTGTAAGAGGACCCTTGATAGCAATTTTATACTCATCAATTTTATCTAATGTTTCTTGTGGTAACCATTCTCCAGTTTTATTGAATGCTTTTTCACCAGCGTATACTTCTAACCATTCTATTTTCTTTGTACCATTATAAGCTTTTTCAACAGCTGCTTCTAATACACGACTAGCTGCTGCCCAAATATCCGGACCAGTACCGTCACCTTCGATAAATGGAATTATAGGTTGATTTGGTACATTTAAAACACCATTTTCTACTACAATTTTTTCTCCTTGTGTCATACAAAATTCCTCCTAGTTTTCTAGTAGCTTATCGTAATAATAGCCGGAAGCACCGGCTATTAGAACTAACAATATTTTTATTAATTTCCTAGCGATTTTCAAGCGGAATATATTTTTGAGTGTTAGGTCCAACATATTCTGCACGTGGACGGATTAAACGGTTATTAGAATACTGTTCTAAAATATGGGCAACCCAACCAGATACACGGCTCATAGCGAAGATAGGCGTGAATAAATCATGATCAATTCCTAAACTATGATACATAGAAGCCGAATAGAAATCTACGTTAGCAGGTAGGCCTTTTTCCTGTTTAATATAGTCCTCAATTGCTACAGACATATTATACCATTTTTCTTGTCCAGTAAGCGTTGTTAGTTCTTTAGACATCTTTTGAAGATGCTTAGCTCTTGGGTCACCACTACGATATACACGATGTCCCATACCCATAATTTTTTCTTTATTTGCTAGTTTCTCTTTTATATACGGAATTGCATTATCTTCCGTACCAATTTCAGTCAACATTTTCATAACTCGCTCATTAGCACCACCGTGAAGTGGACCTTTTAGTGCGCCGATTGCTGCAGTAATGCCAGAATACATATCTGATAGTGTTGCAACACATACTCTAGCAGTAAAAGTAGATGCATTAAGCTCGTGATCTGCATGAAGTACTAACGCTTTATTAATTGCTTCAATTTCAATATCATTAGGTTTTTTACCATTTAACATATATAAGAAGTTTTCTGCATAACTAACATCTTCTAATGGTTTGATAGGGTCTTTTCCTTGTCTAATACGTGAGAACGCTGCGATGATAGTTGGAATCTTAGCTTGTAAGCGAACCGCCTTACGTCTATTACCTTCATCTTCCATCACATCAGCTTCTTCATCATATAAACCTAGTAAAGAGATAGATGTTCTAAGTGCTGCCATTGGGTGCACTTTAGTCAAATCGTAAGAACGTAATTGTTCTAGTACTGCTTCAGGAACTTCCATGTTTTCATTTAGTTCCTTTTTAAAGGCATCTAATTCAGCGATGGTTGGTAACTTTAGATTCCATAATAAATATACTACTTCTTCAAAGCTTGAATTCTCTGCTAAATCATCAATTCTATAACCTACATAAGTTAGTTGGTCATCAATGATAGAACTAATTGATGACTGTGTTGCTACTACCCCTTCAAGACCTTTCGTTGCTGTCATAGATAAAACCCTCTCCTTTTTCTATATTGTACTAACATTAAGCGAAAAATAATGTTAAATAATTTAGACAATTCCCAAGTCGAAATAAACGGTTATTGTCATCCCCAAAACCAATTATAAAGTATTTTTGAAGCAATGTGAAATGAAACCGTTTAATTTTCTGCAAATAATTATTCAATAAATTAATCTATTAAATAAAGCGACTATTATTGTAAAGCTTTCACCAAATTACTCTTTACAAACGATACTATTAATATTTCCTGTTTGTCTAACATATAGTTTAATAGATATATTTTTACAAATGGGGTCGTTATATTGTACAAGCAGTTATTAGATCCAATTATTAGAGGACTGTTTCTTGTAGTTTTATTACTAATAGTATTCTTTTCTGTCAAAATGACAATCGGCTATATCTACCCTTTTTTAATAGCGTTTGTCATTGCTTTATTTCTAAATCCATTGGTGTCCTATATAGAAAAAAATTGGAAAATACCAAGAGTGTTAGCTACATTAGCAGTCATCATTACAATATTTGTTTTTTTCGTAAGTGTTGTTATTGTGATAATTAATGAGGTTATTCAAGGTGCTTTTTATTTTATGGATAAATTACCAACATACTTCGATTCCTTTATCCAATTAATGGAGAATATGATAAATGAACATATCATTCCCCTCTATCAGACTATTGCTACACTATTTAACTCTTTAGACCAATCACAGCAGACAACTATTCAAGAAAATATAGTAAGATTTCTAGAAAACCTAACTAATACGGTTACAAATTCATTGAACTCCATAATATTTCAATTACCAGAAGTAGTGAGCAAGTTTCCCGATTCAATAACTACACTTATCTTTATCGTATTAGCTACGTTTATGATCGTCAATGATTGGCATAACATAACAAGTCTGCTAAAAAAAATACTACCTGAACATCTGCTTTCGTTTGTATACGATATACAAAAAGGTATTAAAAAAGCTTTTACAGGTTATTTAAGGGCACAGTTTATATTAATCTTCATTTCAGCTTCCATAATATTTATTGGCTTAGTCGTTATTGGAAGCAAACATGCACTAACGATTGCTGCTATTGCAGCTCTAGTTGACTTACTTCCCGTGATTGGTACCGGTGTAATCTTTGTTCCATGGATTATTTATAATTTTTTGACTGGAGATTATTCAAACACTATTCCACTCAGCATCCTTTACATGACTGTTATCGTAATACGCCAAATAATAGAACCAAAAATCCTCTCTGCTAGTATAGGTATCAACCCTTTAGTTAGTCTCATTATTTTATTTGTTACCATTCAGATTTGGGGCTTTGCTGGAGTATTGTTTGCACCGATTATTATGATTACTATTTATGTATTGTACCAGTCCGGAATTTTCATCAAGCTAATTCAATTCGTCAAAGGATAACTACCATTTCCGATTAATAATAATGGTATTATTGTCGATCATTTTTTTAATTAGTTTACCAAGTAATAGTTTAAAATACTTTCTAGTTTGTGGTAAGACTAAGATGAATCCCACAATGTCTGTTATAAAACCAGGAGAAAATAAAAATACTCCACCGATTAGTATACTAATTCCGTCTAAAATCTCTTGTGTGGGGACTTGGCCATACTGCATAGAATATTGTGCTCGTTTCCATGTTTCAAGCCCTTCTTTCTTGGCTAATGACACACCAAAAAATCCTGTTAACAGAATAATGATGAAAACCCACCAAGGTCCTATTAAATTTCCCGCCCAGACTAACACTGCTATTTCGGCTGCAGAAATAATTAGAAATGCTAGAAATAACCATCTCATTACAAATCTACCTCTCTTAAATTAGATAGGAAAAAAGAAGGGAGCATTTTCCCTTCTTCTTGTTGTTTAAAGTACGCCTGCATGACCTTTATAAATGTCACCTTTTGTACTATCAATTGTAATATCTTCACCGTCTCTTAGTAAATCAAAAGCATTTTCTACTCCTACAACAACTGGAATTCCTAGGCTTAGACCTACAACAGCTGCGTGTGAAGTTAGCCCACCTTCAATTGTTACTATACCAGCTGCTTTTTCAATTGCAGGCATCATATCACGGTCTGTACCATATGTAACTATGATATCACCATGATTTATCTTTTGAAGTGCTTCTTCAGTGTTTTTTACGATGACTGCTCTACCATATGCACTTTTCTTTCCGATCCCTTGTCCTTTGGCAACGACATCTCCAATAATATGAACTTTCATCATATTTGTAGTTCCAGTTTCTCCTACAGGGACACCTGCTGTAATAACAACACGATCTCCTCGATTTAAAAGATTCGCTTGAATTCCTAAATCAATTGCAACGTCTAACATTTCATCTGTCGAGTTTGCTTTAGCTCCTGTAATCGCAAGGACACCCCATACCAATGAAAGCTGACGATTAACGCGGTCATTGTATGTTACAGCTATAATTGGAGATTTGGGTCTGTATTTAGAAATCATACGTGCAGTATGTCCACTTTCAGTTGGTGTAATAATTGCACTAACAGATAAATTCATAGCAGTATGGGTAACAGATTGACTAATTGCATCTGTTATCGTCATATCAACTGATTCACTACGGTTTTTCAAAATAGATTGGTGATCTAAAGCAGTTTCCGTTTTTACTGCAATATTATTCATCGTCTTAACTGATTCTACTGGGTAGTTACCAGCCGCTGTTTCACCAGAAAGCATAATTGCATCTGTACCATCAAAAATAGCATTTGCAACGTCTGATGCCTCTGCTCGTGTTGGGCGAGGGTTTCGTTGCATAGAATCAAGCATTTGGGTGGCTGTTATAACAGGTTTACCGGCTGTATTACATTTTCTAATTAATTGCTTTTGTACTAATGGTACATCCTCAGCTGGAATTTCCACACCTAAGTCACCACGGGCAACCATCAAGCCATCACTAACTTCAAGGATGCTATCAATATTATCAACACCCTCTTGGTTTTCGATTTTAGGAATAATTTGAATATGTGTTGCGTTATGTTTTTCCAATAGTTCTCTAATTTCTAGAATATCAGATGGTCTACGTACGAACGAAGCCGCGATAAAGTCTACATCTTGCTCGATTCCGAACTCAATATCTTTCGCATCCTTCTCTGTGATTCCTGGTAATTTAACCGCCACATTCGGAACGTTTACACCTTTTTTGTTCTTAATTAAACCGGAATTAAGCGCAACGGTTTTTAACTCTTTATTTTGCTGATCAATTTCGACTACTTCTAATTCAATAAGACCATCATCTAAAAGAATTCTTGACCCTACATGAACATCATCAATTAAGCCAGGGTATGTAATAGAAAATCGCTCAGCTGTTCCTTCTACTTCGTTCATAGCAATGTAAACTGTATTACCTTCAATTAATTCTGCTTGACCATCTTTAAAATTAGCAGTTCGAATCTCAGGCCCTTTTGTATCTAATAGAATCGCTACCGTTTTACCTGTTCTTCTAGCTGCTTCTCGAATATTATTTATCCTTGCACCATGTTCATCAAAATCCCCATGGGAGAAATTCAAGCGAGCAACATTCATTCCAGCTTCAATTAGCTCTACTAATGTATCAACCGATTCGGAAGCCGGCCCTATAGTACATACTATTTTAGTTCTTCTCATTATAAAATCCTCCTACTAAATCGATAATTCTTTAGATAATTTATACATTTCTTCATCAATAGAGTGTTTTTCTTGTAAGATTTCTGTAATATCATGGTCCACTAATTTATTATTTTGTATACCGACCATTCTTCCTGCTTTTCCATCAAGTAGTAACTCTACTGCTTTTGCACCTAAGCGGCTTGCTAGTACACGATCATTAGCAGTTGGTGACCCTCCACGCTGAATATGTCCAAGAACCGTTACTCTTGTTTCTAGATTTGTTGCTTTTTGAATTTGTTCACCAAAATCAAACGCGCTACCTACACCTTCAGCAACAATGATTATACTATGTTTTTTACCTCGCTCTATGCCACGTTTTAAACGGGAAACAACTTCTTCTAAGTCATCTTTTTTCTCAGGAATTAAAATACTTTCTGCTCCATCTGCAAGTCCTGCCCATAAAGCTAAGTCTCCTGCATCTCTACCCATTACTTCTACAATATATGTACGTTCATGTGAAGTTGCTGTGTCACGGATTTTGTCAATTGCTTCAATAATTGTGTTTAATGCTGTATCAAAACCAATTGTAAAATCAGTACCCGGTATATCATTATCGATAGTGCCCGGAACGCCGATACATGGATAACCTTTTTCAGTTAATTTTTGAGCACCACGAAAACTTCCATCTCCACCGATAACAATTAATCCTTCAATGCCATACTTTTTAAGTTGCTCAATACCCTTTTGTTGTCCTTCTTCTGTCTTAAATTCTTCACTTCTAGCCGTGAAAAGTTTTGTTCCACCACGCTGAATAATATCGCCAACAGAACCAACATCCATTTTTTCTATATTACCTTCAATTAACCCTTGATAGCCATTTTTTATGCCATATATTTCAACATCGTGATAAATACACTTACGAACGACTGCACGAATTGCTGCATTCATTCCTGGTGCATCACCACCACTAGTTAGTACTCCTAATCTTTTCATATTAATTCACCTCTATATTATAAATTCAATATCTAGTATGCTCTGGTTAAATAGAATTACTACGGTCAGATTATCATAGAAACTCTCTTTATTTCCGTTTGCCTCATTTACAAGATAAGACTAAAATCCTAAAATATCAATCAAAAACACCGAAATTTGCAAGTTATTTTTAATATGCTTTACTTAATGATTTTATTTGCAACAATAAGTAAAACACATTTACATTAAGCCATACTATTTAATCTTCAATAAAAAAAGGACGTCTCCGATTTTGCAGAGTAACACAAAATCGAGACAGCCTTTTTTAAAGTTCCTTATATTCTCCAATTTGCTTATATTTTTCCCATCTTTTCTCCAACAATTCATCAATTGATAAATCTTTTAGTTCATCTAGAGATTTTTCGATGACGGTATCAATATTAGCAGCTTGTTGTTTTATGTTACGATGTGCTCCACCTTTTGGCTCAGGAATAATTTCGTCAATTATTCCAAGTTCAAATAAATCTGGTGCTGTAATACGCATGGATTCTGCTGCCTTTTGTGCAAGTCCAGAATCTTTCCAAAGAAGTGCGGCTGCACCTTCAGGAGAAATAACAGAGTAAGTAGAGTTTTCAAGCATATGAATTCGGTCCCCAACTCCAAGTGCTAAAGCACCACCACTGCCACCTTCACCAATAACAATACAAATAATCGGAACAGTAATTCCTGCCATCTCCATTAAATTACGTGCTATTGCTTCACTTTGACCACGCTCTTCTGCAGCTTTACCAGGGTATGCACCTTTCGTATCAATAAAACAAATTATAGGACGATTAAACTTCTCCGCTTGTTTCATATGGCGTAGAGCTTTTCGATATCCTTCTGGATGTGGCATCCCAAAGTTTCTACGGATGTTTTCCTTTGTATCTTTACCCCGTTGGTGACCAATAACGGTAACAGGTGTATCTTTATAATACGCAATCCCAGAAACAATTGCCTCGTCATCACCATAAAAGCGATCTCCATGAAACTCGAGAAATTCAGTAAATAATTCTTTTATATAATCTAAGGTTGTAGGGCGCTCTTGGTGTCTAGCCATTTGCACACGCTGCCAGGGCTTTAAGTTTCCATAAATATCATTTTCTAAATCAGCTAGACGCTGTTCAAGAGTTGCGATTTCATCTGATAAATCAATATCACTATCACTAGTAAATTTCTTAAGTTCAGCAATCTTTTCTTTTAAATTTATAATTGGCTTTTCAAAATCTAAAACTTGATTCATCTAGGACCTCCACCCTTCTGATGCATTTTAAGTAGTGTCCCTAATACATATTTTAAGTCATGACGATGAATAACTTGGTCTAATTGACCATGCTTCAATTGAAATTCTGCTGTTTGAAAATCATCTGGTAAGTTTTCTCGAATCGTTTGTTCAATGATACGACGCCCGGCAAATCCAATCAAGGCACCTGGCTCAGCGAAATTATAATCACCTAACGATGCAAAACTAGCAGAAACTCCACCAGTTGTAGGATGAGTCATAACGGAAATCATGAGTCCTCCAGCCTGGGAGAAACGACTAATAGCTACAGAAGTCTTTGTCATTTGCATCAAACTAAGAACACCTTCTTGCATTCTAGCACCACCTGATGCAGTAAATATAATAAACGGCATAGATTCTTTTCTAGCATTCTCAATTGCTCTAGCAATCTTCTCACCTACTACTGACCCCATACTTCCCATGCGAAATCTAGCATCCATAACCGCAATTGCTGTAGCCTGTCCATCAATTGTACCAAAACCAGTAACCACCGCTTCATTTAACCCTGTTTTTTCGCGGTCACCTTCCATTTTTTTCTCGTATCCAGCAAAATTCAATGGATTAGCTGTTATCATTCCTTTATCCCATTCTACAAATGTTTCTGAATCAAATAAACTATCAATTCGCTCCCAAGCATTTAATTGATGATGATGTCCACAGTTTGGACATACATTTAGATTGTTATTTATTTCCTTGCGGTAGAATATTTTATAACAATTATCACATTTTTTCATTAATCCCTCAGGAATATCTACTTTTGATTGCTCACTAGGAATCGAAGCATACTTCTTTTTCTTATTAAAAAGATCTTTGAGCAAAGTAAGTCCCCCTTTATCATTAACCATTACCATTATAAACAGGTATGTATTTAGAATACGAATTATTAATTTGGACCTGATTATATTACTATACAGCAAGTCTACCCAAAAAATGTGTCATTAATAGTCGAAGAAATAGAAAAATATAAAATTTAATAATTACACAATATCGTAAGCATTTTCTTCGTGGAATAGACCTTCTATGGATTGGTAGTTTTTCGTTTTATAGGATTCCATTAATTTCAAGTAAAATGTTTTGGAATAATTACCTGTAAAGCTCTTTGAATACTCATCAATTAATCCCCAAATACGCATTAACAGTTGATTACTATTAATATCGAATAAATAACTGAAAAAGGCAAAATGCTTTTCTTTTTCGTTTAAAGAGGAATTATTTAAAATACTCTCTAATTCAATTAACTCTGGTTCATTTATCTGTGTAAAAGCTAACTTGGCGGTTTCTTTTTCTAATAGCATCTTAACGGATAACAAATCTTCCTTAGTCGTTTCCTTTAAAATAAACGAAGAAAGTAATTGAACCGTCTGATATGGGCGATATTTACTTAAGAAGGTACCTTCTCCACGTCTAGTTTCAATAACACCAATAAGCTCCATAGCCCTCAAAGCTTCTCTAATGGATGATCTACCAGCCTGTAGCTTTTCTGATAATTCTCGTTCAGAAGGAAGTTTATCTCCTGGTCTAAGGTCATTTGCTTCAATAAATTTGCGTATCTCCTCTAGAACGCCGTGGTAAACCTTATTATTTGGCGACATGGACACCCATGTTTCACTCCTTTTAATAAATCCTTATTATTTAAAGGGAACTACTTATTAAATTTTTGCTAAATGTCTAGTCTTTTCCGCAATTTCTTCTGGATCAACTTGAATACGTGCAACCCCAGATTCCATTGCCGCTTTTGCTACTTCTTTTGCTACTAAAGGAGCTACTCTTGCATCAAATGGTGCAGGGATTACATAATCTGAATTCAATTCCTCGTCTGAAATTAGTGAAGCGATAGCAACCGCAGCTGCAATCTTCATTTTTTCATTAATACGTGTTGCCCGAACATCTAATGCTCCACGGAAAATTCCTGGGAAAGCAAGAACATTGTTCACTTGATTTGGAAAGTCAGATCGACCGGTACCAATTACTTTAGCTCCGGCATCTTTTGCATCTTCTGGCAAAATTTCCGGATCTGGGTTTGCCATAGCAAATATTATAGGGTCCGAATTCATCTTTCTAACCATATCTTGTGTTAATGCTCCACCTACTGACACGCCAATAAATACATCAGCACCATCTAGCATTTCCTCCAGAGAACCTTCTTTCTTGTTTTGGTTTGTAAATTTAGCGACATCATCTTTCACACCATTCATTCCATAAGAGCGGCCTTCAAAAATCGCACCTCTCGAATCACACATAATCATATCACGTACTCCGAAATGGTATAACAATTTAACAATGGCAATACCAGCTGCTCCTGCACCGTTGGCAACAACCTTAATCTCAGAGAAGCTTTTTCCAACTAGTTTTAATGCATTTATTAATCCAGCAATCGTCACAATGGCTGTACCATGTTGGTCATCATGGAAAATAGGAATGTTTGTTTCTTTTCTTAATCGTTCTTCAATAACAAAACAGTTTGGAGCAGCAATATCTTCTAAATTAACACCACCAAATGTTGGTTCCATTAATTTTACTGTTTTAACGATATCATCCACATCATGAGTATCTAAACAAATTGGAAATGAATCCACTCCAGCGAAGCTTTTAAATAATACTGCTTTTCCTTCCATAACTGGCAATGCCGCTTCAGGACCAATATTTCCTAATCCTAAAACCGCGGAACCATCACTTACAACGGCAACCATATTACCTTTCATGGTGTAATCGTAAACCGTTTCTTTGCGGTCATGAATTTCCTTGCATGGCTCTGCAACTCCAGGGGAATAGGCAAGACTTAATTCCTTCGCATTTGTGACTGGTACCTTAGATACCGTCTCCAGTTTCCCCTTATTCACTTTGTGCATATGCAATGCTTCGTCTCTTAAGTTCACTTTTAATTTCGCTCCTTTTTGCCGCCTAAGTGGTCTGACCACTCGACTACTACATTATAACAAAATGCTAATCTCTGTAAAGTTTCGTTTTTATTGCTTTTCGTAAACAACGTTCGATTTCCCAAAAAAGTCCGCTAAAGAACCTAATGTTTGCTTGTTTATTTCAATAAAATAATCATTTGCTAATTTGTAGGTTTTCTTTTGTTCTTCATGGTAAACAATGATTGGTGTTGTTCCAGGAAATTTTGTTGCTATTTTTTTAATAACAGTTAATGCATCTTTATTAGTTTGCTCTGTTGTTTTAATAAACAATCTAGATTTAGATCGTTGGTTTAAATTCTCTTCCTCAAATGGCTCAATTGTAGAAAGTAACCATTGTTTTTTCCCATTTCTGGACTCGATTTTTCCGGAAATAAATACTAGTGCTTCTTCTTCAATGTAGCGACTGTTTAATCGATATAACTCAGGGAATACTACAGCATCCATATCCTCTGTTTCATCACTTACGGTTAAAAATGCCATTGGCTCCCCTCGTTTTGTGCGTATTGTTTTAATTGCTTGTATGATTACGGAACTTCTAACATTTTTATTCCCCTCAAGCTCTTTTGCATGTTGTAGAGTAATATAGCCGTTTTCCCTTAAAACACTACGATATTGTATTAATGGATGACTGGAAATATATATCCCCAGTAATTCCTTTTCATCTGAAAGCTTCTTAATTTGACTAAAATCTTCAATCACTACATAGTTCGGTTCTAAATCCAATTGATCTTGAAACAAGTTTGGTTGATCAGTAAATTCTCGAAATAATTCTCCAGATTCTATCGCTTGATCTATAGACGCTAGTAAGCTTGCACGATTACTATATGTTTCATCAAACGCCCCAGCTCTGATTAACGATTCCATAGTAGCCCGGTTTACAATTTTGGGTGTAACCCGTAGACAAAAATCAAATAAGTTTTTGAACGGTCTATCTTTCCTTGCTTGAATAATTTCTTGCACCGCTTGGTTACCAATCCCTTTTATCGATTGTAAACCCATTCGGATACAATTCTTTTCTACGGTGAATCTGCCAATACTTTTATTAATAGAAGGCACACCAATATTAATCCCTAAATCCTTCATCTCTTTCATGTAAACATGAATTTTATCATGTTGATTTCCAATAGAAGTTAGTAACTCTGCGTAAAAATGCTTGGGATAATGAGCTTTTAAATAAGCCAATTGATAGGAAATTTTACTATACGCAACTGCATGGCTTTTTGGAAATCCATAATTTGAGAACTTTACAATCCATGCAAATATTTCCTCACCAATTTTCTTCTCATACCCATTCTTAATACAACCATGAATAAACAGAGTCTCCTGCTCATCCATTATGTCCTGCTTCTTCTTACTTACTGCACGTCTTAAAACATCAGCTTGTCCTAATGTGAATCCTGCAATTCGATTTGCAATTTGCATAATCTGCTCTTGATAAATTAAAACACCATACGTGCTTTTCAGTATTGGCTCCAAATCAGGGTGTGGGTACGTTGTTTTCTTAATGCCGTGCTTACGCTCGATATACGTAGGAATAAAATCCATTGGTCCAGGACGATAAAGCGCATTTACAGCCACGATATCATCGAAACTATTAGGCTTCAACTGCTCTAATACTTGCTTCATACCATCTGACTCTAACTGAAAGATTCCATTTGTCTTCCCTCGTTTTAAAAGATCAAAGGTTTGAGAATCATGTTCTGGAATGTTGTTTAAATTAAAATCTTTATCATCTTTATATCGAATAGATTTGATAATTCGTTCAATAAGCGTTAAATTTCTTAACCCTAAAAAGTCCATCTTAAGTAATCCGAGTGACTCTAAATCGGTCATTGGATACTGCGTTAAAGCAGTATTTGTTGTCCCTATTGTTAATGGCACATGTTCTACTAATGGTTTTTCACTTATAACAACACCAGCAGCATGTGTAGAAATATGTCTTGGGAGCCCTTCTAAGACAGTAGCAATTCTAAATAATTGCTTTAAGTTTTCGGATTGCTGGATATAATTAGTCAATTCCTTCGATGATTTTACAATAGTAACTAATGAACTAGACGTCTGGCTAGGAATTTGCTTTAAAATAAAATATATGTCTTCTTGGTCAATGGCCATTGTTTTACCTAATTCACGAATTAGAGAACGCGCTGCAAAGGTTCCAAATGTAATAATCTGGGCAACATGTTCAGCACCATATTTTTCGCGTACATATGCAATTACTTCATCACGTCGTACATCGGAAAAGTCGATATCAATATCTGGCATCGTAATACGCTCTGGATTTAAGAAGCGTTCGAATAATAAATTATACTTAATTGGGTCTACATCGGTAATTCCTAGCGTGTAAGCAACTAGAGAACCTGCTGAAGAACCACGACCAGGACCAACCATGATATTATTTTCTTTTGCATGCTTAATGAAATCCCATACGATTAGAAAATAATCGCTAAACTCCATTTTCTTAATGACGGAGAGCTCATGTTTTAATCTTGATTTAATATAATCTGTAACATTAGGATACCGACTCTGTATATTATTCCAGCAAATTTCTTCTAAATATTCTTGTGCTGATTTACTATCCGGTACTGGATAAGAAGGTATCATTCTCGCCTCAAAATTAAAGGTCACATTACATTTATCTGTAATTTCCCTCGATGCCTCTAATATTTGTGGCCATTCTGCAAATACTTGTTCCATCTCGAGTTTGGAACGTAAATGATGGTTTCGACTTAATTTATTTCCCTCTTTTACAGACCAGTTTTTTCCATTCTTCATTGCCTGTAAGCAATCAAATGCATATGCATCCTTCTCTTGTAAATACCGGACATCGTTAATTGCAACTATTTTCGTTTGAAAGGATTCATGGTATGCCCGAACCACATGTAAAGATAGATTTTCCACTTTTTCTCTAAAGTCTGATACACCTAAATAAAAGTCTTCTTCCTCTATGAGAGATTTCCAGTAAGAAAGATAATTTTCGACCTGATCATAGGAATTATTTTGCAATAATTGCTGGACTCTACTCGTGTTTACCGGCAAGATAACAACTAATTGATCCATATAATTAGGTAATAATTCTTTTTCAATACTATTCTTTTCATTTCTTTGAATATAGGTGCTTAACCGCGTTAGATTTCGATATCCTGCATTATTTTTTGCAAGTAAGATCAATTCTTCTATATTCTCTTCCTCTTTAACGTTAATTGACATTCCGATAATCGGTTTGATTCCTTTTTTAATGCATAACTTATAAAATGGAATAACTCCATGTAATACATGCTCATCTGTAATAGCTAAAGCTTCAAAGTTCAATTGATATGCTTGATTAACTAATTTTTCCACTGTAATCGTGCTGTTAAAAAAACTATATCCTGTTTTTACTTGTAAATGCGTAAATGACATACTAACCCGCCTCTACTTTCTCTAAATCTATTATAGCCAATTTCCATGTGTTCTGTATATCTACAAACATAACTCGTCCTATATAAACATAGAATGAATGGAACACACTTTAAACTTAAGGGGTATCCAATATGGAAGAACGGTTTTTTGCTCAATTTATCCAATGCTTTTTTATTGCTTTCGGCGTCCTTATAGGCGGAACATTAATTGGTGGTATTGGTGCTTTTGCTACAGGAGAAGCTCCATTTACAGGAATGGCTCGAATTGCACGAAAGCTTGGAATCTGGGCTATTGTCGCAGCCATAGGAGGTACATTTGACGCTATCGAAAACCTACAAAGGGGATTTTTAGATGGTCCTTTTATAGAGGTATTGAAGCAGGGACTTCTTATATTATCAGCAATGGGCGGTGCTAAGTCTGCTATGATTATTCTAGAATGGCTTATTCAGGAGGACATCACCTAATGCATGTTCCAAGATATCATAAAAAACCTGGCTGGCAACGCTTCTTAGTTGGAATGTTATTCGGTGCCCTTATTTCCTATTGGGTCGTGATATTTATGTATGGAACGATGTATCAAGAAAAGGTAATTGAAAATAGTAAACTTCATGAGGAACTAAATGACGCAGAAAATAGAATACTGGCATTGGAAAAAGATAATGAAGATTTAAATGAAAAATCGAAACAAAAAATTGTAATAGAAGAAATTGAACTTGAAATTCTAAATGCAAAAGAACTAAAAATTGATATGTTGCTTCAAAATGAGTTAGAAGGTTTAGTAAAAGAAGAAATTAAAGACATAATCGGGAAAGATTTATTAATGGTAGCAGAAAGTGACACTCTATTATTATCCTCAATTGAAAATAAATCCTATAAAGTCGATGATTTCTCTTATGACTTTGAAATAAAGCGATTAATCATAGCACCAACTGTTCGAATTATCGTGAATGGTAAGATATCAAATTAAAAAATATACAAACACCTCATCCTTACCTTTATCATATCTTTAAAGGGTAAGGTTTTTTGATGAATTATGTGAACATTTCATGAAACAAAATGCTTAGTAGTAGGAATTTCAACACTTTTCGAGTAAAATAAGAATATAGATGAATAACCATTCATATTATTGGGAAAGGGAGGAATTCTCATGTTGATTATGAATGAAAGACGTATTCGTGACCGCAAAATTAATCAACTTCGTAATGGACGTACCGCCTATGCAGAATCAAAAGAAGTTATTCGTTTAATTAAGCGAGATATAGTGAAATACGGACTCGATGTATATTATGATGAAACACCATCTGGTTGCTGGTTTATTCCAGTAACAAAAAGCAAAAGCAGTTAATCGTGCTGATTTCAAAAATGAAATCAGCACTTTTTTGTGTGGCAGAGGGACAGGTTCCCCGACCCACCACGTACCATTGAACCGCGTAATCTATAGTATTTTCCTTACTGCACTACTGAGACAATGAACCTGTCCCTCTGTCCCATTTTTTTAATGTTTGTCTTAGGTCTTGGATGACCTTTTGGGCATCTTCCCAGGAGTAAATGGATGCTCCTGATGCTAATGGGTGGCCGCCTCCATTATATTTTGCTGCTACTTCATTGATGATAGGGCCTTTTGATCGTAAACGAACACGAATTTGATCGGTTTCTTCAATGAAAAACACCCACGTTAGAATACCTTCGATATCCCCTAACGTTCCAACCAGTTGCCCCGTTTCTAATGGACTTACATTAAATTTTTCAAGAATATCCTTTGTTAATTTAACAACACTTAGTCCATCCTCATCCAAAGTGAAATTTTGTAATATGTATCCTCGCATTCTAGCAATATGATCTTTTACATTATAAATTCCATCATATAATTTCGTACGATCAAAATCATATGTTACCAGCTCCGCTGCATATTGTAATGTTTTCTTTGTTGTACTTGGAAATAAAAATCTTCCTGTATCCCCAACAATCCCACCGTAAAGTAACCTTGCAGCAGTATCATTTAATGTTAAACCTTCTGCATTTAAGTAAAAATCATAAATCATTTCACTCGTCGAACTAGCCTTCGTGTCAACCCAGCTTAAATCACCATATGGATCAACATTAGGATGATGGTCTATTTTAATGATTGTTGCCCCTAGCTTATATCTAACATCATCAATTCTTTCTGTATTAGCTGTATCACAAATGATGATTAACGCATTTTTAAACACATGATCCTCTATTTTATCCATTTTCACCATAAAGGTTAATGAAGGGTCATCTTCTCCTACTACATAAACTTCCTTTTCCGGATAGGATGCTTTAATCAGTTCACTGAGGCCCGCTTGAGATCCTAATGCATCTGGATCAGGACGCACATGCCTGTGGATTATAATCCTATTATATTCTTCTATTGCTTGTTGAATAGCTTGTATAGACATAGCGTTCTCCTTACTGTTCAAAGTATTTTCATATAATAACTAGCTTAAATTTATGATATAATGCTACAATATGACATGTATAAAATTAGCTATATTATTAGGAGTAGATTATATGGATTTTATGATTATTTTTCCAATTGTGATAGTCCTATCCGTTGTTATGTACATATATTATAAAGTTGCTATATTAAAAACAAAGGATGGATTAACTCAAAAGTACTTTAATGCGAAATCAAGAATATGTCTTGGTTTATTCATTTTAGCCTTTGGTATTAACCAATATGTATTTTATCAAACAAAGATTTCCCTATTTATCGGTATCATTTTTATCGTACTTGGAATTATGCAGTCTGTTCGAGGACTTAAAGAAACAAAGCATTACCGCAATGAATGGAAAAGATTAAACCCAGCTGACTAGTATTGTTCTAGTCAGCTTTTTTATCTATCCATAATTTGTGCCATTAGTAACGCTTTCCCTACTAGCTTCTTTTCATTAAATACTTCTATATCAATCTTCGCATAAATTCGTCCTGCTTCAATAATCTTAGGTTTAATGATTAAATTAGAATCGATTGGAACTGGTTTTATAAAGTATACTGTGATATTTTCAACAACCAAGTCTCCTTTTTTCAATTGTAATAGGAGAAGACTACTAGCCTCTGTAACGAGTGAAGTAAATACTCCAGGAGATAGAGTTCCTAGTTGATTAGTCATTTGTGGAATTACCTTTGCCTGGAAGGTAGTCTTATCATCCTCAGAAGATTCTACGTTATTTTTTACAATATCATCGATCGTCTCACCAATTTGGGGTTGGCGCTGAATCTGTTGAAGGGCTTTTAGTACATCTTGTCTAGAAACTATACCTTTTAATGTAGATGATTCATCTACTACAGGTACGACCTCTATCCCTTCCCACACCATCATATGTGCTACAGATGCTAACGATGTTTTGGATTGAACTACAATTGGATTTTTCGTCATTACTTTTTCAATCGGAAAATCCCTATCCTTACCAATAATATCTTTAGAAGTAACCATACCTACAACTCGATTTTTCCCATCTAACACTGGGAATCTGGAATGGGTAGATTTTTCGTTTATTTCATACCACGCGTCCACATTTTCATCTATCTTCAAGTAATGTGCGTGCTCTACTGGTGTACAAATATCACCAACAAGTACAATTTCCTTTTTAATTAGCTGATCATAAATTGCTCTGTTAATCATCGCAGCTACGGTAAATGTGTCATAACTCGTTGAAATAATAGGCAATTGTTTCTCATCAGCCAAACGCTTAATATAATCATCCGTATCAAAACCACCAGTTATCAATACTGCAGCACCTTCGTTTAATGCTAGCTCATGGGCTTTTACTCGGTTTCCGACAATTAATAATGACCCCGCTTCAGTGTAGCGCATCATTGCATCTAATTGCATGGCACCGATGACAAACTTATTAAGCGTCTTATGTAGGCCATCACGACCTCCAAGGACCTGTCCATCCACAATATTGATTACTTCTGCAAATGTTAATCTTTCAAAGTTTTCTTTTTTCTTTCGTTCAATACGAATGGTACCTACTCGTTCAATGGTACTTACTAAACCAATGTTTTCTGCCTCTTTTATGGCACGATAAGCTGTTCCTTCACTTACATTTAAATGTTTAGCAATCTGTCTAACCGAGATTTTACTTCCGACAGATAACGAAATGATATGTTGAATAATTTGTTCATGTTTTGTAGCCACTTCGGATCACCGACTTTCAACTGTACTAGTCACCTTTTGTAACTATATTATACAGATGAATCGCATCAGGCTCAATGTTTAACCATCTGTTTGTCTAACTTTATCAAATTCCTGTTCCATTACTGGTGGGTCCGATATTTTTAGTAAAGTGGCTAGATTAGCACCAAAGACGAACACAAAAAAAGCTAACCAACAAGCCCAAAACAGCATTTCAAGCTGTGAACTAAATTGTGGTATCAGTGGCCAAGCAAAATACATAAAGAAAGCTGCTAATAGTAAACGTAAGAACGCATAATGTCTCATGATTATTCCTCCTATTTCATTTCTATATAGATAGGTATGAAATAGGATTCCTTTTAAGAACTTATCTGTTGGACAGGTATTTAAAAATTCGTATGGAACGTTTCAAATGTAATAGATAACGTACTTCCTTTTTCAGATTGATACAGTGACATTGTTCTAATTATCATATACCGTCCACTTTCTTCCATTGCATCTAAAAAAGAATTCAGTTGCGAAATATTAGTTGCTTCGACATCCATTGAGTACGTATTGGATTGTAATATACTATTCTCATCATTTTCTACTGTTTTTCCGTTTGAGCGTAATGATGAAATCGAAACATTATATTGTTCAGAAAGTTTATCCAGACTCTCTAACACGGTATCAGGAGCTTTTTCATTCGGGATTCGACCTTGTAACTCCGAACTCATTTCATTATCTGTACCATTAATATTTTGTTCCATTAAAAGATCATATTGCTTTTGAAACATTTTTGATTCTTGTTCTAATATATTCACTTGGTTTTGTAATGGTTTGATTATATTTATATAGCTAATTCCAAATATTGCAATCGTGGAAATAATAATTCCAAGTAACATATATGTATAAGCTTTTGTCCATCTAATCTGCATCTTCACCAAGCTCCTTTCTTATTCGGTCCAGATCCAAACTAATTGTTAAGGTTGCTTGGTAAGATTCACCAACACTGTTCACATTTGATATATCGACATCGTTAATATAATTCCGTTCAAGTATGGCAGCTACATAATCAGCAACTTTTGGGAGACTACTAAATTTCGCAGAAATGATCACCTGATTTTCACCAGAAAAAACATAACTTTGCAATTGGTTTTGGTTAAAAAGATCTGTCAAATCGAAATATAGCCAGACATTTGGAATACTTTGCATTTGAATGGTAGACAACATCTCATGTACTTGACTTAATCGCTGTTCGTCTTCCATGTTTAAATTATGTTCTCGAAGAACTTCTTCTAATTGAGCAATATGTTCCCCTTCTGTTTTAATTCGAGTATTGTAATAATCTATTTGTAAATTTAGTACAACAATAGTAGTAGCGATTAAAATTATGAAGATAAATATTACGAAATAAAATGCTAGATTTTTTTTAGGTTTTTGTTCTAAAAGGTTTATCTCTGTATTCATATTGTTTCCCCTTTATGAACACCATTTTTTAATGCTAATCCGAGAGCATCTATGAACTTAATCGGTATTTCTTCTTCAAACTTATATATAGGAATATTAACTGTTTCTTCTAATATCTTGAATACGCTATGTAAATACGGGAAGTCACCAGTAACTAATAGTAAGTTTATCCTTTCTTCCCCTTTTGTAATAGAATACTGATAAAAATCAATGATTCTCGTAATTTCTCGAATATTATCGTCTATTACTTGACTTGCCTCATCTTCTTTTAATTCCTGTTTTTCTTCATATACCTCATTACTCATGTATCTTGTAAATATCGCTTTGTCTAGACGATAAGTAGTTAATGACAATGCATCTAAATTCCAGTGAATATGTAAAACTCCATCAGCCTTTTCTTGACGATTTTTGTAATAATACCTATAAACTGATGGTGAAGTAAGGTCTACTGCCTTAGACTTAAGACCTGCTTCCTTAAAAGCACCTTCAAACTCGATAATTTTCTCTTTTGGATATGCAAATAGAAGCAAATTTCTCTTTTCGTCTTCCTCTTCCAAAAATTCAATAGCGATAGAAGGGTCTTCAAATGGCAAATAGATACTAGTACCTAACTGAGTTTTAACGTAACTAACCGCTTCATTCATAGTTAATGTAACAGGTATTTGCAGCTGACGAATCACTACCGTATCATCTGGAACACAAAAGTAAATATTACTTCCACTCCATTTGTGAGATTTGACAAGCTTCTTTACTATTTTTACAAGAGCAACTCTTGACTCTACTCTTCCGTCTTTCATTACCCCAATAGGCAACTCTTCTTCTCCAAATGTAAGGGAAGTATTTTTGGCATTTTTATAGTATGTATAACGTAATGCTCGGTTTGAAATCACAATATTGACTCTATTTTTCTTAAATAATCCCATTGTTTCACCTGCCATTAGAGGATATTAAAATACCAGTTAATTAATTGATCACCATAAAAATATGTAATGACTGTTGCAATGACGATATAAGGACCAAATGGAACAGGTTGTTTACGCTCAATAACTTTTAGTAAAAGCATAAGAACCCCTACTACTGAACCAATAATACAGGAAAGGAAAAAGGCAAGTAAAACATGTTTCACCCCTAATACAATTCCTAATACCCCAAACAGTTTCATATCACCAGCACCCATTCCCCCATGACTTACTAGAATTATAATCGCAATAATTGAAGTACCGATGAACGCTCCAACTATGGACGACCACCATGGGGTAAGAGGTTCGATTATTCGTAGGATAATAAATATAGGTAAAAAGAAAAGAAGTACTTTATTCGGGATTAGCATGTACTTTATATCCGTAACTAAGACAATAACTAACATAGAACATAACAGTAGCGAAATCATTAATTCTATAGACAATCCAAAAGTAAGGTAACTTAAAACAAACAAAAATCCTGTAGCTAATTCTGTTATCGGATAAAGTATCGATATCTTCTCACCACAGCGCTTACATTTACCTAGTAAAAATATGTATGAAAAAACAGGGATAAGTTCATACCACGATAAAGAATGCTTACAGCCTGGACACATCGACCTTCCTTCTGTAAAAGATTCATGTATAGGGACCCGCAAGCCGACTACATTGTAAAACGAACCAAAAATCAGTCCAAAAATTAAAAAGAAAATAGTAAATAGTATTTCCAACTGAAACTCTCCTATTTTAGGTAACTTTTCATAATATATATTAAACAAACGCCCTGCAGATTTCATGCATGGGCGTTGTTAAAATAATTTTTTCGATATATTTTTTCATCATTAAGAAGTTGGTTCACCAGAATAAACATAGTTTTTATCAACTGTTCCGGCATAAGGATCATCTGTACCAGGAATTACAGGTTCATCCTCTAAATACCCCGCATTCTTTAATTCAGTTACTGATAAAACTCCATCATCGTTATCATCAACTAGATCCCAGTCCCCAGCAATGTCTGCTAATCTTGCAGCATTTTCAATCAATTTAACACTAGCAGCACGAGAATCTTCTTGGGCATTCTTAATCACATTCCCAACACTAGGAATAGCAATCGCTAAAATAACACCTAATATAACAATTACTGCTAACAACTCTACCAATGTAAAGCCTTTTTCCTTCTTCATTACTTTCTTTAAATAGTTCCTCATGTTTATTCCCCACCTTTTATAAATATCATTTTATAAACAGTGTAGGACGGTTGCACTACTCACTCTTAGCTATCCAAGTGCCCAAATAAAGATAGCTCTTCATCGTACCCTACATAAGTCCTAGATTAATTATACGTCATCAGTTTCTTTTTTTCTACAAAATATATTGCTTGTCTGATAAAAATCGAGTAAAAAATATATTATACTAACCCTTACTTAATTGACTATTTATAACTCAAAAATTACCTAAACCATTTTTAATCCATTGCGATAACCAATACCTCCATCCATGCTTATTATCCCTGGTGGACTGTTATCATGAATCATTACGTCGACTTTTTAAAGTTATCACTGAATGGTTTCAAACAATGAAAACATCGGAATTACCACAGCTGTTATGATACTTCCTACAATAATGGTTAAAATAATAATCATTATTGGTTCAATTAATGTTTTAATGCGACTTGATAGCTGTTCTACTTCTTCTTCATAAAATTCTGCGGCTTTCAGTAACATTTTATCTAAAGTACCTGTTTTTTCACCGATTTGAATCATTTGTATGATTAATGCCGGAAACGCCCAATGCCCCTCCATCGGCTTTGTAATGGATTCTCCTACTTCTAAAGCTCTTCTAGAATCTCCAAGTACTCTATTTATCACTCGATTTCCCACCACTCTTTCCGTGATTTCAATTGAACGTAAAATAGGTACTGCACTATTTACTAGTGTACTCAATGTTTGTGTCATACGAACTAAAGCACTTTTATGGACTAAAGTTCCTAGAAAAGGGAATTTCATTTTTATAATATCCACACGATACGCAAATTCTTCCCTTTGCAGGAAGTACTTATAAAGTATACTCCCGATAGTAATCAGTAATATGAATACCCACCAGTAACTTGCTAACCAATCACTTAAATTTAAAATAAACTGTGTAAACGGAGGAATATCTCCACCAAACGAATTTAACATTCCTATAAACCGGGGAACAACAAAAATTAATAAAAATCCCGTAAGAAATAATGTTACAATACCAACAATACTAGGATAAATTAAAGCCGAAATAACTTTTTGGCGGTTTCGATACTCTTTTTCAAAGTAATCTGCCATTTCATTAAGAATTTCGTCTAGCTTACCACTTGCCTCGCCAGCACGAATCATATTGATTAACAAAGGTGGGAAAATTTTAGGATGTCTTTCTACTGATTTCGATAATGCTTGTCCTTTTTCAAGTTGTTTTTCAATATCGGTTAAAGCATTTTTTAATACTATACTTTCAGACTGTTTTATCATCGTTTTCGTTGCATCTGATATCGAAATACCCGCATGAATTAACGTGGCATACTGCCTTAAAAAGATAACAAGATCTTTATGATTTATTTTCCGATGAATCGTTATATCTTTATTCCAAATGGTTGATTCTTTAATTTCAATGACAACCTGACCATTACTCTGAAGTAGCATTAAGGCTTCCTCTTTTGAATTAGCATTAATCTTCCCTTTAATTTTTTCTCCTGATAGGTTCTTACCAGTATATTGAAATTCCATAACTAGTAACTCCCTTCACGAATAAAAGGAGCAGCAGCTTCTTGCGTAATAAGGTCTTCCTGAAGAAGTCTTTTTATATCCATTTCCAACGTATGCATCCCATACTCTTTCGATGTTTGTAGTACATTTTGTACTTGGTGCAATTTTTCATTACGTATTAAATTTTTAACAGCGGATGTATTCACAAGTACTTCTGTTGCTACACGTCGGGTAGTTCTATCCTTTGTAATTAGTAATCTTTGAGATATTACAGCTTTTAAAATATTCGATAGTTGTATACGGATTTGCGATTGCTGTTCAACTGGAAAAACATCAATAATTCTTTCTATTGTTGATACTGCACCAATTGTATGAACCGTTCCTAAAACTAAATGGCCAGTCTCAGCCGCTGTAATTGCAGTAGAAATAGTCTCCAAATCTCTCATTTCACCTACTAGTATGACATCCGGATCTTGGCGTAAGCTCGCTCTTAATCCAGCTGCAAAACTATTTGTATCAAAGCCAACCTCACGCTGGTCAATTACTGATTTATCATGGGAATGCATGTATTCGATTGGATCTTCTAATGTAATAATATGCTTTTTCATCGTATGGTTCATATAATCAATCATTGAAGCTAATGTAGTACTTTTCCCACTACCAGTTGGTCCGGTAACAAGAATTAAGCCTTGAGTCTCTTCCATTAGCTTTTTAGAAATTGCTGGTAAATGGAGCTCCTCTATTGATGGAATTCTAGTGGGAACGATACGAATTGCTAACGATAACTCGCCACGTTGGTAATAAGTGTTTACTCTAAAGCGTGAAACTCCATGAATCCCATATGAAAAATCCAGCTCTCGTTCACTTTTTAGCTGTAACCATTTATCCTCTGGTAGTATCGATTTTACAATTTCTGTAGTATCCTTAGGTGTGATTTTAGGCAAATCTTGTTCTATTAAATTTCCATTCACCCTAAAAACAGGGGGTTTTCCTATAGTAATATGTACATCGGATGCTTGCAGATGATAAGCAAGCGTAAGCCATTTATCCAGTTGTTCCTTCATCTTATTTCCCCCTATACATTTATAGAAACTTGCATTATTTCTTCTAAAGTAGTAAACCCACGCTTCATTTTCTCAAGTCCATCTTGAATTAAGAAGGACATGCCTTGATCTTTAGCATATTTTTTTATATTTGTTAGTGGTTTGTTATTTAATAACATATTGCGTATTTCATCATCAAAAATTAAAATTTCATGAAGGGCAATTCTTCCACGATATCCGCTGTTATGACAAGAACTACAACCTTCACCGTAATATATACGATCCACTTCTAATCCATTGTTATAAAAAATCTCTTTTTCCATTTCTGTTGGGTTTCTATCCGTTCTACAGTCCCTACAAATTCGTCGAACTAAACGCTGTGCAACTACCCCCTTAAGGGAAGATACTACTAAATAAGGCTCTATTCCCATTTCAATTAGTCTTGGAACCGTATCAACAGCAATGTTTGTGTGTAATGTGCTGAAAACTAGATGTCCAGTGAGCGAAGAACGGATTGCAATTTCCGCTGTTTCTTGGTCACGAATTTCTCCGACCATGATAATATTTGGATCTTGTCTTAAAATCGAACGTAACCCGTTAGCAAAGGTAAGTCCGATTGAACTATTTACTTGTACCTGATTTATCCCTTCCATTTGATACTCGACCGGATCTTCTACCGTCACGATATTAACGCTTTCTTTATTTAAATAATGTAATGCAGCATATAAGGTTGATGTTTTCCCAGATCCAGTTGGTCCTGTTAATAACACGAGGCCAGAAGGCTGATTGATTAATTTTAAATACTTCTTATGATTTTCTTCGGAAAAATTCAAATCACTAAAGTTCATAAGTGCATTATTCAAATCTAATATTCTGATAACCACTTTCTCACCGTGGACAGTTGGTAAACAAGATATACGTAAATCAACTGGTGTTACGCCAACTGTTGTCTTTATTCGTCCATCCTGTGGTAGCCTCGTTTGCGTTATATTTAAATCAGCTAAAATTTTTATTCTAGCAATTAGTGAATTTTGCATCTTCTTTGGTACTGTTCTTTCCGTATGCAACCTACCATCAATTCGGTACCGAATATTTACTTCTATTTCACGTGGATCAATATGTATATCACTAGCTTTTAATTGAACACCTGTAGATAATATTTGATCAAGTAACTGAATAACTGTACTTTCATCATCGTCATTCATTGTTTCTATACTTCTAGGCGAATTGCTTTTCACATAAAATTTATTAATAGCATAAAGAATATCATCTTTCGTCGCAATGACAGGTTTAATATTAAATCCAGTAGCTAACTCTAAATCATCTATGACATAATAATCCATCGGGTCTTTCATTGCTATAAGAAGTGAATTGTCTTCTATTTTGAGAGGGATAATGTAATTCTTCTCCGCCGTTTCTCTAGAAACAAATGATAATACACGTTCATCGACCGGATATTGATAAAGTGATACATGGGGAATGCCTAACTGTAATTCCAGTACTTGAATTAGTTGTTGCTCGGTTACATAACCTGACTTCAGTAAAACATCACCAAGCTTTTGATCGGGGCGTTTATGTTCTAAAGCTTCATCAATTTGTTGCTCGGTAACTAGACCGGCTTCTTTAAGAAGATCTCCTAGTCGTTTACGTGTTGCCATCATTATTCCCCATTTCCTTTTATTTTTATCGTAATTTCGCTTGTCTCTTCTACAGTTTTTGCAAAGGCGGTTCCTTTACTGCTATAGGCAATTACTATTTCTATACTACCTTCTGAATATGGGATACTAGTTGGTAACTCTAATTCAAAATATCTATTGCTATCGATTTCCTTTTTTCCTCGTAATTCATTATTCAATTGATTAATTTTCGATAACAATTCATTTATTCCACCATTGTTTAACGTTTGTTGCAACTCGTCTTGCATGTTCTCCAAATGATATTGATAATAATCCATTCCCATACTAGCTATATTTTTTGCGTCAATATGTTTTTCCATAGTATTTATTTGCGTCGAGGTGTTTATAGCTTGGTAAAATAACACCATGATAAACAATAATATTAATGTAATGATAGACAAAGTTAATACGAACGCTACACCTTTTTGATTGTTAATCATTCCTATCACCATTTAAATAGATGTATGTATCACTTAGCATTTTATTTTCCTCATCATATATTTCAATATGGGTCTGGTATAGATTTGTCCCTGTTTCCTTACATAATGAAATAACAGGATAATAGTTATCCATATAGGTAAATGTATCACTCAAGTTAATTGGATTACTCATATTAGGACAATCATTACTCTGATCTAATGTAGATAGTATATTGCTATTTTTTATATCAAAGGCTGCTTGATCTAATAAATTACTTCCTCTTAATTGATTATCAGCGCTACTCGTCCAACCAATTATTTGTGGAAAAATAGGTAAAAGTATGGCCACAACTATTCCAAGAATCGTAATTGATGCTATAATCTCTACAAGGGTAAAACCATTACTAGATAATAAATGAGACCTTCTATTCAATAGAATCCACTCCAAATATCGGACTTTTATCCTATTATACCATCTAATCGGATGTGATAAATATGCTATTTCGTCAATTAAAAAATGAAAAGGGGCTAACTTTAGTAGAGTTACTCGCAACCATTTCATTATTTACCATTATCATAGCTCTCTCAACTGCTCTTATATTTCAACTTTTTCAAAACGAAGAAACTAGTTCAGAAAGAATCAATTTAGTTCAAGAAACGAATGTATTAGTAAATCAACTTAAGAATGATTATTTAAAGGAAAGTGACACGCTTTCACAATATACGAGGTTCAATCTTTGTCTTAGTCAACCTAATGATATTCAGATATCAAAATTTGTAATAAATGAAAATGAAAGTCTCCAAATAGTAAATGGCTGTATTAAAGAGGTTATTGCTCAAGAAACACTTCCCATAACCATTACCACAACAAATCGTAGTGGTTATGAGATTACGGTTAAAACTACTTGGAAGTCAATCAAGAACCCACCACCGATAGTATTAACTGATGAACCCGAAGAAGAAGTCCCGTCCGAATTTAATGAAGTAGATAAGATTGTATCATGTATTTACGATGGCAATACTAAATTTACCGTTCGTCAAATTGGTTCTTGGCAATGTCCAAAAATATCTATCAATAATGGTAGTACACTTTTTTCTAACAACAACCTGTCTATTCATGATGTTGAATTTATGATTGATAACAACTTATACGCCGATAAGGCTTTTAGATTGGATAATTCAACCGAAATAAATGTAGGAAAGAATGCCTTTATAGAGCAAAACCTTAGTTTATATTGGAATACCTCCATTAATGTTCAAAGGAATTTTACATCTCTGGCTGAGACACTATTACATAACAATTCCAACATTAACATTGGTGGAGATGCCAAATTTAACAATCTGAAATTGTACTCAACATCAGCTGTAGTAGTTAATGGGGATGCTTCTTTTAATGGTCCTGTCCGTATAGAAAATCAAGCCAACATAATCATAAAAGGCAATGCCACATTCTACATGCCTGTAGATTTTAATTCATCTAGTGGAAAAATCTGCACTGAAGGAAACGCTATTTTTCATTCAACTGTAAGCTCTCCAAATAATATTATAATTAAAAATGGCACTGGAAGCTGTGACTTATAATGAAAATAAGGCGTAAAATGTAGACAAATATCAATAGATTCGACTATCTAATCTTGGAATAAATGACTTTAATTCAACTTAAAAACGTGAGCAAAGTGCTCACGTTTTTTATATCCTTCTCATACCATTAAAGTTCTAACACACTGCCTGCATGCATAACTTTCCCTTCACCGGTCTTCAACTTACGTACGAAATCTTCAGGATTCTGCTCAATTACGGGAAATGTATTGTAATGAATTGGAACAACTATTTTTGCTTTAATCCAATCCGCTGCAATTAATGCATCATCAGGACCCATTGTAAAATTATCTCCAATAGGAATAAACGCTACATCAATATCATGCATTTCACCATACATTTTCAAATCAGTAAATAAAGCTGTATCCCCAAGATGATAGATGGTTTTCCCTTCAACCGTTAATAAAATCCCTGCTGGCATACCGGTATATATAATTGTTCCATCTTCCTCTGAGAAGCCCGAGCCATGAAATGCTTGAGTAAATTTCACTTTCCCAAAATCAAATTCTCTAGAACCTCCAATATGCATCCCATGAACTTTCACACCCTTAGTATCTAAATAGTCCGCTAGTTCATTTGGAGCGATGACAAGTGCATCATTTCTTTTAGCAATTTCAACTGTGTCCCCAACATGATCATTATGACCATGAGTTAGTAATATGTAATCTGCCTTCACTTCATCTGCGTTTAAATCACATAATCCATTTCCCGTTATAAATGGGTCTATTAATATCGTATTCTTATCTGATTCCACTTTTACAACAGCATGTCCATGATAAGATACTTTCATAAAGCTTCATCCCTTTCGATTTTGTTCTTTACAATATATATTCTACATTTATGGCCAATTTCCTTTAAAAATACAATAAAAGACAGCATTATGAAATGCCGTCTTTATTGACTACTCTTTACCCATTGCCTTCTTTAATTCTGCTAATTCATCATCTACATCTGTATCAAGCTTTTTAAACTCATCATCTAATGTTCTAGCTTGAGTGGATAGGTCTTCACTTGTTTCAGCTTCTGCTTCAAAGCGAAGTACTTTTTCCTCCATACGCTCAAATCCTCTTCTTGATTCATCGCCACCAATCGATGACATGCTACGGTTAATTTTTGTACGTGTTTGAGCTGCTTCAGCACGAGCTTTCAATGAATCCTTTTTAAGATTCATTTCATGATATTCTTTTTTCATTTCATCTAACTTATTCTTAAGTACTTCGGAATCATTTTTTGCTTGTTCATATGACTGTTGAAGTAATGTTGCCTGATTCTCGTATTCTTTCTTTTCTTGTAAAGCACGTTTAGCAAGGTCATCTTCACCAGCACCTACAGCCTTTTCTGCTTGAGACTGTCTCTTTTGCACCATAGCCTGAGCATCTTCTACTTTACGTTTTAGGATTTTTTCATTTGCAATTTGCTTAGCAACCGCTGCTTCTGCTTCTCGAATGTCTTCTCCCATATCACGAAGGAATTGGTCCAGCATTTTCACCGGATCTTCTGCTTTATCAAGCATTGCATTTAATTCTGAACTTACAACAGTCTTCACTCTCTTGAAAAATTTAAACATAGGCAACCTCCATTAATTTAAATTTTATTACAACTTACCTATAGTACGAATAAAAGTCTGAATGGTTTCAAATTTTTCTTAGTTGTAATTCATTTTTTTTTAAGTTTATAATGATAGTAATAGATGAGGTGATATGAATGTCAAAAAGAAGGATTCAATCTTTAGTAAATAAATTAGAAGAAAATCAATTAGATAGTATGCTCGTTACTACACCAGCAAATGTTTATTATTTAAGTAACTATTTAACTGATCCACATGAGCGCGTTGTTGCTGTTTATGTGAGTAGTACTCATGATCCTGTACTAATTTTACCTGCTATGGAAGCAGAAGATGCAAGAAATGCAGGTTGGAATTATTCGATGATAGATTATCATGATCATGAAAATCCTTGGGAGTTGTTTCAGTCCTTTTTAAATAATGTTGGAAAAATACCTGAAACTCTTGGTGTAGAAGAAGATAACCTTACACTAGGTAGGTACAATAGTATTCAAGGAATTCTACCTGAGAGTACCATTAAAAGTGCACAGGAGCTACTTTCCACATTACGTGTCATTAAAACAGATAAAGAGTATGAACTACTAAAAAGAGCAGCAGAACTAGCTGATTTTGGTGTGCAAACTGGTATCAACGCCTTAAAAGAAGGCATTAGTGAACTTGAAGTAATTGCAACTATTGAGTATGAGCTTAAAAAACAAGGTGTTCAAGCAATGTCGTTCTCTACTATGGTGTTATTCGGTGATAAAACCGCTTCTCCACATGGTACACCAGGAACGGCTAAACTTCAAAAAGGTGATATGGTATTATTCGATTTGGGAGTAATCTATGAAGGTTATTGTTCTGATATTACAAGAACGGTTGCATTTCAGTCTATTACTGTTGAGCAAGAGAAGATTTATAACACAGTACTGGAAGGACAACTAAAGGCAATTGAAGCTTCAAAATTAGGAACTGCTGTAGGTAATATTGATAAAGCAGCAAGAGACCATATAGATTCTAGCGGTTTCGGCAACTATTTCAACCACCGTATTGGACATGGGTTAGGATTAGAAACCCACGAATATCCATCGCTTCACGGAAATAATTCCTTACCTTTGCAAAAAGGAATGTGCTACACAATCGAACCAGGAATCTATGTTCCAAAAACAGCCGGCGTTCGAATTGAAGATATGATTTTCATGACTTCTGAAGGTGCTCAAGTCTTGACTAAGTTTCCAAAAGAGCTTCAGATTATCAATTAATACAGAGGGTCTGACCTTAAAGGTCAAACCCTCTTCTTATTGTAGTAAGTCCTCGACATTTCGATACTCTAAACCATGTGCAATTGCAACTGCTTCATAGGTTACGAATCCATTTATTGTATTTAAACCTTTTAATAAAGCAGGGTTACTCAAGCACGCCTCTCGGTAGCCTTTAGTAGCAATTTGCAATGCATATGGCACTGTTACGTTGGTTAACCCGATTGTAGCTGTTCGAGGTACACCACCTGGCATATTTGCCACAGAATAATGAAGCACACCATGTTTTGTATAAGTGGGATTATCATGGGTAGTAATCCGATCACTGGTTTCAAATATACCACCTTGGTCAATTGCCACATCTACGATAACAGATCCTTCTGACATTACCATAACCATATCCTCTGTTACTAGCTTTGGTGCTTTTGCTCCTGGTATAAGTACAGCCCCAATTACTAAATCTGATTCACGAACACTATCCGCTATATTTAGTGGATTCGAAATCATCGTATTAATGGAAGAACCAAAAATATCATCCAAATATCGTAGTCTTTCTGGATTCAAGTCTAATATGGTAACATCCGCTCCTAGACCAACAGCGATCTTTGCTGCGTTAGCACCAACTACACCCCCACCAATAACCGTTACTTTGGCTCTTTTTACTCCAGGAATACCTGCAAGTAATATGCCTTTACCACCTTTTGGCTTTTCTAAGAATTGAGCTCCGATTTGAGCAGCCATACGACCCGCTACTTCACTCATAGGTGTGAGTAGTGGTAAGGAGCCATTAGCTAACTGAACAGTCTCATAGGCAAGTCCAACCACTTTTTTATCTAATAATGCTTGAGTAAGTGATGGCTCTGCAGCTAAATGAAGATATGTAAATAAAATTAATCCATCATAAAAATAATCATATTCCTCTGGTAGCGGCTCTTTTACTTTCATTACCATTTCTTGAGCCCAAGCATCTTTTGCAGTGTTTACAATAACTGCACCAGCTTGTACATATTGTTCATCGGTAAATCCAGATCCCATCCCAGCGTTAGACTCAATAAATACTTCGTGACCCGCATTTTTCAAGGTCATTACTCCTGCTGGCGTAATTGCTACGCGATTCTCATTATTTTTTATCTCTCTTGGAACCCCAATTTTCATTTTGGAACACCTTCCCTGTTAAATTGTAAGCACTTCCATTGTAACAAAAAATATAAAAAATACTACTATTAATACTAGAATACCGAATAAATAAAAAACAATCTACCCTATTTTAGAGTAGATTGTTTAGAGGTGTACGTTAAGCCTTTCTATTATTAAAGGTCCAAATACCTTTATTATTATGCAACTGGTCTTCTACAACACCACTTTGATAACTTTCAAATAATTGGTTTTGTACTGCAGAAACACCACTTGGATCTTCAAATAACCTGTGTTTATTTTTGTTTTTGTTCTTGGCCATGTACTCACCTCCATGATTAGTTTGTACTATTTTTGTCAATATAGGCCTGCTTACTTTTACCAAATGAAAGCGCTTTTAATGTATAATAAAGGTATAAATGAGAAAGGGGAGAGAAAAGTGAGGTATGAGTATAAAAACATTTTAGTCGCAATTGATGGATCTGAAGCTTCTGAGACAGCATTTAATAAAGCACTAGATATCGTAAAGCGAAATGATGCACATTTAATCATTGCACATGTAGTTGATTTTCGATCATTTGCATATGCTGAATCATTTGACGGTACAATATCCAATCAAGCTGAGGATTATGCCAAGGACTTAATTGATAGTTATGTTGAAAGCGCAAAAGAAGTAGGCATTACCAATATCTCCCGTTGTATCGAATATGGTTCACCTAGAGTAAAAATTGCAAAGGATATTGCTGAAACATTCAAAGTTGATTTAATTATATGTGGAGCAACAGGAATGAACGCTGTAGAACGCTTCTTAATTGGCAGCGTATCAGAAAGTATAACAAGACACGCATCTTGTGATGTTTTAGTCGTAAGATAAATTAAAAAAGAGGTTAAGACATAACAAAGTAGTACAGATGTACCGCCGAATAATGCACTTTACCAGTTATTTATTCGGTTATTTGTTTGATTGAAATGTCCCAGCCTCTTTTTCTTATCAGGGGGAAATATGCTTTCCTTTTAAGAGTATCGATATAGTAAACCATATCAATACCTATTTTTTAGTGTGAAAGTCGAATTGTATCCCTTGCTATCATTACCTCTTCATTTGTAGGAATTACGATAACTTTCACCGGTGAATGCGGATAACTAATAAATAATTCTTTACCTCTAGCAGCTTGATTTAACATAGGATCCCAATAAATACCCATAAATTCTAAACCATTTAATACTTTAGCTCGAATGGTATCACTGTTTTCACCGACTCCTGCAGTAAAAATAACCGCATCAATACCTGACATGATTGCCCCATAAGAACCAATATATTTATGGATTCTACCAGCGAATACATCTAGTGCAAGTTCTGCTCGTTTATTAGTAGTGGATTCTTGTTCAATGTCACGTAAATCACTTGAAAATCCGGATAAAGCAAGCATTCCACTCTCTTTATTTAGGACATTTACTACTTCCTCTGCTGTTTTCCCAGTCTTTTCCATAATATAAGGAATTAATGCAGGGTCAATATTTCCTGAGCGAGTACCCATCGTTACACCAGCAAGTGGTGTGAATCCCATTGAAGTATCAATTGATTTACCACCTTTAATAGCAGCAATACTTGCTCCATTCCCCAGGTGACAAGATATTAAACGTAAGTCTTCTAACGGTTTATTCATTATTTCTGCAGCACGTTGGGAAACATATTTATGCGACGTACCATGGAAACCATATTTGCGAATTCCATACTTCTCGTAGTACTCATAAGGTAAACTATATAAATATGACTTAGGTTCCATTGATTGGTGGAAAGCCGTGTCAAATACAGCTACCATTGGAACATTAGGTAAAACTTCTTTAAATGCATGAATACCAGTTAAGTTAGCAGGATTATGCAGTGGAGCAAGTTCAGAAACTTCCTCAATATCTTTAATGACCTGCTCTGTTATTAAAACTGAATCATTAAACTTTTCTCCACCATGCACGACACGATGTCCAACTGCATTAATTTCATCTAATGATTGAATAACCCCAGATGATGTTAATTTAGTCAATAATAACTTAACTGCCACTTCATGATTCGGAATGTCCGTAACTTGTTTGTCCTTTTGATCGACTTCAAATGTGAAGACTGCTTCAGGTAAACCTATTCTCTCCACAAGTCCTTTGGCTTTTACTTTTTCTTCAGGCATAGTAATAAGCTGGAATTTTAACGATGAACTACCAGCATTTATAGCTAATACGTTTGTCAATGAAGTTCACTCCTGTTGTTATGATAATCTGTAAACCAATGATTCATTTTATTTAACACCTCTTCCATAGCTCTAGTGTTTTTTAAGGATGGAAGTTGTACTAATAATGGTTGTTTCGGTCCTTCTGTATTTTTCCCCTTCTTCTGCAAGATTAAAATGAATTTCGCATTTTTCTCAGATTTAAATGCACTCTCCGGTAATTGAATTACCCCTACAATATGAGCATGTTTTTGTATAAAAGCATGTAACTTGTCCTTTCCTTCACTTTCAAAAATGAAGTTTGGAACCATTAAAAGTAAATAGCCACCTGCATTAGTGTAGTTTAAACTTTGTTCGATGAATAAATGGTGACTAAAAGAATGTCCTTCTTCAGCCTTTAGTTCATAGCTACTTGCACGTATATCATCGGGATAATATCCAACAGGCAGATCAGATACAATTAAATCCACCGGATCTAATAGAAATGGTCTTAGGCTATCTTGATGGAAAAATTCAATGGAAACTTTTTGTAAATTAGCACTAATTACAGCAAGTTGAATTAATGTCGGATCAACTTCACTAGCATATGCTTCCACCTTTTTATCGAGTTGTGATACAACCGCGGTTAACATATTTCCTGTACCGGAGGCAGGATCAAATAGACGAATTGTGTCTTTTGTACCAATTAGTTTTTGCGCTATATAGCCAACAATTAATGAAATAGCTTCAGGGGTAATGAGATGCTGTTGTTGTGTATTATCTTTCATCCCTTTTAAGACAGCAAATTGAATTGCTTTTCTAATTTCATCTGGCTTATATTCCTCTAGTTTTATTATATCTAATGCCATGTTCAATTTGTGTGACAAAATATCGTCGATTGATTCTTCTGGACCTTGGTAAAAAAGTGTTTCAAGTGAGATAACTAAACTATCAAGATATGGTTCATTTAAATGTTGTTCAATGATTCCTGTAGTCTGATCTATCCATTCAAATAATTTCTCCACGCTCGTTTTTTCCATATTCATAAATAATCCTCCGTTCCTTTTAGACCCGTTATATTGTAACAGATATAAGGCTTAACTGTACAAAATAATGATTTAGACAGAAGATTTAAATTAAAAGTATTATTAAGAAAGGTAATTAAACATCATCTTTAATTTAAGTTAGTACACTATATTTGGTTTACCAAATGATTTTCCTGCCGATGAATCAAGTAACCCAAGTCTTAAAGATATAGTGAACTATTTATCGACTGTAGACATAGTGCGTACATTTTTAAAAGAGGCTTTTTCGAGAGTTGAATTAGTGTTTGAAAATACTCTTTTCAAAACATGACTAATATCAAATAAAAAAGCCTTCCTTAACGGAAGACTTTTTATGTTATTCTGCTTTCTTTGCAGCTTCTAATGCTTTATCGTAATCAGGATGTTCTGATACTTCAGAAACATATTCTACATATGTAACTTTATCATTAGAATCTACTACGAATATCGAGCGAGCTAGTAATCGGAGTTCTTTTATTAAAACACCATATTTTTCTCCAAAGTCAGCATCTCGATGATCAGAAAGCATATCTAAGCATTCCACGTTATTAACTTCTCTCCACCGCTTCTGAGCAAATGGTAAATCCATGCTTACTGTTAAGACATGGACATTATCTAACTTTTGCGCTTCTTGATTGAAACGATTCGTTTGGATCGAACAAACTCCTGTATCAATAGAAGGTACGACACTAATTAATTTGATTTTTCCCTTATAATCTGAAAGCGATTTTTCTTCTAAGTCATTGGTAAGAACCATAAAATCTGGAGCTTGATCCCCTACCTTTAATTCATTACCTAATAGTGTAACAGGTTGTTGCTTAAACGTAACATTAACCATAATCTTCCTCCTATTCCATAGACTTATATCTATTATAGTAAAAGAATAGTGCGATTTCCAAAAAAAGAATCTCCAATCAACTTTAATTTAAATATCGTAGATGGATGATGATTCTTCAGAGTTATTCTTTTCTTCCTCATCAGATTTCTTTTTAGGGTCGGGCTGGTCTTCTTTCTTTTCATTCTCACTACTTTTCCCTTGATTATCTTTCTCCTTCGATCCCTTTCCTTTACCTTGACTGCTCTCTTTTAGCAGCTGTTGAATTTTCTCAACTGCTTTTGGAGCAAAATCAATTATCTTTTCATAAATATGTGTATTCTGATCAAGATGTACCATTTTAATTCCCTTTTGACTTACAATTAAAAATGCTACTGGTGTAATAGAAACACCGCCACCACTACCACCTCCAAATGGAAATACTGCCTCACTGCTCGAATCACTATCTCCTCCAGAACCTGAGTCACTAGGAACAAACTCACTTCCTCCAGCAGCAAATCCAAACCCTACTTTAGAGACAGGAATAATGACACTTCCATCTGGAGATTCTATAGGATCTCCAATAATTGTATTGACCTCTACCATATCTTTTAAGTTTTCCATAGCGGTAGTCATAAGACCTTGAATTGGATGTTCCTCCATTGTAAATCCTCCTTTAGAAATCTAAGTATATACTTCCTTTTTCTTATAAAACTTTATATTTTGTACTATACGTAAACTCGTGTGAATAGCTTTTCCTAAACTAATTGATACAATGCAATCTATTTCAGAATATAACCCTTTTTGTTGAAAATGAGGAGTGACAGAGATCTCTGGCTTGCACAATAAATTAGATCGTTCATAAAAGAACCCTAACAGAGTACCTTTAAACATCCAGATTCCACCTGCTGCTATACCTGTTGAAGCTGCATCGCCAAGACCAAAATGTGTTTTCCAATTTAACCGATGAAAAATGATGCTATTCATCATAATAGTCAACATTTTTTTAGCGTTTTTTAATTGAGGAAGAATGTTAAAAGCTCTTTCTTTAAAATCCTTTAAATCCTCCTTATCCATATCTTGGAGCACTTCCGTTAAATTAGAATAACCATTTTGTGACTGTTCACTTAAATTCATTTCACGATGTAAAATCCGCATCCGGATATAAAAAACTTCAACAGCAATAAAATGTTTCTCCTCCTGATAACGATAATAAAAACGTATTTTCAATTTTAATGTTATAAGAATAAAAAAAAGGATTAGCAATAAGGAGCCAATAATTATCCAAAGCATACTTCCATCTCCAAGATTTAATACCGATAGTTTGCCACATGTTTCCAATTTTATTCGCAGAAAATAATAAAAGAGCTATTCGCAATGAATAGCTCTCTGCCATTTATACTATTTAATTGTTATTAACCGTTGAATCCACCAAACTGTTGTTCAGCCATTTGAACTAGACGCTTAGTGATTTCTCCACCAACAGAACCGTTAGCACGAGAAGTTGTGTCAGCACCAAGTTGAACACCAAATTCTTGAGCAATTTCATACTTCATTTGGTCTAGTGCTTGTTGAGCACCAGGTACTACCAATTGGTTTGAATTGTTGCTATTGTTGTTTGCCATGGTATTTCACCTCCTTGGTACACTTATATTGTGCGAAACGGAGGCATTCCATTCATGTTTATTATTGGTAAGTGTTGCTAAATAATTTACCGTGATTTTCTAGAATAATCCTTCAAAAGCATCCACTGTTTTTTTCTGGTCAGAAACTCTAACAACTTCTATTCCATCGATTGCTTCTTGAATTAATTCCTCATAATCGTATTTTGATTCGAAATAATTAGCTCGATCACGTTTTGGTTTTGTCTTAGGTGCCTTTGGAACAAAGATAGTACAGCAATCTTCATAAGGTCTAATTGAGATATCAAAAGTATCGATTGCTTTCGAAATATCAATAATTTCATCCTTATCCATTGTAATTAAGGGTCTGATGATTGGATAATTCGTAACTTCATTAATCGTATTCATACTAGTCATTGTTTGACTAGCAACTTGTCCTAGGTTCTCACCAGTCGTCATAGATAGGATGTCTTCCTTTTGACATACTCTTTCACTTATCCGAAGCATCATTCTTCTCATTACAGTCATACCATAACCATCTGGGGTTTCTTGGAAGATTTTTTGTTGTAACTTTGTAAAAGGTACGACATGAATTTTGATACTAGGTCCAAAGTTTGCCAGTTTTTCTGCTAAATCTAACACCTTTTGTTTTGCACGTTCACTCGTAAAAGGTGGTGAATGAAAGTGTATTGCTTCAATTTCTACTCCACGTTTCATAGCTAGATAGCCTGCAACTGGACTATCAATACCTCCGGATAATAATAATAACGTTTTACCAGAGGTCCCAACCGGAAGACCTCCAGCACCACGAACCACGCTTGATGTAATGTAGGTTGCTTCTTGACGAATTTCTACTTTTACTTCTAAATCAGGATTGTGAACGTCTACTGTATAAGAATCTGTATTACTTAAAAGATGTCCACCAAGAATTTGATTTAATTCCTGGGATCTTTCTGGAAATCCTTTATTTATACGTTTTACTGTAACTTTAAACTTTTTCACGTTTTCTGCATTAGTTAAAGTATATAAAGCCGCTTCTTTTATTTTTTCCAATTCATTCTCCACTTTTATCGCCAAACTTAGGCTATGGATTCCGAATATATATTTAACTTTATCTATAATAGGCTGTGGATTTTGGCCATTTAATAGAATAAACATTCTCCCTTGCGTTCTTTTTACTTTTACTTCAGGAAAATCATTAAGTTTATGACGAACATTTTGCTGAAGTTTTTCTACAAATAATTTTCGGTTTTTTCCTTTTAAGGCAAGTTCTCCATAACGAATTAATATATGATCAAATTCCATTTTTATCTACTCCATAACTTCTTTTAATTGTGTTATTGCTTCATTTAATTTATTTATAAATATCTTTATTTCTTCAACTGTATTGTTATAAGAAAGACTAACACGTAATGCTGATTTCGCTCTCTCTTCTGAATATCCACAGGCTTTAATTATTCTACTTTCATCCAAATCTTTAGACGAGCATGCTGACTTTGTTGAAATAAATATTCCTTGCTTTCCTAAAGTATGAATCATAACTTCTGGTTTTAACCCAGGAATTGAGAAGTTCATGATATGTGGTGCAGCTTGTTCAGCAGTATTTACTACTACTTCGTCCATTTTCATTAATTCTTGACGTAAATATCTGTTTAGCTTACGTAACGTTTTCGCTTCTGTTGACTGGCTTTCTTTTATTAGACGTAAAGCTTTAACAAAAGCAACAGAACCAGCTAAATTCTCTGTCCCTGAGCGAATATTAAATTCTTGTTCACCACCATGGAATAATGGAAATAAGCGAACGCCTTTACGGCAATATAATACTCCGGTTCCTTTCAACCCATGTATTTTATGTCCTGACATCGTACATAAGTCAATTCCACTATTTGCTAGTTTTAAAGGGACCTTACCTAATCCTTGAACATGATCGACATGGAAGAAGAGCTTAGGATATTGTTTAGCAATTTCACCTATCTCTTCTATTGGTTGAATCGAACCAATTTCATTATTAACATGCATAATACTAATTAATATCGTATCTTTACGTATTGCATTTTCTACATCAAGAACTGAAATTTTTCCATTTTCATCAACAGGCAAATAGGTTACTTGAAAACCTAATGTTTCTAGGCTCTTACATGCTTCGTAAACGGAAGGGTGTTCAATTTCTGTAGTAATAATATGCTTCCCTCTACCTTGATGTTGTAATGCAATGCCTTTAATTGCAATATTGTTCCCCTCAGTTCCGCCTGAAGTAAATATAATTTCATCCTCTTCTACTTGGAGAAGTGATGCTGCTTGTTCTTTAGATTTTAGAAGTAGTTTTTCCGTCTCTCCACCGAGCTGATGAATTGAAGAAGGATTTGCAAAAAAGTTCGTCGATACTTGTTGGAAACTTTTTAACACTTCTGGATGTGGTTTCGTTGTTGCACTGTTATCTAGATAAATCATTAAAAATCCTCCCTTATGTTATATATTTTCCCGTAGTTTTCTCACAGTTTATATCCAAATCAGCATCGTCAGTACATACCAAACTAACACACTGTAAATTAACCTTTTGAACAGTATATAAACACAAAACGGAAGGCTGTCTTTAGGAAATTTCTTTCCATAAAGCAGCCTCACTTCCATTCTTATTTAAAAATGACTTGATTTTCTTCAATACGTTTTAAAGCACCTGGCTCTACTTCTTCAAGTGCACTTGCAGCTTCTTCTAATGCGACTTCATAATCATAGTTTCTAAATAAGTTTTCCGCCTCTAGAAGTCTTGCTGCGAGTAATGGATACTTGCTACGATAACGGTTAGCATATTGAATTACTTGTTCTGTTAAATTAGCTTGATCCAACATCACTTCTGTTTGCTCGATTAATAAATCAACTGCTGTCTTGGCTTGTGATAAGGATCGTTGCACTTCTGAAATATCTAGTGGACTTTTCTCTAGCGTCTTTAACACATGATTGCTTTTCTCTAGAGCTTCATCCATCAAGTTCCATATGAAGTTTGGGACACCAGGAATATTACTCTTTTTAATCCTACGGTTTGTTTCATTTATTTGCTCACGAATATCCGCTAACTTTTCTTTCGCTTCAATCTCGTCTTTACGTAGATTATAAACACTAATCTTAAAGTCATTATGTTTTTCAAGAAGTTCCTCTACTTGATTAAAACCAGTCTCAAGATGGGACCTTAGTTCTGAATGTGGCGTATCTTCATCTTCTAATCCTTCCATCACTTCATCATAAACTTTTTGCAGTTGAGCAATACTTTTTTCTAATGATAAATATTTTTCCATGTCTTGATCATCAAAATAATACGTCTGCTTTAAAGTATTAACTTCTGCTTTCGTTTCCTCAAAGGAAGCAGCGATTTCCTCAACTGATTTTTGATAACTAGAAACTTGGGTTTCCATATAGCTTTTGGCAATAGCTTCCTTTTCGAGAAGCTGATACATTTCTTGAATTCGCTCATCCATTTCTTTTCTTAAAGCCTTTACTTCTGAAGCTTGACCTTTTTCTAGAGCATTTACACAATCAAGAAGACGTTGTTGATATCCTTGTAGCTCCTTTTCAAAGCCGAGATGATCAATGCGGAATCCCTCTTCTTTCATCTCTCTAATACCAGCATATAAATCATCAATTTGTGAAGGGATATCTTGTTTACATGCTCTGTATATTTCTGGAAATTCTTCTATTTCTTCTTCAAATAAATTAAGTCTGTTTTTTAAGGATGTCACCAGTTCTTTTGCATCTGTATAGTTTCCAGAATCAACTAGATCATGGTAATTGCCTAATAACTCACCTAGTTCATCAAGCTCAACTTCAAAACGAACCTCTGCCTTACCATATTGGAATCTATTTTGGGCAATTTTCTTACGTAAGTTTTTAATAGTTGGCTGAATATATTGTACCTCTTTACGACTTGTTTCCTCTGAATCAACTAAATCATCAAGTTCAACGAGAATTTTATCAATATCCTTTTCAATTGCTTGTAAATTCTGCTCTGTTTTCCTTAGTATCTTCTTGGCTGTCGAGAACCGAAATCGATCTGCAGCCTCTTCTGCATCATATAAATACTCTTCTATATCTGGCAAATCTTTCGAAAGAATAAATTCCCATCGTTCCTTCCAAGATTCGAAACGTTCTTGCGTTTCACCAGATAAATTTAGCGCTTTTATTCTAGTAAGCTGAGCAGATACATTTCTGTTCATAACATCTAGTTTCCAGCTCTCAAGACGATCAACAAAATCATATACTCTCTTTCGAAGAATAAGGCTTATAATGATTAGTGCGATTGCGACAAGTATTATTCCAATTATTATTTCCATAATAAAGCCCCCTAAAAAATCAAAGCAGAAATTCCATCTATATAAATACAAAACAACAATAACATCATATATTGCTTATTTACTATAATCATTATAATACCATGTATAAGCGATTTTTGGCTAAAAAAATCAATTAAAAACGAATTTTTTTGTCAAAAAATGTGCAATATTGTATTTCACGTACCTCTGCCTGTTTTTAAGAATAAAAAAAGGCTGTTTTTTAACAACCTAAATTGCTTTCTTATTGGGTTATATAATCTACCCATTGGTGAATCGTTTGAACGTATTTATTAACGAATTGCGAATGCGAATAATCACCAACTACTTGCGACTTCCATTCATTATGTAATACATAGGGCGTTACAAGCATGCCTTTTAATTGCATTAATAAAAATTGACCATCAAGCTTATGTTTCTTCTCCTGCTTCTCCTTGAACACTGCTAAGAACGTATTTCCAATTATAAAGTTCTCTTTTGCTAAGTAAGTAACAACCATTTCCCGAACAAATACCGAATCCATTGATAATTCGCGATGGATAAAACAGGATAATTGAAGATTTGTATGTTTATATTGTATAATTTGGTGTATTAATTTTTTTAATTTTTCGTTTGGTGTATCATTATCAAATTCCTCAAGAGTTGCTTCAATGATTGCCAAGTATTCTTCATAATATCGAGAAACGGCATACTCTAAAAGTCCTTGTTTCCCCTTAAAATAATAACTGATGGAAGAAACATTGACAGAGGCTCTTTCAGCGATATCGCGAACGGAAGTACCATGGAACCCTTTTTGATAAAAAAGAGATGAAGCCGCCTCAACTACTTTTCTTTTTGTAGGGGTATCTTTCATTGAAATTCAACTCCTTTCGTTGCGTTTTATGTATCATTATTTTATAAATACGACAAAGAATTAAATTATCCTGCATGATTTACCGGGATAATTTAACAAAATTAAGGAAGGATGATTTTTTATGTTTCAAACAAGTCTTTATTCCGGTGATAAAGTAAAAGATTATGAACTATTAATTAAACAATTAACTGCTCTAGTTGATGGCGAAACAGATACTATCGCTAATTTATCCAACGCTTCAGCTCTATTAAACCAATTCCTTGATCAAACTAACTGGGTAGGGTTCTACCTTTGGAAAGATGACGAACTTGTACTTGGGCCATTTCAAGGTTTACCTGCATGTATTCGTATAGCTTACGGAAAAGGTGTATGTGGAACTGCAGTAAAAGAACGAAAAACCCAACGTATAGAAGATGTAAATCAATTCCCAGGACATATAGCTTGTGACAGTGCAAGTAAATCGGAAATTGTTGTACCAATTATAAAAAATGGTGAAATATTAGGCGTATTAGATATTGACAGCCCAGTACTAAATCGTTTCGATGAAACTGATCAAATTTACCTAGAGAAATTCGTGGAAGAACTTAAAAAGCATTTATAATGGTTAGTACTCTTTAAGTGCTCATTGAAAATGGAGGTTGAGATTCAGTATCTCAATCTCTATTTTTTGATCATATACGAATATTGTCCTTCTCCTGTTCATCGAAACTATATTTCACGACACAGTTTTTTCCATAACTTTTTGCTTCGTATAATGCCTTATCAGCACGAATAAAGAAATTTTTCGCAGAATCCTCTGATGTCGCTTTCCAAGATGATACACCTGCAGATAAGGTTACACTTGGTTCTGTAAAGTTCTCTACCTGTGTATTTATCTTTCTTGCAAGTTGAACACCACTATTTAAATCCGTGTTCGGTAAATAAATAGCAAGTTCTTCTCCCCCCCACCTAGCAGCAACATCACGTTCTTCTATACTAGATTTAATAATATCAGAAACTTGCTTAATTACTTCGTCTCCAATATAGTGACCATACGTGTCATTAATGTGCTTAAAATTATCAATATCAAACAATATTAAAGTTCCCATTTCACCACTCTGCATATGCTGAAGGATTTTATCATCTAAGTAATTTCTAGAATATAATTGAGTTAGATAATCAGTTGAAGCTGCTTTTTGTAATTGCTCTTTCAAAATCGTATTGACAAATGCTAATGTGGAATGACGAATTATGGATTGTAATAACTTAAATTGGTCAAAGGTAAAAGCATATCTATTTTGATGTAGTACGATTACAATTCCATTAATCACACCATCATTAATCATAGGTAAAACCATGACAGATTGATACGCAGATAGTTTACTATCAGATTTATAATCGCCTGAAAAAATTGCCTCTTTACGCTTTAATATAACTTGAACTAAATCTCGAGAAATCATTCTTCCCTCTAAAGTTTCAAAAAGCGATGAACTACCATCTATAGCTTCAAAATGGTGTGCCATTTCTTGCTTTTTGTATATAAAACCTATTTCGGATGGTTCACAAATTTTATTTATTTGATCCCTTACAAGTCTTGTGATTTCCGTTAATTCCAAATTAGAATTTAATTGATGTGTTAAATCATTGATTAATTGTAAATCCGATACCAAGTGCTTAGAGTTCTGATAAAGAATAGTACTTTCAATTGCTTTTCCTGCAATATTTGCAAACTTTTTAATGAAATCTAGTTCTTCTTCTGGGAAAGCCGTTATCGTCGGGATAATTATTTGTATCACACCATATACACCTTGGTTACCTTTTAGTGGGACGTAAACACATGTTTTCTTTTCCCGTATCCGATCTTCTATTTGAATTTCACCATTTATGAAAGCTTGAGAACTTGCTAGTTTAGTTGAATCATCACTAAATTCTATTGCTTTTATTGGAAGTCCCAATGTATCATCGTGATCCTGTGACAATAAAAGGTAATATGTAAAGTCAGGATATATAGCTCGAATACTAGAAATGATTTCCGTCAGTATATCTGTTTTATTATTTAAAACTAAGAATTTTGACGTAATATCGTACAATAAGTGATGTCTCTCCGCATTTACTTGAGATTGGATAATTTGATTTACAATTGTACAAGATGTCTCTATCTCTTCTTTAATCGTATTAATAATGTCATCTGAATACCTATCCTTAGTATCTATTCCAAATACAATAATCCCAATCCGGCCATATAAAGGTTGGACAGGAATTGTAATTACATCTCCCTCTACTGAAGATGATAATAAATCTTTCTCCTCTATCAATAAAGGTTTATTTTGAGTAATTGTGTTCCAGTATTTACTATTATCATCTTGGATATATTTATTTAAGTTTTCTATTGTACCCTCTATATTTGAAACCAGCTTAAACAACTTAGTCCATTGGTCATATAAATAAATCCCAATAAACTCTACATCCAATAAGTTAAATAAACTACTGGAAAGTTTTTTATAGTAGTCCTTACTTTTAGGTGACACTGTAGTAAGTAAATTATAGTTTATTAATTTTAGTTTTTCTTGAAGAGATTTTTTATTCATCATAATCACCTATTAGGAGGATTTATATAAACTATTATATAATAAATTTCATAGAATTTACCAATTTATCACACTAAACTAAACAAAACGTTATGTAAACAAGCTTTACTTTAAAAAGAATCATTGACTTAAACTGTAAAAAATTATATACTATTCCTTGTGTAAAATAATAAGGCAGCCTAAGTGTATCACCAATCTGTTCATTTTGTTCCTCATATTCGAGGTGTATCGTGTAACTCTCAGCTGCTGGAGCGATGGTACATGAAAACATAATGGGGGTTGGATCGATCACGGTTGGATTTTGTTTTATGCAAATAAAATATAAAGGAGGAAATGTCCTATGGCACGATATACAGGTCCTGTATGGAAAAAATCACGTCGTCTTGGCATTTCATTAACTGGCACTGGTAAAGAGCTAGACAAACGCCCTTATGCTCCTGGGCAACATGGAGCAAACCAACGCAGAAAACTTTCTGAGTATGGTCTTCAATTACAAGAAAAACAAAAATTACGCTTTATGTATGGATTAAACGAACGTCAATTCCGTACTCTATTCGATAAAGCTGGTAAAATGAAAGGTGTTCATGGTGAAAACTTCATGATTCTTCTTGAGTCTCGCCTTGATAACCTTGTTTATCGCCTAGGTCTTGCACGTACTCGTAGACAAGCTCGTCAGCTTGTAAACCATGGCCACGTAACAGTTGATGGATCTCGCGTTGATATTCCATCTTTCCTAGTAAAACCTGGTCAAGTAATTGGTCTACGCGAAAAATCAAGAAACCTTGACATCGTGAAAGAAGCGATTGAAGTAACTAACTTCGTACCAGAATATTTAACATTTGATGCTGATAAATTAGAAGGTACTTTCAACCGTTTACCAGAACGTTCTGAATTACCGTCTGAAATCACAGAGCAATTAATCGTAGAATTCTATTCTCGTTAATCTTAAACATGTTTATACACTCAAAAGCCTTGAAATGTTGTTAACCCAACCTTTCAAGGTTTTTTTATTGGAAAAGCAATGATATGAAATAAATTCAACTCCTTTCCATAATTAATCTACATTCAACTTCTAACACTGATTTTACTCTCCACAGAAAATATATTTACTTTTAATAGTAATTTATGTTACTCTTTAATTGAACTAGGATGATACATACGCTTTTATCATGTGTCCGGACCACAATGAATCGCGTGAACTACAACTTCATCCCTCTACTATTTTTGAATACGGAGGTTAAATCTATGTCAAAAACTTATGAATTAAATCCTACTTCAGAGACTTTACACGGATTTTTCAGTAAAGATTTAAACCCTTCATTAACCATTCAATCAGGAGATACTGTTATTTACCAAACATTAGATTCAGCTTGGGGACTAGAAAAGCGTCATGCTCCCGGAGAACAACGAAAGCGATTTACAGACCTTAAGCCCGAGCGTCAATCCAATCAGTTCGGCCATGCCTTAGTTGGCCCTGTATATATTAACCAAGCTTCCCCCGGTGATACTTTAGAAATAAAAATCAATGAAATTATTCCAGGCTCATGGGGGTGGACTTCTGCAGGAGGGTTTCCAAGCTACTGGAATAAAAAGCTAGGATTAGAACAAGCGAAAGAAGTAATATTAGATTTTAAACTAGAGGTTGATAAAATGGTAGGAAAAAGTCAATTTGGTAATTTTGACTTTAGTGTAACATTACGCCCATTTATGGGTGTTATGGGTATGCCACCCATGATGGATGGTCAACACTCTACTTTTGTTCCTCGAGATAGTGGCGGTAATATTGACTGTAAAGAATTACAAGCTGGAAGCACATTGTATTTACCGGTATCGGTTGAAGGTGGACTCTTTTCTACGGGAGATGGTCACGCGGTTCAAGGAGATGGTGAAGTCGCAGGTCCTGCATTGGAGTGTCCAATGGAACGTGTTAGTTTAACGTTTAACGTCAGAGAAGATATAAAAATTCACAGACCAAGAGCAAAAACCAATTCTGGATGGATTACTATGGCTTTTCATGCAGACTTAGATGAAGCAATGTGGTTAGCCTTAAGTGATATGCTGGATTTGATGGCCGAACTATACAATATTACTAGGACAGAAGCTTACGCTTACGCTACTATGGTTGTTGACCTTAAAATAACTCAAATAGTTAATTCGGTTAAGGGGGTACATGCCTATTTGCCCTTTGACGCTTTAAGATAATAAATAAATCCATTAATCTTTTGCAATACACAATCGTAACAAAATCAATTTTATTACTAGACACACTTCAATTTCACTTCAATGCAGTTCTTTTTGTATCGGGCGAATTAAATTATTATTAATAATTTTATTAAAATATAGGAGTGATTATATGAAATCTTTCGCAGAACAAATAAACATAAACGGAAATACTTTTCAGTATAGAGAATGTGGTGATCCTCTAGCACTACCAATAGTTGCGCTACACTCACTGGGGACTAGTTCAGATTCTTGGAATGAGGTAGCTACTAGATTGGGAGAAAAATTCCGCTTTCTTGCTTTAGACCAAAGAGGTCATGGAGAAAGCTCAAGAACAAATACGTATTCTTTTGAAGAAATGTGTGAAGACCTGCTTCTATTCGTTAACGCTTTGAAACTGGAACGTTTTATTCTTATTGGTCATTCAATGGGTGGGACAGTATCCTATCTTTTCGCACAACAATATACTTCGAGACTAGAAAAATTAGTAATTGTTGATACACCTCCACCAGTTCCCGATAAACCAATTGAAATTCCACCTGAACCAGAACAACCCTTACCATTTGATTGGAAAGTAGTTCAGGCAATTATGGGGCAATTAAATCAACCGAAACCAGAGTGGTGGGAAAACTTGCCGAAAATTTCTACGCCATCGTTAGTTATTGGAGGTAGTTTAAGTAACATTTCACAAGACAAGTTACGAGAAGTTTCTGAACTTATTCCTGATTGTAAAATGGTTACAATTGACGGTGCTGGTCATCATGTCCATCGTGATAATTTATCAGAATTTATTTCCATAGTTACGGAATATCTTAATAGTTAAGTTCAGAAAGAGGCTGGGACATAACAAAATTGTACAGAAGTAAAGCCGAATGATTCACCATACTAGCACCGGAAATATACGAAGACTCCAGCGGGAGGAAAGGCATCGGTGAGACTCCGAGTATGCACCTGCGTCTGCTAGTAATGCTACGCAGCAGGTTTCCTCGGTGCAAGGCTACAGAGAAGATTATTCAAGTAGCAGCCTGGCTCACCAGCCCCCCGCGTCAAAGAAGACACAGCGAGGTTCTTTCGAGCTGATGTCGCACTTGTACTGTGAGGTGCAAAGAAGACACTGCGAGGTCTTTTCGAGCAGATGTCGCACTTGTGCTGGAAGTGAAAGCGCAGTATATTTACGGTGCGTCGTAGGTGCACTACATTCGGTTATTCGTTTGACTAAAAAACTTTTGTCTCAGCCTCTTCTATACCACTATCGTTAAAAATCAATTTTTATACCTTACTTAACGATCCTATATATTGTAATTGGTCAGCATTAACCTTAGTTATCTCCCCTTCTAGAATACCACTAATATCTTCTAATGTATTGGTTAGTGGTACAGAAGTTCCTTTCATTTTGGTAAAAGGCTCGGCAACAAAAAAGCTTTGCGTCAAGTATGCTTCAAGCAGTTCCCCTCGTTTATAAACTTCTTTATCAGAAGGCTGTAATTTCTCATAACCAAAAGCGCTAACTAAAAATCGCAATTCGCGATAACGACGCATTATTTTTCTCGCCTTTTGTTGAACAATATAATGTTTATTATCTAGTTTAGCTCCTTCTTCTGTAATAACAGATGTTGAAGTCACAGGATTTACTGCAGGAAATAGTTTTCTTGACACTAATTCCGCGTCGAAGGTCACCAAGGTATCTAAAGGTCCATATGGAAGTTCTTCATCTACCGCTTCTCCAGTTTGATCAACTAGGAAAGTAGTAATGGTTTTTCCTTTTGATACCTTTAGTTCATCGATTAAAGAATAGATTTCCCCTGTGATGACTAGCGACCTATCGGCAGCCAAAATTACATCTTGCTTCTCATTTACGTTCATCATTTCCCTATAAACGCTCTCTGTATCATGGCAAAGAATATTTGCAGATTCTTTCACTTCTTTTAAATCAGGGCATTCAAAGTTAGGCATTAAAAGTACCGTTATACAATCTTTTGCTTGTAACCTGTAAAATATTTCAGCCAATAGTACCAACTGCCCCATTCCTGGACGTGCCACAAATCCGTTAATTCCACCTTTAGTAATCGGAGCTAAAAAATCCAGTACTTTAATACCCGTTTCAATCATTTGCACATCATTTCCACGAATAATTAAATCATCGAGCTTACAATCCGCGAGTTCTGCTAAAGCAACTAATGTTCTCACTTCTGCACGTCCAACTGGTGTCTTTCCTGTACATAAATTCGAAACCGTAGCAGGGCGTAATCCCTTCTCTTTAGCTGCAATTGTTAAATTAGGAACTCGTTTTCGCAAATAGGAAACATTAAGTTTTAATTCGTCCATTCCCACATGCTCCTTCCTCAAGTATATATGTAAATTACTGGTCAAATAGAAAAGTATATCAGTTACAGCATAGAAATAATATGTTCATTTCATCATACACTATCTAGCTTACAAGAAAATCATAAAAAATCAAAACGTTCCTTGCTAATCCCCTCAATCTTCTACACTATATTTCAAACTTAATCGATGACTAAGTCTAAAAATTACAAAAACTAGTAAAATAGGCTTATTTTCATTTATTTCCACATATATTACTCTATATTAGGGGGTATTGGTTAATGAAGACAGTTATCATTTCTTTGTCCTTTGTAGCGGTACTTATCGTAGGCTTTTTCGGATATTTAATTGTCTCCGATTTGATGGAAAGCGAAAAAGACGTAACTACTAACACAAATAGCATAGATGAAATAAGAGAATCTACAGGTGGATCCGTGACAGATGAACAATTGGAATCATATAAAGATAAAGGATTAAATCCATTTGGGCAAATAAAGACTATCGATGAATTAACAGATGCCGATTATCAAGAATATATCCATGGAATGAGCCATCAAAAAGTAAAAGCAGATGAAAAATGGGGTTTCTATCAAATTAATCCTGAAAGAATTAACTGGCTTTTAGAAGGTTTGAATATTCTTGAGCTCCATCATAAAGATGTATATAGTTTCATTTTAGAAAAATGGGCAAAAGGTGATTTTTCAAGCGTTGATGATGACCATAATACCATTTGGGAACTTCAAGGTGGCACTATAGGAAAAGCTACTGGTGTACTTACAGTTGAAGAAGAAGAGGCTTATATTAAAACTCAACAATAATTTTAACAAAAGCTGCTTAAGGAAATCATCCTTAGCAGCTTTCATTTTAATTGTATCTAATTAAGAAATATTTCTTCTTCCCTCTTCTAACAATAGTAAACTTATCGTCAATTCGGTCGGCTTCTGTTATAACATAATTTAAGTCTTGTTGTCTTTCACCATTAATGTAAATCGCACCATTTGTAACATCTTCTCTTGCTTGACGTTTTGAAGGTGAAATTTTTGCATTAACTAATAGATCTACTATTCCAATTGCTTCCTTACCTACTTGGAATGAAGGCACATCTTTGAAGCCTTGCTCGATTTCACTAGCAGAAAGTGATTTTAAATCTCCGCTAAATAACGATGCAGTAATTTTTTGTGCTTGTTCTACCGCTTCCTGACTATGAACCATTCTTGTCATTTCTTCCGCTAATCGTCTTTGTGCTACACGATTTTCCGGATGATTTTCTACTTCTTTTTCTAACTCGTTTAGTTCATCTTCGTTTAGGAAAGTAAAGTAACGTAAAAACTTCATTACGTCACGGTCATCGGAATTAATCCAGAATTGGTAAAACTCATATGGGCTAGTTTTTTCTGGGTCTAACCAAATAGAACCGCCTGCAGTTTTCCCAAACTTAGTACCATCTGCTTTTGTAATTAATGGTACAGTAAGTCCGAATACTTTTATTTCTTCCTCTTCATTTTCTCTAGCCCGACGAATCAACTCCATACCTGCAGTAATATTTCCCCATTGGTCACTACCGCCGATTTGTAGAGTACAATTTTCTTGCGTATATAATTGCTGAAAATCTAATGATTGTAAGATCATATAACTAAACTCTGTAAAAGAAATACCTTGTTCGATACGCGCAGATACTGATTCTTTAGCAAGCATGTAATTTACACCAAAATGCTTACCTGCATCACGTAAAAAATCAATAACAGTCATACTTCCAAGCCATTCATAATTATTTCTTACAACAACTTCATTCTCGTTCTTATCTACTTCAAGAATTTTAGAAATTTGTTGTTTTAAGCTTTCACTATAGCCTTGTACCACTTCCTCTGTGTTCAACGAACGCTCAGTGGAACGTCCACTAGGGTCACCAATCATCCCAGTTCCACCACCAACTAAGGCAATTGGCTTGTGCCCGGCTTTTTGGAATCGTTTTAACATCACTAGTGGTACAAGATGTCCAATGTGTAAACTATCTGCTGTTGGGTCAAAACCGCAGTATAGTGTCACTTCATTTTCTGTTAAGTGCTTTTCTAACCCTTCTCTATCTGTAACCTGATTAATTAACCCTCTTTTTTCTAAATCCTCTAAAATATGCATTCCATTCACACTCCAACTACTATATTTTCTTATAAAAATAAAAAAACCCATTCCTTATGTATATAAGGGACGAGTTTAAACACGCGGTACCACCCTTGTTGCAGATTGCTGCCACTTTGGGGTTGTTAACGATGACTTCACCGTCTTAATTTTACCTAATAGGCTTATTAAGAATGCTCCAGAATTGTAATTCGCATGCAAATTTATACTGGTTCCCACCAACCACCAGCTCTCTTGGATAGGGATTTGCCATACTACTATTTCTTTCATTGCTTTAATATATAGTATTACACATATCATATTAAATAAAATTAAAAAATGCAATGATTTTTTCTAAATTACTATACCTCCTTCACAGACTACTATGCTATAATTATGCTTGGAATAATAGGAGGTTTTATCGTGGATTTTAAACAATTTATCCAAGAATTTGGAACCAAGGTAAAAACAGTCTGGAGCACTGGAAAGATTCAACGTGTATCCCGAATTACATATGATGTTATCTGGAATGTTATATTATTTTTTATTGTGATAGGGATCATCGGGATGTTCTTCGGTGCAGGTATTGGGTTTGGTTACTTTGCATCTCTTGTTAAAGACGAGCCAATCCTTACATACGAAACGATGGAAAAAGATATTTATAACTATGAAGAAACATCTAAGCTCTATTTTGCTGGTGATGTTTACATAGGGGATATTCAAGCAGATCTTCATCGTGAAGAAACAAAGTTAGAGGGTATTTCACCTACATTAAGAAATGCTGTTATTGCTACAGAAGATGAATTCTTCTATGAACATAATGGTGTTGTACCAAAAGCGATTATTCGTGCCTTAGTGCAAGAATTTACTAATTCTGAGATTAAATCTGGAGGTAGTACATTAACACAGCAGCTCATTAAAAACCAGATTTTAACCAATGAAGTTTCCTTTGAACGAAAAGCGAAAGAAATCTTATTAGCAATGCGTTTAGAGCAGTTCTTTAAAAAAGATCAAATATTGGAAGCATATTTGAATATTATCCCTTATGGACGTGGAGCTAATGGTAGAAATATTGCTGGTGTTCAAACTGCAGCTAGAGAAATATTTGGGGTAAACGCTGACGAGGTAAATCTGCCACAAGCTGCATTTTTAGCGGGATTACCACAAAGTCCTTCCTACTACACACCATATCAAAGTGGTGGCGGCTTAAAAGATCCAGAAGGTTTAGAGCCTGGTATTAATCGGATGAAAGTAGTTCTAAGCCGGATGTATGAATTAGGAAAAATTAATGAAAAAGACTATCAAGCTGCTCTCGAGTATGATATTGTCTCAGATTTTGTAACAGAATCAGAGACACCGATTGATAAATATCCATATTTGACATTTGAATTGGAAAAAAGAGCTAAAGAAATATTAATGTATATTCTTGCAGAAGAAGATGGTTATTCAAAAGAAGACTTAGCTGCTGATGAGGAACTATATGAACAATATCAAATCCTAGCAAATCGGGATTTACGTAGAAATGGATATAATATACATTCTACAATTGATAAAGAAATATATGATGCGTTCCAAGAAGTAGCTAAAAACTTCCAACATTATGGACCTGATTCGACTAGACAGGTAACTGACCCTAGTACTGGGGAAATAATTACTAGTCAACGAGTAGAGGCTGGTGCAATATTAATTGAAAATTCAACAGGTAGAATTATTAGTTTCCTTGGAGGTCGTGACTTCAGCTTTGACAACCAATTAAATTATGCTACAGAGGCTAAACGTTCAAACGGTAGTACGATGAAACCTATATTGGTTTATGCACCTGCTATGGAAAAAGGTATTGTACAACCTGGGACACCGATTGCAGATATAGAAACAACGTGGCAGACACCTGGTGGTCCTTATACACCACAGAACTTCGATGAAAGATATCATGGTATATTGCCTGTTCGAACTCATTTAGCCAATTCTTACAATATGCCAGCTGTAAAAGTATATCGAGAAATCATGAATGACAACCCAGTTGAACAATACTTACGAAAAATGGGAATTACTTCCATCGGTGATCATGAATATGCAAACCCTTCTCTTGCTATTGGAGGTACATCTACTGGTATCACAATAGAAGAAAATACAAATGCTTATGTAACATTCGCTAATGGTGGTAATTTTGTTGATGCTTTCATGATTGATAAAATCACCAATCAAGATGGAGAAGTTATTTATGAACATAAAAGTGAACAAGTAGAGGTATTTACTGCACAGACGAGTTATTTAACTCTTGATATGATGAGAGATGTTGTTACTCAAGGTTCAGCAGCATATCTTCCAAGTCAGTTGAAATATAAAAATGTAGATTGGGCTGGGAAAACTGGTACATCACAATTTACCCATGATGTGCATTTCGTTGGTACTAACCCTAATGTTACTATGGGGGCTTGGCTAGGATATAGAATTGGCCAATCACTAGTATGTTCTAGTTGTGAGCTTCACCATACGAATCGAAATATAAAATTGTGGGCAGAACTAATGAATGCTGCTTCAGACATTCGCCCTGAATTAGTCGCACCAACGGAAAGATTCCAAAGACCTGACGGCATTGTATCACGTAACATTTGTGCTACATCTGGAATGATTCCTTCTGACCTATGTACTGAAGCCGGATTAGTCTCCAGTGATATTTATAATATCAACTTTGTACCGAGACAAGTGGACGATAGTATAATCCGAGGATCATATGTACTTGTGGATGGTAAAGCAGTACTTGCAGGACCAAATACTCCACAAGAATTTGTCCAGGATGATGGCTTATCCTTTAGTACAGATTGGTTAATTCGAAATCAATATGACAAACTGAAAGATTTAACCCAACTCTTCCCGTCCATCAGACGAGAAGCATGGGAAAAAATTAGCCTTCCTAATATAGAAGGAATTGAAACCTTAGTTAAAGACGATGGAGCTCAACCTACTGCCCCTACAACATTAGTGAATAATGGTAATCGATTATCATGGAAAGCTTCAAACAGTAAAGATGTTATTGGATATCGAATTTACAGAGCAAGTGCTCCAGGTGAAAGATTTGAGTTAATAGGAAATTCCATTGAAACTCAATATTCAATACCAAGTAATAAAGGAGTATACCATGTAAGAGCTGTTGATTACTTTGGTTTAGAATCATCACCTTCAAAAGAAATCGTAATCGGTGATTTCTCAGAACCGGATGAACCGGATAAAGATAAACCGAAAGAACCACAAGAGCCAGAGGAATCAGTTGATCCTGTCGCACCTGGAAATCCTGGTGATGAACCGGAAGAAGAGGAAGAAGAGGAAGAACCCACACCTGGGGATAATGATAATAATAACAGCGAAGAAAATGGCAATGATGCTGGATAAGAAGAGGGATAAACCCCCTCTTCTTTTTTTATTCTAGAAAAGACTAAAAATTACAACGATAATCTTGTATAATAAAGATTAACATGATAATTCGGTGGTGAAAAAATGGAACATATCAAAACATATAACTGTATAGAACATCAAGTAAATGATAAGACGATTATTATCGAAGGACCAATCCCAGCTGAGAAGTTACATCAGTATGAGTTTCATCATGAATTAACTTCTTTTCGCCCGGCTTCAAAACAATTTCAAGCATTAATCGGTATAGCAGATTTGCCTGAAGGCCGAATTATCATTGCCAGAGAAGAAGAGACAATAGTAGGTTATGTTACCTACCTTCATCCTGACCCTCTAGAAAGGTGGTCAACCTTTCAAATGAAAAATCTAGTAGAATTGGGAGCTATTGAAGTAATTCCAGATTATCGTGGGGCTAAAGTGGCGTCTAATCTACTAAGAGTTTCCATAATGGATCCTTTTATGGAAAATTATATTATTATTTCTACTGAATACTATTGGCACTGGGACTTAAAAGGAACCAATTTAAGTGTTTGGGAATATCGAAAAGTTATGGAGAAAATGATGGCTACTGGGGGGTTACTTCCCGCTCCTACAGATGATCCGGAGATCATTTCACACCCTGCAAATTGTCTTATGGTTCGAATAGGTTCCAATGTTGATGAGGATTCTATACAGCAATTTGAAAAGTTAAGATTTCTAAAACGTTACCAATTACGAAGTCTTAGGGAGGGATTGTAATGCATGTTGAAGAAATAATGAATCGTAATGTTCTTACATTACGTCCAACAGATTCTATCGAGAAAGCACATCAATTATTAATAGACCATAAAATTAGACACATTCCAATTGTAAATGAAGATAAGTTTGTAGTTGGTATAGTTTCTGATCGTGATGTAAGAGATGCACGCCCATCTATCTTATCATCAAATCCAGACGAACATGTCCTAAAAAGAGAAATTTCTTCAATTATGACTAGTCCTGTAATTACTGCACATCCGTTAGATTTTGTCGAAGAAGTTGCCAGAATATTTTATGATCGAGAAATTGCTTGTCTACCAGTGATAAGTAACGACAAATTAGTCGGTGTTATTACAGAGAAGGATTTGCTTTATACGTTAATCCAGCTTACAGGAACCCATGTTCAAGGTTCGCATATTGAGATAAAGGTGCCTCATAGGCCTGGTATCTTACCTGAAGTTGCATCTGTTTTTGGAAAAAGGGATGTAAACATATCATCTGTTTTAGTTTATCCTTTTAAAGATGAACCGGATTATAAAATTTTAGTATTTCGGGTACAAACGATGAATCCACTCCCAATTATTCGTGATTTAAGAGATGCTGGGTATGAACTCATGTGGCCAAATAATATACCGGAGCCAAGACTATGAATCAAAAGATAAAATATGTGTTTGATCATTCTCTATTGAACTATCACTTCCATGACGATCACCCGTTTAATCAGAAACGAGTATTGCTCACAAAAGACTTATTAGAGGAAGCTGGTCAACTATCAGACGAGCAGATAATAGAACCCAGACTTGCTAGTGAGACCGATATTTCATTATTTCATGACCCATCATATATTCATGCAGTTAAAAACTCCCTACTCTTGACTAAAGACGAATTGTTAAAATTTGGACTTGGTACGGAAGACACACCAGTTTTTCCAAAAATGCATGAAGCAGCCGCTCAGATCGTTGGTGGGACCTTGTCTGCAGTAGATGCTGTATTAAAAGATGGTTCTACTTGTGCCGTAAATTTTGCCGGTGGCCTTCATCATGGCTTTAAAAAGAAAGCTTCTGGATTTTGTATTTATAACGATGCAGCCATTGCTATAAAATACATTAGGAAAAATTATAACTTAAAAGTATTGTATATTGATACAGATGCACATCATGGAGACGGTGTTCAGGAGGCATTTTACGATGATCCCAGTGTATGTACATTTTCTATACACGAAACTGGGAGATATTTGTTCCCTGGAACAGGAAGTGTTAATGAACGCGGAATTAAAGAAGGTCATGGGTACAGTTTTAATTTACCATTAGACGCTTTCACTCAAGACGAATCTTTTATAGCTAATTATGAAACCGCTTTAAGAGAAATTGCTGATTTCTTTAAACCTGATATTCTCATCACTCAAAATGGAGCTGACTCTCATTTTCACGATCCATTGACACACTTATGTGCGTCAATGGCAATCTATGAAAAAATACCAGAAATCGCATTAGACATAAGCAAAACATACTGTCATGGTAAATGGATTGCTCTTGGTGGCGGAGGGTATGATATTTGGCGAGTAGTTCCAAGAGCATGGGCTCAAATTTGGAATGTCATGAAGGATGGAAAGCCTATGCAAGGGGAACTACCTTTATCATGGATTGAAAAGTGGCAGGAAGAATCACCTGTTACCTTACCAACTTTTTGGCACGACGAGTATGAATTATTTCCAATAATCCCTCGTAAGAAAGCTATTGAAGAGAAAAATAACTTCACCCTTCAAAACCTATTGAAATACACAAAAGTAAAAAGGAGTTGATTATTCAACTCCTTTTAGTTTTCTGTATATGAATCTTCTAAAATAACAATTTCCACTCTTCTATTTTTACTACGGTTACTTGCACTGTCATTTGGTAAAATAGGCTTCGTATCACTAAATCCAGCTATTGAGAATCGTTCTTCTTCTAAATCATTCTCTTCAACTAATATTCTAACAACACTACTAGCTCTCGCACCTGATAGTTCCCAGTTAGATGGATAGCGGTAGCCAGACATTGGTACATCATCGGTATGACCTTCTACTTTAATATCATTATCAATGCGAGCTAGCATGTCTCCAACTTTTGTTAAGAAGGGACGTGCTGAAGGTAAGATTTCCGCTTCACCTGGATCGAATAATATACTATCCTGTAAAACTAATTCTACTCCACGTTCAGACCGACTAGCTGATACAACATGATTTAAATTATGCTCATCTAAGTAGTTTTCAACCTCTACCATTAAATCACCCAATGAATCATCTACTGTTTCATCGGAATTGGCGTTCTGTTCAGATTCTTCCTCATTGTTTACAGGTATTTCAAATTCATTTGATGTTTGTCCTTGATTTTCTGTACTCGTACTTTCCGTAGGATTATCCATAGGAACAGGAGAAGGAAAAAAATCAAAAATCATCCTGTTTCGAAACGATTCAGAAACCGCTTGGAATTTTGTTGCATCAATCTGGGACATAGAGAATAGTAGGATAAAAAAAACTAGTATTAATGTGACCATATCGGAGTACGTTACCATCCATTTTGGGGCACCTTTTTTTACACCTTTTTTAGTTTCCCTACGCTTCATTGACGCCCTCCCCCACGAAAGTAGAACTTGATTCTACTTCCTCGTTTGCTTTTATATCATCCGATAAAAATGCTCCAAGTTTTTCCTCAAGTATTCGGGGATTCTGACCAGATTGAACTCCAATAACACCTTCGATAATAATCTGCTTAATAAATACTTCTTCCTCAGTTTTATTTTCAAGCTTACTTGCCATCGGGATAAACACTAAGTTGGCAAGTACCGTACCATATAAAGTAGTAAGTAGTGCCACTGCCATACTAGGTCCTAGTGTGGCAGGATCTGTTAAATTGTTCAGCATTAACACTAAACCAATTAATGTACCTATCATTCCCCAAGCAGGTGCATATTCCCCGCATTTTTCTATAATCATTCTTCCACGATAATGGCGTTCTTCCATAGCAGTAATTTCTGCACTCATAATATCGTGGATTACCTCTGGCTCAATACCATCAACAGCAAGAAGAATTCCTTTTTTAATAAACGGATCTTCTACATCGTCTAATTCATTTTCTAATGCCAGAATTCCCTCTCGCCTTGCACGTTCAGAGAGTCGGATAAAAAGATTGATTAATTCAGGAAGCTTGCGCTCGTCTTTATTAAAGGAACCTTTAATAACCTTACCTGTTAATTTGATTTGATCCAAGTTGAAATTAATCAATAATGAACCAATAACACCACCTATGACGATTAATATAGATGAAATGTCAAGAAAGGAGACAAAGCCTTCAGCCCCAGCATTTGCGAGTATTGCAGCCATAATCATAATAAAACCTATAGTTATGCCGATAGGTGTTAATATATCTCTTTTTCTCATATTCCCTCTCCCCAAACTTATGCCTCATTGACGCTATATTGTAAATACCGACATTAAATTTACTTTGTTGAGTTTCTTTCTACAAGACGGTGTGGTAATACGACTTTTTTCTCTTCTACTTCCTCTTTATTCATATATTTAGTAAGTAGGCGCATTGCTACAGCACCTATATCATACATTGGTTGAACAACCGTTGATAACGTAGGACGTACCATATTTGCAAGTTTTGTATTATCGAATCCAAATACTTCTAAATCTTCAGGTACATTATATCCTAAATCTTGTGCACCATGGATTGCTCCTAGTGCGATAGAGTCAGAAGCTGCAAATACTGCAGATGGTTTATCTTTCAAACTCATAAATTGTTCAATAGCTTTCATTCCAGATTCATACGTATAATCGCCATTAACAACGTATTCTTCATTAAATGGAATGGATGCTTCTTTTAACGCTTTTAAATAACCTTGGTATTTTAACTGATTAATCATATGATCTTCATTTCCATTAATGAAGGCTAATTTCTTATTTCCTTTATCAAGTAAGTTCTTAGCCGCTTCGTAGGACGCTTCCTCATAATCAATGTTTACAGATGGCGTCGAATCGGTACCGTCATATGTAGCTGCTAATACTACTGGAACGGAAGCTGTTGAGAATTGCTGAATATGCTCTTCAGAAATATTTCCACCCATGAAGATAATCCCGTCAACTTGCTTTTCAAGCATCGTATTAATTAATTGAAGTTCTTTGTCTTTGTTTTGATCTGAGTTACTTAAAATAATATTATATTTGTACATCGTAGCGATATCTTCAATTCCACGTGCTAATTCCGCAAAAAATATGCTAGAAATATCTGGAATAATCGCTCCAACTGTAGTTGTCTTCTTGCTTGCTAGCCCACGCGCTACTGCATTAGGTCTGTACCCTAAACGTTCAATTGTTGCCAATACTTTCTTTCTAGTTGTCGGTTTAACGTTTGGGTTACCATTAACAACACGTGAAACGGTTGCCATAGAAACATTTGCCTCTCTTGCTACATCATATATTGTTACTGTCATTTTAATTACCTCCTAATTCCGTTCCATTCGACATATATCATTCTAATCATTATCATACTCCACTAGATGAAAAAATACAAAATATTTCTAAGTAAAACTAAGGGGTTTGACCCTTTTGAATCAAACCCTTTTTAGCTAATAGATGAAGTATATTTCGATAACTCCTGTAAAAAGTTTTCAAACATTTCTATATCCATTTGCTGAGCTGAGTCTGAAAGTGCAACTGCAGGATCAGGATGTACCTCTGCCATGATACCGTCAGCACCTATAGCTAGTGCTGCTTTTGCAGTAGGAATTAATAAATCTCTTCTACCAGTTGAGTGTGTGACATCTACCATTACTGGTAAATGCGTTTCCTGCTTCAATATCGGTACTGCTGAGATATCTAATGTATTTCTAGTTGCCGTTTCATACGTACGAATACCTCGCTCACACAAGATAATATTCCCGTTTCCACGAGAGAAAATATATTCAGCTGCATTAATAAATTCTGAAATGGTTGCAGATAGCCCTCGTTTTAGTAAAACTGGTTTGTCTACTTCTCCTGCTGCTTTCAACAGTTCAAAGTTCTGCATATTCCTTGCACCGATTTGAATCACATCTACATAATCAAGAGCTATCTCAATATGAGCAGGATTAACAATTTCACTGACAACGGCAAGATCATATTCGTCTGCCACTTTCTTTAAAATCTGTAGCCCTTCAATCCCTAACCCTTGAAAATCATAAGGGGACGTTCTTGGTTTAAATGCTCCACCACGAAATAGTTTGATTCCATTAGCTTTCACAGCTTTTGCTACTTCCCTTACTTGCTCATAGTTTTCTACTGCACATGGTCCCATAACAAAATGGGTTTTACCATCACCAACTTTTTCCCCTTTAATATCAATAATCGTATTTTCTGGTTTTCTCTTCCTAGAAACTAACAGTTCCTTGCGATGGTCATCTTCGATTAATTCTAAACCCGCCTTAAATATTTCTTTAAAAATATGTTCAATCGTAGAATTATCAAATGGTCCATTATTATGCAAGATTAATTGATCTAGCATTTCCCTCTCTCTTACAGGGTCAAAACGCTTCATACCTTGTTTATTTTTTATTTGACCAATTTGTTTTACAATTGCTGCTCGCAAATTCACAAGTTCAAGTATTTGTAAATTAACATCATCTAGTCGATCTCTTAATTGTTCTAATTCATTGTGATTCATCTATAATGCCTCCCACCAAAAGGAAAAACTACAATATATAAGTTTATTCTACATAATGTGACCAATTATAGCTAATAATTTTCCCTTTGTCATCCTAAAGTTTATAATATTAGTAGAGATTATAGAATACATATTTAAATGCTTTTCTTTTAGGGGGATACATAATGAAGGAAGAATATATATTTGCGTTAGACATCGGAACCCGTTCAGTTACTGGAATTATTTTAGAAAAAATTGACAACATGTATACGTTGGTCGATTATTGTGTAAAAGAACATACCGTAAGAGCTATGTTAGATGGACAAATTCACCATGTAGAAGAAGTAGCTAAAGTAATTAAAGAAGTAAAAGAAACGTTAGAATCCACCCATGGACCACTATATAAAGTTTGTGTAGCTGCTGCCGGTAGGTCACTAAGAACGATTACCTCCTCTGCTACACTTGAACTGAATCATAAACCTATTACTGATCATGAAACGATTAAACACTTAGAATTAAGTGCCGTACATGCTGCACAGCATACTATTTCTTCGGAAGAGTCTAATCGAAATTATGCTAATTATTACTGTGTAGGGTATTCTGTACTTCACTATAAAATCGACGAAGATAAAATAGGATCCTTGATTGATCAAAGTGGACAATATGCTTCTGTTGAAGTAATCGCAACATTTTTACCAAAGGTAGTAGTCGAATCATTAATATCAGCACTTAATAGAGCAAATTTAGAAATGGATGCATTAACATTAGAACCTATTGCAGCAATACAAGTTTTAATACCTGAATCAATGAGACGATTAAATGTTTCACTAGTTGATATTGGAGCTGGAACTAGTGATATTGCGATAACGAATTCGGGAACTGTTGTTGCTTATGGTATGGTTCCTATTGCGGGAGATGAAATTACAGAAGCCGTAAGTGATAAGTATTTATTAGACTTTCCATTAGCTGAAGAAACGAAACGGAAAGTTGTAAATGATAGAGAAGCTACTGTTTTTGACATTCTAGGATTTGAATCAACTATTACGTATGACGATTTAGTTAGAGATATCGAGGATAGTATTGAAAAATTAGCATCAGCCATTTCTGAGGAAATTTTACATTTAAATGGAACACAACCTAAGGCAGTAATGCTCGTCGGTGGTGGTAGTCAAACACCAGACTTTACTAAGCGTTTAGCTAATAAACTGCAATTACCAGAAAACCGAGTCGCCATTCGAGATATTGATGCAATCCAAGTACTGAATAAAACAGACAATCTCCCTAAGGGACCAGATTTTGTTACTCCAATTGGGATTGCGATTGCCGCAAAACAAAATCCAATTCATTACATATCGATTAAAGTAAATGATAAAACAATCCGAATGTTTGAAATGAAACAACTCACCATAGGAGACTGCTTAGTACAAGCAGGGATAGAAATAAATAAACTATATGGAAAACCAGGAATGGCATCGATTATTACTTTAAACGATAAGCAAATTACATTACCTGGAGAATTTGGAAAAAGTCCGACTATACGCTTAAATAAACAAACCGCAACCGTCGATACATTTGTTCAAAATGGGGATATCATTGAAATAACTAAAGGATTGGATGGTAGTCAACCAGAGATTAAGCTTGAGGAACTAGTAGGTGAAGTGCCACCAGTTAAAATTAGCTATAATGATAAAGCCTATGAACTCACACCAACGTACTATGTAAATAATTTAATCAAGACAAAAGATTATATCATTCAAGATCGAGATAAAGTCGTTATTAAAACGCCTAGGACTATTAAAGATTTCTTCACCTTTATAAGTTCTGAGAGACTACCAGACGAAAAGGAATTTAATCTATTTGTTAATAATCAAAAAATGACTTTAGGTTTAGCTGAGAATCAAATAACGGTAAACGGAAAACCTGTTTCACTTGATTACAAACTACGAGAAAACGATCAACTAACCGTAATTCCTAAAATAAGTCCAACAGCTAAAACATTGCTTGAGTTTATGAACAAGAAATATTATCATCAAATAAAAGTAGCTTTTAATCAACAAACGGTTACACTTCAGCAACCACAACTTATTTTAAAACGTGGAAATCAAGTATTAGAAGAAGAGGATAAGATTTATCCAGATGATCATATTATGATTGAAGATAAAGAAATTGATGGGTTTATTTTTCAAGATGTATTTCGCTATGTTGATATTGATTTAACCGGAGCTAATGGAAAATTTGTATTAACAAAAAATGACCAACCTACTACTTTTTACGAACCCATTATGAATGGCGACCGGTTAGCAATCATTTGGAATTAAGAAAAGGATGTCTTAAAAAGGGTAACTCCCTTAATAAGACATCCTTTATTTTAATTCGTTTCCTCTTTTTCAAGATCAGTAGTTGCTAGAGATTGTTCTTCATTAGCTACATTTTGATCGGTCTTACGTAAGTCTTGGATTTTCGTTTGGACATTTGAAGTGATATCTTGTGTCTTTTGTTTTAATTCTGTCCCTTTTTCAGTAGCTTTTTCTTTCCATTCTTGACCTTTTGCTTGTGCGATATCTTTCCATTCTAAACCTTTTGACTGTGCAACATCTTTCCATTCGGAAGCTCGTTCACGCACCTGTATCGCCCCTTGATTAATATCCCCTCTTAATTCCTTACCAGACTTTGGGGCAAACATTAAAGCTAAGCTAGCACCAACAGCTGCACCAATCACCGCACCTACTACAAAATCTTTACCATTATTATCTGACATGATTATTCCTCCCTTTTATTTTTTCTTTTTTATTAAATCAAATAGAGCAGCACCCCATGTTACTGCCTGTGATGCCTTATCTTGATTTTCAACAGCTGCTCTAGAAACACTAGATGAAAACTGTTTTAATGTTTTATTGAAATCTTGAACAGTCTCGCCAATTCCTTTAACGCCATCAAATAAGCCATCTAATTTTGCTGTTTTTTGGCTTACATCATCTGCAAGTGCATTCGTTTTGTGTAATAGTTCTGTAGTCTCTGATGTGATTCCTTGCATTTGTTTTTCAAGGCCTTCTAATGTATTCGCCACATTATTAAGTGTACGAGTTGAAGCTTTTAATGTCATTGCTAAATATATTACTAGTACTGCAAAAGCAACAGCAGCAATTAAAGCAGCAATGTATAATAATATCTCCATCAGTTGATCATCCCTTCCATGAATATAATTGCCAATGGCTGTGCTTGTACATTTAAACGATTCCCTTATGTCCCACCTTTTAAACATTGGCCATTTTATTTCTTAGTTCCTATTTAGTATATCTCCATTATAGGCTTTTCTATCATAAAATTCGAATGATTTGTAGAAGAAATTTCTAATACATGGATTATTTTCCTCTGTTGCATATTAAGTAAAGGCAAGAAAAAAGTCTGTTGCTTTTTTAGCAACAGACTTATGATACATTTTAAGCATTTTCTAAAGGAGATAATTCTTCTTCATAGGCTTGTTGAAATTTTTGAATATCACCAGCCCCCATAAAGATTAATACGCCTTCTTCATGCTTCTTTAACTCACTAACATTCTGAAGTTCTAGAATAGAACTATTTGGAATTAATTTCTGTAAATCATCAATCGTCAACTGTCCACCGTCTTCTCTTGCAGAAGCAAATATCTCACATAAATACACCGCATCTGCATCCTTTAGACTATCTGCAAACTCTTGTAAAAATGTTTTCGTCCTCGTAAAAGTATGTGGTTGAAATATTGCCACAACCTCTTTATCAGAATATTTTTTTCTTGCAGATTCTATAGTTGCTGTAATTTCCCTAGGATGATGTGCATAATCATCGATAATAATTTGTTTGTTAATCTTCTTTTCGGTAAAGCGACGCTTAACACCTTTAAAGGTACTAATATTTTTTATCGCTTCGGCTTCCATTCCTTCATATTGGCAGATTGCAATAACGGCTAATGCATTTAGTACGTGATGATTACCATACATAGGAATGGTAAATGTGTCATAATAAGTATTTCGAACAAATACATCAAATTCCGTACCCTTTTCGGTCTCTCTAACATTTTGGGCTTGGAAATCATTAGATGGTAAAAATCCGTAATAAACTACCGGTACCTTAGCTTGAATTTGCTGTAGCTTTTCATCATCACCACATGCTATTATACCTTTTTTTACATTATCAGCCATTGATTGAAATGCATCAAATACATCATTGATACTTGAAAAATAATCTGGATGATCAAAATCGATATTCGTCATGATAGCATAATCTGGTTCATAGCTAAGAAAATGTCTGCGATACTCACATGCTTCAAAAACAAAATAATTACTGTCTACATGTCCATGTCCCGTTCCATCCCCTATAAGATATGAAATAGGATAAGATGAATCAAGAACATGTGCTAGTAAACCAGTTGTTGAAGTTTTACCGTGGGCACCAGTTACAGCAATACTAGTGTACTGTTTTAACCATTCACCTAAAAATTCATGGTAACGGTAATATACTAATCCTTTACGCTTAGCTTCTTGGATTTCTACATGGTCATCCGAAAATGCATTTCCTGCAATAATCGTTAGACCTTCCGTTATATTTTCTTTTGAAAAAGGATAAATCGGTATATTTTTTGCTTCAAGAGCAGCTTGAGTGAAAAAGGTCTTCTCCACATCTGAACCTTGCACTTTTTCTCCGGAATCGTGGAGAATTTGAGCTAATGCACTCATTCCTGTACCCTTAATACCAATAAAATGGTAAATTGTCATAAAAGTGAACCTCCAACTATATGTGTAAAAACACGGGTTGTGCCTTCATTCGAAGAGTAGCATAAAACCGTATGCTACTAAATATATAATAACATTAAGCTATTATAACAAATCTTTTTCCGTTATAAAATAGTAATTTGGTTGTGTCCTGATAATATCAGTATGATTACCTCTTCGGATATTCTACTTTTTCCAATCTTGGGTTAGGACGATAACGGCGCCCGTTTTTTGCCTCTGGAGATCCATTTAATAATACATTATCACCGGTAAAACCAATATCTTGCTTTAATAAACTTCTGCCTACTCCATAGGTATTTACTGGAACACCTAATGATTCGAAATATCGAATTTTCTCTTCTGTAAAACCTCCAGTTGCTACTATCTCAACATGATTAAACCCATTATCGTCAAGAGCTTTCCGTAGAGCAAAAACTAACTCCGGATTTACACCTCGAGGATCAAACGTACCCATCACATGATGATTACGAAGGAAATATTTGTCAACCAGTGTATTAGAAGTGTCAATCCGAACACCTTTAAGCTTATCACCAAATGCTCGAGCAACTTTTAACGAATCTGTAATAACATCATTATTATAATCGACTAGAGCTACTAAATCATCATCTGGATATACTTCATGATAGGCTTCCATTGCCGCTACGACATCACCTTTAAACATTTGAATCAGCGCGTGTGGCATTGTGCCCATACCTTCTTTTCCCCACCATTCATTCATCGCATGGGTAGCCTGAGCAGTTGAACCACCAATAAATGCAGCATAACCGTCTCCTGCTTGGGTAGTATAATGGTCGTCACGGTCCCCCATAAAAATAACAGGCTTTTGCTGACCAGACGTTCTTGCCGCTTTTACAACATTATATACATTTGTCGCTATCGATGTTCTTCTAGCTAAAATCCCATCTATTATCCCCTCTAAATAACCAAACTCTTGGTATGGACCCGAGATCGTTAAAACAGTCTCAAACGGACTAATTTTATCCCCGTCTTTCAAAGAGTGTATTTCTAAAGATTCAGGATGTTCTGCAAAAGTATGTACTAGTGCGATTGCTTCGTCTGTACCACAAAGAACGGCATCTTTTTTTTGAAAAAACTGCATTGTTACATGATTTCTAGGTAATTTTTTCTCCACTATTTCTTTTGTCTTTAAAAAATATACAGCTGAGAACCAGCCTTCTTTTATACGTTTATCAAATTTAAAAGTTTTATTAGTTAAACGTTCAATTTTACCGCTTAACTTTTGCTCTATCTCTTTCATTGTAATCTCCTTATTTATTATTCCCATATATATAATATATCTAGCTACACATTATAACAAGGAAACACTATGTGTCGCTTTTTAATAGTTCTTCTAATTCTGCCTTGGTAATAAGCACATCTCTTGGTTTACTTCCATTTTGTCCGGAAATAATCCCTTTACTTTCTAGTGTATCAATTAATCTTGCTGCACGATTATATCCAATCTTAAAATGTCGCTGTAACAAAGATGTACTAGCACTATTATGGTTATATACAAAATGTATCGCTTCTGGTAATAGATCGTCCTCTTCTTCATCCGCCTCGACTTGCCTCAACAATGACTCTTGTTCAAATAAATAGTTTGGTTCTGCTATGGAACTAACATAACTTGTAACTCGTTCTATTTCTTCGTCTGAAACAAATGGGCCTTGGAGTCTTACACTTTTTCCGGTGCCATTCTCTACAAAAAGCATATCCCCTTTTCCTAATAATTTTTCAGCACCACCTGTGTCGAGAATGGTTCTTGAATCTATTTGGGATGATACGCTAAATGCAATTCTAGTTGGGATATTGGCTTTAATAAGACCTGTTAATACATCAACAGAAGGACGCTGTGTTGCTAACAATAAATGAATTCCACATGCCCTAGCCTTTTGAGCAATTCTACTGATTGCATCTTCAACATCTTGAGGAGAAACCATCATCAAATCCGCTAATTCATCAATAACAATAACAATAAAAGGCATTTTATCAGAAGCACGACCTTGTTTTAGCACTTTTTGATTGTACCGTTCGATGTCACGTACTCCTTCTTGAACAAACTTCTCATAACGTTCTTCCATCTCATTTACAGCCCATTTTAATGCAGCAGTAGCTGCTTTTACATCCGTAATAACAGGAGATACCAAATGTGGAATTCCATTATATGGTGCTAACTCAACCATTTTCGGATCAATTAAGAGAAATTTAACATCATCATGGTGTGCTTTATAAATTAAGCTTAATAAAATAGCATTAATACATACACTTTTTCCTGAACCGGTTGCCCCAGCTATTAAACCATGTGGCATTTTTTGTATATTCGTTACAATTGGTACTCCTTCAATATTTAACCCTAAGGCAATAGTGAGCGGAGATGAATTTTCTTTAAATGATTCAGAGCCAATTATATCCTGAAGTCCTACCATTTGTGATGTTGGATTTGGAACTTCAATCCCGATGGTGTTTTTTCCTGGAATTGGTGCTTCGATACGAATATCTTTAGCGGACATATTTAATTTTAAGTCATCACTAAGATTTTTTACTTTACTTACTTTAACCCCTAGTTCTGGATGCACTTCAAATCTTGTTACAGCAGGTCCTTGGGTAGCATTCACAACTCTAGCACGGACATGGAAATGTTTTAATGTTTGCTCTAACAATTGCTGTTGTTCTTTTATCCATTGGTCATTTAAATTACTTTTTTCTACCGGATCATTTAATAAATGTAATGGAATCGTAGTTTGGTCGGATCCACTGCTAATTCTTTGTGGCTCTTCAGTTGTTTCTGGTTGTAGTTTTCGCTCCACTTCTTTATGTAATATTTTTCGTTTATCTTCCGGTGTCATCATCACATTATATGGAACACTTCTTTGATGTTTATATTCTAATCTAGTTGTTGGTACTGAATCTTCATTTTCTTCAATGGTTACAGCTACTTCCTCCACTTTTTCTTGCTCAGGCTGATATCTAGACAGAAGGTCTGTGTCTAATTCGATTGTAACTTCTTTTTCAGGCTCCAGTTGAAATCCATTTCTCTCAGTAGATGGTGTTTCCCAAACCTTATCAATTACATCTTGCTTATCAAAATAATTGTTTTCAAGACTACTAGATTCTCTTGAATCATTAATTGGATCTGTTTCAATAGCTTTAGAGGTTGTTACATATTCTTGATTCTGTTTTCTTACATAAGCTGGAATGGACTCAACTTCTTTCTTCTCACTTCTATTTTTAAATCCATAAATCGGTGAAGGAACCTCCGTTCTTTTAAACGGTTTTTTCTCTTTTTCTTTCTGAACTTCAGATTGAACCTGTAATTGTTGTTCAGAATGAGTTGATCTATTTCCTTTTCTTAGATAAGCTGGTGTTTCTATATCTTTATTTAGTCTATTATTTATTTTTGCCTTTGGATCCGATATTTGTGGAATATGGTATGAATTATTGTATGGATATTGATAGACCATTCTTGTCTTTATGTCAGCTTGAGAGTCTAGCTCTTTGGGTTCGTAATCTTGTAAGTCTTCTTCTTCATCTACTTCCTTCCATATAAATGTTTCTATTTTTCTCTTCCATTTATCCCACATTTTGTTCACTCTTTTCTTTTGATTCCATTAGTTTAACTTATATTTTGGTACTTCTATGATTCTAAGTACATAACACTATTCCTAGTAAATCATATTACTAATTATATAAGAATTTCTTAAAAATGAAAAAGCAACCTAGGCTGTAATAACACCAGGTTGCTCTCTATTATACAGGAAAAGCTTGTCCAACTGAATAGGAATCGTCTAACACATAAATTCCTTTTTCCTTTGGAGCATTTGGCATTCCTAGCTCTTTCTGAGAACAAATCATTCCGTTAGACGCTACCCCTCTTAATTCGGTAGGCTTAATTCTTAAACCACTTGGCATCGTGGCCCCAACTTTAGCGACAACCACCTTTTGTCCTTTATCTACATTCGGAGCACCACATACAATTTGAAGTACTTCATCACCTACATCAACTTTACATACACTTAATTTATCAGCATTTTCATGCTGCTCCTTCTCGAGCACATAGCCAACAACAAATTTAGGACTTAAGTCAAAGTCTAGCGTATCATTTATGTTATTTGCCTCAAACAAATTTTTAATTTCATCTAACAATTCATTTGTTAGGTTGATTTTCCCATTTTCGGATAACGAGAAATATGTTGATGCATTTGCAATATTATATCCTAATACTTCATTGTTGCCACCAATAATCTTAGTAACTGGCCCAATTATCTCATGGGATACACTATAACGATCATCTGTTTCTTCTATAGGGATAATTAAAACATCACCAATTCCTTTTGGATTATAAAAAACGTCCATTCTATTCACTCTTTCTAGTTTTATTTTTTATCTTCTGGTTTATTTTTAGCTAAGATAAAGATAGGTGTTAATTTCCTTTCCTCATAAATAAAAGGTAATGAGGTGATTGGTATCCTACCTTCCGTGAAAAACTTCATAGTCATTTGTGCTAAGATATCATAACCAGTCTTATTTCGAATATCTGCCAAAATTAATACATCCTGATGTGGTACTGCAACGGCTAATTCACCTTTACTCATTCCCGCAATCTCTTCTAATAGTGAATCATTCAAAATCCTACTTGCATCATACCCATCTTGCTTGGCAAAAAAGTAAAAATCATTATCAGCAACTGTATCGACTTTATAGGATTGTTCTAATGACCTTAGGTTAAAAGTAGCAATTTCATCGATTTGCTTATCTGACCAGTTTTCCTTTTCCAGCATAACACGGTCAATTAACCGGTATGACTTCCCTAAATCAATCGCATAAAAAATTCTTGTTTCAGCAGTGTGTTCTTTAAACACAAGTTCTGCACCTGAGTTGGAACTAGTTGGAAATGAAGTTGATCGTATCACTGGAAAAATTTGTTTCTCCATACCTTCAAGCTGATAAGACTGATTCATAATTTTTAAAGATTCATGTATATGATCAACTAGCTCATCTATAGCTTGTTCACCACGCTCATTATATTTAGCGATTATATTAGGTAATTTTATCGTTACACCTTGATTTGAGCTTTTCCACTCTAATCGCAAAGTATCCTGTTCCCTATTATACTTTGTATTAAGACTAGAATCTGTCAGCCTTTCCTCAAGGATTTTTTTCATTTTAAGACTGGTCATTTTCATAAAAAAGCCTCCTTGTATTGATTCGGCTACACGTTAGTTTATACCTATACTTTTATATGATAGCTATGTTTGGTTTTCTATTCAACTATTTCACCTATATAGAATACAAGGTCAAAGGAAATGTATTCAAACAAAAAAATCGAACTAGTAGATTAGAGCATTTGACCCGCTCCCGCTATAACAGTTTAGTCCGATTTTCCAGCATACTATTTTATTTAGTCCAACCTTGCATAACTACTGAACTATAGATAGAGCTATTTTCATAAGATTTTCTGAATCACTTATTATTTCATTTTTTGTAGTATACGTTGTAAGTTTAACTCCGCCCACACCAACTTGTATCTCATATTCCATATGTTCTTCATCTTGTAGTAAACGAATATATCCGAACTTATTATCATCCGTGAAGGATTCTAATAATGCTGCATCCTCTGTTTTAGCGGCTTCATAATTTAAATTACTATCATTACTTTCTAATTTATTGTAAAAGACAATTAATGTCCGATGTCCATTTTGTAAAATGGCATTAAAATCATCGACTTCTTCAACTTCCATATTACTTGGAAGATAAAATGAAAAATATTCACCATGATAATTATCCTCGGGAACTTCTTCATTATAAAAAATTTCCTTCGCTTTTTCTCCTGCTTGCTCAATAATCGATTCTTCCGTTCTAAAACTAAATACTGTTAAAACAATGATAAATATTACTAATATAGAACTTATAGAATATGTTGCTTTAGACATTTTTTGCGCATCCTCCTACTTTAGACCTATCATCACTCTCCTATAATCTTACTATTAATTCAAGGAGAAGTATAATCGTATAACTTTTCTTTCTAATTATAATTCGATACTATTAACTTACCATAATCTTTTTAGGGAGGTAAACAAATGGAACTCATCGTTTATCTAGCTGGACAAATTCACGATAGTTGGCGAGAAGAAATAGTAAGTAAAGCGAGAGAAAAGAAATTACCATTAAAGTTTGTAGGTCCACAAACAAACCATGACTTATCAGATGATATTGGAGAAAATATATTAGGTGAGCAGCCAAACAACGTATATAAAGACGATGCTGCCTCAAGTATTAATAATTTTAGAACACAAGTTTTAATGCAAAAAGCTGATATTGTAATTGCTCTGTTTGGGGAGAAATACAAACAGTGGAATACTGCGATGGATGCAAGTGTAGCTATTACGATGAATAAACCGACGATTATTATCCGTCCTGAAAGTTTGATTCATCCGTTAAAAGAACTTTCTAATAAAGCAAATGTAACTGTAGAAACAGTCGAGCAAGCAATAGACGTGTTAGGATATATTTTTGAATAATAGGGGGGGCTACCCCCTTATTTTTTATTCCAATACTCATATTGCCCCTTAAGAAGGGTGACAACTTGGGCAAACATATCCTTTCGACTTAAGAGATTATTCGTAAACACACCGATTGCACCCTCTTTTATTGATACATCAATTTTATTAGCATACTCGTCCATAATCGCACCAAGCTCTATTCCTTGCTTTAATGGTATTTCTAATTCTTTCGGTAACAACACTCTAGCACCACTTGCTATAAAGGTACTTCCTGTTGGTGTTACAAGTGCACCCCAGTTACATAAGAAAAGTTTATCACCAACGTACATGACGCCACCCTCTAATCCTATACCGAAACTATTCTTTTCGACTTCCGTACAAAGTTTGGCTCGATTTATGGCACCTTGCATTGTTTCTTCATCTGAAAACGGTTGACTAGAAACGTTAGACGGTACATCTATACCAATGATTTCATTATCTATAAAAATATCTTGTACCGCATTTACTTTTGTTGGATTTTTTGAACCTACAATTAACTTCATGGCTTGACTCCTTTTAAATGGAATAATATAGCAAAAAAACAACTGCCCAAGGGAGCAGCTGTTTTACCATTATTGTTTACGAATCATATCGACAGTATTTTGATCGGTAGATTTCACTAGCTTAACTAAAAGCTCCTTTGCTGCTGCATAATCATCCACATGAATAATTGATGCTGCTGTGTGGATATAGCGTGAACAAATACCAACTACTGCAGATGGTACTCCATTACCGGAAAGATGTACACTTCCAGCATCCGTTCCACCTTGTGAGATAAAATATTGATACGGAATATTGTTAGACTCTGCAGTATCCAAGATAAATTCTCTCATTCCACGGTGTGTAATCATGGAACGGTCAAAGATACGTAGTAATGCCCCTTTACCTAACTTACCAAACTCACTATCACTACCTGTCATATCATTGGCAGGTGATGCATCAAGTGCATAAAAAATATCAGGATTAATCATATTAGCAGCAACCTTCGCTCCTCTTAAACCAACTTCTTCTTGGACCGTTGCACCTGAATACAATTCATTTGGTAATGTTTCCCCTTTTAATTCCTTAAGTAATTCAATAGAAAGTCCACAACCATAACGATTATCCCATGCTTTTGCTAATATCTTTTTATCATTAGCCATTGGTGTAAACGGGCAAATTGGAACGACGGTCTGCCCAGGCTTAATTCCAATCTTCTCTGCATCTTCTTTATCGTCAGCACCAATATCAATTAACATATTTTTAATATCCATTGGTTTATTACGTTGTTCTTCCGTTAAATTATGTGGAGGAATAGAACTAATAACACCTATTACTGGTCCATTATCTGTCATGATTTGTACACGTTGTGCCAGCAATACTTGACTCCACCAACCACCTAATGTTTGAAATCGGATAAGGCCTGTTTTGGTAATTTGTGTCACCATAAAACCAACTTCATCCATATGTCCTGCTACCATTACACGTGGACCAGTTCCCTTTCTAACACCAAAAACGCCACCAAGATTATCTTGAATTACTTCATCAGAATACTTTTCTAATTCACTCTTCATAAATGCCCGTACGGGATGCTCATTTCCTGGTGCACCTTGCAACTCGGTCAACGTTTTAAATAATTGTAATGTTTCCTGATTCATCTATGTACCCCTCCATCCTTATAACTACCTCTTTAAGTATACCGAAAGGTCTTGATTGTTTCCACAATTCTTGCATATTGGATTATATTTTCTATTTTATTGCTTTTACGGTATACTAAAAAATAAACTAACAAGTGATAAAAGATTAATGCCACGAGGTGAGAAAATGGGTTGGAAGAAAACAATGGTTGCTGCAAGCGTTGGATTTGCAGCTGGATACTTAGCAAAGCAACAATTGGATCAATATCAAAAGATAACACCTGAAAAAGCATTAAAAAACGCAAAAGAAACTTTCAAAAAACATGGACCAATTAGTGGATCATGGATTTATATGAAGCCAGAAACTATTGAAAAAAATGGCTTACATTATAATGCATATCGTGGTGGTGTTACCCGAACTATTGACGGACAAAATAAACAATATGAATTTTATGCAGATACAGAGACCGGAGCAGTTATTGATGTTGTAGAGTCTATGTAATCAAAATAAAAGTAGCCTATATTAACTAGGCTACTTTTTATTTTTCATTATTTTTTAACGTCTTCTTTCCACAACTTCTATTTCTTCACCTGAAGCATTATACTTAATTGCCCGACGAAAAGCATCATGATAAAACGTATACCATGCTTCTTTCTGATAACCATATTCCATCCATTTTTCTTTTTGATGGACAGAGGTTACTGGATAATCATCATATGCCATTGCCCAAAGTTTATTTTGATGTGCAGTTGTTGCCATAATATCTGCCATATGAATAAATGTTTCTTCATTGTCTTCAAATACGATAATGGCATGACCATTACTATGTCCACCAGTATGGATCATCTTTAACCCAGGCACAATCTCCATTTCTTCATTGAACGTTTTAACTTGTTCTACAATAGGCTTCCAGTTCATTTCCCAATATGTATTGACAGAGCGGATATTAGGATGTCTCATCTCATCCCATTCTATTGTTGAAGTATAAATCGTTGCATTTTTAAATACGGATTCATATCCTTTTGCGGATACCTTCGTTAGCCCGCATGCATGATCAAAATGGAGATGCGTCATTAGTATTATATCAATATCATCGATTGATAAGTTTAGTTCAGATAAGGAAGCTTCAATAGAGGACTCCTCTGTTACCCCGAAATTTCTTTTTTGTTTATGTGTTAATTTATTATTGCCTATCCCAGAATCAATTAATATATTGAGGCCATCAAGTTGAATTAAAATGGGATCTGTTCTTAATTCTATTTGATTCTGATCATTTGCTGGATAATATCTAGTCCATAAGGCTTTCGGAACAACGCCAAACATCGCTCCTCCATCTAAATGATTTACTCCACCATTCAGCCAAGTTAAAGAAGCACGACCTACTTGTAATGCATCCATTTAATGCTCCCCCTTCATTATCATATAATAATAGTGTATCGAAAGGTATATATTCTTGCAAACGCTATCATAGAAATTTAAATTTCGCATTATTTTCCCCCACAAAATAAAAAGGAGAGTAACATTACTCTCCTCTAAATACTGCTTTACAACGATATATTGGCTGACCTTTTGCAGAAAACTTCTCCTCATATTCGGTCATAATATTTTCCGGATCGTGATCCTTGTGTAAGTCAAGACTAACCTCATTTAACAGCATGCCATATTCCGAAAAGCTAACTAAGGAATATTCGAATAGACCTCGGTTATCAGTCTTAAAAATTAACTCCCCTTTAGGACTAAGAGCTGTTTCATACCGCTTTAAGAACGTATGAAAAGTTAGCCTTCTTTTTGCATGACGTTTTTTTGGCCATGGATCTGAGAAATTTAAATAAATAGTGGAAACTTCATTTTCCATAAATATCTCATTTAAATTCTCGGCGTTTTCTTGAATTAATAAGATGTTCTTTTGATCTGAGTCTTGAACTTTCTCTGCTGCAGTTACGATAACACTCTTTGAAAGCTCAATTCCAATAAAATTAATATCGGGATATTGCCTTGCCATTCCTACGATAAACTGACCTTTACCAGTTCCAACTTCAACATGAATTGGATTATTATTTCCAAATAGTTCCTGCCATTTACCTCTATGTTCACTTGGACTTGGAATTACTAAATGCGTATTTTCACGCAAAAAGTCGTCTGCCCAAGGTTTATTACGTTGACGCAATATCGGACACCTCTTTCTATCGCTCGTACATATTTTTAATGAATTATCGAATACTATTCCATGAGGTGAAGTCACATGTCATTGACCGTAAATCATCAACTCGAATTGCTACTAGACATTTTAGATGAACAACAAACAGAATGTTGTGCTCAAGTTTCGGAATATCAACAAATTAAACGACTTGTTAAATCGATGATGGCTAAAAACGCAATAACTAATGAACAGCTCTTACAGCTTTTACCTGAAATCTATAATTATGGTAGACAAGGTGAAAGCGTTCAAAATCAAGAAGAGCATATCGTAACCAATAAAGAAAATCTTAATAATTGGATAAGTGCAATTGAACAAACTAATTTACAATAATCTCATTTGGAAATTTAATTCCTTTAATAATAAAAGACGTTCTTCATATTTATCATGTTCATTACGCTCATAATGAAAAGCGAAAAAGGATAAACAGTCAACAATTAAATACCAATACATTCTGATAAGGAACGCGTTATCAAGTTCGATTCCATATTGATTCAACCAATCTTTCCAGTTCTCTTTTGGAATGTAAGAATTTAATACCTTACCATAATCTAATATTGGGTCTGCAATCATCGCATTATCCCAATCTATTAGATATAATTGCCCATCATCTGTTAAAAGTATATTATGATGATTCATATCTCCATGACAAACTGTTAAGTTTTCTTGTCTAGCAACCGGTAAATAGTTATTTAAATACGTCAATGCGTCCTTTACTTCTATGGAAGCATTGTCTATTTGATTACGTTTTAATCGCTTTTCAATAGAAACAATATAGTCATCAGCCGTGATTGGTTTCTTTCCTAACCTTAGTAACATATGCAATAACTCAGTGGAATGGTGAATTTTATAAAGAAGATCAGCTACACGTTGATGCTGCATTTCAGCTGGTCTTAATTCCCTTCCCTCCAACCATTTCTGTGCGGTAACAACATCTCCATTGTTCAGTCGTTTCGTCCAAACTAACTTAGGTACAATACCTTCAGCTGATAAAACAGCTAAAAATGGGGATGAGTTTCGTTTAAGAAAAAGTTGCTTCGTATCTTTCTTGGCAAAATACGCCTCCCCAGTTAGTCCACCAGCAGGCGTTATTTCCCATTCTTCACCTAATACCTTCTTAAACCATTCCATCATGCATTCCCCATATCACCAAATAAATTAACGTAAAATTACAGACATGTTAATAGAGTATCGAATTCTCTCATTCTTTTCAAGATGTCTACCCAAATTATTATGAAAAATTTGACCCCATTATTTGGATAGTTTGTTTATCCTTAGCAATTAAACAAGAATTGGTAAAAGCAGTTTGTCCATCAACTTGGTAATAAATGGGGTTACTAATGTGAATAGATAACTCTTCTACATGATATAAATCTACTTCTTTAAAATCAATATGCTTACCAGTGAATACCGTAATAAATAATCCTAACACTTTCCATTTTGATATGCCATGTATAATCAGTACGGGTATGATATTGGGCTGTATTTTAGCAGTAGGAATGATTTTCATTCCGCCACCGTAATATTGATGATTTGCAATTGTAACCATCCAACAATCTGTGAGTAACTTCTTCTCGCCATCAAGTTCAACTTCCGCGACAAATGGTTTAAAATAAATTAATACTTGTATAAGTGCTATTACATAAGTTAATGTGCCTAGACGGAGTTTATTTAATAAATTCTTATATTTTGATAGATTGGCCTTTTTGGCAATTTCAGCATCAAACCCGAATCCAATACTATTTATAAAATAACGTTCTTCTTTGTCCTTTATGAAATGACCTTTCCAATAGATTAATGGACTCTCATCGTTTACTATTCTTTTTAAAATTTCTATTGGCGAGCCCATAATCTTTGTACCTCGTCCAAAATCATTGCCAGAACCACCTGGAATAAAACTAATTGGTATTTTAACATCTCTTAACCCATTTAATACTTCATGTACCGTTCCATCCCCACCAACTATAACGATGCATTTAATATCCCGGGCATTTCCAGCAGTTATCTCGTTAGCAAGTTTTTCTGCATGACCAGGATATTCTGTATAGTAATACTTTGTTTCTAGTTGTTGGTATAGAGTACTTTTTACTAATTTTTGAAATACCTTTAAGCCTCGTCCATTCCCTGATACTGGATTTACAATAAAAATGTACATAGCTTCATTCCTCATCTTCCAAGATAATCCCATCAAAATCTTCTTCCCAATCAGGACGCTTTACATAGGAAGATTGGCAATGTTTTAACAAAGCTTCCGCTGCTTTTAATTGATTATTTTTTAGGGGAGAGATGAGTGAACGTTTTTCTTGAAACCAATCATCATATTCATGTTTCCCTATTATTCTAGTGTTATAAGGTTCTGATAGAAAATTAATAATATTTGTGCGAGAAAGTACTACCTTCTGAATCGGAAACGTGATGTTATATTTATCTAAAATTCCTCTAACTATTTTCTCCGTTCTCTTCAAAGCAAATACAGGACTTAATCGTTTCGTTTTCTTATTGCCATTTTCAAATACCCAGCTTCGATCGTCTGACGCCATGATCACCGCATCTTGTTCCTCTTCTAAACAATAGATAATTTCAATACCTAATGGGTTAATTAAAATTAGCTCACCTTCGATTGGAGCATTACGAATTTCAAATATTGGATAATACATTAATAAGTACGTATCAGGAAATCTCTTTAAGAAATACTGAAGTAGTTCTTCTTTATAAAATTTAGAATCTACAAAAGAAACACTTGATAAAGTTGAGGTAGCCCATTTAAATTGAAATGGGATAATATGCTCTAAAAAATAGTGCTTTAATTCTTCTTCAGTACGAGGAATCGTTTCCTTTTCTTTATCTTCTATTGTATATTCATGACTCTTTTTCTTCTGAAATAAATTCCATTTTGATTTTTTCAGTTCCTCTTCTTCAGGTTGATCTGGTATAAGAAGTTCATCATTACTCCATAAATAATGGATTTTCTTCCAATTATCTTGTTTATATCGGATAAATTGACTAGGATACCGATAAATATCCCATTCATAACGAGTTATATAATTTTGAAGTTTAATTAATTGGGCCAATGGATTACCCCCTTTTTAACCGATATGTTTCTACTCTTTCATATTTCGGTAATTTAGAAGGAAAAATTTGATACAGAACAAATTCTTCCACATTGATGTGAAATGTCTCAAATGTATAGTCTTCTTTTATTTCATTTAGAATAACTACTTGGTCTTTATTACCAGTCCATTTTTTTGCTAATGTAATATGAGGTCGGTATGGTCTATTCTCTTTAGCAAAACCTGATTGAGTCGCTGTTACTTCTATTTTTTTATACAGTTCCTCTAAAATTTCCGTTTTATCTACACCTGCCCAAAGTACACGGGGACTATCATGCTTTCCAAAAGTACCTATAGACCCCACGTTTAAAGGAAAATCCGTATGTGTAATATTAGTTAATCCTTTCTGTAGCTGAGATAATTGTTCTTCTTCTACAGCTCCTAAAAATTTCAATGTAATATGCAAATCATCTTGATGTGGCCATATTTTATAAGAAAGCTTTTGCATTAAATCATCTTGCCAAGTAGCAAATATTGCTTTTAAATCATCTGGTACAGGAATTGCGATAAAATAATGTGGACTTTGTCCCATAGTTTATCCCTCACTTCATTGATTGGCAATAAGAAAGCTCTTTATCGTTTAACTCACGAAAATCTCCTAATTTTAAAGTGTTATCAAGTTTTAACTCTCCCATGCTTAATCGCTTTAAATAGACAACCTTTTTCCCGACTGCTTCAAACATACGCTTTACTTGATGAAATTTTCCTTCAGTAATGACAACTTCAATTTCAGAAAGTTCTCCAGAGCTAATAATACTTAGTTTAGCTGGTTTCGTTTGATATCCATCTTCTAATATAACACCTTCTAGAAAAGCCTCAATATCCTCATCTGTTACCGTTCCCGAAATTTTAGCATAATATGTTTTTCCTACATCTTTCTTAGGCGAGAGTAGTTGATGAGCAAGCTTTCCATCATTCGTTAATAACAAGAGCCCTTCTGTATCTTTATCTAATCTCCCAACAGGAAATGGTCGATAATGCTGCACACTTGGTGGCAATAAATCGATTACAGTCTTATCATACAAGTCCTCGGTTGCAGAAATAACACCTGGAGGTTTATTCATCATTAAGTATATAAACGGTTTGTACTTAACAACTTGCTCATCTACTTTCACTAAGTCACTAGTAGTATCAATCTTCATTCCACTATCTTTAATAAGATAATCATTAACGGTAACTCGTTTCTTTTTAATTAATTCTTTTACGTCTTTACGGGAACCATATCCCATATTAGCAAGTAATTTATCTAATCTCATTTAAACACCTCAGTGTCTACCTAAATATTTTCCTTAGTACACGTACTCTCTCTCCAAATACTCTTTCTAATAAGGTTGATTTATATGCGAACCACAAATACACATATCCCCCAAAGACCACACCAATTATTAACATAAACATTAAACCAAGCCTTGTTTCTTCATATGGGAAGATCGCCCCAACTATTAATTTTAAAATGAAAATTACAATTCCCATAATAACTACAAAAATTCCTACTAATATACTTCGCTTTATTATTTGTTTTAACGGAAAATCAATTGATTTCTTAATTCGGATTAAGTTGAGCACCACAGCTATACCTAACCCAATTGCCGTTGCAAAAATCGAACCCTTTGCACTAAACATATGGATAAATAGAATATTAAAAAGAACTTTAAATAAAATTCCTGCGCATAGATTGATTACAGCATGATTTTGTTGATTTATTCCTTGTAATATGGAGGATGTAACCGTTAAAATCGCAAATAATATACCAACAGGAGCATACCAGCCCAGTAATGAACCTGTTCGCTCTAGCGTTTCCAACCCTCCATACAATGTACCGTAAGCTTCTTTAGAGAGTATTGTTAAACCAAGTGATGCGGGGATAACTAATACTATAATAATTTGTAATGCCTGATTAATTTGGTTATGCAGTAACGGCTTTTGACCTTGACTAAACACAGAAGTTATTGCCGGCATAATCGCTAACGATAAACCAGTTGCAATTGTAACTGGTATAATAACAAGCTTATGACTTAGTGAATAAATAGAACCGAATAACGCATCTGAAACGGCACCCTCACCAATTGCCACCATTCCCCTATTGAAAGTAAGTGTGTCTACAAGCTGAAAAACAGGTATAGCAATTGATACGATAACAAAAGGGCCAGCATAGCGGAATAATTCCGCAATCAGCTTTTTCTTAGGAATATTATGAGCAGTCTTTTGTTCGGCTATTTTCTGGTCAATATACGGCTTTCTTTTTTTCCAATATATTAATAATACTGCGTAAGAAACCATTGCACCTATAAACGCAGCAAAAGTCGCATAGCCTACTGCGGTTGTAACTGTCCCATTAAAGACATAAATAATTAAAAAAGCAGCAACCAATAAGAATATGATTCGCGCAATCTGTTCAATAACTTGGGAAACTGCTGTTGGCCCCATTGATTGATTTCCCTGGAAAAATCCACGCATAATACTCATGGAAGGTGTAATAATTAATGCAAAGCTAACCATACGGATAACCATCGTTACATCTTCTACACTATTCTGTAATTCTTTTTCATCGGTAATTATTTGTTGGGCAATCAATTCAGCACTAAAAAATAAACCTAAAAAGGTAATAATCCCGGTTAGTGCCATCATAAAAATCCCGGTTTTAAACATTTGCATGCCAGTATAATAATCACCAAATGAATTATATTTGGATACAAACTTTGATACGGCTAAAGGAATACCTACCGTAGCAATTGTAATTAATATACTGTATGGTATATAGGCATAATTATACAATGCGACACCCTCTGGGCCTACCATTGCATTAAAGGGTATAATATATATCATCCCTAAAAACTTCGATAAAAAAGACGCCCCCGTTAATAGGAAAGCACCTCTTACAATTGATGACTTCGACATTTTTTCACCTGCATTTAATTTAAAATATTACATTAAGCCTATTTTATCATACTAGCGGTTCAATGGATAACGTTAGCTTACAATTCTATACAATTCGATATGTACATAATTTTTTTGGCTCAAAATTGAGTACCGTTACTTAGAAATGATAAAATATACTGATGAAAGGAATGAATCGCATTGAATTATGACGTAATCGTAATAGGTGGTGGACCTTCTGGTTTAATGGCTTCCATTGCTGCCGCTGAACACGGAGCAAAAACGATGTTAATCGAAAAAGGGAACAAATTAGGCAAGAAACTGGCTATCTCAGGTGGTGGTAGATGTAATGTTACTAATCGTCTTCCACAGGATGAAGTAATCAGGCATATACCTGGGAATGGTCGGTTTTTATATAGTGCTTTTTCTGTCTTCAATAATTATGACATTATAGACTTCTTTGAAGGTCTAGGAGTCGCTCTAAAAGAAGAAGACCATGGTCGGATGTTTCCTGTATCTAACTCTGCCAAAGATGTTGTAAATGCACTTATAAATAAAATGGACGAGCTTCAAGTAACGGTTAAACTAAATACACCTGTTAAAGCTGTACATTACGGAAAAAATAACCACATGATCATCTTAGAAAATGGAGACAAAATCGAGACTTCTTCTTTAGTAATTGCAGTTGGGGGTAAGGCTGTTCCTTATACAGGCTCGACTGGTGACGGCTACGCATGGGCGAAAAAAGCTGGTCATACGATAACCGAATTATATCCAACAGAAGTAGCATTAACTTCTAATGAAGACTTTATTAAGCAAAAGAAATTACAAGGGCTTTCATTACGAAGTGTAGAACTCTCAGTCCTAAATGATAAAAACAAACCAATCATAACCCATAAAATGGATATGATTTTCACCCATTTTGGTGTATCTGGCCCTGCTGTTTTACGCTGTTCTCAATTTGTTGTAAAAGAAATCTTGAAAGGTAAAAAACAAGTAACAATGCACCTTGATACGCTACCTGATAAAAACGAGGACCTTCTTTTCCATGAACTATTATCATCTATTGAAGAAAATCCGAAGAGAGCAGTTAAAAATTTATTAAAGGGAATAGTACCAGAACGTTTCTTAACCTTTATTTTAGAAAAAAATAACGTTTCAGATAATCAAAAAGCGGCTAATTTAGGAAAAGAAACACTTCGTTCTATCGTTCTAGACTTTAAAAACTTTACCTTTACAGTGAATGGATCACTTCCTTTAGAAAAAGCATTTGTTACAGGAGGCGGTGTTTCCATTAAGGAAATCGTACCAAATACTATGCAATCAAAAATAATGGATCGACTTTATTTTTGTGGTGAAATTTTAGATATCCATGGATATACAGGTGGATACAACATTACGTCTGCGTTAGTAACAGGAAGACTTGCTGGAATGAATGCAGCTTTTGAATCTGCAAGTACTGGCATTTGATTCCTTTAATCTTTTCCTCAGTTTGAGGCATTCTAATACTGTATTGGGGACTAAACTAAGGCTAGAAGAAAGGGTTGGTTTCGAGTGCAAACAAAAGGAAAATGGTTGCCAATTGTCGCTTCAGTTGGAGTAGGTGCAGCAACTTATTATACGATGACTAGAAACAACCAAAATCTTGGCCAAGCCATTTCTAAAATGGTTCCATTCGTAGCAGGTATGAGTGGAAAAGGCGGAGGCAATACGCAAAAATTAGGACCTTTTGGAATGGCATAATTGGGAGTTAAGCACGCCTGTATTGGGCGTGCTTTTTCTGTTACGAAAAAGGAATTAAATTAAACGTATTACCTCTTCAGTGATAATTATACAACTACTCAACATTAGTAACTCTTAACCAAAAAATGGAATGTTTTATTACTAACTTATAATTAAATATTTGAATAGAAAAATTATTAAGCGAATTAATAGGTTTTACATAGTATTGCTAAATAACAAAAAAGCCAAGAGATGATAGTCTTCATCTCTTGGCTTTTTAATTTAGCCTGGCAACGTCCTACTCTCACAGGGGCAATGCCCCAACTACCATCGGCGCTGAGAAGCTTAACTGCTGTGTTCGG